>CANMLS010000021.1 GCA_947498785.1 uncultured Aquimarina sp. | reverse complement strand
GAATTGATTATCTCCATTACAGCATATGACATCTATACAAAACCATTAATTGAGTAAAATAAAATATTAAATAGTATAATTCTTCTGAGTTCGTTTTACATAAACATTTTTTGATTCATCTTTCATTTCATTATATTTTAGTGTAACGCTATTTCAGAAAGAGATATTTTTTCAACAATCCTTTCTCATACAGAAACTATATACAGTCCAAAAACGGTCACTATAAAGTAACAAGTGATTGTTAAAGCGCCAGCATAATCTTTGGCTACTCTTTGCCCCAAAAGAAGCATTAAAAGCGTTATACAGGCTAAAAACATAGCCGTAAGAGCAAAACAATTCTCGTTATCAGAAACCAGATAATAAATTCCTATAACACAACAGATTGCCGTAATAACTTCAATGATTAAAACAACCGACAGTAGAAATGGAACCATGTTGCCCATAAATGTTTTTGCAAAATGTTCTTTTAACCAACCTAAGTTTCCTTTCCAATCCAGAATTTTATCCAATCCAGATTGCAAAAAAGTGATCAATAGAAACAATAAAATAGTTATCGCAACAATATTTGATACAAAATTATCCATGTTTAATACTTTAAATTATTTGTGTTAGCTGGCCTTCTTGTGAAGTAATCGAGTAAGTTTTATGGAGAGATCTGTGAGAACGATTTTTGCATTTCCATTTCGCTCAATATGATATACTGCATCTTGTAATTCATTGCAGATATCCATTATATTTGATCCATGTACAAAAGGAGCAAAATTCTTTAATTTAAAACCGCTAGTATTAGGTTCTAAAAAAACCAGATCTTCTGCACCATAATTAAGAAGCATGGCTTGTCTAAAAAAATCAATACAATATTTTAGGAATTTTTTTTGTGTTTCTCTTCCAGTTCCAGCGATAGACTCGCTCCAGGTAATAAGTTCATTTACCGCAGATTTATTTCCTTTAGCTTTAAAAGCAGTACGAACCCATTGTATAAACCATTCCTCAAACTGATCATCTCCACCATCTTGATGTAGCAGACGCAAGGCTTTGCTATAATCTCCATTTGCTTGATGTGCAATTTTTAGAGCATCGCTATCAGAGATTTTTTCTTTTTCAAGAATAGCATCTTTGATCACCTGCTCCCCCAATGGAGGAAAGTGAACTACCTGACATCTGGATCGAATGGTCTGTATCAGTTGTTCTTCATCTTCGGTAATGAGAATAAATATTGTTTTTTCAGGAGGTTCTTCTATTAATTTAAGAAGTTTATTGGATGCAGCAATATTCATTTTATCTGCCATCCAGATAAGCATAATCTTATATCCTCCTTCATAGCTTTTCAGAGAAAGTTTCTTTACTATTTCCAGAGCTTCATCAACACCAATTTGTCCTTGTTTTTTTTCTATACCCAAAGATAGATACCAATCAAAAATACTTCCATAAGGATTTTTGCCTACAAAACTTCTCCATTCTTCGGCAAAATGATCTGATACGGGGTGTTTTTTTACTTTATCATTTATTGCTACAGGATATGCAAAATGAAGATCTGGGTGTGCAAGATGATCAAATTTTATATTGCATGCATGATTACCTTCTGTATTTTCACCATTTTGGTTTTGACATAATACATATTGTGCATATGCAATCGCCATAGGTAAGGTGCCACTGCCATTAGGGCCTACAAAAAGCTGAGCATGAGGGATTCTCTTCCGATCAGCACTTGTCGTCAAATAACTTTTGATGTGTTTTAATCCTAATATTTTAGAGAAAAGCATAGGCAAATATAATGGATAAGAAAAAAAGAAGTGTGATTTGAGAAGTATGAATTCAAAATTAGAGAAGGTTTAAAAGGATATGCACTGAGAAACAAGTAGTTTTAGTGTTTTAAATAAAATCATAGTTCTTAAAATTTTGATTTTCAAGAAGTCGAGTTTTTAAATAATGGTTTAACTTTAATCTTCAAAAACAATACGATTTTTTTATTTAAAAAGCCCTTTTTATAAAAAAATGATAAAAGTGAAAATTTGTATTCAGTTTAACATAATTTTTCTGTTAGATGTAGAGGTTTTTAACGAAATAGAATTATTTTCGTTTGCTCAACGACCAATCCAGTAAGATGAAGACAATCAACAATTTTAATTTTGAAAATAAGAAAGCCTTAATTCGTGTAGATTTTAATGTACCTCTTAATGAAAATTTTGAAGTAACAGATAATACTAGAATTCAAGCGGCAAAACCTACAATAATTAAAGTATTAGAAGATGGAGGAAGCGCAATTCTTATGTCTCATTTAGGGAGACCTAAAGGAGTACAGGATGAATTTTCTTTACGACATATTGTAGATGAGGTAGCAGATGTTTTAGGCGTTCAAGTAAAATATGTAGCAAATTGTGTCGGGCAAGAAGCAGAGGATGCCGTTGCTTCACTAAACTCGGGAGAAGTATTATTATTAGAGAATTTAAGATTTCACCCAAGTGAAACAAAAGGAGACGTTGATTTTGCAGAGCAACTATCTAAGCTAGGAGATATTTATGTTAATGATGCGTTTGGAACTGCACATCGAGCACATGCGTCAACTACTATTGTTGCACAATTTTTTTCTGAAAACAAATGTTTTGGTAGTTTATTAGCAAAAGAGATAGAGAGCATTGATAAAGTATTAAGAAGCGGTGAAAAACCTATAACTGCGGTTCTAGGAGGTTCAAAGGTATCTTCAAAAATTACAATTATTGAAAATATCCTCGATAAAGTAGATCATCTCATTGTTGGTGGAGGAATGACATATACTTTTGTTAAAGCAAAAGGAGGACAAATAGGGGATTCTATATGTGAAGATGATAAACAAGAGCTTGCACTAGAAATTCTGAAAAAAGCAGAAGAAAAAGGAGTTCAAGTTCATTTGCCTGTAGATGTATTAGGAGCAGATGCTTTTGATAACAATGCGAATACTGCTGTGATGGATGTAAATATGATACCTAATGGATGGCAGGGACTTGATGCTGGACCAAAAACAATGAAGAATTTTCACGAAGTAATATTAAAATCAAAAACGATATTATGGAATGGACCATTGGGTGTTTTTGAGATGGAAAATTTTTCTAAAGGAACAATTGCCTTAGGACATTCTATTGCAGAGGCTACAGAAAAGAGTGCATTCTCTCTTGTAGGAGGAGGTGATTCTGTTGCTGCTGTAAAACAGTTCGGTTTTGGAGATAAAGTAAGTTATGTTTCTACTGGAGGAGGAGCAATGTTAGAAAGTTTAGAAGGAAAAACATTACCTGGAATAGCAGCAATTGAAAAGTAAAAAATCAATATTAAATTTGTAAGAAATCACGTATTTTTTAAAATAATTATAAAGAACCGGACGTTTTATCCGGTTTTTTTATGTTTTTAATGTCTTGATTTTTTGTGTTTTAGAAAAAAAATGCGATTTTCGTTGCAATTATTGTTGATAACATGTTAATTAATGATTTTAATTAGAATTAACGATGCTACTAATGACCCCAAAATTTCTAAGAACTATAAACCTAAACAATTTCAATAAACGAATTTGTAAAATGAACAACTATCGCATATTATTTTTTTCTTTTTTCTTGATTTCGGTTTCAGTAATGGGACAAGAAACACCACCCCAAGAACAATCAAAATCTGAAAAAACTAAAGAAATTCATCTGAAGGAAAATCTGGCTTTGAAACAAGATACCATTACTGTAGTTGATACTACACAAGTGATCAAAACCAGCGGTGAAATGCGGATAACGACATTAACATCGACTAGTGCAAAGGATAGTATAATTTATGCAGCTAAAGATCATCCCAGAATGTCAGAATTAGATTCAATCTGGAAACAAGAACTGTATAACTCGAGTCTCTTTGATACTATTTACAAATCAGTTACAGATTTAGCGTATGAGCCAGTGGAATATGTTGATTTACCTACCGATACCTTAAAAGCAAGATTAGCAGAGTTAAATGCCAGAACTCCTTTTAATGTAGAATATAATCCTTCACTAGAAAGTGTAATCAAAAGGTATCTAAAAAATCGCCATGAACACCTTGGGCGCTTAATGGCTTTGAGCGAATTTTATTTCCCTCTTTTTGAACAAGAATTAGATAACCAAAATATCCCTTTAGAAATAAAATATCTAGCTATTGTAGAATCGGCTTTAAAACCGCGAGCAAAATCAAGAGTTGGAGCAACAGGATTATGGCAATTTATGTTTGGTACAGGTAAAATGTTTGGTTTAGAAGTTAGTTCTTATGTAGATGAACGTATGGATCCTATTATGTCAACCAAAGCGGCATGTAAATATCTTGCTAATCTATATAAAGTTTTTGGAGATTGGGATCTTGCTTTAGCATCATATAATTCTGGACCAGGTAATGTTACCAAGGCTATTCGTCGTAGTGGGGGGTATAAAAATTACTGGAATATTAGGCATAATCTTCCTAGAGAGACAGCAGGGTATTTACCTGCTTTTTTGGCTACGATGTATATTTTTGAATATGCAGACAAACATGGTTTTAAACCTAGAAAACCAGAAGTAACTTATTTTGAAACAGATACAATTAAAGTAAAACATATGATTACATTGGATCAGGTTTCTGAATATGTAAATATTGATATCGAAGAGTTACAATTTCTAAACCCTTCATATAAATTAGATATTATTCCGTACATCAAAGATGAAGATTATGTATTACGCTTACCCTTGGATAAAATTGGCCCTTTTGTATCTAATGAAGATCAAATTTATGCATTAGCCAAAGCTGATTTTGATAAGCGTGAAAAACCACTTCCAAAATATTCTGAAGCCAATGATAGAATTCGATATAGAGTCCGTAGTGGTGATTATTTAGGAAAAATCGCAAGAAGATATGGTGTTAGGGTAAGTCAATTAAAAAAATGGAATGGTTTGCGTAGTAATAACCTAAGAATTGGTCAACGTCTTACTGTTTATCCACGAAGACCTGTTGTAAGTCGAACCAAAACAACAACTTCTAAGACTACAGCAAAGGCAGTAAGCAGCAGTTCAGAATCCTATACAGTAAAGACTGGAGACACCTTATGGAGTATTTCACAAAAATTTAAAGGTATTTCTGTAGAAAATCTTAAAAATTGGAACGATATTAGCGGTAGTGGTATAAAACCAGGTATGACATTGAAACTTTCGAAATCATAACCGCAAATATCATCACTTTATTAGGAAATTATCGCTTGCAATTATTTGCTTGCTTTGTATCATTAGTTGTACAGAGACCAAAAAAGACAAAAAACAAAGAATCAGGGAGCCATGGCTCACTCTGTAGGAAAAATAAATGAACTCTCTGTTGTTATTGAGAATGATTTATGGAAAAGTAATGTTGGGGATACAATACGTAAATATTTAGGTGCAGAAGTACCTGGATTACCTCAACAGGAACCTTTATTTTCGATGAGACAAATGCCAATGGCTGCATTTTCTGGTTTAGCAAGAAAAAATCGTACTTTTTTATGGATCAAAAAAGGAAAAGAAGAAGAAAGAAAGTACGGAGTATTGAACAATAAATTTGCAACTCCTCAACTGGGTGTTGTGATTTCTGGTTCGAGTGATGCCGATATTATTTCATTGATTAGAGAACATCAAGAAACGATCGTTTCAAGATTTAAATCCACAGAAACTCTAGAAAAACAGAGTAGAATACAGAAATCACTTGAGAAAATCCCTCAATTAAAGGAAAAACTAGGAATTACACTTAAGATTCCTACAGCTTATCGTATCGCAATAGAAGAAGAAGATTTTTTCTGGATACGTAAAGATTTGACTAATGGAAGTATGATTACTAATTATCTCTATTTTTTAAGAGGAATTTTACAAATTAGTTCATCCTAATTTTAAGTTAAAGTCTTGATATTCAAAAGATTTAAGTTTTTTGATATTTATATTTGAAGGTAATCACATATAAAACCGGAGGCTTATGAATCGTTTATTACTTAAATTAAATATACTTTTTCTTTCGCTAGGAGCATTTGCACAGGATCAGAGTTCACGTTCTGCGGCAGAGGCTAATCAAGATTATTTTAGTGTCCCGAGAGAGACACTTTTTTTACATCTGGATAAAAGTGTTTATATCAAAGGCGAGGAGATTTGGTTTAAGGGATATGCATACGATCGTCAAAACAATCTTCCTTCTTTTGGTTCTACAAATTTCAATGTTCAGATATTTAATGAGGAAGGTAAGGAATTATACGAAGGTTTGTTTTTTGGTTCCAGAGGTAATTTTAGGGGAAATATTAAAGTAGATTCTATTTGGAACGATGGTGATTACTATGTTCGAGCCTCTACGAATTGGATGAGTAATTTTTTGGAAGACGAATCGTATATCAAGAAAATAAAAATCATAAAGGAATCAGTCAAAAAGGAAATTTTACCAAAGGAAATACAGTACGATTTTCAGATTCTGCCTGAAGGAGGGCACTTGATTTCTGATACAGATAATAGTGTTGGCTTTAAGTTGATTAATAATAGGGGGTATGGTGTACCTTTTGAAACGGGATATGTAATTGATAATCAAGGAAATAAAATTACTTCATTTGCTTCGAATCAATTCGGTATAGGTAAATTTAATATGCGTCCAAAATTAACCACACAATATAAAGCGGTCGTACGATTTAAAAATGGAAATGAGATAGAAAAATCATTTCCTAAAATCAATGCCAGAGGTATAGCAATTGCCATTAATAATACTTCAAAGGATTATGCGATAGTGGAGCTTAATACCAATATAAAAACCTTAGAAAATTTAGCTAGTAATGATTATTATTTATTGGTGAGTCAAAACCATCTATCTAAGAAAATTCCTTTGCATTTTTTACCTAATGAAACACAAAGAAGGATTTCATTAAAAAGAGACATATTTTACCCAGGGATAAATAAGGTGACTCTGTTTAAAGGAAAAATAGCTGTTGCAGAAAGATTATTGTATAGTTCTTTTGATCATATTGTCAAAAATATTAGTACTGACTTAGAAACCACAAAGGACTCCTTATCCATTGCCGTAAAAATACCTAAAAAAGAAGGAGTAAGATATGATGTTAGTGTTTCGGTATTACCAGAAGGAACCCAATGTTATAATTCAATCGATAATATATATTCAGCTATGATATTGAGACCTTATGTAAGGGGTTTTATAGAAGATGAGAAATATTATTTTACTGAAATGGATAGAAAAAAGAGATATAATCTTGATTTGTTATTAATTACTCAAGGATGGAGTAAATACAATTGGAATAGCATTTTTAATAAAGAACCTAAGATTTCATATAGTTTCAATCAAGGTTTTAAACTTAAGGGTAAGTTACAAGGTAGAAAGAAAAAGAATATCACTAAATTATATATGAATCCAACAATATATCAAAAAGGTAATTTTATTGATATAGATGAGGATAATTCTTTCGAAATTCCCAATTTTTTTCCTGAAAGAGGAGAAAATATTGAGATTTCGGGAGTAGAATCTGGCAATGTTTTTGTGAAGCCTGATTTGTATTTACAAGTACAGCTAGATCAGCATAAAATGCCATTTGATACTTCTGTGTTATTTCGTGAAAACATAGTAGAAGATATAGAAATGAATACAGAAGTAAAAATCCCTGAAGGTTTTATTACTGATAAAGTTCAGGTATTAGATGAGGTTATGTTACAGGGAGAGCGTAAAGAAGAAAGGACAAGTAAAGTACCTATGCTTAGGTATATTAGAAATAATTCTACTAAGATTACAGAGCGTATGGCTAGGGATTTTCCTACCATATTAGATTATATAACATCTGTAGGAAAATTTTTTATACGAGATCAGAGACCCGTTACTTCTGATATTACTATTTACGATCGTGCACCAAGTTCTATAAATTTTCAGGGAGAGGTTCCCATATTTATTGACAATGTACAGTTAATAGGAGATAAAAGTATGTTGACTGTATTGCGAACAAATGAGGTAGATAGAATTTATATTGATAAGATAAACTATGGTTTAGGTCTTAGAGGAAGTGGAGGTTCATCTATAAGAATATATACTAGAAAAATTCCATTAGGATCAGAAATTACTAGCTACAAAAGCACTTCAGAACATAAAATGATCAAAGGTTTTGAGAAGGTAAAGGAGTACTATAATCCTGGATATTCAAACTATTTGGATTCAGGATTCATAGATTATGGTGTTATTCATTGGCAATCTTGGGTGGAGTTTGACGAAGAGGGTTTAGGAACTTTTAAAATACCAAATACTGGATTAGAAAGTTTTATTATTTATATTGAAGGAATGGGAAGTGATGGAAGTTTAATTTCAAAAACTCAAACGATAAAAAACGTCAATCTCAATTAGATTTTATCATTTATCTAATGACTTCGAATCTTTTTCAAAAACTTTCTCTTTTGGATAATAGAGCTACCATTCTTTTTGTTTTCAAATACAGTAAGGAAATGACAAATGATCTGGATGAAGTCGTATTGGCAAAAAAGATTGTTAGGATTACGTTAACGTAAAATCACTATAGCTTCTATCATGATTAAAATAAAAAAGAAGAAGACACCAAAAGCAGTTTCTATGCCTGCAACAAAGGCCTTAAGCATCCTATACAGTAAAAACTGGAGACACCTTATGGAGTATTTCACAAAAATTTAAAGGTATTTCTGTAGAGAATCTTAAAAATTGGAACGATATTAGCGGTAGTGGTATAAAACCAGGTATGAGGTTGAAACTTTCGAAGTCATAACCGCAAATATCATCACTTTATGAAAAAATTATCGCTTGCAATTATTTGCCTGCTTTGTATTGTTAGTTGTACAGAGACCAAAAAAAACAAAAAAACAAAGACTCAGGGAGCCATGGCTCATTCGGTAGGAAAGATAAACGAACTTTCTATTGTTATCGATAATGATTTGTGGAAGAGCAATGTTGGGGATACCATACGCAAGTATTTGGGCGCAGAAGTACCTGGATTGCCCCAGCAAGAACCGTTATTTTCGATGCGACAAATGCCAATGGCGGCATTTTCTGGTTTAGCAAGAAAAAACAGAACCTTTTTATGGATCAAAAAAGGAAAAGAAGAAGAGAGTAAATACGGAGTATTGAACAATAAATTTGCAACCCCTCAGCTGGGTGTTGTAATCTCTGGTTCGAGTGATGCCGATATTATTTCATTGATTAGAGAACATCAAGAAACGATCGTTTCAAGATTTAAATCCACAGAAACTCTAGAAAAACAGAGTAGAATACAGAAATCACTTGAGAAAATCCCTCAGTTACAAGAAAAACTAGGAATTACACTTAAGATTCCTACAGCTTATCGTATCGCAATAGAAGAAGAAGATTTTTTCTGGATACGTAAAGATTTGACTAATGGAAGTATGAATTTAATGCTATATGAACTTCCTTTAGGAATTGTAACTAAAGATTCAAATACTGTGTCTAGTATTATAAAAATGAGAGATTCTATAGGCGCAATAAAAATACCAACTTCAGAGGTAGGTCATTTTATTACAGAAGAAGCATATGCTCCATATTTGTATGAGACAACTCTGGATGGGAGATTTACTTTTGAAACCAAAGGAACATGGGAGATTAAAGATAGGTTTATGGCGGGTCCATTTGTTAATTATGCAATAGAAGATAAAGTAAATAATAGATTAGTAGTATTAGAAGGTTTCGTATTTGCCCCTTCAATTAATAAAAGAGATAATATGTTTGAACTGGAAGCTATAATGAAGTCTATAAAATTCAATTAAACTTTCATATTTCTAGGATTCAATCAATTTTATCATTAAGATGATTTAAGCCTTCTTCAATTCAAAACAAAAAATATTATTCTTCACTAGAATAGAAATAATTCCTATTTGTTGTTTTTAATTAAAACTCTGACATTGAAGAAGTTTAAGTTTTTATATATTTAATAGTAGTAACATATAAAACTTGGGTTTATGAATCGTTTATTACTAACATTATTTATATTTTTTCTTTCATTAGGAATATTTGCCCAGAATAATAGTTCACATTCTGTTGCTCAGTCCAATCAGGATTATTTCAGTATCCCCCGTGAGACGCTTTTTTTGCATTTAGACAAGAGTGTTTATGTCAACGGTGAGGAGATTTGGTTTAAAGGATATGCTTATGATCGTCAGAAAAGCCTACCTTCTGTTGGTTCTACAAATTTCAATGTCCAGGTGTTTAATGAGGAAGGCAAAGAATTATATGATGGTTTGTTTTTTGGATCTAGAGGTAGTTTTCGAGGTAACATTAAGATCGATTCTACATGGAGTGATGGTGATTACTATATTCGGGTGTCAACGAATTGGATGAACAATTTTGTAGAGGATGAGTCATATATCAAGAAAATAAAGATTCTCTCAAGTTCTATAATTGCAGATGAAGCCTCAAAACCTTTAGCATATGATTTTCAGCTGTTACCTGAGGGTGGCCATCTAGTTTCGGGGACTGATAACAGTGTTGGTTTTAAATTGCTTAATAACCTAGGTTACGGTGTTAGTTTTGATCGAGGCTATATAGTAGATGATCAAGGGAATGAAATTACTTCTTTTAGTTCTAATCAGTTTGGTATCGGCAAGTTTAGTATACGTCCAGAGCTTGGCAAGCAATACAAAGCAGTGATTCGATTCCGTAACAGTAAAGAGATAACGCATTCATTTCCAAAGATTCATGCTACTGGTATGGCTATCAGTATTAATAATATGATAGAGGATTATGCTATGGTAGAGGTTAACACAAATAAGGAGACACTAGCATTTGGGGCTGATGATTATTATTTATTGATTAGACAAAATCACTTATCAAAACAAATTCCACTTAGGTTTTTACCAGATGAAATAAAGAAGAAAATTTCCTTAAGAAGAGCAATTTTGTTTCCAGGGATCAATACAATTACCTTGTTTAAGGATAATACTCCTGTTGCAGAACGCTTATTATTTAATTCGATTGATGATCATATTGCCAATACACTTAGTACGAGTTCCAGAACGATTAAGGATTCTTTATCCATAGACATCAGGATGCCAAAAAAGCAAGGTGTACGCTATGATGTTAGTGTTTCTATTTTACCAGAAGCCACAAAATCTTATACTCCTAAGGATAATATCTATTCTGCTGTGTTGTTGCATCCTTATGTTCAAGGATTCATAGAGGATGAGCAATATTATTTTCGAGATATGGACAGGAAGAAGATGTATAATCTTGATTTACTATTAGTCACTCAGGGGTGGAGTAGGTATAGTTGGGATCGGATTTTTAATACTGTTCCCAAGGTTGTTTGTGGCTTCAATCAAGGTTTTAAGCTAAAAGGTAAGGTACAAGGTAGGAAGAAAAAGGATATTGATAAAATCTATATGCATCCCACAATATATCAGAAAGGTAGTTTTATAGAAGTTGGCACTGATAAAAGTTTTGAGATACCTAATTTTTTTCCTGAGAAAGGAGAAGAGGTTGAATTATCAGGAGTTACCTCTGGAGATGTTTTTGTAAAACCCGTTTTATATGTTCAAGTAGTATCAGAAGAGTTAAAGAAACCTTTTGGTTCTGTTTTATTATCTGATGACAATATGATAGAAAACACGGTAATTAATACAGAAGTAGAAATACCAGAGGACTTTATAACCGATAATGTTCAGGTTCTTGATGAGGTAGTACTAGTAAAAAAGAAAGAAGAAGAAAACACGAATACTATTCGGATCCTTCCATATTTTAAACGAAATTCTACAAAAATTACTCAAGATTTGGCAGATTATTTTCCTTCTGTTATTGATTATATAATATCAACAAGAAAGTATCAAGTATTTATAGGCCCCAATAGAGATATAAGGATTCTTTCTCTTGCACTGAATGAACCAGTCGCTGTACTTATAGATGATTTTCAATTGTCAAGTGATTTAAGTGCTTTGGATATTATGAGAACTTCTGAAGTTGATAGAATATATATGGATAGAATGTCTTATGCTCTTGGAACTAGAGGAGGTTTGGGAGGATCAATTAGGATTTACACTAGGAAAATTCCGTTAGGATCAGAAATTAGAAAAAAGAATAGTGTTATGGTATGTAAAATGACAAAAGGTTTTGAACCAGTAAAGGAGTACTATAACCCTGGATATTCAAACTATTTGGATGTAAGTTTTATCGACTATGGTGTTATTCATTGGCAGCCTTGGGTTGATTTTGATAAAAAAGGTTTTGGGACTTTTAAAATACCAAATACAGAATTAGAACATTTTACTCTTTATATCGAAGGAATGGGAAGTGACGGGAGTTTAATTTCTGAAATTAAAACAATCAAAATAGAAAACCCAAATTAGATAATATACCATAGCTGGCGATTTTAATTTTTTGAAAATTGTAGAAAACTTTCTCATATGATTAAAATATTCCTTCGTTTTTGGCATTATATTTAGCGATGCTAAAAAATCGATTTTTATGAGTATTGTTTCTTTTGTCGCTAAACAAATCCCTATTTCAGAAAAACAAATAGCTAAAACCATTTCCCTTTTAGATGATGGAGCTACCATTCCCTTTATTTCCAGGTACCGTAAGGAAATGACGGGTGATCTGGATGAGGTAGCTATTGGCGAAATAGTAAAATATAAAACAGCTTTTGAAACGCTTCAAAAAAGAAAAGAAAGTGTACTTACTGCAATTCGAGAACAAAAAGCCTTAACTCCAGAATTAGAGAAAAGAATTCTATCGGCAGATACACTTACTCAAGTAGAGGATCTGTATTTACCATATAAGAAAAAAAGAAAAACAAAGGCTTCTGTTGCCCGAGAACAAGGACTAGAACCGTTGGCAAAGATTGTTATAGATCAGAAAGAAGAAGAAATTCTTTTTGTTGCTTCACAATATTTAAATAATGAAATTTCTACAGAGGAATTAGCGTTACAAGGGGCTAGAGATATTATTGCAGAATGGATTAATGAAGATGAAAAAATTCGAAATAGACTACGAAGGTTATATCAACGTAAAGCGGCCATAACTTCTACCGTGGTTAAAACGAAAAAAGACGAGGAAGAGGCTCAGAAATATCAACAATATTTTGATTGGGAAGAACCACTGCATAAATGCCCGTCGCATCGATTGTTGGCAATCCTAAGAGCTGAAAACGAAAAAATTGTAAGAGTAAAAATTACCGTTCCAGAAGGCGATGCATTAGATATTATAGATGATGTAATGATCAGGTCAAATGTTGAAGCATGTACCGATCATGTGTTTTTGGCAATTTCTGATGCATATAAACGGTTGTTGACTCCAGCAATTTCTACAGAAATATTAAATCAATCCAAAGAAAAAGCAGATGATAGTGCGATTAAAGTTTTTGCACAAAACTTAAAACAATTATTACTGGCATCACCCTTGGGACAGAAGAAGATATTAGCATTAGATCCAGGTTTTAAATCGGGCTGTAAGCTTGTATGTCTGGATAAACAAGGAGATCTATTGCATAATGAAAATATCTATCCTCATCCGCCACAAAGAGAAGTCACAAGTGCAATTAAAAAAATACGATCCCTTGTAAATGCATATAAGATAGAAGCAATTGCAATAGGAAATGGTACTGCAGCAAGAGAAACAGAAGCTTTTATTAAAAAAATACCATTTGAAAACCCTATACAAGTCTTTATGGTGAATGAAAGTGGTGCTTCTATATACTCTGCTTCCAAAATAGCTAGAGCCGAATTCCCTAATTATGATGTAACTGTGCGTGGAGCAGTTTCAATTGGCAGACGATTGGCAGATCCGCTGGCAGAATTAGTAAAAATAGATGCAAAGTCTATCGGAGTAGGACAATATCAGCATGATGTAGATCAAACTAAGCTCAAAAATGAATTGGATACTGTGGTAATGAGTTGTGTAAATAGTGTAGGGATTAATGTCAATACGGCTAGTGTTCCATTACTAAGTTATGTTTCAGGTATCGGAGAAAAACTCGCAGAAAACATTGTGGCTTATCGATCAGAAAATGGAGCATTACAATCTCGCGAAGAGTTAAAAAAAGTACCTAGATTAGGAGGAAAAGCTTACGAACAAGCTGCAGCATTCTTAAGAATTACGAGTCCCAAGAACCCACTAGATAATTCTGCGGTTCATCCTGAACGATATCAATTGGTTTCTAAAATGGCAAAGGATGCGGGGGTTCCTGTAACCGAGTTAATAGGAAATAAAGAAGCTATTTCAAAAATCAAACTTCAGGACTATATTACCGAGGAAGTTGGACTTCCTACATTGACTGATATTGTTAAAGAATTAGAAAAACCTGGGGTAGACCCCAGAAAGAAAGTCACAGTTTTTGAATTTGACCCTAACGTAAAAACTATAGCAGATATAAAAACCGGGATGAAACTACCAGGAATTGTAAATAACATTACAAATTTTGGTTGTTTTGTGGATATAGGAGTTAAAGAAAGTGGATTAATTCATATTTCAAAACTGGCAAACGAATACATAAGTGACGTGAATGCCGTTGTGCAATTGCATCAGCATTTAATAGTAACTGTACTAGATGTAGATATGAATAGAAAGAGAATACAGTTATCTCTTGTGGATTAAAAAATAACTCATGGATATTAGAGAGACTTATCCATGAAACTTTGTTTTTCGTCAGTTTGTTTAGAACCTATAAAAAATAAAATTAATCCCAAAATAAGTATTCCCACTCTGATAGCATATCCAGTTGTTAGCGCCAAGAATCAATCCACCACATGGATTTTGAGATTATAATTAAAAAAAATTGATGTAGTTCCTGCGATAGCTATGTTTGGAGCTTTCTTTTTAATAATGAATAAATAGTAGTACAAAAAAAGCCAACTTAAAAAGAGTTGGCTTTTTGTATGTATTAGACGATAAGAAAAACTAACTTTTCTCATCAATTTTAGGATCTTCATCTTCATCTTCTTTTGAAGCATCCTTAAATTCTTTTATACCACTACCAAGACCTCTCATTAATTCGGGAATTTTCTTTCCTCCAAATAAAAGGAGTACAATTCCTACGATCAATGCAATTTGCCATGGACCTATCATTCCTAAAAATATACTAGATAATATCATGATCTTAACTATTAGATGACAAAGTTAGCAAGAAATGATGAAACTGATGCAATTTATACAATCTTTAACCATTAAAGAATGATGATTCATTAAATTGTATTATGTTTTAAATACTTTTTGAAATAAAAAAAAGTTCTATAGAATACGTTGTATAAGAAATATTTATGTGCACTCTTCTTTATTTTTTGAATTTGACCTAAAAATTATAAAGAGCCAAGAAGAGGTCTATATCAAAAACCTTATATTTTGATATTAGCAGATTATGTATATTTGCGAATAATACCAAATTGGTAACATTCTCTACAGAAGATGTAATCCATGGCAAAAAAGAATAAAGAACAGAAGAAGATTACCAAAAAGCTGCTTAATAAGTATCGCTTAGTTATCCTTAATGAGGATACTTTTGAGGAACGCATATCTTTCAAACTTAACAGGCTTAATGTTTTTGTAATGGTAACCATAACGTCAATAGTTTTGGTAGCAGGAACCACCTTTTTGATCGCTTTTACACCACTTAGAGAATATATTCCAGGATATTCATCTACCTCATTAAACTTAAGAGCGACTAGATTGATTGCTACTACAGACTCTTTGGAATCCAGAATTATTATAAATCAGGAATATTATAAATCAATTAAAAAAGTATTGACGGGAGATGTAAAAACAGTAGAATTTGATATTGATTCTGCGATACAATCTCAAAAAACAAACCTGCAAGAAATTGATTTAAAACCCTCAGAACAAGATATTAAACTTCGTGAAGAAGTCTCCAAAGAGGACAAATATAGTTTATTCGAGAGTGAAAAATCAAGTTCTGACTTTTCACTATTTCCGCCTGTAAAAGGGAATATCACTTCTGAGTATAATGTGACAGAAAAACATTACGGAGTTGATGTTGCTGTTCTAAAAGATACACCAGTAAAAGCTGCATCTTCTGGTACTGTGATTTTTGCAGAATGGACCGCAGAAACAGGTCATGTAATTATACTTAAGCACAGTAACAATTTACTTACAGTGTATAAACATAATGCCTCTTTGACAAAACAACAAGGAGAACAAGTTAGAGCCGGAGAAGTAATTGCTACTGCGGGTTCTACAGGTGAATTATCGACAGGGCCTCATTTACATTTTGAATTATGGAGAGATGGATACCCTACCGATCCGTCTAACTTTATTGATTTTGAACAATAATTATCTATGTCCTTAAAATCATTAGGAGCTAAAATATTTGCCAAGCGCATTAGTAAGAAAATTAACAAATGGTCCTCAGATCCAATAAAAACACAAGAAAAGGTTTTTAAGGATTTGATAAAAATGGCTATGTATACAGCATTTGGCAAAGATCACAATTTCCAGAATATTAAAACACACTCAGATTTTGTCAATAATGTTCCTATACGAGATTATGAAGAATTAAAATCATATGTTAATAGAGTCGTAGATGGAGAAAAAGATGTACTCTGGCCAGGAAAACCTTTGTATTTTGCAAAAACTTCAGGAACTACGAGTGGAGCAAAATATATTCCGTTGACCAAAGATTCCATGCCTACTCATATTAGAGCTGCACGTAATGCAATTTTATGTTATATAGAAGAAACGGGAAAAGTCGATTTTGTAGATGGCAAAATGATATTTCTTCAGGGAAGCCCAGAGATGGAAGAAAAAAACGGAGTCATGTTAGGTAGACTTTCTGGGATTGTTGCGCACTATGTTCCCAAATACCTGCAGAAAAACAGATTGCCAAGCTGGGAAACAAATTGTATCGAAGATTGGGAAAAAAAAGTAGATGCAATTGTTGAAGAAACCATGCATCAAAATATGACTGTAATTAGTGGGATACCACCATGGGTACAAATGTATTTTGAAAAGCTACAGCAGAAAACAAATAAAACGATAGGAGATCTTTTTAAGGGATTTGAATTATTCATATATGGAGGAGTTAATTTTGAACCCTATAAAGCTACATTCGAAAAGTTGATAGGAAGAAAAGTTGCAGGTATCGAACTATATCCTGCATCTGAAGGGTTTTTTGCTTTTCAGGACAAACAAAATGAAAAAGGAATGCTGTTGCAGTTAGATTCTGGGATGTTTTATGAATTTGTAAAGGCAGAAGAGTTTTTTGAAGAGAAACCAAAAAGATTAACTATTGGCCAGGTCGAGGTAGGTGTTAATTATGTGATGCTTGTTTCTACTTCTGCAGGGTTATGGTCATATAATATTGGAGATACTGTAATGTTTACCAATACTTCACCCTACAGGTTAATCGTTTCTGGAAGAATAAAACATTTTATTTCTGCCTTTGGAGAACATGTAATTGGAAAAGAAGTAGATCAAGCGCTTAAAGAAGGAGCAGATACCCTAGGAGTAATGATCAATGACTTTACCGTAGCGCCACAGGTTAATCCCGATAATTCTGAATTGCCATATCACGAATGGTTTATAGAGTTTAAAGAAACCCCAGTTGATATTGAAGTTTTGGCATTAGAGATAGAAAACTCGCTAAGAAAGCAGAACTCGTATTATGACGACTTGATAAAAGGAAAAATATTAAGTACACTAAAAATTACTCCAGTTCCTAAAGGAGGTTTTAAGGATTATATGAAATCAGTTGGCAAATTAGGAGGACAAAATAAGTTACCTAGGTTGTCTAATGATAGAAATATAGCAGATAAACTCACCACCATGATTGACAAATAGTTTACATTAGTATTTAGACTAAAACAAACATAATTATACATGATATTTCAATGTTCGGTTAGGATACTTATATTTGCTAGGAAAAATTTATGGCAAATCTAATATTACAAGGTAGGACAAGAGCTCAGGAAAGCTCAAGCGCAATAGAACGCATGTACATTACCATGCGCCATCTTTTTAATAGAGGCTTCTATAAACCCATGGGAGTTTCTGGAGATACATTAAGAGAAGCACTACTTATTCTTCGCCCCGAAATTTATGGTTCTGTAGCAGAAGAAAAAGTAGAACTTAATGGACTACTTTATGTTATAGACCGTTTGCCTTTTGGTATCGAAGAGTGTCGATATATTAATCTTACTAGTGAAGAAGGATACAAAAATTCTCATTTTAAAGTAATTGTTCCTCCAAAAAGAAGAAGAAATTGCTATCGAATTGATGAGGAACAGATGAATATTGAAATTACAAGAGGAAGGTCAGAAATTTATGATATACTTACCCATCTTACTTTCTTATTTATAGAGTCACACAAGATTATGAATCGAGTAGTGATTGATGAGCAAGGTAAGGTGACTAGGGATTGGCAGAAGTTAGAAAAAGCAGTACTTTCAAAAAAAGATTTAACTAAGGCAGAAAGAGAAGTAGCGTTAACACATACCGCTAATATTTTGGGAAGAACATTTGAAGAAGTATCTTCTGTTTATAATGACTTTTCATGTCCCGAAAGCAAAGAACGGTTTTTAGATATTATTTACTGGTTAGGTAAATTGGCGATAGAAGAATCTATAGAAGATAATAAACGAATAGTCACTTTTAGTCCAGTATTAAGAGAAAGATTAGGGCATCATATTCATGGAGAGATTTGGGCAAATTCAATCAAAAAGAAGTTAGAAGAACTTAGTTTACTTCAACGTCCGATTCATGTTATTAGTGCAAATATGCATAGTGTGATGAATACATTATATGCACCAATTGCACTGAAGACAGAATTAAGAAATAAGAATACATTTGATATTTATGAATCATTAAGCGAAAGCAAAAATGATAAACTAAGAGCCAGAGTTGAGAAATTAGCTTTGCAGAAGGGGATGACGTACATCGAAGATCAAAGTGGAGCTAATATTAACGTTCAGATTTTTGATACTATCCAATACCCCGAAGGAGAGTATAAAAATCATATTGTAGATTTAGACAATGAGGATAAACCTGTAATTGTGGTTATGGACTATGCGTTTGGAGAACAAGCATACGAAACCATGGATGAATTATTGAAACCTTATATAAATATTGAAGGTGATAAAATACATCTAGATGTAAAATCTGTTTCTATTATGGGTAAAGCGGGTATTCTTGAAGGAGGAAAAGGAGATATTATGATACCTTCTGCTCACGTTTTTGAAGGGACGGCAGATAATTACCCTTTTAAAAACGAACTTAAAAAGAAAGAATTAGAAGGTCATGGCATTGATATTTATGATGGAGCCATGATAACAGTTTTAGGAACATCTTTACAAAATAGAGATATATTAAAGTTTTTTCATGATTCAACCTGGAATGTAATTGGATTAGAGATGGAGGGTGCCCATTATCAAAAAGCAATACAATCGGCATCAAAACTTAGAGGAAGTATAAGCCCAAAGGTTAAAGTTCGATATGCATATTATGCTTCAGATAATCCATTAGAGACAGGAAGCACTTTGGCTTCAGGAGGATTAGGAACTACAGGAGTAAAACCCACATATCTGATAACCGAGAAAATAATAGAGCAAATATTTAAAGAAAGGTAATAATAGTATGAGTAAGGAAAATAATAATGATGAAATAGACTTAATGCAGCTTTTTGGCATGATCAAAAATGCTTTTAAGAGTTTTCTTAAATTGATTATTTCTATAATTTTATTTTATAAGAAAAAAGCAATTTTATTTTTGATTTTAATAGTTTCTGGAGGAGCTACAGGGTTTTTCATTGACCAAGCTAGAGATTCTAACAATTCATATACACAAGAAGTCATAATTGAACCTAAATATAATAGTATAAAATATATTTATGATTTTGTTGAAGAATTAGAAGAGAGTTTTAAAGATGATGCTTTTCTCAATAAATTAGGAATCAAACCAGAAAATATTCTTGATGTAAAAGAAATCACAATTAAACCAATTGTAAAAGGCACAGATGTATTAGATAATTTACAAGAACGTTATAATAATAAAGAATTTTTTAAAGATGTAATGGAAGCCTATGAAGAAGATCAATTAAAAGAAGAAGGTTTTAGGGATTTTTATAAACATCATAAACTTGTTTTTGAATTTAATAATGACAATGATTATAATAGTGAGATTACTTCATCTATTTTAGATTATATAAAATCAAATAAATATTACAAAGGAATAATGAGTTTAGAATTAAAACAAAAAAGTATTAATTTGGAACGAAACAAAAAGTCCTTGCAGTTTATTGATAGATACCTGAGCAATATTAATAATAGTCCGTCATCTGACTCTAATGATGTAGTGATTATTGCTAATGAATCAGAGTCGCCAACAATAGCATCTTTATTGAAGCGAAAAGATGTTTTATTAGAGTTAATCAATGAGCAAGAACGTATTTTGGCCTTAGATCAAGAAATATTTTCTTTTGTATATTATGGTGATATTATTTCGAAGCAAAAGAAGCTATTAAATCGTACTATTCTAATAACCCCTCTGCTTTTAATTGGATTGGTTTCACTATTTTACTTTTCAAGATATTTATCCAAAGCAGTTCAGAATTTTGTTAAGGATGAAGAATAGATTTTATTAAAATAGAAAAGACAAATCAATCAAAAGATAAAAAGGCATAATTATGTTATACCCGTTAAAATTTCATCCAATTCTAAAAGAAAAAATTTGGGGAGGAAATAAGCTAAAAACAGTTCTGAATAAGCCGACTAAAGAAAATAATATAGGTGAGAGTTGGGAGATTTCTACTGTAAATGATGATATTTCAATAATATCAAATGGAATACATGCTGGAAAAAAGTTAGATGATCTTATTAAAGAATATTCAGCTCAACTTTTAGGGAAAAAAGTATATCAAGAATTTGGCAATCAATTTCCATTATTGATCAAGTTTATTGATGCTAGAGAAGACTTATCGGTTCAACTTCACCCTGATGATGTGTTAGCAAAAGAGAGACATAATTCTTTTGGTAAAACAGAAATGTGGTATGTTGTTCAGGCTGATGTCGATGCTAAGTTAATTGTTGGTTTCAATAAGGATACCACAAAAGAAGAGTATGAAACATTCCTAAAAAAAGGAAAAGTCACAGAATTGCTCAATTTCGAAAATATTTCAAAAGGAGATAGTTATTTTATAAAAGCAGGAAGAATACATGCTATAGGAGGAGGATCATTGATTGCAGAGATTCAACAAACATCTGATATTACGTACAGAGTTTATGATTGGGATCGAAAAGATAGTGAGGGAAATGAAAGAGAATTACATACTGATCTGGCGTTGGATGCCCTAAATTTTAAAGGAGATCGATCTTTTAAATTAGAATATAACAAGGATAAGAATAAAATAAATAACCTTATTTCTGGCACTTATTTTACAACTAGCACAATCGAGATTGATAACATTCTCAAAAGAGATTATAAGGGTTTAGATTCGTTCAAAATTTTAATGTGTGTCGAAGGAAGCGGTACGATCAACACGGTTGGCTATTCTGAAAATATTTCATTTGGTGAAACAATGCTCATTCCTCGTGCAATTGAAAATATATCTATAGAAAGCAGCAATAATGGGATGAAATTATTAGAAGTGTATATCTAATATATAAAATGAAGAGGAATGTTTTAATAACGGGAGGAGCAGGATTTATAGGATCTAATTATGTGAATTTTATAGCAAAAGATACGGCATCAAAAATTGTTAATTTTGATAAACTAACATATGCAGCTAATCTTAAAAATATAGAGATTAAAAAGGATACTGATTATACCTTTATTGAGGGAGATATTTGTGATTTTGATACGATTAAGACAATTTTTAAGGAACATCAAATTGATACTGTAGTTCATTTTGCTGCAGAGTCCCATGTTGATAATTCTATTTCGAGTCCAAAAGCTTTTATCGAAACGAATATTACAGGAACATTTAATCTATTACAAGCAGCTTATCAAACTTGGATGAAATCGCCAAAGGAATTCACTTCAGAATATCTACATGCACGTTTTTTGCATATTTCTACCGATGAGGTCTATGGAACATTGGGAGAAACAGGTCTTTTTACTGAAAACACTCCTTATGCACCTAATAGTCCGTATAGTGCTTCAAAAGCATCATCAGACATGCTAGTTAGAAGCTATTTTCATACCTATGGTCTGCCAGTAGTAACAACTAATTGCTCAAATAACTATGGGCCTAGACAACATGATGAAAAATTAATCCCTACAATTATTAGAAAAGCGGTTAACGAAGAAAATATCCCAATTTATGGTGATGGTAAGAACATTCGTGATTGGTTGTATGTCTTAGATCATTGTAAAGGAATAGATTTGGTATTGAAGACTGGAAAATTAGGAGAAACCTATAATATTGGAGGAAAAAATGAAAGAGAAAATCTATATATAGCCACTACAATTTGCGAGATTTTGGATAGAGTTTTGCCTAGAAGTAAAGGAATATCTTATAAGGATCTTATTACTTTTGTAACCGATCGGCCAGGTCATGATTATAGGTATGCAATTGACGCATCTAAAATAGAATATGAATTAAAGTGGGCTGCAGAGGAGAATTTTGAAACAGGGATTGAGAAGACAATTAAATGGTATTTGAAAAAATATAAGCATATTTAAAAGACAGAGTTCAGATAACCTATGCCTAGAGTCATAGATTATTAGTCAATGACTATTGATGTTTCGTTTTAGATTTATAGAAAAGATCAAAGTATTCGATAAGAGAAATATGTATTTCTAATAGTAGAAATTTGAGGAAACACTTCCAGTTTAGGACATTTTAACCTCAGGAAAGAAGACAAAAAACTTCCTTATTTAATAGATATTACAAGACAACTATTTTAGTTATTTGTCTGTTTTTCATTCATTTAATAAACTATTCAGATACTGTTAAAAGTCCTTAAAACATAGTTAAACCTAATATTTTTTTCAACTAGTATATAATAATGTACGTTTTACTGCGATACTTTTAAAGATTATATGTGTACTGATAAGGAGTTTTTGAAAACTGCACTTGTCTTATAACCTAACCAACTTACTATTATGAATGCTAAGGAGAATTCTTCAGATGATATTGATTTAGCTCAACTATTCAAGCTAATAGGAAATGCATTTACTACTATTTTTATCTTTATAGCAAATATTTTTAAAACAGCATTTCACTTTTTTATTCTATTACTTCAGTTTATCAGAGTTCATTTTTTTAAACTTATTGTGGCAATTTTTCTTGGTCTTGGAATTGGAGGATATATGGATTATACAGCATTACCTCGATATCGATCTTCAATGATTGTTCAACCTAATTTTAACAGTGTACAACAATTATATAATAATATAGAATTTTATGATCAATTAGCCAAACAACAAGAAAGTAAAGCACTTGCAGAAGCTTTAAACATTTCTGAATCTGCAGCTGGAGATGTGAAAAAAGTAATAATATCTTCATTTTCAGATCAAACGCAACGAATAAAGCAGTTTAGTGAGTTCATTCAAGGGTTAGACTCAGTATCACAAAAACAAGTACATTATGAAGATTATTTAAAAAACTTTAATGATATTAATGCAAAGTTTCATAAAATCGAAATAGAAACAACATCTCCTGGAGTTGCCAAGAGATGCCAAAAAGCAATCGTTACGTCTATAGAAAACAATGAATATTTTAAGCTTCAGAAAGAAATTAATGATGACAATATTGCACTCAGAGATTCGATTATAGAACAACAACAGAAAGAAATTAATGACTTACAAACATTTTATAAGGAAATTAAAGTCTTAGAAGCAAAAAAACCAGATGGTACAACAAGTATTAATTTGGCAGAGAATAAAACCGATCAAATATCAGAAATTGAATTACTGAATCATGAAAAAGAATTAAAAGACGAAAAAATCAGCCTAAACAAGGAAAAAGCAAATACTAAGAGTACCATTAATATCATTTCTGAATTTCCGAATAAGGGGACATTGGTAAATGATTTTTTTAGCAAAAAAATCGTTTTGACACCAATTTTATTTATGAGTGTTTTATTTTTGACACTTGCTATGGTTTCATTAAATAGATATTTGAGAAACTATGGTGAATACTAATAAATATAATTATAATAAATGAATACATCCCCTAATACAATTAATGTTTTAGTAACTGGATCTGGAGGTCAACTAGGGCAATGTATAGGTAAAATTAAAAATGAATACCCAAAATTAACATTGTTTTTTGCTAACTCTACGACATTAGATATTACAAAAAAAGATAGGGTTAGTGATTTCTTTGAGGATAAATCATTTGATTTTGTAATCAATTGTGCAGCATATACTAATGTTGAGCAGGCAGAAAAGGAACCTGATAAAGCATTCTTAGTAAATGCAGAAGGGGTAAAAAATGTAGCAGAAGTATGTGAAGAAACAAATACAACTTTAATTCATATTTCGACTGATTATGTTTTTGATGGTAAAAAAAGATCTCCCTACAAGGAAGAGGATTTTACCAATCCAATAAATGAGTATGGTAAATCCAAATTAGCAGGAGAGAAATATATTCAGGAAATCTTAGATAAGTATTTTATTATTAGAACTTCTTGGTTATACTCAGAATTTGGGCACAATTTTTTTAAAACTATTTTAAAGAAATCAAAGACTGAGAAAGAACTTACAATTACAACTTCAGAAACAGGTACTCCTACAAACGCTAATGATTTAGCTAAATTCATTCTTGATTTAATAGAAATAGGGAGTTACAAATATGGGATTTTTCATTTCAGCAACTTAGGAGAAGCTACTTGGTATGATTTTGCTAAGGAAATTTTAAGAGTATCAGGGAAACTTGATACTATAATACTTAAAAAAACCGATAATTACCCTACTTTTGCTGCTAGACCAAAATATAGTGTTTTTAACAAAGAAAAATGTATTGAATCATTTAATTTGGATATTATAAACTGGAAAGAATCATTGAAAAGAATAATGGAGAATTAAATTAGACCATATCCATTAAAGTTTTATGCAATTTAAAAGAAAATATGGAGAGTAAAAGCGTCATAATTATACTCAATCTATTAATATTGTATAAAAGAACTGGGGAATTTCGAATAGAGATAAGGAGATTCTGATTATTCTAATGGTGAAATTAAATAAGCTCAGGAAATAGTATAAAACATAATGATTAGTTAAAATATATATCTATAATTTGAAGTAAGTTTTCTTTAATGTGTGTAAAAATATGGTTTGTAGTATTTATGTAATACTCATTTAGAAAATAAAGACGAAATTATATCGATTCCTACTATGTTTAAATTGAAATAAAGGAACAGAGTTAAAACTTCGTGTAAAAAAAACCTTAAAATGAATAAGATAGTTAATGTGGTATTGAGTGGAGGGTCTGGAACAAGATTTTGGCCTTTGTCCAGAAAATCTAAACCAAAACAATTTTTAAAAATATTTACTAAAAAATCGTTATTTCAGCACACAATTATTAGAAATAAATTGCTTGTTGATGATTTTATGTTATTGACTAATATAGATCAGGAAAATCAAGGTGTTAGTCAAATAGATGAACTCAATATCCCATTTAAACATAAAATTATTGAGCCTATTGGAAGAAATACTGCTCCCGCAATAGCTCTTGCAGCTATGAGTGTCAACCGAGATGATATTTTGTTTGTTACTCCTTCTGACCATATGGTTAGTGATGTAGAAGAATATGAAAAAAGTATAAAAGAAGGGATAACATTAGCAAATAAAGGGTTTTTAGTAACTTTTGGGATTACGCCTGAATATCCTGAAACAGGGTACGGATATATAGAATCTAGAGGAGAAGATATAGTTAGTTTTAGAGAGAAACCTGATTATAAAACAGCCATATCCTTTATAGAAAAAGAAAATTTTTATTGGAATAGCGGAATGTTTTGCTTTAAGGCAGGAGTTTTCCTTACAGAATTACAAAAATATAGAATGGATATATTTGAAGCTTCAAAAAAGGCACTTGATTCTAATAATAAGGGTTATATTGAGTATGAGGATATGATAAACATTCCTAATGAAAGTATTGATTATGCTGTTTTTGAAAAAAGTGATTTAATTAAAACTGTAAAATCAGAATTTCAATGGACAGATTTAGGATCTTTTGATTCTTTGATTTCTTATTTTAATAAAAATAATATAGTAGAAGGAATTTCCTGGATTAAAGGAGTTGACAATTTGAATTCATATAGTATTGGAAAAAAAGAGGTATGTGGCATTGGGGTTTCGGACTTAACGGTTGTTGATACAGAAGATTGTATTTTGGTATTACCAAATCAATCTGTTAGTAGAATAAAAGAATTACATAGTAATATTAAAGAAAGCCTTCTATAAAAAATACTAATAGATGATGAAATCAATTTTATTAACTGGTGGAGCTGGGTTCATAGGATCTAATTTTATTCCATATTTCCTTAATGAAAATCCTGAAATACAAATTATTAATATAGATAAATTAACATATGCGGGAGATTTAGATAATTTGAAGTTCGTAGAAAAACATGAAAATTATACATTTGTAGAGGGGGACATCTGTGAGAGGAATTTAATAGAAACTTTATTTTTGAAGTATGATTTTAATGGAATAATTCATTTTGCAGCAGAATCACACGTAGATAATTCTATAACAAATCCCGATGAATTTATAAGAACAAATGTTTTTGGAACTTTTACATTGATTGATGTTGCTAGAAATTATTGGATGGAAGCTCCATATAAATATAAGGACGAATATAAAAGTTGCCGTTTTCATCATATTTCTACAGATGAAGTATATGGAACCTTAGGAAGTACTGGACTTTTTACAGAGAATACGCCATATGCCCCTAATAGTCCGTATAGTGCATCTAAAGCCTCTTCAGATTTCATAGTAAGAAGCTATTTTCATACGTATGGAATGGATGTTGTCACAACAAATTGTTCGAATAATTATGGTCCCAAACAGCACAATGAAAAGCTTATTCCTACAATTATCAGAAAAGCATTAGCCGAGGATAATATACCTATATATGGTGATGGAAAGAATGTCAGGGATTGGTTATATGTTTTGGACCACTGTAAAGGTATCGAACTGGCATATAGAAAAGGAAGTAGTGGTGAGACATATAATATCGGAGGAAGAAATGAACGTAATAATAATCAAATTGCATCAAAAATTTGTGAAATATTGGATATAAAAGTTCCTAGAAAAAATGGAGAGTCTTATGAAAAACTCATAACCTATGTTAATGATAGACCGGGTCACGATTTAAGGTATGCTATAGATGCCACCAAAATAGAAACTGAACTTGGCTGGAAAGCTAATGAAAATTTTGAAACTGGAATTGAAAAGACAATATTATGGTACTTAAAAAAATATAACATAACCTAATGAAAGGAATATAATTAAGAATTCGATTATATCTTTGAGAACTAATAAATGTAATAGATGAAAGGAATAATTTTAGCCGGAGGATCTGGAACAAGGCTACACCCCTTAACACTTGCTGTTAGTAAACAACTAATGCCAGTGTATGATAAGCCAATGATATATTATCCACTTTCTAGCTTAATGTGGTCGGGAATAAGAGAAATTCTTATAATTTCTACTCCGCATGATTTGCCTTTATTTGAAAAGCTATTAGGAGATGGAATCAAATATGGATGTAGATTTGAATATGCAATTCAAGAATTACCTAATGGATTGGCTGAGGCATTTATAATTGGAGCTGATTTTATAGGAAATGATAAGGTTGCATTGATTTTGGGAGATAATATTTTTTATGGTACAGGTTTAGAAAAACTCTTGCAATCCAATAGTGATCCTAAAGGAGGCATTATTTATGCATATCATGTTCATGATCCTGAACGTTATGGAGTAGTTGAATTCGATGTGAATGGAAGAGCAATATCAATCGAAGAAAAACCTGAAAACCCAAAGTCGAATTTTGCAGTTCCAGGAATATATTTTTATGATAATTCGGTAGTGGATATTGCTAAAAATATTAAACCAAGTAATAGAGGTGAATTAGAAATTACAGATGTGAATAGGGTATATTTGGAGAGAAAGAAACTTAATGTAAGTATTTTGGATAGAGGAACTGCATGGTTAGATACGGGAACTTTTAATTCTTTGATGCAAGCATCTCAATTTGTTCAGGTAATTGAAGAGCGTCAAGGATTAAAAATTGGTGCTATTGAAGAAGTAGCCTTTAAAATGGGATTTATTTCTAAAAAAGAATTAGAAGAATTAGCAAAGCCGTTGATAAAAAGTGGATACGGAAAACATTTAATGAGTATATTAGAAGATTGAGTATGACAGTAAAAGAAACAAAGCTCGAAGGTTGTTTTATATTAGAACCTAGAATTTTTGAAGATGAAAGAGGATATTTTTTTGAAAGCTTTAATCAAAATCGATTTAATCAACTGATAAACCAAGACGTTAGTTTTGTTCAGGATAATCAATCTTTTTCGTCAAAAGGTGTGATTAGAGCTCTACATTATCAAACTGGAGAGCATGCTCAAGCTAAATTGGTTAGAGTACTTCAAGGAAAAGTGTTAGATGTGGCTGTAGATTTACGTAAAGATTCTATAACATTTGGAGAACACGTTGCTGTAGAATTATCTAGTGAGAATAAAAAACAATTATTTGTCCCTAGAGGTTTTGCCCACGGTTTTATTGTATTAAGTGAAACGACTATCTTTTTTTATAAATGCGATAATTTTTATAACAAAGAATCTGAAGGAGGAATAATCTACAATGATAGAGAATTAGATATTGATTGGCAATTTGATGAAAAAGATATGATTGTATCTGAAAAAGACACCTTACTACCTAATTTTAGAAACGCAAAATTATGATTTCTGTACTTGTAACTGGCGCAAATGGTCAATTAGGGCAGTGCTTTAAAGATGTAGCTTTATACCACAAGGATATAGAATGGATTTTTAAAACATCAAAGGAATTAGATATAACCGACCATAAAAGTCTTCAAACTCTTTTTAGTCAAAACAATTTTAACTATTTGGTGAACTGCGCCGCATATACTGCGGTTGATAAAGCAGAATCGGAAAAAGAAAAAGCTTTTTTAGTAAATGCTGAGGCGGTAAAATACTTAGCACAAACTTGTAAAGAAAAAGATACGACGTTAATACATGTTTCTACCGATTTTGTTTTTGATGGGACAAAAGACAGGGCATATCGAGAGGATGATAGAACTTTACCTATAAACATTTATGGTGCCTCAAAACTAAAAGGAGAAGAATATATTCAGGAAATTTTGGATGAATATTTTATTATACGTACATCTTGGGTATATTCTGAATATGGTCGTAATTTTGTAAAAACAATGCTTCGTTTGGGAAAAGAAAGAGATGAAATAGGCGTGGTAAGTGATCAGATAGGTTCTCCTACTTATGCAAAAGATCTTGCGAATGTAATTGTTGAAATTATTGTGTCTAATCCTGATGAATATGGTATTTATAATTACAGTAATGAGGGAACTATAAGTTGGTATGATTTTGCAAAAGCAATTTTTGAACAAGCAAACTTTGATATAAAAGTATCTAGGACAACAACAGATAATTATCCTACTCCTGCCAAAAGGCCAAGTTATAGCTTATTAGATAAATCCAAAATGAAGGAAGCGTTAAAGCTAGAAATTCCTAACTGGAAAGATAGTCTTGATAAGGTATTAATTAAAATTTTAGAATGAACAAAATCAAAAATCTAATTATTTTTGGAACAAGGCCTGAGGCTATTAAAATGGCTCCTTTGGTACAGGAGTTTAGGAAACATTCAGATAAATTTGAAACAAAAGTTTGTATAACTGCTCAGCACAGAGAAATGCTTGATCAGGTGCTATCTTTTTTTGAAATAACACCTAATTATGATTTAGATTTAATGAAGCCTAATCAAAACTTATACAACCTTACTGCGGATATAATTACAGGTTTAAAACCAGTTCTAGAGGAATTTAAACCCCAATATGTATTTGTTCATGGAGATACAACAACAACAATGGCTTCAGGTATTGCAGCTTTTTATTCTGGAGCTCAAGTTTGTCATGTTGAAGCAGGTTTAAGAACTTTTGATAAAAGATCTCCTTTTCCAGAAGAGATAAATAGATCGGTAACAGGAAGTATTGCAGATTATCATTTTTCTCCTACCAAGGTTTCGAAACAAAACTTATTAAATGAAAATGTCCAGGAGAATAAGATTTTAGTAACTGGAAATACGGTTATAGATGCATTAGAATTTAGTGTAAATAAAGTAAAATCGGATAGCTTTAATGATAGTGAAATAATCGATTTAAATAAAACAGTTGATCTAAATAAACGTGTTATTCTGGTTACAGGACATCGAAGAGAAAATCATGGAAAAGGTTTTATTAATATTTGTAAAGCATTAAAAAAAATAGCCATTGAAAACCCAGACTCTCAAATAATTTACCCTGTGCATTTGAATCCGAATGTACAAAAACCGGTATATGAATTATTAAGTAATATTAATAATATACAATTAATTAAACCATTATCATATCCTGCTTTTGTATGGTTAATGGATAAGTGTTATTTGATAATTACTGATAGTGGGGGTGTTCAAGAAGAAGCTCCGAGCCTTGGAAAACCAGTACTTGTAATGCGGGATACTACGGAGAGACCCGAAGCGGTAGATGCCGGAACTGTAATTCTAGTAGGAACTGATGAGGAAAAGATAGTTGCTGAAGCTGAAAAACTTCTAAATGAAAATGCTTCATATGAGAGCATGAGTAAACTTCATAATCCGTATGGAGATGGTAAAGCATGTGAGAGAATAGTAAAATATATTTCAGAAAATTATTATGGATAATAAGCCTAGTGTAGTAATGGTTGGCCTTGGGTATATTGGGTTGCCAACCGCAGCGTTAATTGCAAAAAACAAAACATATGTTCATGGGGTTGATATTAATCCGGAAATTGTAAAAACGATCAATGCCGGAAAAATTCATATTATTGAACCAGAATTGGATAATGCTGTAGAAAATGCTGTTAAAGATGGATTTTTGCATGCCTCGACAACCCCTGTTGAAGCTGACACATATCTGATAGTTGTACCAACACCATTTAAGGGTAAAAACGAACCTGATATTTCTTTTGTAAAATCAGCTACCAAAGCAATAATACCGCTTTTAAAAGAAAACGATTTATATATCATTGAATCAACCTCTCCTATAGGAACTACAGAATTGATGATGAATTTAATTTATTCTGAAAGACCAGAGCTTAAGAATAAATTAAATATTGCATATTGCCCTGAACGAGTTCTTCCTGGAAATGTGATGTATGAACTAGTGCACAATGATCGTGTGATTGGAGGAATAAATGATAAATCAACAGAAAAAGCAGTAGATTTTTATAGACAATTTATTAAGGGAGATTTGCACAAAACTAACGCTAGGACAGCAGAAATGTGTAAACTTGTAGAAAATTCTTCAAGAGATGTACAAATTGCTTTTGCTAATGAACTATCCCTTATTTGTGATAAAGCCGATATTAACGTTTGGGAATTAATAAAGTTAGCAAACAAACATCCAAGAGTAAACATACTACAACCAGGATGTGGTGTTGGAGGACACTGTATAGCCGTTGACCCTTATTTTATTGTAGCCGATTATCCGATGGAATCAAAAATCATTGGTACTGCTAGAGAGATTAATAATTATAAATCATTTTGGTGTGCTGAAAAGGTAAAGAATGCAAAACTTGAATTTGAATTAAAACATGGTAGAAAACCAAGAATCGCATTGTTGGGGTTAGCATTTAAACCTAATATTGATGACTTAAGAGAATCACCTGCCAAATATATCGTTCAAAAAGTTTTGCAAAATGCAAACGATGAGGAGTATTATATTATCGAACCCAATATAAATGAACATAAAGTTTTTAAACTTACATCTTATGAAGAGGCTATTGATAAGGCAGATATAATAGTATTTTTAGTAGCCCATGACGAATTTAAAAATTACAAGACCATAAAAGAAAAAATCGTTTTAGATTTTTGTGGTGCTCTAAATAAATAATAATAAATCATTGAAGCATAAAAAAATACTAATAGTTCAAAGGGTGATTACATCTTATCGCTTGGATTTGCTGGTAGAGTTATGTAAAGAATTTGAGGAAGTTGGAATCGTTACATCAAAAGGTGAAGAAAAAGGAACTCTTAAATTAGCTTCTTATGAGGCCTATTTAAAAAAGTATAAGAATTTAAAGATTTATGAACTATCTTCATTAAAGATATCCTATACAGGTGAGTCACGAGGCACTTCGTTTTTTTTATATCCACAAGTGGTATTTAAAATGTTCAAATACGATATACTTTTACTTGAAGGAGTAACTAACCTTATAAACAACTGTTATCTAGCACCTATTTCTAGATTATTTGGAAAAAAGATAATTTGGTGGGATCCAGGATATTCGAGAGCCGTAAGAACAAAACGGCGCAAATTAATTGATGGAATACTTAAACCTTTCGTTAAATTAACTCAAATCCAGATGTCATACTCTACAATGGGAGAGGAGTATCTTAAGAACTATATGGGAGCAAAAAATTGTTTCACAAATTTAAATACTATAAATACAAACTATTTTGAATCTATCCAGAACGAGGTAAGTAGTAGTATTGATAGTTATAATTTTGACGATACACAGGTTCGCTTATTATATGTTGGCGTTGTAGAAAAACGAAAAAAAGTAGAAGAATTAATAAAATATGTTACCAAACTTAATGAGTTATCGAACTCTAGAAAGTTTGTTCTTAATATTATAGGAGGAGGTAATCAACTTGAATATTTAAGAAATCTATACGACAGTCAGGAAACTGTATTTCATGGTCCGATTTATGATAAAGAAATGCTTAAAAAGTTTTATTTCGAAAGTGACTTATTTGTGCTCCCAGGGGATGGAGGTTTAGGAATATTACAATCCTTACTTTATGGTTTACCAGTATTGTGTATTAAGGGAGCAGATGGTACAGAATCGGATTATATTGATGACGAGAATTTTATATTGAATTCTACCGAGGAGATCTATGATAAACTTAGGACATTAAAGAATATAAATCGAAAGTCGTATAAAAATTACGTACTTAAAGTTTCTTCAGAGCAATGGATAGAAAGACTAATTAGTCGTTTGGCATAAGAATCATTTAATAATTATCTACCTTACAACAATAATTAATTTATAAATAGTAGAACGGTTGTTAAAAAACGAATTTAATTTTCTGAATAGAAAATGCAGAATTTATGACTATTTATTAATGAAATTGAAAAGAATTAATGTTTCTCGTGTTCTTGTACCATTCTTTGAGGTAGGTGCAAAGGTTATTTCTTTTTTGGTAATTATTTTATTGACTAGAATAATTTCTGTTGAAGATTATGGTATTTATAGCTTTTCTATTGCTATAGCGAGTTGGTTTACAATTTTTGCTGATCTAGGCGTTGGTTGGTTTGCCTTTAATAATGCTGTCAAAAGAGATTCTTCATCCTTGGCATTATCAATAAACTCAAGATTGTTTCAATCACTTTTTGTGCTTTTTGTTGTACCTATATTATTTATAGGAAATTCTGATTCGTTCTTAATTACTTTTTTGGTCACTTTCTTTTTTCTTAATACAGGATTTGTAAAGTTTTTGCAGACCATTTTTAGAGGTTTTGAACAAAGTAAGAACGATATTATTCTGGTGGGCTCAGAACCTATAGCCAGATTAATTTTAATGATTATACTCTATCTTTTTAACATTGAGATATCTCTTTTTGTGATATGTGTTGCTTTTAGTTTAATAGGGCTAGTACTCACAATTATATTCTTAAGTATAAATCTAAAAAAACTAAATTTTAAACTATTTATACCTGATTTTAGTAATTATATTACATTAATTGGAAAGACTAAATTTTACTTTTTATATCAGTTTTTTCAGGTAGGTATAGGAAGAATGGATATTTTTTTCTTAGAAAAATATTTTGATTTTAAACAAGTAGCTTATTTTTCTTCGGCATATAACCTATATAATGCGGGAACTATATTTGTTTTGGCCTTTATAACAGCCAATCTTAAATATCTTTTTTCGAAAATTAAATTAAAGTTCTTGTTGTTGTTTTTTGGAGTCACAGTTTTATTGGTTACCATTTACCATAAGTATCTAGAAGGATTATATACGATTATTTATCCTAGTGATTATGAATCTGGAGCTTTAATACTAGCTATTATTGGCTTGGCTTTACCTTTTTATGCAGCGTATCAATTAAAATTATTACATAATAACTATAATAATAAAACCATATACACAGTAGTGGCACTAGGAATGGTTTTTTGCCTTAAAATAACCACTTATTTTGTTTTAGAGATGACAAGTATATATGAGGTGGCTATTGTTTTCAGTACTTTTGAGGTAATCACCTTTTTGTTGATATATGGAATACATAAATTTAAAATAAGAAATGAGAGTACTTCAAGTAAATAAATTTTTAAAAATTGTAGGAGGAGCTGAAACCTATATGTTCACATTATCCAGTCTTTTACAAAAGAATGGAATTGAAGTAGAATATTGGGGAATGGCAGATGACCATAATATTGTTGAGGACAGTTATAATTCTTTTGCCGATAATCTTGACTTTAAAGAAGCTGGCAGTACTCTTAAAACTGCGCAGAATGTTTCGAGTATTATTTACTCCAAGAAAAACCAGAAAAATATAGCCAAAGTATTAGACGAGTTTAAACCAGATATTGTTCATGTCCACAACTATAATTTTCAACTTACGACCTCTATTCTTTCAGAAATAAGTAAGAGAGGTATTAAAATTATTCATACGATACATGATTCTCAAATTGTATGTCCTAACCACAGGTTGTATATTGAGCATAAAAATGAAGTGTGTACTAGATGTTTGCATGGCAAATTTTATAATGGATTAATTAATAAATGTTTTGATAATTCTATTCCTAAAAGTATTGTGGGATCTGTCGAATCATATCTTACACACAATGTTTTAAATGTCTATAATAAATATATAGATGCTTTTATTAGCCCTAGCAATTTTTTTAAAGATCTTATTCAACCTGTAATAAAGAAAGACATCATAGTATTACCAAATTGCGTTGAGAGTTTGGATGTATCTATTGAAAGTGAAAAGGAAGATTATGTGTTGTTTTTTGGAAGACTTTCTGTAGAAAAAGGCCTTCATCGTTTATACGAATTGTTTAAAGATTTGCCCTATAAATTAGTAGTTATAGGTAAGGGAGATGTAATTCCTACCGATTATGATAATATTGAATATTTAGGGCCAAAGTATGGAGCCGAATTATTTGATTATGTTAGCAAAGCAAAGTTTACTATTCATCCATCCTATTGGTATGATAACTGCCCAATGTCTGTTGTAGAATCGTATATGTTAGGTACACCAATCATAGTATCCAATCATAGTGGATTAATAGAAATGATTAATGATCAAACAGGTTATGCGATGGATTTTTATTCAGAAAATGCTTTAGAAGATTTACAAACTATTTTAAGTAAAAACTATAAATTTAAGGCTAAAGAAATAAGTGAATACTACACCAAGAACTTTGGTGAAGTATCACACTACCAAAAAATCATTAAAGTATATAAAACAGTACTTCAAAACTAATTTTAGGCTATGATAGCGAAACTAATATCTAAAATTAAAAAGGAAGATTATACTATTGAGTATAAATTTTCTACGTACGAATATTTTGAAATCTTGTCTAGTAAAGTTCTAGAAATTGTTAGAGGGTTTATTAAGTTTAAATTTAGAGTTAAGTCTAATGGCCTTGTGTTTTCAAAAAAAGGAGCTACTATACTTTTTAAAAGAAAAGTAACCTGTGGCAAAAACTTAAACCTAGGTAGATCCAGCAAAATAATGGCATTGAGTAATTCTGGAGTAGAAATAGGAGATAATTTCATGCTTGGAGATTTCGCAATTATAGAATGTACAGGAGTGTTAAGAGCAATAGGAGATAAGCTCACCATTGGTCATAATGTAGCTGTAAATCATTATTGTTTTATTGGTGTACGAGGCGAAATATCAATAGGAAATAACGTAATTTTTGGCCCTAGAGTTACGGTACTCTCTGAAAATCATAATTTCGACAGATTAGATACCCCTATTAAGCATCAAGGAGAGACTCGTTATACGACAGTTATAGAAGATGATGTTTGGCTAGGTGCTAATGCTATTGTAATGCCGGGAGTACGGATTGCAATGGGTACTATCGTAGCATCAGGAGCAGTAGTTACTAAAGATACAGAGCCACAGACTATTGTAGCAGGTGTGCCAGCCAAATTAATTAAAAAGAGAGATAGTGAGAATTGATAAAATAATTGTTATCTTACTGACCCTTTTGCTTTTTTCTTGCACTAGAAATGGTAACATTGTGTATGTGTTTGATAGTAATAGAAATGGCGGAGATGCTGTTCTTAGTATTCCAAATCCAAATTATAATAGAGGTTTAGAAAAAGAGATTAATATTTATTGTGACACATTGAACGGTAAAACATATATAAATAGAGCGGTAGTATCTTTTGATATTAAAAAATTACCAGAAAGCGCTAAAATAGATAGTGTGTTTTTACAACTCTATTTTAATGATAATTCAGGTTTTTATAAGATAAAAAAACCTGGTCATTCTGGATATACAGGATTGATTATAGAAAGTATTGAAGAAGTTTGGCACGAAAAATCTATCAATTGGAATACTTATCCTAAGATAGGAAAGGAGAAATTGTATTTTGAATCGCATAAAATAATTGATCAAGATTTTAGATTAAATGTTACTCAATTATTTATTGCTACTGATAGAAAAGTAAAAAATAAATTTGGTTTTTTGATACGATTAGAAAAAGAGGAAATAGGAAATTATGTTCATTTGTCTAGTCGTGAAAATCAAAACAATAATAATGGTTCTCCAAAACTAAAAATATATGCAAAAGAGTAACTTAAAATACAGAGTTTTTAACATGTTCATTAAGCTTTTAGGGTCTTCTTCTACAAGAAAAGCACATTACTTTTATAAAAACCTATTTAATACAGATTCGAGGTTTGAGAAAGAGCTTATTTCAAAAACATTGTCTTATGTAGACAAAGGATCTACAGTGTTAGATATTGGGGCTAATATAGGAAGATGGGCTATTCCTATTTCTAGAAAAATTGGAGCTAAAGGACATGTACATGCTTTTGAACCCAATAAAGAGAGTTTCTCTTTTCTTAAGAACAGAATTAGGTCTTTTAAGAATGTTTCAATTCATAACATAGCCTTGTCCAACGGAGAACACAAGGAAGTGGAGTTTTTGATTCAAAAAGGGATTAGCTGCCCTGCAAATGCCGCAATAGCAGAGACAGCTTCGCAAATTACTGATAAAGAAAATTTTGAAATCGTTAAAGTCGAATCTAAATCGACAGACACTTTTGTAAATGCTAATCATGTAAACTCTGTTGATTTTATTAAAATTGACGTAGAAGGTCATGAGTTAGAGGTGATTAAAGGGTTTAAAGATGGCATAAAATTGTACAAACCAGTATTGGCCATAGAAATACTTAAGGATAAGTGGAAGAATAATAACGCAAATAATTCAGATGTTGCTCAATTGATCTTAAATGAAGGATATCGTATAGGCCAATTTAATGAAAGTAATAAGGAATACATTTTTGAAGAAAGTAAGTTTGAAGAAAACTTCCAGAATTTTATCTTTATTCCTAATTAGACAACCAAATATGATATAGACCTTTTATTATTCTCCTAGCATACCAACATAATTTTTTTTCGATTTAACAGGTAACATTTGTAATACTTTTTACATATATAGAAAGTATTACGTTTTTACTGGTACTGTTTATTTATTTTTTCGAACAATAATTTTTAAATCAAAACCCAAAAATTATGAAATTATTTAAAACTTACTTTTTCTGTATTATTGTTATTTTATTTGGTTGTTCTGATGATGATTCTAATGAGGTGTTCCCTTCAGAATTTACGATTTCCGTTTCAGATGTAGGATTAAATCATGCGGTAATCAATTGGAGTCAATCAACTGATCCCAATGGAAGCCGTATCACTTATGATCTTTTTTTTAACGGAAAGTTAATAACAAGTAAAACCGAAGATCTTACATATAGATTTGAAGAACTTAACGAGAATCAAATGTATATGGTAGAGGTTATAGCAACTAATGATCAAGGTAATCGTACTACCTCAACTTTGGGATTTGGAACAAAAGAAAACTTACCGCCAACTGCGTTCGAGATATTAGAAGCAAAGAATTCTCCAGATGATCCTGTGAAAATATTTATAAAGTGGAAAGCATCTACCGACCCAGAAGGTGGAGAAATTAAATATAATTTATTTGTTAATGGTGAATCTAAAATATGGAATCCTTTCAGTTTTCCAGGAATGGAAGAACCAGAATATACTTATTCTCATGATAAAGGAAAAATCCTTGAAGGATATGTAGAGGCTATTGATGAAAGAGGTGAGGTAACTAAAGAACATTTTTCTTTTGAAAATTTGTATCCTACTATTGCATATCAAGAAACCGATCCAGATGCTTTAACTCTTAGCAGTCAAGAAGAAGTTAATAATTTTGGTAATGCTGGGTATAAAGTGATATTTGGCCGATTAGATATTCATGAAAGTACCTCAGGAAGTATTCGAGACTTGAGCCCTTTAAAAAATATTATTCATATAACTGAAGGATTAAGAATATGGGGTAATACATCTCTTTCGAGTTTAAAAGGGTTAGAAAACCTTACAAATGACCTGTATCACGTAAGTAAAGAGAGTTTTCGTAATTTATATATTGCTGATAATCTGGCGTTAAGTAATCTCGAAGGATTAGAAGAGCTTAAAAACATAACTACTTTAGAAATTATTAATAATGGATTAGTCAATTTATTAGGTATAAATCAATTAAAAATATCTTATGATATAAAAATTTCTGATAATATGAAACTTGAGGATATTTCAAGTTTATCAATAAACGAAGGATGGGAGCTTAAAGGACGTATAGTAATAGAAAATAATCCATCTTTAAAAATTATTAACGGATTTAGGAATATTAAGGTATTAGAGCAAATTCCAAGAAATGGTAATCGTATTAAATCTGCAATATATATAGCTAACAATTTATCATTAAAAGAAATTGTAGGGTTTTCTGGAGGGCAAAATAAAATATACCCCGCGATTAAAATTATAAATAATGAACAACTCCTATCAATAGATGGATTTACTGGGATTTCAGAAGCGGATTTAGTGCTTTTTGGCACTAGAAATATTACTATTGAGGATAACCCAAAATTGTCGTCTATCAAAGGCTTTAGTGGAGAAGATTATGCAGTAAGTCTTGAGGTTAAAAGAAATGATGAGCTTGAAAATTTAGACTTTTGTTTTTCTGGATTAACGTTAGCAGATATTGTGATTAGAAATAATGCTCAACTCAAATCTATAAATGGATTAAAAGATGTTAAAACGGCAGATACTAAGGTAATAATAACTCATAATCCAATACTTATTAACATTGAAGGTCTGGAGAACCTTCATAACGAATCTTTTGCTTTTGAGTATAGTGTAGCTCAATTTATTATAGAAAATAATAACTCTCTCACATCATTAAAAGGTTTGTCTAATTGTAAAATATTTTCTGCATTCCATATAAACTATAATATGTCCTTAACCGATTTTTGTGATATTAATCCTGAGGCCCAATTTAGTAATATTTTTACACTTCAAGATAATGGCTACAACCCCACTTTAGAAGATTTAAAACTAGGTAACTGTTCGTTGTGATAGTTATCTCTTTAGTTAATTTCAATCTTTGTATTGCCAACTTTTTGAAAGGTGTTAATCTTGCCATAAGGAAAAAAGATATTTATTAAATAAAGGAAAGGCAAAGAATTAATAGGATAGACAAAAGTTATACAAACGACAACCAGGATATAAAAAGAAAAAAAATAACTTATTTTAAGACTAGTAATTCTTAATATAACACAAAAATATAGAAACAAACCAACCACTCCAAACTCAATGAGTGCCATAAAGAAAAAATTTTCAGTTCCTGATCTTTTATTAGTGCCCGACATTACTTCTTTGTAATGTTCTGGGAAATTAATTTTTTCATATACCTCTGATTGATACAATACTGATTCGTAGCTTCCAAAACTACCTATTCCTGTTCCTAAGCCTACTATTTTTGGGTTGGACAATAAAGGTAATCCAGTTCTAAAAGTAACACTCCTTAAACTAGTTTGATCTTTAACATTAAGGTATGTTGATAACCCTAGAATTGATAAAAAAAGAATGGGATATAAATATATATAAAAGTGTTTCATATGAAATCTAGTATTTTTAAATACTATTTGCTTCATAATAATAAACCTATATCCAAAGTATATAACTGTGAATAACATAATAAATCTGGTCCCTGATAGGATAATAGATGTTACAAATAATATATAGGGCCATTTTCTTTTATCATTAAGAACTTCTTTGCCAATAATTATTGAAAAAAAGGCCAATAAGGAGAGAGAAATAGGATGCCAAGTTACACTCGATGCCCTATAAAAGCCACCTCTAATACTAAATGAAAAATAGTGAATTGCGCTGCTATCTATATATTGTACCCAATAAAACTCACCCAAGGAAAATAAGCATATTAGAATAAATATATTATATAAATACCTTTTGTATCGATGTAACATATACTTATTAGAAAGATAGCTTACAAAAACAAAAACAAAAAGAGGCTTCGCATAATAAAATAATTTAGCTAAAAATGCATTGAAGTTATAAAAATTTATGACAAATGAAATTAAAGTAAATCCAATTAATAATAGTGAGGCAACGACATTATTCCTTGAAAATTTATTGTATAGTATTAAATCAAATAAACATAGCAAAACACATATTAACAGTAGAATATCATCAAAGTAAAGATAAGGAGTCCAATACTTTGCTATCAACTGGGTAGAAGAAACAAAGCAAATTAATAATAAAAGAATAGAGTATATTTTGTTTAGGGTCATGTATAAAAAATAAATTAAGGCATGAACAACTCTCTCTAAAAGACCACATTCTAGTTTTTCTTTACGACATAAAATATTGCTGTAGGTGCAAGTTTACTTAATAAAGTTGTTCTATGATATTTCATATTTATAGAAAACAAAGTACTCATTAGTCTATCGAAATACAAAACCATAATTTTGTTAAAAGGATGCTTTATTAGTTTATGAAGCTTATAAGACAACACGAAAAAGCAATACCTTTTTGAAACAACAGAAAGGTTATTGTCTAACAAGATCTTATTCAATATTTTAACAGGAATGCCTCTTTCACGTTTTGTTAATCCAGGTCTTTTATTTCTCCAATCGCCCATTGAGTATATAGGTTCTCTTAAAAGGAAAAATCCTCCAGGCTTTAGGGTTCTTGCTAGTTCTTCTATTACATAAGAAACATTAGGAATATGGTGCAAAGTTCCAAAACAAGTTATAAGATCAAAAGTATTATCTGGAAAAGACAAAGTGCCATCATATGTTGGTTTTACATAGTTCACAGGAATATTTTCAATATATGAATTTTTAAATTTTTCTGAAGGATCAAGAATATTAATTTGTTTAATTTTATTAAGAACAGGTTTAAACTCTTCTCCAAATGCGGCTCCTACTCCTAAAGCATTATTATAAACGGCATTTTTTGGAAGTTTATTAAAACCATACATCATGTTAATGCCATGATATTCATATTCATAAGAATCCTTATTTGCATCAATTAAATCTGCATACCCTTCTTCTTCATCTTTAAACCACTCCTTGATCTCTTCTAATGAAAAATCATCCCCATACAATTCATTACCATTAAAGTACTTTTTCATATAATAATACTGTCAATTAATTTCTTTTAAACAAAGATATATATTGTTTAGCAATATTACTCCAACTATATTGATCTATAACATGATTATGTCCTTTTAAAGCCATTTTTTCAATCGTTAGAGGGTTATCTATAAAATACTGCCACTTTTCTGTTAAGTTATTGTAATCGTTCTTTTTAAAGACAGTTCCAAAATCTCCAAGAGTGGCTAAATTCTCTTCAATACCATTAACTAAAGTACAAACCTTAGCTCCCATGGCAGCTAAGAGTGATGGTGATGTGCCTTCAAGCTCACTTGCAGAGATATACATTAGTGCATTTGTCAATATAGCTTCATACTCTTTACCAAACCTGTAACCCAAAAGTTTTATTTTGGGATGTGAATCGTATGTAGAAAAAATGTTATCTCGATATTCATTTCCTTTAACATCGTCACCAATTATAACCAAAGGAAAATCGGTGTTCAATTTTAAATAGCTTTGGATGAGGTTTTCAACTCCTTTTTCTTTAACAAAACGCCCTACAAAAAGAAAATACTTTTTTGAACTTATCTCAAATTTATTAAGATAGTCACTATCGTTTTCTATATTTTCGCCTATTATTTTGGCACCATATGCAATTAAAGAAGTCTTCTTTTTAAAGTTTTCTATATAAAAATCTTCAACGATTTTATTATCGACAATAATGTGATTAGAAAACTTTACTGAGATTAAAGCTCCAAGCTTATACATAGATTTTGCTATAACCCCCCATTTTTTTCTTTTCCATTCAAGACCATCTACAGAAATAAATGTCTTTTTACCAAAAAGTCTTAGTAATGGTATAAAAATCCCATTACCACAATTATAAATATGGACGATTTTAGTTTTTCGATTAAAAAAACACAAGTGCAATACAGCCAAAAAAGTATGAGAGAGCGTCTCTAACGATTTTATCGGAGAAGAAGATAAATATTTTAAATAAACACCATCATCTGTTTTTAAGTTTCTATTTGGGTATAGGTGTTTTCTACAATAAACTAATACTTCATGTTTATCTTTTGCCCAGTGTTTGGTTGTATGTTCAGCACATGTTTCAAACCCACTGTAATTTGCAGGCAAACCTCTTATTCCTATTACTGCTATTTTCAACTGTTATATTCTTTTATAAAAACTTTAGAATAATTCTCTAATGCTTCTTCCCAATCTGGCATTACATTTAATCCACGCGTATTTAATTTTAGATTAGTTAATTTTTCAGAATAAGGACGCGGAGCAAAATATTCAGTTTTGAAATAATCAGAATCTACTTTGGATACCTTTACAGTATTCTCTAAATCTAATAATTTAACAAATGCCTTGGCAACATCATATCGGCTACAATCTCCATTACATACCTGATTATATACACCGTAAAGACCCGATTGCACAACATGAAAAATGCCTTTTGCAAAACTTTTTGTATACGTTGGAGTCCCTAATTTATCGTCTACTACAAAAAGTTCTTTTTGACCATTTTTAATTTGCTTATAGATTTTGTTGATGAATTTTTTATCTTTAGAAGGACCTCCTCCCATCATCCACCCTGCTCTAAACACATAAAATTTATCTACATGGGATTGAGTAAATAGTTCACCATGATATTTAGCTTTCGCATAAATACTTAATGGATTTGGTTTGTCAAAATCATTATAAACATCTTGCAAACCGTCTACAATTCCAGCAGTGCTAATATAGACTAATGGGATATCTAAACTATTTGCAATTAAGCCAATATTTTCTGGGCCTAAAGCATTGGTAAGCCATGTTTCTTCTTGGTTTTTCTCACAATATTCTAAATCTGTTAAAGCAGCAAGGTTAATGATCAAATCGGGGCCAAATTCTTCAATTGATTTTTTCATTTCGTTGTAATTACGAACATCGGCTTTTTCTAACCATGATTCAGTAAGATTTATATCAGTTGCTTTAACTATGCATTCGGAATTAAAGGTGTGATAAACGGCATCTCCAAGCATCCCACCACATCCGGCTATATATACTTTTGTTTTATTAGTGATTTTAAAATCCATATCTTGATATATTTATATATTTGCGGCTGTAAAACTAATACTTATATTGAATTGATAATAGCGATTACTAAAAAAAATATAGATATAATACCTTTATTTCTAGCAGGGAGCTTAGTATGTGCTATGTTTTCCTTCTTCTTGAGTTCCCTTTTTTTAGGAATCTCATTTATTTTATCTTTTTTAATTTTTGATAGAAACAAATTTACATATGAAAATTGTTTACTTTGGTTAATTATCTCGATCCCTTTCTTCCTTTCTTTTATTTCATTATTTTTTTCATATGATGTCAAAACAGGAATAGATGTTTTGGTAAAAAGAATACCTATAGTATTGATTCCTTTTATATCAATTCTTACGCAAGGGTTTGGAAAGAGAAAATTTTACTCTTTTTTTTTAATTTTTGCTATAGGTTGTTTTTTAATAAACCTATACGGATTAATTAATGGTTTTTTCTTTTACCTAAGAACAGGAGATTTTTTTGATCCTGATTCTCTTTTTTATATTTATCCATTACAACACGTATATTTAGCAGCATATAATGTTTTTGTTTTGCTATCGTCTATATTTTTATATCCGAAGACAAATAAGAAGAAACTCTTAGTAGCCATTAATATAGTCAATATGATAAGTTTTATACTATTGTCCTCTAAAATGGCTATGTTTATACTATTAATTAGTATAGTATTAATTTTTCTTTCAAGATTTAAATTAACTAAAGCTATTTTGGCAATACTTGCCCTGTCTATTGTGGTATATTTAGTTTTTACAATCTTTGTTCCCTTTTCAACAAGACTGGATAATCTTTTTTTAGGCATTGATCCGAGATTTGTAATATGGAGGTGTACATGGGAGCAAATTACAAGTAAATCTTTTTTTGATTTCATTCCTATTGGAGATTTTCAAAATCACTTAAATTATTGTTACTATGTTAAGATGCATAAACTATCACTGGAAGATTACAATACGCACAATCAATATTTAGAGTTTTGGTTAACTAATGGGGTTATAGGACTTGGGATTTTTGTAACAGCTCTATTTTTGTTATTCAAAAATGCCGTTAAAGAGAAAAAGAAGATTATGTTTTATTTTTTAATAATTATCACCTTATTTTGCCTCACTGAAAGTGTTTTTCAGCGACAATATGGAATAATGTTCTATGCTGTTCTAACATCACTTTTTACCTTTTCTAGACGAGCAGATATAGATTGATCATGCGAATAGTATTATTCAAATCGTTTTTATCAAATAGATAATTAATAATTGTAGTTTTGCCTCCGGGAATACTTAAATGTTTTAAAGTTCAAATGATAGTAAATAGATTAAAATATTCGAAACTAATAAGGCCAACCCTATATGTGTTGGATATATTATTTATTTCATTATTATCCTTTTTATTTTTGGGATCAAGAATATTTGATCTTACCTTTTTTATCGCTCTTTGGGTAGTTCTATCTCTTTTCTTCTCGTTTTACGAAGTATATAGGTTTACTAAAGTAATCAAAATAATTTCGCTGTTGTCTAAACAAATCATCGTCTTTATTCTATCTGTTGTTTCATACTTTTACATAATCGGTTTTGAGGTTGGCTCGAAGAAACTTTTTCTATTTACCATTTTAAATTTTATTGTATTAATAATATGGCGGATATTCATACATTTAATTTTTAGAAAATACAGAGTTATAACTGGCAGTAATTATAAAAAAGTTTTAGTAATAGGATCAAATGATTCAACAAAAAGACTAGAACAATTTTTTAACACTAAACCAGGATATGGTTATAAGTATGCAGGTTTTTTTACAAATAATGATATTGACAATAAGAAAGGTAATATTAATGACAGTTATGAATATGTAATAGATCAGGAAATTGATGAGATATATTGTTCGGTAAAAGAATTAACCAACGATCAAATAAAGGAATTTATCGAATTTTGCGATGTTAATGTAAAAGTGTTAAAATTTATACCAGATAATGACGAATTATATGCAAAAAACTTGCATTTAGATTACTATGATTTAATTCCAATTTTGTCATTACGTCAAATACCTCTTGAGGATTATCTTCATAGCTTTACAAAAAGACTTTTTGATATAGTATTTTCTTTGCTCGTAATTTGTTTTATACTCTCATGGTTGATTCCTGTTTTGGGGTTAGTTATTAAATTAGAAAGCAAAGGGCCAATATTTTTTAGACAAAATCGCCCGGGAATAAAAGAAAAGGGTTTTGGCTGTTACAAGTTTAGATCTATGGGTATAAATTCTCGATCCGAAGATTCTGCTGCCAGAAATGATCCTAGAGTAACAAAAGTAGGTAAATTTATACGAAAAACTAGTATAGATGAATTACCACAGTTTTTTAATGTTTTGTTTGGTTCAATGTCGGTAGTAGGCCCACGTCCACATTTATGGAAACAAAATGAAATGTACGGGACTAAAATATCAAAATATATGGTGAGGTATTTTGTGAAACCAGGAATTACTGGTTTAGCTCAGGTTAGAGGATATAGAGGTGAGATTGAGACAAAACATGATATTGTTAATAGAACTAAATATGATATTTTCTATATTGAAAATTGGTCCTTGTTAATGGACTTTAATATTATTGTACAGACAGTTCTTAATGTTGTGCAGGGGGAAGATAAGGCATATTAATTTTTAATTAAATGAAAAAATGAAAATATCAGTAATCGGAACAGGTTATGTAGGATTAGTCACAGGAACCTGCTTAGCAGAAACAGGAAATGAAGTTGTTTGTGTTGATATCAATGAAGAAAAAGTTCGCAAAATGAGGAATGGAGAAATTCCTATTTATGAACCTCATTTAGATGTATTGTTTGAAAGAAACTTAAAAGCTAATCGTTTAAAATTTACGACATCTTTAAAAGAAGGTCTTGATTACGGGGATATTGTTTTTTTAGCCTTACCAACTCCAGAAGATGAAGATGGTTCTGCAGACTTATCATATATTCTAGGTGTTTCTGAGGAGATAGGAAAAATAATCTCAGATTATAAAGTAATTGTAGATAAAAGTACTGTGCCTGTGGGTACAGCGGAAAAAGTTAACACTGTTATTTCAAAAAATGCTAAATGCGATTTTGATGTAGTGTCGAATCCAGAATTTTTAAGAGAAGGACTAGCTGTTGATGATTTCTTGAAACCTGAAAGAATAGTTATAGGTTCAAGTTCTGATAGAGCTATTGAGTTAATGCAAAAACTTTATAAGCCATATGTGCGATCAGGTAATCCAATTATAGTGATGGATGAAAAATCTGCCGAGCTTACTAAATATGCTGCAAATTCATTCTTGGCAGTTAAGATTACGTTTATGAATGAAATCGCTAATTATTGCGAGAAGGTGGGGGCTGATGTTGATAAAGTCCGTAGAGGAATGGGAACTGACTCTAGAATAGGGAAAAGATTTTTGTTTCCAGGAATCGGATATGGAGGGTCTTGCTTTCCAAAGGATGTAAAAGCATTGCATAAATCAGGCAAAGATGACAATTATGATTTTAAAATTTTAGAATCTGTAATTAAAGTAAATGCAACTCAAAAAACAGCTTTAATACCAAAGATTCAGAATTATTTTGAAAACAAAATTAGTGGTAAAACCTTTGCTGTTTGGGGATTAGCATTTAAACCAGAAACCGATGATATTAGAGAAGCACCTGCTTTAAATATTATTAACGAACTTTTAGGTAAAGGAGCAGAAATCACAGCTTTTGATCCAGAAGCTATGCCGAACGTAAAGAGAAAATATAAAGGTAAAATACAGTTTGTGGATACAATGTATGATGCTTTGCATGATGTAGATGCACTTATTATTTGCACGGAATGGAGTATTTTTAGAACTCCTAACTTTTCTAAACTCAAAGAGGCGATGAAAGGGAATGTAATATTTGATGGTAGAAATCTATATGATTTAGAAGATATTAAGAAAGAGAATTTAACATATTATTCGATTGGTAGAGAAACTATAATTTCAGAAAGATAATTATGAAAAGGATATTGATTACAGGTGCAGCAGGATTTTTAGGATCGCATTTATGCGATAGATATATCAAAGAAGGATTTCATGTAATAGCTATGGATAACCTAATTACTGGTGACATAAAAAACATAGAGCATTTATTCAAATTAAAACAGTTTGAATTTTATAATCATGATGTAACCAAATTTGTTCATGTTCCTGGTAAGCTAGACTATATATTACATTTTGCATCCCCTGCAAGCCCCATTGACTATTTAAAAATTCCTATTCAAACATTAAAAGTTGGATCTTTAGGAACACATAATCTTTTAGGTTTAGCAAAAGAAAAAAATGCACGAATTTTGATCGCTTCAACAAGCGAAGTTTATGGAGACCCATTGGTACATCCTCAAACAGAGGATTATTACGGGAATGTGAACACTATAGGGCCAAGAGGAGTATATGATGAAGCAAAGCGTTTTCAAGAATCTATTACAATGGCTTATCACACTTATCATGGGGTTGAGACAAGAATAGTACGTATTTTTAATACTTATGGGCCAAGAATGAGATTAAATGATGGTCGTGTAGTTCCAGCATTTATAGGACAAGCACTACGTGGAGAAGATTTAACAATATTTGGAGATGGTATGCAAACTCGATCTTTTTGCTATGTTGACGACCAAGTAGAAGGAATTTATAAATTGCTTCTTAGTGATTATGTATTTCCGGTTAACATAGGTAATCCTGATGAGATTACAATTAAGGAGTTTGCAGAGGAGATTGTCAAACTTACAGGAACAGATCAAAAAGTGATTTACAAAGCATTACCCATTGATGACCCGCTACAACGTCAACCTGATATTACCAAAGCAAAGGAAATATTAAACTGGGAACCAAAAACGGGTAGATCACAAGGAATGAAACTAACATTAGAATACTTCAAAAGTTTCTCCTCAAAAGAACTGCAAAAGAGTGAGCATAGAGATTTTTCTTAATAAGAATTCCCTTGAAGAGGGTTAATTTTTTTTGAATATAAACGTGTTTCCCTAATTATATAAAAACCTTGACTATTTTATATTTTGCTTGTTATAAAAGATACTGTACATTTGATAATAAAATAGAGGATATAAGTATCATACAATTTGGAGCCTCAATATACGTTAAACACTTCATAACCTATTATATAACAAGTGCAATTTGGTAATATACTAGCTCAGGCAGCCAATATGTTTTATAAAGATGACCACTGGGTGATAATGACCTTTTGGAACAGCCTTTATGTTGCCTTTCTTTTAATGCCATTAGGAATCAATCTTCCTACTCCATTTTTTATAATTTCAATTATTTTTGGTATTGGAATGATGTTAAGGCCACAAAGGAAGTTTGTACTGGACAAATCTGTACTTCTTTTCCCTCTATATTTTATGATAATGGCTTTGAGTCTTATCTATACTGATGACTTAGTTAGCGGGCTAAATTTAGTACAGCGATCATTATCTCTGTTATTGTTTCCTGTTATTTTTTTATTTGTTAAAGAAGATGCTAGTACAGTAAAAAGGATATTTGATTTTTTACTTGTTGGATTATTAATAGCATTTGTTATTAGTATTTTTAACTCAGCAAATGATTTACTAAGGTACCTCGTTAATAAAAATCAAACTATTGATACATTCACGTTTTTGCAAGGAATTTTGACTCATTGGGATCAATTTTTTGTAGGATCGGTACTTTCCAGATCTGTTAATGGTAATTATATTTCGATCTATATATTATTAGTGCTTAGTTATTATCTCAAAAAGAAGGTTCAATCAAGATTGCGATTGGTCATAGTCACTATTTTATTTTTATACCTGTTTTTATTGGCTTCCTTTTCGGCATATTTTATTTTGGCAATAATGTCGCTACTCTTAATTTTTGATATTACTAATAAAGAAAGAAAATATACGATGATCATTGTATTTATAATGGGAGTTATATTGTTTTTAGGGAACCCCAGAGTAACTGATTTCTATGAAAGAGTGAAGGATTTTGACAATAGGGAAGATTATGAAACTACAACTATAGAGAAATCTAGAATATTGGCATGGGATGCTAGTTTTAAATTAATTAAGGAAGCCCCTATATTTGGTTATGGAGTGGGAGATGCGAATGATATTCTAATGAAAAAATATAAAGAGTTAGGATATATGCCTAATCATAAAAATAAATTCAATGCTCATAATCAATTTTTACAAACGTATCTACAAACTGGGTTCATAGGTTTTGGTATTTTACTTACTATTTTTATTGTATTAGGGATGCGTATGAAAAGAAGTCGAAATGAGTTTTCGGTGTTCCTAATACTTTTTGTATCCTTATTGTTTGAATCTATGTTGGTTCGATTTAATGGGATTGTATTCTTTTCTATTGTGATTCCGTTACTATTAAAAAAGAGAAGTATTTTAAGCAGTAGAATTATTCGTAATTAATACCTATTGATTTGATTCCATTCATCTTAAGTTTTTATACAAAACAATTAGTAATACAACTATGAATAAACTATTTTTGAGCGCATAAATACAAGTTATATCAAATCATGAATATTTTAGTACTTGGGTCAGGAGGTAGAGAGCATACATTTGCGTATAAAATTGTAGAAAGTCCACTTTGTGATACTTTATTTGTAGCTCCAGGTAATGCAGGAACTGCTGCAATTGCAACCAATGTGCCTATTGCAGTAACAGACTTTTCTACAATTAAAGATTTGGTGCTTAAGGAAAACATTAAAATGGTTGTTATAGGTCCAGAAGATCCTTTGGTACAAGGAATAAGTGATTTCTTTAAAGAAGATAGCCAACTAAAAGATGTTGTAGTAATAGGCCCTTCTAAAGAAGGAGCACAATTAGAAGGTAGTAAAGAATATGCAAAGGAATTCTTATTCAGACATGATATTCCTACGGCAGCATATCAGAGTTTTACTGCTGAAACTGTAGAAGAAGGTAAAAAGTTTTTGGAAACCCTTTCTTCACCTTATGTGCTTAAAGCAGATGGTTTGGCAGCTGGAAAAGGAGTGCTTATTCTTCAAGATATAGAAGAAGCCAAAAGCGAACTCGAAAATATGCTAACCAACAAGAAGTTTGGCGCAGCAAGCGAAAAAGTAGTTATTGAAGAATTCCTTGATGGTATAGAATTAAGTGTTTTTGTGCTTACCGATGGAAAAAATTATGTAACGCTTCCAACAGCAAAAGATTATAAACGAATAGGAGAAGGAGATACAGGTTTAAATACTGGAGGGATGGGTGCTATTTCACCAGTTCCTTTTGCTGATGATATACTTATGACGAAGATCGAAGAGCAGGTTGTTAAACCAACAGTTGATGGTTTGGCAAAGGAAAATATCGATTACAAAGGTTTTATTTTTATTGGATTAATCAAGGTTGGAGATGATCCAAAAGTAATCGAATATAATGTCCGTATGGGTGATCCCGAGACCGAAGCTGTATTACCTAGAGTGAAAACTGATTTGGTATCTTTATTTCAGCACGTAGGAGATCAAACATTAGACCAAGTAATTCTTGAAATAGACCCAAGAACGGCTACCACGGTAATGACTGTTTCTGGAGGATACCCTGAAGCTTATCAAAAAGGAAAAGAGATTATTGGCATTGACACGATCACAGAGTCAATCGTTTTTCATGCAGGAACAAAATTAGATGGAGATAAAGTAATAACTAATGGAGGTAGAGTAATTGCTATAACGTCATTTGATGATAATTTTAAAGATGCCTTGAAAAAATCATACTCAAACATAGAAAAGTTACATTTTGATAAGATGTATTATAGAAAAGATCTTGGTTTTGATTTGTAATTACTATGAGAACTTATAAAAAAGCCACATGTTACTTGTAACATGTGGCTTTTTTATATTGATGAAATAGTTTAAATTTTTTATATAAATACCTTTTTTATTCAATTTTTTTATTTTCTCACTCCATCACGTTGTCATGAAGCATAAAAAGTACCTCAAATATCAAAAGAATACCATTTCTATATAGATCAAAAAGTTTACTCAGGCTTTAAAAAAGAGTGTGCTTTAGGATCTCTATTCTCTTCATCATTATCATTAAATTTCTTTAACTCCTTCATCCAGTATAGAAAAGCTAAAGAACCAATAAGCATAAAAATCCAGTTTAACATATTAGCAGCTGTCCAGCTTTCTAATTCTAATGCTCTTAGCGCATCAAAAGGTGCAAATAATACATCTACAAATAGGGATTCGATAGCTTCAAAAAAATCTTTCATAATGTGTTCTATAATTTTCTTTTTTAAAAGTCTAAAGAGTAAACTAAAAACTTTTTATACATTAGTTCAATAATACATAAAAACAATTATTATAATTGTTTGATGCAAAAATATAAAAAATAGTAGTGTTATCAAGCTTTTTTAGTAAATCAAAACCCATTAATTACATTGCTGTGGCATTATACATGGGGGTACTCTTTAGTATAGCACACTATAAAAAGGGGATTGAGATAGAGAACACCTACATTCTTATCACCATAACCTGCGCATGTTTGTATATTTTACCGATGTTAGCCCTTAATTTTGTGGCACAAAAAAATGATCTTACTAATAAGGGTACATTTACAATATTGTTATATGCTTTTCTAACGGCAATATTGCCAAATGCATTAACAAGTTTTTCGGTTTTACTATCTAATGTTTTTGTATTGCTAGCGATACAAAATATTCTGCGTTTAAGGAATGAAAAACATATAAAAGCCAAAATTTTTAATGCATCTATTTGTATAGGAATAGCTTCATTGGCTTATTTTTGGAGCATAGGGTTTGTTGTATTGATTTTTTTAGGAATACTCTTTTTTGAACCTAATGACTACCGAAATTGGATAATTCCAGGTATTGGGATTATAATGATCTATGTATTTGCAAATTGTTTTACATTATTCTTTTATGATTCATTTTTTACATATACAACATATGTTGATTCTGTTTCATTCTCATTTCGAGAATATTTCACAAACGAATCACTTTTTTCTGTAGGAGTATTATCTATTTGCTTAGTATTCTTTTTTTCTATTTACCTTATTAAGTTTGGTCGGAAGACGGCAAATACCAAACCAATACTAAAAGTTGTTATTGCATATTTGATGGTTGCAATTGCAATCGCAGTTATTGCACCAGAAAAGAATACTTCAGAACTGTTCTATTTGGTAACACCACTTGCACTGATCGGTACTACATATCTCGAAATAAATTACAACCGATTTGCAAAGGAAGTTAATATTTGGTTATTTATCCTATTACCATTTTTAGTATTGTTATTTTGAAGTTTCTGTTATCAGAAGAATAAAAGTTATATAGTATTAAGAAACTTATTAAAGAGATAGAAAATATGATACCTTTGCATCAGTATTTATTAGAGATTTAGTATAGAAAAACAACGAATCCATAATATTAGAAATATCTTAATAATATTTACACATTTTAGAAAAAATAAGACCCAATATGTTTACCGATAAAGCAAATACCATTTTTAAAGAAGTTATAGAAAAATACCATGTGATTGATAAAGTGGATCAGTCATTCTCTAACCCTTATGATAGTAAATCACAAGCTATAGAGCATTTGTTATATCGTAAATGTTGGATCGATACTGTACAATGGCATTATGAGGATATTATCCGTGATCCAGAGATTGATCCAGTGGCTGCGTTAACGTTAAAAAGACAAATCGATGCTTCTAATCAGGATCGTACAGATATGGTAGAGTATATTGATAGTTACTTTTTAGATCAATATAAACATATAACACCAAAAGATGATGCTACTATCAATACCGAAAGTCCTGCTTGGGGAGTAGATAGATTATCTATTTTGGCGTTAAAAGTATATCATATGCATGTAGAGACTATTCGAGAGGGAGCTTCAGAGGAGCATAAAGCTACATGCCAGAATAAATTAAATATATTGCTAGAACAGCAAGTAGATCTATCTACAGCTATTGACACCTTATTAAGCGATATTGAAAAAGGAGATAAATATATGAAGGTATATAAACAGATGAAGATGTATAATGATGATGAATTAAACCCTGTATTGCGTGGAGAGAAGTAATGCTGGGCAATTGATAACATCTGAAACGAACGTTCTGGTTATTCGACTTTCTGCAATGGGAGATGTTGCTATGACCGTTCCTGTACTTCGAACTTTTAGAGCAACTTACCCCGATGTAAAACTCACTGTCCTTACAAGAAAGTTCTTTGAACCTATATTTTCTGATATTGAAAACCTAGAAGTCTATCATGCCGATGTAACAGGAAAACATAAGGGTATTTTAGGCTTAACTCGTTTGGCAAGTGAGTTGGGTAAATTAGGAATAAATAATGTTGCAGATCTACATAATGTATTGCGATCAAATGTATTAAAAACGATATTTTCTTTAAAAGGGATAAAAGTTGCTCTGGTAGATAAAGGTAGAGCTGAAAAAAAAGCGTTAACCCGAGTACAAAATAAAGCTTTTAAGCAACTTAAAACAACACATCAAAGATATGCTGATGTGTTTTCTGCTTTAGGGTATCCTATAGATCTTACCACTCATAAGTTTCCTAAAAAGCAATCGTTAACAGAATATATTCTTTCATTGACTCAAAATTCTACCAAGAAATGGTTAGGAATTGCACCGTTTGCTCAATATGAAAGTAAGACATATCCTTTGGAGTTGATGGTTAAAGTTATTGAAACCTTAGATAATCAAGATAATTTCGAGATTTTTCTTTTTGGCGGAGGAAAACGAGAGGTAGATATCTTAAATAATATTGGAAGTAAATATAAAAATGTAACCAATGTAGCGGGTAAATTATCTTTTGAAGATGAGCTGAAGTTGATTGGTAATTTGGATGCAATGATATCTATGGATAGTGGTAATGCTCACCTTGCAGCAATGTATGGAATACCAACAATTACCTTATGGGGAGTAACGCATCCTTTTGCCGGTTTTATGCCTTTTGGACAACCGATAGAACATGCCATTTTACCTAATTTGGCAACATATGATCAGATTCCGACATCAATTTATGGAAACAAAGTACCTCCAGGGTATGAAAAAGTAATGCATACAATCGAACCAGAAACAGTGGTGGATGCAGTAAATAACTTGTAATCATATTTATAACCTTTACCTCAAGCGAAGTCTAGGGTTTATACGTCGTCAAAATCTATTTTTACCGAATCAGAAGTTGGATGTGCCTGACAAGCCAGAACAAGACCTTCAGCAATTTCACCATCAGTAAGAATACTATTCTTTTCCATTACAGCACTTCCTTCAATAACCTTACAAATACAAGAACTGCATACTCCACCTTGACAGGAATAAGGAGCATCAATATCTTCATCTAATGCTGCATCAAGAATCGTTTTTTTCTGATCCATAACAAAGTTAAACTCCTCATCATCAACGACTAAAGTGATATTAGTTTTTCCGTCAAGATTAGCATCGATCTCTGCTTCTTCAGTACTACTTGTAAAAAGTTCAAAATGAATTTTATCCTTTTCAATACCATTTTCGGCTAGAATACCTGTCACAGTATTAATCATTTCTTCTGGACCACACAGATATAAACCAGCAAAAGTAGTGTCTTTAAATTTATTTTTCAGAACATAATTGATAGTAGATTTCTCAATTCTCCCAAAATGCGCATTTTCTTCCTGAGCTCTACTATATACAAATTCAATGAATAGGCGCTCTGGATAATTGGCCTGTAATTCTAAAAGTGTAGTCTTAAAAATTGTTTCTTCTGGAACTTTGTTCCCGTATACCAATACAAAACGACTATTAGGTTCTTCTTCGAGTACAGTTTTGATCATACTCATTACTGGAGTAATTCCACTTCCGGCCGCAAAAGCAGCATACGTATTGTTTGCTTCAGCGTTTGTAGTGAGTAGAAAATTTCCTTCAGGAGGATGAACTTCTAATACATCACCTGCTTTTAGTTGATTATTAGCAATAACAGAAAATGTTCCTTCTGGTATTTCTTTAACGGTAACTATTAATTCTCCACTTTTTGGTGTACTACAAATAGAGTAGGCCCTTCGTATTTCTTTATCGTTAACATCTGTTTTTATAGTAATGTACTGTCCAGGAATAAATGAATAAGTACTCTTTAAATTAGAAGGAACTTCAAACGCTATAGAAACAGCATGTGGAGTTTCTCGAGTAATTTGTCGTATTGATAATTTATGAAAATCGGGCATTGCACTTTTTTTTCGCAAAAATAACAAATGCAAGGTGAGTAATCTGCCTAATTTTGTAACAAAATGATGTTTTTGGTTACTAAACAATTAAATACATCTTAAATTATGGTTACCCACTTCATTACTTTACAATGGAAATCTTTCTGGCGATCAGCTTCAATGGGCTCTGGACTATTTATGAAACTGTTTATGGGATTTTGGGCCTTATGGTTTATTGTTATGATGGGATCTGGCGGAGTAGGAGCTTTTTTTCTGATTAAAGAAAAACTTAACATGGATCCTTTAGTAGTTGTAAATGAATTGATGGTGTATTGGATTGTAATAGACCTCATATTTAGATATGCTTTACAAAAAATGCCTGTGATTAATATAAAACCACTATTAATCCTTCCGTTTAACAAAAGAAAAATAGTCTCTTTTGCCTTTGGGAAAACTATATTCTCGTTTTTTAATATCATTCATGCTTTCTTTTTTATGCCATTCTCGGTAGTATTAATACAACATGATTACCCGATTGCCAATGTAATACTTTGGAATATAGGATTGATAACATTGATTTATAGTAGTAATTTTTTAAATATTATTCTGAATAAAAAATACAATCTCATATTCATTATAGGAGGTGTTTTAGCGCTATGTGGCGGATTACAATATTTTGGATATTTTGATATTACAAAGTATACAGCTCCGTTTTTTGAAGGATTATATAGTATTCCTTTTTTGGTAGCAATTCCAATAGGCATATTAGTATTTTTGGTCATCGTATCATTTCGATCTTTTGTAAAAGATTTATATCTGGACGCAGGCCTTGCTACTAAGGCAAAAAATGTTGAAACAGAAAATCTGGAATGGTTAGATCGATTTGGTAAAACAGCAACTTTTCTAAAGAATGATATCAAGCTAATCAAAAGAAATAAAAGAGCACGGTCTACAGTAATGGTTAGTGTTTTGTTTCTGTTTTATGGATTGTTGTTCTTTACGGGTGCTGTCGAAACTTATGATGGTCCTGTTTGGAGAATTTTTGCAGCAATTTTTGTTACAGGTGGATTTCTATTAAGTTTTGGACAGTTCGTTCCTAGTTGGGATAGTTCATATTATCCCTTAATGATGAGCCAGAATATTCGATATAAAGAATATTTATCTTCAAAATGGTGGCTGATGGTCATTGCGACCTTAATTTCTACTGTTTTAGCATCTGGATATTTGTATTACGGATGGGATGTGTATTTAGCAATTATAGTAGGTGCTATTTATAATATTGGAGTAAACTCTCATGTTGTGTTGTGGGCAGGAGCCTATGTTAAAACACCGATTGATTTAACAAGTAACAAAAAAGCATTTGGCGATAAACAAGCTTTTAATGCCAAAACACTATTGTTATCACTTCCAAAAATGGCACTCCCTATGATATTATACGCAATTGGACATTATGCGTATAGTCCATATGCTGGATATGCCGTAGTTGCTGTTGCTGGGATAGCAGGATTTGCATTTAAAAACACGGTTTTTAATAAAATTGAAAATATATATAGAATAGAAAAGTATAAAACGATCTTGGCATACAAACAAAAAAAGTAATTAAGAATGATAGCAATACATAATCTTACCAAAATATATACGGGAAATACAGTGCTTAATATTGATCGCCTAGATATACATAAAGGAGAAAGTTTTGGTCTTGTTGGTAATAATGGAGCAGGAAAGACAACATTGTTTAGTGCTTTATTAGATTTAATTCAACCTACTTCGGGTTACATTGAAAATAAAGGAATCAAGGTTAACGAAAATGAAGAATGGAAATCGATTACATCGGCGTTTATTGATGAAACATTTTTAATCGGATATTTAACAGCAGAGGAATATTTTTATTTCATTGGTGAATTGCGAGGACAAAACAAATCAGATGTAGACGCATTACTTTCTCAATTTGAAGATTTTTTTCACGGTGAAATTTTGGGACAAAAAAAATACCTCAGAGATCTTTCTAAAGGCAATCAAAAAAAGGCAGGTATTGTAGCCGCCTTGATCGGAAATCCAGAAGTAATTGTTCTCGATGAACCTTTTGCTAATTTGGATCCAACCACACAGATACGGTTAAAAAAAATCATAAAAGAGTTGTCGGCAGATCCAGAAATTACTGTTTTAGTGTCTAGTCATGATCTTATACATGTAACCGAAGTTTGCGATCGAATCGTTGTTTTGGATAAAGGAGAAGTTATAAAAGATATTGCGAGATCAGAAGAAACACTCAAAGAACTAGAAGAGCATTTCAATAAGTAATATTAGAAATCTTCAAGGACAATATTATTTTTTTTCAATAGCATAAAAGGTTGATAAGTAAAAAATATTGCCAGGATTCCCGATAAAGTTACTTGGATAATTAGCACTATATTTTTTTCAAAATATAAATGGTCATTAAGGAATATTAACAACAATAAAATTAAGGTTACTATCAAAATCAATAACCCGTTATATAGACCTATTTTACAGGCATAGTGTAGTAATTTAAAATTTTTTTTGAATTTGACAGGAAGTTTTCCTTTATCTGCCATTTTATATATGTATTTTACGACATCAAGAGTGACAAAAAAGGGAAGAAAAAATGCAAGAGGAACAAAGACTCTAACTATGGATTGTTCTCCTTCATATATGTGTAATTTTGCATAATTGATGAGAGAATAATACTGAATTACAGAGTTGAAGACAATATTGATTCCAAAATTGAGGACGGCTTTCTTAAGAAGAAAGTGATATGTTGTTTTTTTGACCTTTGTGATTTGATCCATATTTAAAATGATGTCATAATAAATTTTTGATTTACATAGATTCTTCTTTTGTAATTAGACTATTTGTAAAGGCATCCAACAATTTTAGTGCTATAGGTATTCCTCCAGCTTTTTTGAATGAATTTCCAATTTGTTGAGAAGATCTACTATATGATGTATCTTCAATAACTTTTGTCAATGCTGTAAACAAATGATTAGATTTTAAACGTTTAAATTTTAATCGAATTCCACAACCTAACTCTTCTACTCTGGTAGCAACATGAGATTGATCAAAAGCTATAGGAATAACAACAAGAGGAAGTCCATGTGCCATAGTTTCGCAAACAGTATTATGCCCAGCATGGCAAATTACGGCTTGAATATGTGGTAATAATTGTAGTTGTGGCACATTAGATTGTACAATAAAGTTATCAGGCCATTTTTCGAATAAGGTAGGGTCTGCAACTAATATAATACAATAATTAGCATCTTTAAAAGCTTCAATAACCTTTAGAAAAAAATCCTTTTTGGATGCTGTAGAAAATACTGTGCCAATAGAAATTAATACTTTTGGAAGAGTTATTTTTTTTAAATGTTCCCAATCAAAAGAAGCATCTGTTGGCCTATCTTCTATTAGCGGACCAACAAATTTATAATGTGGAGGGATATCGTTTATGCTTAAGAATTCTTTGGAAGAGAAAACTAAGGAAATATTCTTAGAACAAGCTAATGAAGTCTCTGCAGTTACACCTAAACTTTTTTGTAACATTATGATTTGTTCTGTTTCCCATTCAAGAAATTTTGGAAAATCTATTGAAGCAGTTATTGCTGCAGGAGCTGTTATTGAGGTAGCATAAGGAATGGAATGCTTTACTGCACATATTGCTCCCGCAAATGCCTGATGATCATTGATAATAATATCAGGATTAAAATCGTTTATGATTTTGGGTAAACATTGTCCCATATAAAGACCCAAAGGGATTAATACTTTTTCATATAAGTACTGTATACTTTGTATTCCAAAGACTCCTTGCCCTTTTCTTTTTACTTCTTCAAAATATGTTGTGTCAAACTCATTTTGAATAGATTCTACATCCTGAAATTGATAGCATACAGTACCATCAGGGATGAGATGATTAAGGTCAATCATACTAGCCCATGATACAGAATGCCCTGCTTTATGAAGTGCTTTACCCAAGCTTAGTGTAGGGTTGATATGCCCCCAAAAAGGAGGAACAACAAATAGAAATTTGACCATGTTTTATATGGATTTATTACTGTTAATTGAAAAAAATATTATGTTCAGAAGTATTAAAAAAATGAGTGACATCTTCAGCAACTTCTATGGGATTTTCAAGAGTATACCAATGCCCTCCTTTTTTTAAAATATAGTGCGTAGAAGGAATCCATTTATTTAACTTATTTGATTCTTCTAGACAATCAGAATCCGTACCGTATAATAGTAATGTATTTGCAGCTATATTATGAAGGTCTTCTTCTTCAAAATCTTGCTCTTGATCCAAATCATTAATAAGTGTAGTTTCCCAGCAAAGATGTTGAAAAACTTTCATGGTTGATTTTAGGATGCGTTTTGCTCCTTTTGAAGTTTTTTGATCTTCAGAAAATTGATTTTTTACTTTATCGATTACTATTGATGGAAGTTGTTTCTTTACTTCATCCAGAGTTTTTAAATTGTGTTCTCGCATTACTTCATATACCATAGAGTGTTTGGGGCTTGGTGCTTCAAGAATTGCTATTTGACCACAGCGATCTCCATATTCAATAGCAAATTTTATGGCTATCTGTGCACCAAAGCTATAACCAACAATATGAGTTTTTTCTATATGTAGTTGATTCATTAATCCCAAGAGGTCTGTCGCCATATTTGAGAGATCAAATCCACTTTTTCCTTTTTCACTTTTTCCATGACTTTTTAGATCATACATCACAACATGATATTTTTTTGCAAGGATAGGAGCAAAATTAAAGTACCATTGTGCTAGATTACCTAATAATCCAGGGATTAAAATGATTGTTTCTGAGCCTTTTGGATTTAATTGTTGAACATGAACTTTAAGTCCGTTTACTTTTATAGTTGCCATATTATATTGCTTTATAACTATTTTTGCTTAATTCTGTCCAGAAATCTCTTGATTTATAAAATCAATTACTTCTTGTAATTTTAGATGTATAATTTGATCAAGATCCATATCAGACATCCATTTTGTTAAGTTTGCTTTCTCACCATATTTGGATTTCACAAGATCTGCGAACTGTACTATTTCTATACTCTCCATCTCAAGATCTTCTGTAAATGTATTCTCTATGTTGATTTCTTCTTCTGATATGAAATCTTCACCAATAACTTCGACAATAATCTTTTTTAATGATGAGGTTATGCTTGCTTTTGTTTCGTTTTGTTGGTTAACTATATCCATCCTATTATATAATTTTTGTGTTTTTTAGTTTTAATCCATGTATTATCGATGCGAAGATTATCTCCGTTAATTTCTGTTATGCAATATTTTTTTGGATTACCCTGAAGCCCAAGATCAATACTTTTGCCATAAGATTCTTTGGCTACCCATGCACGTGTGGCCGACTCCCAGAGGTCTGATTTTTTAGAAATTAGTTCAATTTCTTGGGGGTGAAATGATAACTCAAGAAAACCAGAACCTCGATCTTTAATCTCTTCAATGTCAATCCCTGTTTGAGTAACCAAAGAGGCAATAGCTATTGCAATTTTATCTTTATGTGCAATTGAAATATGGATTTCAGGTATTTTTGTATCTTCTCCTACTATATAAGGGCTACCGTTTTGTTTTGATTTCACTCGGATTTCTGCAGGAAAATAATTGGTATTAGTATGCTGTTTTAGGGCGTTTAGAACGGCATCTTTTGCTGCAACTCTACCCATTAACCATTGTTTTGCTCTAGATAGTGGTAAAGACTCCAAATATTTTTTCTCGGGCATATTAAGATATTTTTTCTTAATATAATCCCATGCAGCACTTCTCTTGTAAGTATCTTCAAACACGAATATATTAGGTAGAAGTTCATCTGACAATTTGTGTTCATGAATAGACAATGAAGTATTCCATAGTTTTTTGTCAAAACCTAATCGTTTGTTTCTCCATCCTTTAATAATTGCCCAAGGACGATTATTACGATTAAGAATCATGTTACAGGTTAAAAAATCTTCAGTTTCCTCTACAAGCTCACAACTACATTCTAAAGGATCACTTTGTTTTGTAAATTCATCATAAAACTCAATTTCTTTTATTTTTATAGGAAAAGCAACATGATCATTTGGTATTGCAAGATGCGACCATAATCCAAATATCTGACCAGCATTGTCAAGTAAGGAACCTTTACCTGTACTAGTTTTGATTATAGCTTTCATTCCTTTATTTCCGATCGCTATGATTTTTTCAATTCCCTGATAATCAGGCCCATGAAACATGTAGTTTTTTTCGTAAATCTCTTTTTCTGTTAAGGAAATTTCTATCGGTTCTCCAATATTACAGATATTGTTATGAGGCAGATTTTCAAATGATTTTGCAATGGTGATATCTGCAATGGCATAATCTCCTAAGCGTACATTAATTTGATTCTTATCCTTCCATGTACCTTTTAAAGTTAAATGTATTGGTGAAGTAACATCTGTCCATTTGAATGCCTGAATATTGTTTATTTTTATGATTTTGTGGTTAGTGATATTTTCTTTTACTGCCTCTGCCATTAGTTCTATAAGCATAGTCATAGGAACAACAGGGAAATTATCTCCAATGTATGGCCATTTGGGTTTTTGCTTATACATAGAATGATCCATAAGTTCTGGATAAACCTCTAATGAGAGCTCTATGGGCTTTTCAAAATCAACGAAAGAAGGAGATTCTTCAAGCTCTACTTCATTTTGATAAAATAGATGATCTTTGGTAATAAATTGATCCTTAAGTGCGGTAGTAATTTCTTTTTGTGCATTTTGTATCACTTCAAAATTTTGTTGGAAACTTTGAAGAACAGGATGTAATACCTTTTCCTTTTTTGTATCCAAGGTTTTAGTTTCACCTTTATATACTTGTTTTGGTAATATGGCTTTGGTTTCAAATTTTTTAACCAAGGGTAATCCAAGTTGTAGTTTCATGCTATAAGTCTTCTTGTCTTCTTTTTTTATGTTTAGAAAAGAAGTGTCCACAGTTTTTCCTTCTACAAAAAGAGCAGCGATAACACGTTGTAATTGATTGATACCAGAATGTTTTTTTGAACCAACAGAGATCCCGCTATATGCTAGTCCTTTTAGCGTATCATCTGTAAATCCAATTAACCCACCATTTCCAATTTGTATAAAAAAGGAAACATCTTCTTCATGAAAAAGTGTATTGATTAGCTCTTTAAAACGCACTGGTTCTATCAAATGTTGCATTGATAAATCACGTATTTCTTCTATATTCTCTGGATAAGGAGCTACTGTCGTTGCTGACCAAATTGAAGTTTGAGGTTTGTTTTTTAGGATTTCTAAATTGTCAAGTAATTGATGACTATATTCTTTAAAGAATGGAGAATGAAATCCAGATTGAAAAGGTAATATTTGATTGAATATTTGTTTTTCATTTAGTAGTTCTGAAAATTGTCGTATTTCTTTGTCTGGACCACATACAATGGTTTGGTGTAAACAATTATCGTGAGTAAGGTACACATTTTTGATAGCTTCTAGTAGAGGATTAATTACATCTACTCCAGCTCCAACAGCCATAAAATATACATCAGGTACTTGAAGCGTATTTATATCAAATTCTGATAACATTTTAAGTACAGAAACCTCATCTGCAATTCCTGCAGAATAACACCCTATCCATTCTCCTAAACTATGCCCGGCGATATGATCAGGAATGATGCCTAATTGTTTAAGAGCGGTATCAATGACCATGCTATTTTTAAAGACCTGAACACTAGATTCTATAAGATCAGAAGATTCACTATGCTGTAATCTTGAGATATTAAAGTACGCAGAGATATCATCAACATCTTGATTTGCCAAAGCATCTAGCCCAGGAAACAAAAAACAGAGTTTTTTATTATTTTGTAGTAAGGGTGAGGAAGTATACCAAATGTCACTTCGATTACGCCATGGAATCTGTTTTTTTACAATTTTTATTGCTTTTTGTATTCTGTCAGGAGTAGGGTTAAATAGTGCTAGGCGATGAGTACCTGTTCCGCTAGAATATTCACCTTTTTCTAATGCAGTTATCAGTTCCTCTGAAGATTCTCGAGAGAGTAATAAGACCTCATCTTTATCAAAGATTTCCTGATTAGGAATAGTATCATGATATCTTGAAGCTTTTGTACTAGTGTTAAAACCTTCTAGGACTACATGTGCATTAATTCCTCCAAAACCAAAAGCATTAACGCCTGCTATTCGGGGAAGCTCATAATGGTCCCAATCACTGATTTCAGAAACGATACTAAATCCACTATTTTGTATAGATTCTAGAGGTTGTTTACAATGAAGAGTAGGGGGTAATTTACCATAATATAGCGCCATTGCTGTTTTTATTAACCCTGCCATTCCTGCTGCTGGCATAGTATGACCGATCATTGATTTTACCGTACCAAGCCCTGCTGGAATTCGATTTGATCTATTGCCAAATATATTTTTTAAGGTTTCTATTTCTGTAGCATCACCAAGAGGTGTTCCTGTTCCATGAGCTTCAATATAACCAACATCTTTTGGATTCAATCCAGCTTGAGCCCATGCCTGTTCTACGGCTTTTGATTGTCCTGTTACTGAAGGGCTCATTAAACTGGTAGCCGAGCCATCGCTAGAAACTCCAACACCTTTGATAACAGCATAAATTCTATCCTCATCATTCATTGCATCTTCTAACCTTTTTAATACAACCATACCACAACCTTCACCAATTAATAAACCATCTGCATTTTGATCAAAAGGCCTAATTTGTTGTTGTTTTGATAATGCTCCAAGTTGTGTAAAGACACTATAAAAAGTTACGTTTTGGCATAAATGAATTCCTCCTGCAATAACAAGGTTGCATCTTCTGGTTGTCAATTCCTGAACAGCATGGTCTACAGCGATTAGTGAACTTGCACAGGCAGCATCCAATGTATAGGCGGTTCCTCCAAGGTTGAGTCGATTGGCGATCAATGAGGCAGCCAGATTAGGGATAAGCCCCATTGCTGTATCAGCACCAAAGTGACCTGTTTGTTTCTGAAATTCTTTTTTGATTTTTTCGAGATCTAATGATGTAATATCTGGAGCTATGGTTGTAAGTAAGTTAACTAGGTGTTCACTTGTTCTAAGTTGTTCGACAAGACGAGTCATTCCTGTACTTAGATAATTACCTTTACCAAGAATAATACCTGTCTGATCCAGAGGGAATTGCTTATTGAATATATTAGCATCCTCTAGGGCTGCCTTTGCCATTTTTAGAGCAATAAGATGATCTGGTTCTGTTCCGTCTACAGTGATTGGAACAATACCAAAATCCATAGGATTAAATTGAGCTAGGTCATCTATAAACCCCCCTCTTTTACAATAAAATCGATCTATAGCAGAGGAAGAAGGGTCGTAGTAGCGATGCTCCCATCGATTTTCAGGAACATCCGAGATCGCATCTACTTTATTTCTAATGTTATCCCAATAGGCATGTATATCTTTTGCTCCGGGAAATGTACAAGACATTCCCACGATAGCAATATCATTTTTATGATTCATTTTTTGTGAGATTTATGTCTAAAAATTACTCTGCCATGATGAGTACCTGACTATCTTTTCCATATTTGATTTCGTTTATAAAGGTTTCCATACCTTCTTCTAGCGGAATCAGTGCAATGCCTCGCTTTTTATACTCTCTTTCTAAAGTAGGGGATACCATGCCCGCTCCTTTCCACGGCCCCCAATTGATAGAAATTACTTTACCTTTTAACTTTTGTTTGAGCTCACGAGCATATTCATCAAGTACACTATTAGCGGCAGCATAATCGGTTTGCCCTTTATTACCATATACCGAGGCAACACTAGAAAATAATATGACAAACTGCACATCCTTCGGAAGTTTCTCTGCTAATATCCTTATTGGATTCACTTTGGTCGAAAAAACACGTTCAAAAGAATCAGTAGTCTTGTCTTCAAACAATTTATCTTCTAATAGACCAGCACCATGAATGACGCCATCTATCCGGTTATAAGATATATTCAAGTGATCGATAAGACCACTAAATTTTTCTTCGTTTCTTAAATCTATTGCTTGATAGTCTACTGTAGCTCCATTTAGTTCTAAAGCTCTGATTGTATTTAAAATTTGGTTTCGCTTAAAAATCTTTCCTGTTTCCTGTTCAATTTCAGCAGGTGTTTTGAATACTTTTAATGCGATTAATTCTTTTTTAATCTCCTCTTTAGACTTTAAGTATGTGAATTGATCTTCTTTATAATTTCTTGGATCTAAAGATCTGCCTACCAACACAAAATTACAAGGGTATTCTCTAGAAAGTCGAATAATCATTTCGGCCGTAATTCCTTGTGCTCCTCCCAATACAAGTATTACAGCCTCTTTATCCAGCTTCACCTCGGGACTGATTCCATTATTTATTAATGTAGTAGGGATGAGTTCGAATATCTGTCTTTTACCATCTTTATAGAAAACTTCTATTTGATTATCACTAAGTAGTAATTCTTCTTTAATAATATTAGCGGCAAATTCTAGAGAGGTTATTGTTTCTAGATTAATAGTTCGACAAGTAACCTGAGGCCATTCTTTATCCAGACTTTTTAGAAAACCTGAGTACCCTTGAAGGTTTCGTAGCATTCGAATATCATTAGATGTTTGTAAGTGGCTATTTAAGTCTGAAATAACGTATATCCAACGAACATTTTTAGCATCTAATTTTTTTACCAATGATACAAAATCTATGATTTTTGGTCTTTTTGAAGCAGAGAAAATATCTAAGAGAATAAGCCCATCATAATTTGTAAGTTCATCACTATTATTGGTAATAATATCAGCAATGGCTCCATTTTTTTCTAATTGTGTCTTTACAATTTTTGATAACATACCTCCATCATCGGTAATTGCAAATCGTTTTTGATTAAGTTCATTTTGATGCAGACCTTCTTTTTTTTGTGTCTTTAACTGAAAACTCCATCTTACCAGTTTTTCGGTATCTCCTTTTTTAGTTGGGATTCCAGTAGCAGTTGTTATAGGAGCATTATCTTTCTTATCTTGGATATCATTGTTATCTGCGCCTAATGCATCAGTTATCCAATTTACTAATGCATTAAGTGTTTTGATACTGGCTAGTTCTTCTACAAGAGCTTCTTCATTTTTATCAGTTTTACTAAACCCACCTAATTGCGTTCTCAGTTCACCAATAATTTCTATTCTTTTGATAGAATCTATACTTAGGTCGGCTTCGAGATCCATATCTAGTCCTAGCATTTCTTCAGGGTATCCTGTTTTTTCACTAATGATATTTACCAAAAGAGATTGTATGTTCTGTTTTGTCCAGACATTGTTAGCATTGGCTATGTTTTGTCGTTCACTTGTGATTTCGACTACCTCTGTTTGTATGACTTTTGGAGCTTTCGGAGCGTGTTCTTCTAGCCATTGTAAAAGACTATTAAGTGTTTTTAAGGCGGTTAATTCTTCAACTAGAGCTTCTTCATTTTTATCAGTTTTACTAAACCCACCTAATTGCGTTCTCAGTTCACCAATAATTTCTATTCTTTTGATAGAATCTATACTTAAGTCAGCTTCGAGATCCATATCTAATCCTAGCATTTCTTCAGGGTATCCTGTTTTTTCACTAATGATATTTACCAAAAGAGATTGTATATTCTGCTTTGTCCAGACATTGTTAGCATTGGCTATGTTTTGTCGTTCATTTGTGATTTCGACTACCTCTGCTTGTATGACTTCTGGAGCTTTCGGAGCGTGTTCTTCTAGCCATTGTAAAAGACTATTAAGTGTTTTTAAGGCGGTTAATTCTTCAACTAGAGCTTCTTCGCTTTTATCAGTTTTGCTGAATTCTCCTAATTGAGCTCTTAATTCACCAATGATTTCTATTCTTTTGATAGAATCTATACTTAAGTCAGCTTCCATATCCATATCTAATCCTAGCATTTCTTCTGGATATCCTGTTTTTTCACTAATGATATTTACCAAAAGAGATTGTATATTCTGCTTTGTCCAAGTATTGTTGGTATTTGTTATATTTTGTTGCTTATAGGTGGTTTCGGCAACTTGAGTTTGTACAACTTCAGGAGTTTTCAGAGCATGTTCTTCTAGCCAAATTAAAAGGCTATTGAGTGTCTTTAACGCTGTTAACTCCTCTATTAGAGCTTCTTCACTTTTATCACTTTTGCTAAAACCATCCAATTGAGTCCTTAGTTCGCCAATGATTTCTACTCTTTTAATAGAATCAATACTTAGGTCGGCTTCCATATCCATATCTAAGCCCAACATTTCTTCTGGATACCCTGTTTTATTGGTTACAATTTGCAATAAGATTTCTTGTAAAGATTTTTTTGAATGAACAGTTGTATTAATATTATTAGGCTTTGCAATGGGTTTTTTTGTCCCTTCGATCGGAAGCAAAACAGTTTTATCAGTAGCACGATTTGTAATAATAGGAGAAGTAGTTACATTTTGCCCTAAGTATCCTAAAATTACATCACGTTGAGCATTAACTATGTTATTAATACTTGCCATATATTCCTGTACGAGTTCTTCTGTTCCTTGTATAGGATTAGAAGGAGTTGGAATTGATGTACGATTGTTAAGGTTCATAATTGGCTGCGTTATAGGTTTAGCACCTTGCGCAGGCATTTTACCATATATTGGTTGGGCATAATGACCATTTATACGCCATAATGTTTTACTTTTTGTATATTTTTCTGGATGTTCTATATCTACGATTGACACCTCACGATCTTCAAAGAGCTTGATAATATCCACTTGTCTTCCTGTAGCCATGTATTTGGCAATAGTTTGTAAGAGATAATCAATACCCTGGCTTTCTTTATTTTCTGTGGATAGAACCACTTCGTCACGTCCTAATGTAGCATTGATCAAGGAAGAAAGTACTTTACCAGGCCCCACTTCTATAAATATTCTTGCCCCTTGGTCATACATATTTGTAATTTGTTCAGAGAATTTTACTGGCATTACTAGGTGATCAGTTAGCCTTTCTTTGATTTTTGCTGTATCCGTTGGATATATCTCAGCTGTTGTATTAGACCATACAGGGATTGTGGGATTATTGAAGGTATATTCTTTTAGTATTTTATTATAATTTTCTTTAGCGTCAGAGATTAGTGGACTATGGAAAGCGCAGGCGACAGGAATTATTTTACAGGAGATGTCTTCAGATTTTAAAGCATCTGCAAATGCAGATATAGCTTCAGTTTTTCCGGCACAAACCAGTTGTTTTGGAGAATTTAGATTTACAAGGTATACATCTTTATGGTTTTTTAGAATAGGGTTTAATATTTCTTTGGTTACATTAATCGCTATCATTGTACCAGGATCTTTTTCTATGGCATTAAGAATAGAAGTTGCTCGTTGGATACTTAAAGGAACTAAGTTTTCTTCTTCAAAAACATTTGAAAAACATAATGCAGGTAATTCTCCGTAACTATGCCCTGCAACCATGTCTGGTATAATCCCTAGTTTTTTCAATTGTTTGGCAATGGCATAATCTACAATTCCTAAAAGAGGTTGCGCTTTTGTAGTGTCTTTTATTGCCTCTTTCTGAGTGTTTTTTGAAGCTGAATCAAAAACTTCTGTCGGGAAAAGAATATTTTCTAACTCAGGAACCTCTTTTAATTGCGCTCTCATTTTAGGAAATGCAACAAAGAGATCACGAGCCATATTTACACGTTGACTACCTTGTCCAGGGAATATAAAAGCAACCTGTCCTGATTTTTGGTCGGTTTTATATACATTTATAGGGGTTCTACCAGAAAGAACCTCTGTGATTTTTTGTAATAAATCTTTTCCACTTACAGCTATAATAGATAATTGTGTGGGTTTCTGATTTATATTGGCTAAGGTAAATGCAATATCTTTTATTGGTATATCACTGTTTTCTTGTAAAAGCTGTTGGATTTTAACTAGTAATGAAGAAGCTTCGTTATACGTATCTCCCTTGAATATGAAAAGTTCAGAAGGCCAACTTTTTAATACAGTTGTGCTGGTCGTTTGGTTTTCATTAGCTTCTAATATGGCATGAAAATTAGTGCCTCCAAAACCAAAAGCACTAACACCAGCGATACGTTTTTTCGAATTCCATAAGCCTGCTTTGGTATTAAAAGCAAATGGGCTAGAGTTTTGTTTATAAAACGGATTTGGATTTTCGAGTTGTATTGTTGGTGGTTTCACTCCATGATAAAGAGCTAAAGCTGTTTTTATAACTCCAGCTAATCCCGCAGCACATTTGGTATGACCTATTTGTGTTTTTACAGAACCCAAATGTGTTTGGTTAACAGTTGCTCCTGCTTGGTGCATTAAATCGGTTAATGCGCTAATTTCGGTTTTATCTCCGACAACAGTTCCAGTCCCATGAGCTTCTATGAGTCCTATTTCTGCTGGTGATATTCCTGCCTGCTCGTATGCACGCTCTAGGGCTTTAAGTTGCCCTTTGCGTCTAGGTGCTGTAAGTCCCAAACTTTTACCATCACTAGATCCACCTACTCCTTTAATCACAGCATATATTTTATCTCCGTCGATTTTGGCATCTTCTAATCTTTTTAATACAACCACAGCAATACCTTCACCCAGTGCAATCCCATCTGCATCTTTATCAAAAGTCTTGCACCTTCCCTTCCTTGATAGAGCATGTGTGCTAGAGAACATTAAGTAATCATTAATACCATTATGTAAATCGACACCTCCAGCCAGAACCATATTTGATTTTTCGAGAATTAGCTCCTGGCAAGCTAAATCAATCGCTGCTAATGAAGAGGCACAAGCAGCATCTACCGTATAATTTCTACCTCCAAGATCTAATCGATTAGTTATTCTACCTGAAGTGACATTAGATAATACCCCTGGAAAAGAATCTTCAGTTAATTTTGGTAATGCTTCGTCCATTTCCTTGGGTACTTCACCAAATAATTGAGGGAGAAGACATCTAAAACCATAATTGGTAGCCAAATCGTTACCTCCCTCTGCTCCAAAAATGACCGAAACATCTTCTTTGTCAAATTTAGAATCCAGATACCCTGCGTCTTTGAGAGCTCTTTTGGCAACTAATAAACTAAGTAACTGCGTGGGTTCGATAGAAGCAAGTGATTGCGGAGGAATTCCGAACTCCATCGGGTCAAAATCAATATCGGGTATAAATCCACCCCACTTTGAAGGAGTTTTCTCTCCATTTGTCGTGTTAGGATCATAGTACAATTCTTTATTCCAGCGCTCATCAGGTACTTCGCTCACACAGTCTTTCCCAAGAAGTATATTTTTCCAGTATTCATCGATATTCTTTGCATCAGGAAATATACAAGACATCCCCACAATGGCAATATCTAATGCTTTTTTGTTTGTTTTTGGATATTTAGGAAGTTTGGCTTTTTGTATGATAGTATTATTCCCTCTAGCAACATTTTGATGTAATTCTTTAATGGTAACTACATCGTCTCGTAAAGAAGCTACTTCTCCTATCATATACATCCCAGAAGACAGTTGTTCTATAGTATCAATCTCTATTAATTCATCTTTTTTTCTTTCAATTCCTTTAGATGCAATACGTAAACGACCAACATTAAGTTGTTCAAGTTTTAACCATATTTCTTTTTTATCAAGTCCTTCTTGAACATATTTTTCTTTTTCTTTTTCAAAAAAATCGGCAAATGGAGTCTCCAAACAACGTGTTTCATGACCAGGAGCAGTCTCTAATAATACAGTGTCATTATGCTTAATTGCTTGATCTTGAAATTGTTTTAGAATAGCTCCTGTTTCAACAGCTTCTTTGGTAAATAAGTATGAAGTACCCATGAGCACTCCTATTTTTGCTCCTTTTATGGCCAAGGGTGCTGCCATTACCGATATCATAGCAGCAGAAACATCATCATGAATACCTCCAGCAAACAGGATATTGAATTTTTCGAGATTATCTTCTTGTAATAGCCTTTCGATTTGTCTTTCCCAAAGCACAAAACTAGATAATGGACCTACATGACCACCACATTCTCTTCCTTCAAAAACAAAACCAGTAGCACCTTCTTTTATGAACATATCTAGCAATCCTGTTGAAGGAACATGTAGAAAAGTTTTTATTCCTATTTCTTCTAAAGGTTTTGCTTGTGAAGGTCTACCACCTGCTATTAATACTACAGGAGGTTTTGCTTGTTTAATATAAGTCATTTGCTCTTCTCTAAGCTCTGGAGAGGCAAATCCCAAAATACCAACACCCCAAGTTTTATCTCCTGCGAGTTTTTTTGTTTCTGATATCATGTCAATAGCTTTTTGACCTTTTACTAATGAAAGTGCTATAAAAGGTAAACCGCCAGAGGTAGCTACTGCGTTTGCAAATTCTGGAACATCACTTACTCGAGTCATAGGACCCTGAGCAATAGGATACTTTATTTTGAATTCTTTTGAAAATGCATTATCAGGCGCTATCGGAAGTATATTTTTGGCTTGTCTAATATGTCCATGTATGGCTTCTTGTAATGCAAAAAAGAATCTTTTTATTGTTTTATATTTTGAAACTAAATCTTTTGAAATACTAATATCCTGTCCCAAAGGCAGAAAACCAGTATCTATTTCTTGAGATTTTAGAAATGGTTTTATATCCGAAAACTCTTTTTTTGGCGATTTGGGAGAATTAGGTCTAACAAGAACACGATACCCATCAATTACCTGAGTTTCTGTACCATCAATTTTACGAAAAACTTCTTTGGTAGATTCAGGCAAAGTACATTCTGGAAACAAAGCTAGTTGGCTATCTAATACAACCCCTCTGGCACCAGCCATGATAAGTGCAGGAGTAGTGTGAATACCTACTCCTCCTTGTACCCAAATAGGAAGCTTGGTAATTTTTTTTACTTTTTGAAATAGTACAAAACTAGATTCGTTACCTACTAAACCAGCACCTTCATTACCTTTTACTATAATTCCTGTAGCGCCGTATTTCTCTGCTTGTAAACTATCCTCTGCTTTTCTAACCTGAAGATATACGCTTTTGGTATTAAATAAAGGAATACTTGATGCATCAGAGCAAATGACTAATTGAACTTGGTCAGGAAGTTGTATGTTTTGTGTTATTTCTGAAGCTAAACAGACTCCAAAAGTTCGAGTTGTTCTTTGGGTAATTGTGAATAAAGTTTCATTTGCTTTTTCTAGATCATTTCCTAGATGAATTACAGGAAAGACATTATTGTTTTTTAAAAATGACGATAGAAGGGACGTGTCCGGATACTCACATGGAGTAACCGCGATAAGTTGGTTAGGCTTCATTAAACTTTGGTTTTAAGTTAGTAAAAGGTATTCGATTTATATTTTCATATAAGGTCTGATTGAGTCAAAATTTGAATTGTTAACTAACAACAAATTATGAAAAAATTACGTAGTAAGATGTGAATTAAAGATTAATAAAATGTAACGATATTGATTTATGTGGACTTAGAAATTTTGGACAATTTATTTTTCATTCTTTGTAACTTTTTTTCGTTTTTTTAAGAAAAATGTACTGGCTAAGAATTATTGTCAAATAATTGATTTTCGCGACTTTTTTTGAATTAAAATCAATTTTTAAAACAAAAAATTATATAATATTTATTGCTAGTTCTAAAAACAAATAAAAATATAATTTATAAATACAAATTTGTAATGTCAAAGTTAAAGAGAGTTTACCATTGTATTCAGAATCAAGTATGCAAAAACCGTTTCTCATGGGATAAAAATATGTTAACCACCCATTTTTTAAGGAAAGAAATGTATTTTTACAACGCACATTATATTTTTGTGCACTTTAAACACACTAAAAAGGTTTTTTTTTAGTTATCACACTTATAAATTATCTGGTTTGGGAAGAAAAATACCACAAATCATCCTTGTGTTACTTTTAGTTATAGTAGGATTTGCTTGTTCTCGTAAAAAGGACAAGTTTGTGAATCGTACGTGGCATGATGTTACTACAAAAAATAATACCTTATATAATGGTCGGTTGGCCTTTGATACGGGTAAGGAGGATATTGTACAATTATATGAGGATAATTTCTGGGAGCTTCTGCCGATAGAAAGAATGATTGTAAGCGAAGATGTTCGTTTACCCAATGAAGTACTGAATCAAAATTTTGATAAAGCTGAAGAAAAAGCAGTAAAAGCAATCCAAAAGCACAGTATGCTTATTGATGGAAAGGAACGTAATCCAAAGATCGATGAAGCATTTTTACTGTTAGGAAAAGCACGTTATTTTGAACAACGCTTTATACCCGCATTAGAAGCATTTAACTATATCTTGTATAAATACCCTGCAAGTAATACTATAAACCATGCTAAAGTCTGGAGAGCCAAAGCGAATCTTCGTCTCGATAACAATGATAAAGCTATCGAAGATCTCAACAGAATGATAACACAAGAGTATATGAAACCTCAAGATTATGCGGATGCTATAGCTATGATAGCTCAGGCATATGTTAATCTTAAACAAAAGGATTCTGCGGTTAGCTATATTTCTAAAGCAGCTGTTCATACCAAGAAAAATGAAGAAAAAGGAAGATACCTATATATCAAGGGACAGTTACTTAATGAGCTTGGATTTAAAGATAGTGCGAATTATGCCTTTGATCAGGTGATAAAACTCAATAGAAAAGCCCCTAGAAAATATATGTTGAATGCATATATGGCCAAAGCTAGAAATTTTAATTATGATACAGGTAATAGAGAAGAGTTTCTAGAATTACTTACTGATCTTGAAGAAAATAGAGAAAACAGACCTTTTCTGGATAAGATTTATAATCAAAAAGCAGTATATTTTAAAACATTAGATTCTATTGATTTGGCTGTAGATTATTATAATAAATCGTTACGTACAAATTCTGGGGATAAATACTTAGAATCCATAAACTACTATACTTTAGGAGATATTAGTTTTGATAATAAAGAATATGCAGTATCAGGAGCATATTATGATAGCACTCTGCAACGAATGATAGTAGACTCTAAGAGATATAGAGTCTTAAAGAAGAAAAGAGATAACTTGGATGATGTTATTTTATATGAAGGGATTGTTAAAACAAATGACAGTATTATTACTGTTGCAGAAATGTCTCCAGAAGAAAGACTAGCGTATTATTCTGAGTATACAGAAAAGATAAAATTAAAGGCTATACTGGCAGAAAAAGCAGCAAAAATAGCCAAAATCAAAGAAGGATTACCTGTAGAACAAAGGTTTAATCAACCAGGTACAGGAATAGGGTTAGGAAATAATGCCAAAGGAGTCACAGCAAAAGGAGGGCCATTTTACTTTTATAATCAAACTACAGTAGCTTTCGGAAAGACAGCTTTTAAGAGAACATATGGAAATAGAGAATTAAAGGACAATTGGAGAGTTTCGAGTATTTCTAATCCAAGTGCAGTTTCTACTGTCGAGCAAGAGGTTAAAGAAGAATACTCGATTGATACAGATCCTGTTTTTGATCCACAAACCTATATAGCACAATTACCAACTGATCCTGCAGTGATCGATAGTCTTAAAACAGGTAGAAACTTTGCATACTATCAACTAGGTGTAATATATAAGGAGAAATTTCAAGAATATGATTTGTCTATAGATAAGTTAGAAAATTTACTACAAAGTAATCCCGAAGAGCGATTAATCATACCATCGAAGTATAATTTGCATAAAATTTATTTACTACAAGGCAATATCACAAAATCTAATGTCTATAAACAAGATATTATTAATAATCATGGCGAATCCAGATATGCCAAAATTCTTCAAAACCCTGATGCTACTTTAGAGGATGATAAAAATAGTCCTAAGTCTATGTATAATAGATTGTACCATGATTTTCAAAACCAGAAGTATGTAGAGGTAATTAAAGAAAGCGATGTGTTAATTACAAAATTTGGAGGAGATGACGAATTCTTGCCCAAGTTTGAGTTATTAAAGGCTCAAGCTATAGGTCGCTATAGAGGTTTTGAAGCATACAAAGAAGCGCTTAATTATGTATCTCTTAATTACCCTCAAAGTCCAGAAGGAAAAAAGGCACAATTAATTTATCAAGTTACTATTCCTCAAGTACAAAATAATGAGTTTTTAACTGGTCTGGAAGAAGAAAAAAATCATAAACTTATTTACCCTTTTTCTACATTTGGAGATAATCAGGCTCAGGATCTAAAGGAACGTTTAGAACATATTATTAAAGAGCTGAGGTACGAAAAAATGAAAGTTTCTTTGGATATATATAATAAAGACCAGCAATTTATAGTTGTACATACAAGAGGCAATAAATTAGCAGCAGAAGGTCTGGCAGAACTCTTGTCTTTGGGTAAAACTGAAGATACTCGTGGGGCTGATTTGACCAAATGGAACAGAAAAAAGAAATATTATAAGAAGGTAGATGCTCCGTTTTTTATCATAGCATCTCCTAATTATCGAATTCTTCAGATTCATAAAAATCTCGAGGAATATAAACCAATAGAAACCATAGAAGAAGAAACCGAATAATAATTTAATCCCCCTGTATATTATGTTTTCAGACAATAAAAAAGGAAGAGACTACACTAGCAACACTGATTTTTCTCGTAATCAAAATAAAATTTCTGAAGGAACCAAAATCGTTGGAGATATTATTTCTGAAGGAGGTTTTAGAATAGAAGGTACTATAGAAGGAACATTTAAAACCACAGGTAAAGTAGTGGTAGGGACATCGGGTTTTATAAAAGGAACATTAGAATGCTCAGATGCAGATTTTGAAGGAAAATTTGCAGGTACACTTAATGTTTCAAATACCTTATCATTAAAACCAACTGCTCATATTGAAGGAGAAGTAACAGTAGGTAAATTAGCCGTTGAGCCAGGAGCAAACTTTAATGCATCTTGTTCTATGAAGGGAGCTGTTAAATCTTTAGGAAAAAGTGAGCAAAAATCAGGACAAACACAAGCGCAAACAGCAACCCAAGGACAAGGGAAATCAGCTTAGAAAATATGCGGCTCTTTCTGGAATAGCTTTTCAGATGGGAGGAACTATATTTCTTTGTGCTTATGGAGGCAAAAAACTGGATGACTATTATGAACTAGAAAAACAATGGTTCACAATGGGTCTTGTCCTTTTTGGAGTAATTGCTTCAATATACTTGGTGATTAAACAACTCAATAGGATTAATAAATCTGATCGTTAATTTTTTTAATGCACTTTTCTTTCATTCAGGACGTTTATATTAGCAAAAGATTTTATTAAATATATGAGTAAAAATTTCGTTCATTTTTTATTTCTTTTTGTTATAATTATAATCGGTGGTTACTTTATTCATACCAGCGTCGTCAATTATTTTTCGCTAAAAAGAAATACTGATATAATTAACTTTTCTTACATCTTCAATGGCATATTTACGTTGATCTTTACCTTAGTAATTATAGGCCTTAGTAAAAAGTTTAAAGATCAGCTTGGGTTTATTTTTATGGCAGGAAGCTTAGTAAAAATTGGAATTTTTCTAGTTATAAGTAATCTAAGCGGCTTCGATATCAATAAAAATGTGTTTCTGGATTTCTTTATTGCCTATGCAATCTGTTTGGCTCTCGAGGTGTATTGTGTTTCTAAGATTTTGAATACAATTAAATGATTGGTTTTCAATAGATTGTTTCTTTTCCTGTAATCTCGAACTTATTTAATAAAAATAGTTTAAGAATCTAACTTAATTATGTACATTTGCACCGAAATTTAGGAACCGAAATTTTACGTGTAATGCAAAACCGTACTGTAGTTAAAGTTTTATTGATTTTTACTTTGGCCTTTGCCACCTCAAATCTATTCGCAAAAGAGTCTAAAAAAGAGGGGAACGAAGGAGAAGGAGATTTAAAGACAGAGATCAAAGAATTTATAGATCATCACCTTCAAGACTCACACGATTTCACATTATTTTCTGATAAAGAAGCAAATACCCATTATGGTCTTCCTTTGCCAGTAATTCTTTGGGATAATGGTTTAAAAGTATTCTCTTCTTCCAGATTTCATCATGGAGAAACTGTTGCCGAGGTTGATGGTAATTATTATAAGCTGTACCATTCGAAGATTTATAAAACAGATGCATCTGGTACCATCAATTATGACGAAGAGCACCATGCAACGAATACAAAACCATTAGATTTCTCAATCACAAAAAATGTAGTAAGTATCCTTTTGATTGGTTTACTTATGTTTTTTATGTTTAGTCGCCTAGCTAAATCTTATAAGAAAAATAACGGTATCCCTACAGGAGTTGGGCGTTTCTTAGAACCTCTTGTGCTTTTTGTTAGAGATGAGATCGCTATTCCAAATATAGGAGAGAAAAATTATAAAAGATACATGAGCTTTTTGCTTACCGTGTTTTTCTTTATCTGGTTATTAAACCTTTTAGGAATGACACCATTGGCAGTTAATGTTACTGGTAATATTGCTGTAACATTTGCTTTGGCACTAATCACATTTTTAATCACTAATCTTACTGCTAATAAAAATTACTGGGGTCATATTTTTTGGATGCCAGGAGTACCTACTTTTATGAAAGTAGTTTTAGCACCAATAGAATTGTTAGGAGTTTTTATCAAGCCGTTCTCATTAATGATTCGTTTGTATGCGAATATGACTGCGGGTCACGTAGTGATCATGAGTATCATCGGTATGATGTTCTTATTTAAAAGTTGGATTGGTAGCCCATTATCATTTGGATTGTCGTTTGCATTATCAATATTAGAATTATTGGTAGCTGCATTACAAGCATATATATTTACGATGTTGTCTGCGCTATACTTTGGTATGGCAACTGAAGAGGCACATCACTAGTTTTGAACGTTTAATTTTTAATTATATAATTATGACTATCCCAAACATTGTTGGAGCAGGTTTAATAGTAATTGGTGCTGGTTTAGGTATCGGTAAAATTGGTGGATCTGCGATGGAAGCTATCGCACGTCAGCCAGAAGCTTCTGGTAAGATTCAAACTGCGATGCTTATTGCTGCCGCTCTTATTGAAGGAATTGGATTTGCTGCATTATTTGCTGCATAATTCATTTAGTACAGATGATACAACTGCAACGGTTGGTTGCAGTTGTTCATTTTAAATTTTTAAAAAATTAGACGATAAAAAGATAACATAATTAATTATGGATAAGTTAATAAATGATTTTTCATTCGGTCTGTTTTTCTGGCAGATATTACTTTTTGTAGGGTTACTTTTATTATTGAGAAAATTTGCTTGGAAACCTATATTAGAAGCTGTAAATAATCGTGAAGAGGGTATTAAAAATGCACTTGAATCTGCAGAAGAAGCTAGAAAAGAAATGCAAAACCTTCAAGCAGATAACGAACGTATCTTAAATGAAGCAAGAGCAGAACGTGATGGTATGCTTAAAGAAGCAAGACAGCTTAAAGAAAATATGATCACCGATGCAAAATCTGAAGCACAAGCTGAAGCAGATAAAATCGTAGCACAAGCACAAGCAACCATAGAAAGTGAAAAGAAAGCAGCGATTGCTGATCTTAAGAGTCAGGTAGCTGGACTTTCTGTAGAGATTGCAGAAAAAGTTGTGAGAAAAGAATTAGCTGACAAGGACAAACAATTGGAATTGGTTGAGTCTATGTTAGGAGATGTTACTTTAAACTAATCATACATGAGTAGAGCAGCAATACGTTATGCGAAGGCAGTTTTGAGTTTAGCTCAAGATAAAAAAGCCACTGAAGATGTTCAGAAAGATATGCAAAGTATTATCGCTACTGTTAGCGATAGCGCCGAGCTCAGAATGGTATTGAGTAGTCCTTTGATCAAAAGTGAAGTAAAACTAGCTTCACTACGTGAGATATTTAAAGGCGCTGGGGATATTACACAAAAACTTTTTGATACTTTAGTTCAAAACAAAAGAGTTGATTTATTAGGGGATGTAGCAAAGCAATATATCGTTTTGTTTGACCAATTAAATAATACTCAGGTAGCAAAAGTGACTACGGCTGTTCCTTTGGATAAAGGATTAAAGGCTAAAGTTTTAAGCAAAGTAAAAGAATTGACAGGTAACGAGGCGACAATAGAAAATATAATCGACGAAGCTATTATTGGTGGATTTATTCTAAGAGTTGGTGATTTACAATATAATGCTAGTATAGCAAATAAGCTTACGAATTTAAGAAGAGAATTAAGCAATTAATACATACGTTTTAAAATATAAATTTAATAATAAGAGAATGAGAGTTTGTACTCGTTCTCCTAAACTATTATAAAATGGCAGAAGTGAATCCTGCTGAAGTATCAGCAATATTAAAACAACAATTATCTGGATTTGAAGCATCAGCTTCATTAGAAGAGGTAGGAACAGTATTACAAGTAGGTGATGGTATCGCTCGTGTATACGGATTGTCTAATGCTCAATATGGGGAATTAGTAGAATTCGAATCAGGACTAGAAGGTATTGTACTTAACCTTGAGGAAGATAATGTTGGGGTAGTACTTTTAGGTTCTTCAACAGAAGTTAAAGAAGGGGTAACTGTAAAACGTACTCAGCGTATTGCATCTATCAATGTTGGAGAAGGAATCGTAGGTCGTGTAGTAGACACATTAGGTAATCCTATTGATGGTAAAGGTGCTATCGAAGGTGAAACTTTTGAAATGCCATTAGAGCGTAAAGCTCCTGGTGTAGTTTTTCGTCAACCGGTAAACGAACCACTTCAAACAGGGATCAAGTCTATTGATGCTATGGTGCCGATCGGAAGAGGACAACGTGAGTTGGTGATTGGTGACCGTCAAACTGGTAAGACAACAGTTTGTATTGATACTATCCTAAATCAAAAAGAATTTTATGATGCTGGTGAGCCAGTATATTGTATATATGTTGCTATTGGACAGAAAGCGTCTACAGTAGCGCTTATTGCTAAAGTACTAGAGGATAAAGGTGCATTGGCATATACAACTATCGTTGCTGCAAATGCTTCTGATCCTGCTCCTATGCAAGTATATGCTCCATTTGCAGGTGCTGCAATTGGTGAGTATTTCCGTGATACAGGACGTCCAGCTTTGATTATCTATGATGATTTATCTAAGCAGGCAGTAGCATACCGTGAGGTATCTTTGTTATTACGTCGTCCACCAGGTCGTGAGGCATATCCTGGAGATGTATTTTATCTTCACTCAAGATTATTAGAGCGTTCTGCAAAAGTAATTGCAGATGATAGTATTGCTAAAGATATGAATGACCTTCCTGATTCTTTAAAGGATAAAGTAAAAGGAGGAGGATCTTTAACAGCATTACCGATTATTGAAACTCAGGCGGGTGATGTATCAGCATATATCCCAACCAATGTAATTTCTATTACAGATGGTCAGATTTTCTTAACGTCAGATTTATTTAACTCTGGGGTTCGTCCTGCAATTAATGTAGGTATCTCTGTATCTCGTGTGGGGGGATCTGCTCAGATTAAATCAATGAAAAAAGTTGCAGGTACATTAAAACTGGATCAAGCACAGTTTCGTGAACTAGAAGCATTTGCTAAGTTTGGATCTGACCTTGATGCTGCTACCTTAAATGTAATTGAAAAAGGGAAGCGTAACGTAGAGATTCTTAAGCAAGCTCAAAATGATCCATATACCGTAGAAGATCAAATTGCGATCATCTATGCAGGTTCTAAAAACTTGTTGAGAAACGTACCTGTAAATAAAATAAAAGAATTCGAAAGTGATTTTATAGAGTATCTTAATGCAAAACATAGAGATACATTAGACACTTTAAAGGCTGGTAAATTGACGGACGAAGTAACAGATGTATTACTTTCAGCTTGTAAAGAGATTTCAGCAAAATACAAAGCATAATTAAATGCTGAATAAAGAATTCTGAATTCATAAGTATAAAAAATGGCGAATTTAAAAGAATTACGTAGTAGAATTACCTCTGTGTCATCAACGATGCAAATTACCAGTGCCATGAAAATGGTGTCTGCTGCAAAGTTGAATAAAGCACAAATGGCAATTACTGCAATGCGTCCTTATTCTGATAAACTTACTGAGTTATTGCAGAGTTTAAGCGCTTCTTTAGAAGGAGATAACGCTAGTACATATGCAGAACAACGTGAAGTAAATAAAGTGCTCGTTGTGGCAATTGCTTCTAATCGTGGTTTAGCAGGAGCATTTAACTCTAATATTGTTAAAGGCGTAAGAGAACTTTATGAAAATGAATATGCTGGTAAGCAAGTAGATTTTGTGACGATTGGTAAAAAAGTTAACGATGTAGTTTCTAAAACGCATACTGTAATTGCAAATAAAAGTGAAGTCTATGATGATCTTACTTTTACTAATGTTGCAACAATTGCTGAAGAATTAATGGAGCATTTTACTAATGGTTCTTATGATAGAATCGTAATTGTATACAATAAATTTAGAAATGCTGCTTCTCAAGATGTTACTACAGAACAGTTTTTACCTATTGTGCCTGTAGCTGGTCAGGAAACTGCAAATTTGGATTATATTTTTGAGCCTTCTAAGGAAGAGATTGTAGAACAATTGATACCTAAGTCGCTTAAAACACAATTGTATAAAGCGTTACGTGATTCGTTTGCATCAGAGCATGGTGCGCGTATGACTGCAATGCATAAAGCGACTGATAATGCTACTGAGCTTAGAGATGCACTTAAATTGTCATATAACAAAGCAAGACAAGCTTCTATTACCAATGAAATCCTTGAGATTGTTGGTGGTGCAGAAGCATTGAATAACTAATACTATATTAAGTTTTTAGTATAATAATAAAGCCCACCCTTTTTTGGTGGGCTTTATTATTATACCTGTGACTGTATTTTATGATTTCCTTTTACGCAACCATTTGTATGTATTTAAGACTATTTAAATGAAAAGACTTAATACGTAATCAAAATGGTTAGTGGAGTTACTACATTTGTTTGGACAATGAATTAAGCTTAAAAATTATAATTTTGAGCATTGATGAAAACAGCAAGAAGAAAATACGAGAAGTCATTTAAAATCATGGCGGTTGAATTAGTTAATTCAGGAAAAAGTAAAGGAGAAGTTAGCACGGATTTAGGTATTCGTCAAGAATTATTAGGAAGATGGTGTCGAGAATTTAACTCAAATTCTGTTGGTAGTTTTTCAGGAAACGGCCGTCCTAACTTAACTTCTGAACAAAAACAAATCGTAGAACTAAAGAAGGCATTACGAGATGCAGAGTTGGAGCGTGATATCTTAAAAAAGGCAGTGAGCATCTTCTCCAAGAACGGATAGATATTTTTATTTT
>CANMLS010000020.1 GCA_947498785.1 uncultured Aquimarina sp. | reverse complement strand
GACATATTTTCCAGAATTCATAACAGTTTTTAAGCTGCTAAACTAAAAGTCATTTCAAATCAAAAAATCAAAGAACGGCTATTAACCCCTGTCATTAAAGAGGTTATTGGAAAAATTAAAAAGTTAACGCATCACTAGTATTATCAAAAAAATAATGATACACTAAATGCTTTCAAGTATTATCATTTTTTTTACCTTTACCAAAATATTATCCAGGGAAAGATTTGACTGATTGCAACCCAAAATGCTGTTCTAAATATGAACAACATTAAAAATGCTAAAGCAGTTCGATTGTTATAACTAATTTATCGAAAGCTTCATATAATAATCGTCTAATCATTCTCAATAAAACAACAACGAATGGCATATTTATTTACTTCGGAAAGTGTATCTGAAGGACATCCAGACAAAGTAGCAGATCAAATCAGTGATGCGCTATTAGATAACTTTTTAGCATTTGATAAGGACTCCAAAGTAGCATGCGAAACACTAGTCACAACGGGACAAGTAGTTCTAGCGGGAGAAGTAAAATCTAAAACATACCTTGATGTTCAACATATAGCAAGAAATGTAATTAACACCATTGGGTATACTAAAGGAGCATACCAATTTAGTGGAGATTCATGTGGTGTAATTTCATTAATTCATGAACAATCGCAGGATATTAATCAAGGAGTTGATCGTGAAACCAAAGAAGAACAAGGAGCTGGCGATCAAGGAATGATGTTTGGATACGCTACCAAAGAGACTTCTAATTACATGCCATTGGCTCTTGATATTTCTCATAAAATATTAATAGAATTAGCAAAATTAAGACGAGAAGGTAAAGAAATTCCTTATTTACGTCCCGACTCTAAGAGTCAGGTAACTATTGAATATAGCGATGATAACATACCGCAACGTATTGTTGCTATTGTTGTATCCACGCAGCATGATGATTTTGATGCTGATGACGGTAAAATGCTTTCCAAAATAAAGAATGATATCATTTCTATTTTAATACCTCGAGTAATTGCTCAGTTGCCAGAATATGTACAACAATTATTCAATGATCAGATCACATATCACATTAATCCAACAGGGAAGTTTGTAATCGGCGGACCTCATGGAGACACAGGTCTTACGGGAAGAAAAATTATCGTGGACACGTATGGCGGAAAAGGAGCACATGGCGGAGGAGCTTTCTCTGGAAAAGATCCTAGTAAAGTGGATAGGTCTGCTGCTTATGCATCTAGGCATATTGCTAAAAATCTTGTTGCAGCTGGAGTGGCTAATGAAGTATTAGTACAAGTATCTTACGCTATTGGTGTAGTTGAACCTACATCTATTTTTGTAGACACATACGGAACTAGTTCTCTAGGTCTAACCGATGGTGAAATTGCAGAAAAAGTAAGTAAAATATTTGATATGCGTCCTGCGGCCATAGAAAAACGACTTAAATTACGTAATCCTATTTATCAAGAAACCGCGGCTTACGGACATATGGGCAAGGAGTCACAAATTATCACTAAAATTTTTGAAAGCCCTTATTCTGGTAAGATTGAAAAAGAAGTAGAGCTATTTACTTGGGAGAAATTAGATTATGTAGAAGCGGTACAAAAAGCTTTTGGAATATAATTTTATCTGAGATTTATAGTCCTTTATCGAAAAATTAGGACGACTTTTAAGAAATAGAAGTCTTCTATATACTTAAATCAAGTATAATCGTTACATTTATCGCGGTTATATATAAGACCTATAACAATCTTCTGTAAGGGGAAAATAATTTTGACATGTTTTTGGAAGAATTAAGGCTATCATTAATGAATACATTAAAAATCCGGGAGATGAAATTAAAATTCGCATTAAATATTGTTTTTTTATTGACATCTGGTATGTTTTTTGGTCAAGACTTTAAAAATGATTTTTCTTCTGTAAAAACTATTGATACTCAAATTCAAGAAAAACAATATAGTACAGATCAAATTGCTATGTCTGATCGATTAGTTGTAAAAACTCCTATTAAAAAGAAAAATAAACGTTTTTACAGTAAAAAGGAATGGAAAAAAGTCAAAAAACAGATAAGTAGAAATAGGAAAAGATTTTCTAATACCAAAAAAAACATACATACACCTATAACGATCGACACTATATATTTAAACATCCCTGTACATAATAAAGAATATCGCCTCTCAGGAGGATGGTAAAACACTTTTAAACCACAAAGTTACTACCCTCTTGATTTATTAATCATTTTTTAGTTTTAAAAAAACGTTTTCTAAATATTCTTTAGAATAAAAAACAAAAAAATCACAGAAAAGCAGTTTCTTTTCTGTGATTTTTTTGTTTTTGATCAACTCATTAAAACACCTCTTAACAAGACATATAATCAGTTTCGCAGTTGTTTTCTGTTTTTTTAGATGAAAAAAACTAAATCACTCTGCACTGAAAGTGCAGAGGTTTGGTTTTATTAGGGACTAAAGTCCCTATGCCCTATTCCAATATAAAATTGGAATCATCGCTATCATTTTTTCTATGGTGCTCTAAATACTCATTAACCATTTGATCGGTAACATTTCCTGTGCTCCAAACACCATAACCACTTGCCCAAAAATGTTTACCCCCAATAACGGTAACTTAGCTGTTGAAATTCCTGTTGTAATTTTCTTGAAGTCCTTCCCTTTAGTTGCTTGACAATATAGCTTACACTCAGCTTAGGAGCGTATTCTATATGCATATGAATGTGATCCGAACTTACAACTCCTTTTAAAATCTCAATATCTTCAGTTTCAGAAATTTGAATCAGAAGTTCTCTACAGCGAACTTGAATATCTCCTCTCAAAACTTTATAACGATACTTGCTGCACCAAACAATATGGTAAGTTAATCGACTTGATGTATGAGAGCTTTTTCTTAAATACGATTTCATCTAATCTAAAATATAGATTTTTTCGCATTACTAAAGTGCTGCAATGAAATTGCAGGGTTTTTACCCGAATTTGAGACCAATAAAAATAATTTTCCTCAATTATATTGAAAAAAAGCCTGAAATCACAATAGCCACAAGCTCTTGTTAGGGGAAAAATCCCTGTATCCCACTATGGTTTCCCGTAATATAAAACCAAATAGTATGATTACATTAGTAACTAAATATCAGACACTTAATCATTATTTTGAATTATAAAACTGAAGATATTCAGGCTATTATAAATCGCCCTTACTTTACTAGAACTGTAATTATTAATGTAAAAAAAATGAAAAAATGAAAATTAGAATGAGAATTATTGCTACCACTGTATTACTATGGGTTTCATTTTTATCTTCTGGACAGAATGACAAAACAAATTACAAATCCACTAGTTCTGCTTTTAATAATATATCACAACAAGAATCTACAAAAATAAATGAGTCTACTGATATATCAACGCCTAATAACAAAAAAGATAACGCTGACAAAAAGATCAGTTCGAAAAAAGAAAAAGAATGGAAAAAAATTAAGAGACAGATCAGAAGAAATAGAAAAAGAATTTCTAAGCATAAAAACAGTATTTATACCTCAAGAATTATAGATACAATATATGTAGATATTCCTTCTAACAAAATGTAAGCTCGTTTATTAGGATTATAAAATTTCAAAGCTTGTTTTATCACAATGTATTTCAAGACAGGACACATACATATATAAAAAGGCTACTCCTCATGAATAGCCTTTTTATATATACTTTATTGCTCCATTTTTAAATAATAATCTACAGAATGCTTACCCGATCCATAGAATAAAAAAAACACACATAATAACAAAATAGCACTCGCAACAATTAAATTTACTGTATTCATTTCTCCCATAAAATTAATAAGAACAGCTCCAAAAAGTAAGGGGAGTTGAGCGATTACCGACCACCTTGTAAGTAGACCGAATGCGATAAGCACCCCTCCTATTAAATGTGCAGGAGCAACATAGTGAATAATAATCATGGAACCTGCAAGATTTTGAACAGGTTGAATAAGGTCAACAAGAATTTGGCTATTGCTAATAAAATTTATTCCTTTTATGAATAAAAATACTCCAAGAGCAATTCTTAATAAATCCAATGGATAATACGTATGTGCATTAGCCCATTTATTTAATGATTTTATTGTTGGCATAATTATACATATATTGATTACACCTCTATAAGATACTGATTTGTAAATAAATAACAAAATCAAATCACACTAGCGTCTAGCATATCGAATACTTTTATATAATCGAATAATATCATTTCTAAGCAAAGTAAATATCTCTGGTAGAGACGTATTATTTATCTTCTGAATAATTAAGTCTATTATATAACACAATCGAAGCTTTAATTGTTCTTCGTGTTTATAATAATACAAAATCAACGCACAAATACCGAAAACAAATAATAATGCACCTATAAAAGCTTGTATTGGCGTTAATGCATGATAAAAGAAACTATTAAGCCCTAATCCAAACCAACTTCCATAAAGCACAAAAAAATGAATAATATATATAGAAAGCGTTTTTCCTCCTATTTTGGTCATAATATTACCTGTAAAATAATTTCTCATGAGGATAAATGCAGAGAAAAGTATGCATACATTACCTAATCTAATAAATAAAAAGTTATTATAAGCAACAGATTTAAAGATGGAAATATGGCTTACATCATAAAATAACATCAATATACCAGAAGAATAAAAAACCAATATCATTCCTATAGAAAAAAGCAAAATAATGGTAAAAGGGTAAAATATTTTATGATTTCTATATTTTAGAAAAAGACTAGCTATAAAACTACCAAAACATACATAACCAAACCATGGAAACAATGTGAAAACTGACCCATTTTTGTTCGTAAAGTAGTTCGCTAAAGTTTTTGGCAAAAACTCTAAAATACAACTTTCATATATTGGTTGCAGCAAAAAGATAATGATTCCTATACCTAATATAGTATTTTGAAAATATTTATTATTTATTCGATATAACAAAAGATACAATCCTATTAACAGCAACAAGGATGTTCCCATACATTGCAATACATCTACAAAGAAAAATGAAGGGTTTACTGTTCCTTTAAAAATCGCATAGAAACTTAGTCGTAATAAATACCCCCAAAAAATTACTTTAATAGCTCGTTTTATCCCTTTTAAAACTCTGGGGTTTTCTAATCCGGTTAAGTTTTGTTTTAGCAATAGGTATGTAAAAATAAAGCCGGTAACAGTATAGAATGTAGGCGCAGTCATACCTCTAAAATATTCCCAAATTGAGTATATCAAATTATCCCTGTCCCTATATGCATCTCCCAAAAGGGTATGAACAAAATGCCCTTGAAGCATCATAATAATAGCAAATGATCGTATTGCATCCAAAAAATGCAACCGACTACTTTGTTTAGTCATAATTGAGGTATTAGGTTAATTTGTTTTCCCTCAAAAACGGGTTTCTAATGATAATATTACTTAAAAAAAGATCAAACCATTTAATTCATAATGTGTTTTGTTGTCTTCAGTACTTATACCTAATAAATCTAGCAAGATTAAATAATCTGAATATCCTAAAATATTGAATTTCAAAGAATTCGGACAAACCAAAAGAGCACATTGATTTTCAACACTTTACCACAAAAACAGAATTATCAAAATTTACAGAATACTCATAATTAATATAATGTTCAATTTTAATATCTTTATTAGTGTCATTTCATAAACAAAAATAACATATCATGAAAACTGATTCTTACACAAAATTTATATTGAGTATAATTGCTATTTGTTTAATTATTATAGTGATTAGAGACATGGATATTATTCCAAAAGCTTACGCTAATAACACTACTGAATCTAATTATGGTATCCTACCCATTAATAATGATGGCAGTATTACTGTACGGTTAAGCAATACAGATGAAATCGACGTGAATATTACAAATATTGATACTTATGATAAACTTAAAGTTGATTTATCAGATATCAGTACAGACGAGGAACTAAATATTAATATTGATGAAATAGGTGGTAATTATGTATCCAGCGGAGGACCTATCAAAGTAGAATTACAAAATTAATCCTCTCGAAACAGCTAATACTTTAGCTTTTCAAGAGGACAACACTTAAAAAATCGATAACAATATTAGAAAAATATAGGCTAACTCAACTAAATTGTTATTATCTAATACTACAAAGACGTAGTTACTTTTGAAATATTATCTAAAGCTTTTGTAACCGTTTGTAATATATTTTCATTTCCGTCAACATTGTGACGAAGCTTTATAAACTCTGGATCATTATAAGATACATTTACAACTCCTTCGGCATCTTGCCATACTAATACTTTCTGCGGAAGGTCCAACCCTATGATTTGTGAGTTTTGCATCAAGGGAGTACCTAATTTGGGGTTACCAAACATAATTACACGTGTAGGATTTAGTTCCAGCCCAACAGATGTTGCATTTGCTTGATGATCCAATTGAGCTACAATCTTAAGATTAGGGTTATTAGTAATGATTTCTACTAATGTACTATATGTATCCTCAAAATTTTGAGAACTTACTTTTGTAATTACACCTTGAGATTTACTAATTTCCATTTCTTGTTTTAGATTCTGTTGTTTCTCCTTAGACGTATCATTTTGACTTTGATTACACGAAGTAACTGTTAATATTATCAAAAGAAATCCAAATAATTTATAAACGGTCATGATGGTTTGTTTTTTTGTTGGTCGCAATAACCTACATAATAATTACAAATTACATTTTACACGTAATACCCCAGTACCTAGACTGAACGATATAACCAGAAGTGCTATGATACTATTCGTTAAAATCATCGCTGTTAATACTTTTTGTATCTAATGTATTTATCCATAGAAAAATTTAAATCCCGTTTCCTTTCTGGCTGCTGATATAACACATCAACATCTCAAAAAACTATATTTATTAAGTGTGATTTCATTATTTCTATAATTATAATAATTAGAGGCACTCAATCCAATAACTCCTTTAATAACAATCACTTGTATTTTAATTGAATTACATTTGTTATTATGACTAATCCTTGCAAAAATATTGGTGCAGTTAAACTGAAACTAAAATAAATTAGAGAAAAGTCATTGTAAAAAGTATTTTCTAAGCTATGGTTTCTTATTTTTAAGGAGTTTGAATGATTAAATATTATAGATTCAACATCAAAATCTGCTAATCTCCTCAACCTCAAAACATAAATCTTATTGAAATTCTTTTCCATCCTTTTTATGTTCCTCATAAATTCTATTATATTTACGCCCAAACTTGAGCCAACACTTTTTATAGAAACACCCCGAGAAAAATAATCGAATATGCATATAGCTATAGCTGGAAATATCGGTGCAGGAAAAACTACATTGACCCGATTACTTGCTAAACATTATAAATGGGAAGCCCATTTTGAAGATGTATTAGAAAATCCATACTTAGAAGATTTCTATAACAAAATGGAACGTTGGTCTTTTAATCTTCAAATTTATTTCCTGAACAGTCGTTTTAGGCAAATACTAGATATTCGTGAAAGCGGAAAAGATATTATACAGGATAGAACTATATACGAAGACGCCTATATCTTTGCTCCTAATCTGCATGCTATGGGACTGATGACCAATCGTGATTTTGAAAATTACAGGTCACTTTTTGATCTTATGGAAAATGTTGTTGAAGGTCCAGATCTTCTTATTTATTTGAGAAGTAGTATTCCTAATCTCGTAAATCAAATCCATAAACGAGGTCGTGAATATGAGAATACAATTAGTATTGACTATCTAAGCAGGCTTAATGAAAGATATGAAGCCTGGGCACATGATTATGATAAAGGAAATCTCCTGATTGTTGATGTAGATCATATCAATTTTGTAGATAACCCGGAAGACTTAGGAAATATAATTAATCGTATCGATGCAGAGTTAAACGGATTATTTTAACCTTTTGAGTAACGATATGGATTTCAATTTACTCTTTCAATTCCTTGAAGACTTACAAAACAATAACCATAAAGAATGGATGGATGCTAATCGAAAACAGTATCAAACCATTCGAAATTCATTTGTTCAATGGTTAGATGATCTCGATTCAAAATTAGCTAATATCGATCCTAACTATTTTCCAACTCCCGGAAAAAAAGGGATTAACCGTATCAATAACAACTTACTTTTTCACCCAAATAAGCCTGTTTACAAGGATCATTTTGGTGCAGGATTAGATCAACGCGCTAAGCAAGGAGATTTTTATATCCATATCGGAATCTCAGAATGTTTATTGGCTGGTGGATACTGGAAACCTGACCACAAAATTTTAAACAGTATTAGAGAAGCCATTGATTACAATGGAGAAGAATTAGTTAAAATTATAAATAAAAAAAGTTTCAAACGTACTTTTGGCGGACTGCTCACTGATCCTGATAAGCTAAAAAAAGCTCCAAAAGGATACACCGTAGATCATGAATATATTGACCTGCTTCGCCATCGAACTTTTGCCGTTATACATCCCTTAACCAGAGAAGATATACTTAGCGATAATTTTATGGATAAGGTCCTAGAAGTATATAAAGAAATGCTTCCCTTCAGACGATATTTTAATGAGGCAGTAACCGTATAAAGTAGATACTTAAAAGCTGTAATAATTATATAAAATCTAATCTATTTTCTTTGATAAATATTCAACAATTATATTTGTCGCTCCCGTATTACTATTGATAAAATGCCTCGAAATCATTCCTGTCTTCTCTCTAAACTTTTTATCCTCTACAAGTTTTTTGATTACATTAGTAAATTCGACAGCATTAGAAATCGAAAATAACCCTGCTAATTTTTGTAATTGTTTTGCTTCTCTAAACTTTTCAAAGTTTTTACCAATAACAATTGGCATTCCAAAAGTAGCTGGCTCTAGAATATTATGCAATCCTCCTGTTCCCATACCTCCACCTACATAAGCTATATCTCCATAGCTATATACTCTGGATAAATATCCTATTGTATCTATAATAAAAACCTGTTGTTTTTTTAGATCTACACCTTCTTTTTCTGAGTACAAAACAGTTTTCTGTTTGATTTTTCTTCTTAATCCATTCACACTACTATCTTTAATCTCATGAGGTGCGATTATAAAGCAAATTTTATTTGATGCTTCATTTACAAAATCCATAAATACTTCTTCATCTTGAGGCCATGAACTCCCCATTACAATACATAGCCGATCATTAATAAATTCTGAAATAAAATCTACATGATTATCCATCTCTATCTGATGCGATACTCTATCAAAACGAGTATCTCCACTTAGTGTAACATTATTAAAGCCAATCCCTTCAACTAAGCTTTTGGACTCCGTATCCTGAACAAAAAAGTGATCTACCATCAATAATGTTTTACGCATAAAACCTCCATACCACTTAAAAAAAGATTGATCTTCTCTAAATGTTGTTGATATAAATACAGCAGGAATATTTCTTTTTTGAAGTATTTTTAAATAATTAGGCCAAAACTCATATTTTACAAAAACCGCCAATTCTGGTTGTACCTGTTCTATAAATTTCTGAGCATTGCTATTGGTATCTATAGGAAGATATACTATAATATCCGCTAGTTTACTGTTTTTTTTAGCTTCATATCCTGAAGGAGAAAAAAAAGTAACCAATAACTTATGATCTGGATATTCTTTTTTTAACTCTTCCATAACTGGTACTCCTTGTTCATATTCTCCTAAAGATGCACAATGAAACCAAACTATTTGATCACTTGATGACATCTTACTTTCTAAGATTTGAAAAACGTTTCTTCTTCCTTCTACAAACAATTTTAGTTTAGGACTTAACATTCCTATAACTGGAAGTATACCATCGAATATTGCAATAAAAATATTATATAAAATGCTCAAGAATGATGATTTTTTTATGAATTGCTAAAATACAGCTCTTTGTTGTAAAACAATATGGAAAATTTTAAAAGAAGCTCTATTCTTGTTCTAAAATTCAGCTAGGGAAAAATAATAATATTTAGAATAAGAAATCATTATTTGTACTAAATTTGGCGGCTTGATAAATTAAATTACACAAACTTAATATTTATGAAATTAAAAGCTACTTTAATTGCATTATTCACATGTGCAATCTTATGTTCTCAGAGCTTCAAAGAAGTACAACTTCCTAAACCTGAGAAATTAAATCCTTTTTTTATTGGTTCACTATTTAAATCTACAATTCATTACGGTGTTACACCTCCAAACTTTAATGGTAAAGTAATTCTATTCAATCATGGGTATATCGATCTCAATCAATCTCAATTTTTATTTGACAATTCTTTTTACCAAGAAGCATACAACGAAGGTTACCAAACTGTTTTTGTAGCTACTACTCGAGGAAAGGGAATTTGGGTTAATGGAAAACTATTAGCCAAATCTATTGATATTGTGACTCAAAAATTCAATGTAGATCAATTATATTTAGTAGCTCATAGTAATGGAGGAAAAGCTTCAGAAGCTGCAATGTTTCATTATGGCAAAAAAAATAAGGTAATACAAGCATTTGCTCTTGGCACTCCTTTTTGGGGTACATATCTGGCAGATATTTCCCAAATGCCTTGGTTAAATTGGGCTTGGAAACTTACTGGGCTAAATGAAGGTGCCAGAACCTCAACAACATACTATTGTAGAGACGTTGTAAGACCTTTTTTAGATAATCACCCTAATAATGAACCAGAAAAATTTGTTGTATTGGGAGCTTCGGGGTACTATAAGGGATCTACTGTTACAGCTCCTGCTTTTTTACTTACCGGAGGGATTTTACTCCCGATTCAAGGAATAAACGATGGGGTAACACCTTACAAAAGTACACTTAGACCTGGTGCCAAGTATGTATTTAGAAAAAATGATCCAAGAGCTATTTTTGATCATTTAGATATTAGTCTGGGACAGTTTAGTTGGCCCTATGTAAAATCATATCTCGATAACCCTAATCAAAAAAATAACATCATCAAGAATGATAACCCTAATAATTTTAAGATAGAAAGTAATTATTATATTATCTATTCTGAAAATGAGTATGACCGCATTGCTTTAGATAAAAATTCTAGTTACTCAATGGTCGAAATCATTCATGAAAATCCAACTGCAGAATTTAAGGTTTTTGATAAAAATCATAAGAAATTAAACATTTCTAAAAGTTTTGCTTACGAAAATCACAAAACCACTATTCCTCTTTACCAAAACGATTTAACATTAAAAAGTGATTCTCGATTTGCAGCTTTTGTAAAACAAAATAGCAATATAAAAATGTCTTTAGAACACATTATAAAAGGGGATCATCCAATATTAAAGGTTGAAATACACGCTGATAAGAAAGATATTGCGTTGAACACGAACACTGAAGTACGAGCTGTAATAATTAAAACCTCAAAAATTGATGGCACTTCCTTACAAAATGATCCTGAAATAATTACATTTAAGAAGGAGAAAGATGGTTTTTATTTTGATACCAAGAATCTTGACGAGGGTGTATATAGCTTATTTCTAAATTCAGAAAACAAAGGGAATTTTAAAAGAAGTATCATTTCTGGATTTACTGTAGGGGATATAAAAAATAATTTAACTACTATTGAAAGTGAAAATACTTTTGAAAAAACAGAAAAATCAATCCAGATCACACCAAATTCTGTCAAAAATCAAGCTTTTTTATCCATAAAAGGATACACTACTCCTAATAATCAATCCGATATAAAAATATATGATATTACAGGAAAAAGTATCAAAAATTTTACGATTAGGACAGAACAGGATTCACAACACAACATCTCTCAACAACTACAAACATTAAGAAGTGGTATTTACCTGCTTAAAATTGATGATTTTAAAACCATAAAATTTAGTAAAGAATAAGTTGATTGATTTAGACAAAGTGAAATGTATTTAAAAATACATTTCACTTTGTTATTTATGGTTAATAAAAAATACATCAAAACTACTTATCACATTGGCAATCGTATCAATATTTTGTACTTTCGTGAGGTTACAATAAACACATCAATGAAGAAAATACAAATGGTTGATCTTAAGGGTCAATATCAGCACATACAAGAACAAGTAGATTCATCTGTACTTAACGTTATACATTCTACAGCTTTTATTAATGGTCCAGAGGTTCATAGTTTTCAGAAAGAATTAGAAGATTATTTAAATGTAAAGCATGTAATTCCTTGTGCAAATGGGACAGATGCATTGCAAATTGCTATGATGGGGCTTGGTCTTCAACCAGGGGATGAGGTAATTACTGCTGATTTTACATTTGCTGCAACTGTAGAAGTAATTGCATTACTTCAACTTACTCCTGTATTAGTTGATGTAGAACCTGATTCTTTTAACATTGACCCTGAAGCTATAAAAAAAGCAATCACTCCAAAAACCAAAGCTATTGTGCCTGTTCATCTATTTGGCCAAGCTGCTAATATGGATGCGATAATGGCAATTGCAGAAGAGCATAATTTATATGTAATTGAAGATAATGCTCAGGGTATTGGTGCTAGCTATACATTTGAAGATGGAAAATCTGTAAAGACAGGAACCATCGGTCATGTTGCTTCAACTTCTTTTTTTCCTTCTAAAAACTTAGGTTGCTATGGCGATGGAGGTGCAATTTTTACTAATGATGACGAATTAGCACATGTCATTCGAGGAGTAGTAAATCACGGAATGTATAAGAGATATCATCATGATGTTGTAGGTGTAAATTCTCGTTTGGACTCCATACAAGCAGCAGTTCTTAGAGCAAAACTGCCTAATTTGGATCGCTATAATGATGCGAGAAGAGCAGCTGCAAAAAAGTACACAGCTGCTTTTACTGGTCAACAAAATATTATTACTCCAGAGATTCTTGAAGCTGAAAACACTCATGTATTTCATCAATATACCCTTAGAGTAATTGACACTGATCGCGATGCTTTGGCTAAATATCTTAATGATAACGGAATCCCTTGTGGAGTCTACTACCCTATCCCATTACACAGTCAAAAAGCATATCAGGACTCACGCTATAATGAAGCTGATTTTCCTGTAACGAATCAATTGGTAAAAGAAGTTATTTCTTTACCTATGCATACCGAATTAGAGAATGAACAAATAGATTTTATTACTAAGAGTGTTATTGATTTTGTTACTAAATAAATAACACATAGTATAGACATACAATTCTGGTTTGAGTTATATAATCCAAACCAGAATATAAATTAACTGATTTTTTCTCTCTAACCTACTTAAAAAATGGATACTTTTTGCATCTGTTACAACCTTGTTTCTTATTCTCATATTGACCTCCCTTCGCTTCCAGAAGCCTACATAGTGGCTACAAAAGAAAAACGCCTAGGTTATATAGAAAAACAGGCTATTCCAAACACTCTCGAAAGCTTTAACATTGCATATCAAGAATCTCCCCATGAGCAACTTCTAGACATATGCAATTTTTTAAAACCTATCAATCTAGAACAAAGATTTTTACCAAAAAAAAGTAGAAAAAAATTAAAGCTATCAGAATTAGTAAAGGATAAAAAAACTAAAGAAATTATAACTGCTTTTATTAATAGAAAATTGGCTCTGTTTTATGATCTGATTTATAAAAATCAATACCCTCTTTGTTATCGAGCAGATAGAAAAGACCCTGCTTCGGTATCTCAAATTCATTTTTCAGATACTATTTTGGCGCCATTATTAACTTTTAAAAAAACGAATGAGGGTATCGAATATTCTTTCTCTCTAAGCGATCACAAAAAAGAATATATTCCTTCTCAAAATGATATAACCATACTACTAAATGATCCTGCATGGATTATTTTAAACAAAAAAGTATATCAAATTAATAATATTAATGCCAATAAATTAAAGCCTTTCTTTACCAAAGAAGTAATTACCATTGCTCAAAAACATATTAAAACGTATGTAGAAAAAATCATTATTCCTGTAATCAAAAATATAGATATCTCTGCTGTTGGTTTTGATATCGAGATAAAAAATAACATTACTGATTATACTATCGAAATTATTGAAGATTTTATTACAGGAAATTATGTAGCCAAAGTTATTTTTGAATATGATACTGCCATTTTTGATCACTATAGTTCCAAAAACACAGCTTCTCATGTACATTTTGACAAAGGAGAGCAATTACAAATTATTCAAACCAGAAGAGATACTAGTGCAGAAAATAAAATCATTGATTTACTTACAAGTAAAGGGCTATCTTTAAATGATAATTTACTGTTAGCAACAACAACAGAAGATTCTTTTTCTATATTTCAATGGTACACAAATCACAAATCACAACTTTTTGAGGAAGGTTTTAAATCCATAATTCCTAAGATTGATAATAAGAATATTCTTCTCGCTCCTCATGCTATTCAATTTGATAACAAGCAACAGAATGATTGGTTTGACATAAAAGGAGTTATTACAATCGGAGATTTAGAAATTCCGTTTTCAAAATTTGTAAATCATATCAAAGAGAATAATCGTTTTTTTCCTATTGATGATGACACTATTTTTTTAATTCCGGATTCCTGGATGACCCGATATAGAAAACTAGCCAATTTTGGAAAAGTAGAAAAAGAAAAACTCATTATTAATAAGAGCAATTACACCATACTTCAGGAAGTATTAACCCCAGAAGAAATTGACATACAAAGTCATTCAGAAACTTTGTATACTCAATCACCTCAACTAATAGCGACATTGCGCCCTTATCAGGAAAAAGGAGTGCAATGGTTGGTTCAACATAATAACAATAACCTAGGAGCTTGTCTGGCAGATGATATGGGATTGGGTAAAACATTGCAAACTATTGCTACTTTGGCTTTCACTAAAGACCAACTTACTCCACAAGAAAATGATATAAAAAAGATAAAGCTTGATTTATTTAGCAATCCGTTAGAAGTAAAAACTTTTCTTAAAGCTTTAATTGTACTACCTTCTTCTTTAATTTTCAACTGGGCACAAGAGATTCTAAAATTCGCTCCACATTTCAGCATTATCAAGTATACTGGTTCTGATAGAAAAAAAATAGCTTCGTACTTAGAAAGTTATGATGTTATTCTTACCACGTATACTACCGCAACCAAAGATATAGGCATCTTAGAAAAAATTAATTTTAACTACCTCGTTTTAGATGAAAGTCAACAAATTAAAAACAAAGATTCAAAATTATTTTCAGCTATAAACAAAATTAATTCGGCTCATAAAATATCTTTAAGTGGTACTCCAATAGAGAATTCATTATCCGATCTATGGTCCCAAATGCAATTTATAAACCCAGGCATATTAGGCAGCTACCCTTTTTTTAAAGAATATTTCAAAATTCCAATTGAAAAGCATAGAAATCAGGAAAAAATAGAAGAACTCAAAACACTTATTGATCCCTTTATTCTTAGACGTACCAAAGAACAAGTCGCCAAAGACCTTCCTGAACTTACAGAACAAATTATATATACAGAAATGCACTCTAGTCAGGAAAAGCAATATGAATCTGAAAAATCTGCAGCAAGAAATCTATTGTTAGGGATTGATACACAAACCAGTAATAAAATTCATATTCTTAACACACTTAATAAATTAAGGCAATTAGCAAACCATCCTAAATTAATCAATTCAGATACTGATAGTACATCAGGGAAATTCGAAGATGTGACTAATTATATTACAACATTAGTCAAAGCAAATAAAAAAGTATTGATATTCAGTTCTTTTGTGTCTCATTTACAATTGTATAGAAAATGGTGTGATACTCAAAACATCTCTTATGTTACTTTAACTGGTCAAACAAAAAGCGACGATCGAGAACAAGTTGTTAATCAATTTCAAGAAAATGAATCAACATCGGTCTTTTTTATATCTCTAAAAGCTGGTGGAGTTGGTCTTAATCTTACCAAAGCCTCTTATGTAATCTTATTAGACCCTTGGTGGAATCCGTTTATTGAAAAACAGGCAATTGCAAGATCACATAGAATCGGACAGACACAAAGTGTAACTGTGACCCGGTTTATTACCAAAAATTCTATTGAAGAGAAAATCATCTTGCTACAACAAAAAAAGAAAACATTATCAGATGATATTATAGCAACAGATGTCGTACCTGATTTCATCAATGAAGAACTATCAGAATTGCTAAAATAATTCTGAAATACAATATTTTCAAGGTTAAGGCTCAAAAAAAATCTTAATACAATTAATGGATACAAGTAATTATATTAAATTGATCCCATTAAACAACTCATACAATCTTTTTAATACAGCTCACTCATGAAATATTTTTATACTTTGTTTATTGCGTTGATGTGCTTTACTATCTCTGCACAGAACACCTACATTCAATGTGGTAAACTAATCGATACCAAAACAGGTAAAATACTGACTGAAAAAACCATAGTTATTTCTGGAAATAAAATTCTAAAAATTGAAAATGGTTATGTTACTGGCAAAAAAAATGAAGCTACTTTTGATCTTAAAGATAAAACGGTAATGCCTGGATTGATTGATATGCATGTCCATATTGAAAGTGAATCAAACCCAAAAGCCTATCTTGAGCGATACACAGATAATGAAGCCGATGTTGCATATAATTCTGTTGACCTTGCAAAAAAAACACTCATGGCTGGATTTACTACAGTTAGAGATCTTGGCGGTAGTGGTGTAAATATTGCTTTAAAAAAGGCGATTGCGCAAAATAAAATTGATGGACCAAGAGTTTTTACTGCTGGTAAAATAATATCAAGCACAGGTGGTCATGGTGATCCAACCAATGGCAGCAAGAAAGCTTTAGCAGGTGATCCTGGACCAAAAGAAGGAGTTGTAAATAGTATAGAGGATGCCAAAAAAGCCGTACGCCAACGCTATAAAAATGGTGCTGACCTTATCAAAATTACAGCTACAGGAGGAGTGCTTAGTGTAGCAAAAAGCAGTTCTAATCCACAATTCACTGTAGAAGAAATCAAAGCTATATGCGAAACAGCCAAAGATTATGGTTTTCATGTGGCCGCTCACGCACATGGTGATGAAGGAATGCGACGTGCAGTACTTGGAGGCGTAAAAACTATTGAACATGGAACACTAATGAGCGAAAAAACTATGGATCTTATGAAACAGCATAATGCATATCTTGTGCCCACAATAACTGCAGGAAAAGAAGTTACCGAAAAAGCAGCCATAGATGGATATTATCCCGAAATTATCGTCCCAAAAGCCTTAGAGATCGGACCAAAAATCCAAAATACTTTTAAGAAAGCATATGATCGCGGAGTTGGTATTGCATTTGGCACCGATGCAGGAGTATTTAAACATGGACAAAATTCTAGAGAATTTGGTTATATGGTTGAAGCAGGAATGCCAGCTATAGAAGTGATACAAAGTGCAACGACTACCAATGCTAAAATTTTAAATATGGATGATCAACTTGGACAAATTGCTCCAGGTTTTTTAGCTGATATTGTAGCCGTAAATGATGATCCTACTCAAAAAATAAAGACTATGGAAAATATAGTTTTTGTAATGAAAGATGGGAAAGTATATAAGAAATAAGGAACATTTAGGTATAGTAATAAAACATATTCAAACGTCTTATTCATGATCAAAAATAATACTAGCTTTGACCTTAAATCAATAGAGATACTTTTTACAGTTTACTAATACATTCCATCAATTGAAGAAAAGAGATCAAGATTTTATGTATTACCAAGATAGCTCTATACGAATTACTCGTAAAAATTACGTGAAATTCGAAAATAACATGCTTCCACATGATCATGATTTTCTATCTGTAAGTCTAATGCTATCTGGTAGTTTAATAGAACATACAGAAAAAGGGACAACAATCGTAAAACCTGGGAATATTTTGATCAAACCTGCTCAATTAGAACATAGTAATATTTTTACAGAGAGTTGTACCATTTTATCGCTAAACATATATGATTGGGAGTATTATAAATTCGATTATAAAAACTGGAATATTATTCAACAGCATATGTTGTTGAAACATTTCTTAAGAATCATTCAGGATAAAGATAAAAAACAAAGTCTGAACGCATTAAAATCTAACCTATCGCCTATCGCGGACACAAAACATATCCAAAAAAATATTCCCGAATGGATTAAACATGTTCGAACTACTATTGATACTCAATTTTTAGAGCCTCTCAAAATTTCGGAGCTAGCAAAAGAAGTTAATGTACACCCTGTACATTTAGGAAGAACATTTAAAGACTATTACAAAGTAGACATTAAAGCATATCAAAAGCAATTACGCATACATTTTGCTGTTTCTCTAATGATTGCCCAAAATAACAATCTCACTCAAATAGCACATTCGACAGGATATGCCGATCAAAGTCATTTCTCAAGAGAGTTTAAAAAATCAACCGATTTTTCTCCGAAAAAAATTGCTTCCCTATTGAATGTTTAATTTGTTCTATTTTTAAACATTTACAACATATAGTTTTGCCAGTAATTTAAATTCTATATCAATGAAGAAAGAGATCTTTTCAATTAGCTTATTAGTGCTATCTTTATTATTATTTTCCTGTAATACCACCCCCAAAAAACCTAATTATTCTCAATTCAATACATCTTATTCTGAATTCCTGAAATCAGCAATAAAAGAATTAGGAACAAAACATGGATTATCTCTTGCTGTAGTAAAAGATGATCAAATTATATATGAACATTATCATGGGTTTGCAGACATGGATAAAGGCAAAAAAGTAGATGAGAATACTTTATTTTATATTGCTTCTGCTACCAAATCATTTACAGCCTTATCCGCATTGATTCTTGACAACAAAGGTAAACTAGATCTAGATAAATCTTTGTCAGCATACTTCCCCGAAGTGAATTTTGCCCCTGAACTCAAAGCGGATCATATTACCGGACACGATTTACTTCTACATACTTCGGGTATAATAAACTGGCCTATCATAAATTCAACGGCATACACTGGAATTCATGATCAAAACCAACTATTAGAACAATTATCTCAACTTACAAAAGTTAACCAGAAAGCACCTCTTGGAAAATTTCAATACTCCAATCTTGGATATAATATTTTGAGTATGATTATAGAACGAGAATTGGATATGGATTGGCAATCTGTACTTGAAGAAGAGATTTTTAAGCCCTTACAAATGGATCATACAACTGCTCGTATATCTACCGCAGATCAGAATGGATGGGAAGTTGCTAGGCCACATAGTCAACTAAATGATCAAAACAAACTAGGGCGACTTTTATTAGAAAAAAAAGATAATACAATGCACGCTGCCGGAGGTATGATTACAACCTCTCAAGATATGGCTCGATGGTTAATCATGGAGCTTAACAACGGAAAAATTGATGGTAAGCAAATCTTTGATACAGCTTTAATAAAGAAAAGCGTACTCTCTCATGTTAGTCAAGATAAAAAGTATATGGAGTTAAAACGATTTGGATATGGATACGGATGGAATCAAGGAACCACCAATCATGGAGATACCTTAGTTCATCATTTTGGCGGGTATGTAGGTTTCCATTCTGAAGTTTCATTTATACCATCCAAAAATGTTGGAGTTGTAATCATGGCAAATGAATCAAACACAGGTAGATATCTCAGTTTTTTACTTACATCTTATGCTGTTGATTACTTTTCTGGACGAGAAGACATTGATGCATATTATCAAAATAAACTAAAAGAATATAGCAAGACTATAGTTGTACTCAAAGATAAAGTTAAAAAAAAATATATAAAACTATCAGAAAGACAATGGCAATTAGAATTACCTTTTTCTTCTTATGCAGGAAGGTATACCAGCGATTTATTTGGAACATTAACAATAGAACACCTAGGAGAAAATCGATTAATTGCCAGTTCTGGAAATTTAAAATCTGTTGAAGCAACGCCTTATAAAAATGTGAATTCGATAAGAGTAGAAATGGTACCAGGATCTGGTTCTGGCATCCAATTCATTGTCAATGACGGAAAAGTAGAACAAGCTATTTGGGAAGATCAAACATATACTAAAGTAACAAATCAATGATTTAACTTATTATCAGTAAAAAAACAAAAAGTAGTTATACAGATTAAATACTTCATTCAGTCCGTTTTTTTATATTTAAGGTGTTTAGAAAAGTGACAATCAAAAATCGCTGAAAAATTATTTTCTTATGACCACAAATAAGCAAATATATCTTGGTTTTCTTTATTCCTTAGAACTAAAAAAACCTGATTTAATTGACCTCTTTAAAGATGTAAGAAACTATATTCACTCGATGTATTCAGATAGTAATGAATTGGTTTACTATATTCATGCCTTAACCTATGTATATACAATTTCAGAAAAACTATAAAATGTTTTTTGTATGATTCTCATATACCCAAATCACCTTAATCTTAGTTTTAACAAAGAGGTTTTAATCAACGACCTTCATGCATTACTTACTGGAACTGAAAAAATAATACGACATATCCCCATTATCAAAAAAGAAGATTTAATAAAATCGGTAATAGGTTTTGTCATTATCGATATGAACAAATCTTCTAAATCCCTCAGAAAAACAATTTCAAAAATTAACCTAAAAAAATCGTTACAAAGAAATGATCAATGATGCTATAAAAATTACCAAAACCGAAGTGTTATCAGATAACTGGTACACTCTCAAAAAAGTAACTTATAAATATCAAAATAAAAATGGCGAATGGGAAACACACTCTCGAGAAACTTATGATAGAGGGAATGGAGCTGTTGTCCTGCTTTATAATACTAGTACTAAAAAAATTATTCTCACCAAACAGTTTAGGTTACCAACCTATGTAAATGGTAACGAAAATGGTATGTTGATAGAAGCTTGTGCCGGACTACTAGATGAGGACAACGCAGAAGATTGCATTCGCAAAGAAATTGAAGAAGAAACAGGTTATAAAATTTCTAAGGTTACAAAAATATTCGAATCCTATATGTCTCCTGGATCGGTTACCGAAATACTATATTTCTTCATTGCAGAATACACCAAAGAAATGAAAGTAAGTGATGGAGGTGGTTTATCAGAAGAACAAGAAAATATAGAAGTACTAGAATTAGATTTTGATACAGCATATGAAATGATCCACTCGGGAGAGATAAAAGATGGTAAAACTATTATGTTATTACAACATGCAAAAATTCATGACATCGTATAAATGGAAGTCAATTAAATATTGAGGGAGTCCGAATATCTAAAGATCATGTTAATTTGATTTTCAGCATTAAAAAAAAACAATACTTTTAAACTGTTAATTCATAAAACTAGCATATGATACCCATACACGAACTATTAGTATTTGCTCTCGCCTCATTAGTTATGGTATTATCTCCAGGGCCAAATATGATATATTTGATATCAAGGTCTTTATCACAAGGTAAACAGGCGGGAGTTATTTCTTTATTTGGTGTAATTTGTGGGTTTCTATTTCATATTCTCATGGTTTCATTTGGATTAACAGCTATATTCTTTGCCGTACCTTATGCTTTTATAATTGTAAAATTCCTAGGTGTTGGTTACCTATTATATTTAGCATACAATACAGTGAAGTCTGATGGTAATAAAATCTTTGATGCAGATCATACCTTAAAAAAAGACAAACCCTTTAAACTATTTAATATTGGGTTCCTAACTAATATTCTTAACCCAAAAATGGCTTTATTTTATTTATCCTTCTTCCCTCAGTTTATCAAGCCCGAATACGGCTCAATCCTCTCACAAAGTTTTCAATTAGGAGTCGTTCAAATTATCATTAGCTTTTGCATTAATTTTCTCATTGTTATTTCTGCCGCAAAAATGGCTCTCTGGTTTGCCAAAAACCCGATCTGGGTTCGAGTTCAAAAGTGGTTTATGGCATCTGTATTAAGTGGTTTGGCAATAAAAATTGCTTTCGCGAAAGCAAAATAAAAAACGATCAATCTAGATGAAAACAAATGGCCTTTTTATAATCATCACTCTTTTATTAGTATCTATTTTTTCTGGAATAGCCCAGCAAGCTAATAATTCAGGTTTGACACAAATTGCTACTACGCCTATTTCGTATGCCGAAAAAATTACTTTTTATTCTAAAATTCTTAATGAGAAGAGTAATGAATATGTATCTCCCAGAAAGTTTTCATGACGTTTCTGAAGATCATACATATCCGATAATCATGATCAATGGTTCTCACGGAATTAAGTTCTTTCACATGATATCAGGTATCGTAAAACATCTTAGTTCTGTCACTCTTATGCCTGAAGCCATCGTTATTAGTTTTGATGAAGAAAAACATTACGCCCCAAACGTGTATACCAATGGCATGTGAAGAAGTACAGAAAAACTAGAATTCGATGCAGATCCTGATCAATTTGTAAAACATCTTAAAGAGGAGTTATTTCCTTATTTAAAAAAACAATATCAAAACAATCTTAATGAGCTGCAAAAACACCTAGCTCCGTTTCAATCTAAAAATCTTATACTAAAAGTGGAAACCATATCCAACGAAGAACATTACGATTGTATTGTAAAAGCAATGCTTTTTTCAATAGAAATTATGTTTCCTATAGAAAAATGGTCTCCAAATTCAGAGATATCATAAAACAACTAGGAAATGCTTTAAAAAATATAGATACTTTTCACCAAAACCTCTCTACACTATATGGTTTTCCTGTTCTTCCAAAAGCTGAACGGTGGAATAGTGTAAATTCTCTACGATTCATAGGAGGAAAATTATTAAAGGATAGAAGAATTAAGGAATCTATAGAAGTTTTTAAAAGACGGGTAGAATATCATCCTAAATCCCCATGGGCATGCCGTAGCTTATCAGAAGTACTAGAAAAAGATAATCAGCTTAAAGCAGCAATAGAAACACAACAAAAAGCTATTCACTTAGCCAAAGAATATGACACCCAACATGTACCAGAATATCAAAAACAATTATCCAAACTTAAAGAAAAAATAAAAAAACATGAATATCAAAATCCTCTATTAGTATTGTTTTTTGATAAAGATAAGAAATCATATTGCATACTAAAAAAGAGACCATTTTAAATAGTCTCTTTTCAAAATCATTGAATATTCAAAAAATCAATACACTATATAGCAATAGCCATTATCACTACAGTCGTATCCACTGGGACAATCGGAACGTCTCATACATGGTATTTCCACTCCTCCTTTAATTAAAGTTTGAGCTTCTCTTTTTAATTCTTGAACATTTTTAATGTTTAAAATGCTTTTTAACATAATTCTGGGGATAAAAAATTATTATTCTGTGAACAATTTAAAGACACTCACAATCTGTGTCTGCACTATATAAATATTTTATCAAAATTTGCTTTTTCGAGTCAATCATCTTATCTATATTTTGTCTTCAAAAAATACCATTATAACTATACATTGACTCTAATAAAATTAAAAATTATTCACTTCAATATCAAAAATTATTTGTGTGAATTCCATATCTTTTTTTTAAATCATTACACATCTGTTAATTACAAACTTAAAACCATAAGTACAAATATTTTGTCATACTGAAATGCAAACAAAATAACTTGCTTTAAATCGATTTAGAATATAGAGAATAGTTTTTTAAATTAAATATGCTATCATTTTTACTGTAGCATTTAAATCAAAAAACCCCTAAAGTTTCTTTATCTTTAGGGGAGATTTTAATGAGGATAAACTCATCATTAAGTTGAATGTTATTTTAAATCGAAGCCAAAATTGTTTCCATAGAACGATTTATTTTCTTGACTAATCCAGATAATACTTTTCCTGGTCCAACTTCTGTAAAATGTGTTGCTCCTTCTTCAATCATATTTTGTACACTTTGCGTCCATTTTACTGGAGCAGTAAGTTGTGCAATTAAATTTTTCTTAATTTCAGAAGGATCTGTAACAGCTTTTGTAGTTACATTCTGGTACACTGGACAGTTTGGGGTACTAAAAGTAGTAGCCTCAATTGCTGCAGCCAACTCTTCTCTTGCAGGCTCCATTAATGGTGAGTGAAATGCTCCACCAACAGGCAACACCAATGCTCTTCGAGCTCCTTTTTCTTTTAATACTTCACAAGCTTTATTGATAGCTTCAACTTCGCCAGAAATCACTAATTGCCCGGGGCAATTATAATTTGCAGCTACAACTACTCCCTCAATTTCAGCACAAGTTTCTTCAACAACCTCATCTTCTAACCCCAAAACCGCTGCCATTGTAGATGGTTTTAATTCACATGCCTTTTGCATTGCCATTGCTCGCTTAGATACCAGTTGTAGAGCATCTTCAAAAGTAAGAGTTCCATTTGCAACCAAAGCAGAAAATTCTCCTAATGAATGTCCTGCAACCATGTCTGGTTTAAAACTATCTCCTAATACTTTACTTAAAATAACAGAATGTAAAAAAATAGCTGGTTGAGTAACTTTGGTTTGCTTTAGCTCATCTACAGAACCTTCAAACATGATTTTAGTAATTTCAAAACCTAAAATATCATTAGCTTTATGAAAAAGTTCTTTGGCAATTTCAGAGTTTTCGTACAGATCAAGACCCATTCCAGAAAACTGGGCACCCTGACCTGGAAATACATATGCATTCATATGAAATCGTGTATTTAAAATTTTGACAAAAGTAAGCATTAAAAGTTACAAACCATCAAAGACATAAACACCTGTTTGTCAATACTTTTGTTTATAAAAAACCTTTTACCGTAAGATCTGGAGTATATATTTTATCAAATTCTATTGGGAGTAAAATTCTATTTTGAGTATTAGATAGCCCTATTTTTTTGAAGTATCGTTTTCAATATAAAAAATAGAATCCGAAGGTTTTCTAATATATGTGTATAGTTTTTTTTCTAATGTTTTATCTATTTCTTTTGACACATCAGCAACTGTATGTTCTATTTTTTCTTTTATATTCTCGTTACTTTGATTGGTAACAAGATCTTTCTTTTTTTCTTTTCCGCAACTTACAAATAATAACACAATACAGATCAAACCAATATCTTTCATTACCTTCTCTTATATGTTAAATAGGTGAATGAATGTTTATGTTTCTCATCGATATCATGAAACTCTTCCTTCTCTAGTTTCCAAACCTCGGTATCAATTTCTGGAAAAAAAGCATCTGCTTCAAAGGACTCATGTACACGAGTGAGTTCAATACAATCAGAGTGTTCCATTCCCATAGTATAAATTTCACCACCACCAATAATAAAAGGTTGCGCGTCTCCTTTAGCTACTTCCAGAGCATCTTCTATTGTATGCACTACAATTGCTCCTTCTGCTTGATATGATGTGTTTCGAGTAATTACAATATGCACACGGTTTGGAAGTAATTTTGGAAAAGTTTCAAAGGTTTTACGTCCCATAATAATATTATGCCCAGAGGTGAGACTCTTAAATCGTTTAAAATCATCAGGTAAATGCCAAACCAAATCATTGTCCTTTCCTAAAGCATTATTTTCTCCTGCTGCAGCAATCATTGTGATCATACTTTTAGTTGCTTTTAATTCTCCTACAATCTCAGACGCCTTTTCTTTAATGAATTCTTCTTTTTTCATTATAAGTTCTCCCTTTGGATACATTAGATCTATATCTTTTTGGATTAAAGCTATTTCTTCTTTTTGTTTAGTAATTAATCTTTCCATCTGGCGGTCAGACCATTCTTGTCCCATAAACGTACTAAACAACCATACATTACAAAAATGAATGGCTAAAAGAAAAAACCAACATAATATGGCAACAACAGACCATGACACACCAAAAAATGTAATCTCTTTTCCATATCCAAATGCCAGATTTAAAATGATAAAAAAAATAGATCCTACTGCAAAGATTATGAAATGCTGGAAAAGTCTTTTTTTTTGAATAACACGTTTACGTGCATGTTCATAAAGTTCTCGCTGTTGAGGATCAATCTGCAAAGTTTTTTTCTTTTTTGAAAACATATTAATACTACCTTTGTATAGGTAAGTAAAGATATAGTTTTTAATAAAATGCCCTAAAATTACTTATGAAGAATTTAAGAAAAGAATTCCCAATTTTAGCTCAGAATACATATCTCAATACAGCTTCTTCTGGTTTACTCTATGACTCACTCCTTGATTTTAGACAAGGACATGATTTGGATTTTCTGATTTCGGGTAGTATATTTAGAAATACTCAAGCCACTTTTTTATCAAATGTACGTAAAACTATAGCTTCTTTTTTTAAGAATTCTGAAGGTGATACAGTATTAACTCCCAATTTTTCAATAGGTTTTAATACGATCTTAAACGGACTTAAAAAAAATAAAAAAGTACTTTTATTAGATGAGGATTACCCCTCAATTAATTTTGCGGTTGCTAATAAAGGATTTGAAATTTGTTATGCAAAAGTGAATGCTACTTTGGAACAAAATATCGAAAATACCATAAAAAAAAACAAGCCTGATATTTTTGCATTTAGTTTAGTACAATATATTAATGGTATTGCCATCGATCATGGATTTCTTGCTTCCTTAAAAAGTAAATATCCTGACATTCTCATCATTGCCGATGCTACACAATTCTGTGGTACAAAAGTTTTTGACTTTGACACCTCAGGAATTGATATTATGGGATGCAGTGGATACAAATGGCTATTAGGTGGTTATGGTAACGGTTTTATGTTATTCAAAAATAACATCTTAGATAGTATTACTCCTTCTGATTACAAAAATGCTGCATCCAATACTGACTACGATTCTTCATACACAAGTTTACAAGCCAGATTCGAATGTGGCCATTTGGATACATTTAACTTTGGAAGTTTACAATATTCTCTAGATTTCCTCTCCAAAATAAATTTATCTACTATCGAAGTACACATTAATGAATTATCCAATTATGCCAAATCTGAACTTACCAAGTTACAACTGTTAGAAGAGGATGTTATAAAACGACCAAAACATAGTTCTATTTTTAACATAAACGGAAATCATAGGTTATTTAACCAACTAAAAGAAGATAATATCATTACCTCATTAAGAGGTCCGGGCATTAGAATAAGTCTCCATTTTTATAATACTATTGAGGATCTTGATAAATTATTTAACACACTACATCGTTATCGTTAATAAATAACTGATAATCTGACGCTTCTCTCTTTTAAATTATAAAGTTTTGTAGTAACTTAATGCTGATTTTTACTAACCAATATAAACAGTATATAAAATTATGGCGATTACAAAACAATATTTAAAATCTAAACCTATCTGCAAGGTTACTTTTATTGTTCCTGCGAAAGAGGCAACCAACGTGAGTGTAGCTGGAGAGTTTAATGAATGGAACGCAGAAGCTACTGTCCTTAAAAAATTAAAGAATGGAAATTTTAAAGGAACGATTGATCTTCCAAAAGACAATAATTTTGAATTTAAATATCTTGTAGATGGTCAATGGACCAATGAAACTGAGGCTGATGGGTATTTATGGAATGATTTTGCTGCAGCTGATAATAGCTTATTGATTTTATAATATAAATGATTGGGGTGTTGAGTGTTATTTTATAACCTCAACACTTTAAAAAAACAATATATATTCCATTTGATATATATTGTCAAATATTAGAGCTTTAAAATCATTATTTTTTGATTTCTTCCTCTTTTCACAAAGGTATAAATCACACAGCGTCGTTCATCCAAATTAAAGTGGCAAGACTTTTTTAAAAAAAATTAGATTAATAATATTAGTTTAAAGTCATGAATTTTTTGGAGACCTTTTCAGGCTTTTGTCTTTTCAATTTTATTTTTCCTAAAAAAAGAAGGAGGTGGATGGAATTACTAATTTATTGATATTCAAATATAATATCGTACACAATATATTTTATTGGACAAGGCTTCTCAACTCTAAACAATTTTATACGTTTAACTTTTACCAATAGGACACTTCGGGTTTTATAGTCCAATACATTTTATATATAAAAAGACTTGCCTATAAAAACAGATTCAGACATATTGATATTCTTCATTTTACACCTCTATGATATGTTTCTATATATTATTATTATTTTCTTATATCTGCTTCTTTTAGATCAATCATATCGACAAAGTAAGCTTAGATAGCTGAAGTAATTGCCGGTAGAGACAGAAGCTCTTTCAATACTGATAGAGATACATAAACTTCTGGATTAAGAACACCAAAAGACTTGGCGTTTAGCCGAGATGAGAAACACATTTATATTAATTATGTGGTAAACACTGGAAAAGGCAACGAATCATCTGCCTCTTGTTATTCGTGCTTTAACACGAAAATAAAAACTTAAAATATTTCTAGTCATAATATAAATATATTGTAGTAGTATATTATTCTACAACCTCAATACCTTTCCAAAAAGCAACATATCCCTTAATTTGCTTTGCCAAATCACTAGTTTCGGGATAATACCATGCTGCATCCTGATTCTCTTTACCATCAACCTCAACAGTGTAATATGAAGCCATCCCTTTCCAAGGGCAATTGGTATGTGTAGCGCTTGATTTAAAAAATTCTTTTTTTATAGTTTCAGGCGGAAAGTAATGATTGTTTTCAATTACCTTGGTATCCTTACTTTCTGCTATTACCTGACCATTCCATATTGCTTTCATACGCCTATAATTTAAAATTCTTTTTATATTTTCTACTATTCAGTTTTTGTAATCAAATAATCTTTATAATCATTATTTTGATCTGAGAAAGTTTGGACAATACGTAAACCTGATTCTTCTACCAACCATTTTACAGTATCATCATCATATTTTTGAGAAATTTCGGTATGAATACTCTCCCACGCTTCAAAATGAACCTCCAATGACAAATCGTTAATATCTACGATTTGTTTTTCTTTACTTACCAAATAACTTTTGGCGGTTCCACTTTCGGGATCATAAGTTTCCCAATGCATGAATTTATCTAAATCAAAATTACCGTCCAGTTCTTTATTAATTCTGGTCAAAACATTTTTATTGAAAGCTGCTGTTACACCAGTTTTGTCGTTATATGCATCCAAAACTTTCTGCGGATGTTTCTTTTGATCGAATCCCATAAAAAGAAGATCTCCAGGATGCATTGCGTTGTATAATTTTTTCAGGAATTGAATCGCCCTAGAATGTAGTAAATTACCAATATTAGATCCTAGCACCATAATTACCTTTTTGCGATCACTCATATGCTTAAGGCGATCCAAAATCTCAAAATATTCTCCTATTTGTCCTTGTACAATAATTTCAGACATCTCTTCCTTAAGGTTTTTAACTAATCCATCAACCGCATTTTCACTAATATCTATAGGTTTATAGTTAAAATCATATTCCTGACGAAGTAATTCTCTTAATAGTACTTTGGTTTTCTTTCCATCTCCTGCTCCTAACTCTATAAGATCAAAGCCTTTTTTGGTAGCATCAAAACTTTGAAGAATATCTGATGTATGAGTTTCAAAAATTTCATATTCTGCACGAGTAAGATAATATTCTGGAAGTGCCATTATTTTTTGAAAAAGACCATCTCCTACTTCATCATAAAAAAACTTTGAGGACAGGTATTTTGGAAAAGCAGTTAAGCCTTCATACACTTCTTTTTCAAAAGTAGAAATTAAAACTTTTTGATCTTTGGAATTCATAGAAAATATAGATTATAAATCCTTCACCAACCGCAATCCAGTAAATTGCCATCTTAAGTGAGGTTGAAAAAAATTGCGATATGTGGGTCTCGTATGATTTTGTGGAGTAGCAACAGAACCTCCTCGAAGTACTTTCTGATTTACCATAAATTTTCCGTTGTATTCTCCAAGAGCACCTGGCGCCTTTTTGTAGTTAGGATATGGTAGATATGCGCTTTCTGTCCATTCCCATCGTGTTCCCCATTTAAAAAAGGATTGAGCAGTTTCCCACTCGAACTCTGTCGGTAAACGCTCTCCTTTCCATTGAGCAAAAGCAAATGCCTCATAATATGAAATATGAGTCACTGGAGAATCCATCCTCAATTCTTTTAATCCTCGTAGGGTATATTGATAATATTTATCATCTATTTTATGCCAATATAATGGAGCTTTTACATTTTCTGCATGCATCCAATCCCAAGCTTCGGCATGCCACAACAAACTGTTATCATATCCTCCATCAATAATAAAGTCCAAATATTCTTGATTTGTGACAAGACTATTAGCAATTGCATACTCATTAAGAAATACCTTATGTACTCCTAATTCATTATCATAACAGAATTCACCTCCTCTATATCCTATCTCATATATTCCTTCTTCAATACTAATATATTCTGAAATTTGATTTAATACAGGATTTTCTGTAAACGTATCATTGTATTTTGGCAGTAAAGGATTATTACCTAAAATAAATTTTATATCAGTAAGTAATAATTCCTGATGTTGTTTTTCATGATGAATTCCAATTTCCAGAAGTTCATGGATTTTTGGATTGTCATTCTCCTCTAATAAAGCTTGTAAACTAGATGTAACATAATCTCTATATTCATAAACCTCGCTTACTGTGGGCCTTGAAAGATTACCTCTATTAGTTCGTACCACTCGTTTTCCCACACTTTCATAATAACTATTAAACACATAAGCGTATTCTGGATGAAAACGCTTATAATCTTCAACATATTTTGACAAAATAAACTCTTCAAAAAACCAAGTTGTATGTCCCATATGCCATTTGGGTGGAGAAACATCTACTATTGGTTGAATTACATAATCTTCTATCTGAAGAGGGGCACATATTTCTTCAGTATCAGAACGTGTTTTTAAAAAGGTAGCGAGTAAATTATCTGTAACGATCATAAAAAAAGAGTGTATCCAACTTACGAATACACTCAAATTTACTGATTTTTATTTTTTTTGATCCCTTAACAAGGTTAATGCATTGTTAAAATTAACATATGGTTATTGTGGTTTTCTAAAAGTAATAGGTACAGTATAGGCTACGGCTATAGGTTTATTACCCCATTTACCAGGTTTCATTTTGGGAATAGTTCTTATAATTCTAATCGCTTCTCTTTGCAAATATCGATGGGCACCTGTAACCTCAATCACTTCTACCTTACCCTTACTATTTATAATAAATTCTACAGTAACTGTTCCACTAAGACCTTTATTTAAAGCTATATCTGGATATTCAAAATTCTTAATAATATGATTTCTCAATTTCTGATCAAAACATACCATAGGTTCCAGTCTTGATCGATCACATTTTGGCCAAATTGGCGTTATCCCTTTTTCGTTTGCATTCTCCTGGGATAAAATTATTGCATCCTGAGAAAAGGAGAATATTGAAAACAAAATTGTAAATATTAGTAATAATTTCTTCATAGTAGTAGGTTATTTAAATTGGGTAAGAGAGTGGTTAAACTGCGACTGTTCCTTTAATATGCGGATGAGGATCGTAGTCTACTAACTTGAAATCATCAAAAACAAAACCAAAAATATTTTTCACCTCTGGATTAATTATTATTTTGGGTAATTTTCGAGGCTCTCTTGATAGTTGTAATTCTAATTGCTCTTTATGATTATTATATATATGTGCATCTCCAAAAGTATGGATAAATTCACCTACTTCATAATCACAAACCTGTGCCATCATCATAGTAAACAAAGCATAAGATGCAATATTAAATGGGACACCTAAAAAAATATCCGCACTACGTTGATATAGTTGACAAGATAGTTTTCCGTCTGCAACATAAAACTGAAAAAAAGCATGGCAAGGAGGCAAAGCTGCTTTACCATTTGCTACGTTCTCTGAAAAAGATTTTGAGGTGTCAGGTAAAACACTTGGATTCCAAGCAGATACTAACATACGTCGGCTATTAGGATTCTTTTTTAGGGTATCTACTATTTCCTGAATCTGATCAATCTCATTTCCATCCCAATTTCTCCATTGATAACCATATACTGGTCCTAAATCTCCTTTTTTATCGGCCCATTCGTTCCATATACGAACACCATTTTCTTGCAGATATCCAACATTAGTATCTCCTTTTAAAAACCATAACAATTCGTAAACTATAGATTTGAGATGGAGTTTTTTTGTGGTAACCATAGGAAAGCCTTCGCTAAGATCAAAACGCATTTGATACCCAAAAACACTTTTAGTCCCTGTCCCTGTCCTATCACCCTTTTCATTACCATTTTGTAAGACATGACGTACCAGGTCAAGATATTGTTTCATTACTTTACTCCTTCAATATTTGTTAAAATTATTCTAAAACTAAACCAAATATACAAAAAATAGACAATGAGATATTGTTTACTACATAGTTTATGATATAGTCATTAAACGAGGTGGTAAATTATATTATTAACAATAAATATAGTCGAATTTTATCCTATTATCATCCCTGCAATTGTTGCCGATAACAGAGAAGCTACAGTACCTCCTAATAATGCTTTCATTCCAAACTCTGACAAGGTTTTTCGTTGACCAGGAGCTAATGAACCTATACCTCCAATTTGTATTCCAATTGAGGCAAAATTTGCAAAACCACAAAGCATATAAGTTGCCATAATCACAGATTTATTATAGGTAAAATGCAAAGAGCTGGCTGGGTTTTTTAAATCCGCTAATTGGATATATCCCACAAATTCACTCGCAGCTAATTTAATTCCTAATAATTGCCCCATAAGCATCATATCTTCTTTGGCAACACCTATTAACCACATCAAAGGCGCGAATACTGTTCCTAAAATAGCTTCCAATGAAAATGTACTATAGGGTGTGTTTTTTGCTAAAAAATGATCTAGACCTGTCAGCTCTCCAAATTTTCCAAATCCATAATTTATCATTGCAATAAATGCAATGAATACTAAAAGCATAGCTCCCACATTTGCTGCCAACTTAAGCCCTTCAGTAGTTCCGTTAGCAATAGCATCTAAAATATTAGAACCTATTTTATCACTAGAAACTTTAACATCAGTATCAATAGGTTCTTGTTGAGGGTATAGCAATTTCGAAATTACTATTGCGCCTGGTGCAGCCATAACAGAGGCCGCTAATAAGTGTTTTGCAAATTCTAATCTTAATGCAGGATCATCTCCTCCTAGAAAACCTATATATGCAGCCAATACACCTCCCGCAACAGTCGCCATACCTCCTATCATAACTAAGAGAATTTCTGATCGCGTCATGCGCTCCAGATAAGCTTTTATCATCAACGGGGCTTCTGTTTGACCCAAAAATATGTTACCTGCCACGCTCAAACTCTCTGCTCCCGAAATACCCATCAATTTAGTTAACACCCAAGCCATTCCTTTAACAACAACCTGAATAACACCAAGATAAAACAAAACTGAGGTTAGAGCTGAAAAAAATATAATCGTTGGAAGTACTTGAAATAAAAAGATAAATCCAAAACTATCTACATTCATCATATCTCCCAATAGAAATTCGCTTCCTGCTCTTGTAAAATCAAGAATCAGAACAAATATTTTTCCTACAAATTCAAAAGTTTTTTGTACAAAGCCTACTTTTAGCACTCCAAAAGCCAGCAGTAATTGAGCTCCTAGTCCAATTCCAACTGTTTTCCAATTTATTGCTTTTCTATTACTACTAAACAGGTAAGCAATTATCAAAAGTACTATCATTCCTAAAACACCTCTTGATAAGCTGCTAAAAGAAAAACCTTGACTAGGTATAAGTTGATTCACCTCTGTATCAGGAGTTACTTCTGTTATTTCTTTTTCTGCACTAAATCCATATGTAATTCCTTTTTTTGTAACTACTAATGTAGAGTCTGTTAATGTAGTTACTCTATAACGAATTAGAGAATCATTAGCAGGCTCTGGGAAAAACAAAAGAATATTGTTTTGTTGAATATAATCTCCTTTAAGTATCTCTGAAGCTCCATTAAAAGAATATGAAAATTGCCCCTTTTCTAATTGAAGAAAATCTCCTTTTTCAACATTAGGAACCTCCATTGAAGCTCCGTTAATCTCTTCTAAAGCCCATTTTTTCTCTATTGATTGAGCAGATAATACGGTAAAAATAAATAGTGAAAACAGAAAAGTAAGTACTCCTTTCTTCATAAATATTGAAATAATTTAAAAAAACATTAGATTTTTTATATAGACATATAAAACTATCCTCTTTTAGAAATCTCATCTCGAATCCTTGCTGCTAGCTCATAATCCTCATTATTAACAGCTTGGTCGAGCATTCGATTAAGTTCTTCAAGAGATAAATCTGGATAACTAGTTTCTTTGCCTACCATTTCAATATCATCAGACACAAGTTCATCTACTAATAAACTTTCAGGATCATTGTCATCATCTTTCTTCGGATTAACTTTCAGGTAAATCCCAGCCTGATCCAAGATATTTTTATATGTAAATATAGGTGCCTGAAATCGCAACGCTAAAGCGATTGCATCACTTGTTCTTGCATCTATAATTTCTTCTATTTTATCTCGTTCACAGATAACACTAGAATAAAAAACACCATCTACCAGCTTATGAATAATCACTTGTTTTACAACAATGTCAAATCGATCTGCAAAGTTTTTAAAAAGATCATGGGTAAGTGGCCTAGGAGGTTTAATCTCCTTTTCTAAAGCAATAGCTATAGATTGAGCTTCAAAAGCTCCTATAACAATTGGTAACTTTCTTTCTCCATCCATCTCGCTCAAAATTAATGCATATGCACCATTTTGGGTTTGACTGTATGATATTCCTTTTATGTTCAGACGAACTAAACTCATATTGCTCTCAATAAAAAAAGACTGTTTGAACATATGGACTTTTACCTCAGTTCAAACAGCCCTGATTTGGGCACAATTTATGAAAATTATGCGTTATTCGCCTTAAATTCTTTTAATTTTTCTATAAGTTTTGGCACCACTTCAAAAGCATCTCCTACAACTCCATAGTCTGCCGCTTTGAAGAAAGGGGCCTCAGGATCATTGTTAATTACCACTTTTACTTTACTTGCATTAATTCCTGCCAAATGTTGAATAGCACCAGAAACTCCTATTGCAATATATAAGTTTGAAGCAACAGGTTTTCCTGTTTGTCCAACATGTTCTGCATGTGGTCTCCATCCCATATCACTTACTGGCTTAGAACAAGCTGTAGCTGCACCGAGCACATCAGCAAGCTCTTCTATCATCCCCCAATTCTCTGGTCCTTTTAATCCACGACCTCCCGATACAACAATTTCTGCATCTGCAATAGAAACTTTATCAGTAGCTCTATCAACTGCTGTTACTTCTACTGTAAAATCTTTATCAGAAAGCGTTGGCTGATATACTTCTACCAGAGCTGCTCCAGAATTTTCTTTAAGTCCAAAAGCATTATTAGACAATCCTATTATCTTAACATCAGAAGACATTTCGGTTATATTAAACGCTTTATTTGTAAATGCTGTACGCTTAATTTTAAAAGGAGACACACTCTCTGGCAACGCTACTACATTGGATGCATATCCTGCATCAAGATGCACTGCTAATAATGGGGCTAAAAACTTACTATTCGCAGTAGAACTTACCACAATTACTTTTACACCTTCTTTTTTTGCTGCCTGTTTGATCACATCTGCATAAGCTTTTACATTAAAGGCTGTAAGTTTATCATTTTTTATCTCTAAAACCTTATCCACTCCATAAGCTCCTAATTCACTACTATCACCACCATTAATACTCACTGCTGTTACTGTTGTACCAAGCATATCAGCAACTTCTTTTGCATAGGAAGCTACTTCTAAAGCGGTTTTTTTAAATTTTCCGTCTTCATTTTCTGTATATATTAAAACTGACATATTTCTTATTTTTTTACTACTGATCTGATCTCAGTATTTATTTTAAATTTTGTTTTTAAATCCCTAATTAGATCACTTTAGCTTCATTATGCAATAAAGAAACTAACTGGTCTATATTTTCAGGATCTACCAATGTAACATCTCCTTTTGGCGCTGGTTTTTGAAATTGAACAGCTTTTGTCTCCTGACTCGCCTCAATAGGTTCTACTACGGTAAGTGGTTTTTTACGAGCCATCATAATTCCACGCATATTAGGAATACGTAAATCACTTTCCTCAACTAATCCTTTTTGTCCACCTATCACCAATGGTAATTTGGCAGTAGAAGTTTCTTTACCCCCATCAATCTCACGAATCGCTGTTGCAGTATCTCCCTCTATTTGTAACCCTATACATGTATTTACAAAATTGGCACCAGTAATTGCTGCTATCATACCAGGAACCATTCCTCCATTATAATCTATAGATTCTCTTCCTGCAATTACAAGGTCATACCCACCATCTTGCACTACTCTTGCCAATTGTTTAGCTACATAAAAACCATCGGTAGCTACTGTATTAACTCTAATTGCATTATCAGCACCAATAGCCAACGCTTTACGCAAAGTAGGTTCTGTTTCTGGACCTCCAATGTTTACAACATCTACAGACGCACTTTGCTTTTCTTTAAACCACATTGCACGTGTTAATCCAAATTCATCATTAGGGTTAATTACAAATTGCACCCCATTAGTATCAAACTTAGTATCACCGTCCGTAAAATTAATTTTGGAAGTTGTGTCTGGTACATGACTAATACAAACTAATATCTTCATTTTATATAGGTATTTTTTGAGAATTTAATAATAAAAGCGAATGTACAAATAAAAAGTCAAATTTACTATGCGTGCATAATAAATTTCTCAATTTTACCCCCCTACTAAAGGGTTTTAATTGCTATTTTTGCCTTTCGTGTAGCACAAAATAATTATAAAATCAATGAAAACGATACAGTTCAGAGAAGCAATTTGCGAAGCAATGAGTGAAGAAATGCGACGAGATGAGTCAATATACCTAATGGGTGAAGAAGTTGCAGAATATAATGGAGCATACAAAGCCAGCAAAGGAATGTTAGATGAGTTTGGTCCTGATCGTGTTTTGGATACTCCAATATCTGAATTAGGGTTTTCTGGAATCGGTGTAGGAAGTGCCATGAACGGCAATAGACCTATTATTGAATTTATGACATTCAACTTTTCATTAGTAGGTATTGACCAAATCATCAACAATGCAGCAAAAATGCGTCAAATGACAGGAGGTCAATTTAATATTCCAATCGTGTTTAGAGGCCCAACAGCTTCTGCTGGTCAATTGGGTGCAACGCACTCTCAAGCTTTTGAAAACTGGTTTGCAAACACACCTGGTCTAAAAGTAGTCGTACCATCTAATCCTAGAGATGCAAAAGGTTTACTAAAATCTGCCATTCGTGATAACGATCCTGTTATCTTTATGGAAAGTGAGCAAATGTATGGAGATAAAGGAGAAGTTCCTGAAGGAGAATACACTATCCCTCTTGGAGTTGCTGAAATCAAAAAAGAAGGTAATGATGTTACAATCGTTTCTTTTGGAAAAATTATCAAGGAGGCTTATAAAGCTGCTGACGAATTGGCTAAAGAAAATATTTCTTGTGAAGTTATTGACTTAAGAACCGTTAGACCTTTGGATCTTGATGCTATATTTACTTCTGTCAAAAAAACCAATCGTTTAGTTATTTTAGAAGAAGCGTGGCCTTTGGCTAATATTTCCTCAGAAATCACTTATCAGGTACAAGCAAATATTTTTGATTATCTAGATGCACCAATTGTAAAAATTAATACTGCTGATACACCAACACCATATTCTCCTGTATTATTAGAAGAATGGTTACCTAATAGTAAAGATGTTGTTAAAGCTGTCAAAAAAGTGATGTATAAGTAAACTGAACTCCTTTATTTTGTGTTTCTTCAATTTCAGGAGCATTATCAAATGTAAAAATGGCCTGATAATTGATAAACTAAATAAGCTTAACATCTTTAATATATGTACTTATATTTTCTTGAAATTATACTAACTAATTGATTTTACATTTATCATTACAGCAGATTGTTTAATGAATAATTTTTTGAATTTAAACTGTAAAAAATCAGATAACCGAAAAATCAAATGCAATAGTAAAATTTCATACATCAAGGTAGGGTATTTGTATATTGATTTGTTATAGATATAAAAATAATAACATTAAAATTGATTTTACAGAATTGATTATAATACCAGTTATAATATAGTATCATATGATGAGAAAGTATGTGTATGATCATACCATTCTCTGACTTAAGATGTCTTGAATAGACTACATAGACTTTATTATAAACTGGTATAATTATGTTAAATAACAATCATTATTTAAAAATATTAGATGAGACATTTGATTTTAGGAGTACTTCTAACTTTTTTTTCTTCAACTTTCATTTATTCACAAACTAAAATTGGTGGTCAGATATTTGACAATAATAAACAACCCATACCTTTTGCCAATATTGTATTTGTAAATTCTACAGTCGGTACAATTACTGATGAGAATGGTAGATTTTATATGGAATCTGATGAAAACTATTCTAGCATTAAAGTTTCTTTTATTGGTTTTAAGACCAAGACTGTCGAGCTAACCAAGCGAGTTACTTATAAAATGGAAATCCTCCTCGAAGAGGAAGCAGCCGCATTAGATGAAGTCGTTATTTATAAAGGCAAAACTTCTAAGAAAAACAATCCTGCAATTGATATTTTAAGGAAAATCTGGGATAATCGTAGAGAAAATGGGGTGAAAAAGTTTAAGCAATACACCTATGATAAATATGAGAAACTAGAATTCGATTTAAACACTATTGACAGTTCTCTTATTAACAGTAGGATTTTTAATGGCATGGAGTTTATTTTTGATGATGTAGATACTTCAAGGATAACAGGAAAGACCTATCTTCCAATTTTCCTTAATGAAGCCAGTTCAAAAGTATATGGAGATAATATCCTTAATGAATCCAAAGAAGTTCTAACAGGAAATAAAAATGCTGGTTTTAGTGACAACCAAACATTGATTGCTTTTGTTAAAGATTTGTATTCCGATTATGATATTTATGAAAACTACTTAAAGTTCTTTGATAAAAGTTTTACAAGTCCATTATCAAGAACTGGTATAGGGGTATATAATTATGTCCTTACCGATAGTGCATATATAGGTAACAAATGGTGTTATAATATTATTTACTACCCTAGAAGAAAGAATGAATTAACTTTTAAAGGAGATTTCTGGGTTAATGATACCACATGGGCTATCAAAGAAATAAATCTCGAAGTCACAAAGAGTGCAAATATTAACTGGGTAAAAGATCTTTATATTGAACAAGAATTTGATGTATTAAATGATTCTATCTTTTTAATCACCAAAGACTATTTTCAATCTGACTTTGCTTTTAGTAAAAAAGAAAAGTCTCGTGGAGTTTATGGCAAAAGAACAACCTTATATGACAACTACAAATTTGACATAAAAAAAGATAAAAAATTCTACCAAAGCCAAGTTGACCCATACGACCAGGATATCTATAATCGTGAAGATTCTTTCTGGGAAAATGCCAGAATGGAAGCATTGAATAAGGATGAGCAAAAAGTTTACAAATTACTAGACACACTTAGAACTGTAAAGGCTTTTAAGCGGCTTTATAATATAGGAACTATATTAGCTACTGGATATGTAGAGTTTAATGGTTTTGATTTTGGCCCACTATTCTCAACTATTGGATATAACGATATTGAAGGATTTAGATTAAGAGCAGGCGGTAGAACTTATTTTACATCCAATGACAGATGGCGTATCGAAGGATATGGAGCATATGGATTTAAGGATCAGAAATTTAAATATGGTATCTCTGGTAAATATCTTGTTGATCGAAAATCTAGGCTTATTGTTTCTGGAGGAAACCGAAGGGATGTAGAACAATTAGGAGCAAGTTTAACAAATACTAATGATGTAGAGGGTAGAAGTCTTGCTTCATCATCTATTATTGCCACCGGTGATAATGACAGGTTAACATCTATAAATTTATCTGCACTCTCACTGGCTATCGAACCTAGGAAAAACCTGATATTTGGAGTCACTGGGTCATATAGAACTTTAAAACCTGCAGATAGATCTCTATTTAGTCTCGATTTTATTGATCCAGAAACTGGTACACTTCAAACAGAAATACAACAAACAGAAATAGCCACTTCACTGGCATATTTTCCTAATAGAAAAACTACAGGATATGGTGTAGATAGAGTCACTGTAAATGAAGGTGATTTTGCTACTCTGTTTCTTAATTACAGTGCGGGTATACAAGGTTTTATAAATAGTGATTTTGAGTATCAAAAAATTCAATTCTTATATCAACAACCTTGGAACATAGGTGGTTTTGGACGATTAAATAGTACTTTAGAAGTTGGAAAAACATTTGGAGACGTACCCCTTGGATTATTAAGTGTAATCCCAGGAAATCAAACATATTTATCTATTTACAACACTTTTCCTTTACTTAATTTTTATGAATTTGTAACCGATACTTATGCAACCTTACATTTAGAACATAATTTCAACGGAAGAATATTTTCAAGAATACCATTACTAAGAAAACTAAATCTTAGAGAATTAGTTGGATTACGAGGAGCTTGGGGAGAATTATCTGATGCAAACAGACTCTTAAGTGATCCGTCTAATGAACTTCTTCTAGCACCTGATGATGAGGCATATTGGGAATATAGTTTGGGAGTTGGAAACATTTTCAAAATTTTTAGAATTGACTTTCATTTTAGAGGAAATTATTTTGATAACCCCGATGCACGTAAATTTGGAGTTACAGGATCTTTTGGATTTTATTTCTAACAAAACAATCAATTACGATTCAAAATATAACACAAGAACAGGCTTCTATTTTTCTTAAGTGAATGATAATTGTTTTTTTATGAAAACGTTATAGTTTATCATTACGTTAAGTTTTTATAAGAAATATGATAATTTATCCTTATAAATTTTAACTAACCCCCTGCAATACCTATATTTGCCGCCCAATAAAAAGAGAATAAACTTATGAGCGCAGCTACCAGCGAAAGCTTTGATGTACTTATTGAGATTCCAAAAGGAAGTCGAAATAAATACGAATATGATTTTGATATCAAAAAAATTCGATACGATCGTATGATTTTTTCATCTATGATGTACCCAGCGGATTATGGATTTATTCCAGAAACTCTGGCTCTAGATGGAGACCCTCTAGATGTTTTGGTACTTGTTACAGAACCAACATTTCCAGGTTGTGTTATGGAAGTAAAACCTATTGGTGTTTTCCATATGACTGACGAGAAAGGTCCTGATGAAAAAATTATATGCGTCCCTGTTTCTGACCCGATAGCTAGCAGACTTGCCGATCTAAAAGAAATGAACCCTCATCTCATAAAAGAGATTGAACATTTTTTTCAAGTATATAAAGATTTAGAAAGAAAAAAAGTAGATGTTGGTGGATGGGGAAATATAGGCGAAGCTAAAGAAATTATCAAAGCCTGTGTTAAACGTTTTGAAGAAGTAAAAAATAAACCTGAAGGATTGTTTAGCATTGCCTAAATCATATCTTTAAGATAAATAAAAAGACGTGATATTTAACATTATAGATTCGCGTCTTTTTATCTTACATCATACTTTTCTGGGAACTCTCTCTCATATAATTTCATTTCAGATCTGTTCATATGATCTGTGATATTATAATTTCTTTTATATTTATATTGAATAAGTATAGGATAATTTATCTTATAGTTTACGTTTTTTAGTTTTCCTTTGTCATATTCAAAAATATTAAAAGCCCAATAATTGTGTTTATTAACATGTTCTAAATTCATTGTTATAATTTCATGATTACCATCATTATCTACGTCCCTCTCTTCTCTGTTTTCATCAATCATCATATCTTCAAAAGATATTTTTCTAAATAAACCATCCTTTTTTTGAAATAAATATATTACTTTGACTAACATGCTCAATACTCCATTTCCTGTACCTTGATGTATTAACTTCACATCTTTAAGACCATCTCCATTGATATCTGCAACCACTACATTTGTTCCACTGAGTGTTACTAATGGAAAAGAATCAGGTTGTTTTATTTTCTGAATTTGTTTTTTATTTCTAAACACTCTAATCCCACCAGCATCTATGGTCTTATATAACCAAGACAATTGAATAGTTAGTTGGTCATTGTTTTTAAAAAAACCATTTATCGATAACGTACAATCATATCTTTCTTTAGTATCTATTCTATCATATATTTCCCAATTTCTATACACTTTTTGATCAGGAGAAGCGTAATGCTCAAATGGATATTGCGCTTCAATAAAGTTTGGCAAAAAAAAGACACAAAACAACATTAGAAATGAAGTTTGAAAAGAAATATACATATTCAACTTATTTTAAAATGTTGATAAAATTAAAATATCTTTATTACACAAAAAAACCCCGAAAACAGTGGTTTTATCAACACTATAATCCGTTGATTGTCAATTTCTCTAGTATTTAACAATACTTTTGTATTTAGGGTATTTTTATTACATTTAGTGACTAATTAACTAAAAAGACATTTATGCAATCAAATATGATTTATATGCCAATTGCATTGGCGTTACTAGGGCTAATCTATATGCTTATTAAAAAATCTTGGGTAATGAAACAAGATCCCGGTGATGGCAAAATGAAAGAAATTTCGGATCATATTTATGAAGGAGCTTTAGCTTTCTTAAATGCAGAATATAAGTTACTCGCCATATTTGTCGTCATAGTAAGCGTCTTATTGTTTATTGTTTCTATAGTGGTTGACACAACACACTGGTTAATTGTAATCGCATTTATTTTTGGGGCTGTATTTTCTGCCTTTGCTGGAAATATAGGAATGAAAATTGCTACCAAAACAAATGTTAGAACTACTCAGGCAGCTCGTACTAGTTTGCCAAATGCTCTTAAAATATCTTTTGGTGGTGGTACCGTAATGGGACTAGGAGTTGCAGGCTTAGCTGTATTAGGATTAACAGCTTTCTTTATCATATTTTATAATGTCTTTATGGGAGGCGAATGGATTTCTACAGATAAAATGACGATAGTTTTAGAAACATTGGCTGGGTTTTCTCTAGGAGCAGAATCTATTGCTTTATTTGCTCGTGTAGGAGGTGGAATTTATACCAAAGCAGCAGATGTAGGAGCTGATCTTGTAGGTAAAGTAGAAGCAGGGATTCCAGAAGATGATCCGCGTAATCCCGCTACCATTGCAGATAATGTCGGTGATAACGTAGGTGATGTTGCTGGTATGGGTGCCGATTTATTTGGATCTTATGTAGCAACTGTTCTTGCTGCAATGGTATTAGGAAATTATGTAATTAAAGATATGGGAGGGTCTATTACAGATGCTTTTGGAGGTATTGGACCAATTCTATTACCCATGGCAATTGCTGGTGTTGGTATTATTATCTCAATAATAGGCACAATGCTTGTCAAAATAAAAAGTAACAATGCCAAAGAAGCCCAAGTAATGGGAGCACTTAATATTGGCAACTGGACATCAATTATCCTAGTAGCAGTAGCTTGTTTTTCACTATGTAAATGGATGCTTCCTGAAACGATGAAAATGGAATTCTTTGGAGAAGGACTCATAGAGATTTCTGCAATGCGAGTTTTTTACGCAACTTTAGTAGGTCTAATAGTAGGTGCAGTTATTTCTTCCGTAACAGAATATTATACTGGATTAGGCAAGTCACCTATCCTTAAAATTGTACAACAATCTAGCACAGGTGCAGGAACTAATATTATTGCAGGCTTAGCAACAGGTATGATTTCTACATTCCCTTCTGTACTATTATTTGCCGGAGCCATTTGGGCTTCTTATGCTTTTGCAGGATTCTATGGTGTTGCATTGGCAGCCTCTGCAATGATGGCTACTACCGCAATGCAATTAGCAATTGATGCCTTTGGACCTATTTCAGACAATGCTGGTGGTATTGCAGAAATGAGCGAACAAGAACCTATAGTAAGAGAACGTACAGATATATTAGATTCTGTTGGTAATACAACCGCAGCGACAGGAAAAGGATTTGCAATTGCCTCTGCGGCATTGACATCCTTGGCCTTATTTGCTGCTTATGTTACCTTTACAGGAATTGACGGTATTAATATTTTTAAAGCACCGGTTTTAGCCATGTTATTTGTTGGAGGTATGGTACCTGTAGTATTTTCTGCCTTAGCTATGAATGCAGTAGGAAAAGCAGCTATGGAAATGGTACAGGAAGTCCGTCGCCAATTTAAGGACATCCCCGGAATTATGGAAGGTACAGGAAAACCAGAATATGATAAATGTGTTGCTATTTCTACTAAAGCCTCTCTTAAAGAAATGATGTTACCCGGTTTATTAACCATCGGATTTCCTTTGGTAATAGCTTTTGTTCCATTATTATTTGGAATGAACACCTTAGCAATTGCTGAAATGCTAGGTGGATATATGGCAGGAGTTACCGTAAGTGGTGTATTATGGGCCATCTTCCAAAATAATGCAGGTGGTGCATGGGATAATGCTAAAAAATCGTTTGAAGCTGGTGTTGAGATTAATGGAGAAATGACATATAAAGGTTCTGATGCTCATAAAGCAGCCGTTACCGGAGATACTGTTGGAGATCCATTTAAAGATACATCTGGTCCATCTATGAACATTTTGATTAAATTAACATGTCTTATCGGCCTAGTAGTTGCTCCTATTCTAGGAGGACATACTTCAGAAACTGTTGTAGTTATTAATCAAACAGAAGCAAAACAGTCTACTAATAATTCTTCTGAAAAGAAAATAGAAACACTAGAATTACAAGAAGCAAAATCAAAAGTAAAAACCGAAATCGCAGCAATAAGAGCTTCTTTGAAGTAAAAATATAAAAATTAATGTCTAAACAACCTCGCTCTTTGGGCGAGGTTGTTTATTTTTATTTAAAATCTACATTTTTTCATGTTCAAGAAAAAAGCTTTACGAATTAATACATATCTGAGTTATGGCACAAAAACTCTTTTTCGTGCTTCTGGAAGAGCTCTTGAAGATGAAAATGTTGATTTTAATACAAACCAAAGTATCTTTAAAACATTACGAAATATTTATAAACAGTTTGAGAGTGATGAAATCAGAAATATTCTGGTAGAAATAGAATTACCCAATGGGAAAATCATAGAAACTCATACAGATCAAGAAGGATATTATCATCTTGAACTTGATATTAATACACTTTCTGCGTATAAAGATAATAAAGGTTGGATATCCTATACTGCTTCCTACAAAAAAGAGAACATATCTAAAGCCATAAGTAGCAATAACAATTTTAAAAGTGAAATGCTTATTCCGTCAGATCAAGCTGATTTTGGAATCATCAGTGATATTGATGATACTATTTTACACACAGGAGTAGCATCTTTCTTTAAATGGAGGGTAATTGCCAATACCCTTTTTAAAAATTTTGACAAAAGAAAAGCAATAGAAGGTACTGTGAAATTTTACAAAAAATTACATCTGGGAATAAAAGGATCATCTAATAATCCATTTTTTTATGTAAGCAACAGCCCTTGGAATTTATACGATTACCTTAGCGCATTTTTTAAGAAAAACTATTTTCCAAAAGGTCCAATTTTGCTAAGAGATTTTAGGACTCCTTTTGATAAAACGCCAAAACCTAAAGCACCTCATAAGCAATCAGAAATTCTATATTTATTGAAAATGTATCCGCATTTAAGTTTTATTCTTATTGGAGATAGTGGAGAGAAAGATGCTGATATTTATACCAAAATTGCAGAAGAGTATCCAGGACGAATTCTTGCTATCTACTTAAGAAATGTAAAACATCGTCGGAAAGAAAAGCGAATTAAAAAAATTATTCACTCTTTTAATGCATCTCCCATTTTACTAATTCATACATCAGAAGAAGCAATAGCACATGCAAAAACATCTGGTTTCATAGTTTGACCTTAGAGTTTTTCATATTATTCATAAATGATTAATATTATAAAATCTAATTTCCTTCAAGTGGTAGAGATACAATCCTATCTGAGTATTGACAAAAAAATATTTGACAGAGAGGTATCTATATCATAAAGAACTATTACTTTTTTTTATAAGTCAGCATCCAATCGTAGATATCCACATTATATGTATCGTAGTATTGTGCAAGGTTTCTTCCATCACCATTGTAGGTTGCGGTCCAGGAATCATGCTTCAAAAAAGGGAACAAAGTTATTCTGGCCTTCACTTTAGGATTGGCATTATTGATCGCTCTTACTAATGTAACAGATCCAAAGTTATCAAGTGGATCTACAGTAGTATCTTGATTTCCATGAAATGCCCAAACAGGTATCTCTTTTAAATTATCAATTAGAAATTCTGCCCCTCTGGCACATATAGGTACTATAGCAGCTGCATAATTATCCTTAATCCCTCCAGCATAATGCCAACATCCCCCACCTCCCAAACTCAATCCCGTTAAATAGATCCGATTAGGATTAATCTGATAAGTATCCATAAGATACTCGATGAATTTATGAACTTGAAAAGGTTCCCAGTACAAAGTTTTCAGTTGGGGTGTCACTACTATAAAAGGGTAACTAGGTTTCCACCTACCTTTTTTTATCAATTTTGGAGGCCCATGTTCCAAGACTTTGCTCAAAGGCTCATTACCTAAATTAGCACCCCATCCATGCAAAAAAACAAGAAGAGGATATTCGGGACCATCAACAGTATAGTTCTCAGGAGTATAAACATAGTAACCGAAATTAGCTGATGTTGAACCTAAAGGAACAGCCTTATGAATCCCACCACCATCTTTGGGTAGAATCGCAAGGTCACTATCATCTATATTAATTTCAAAGACAGAAGAATCTTGCTCACCAGTTATCACTTCATCATCCTCCTGCATATGCTCTGATTCATCTTCTTTACATGCCGTAAAGAAAACAAACAATAGTATTAAATATAGAAAAAACTTCATAACTATATATTATTTTAAGAGTAAAAGAAAAATCAATACCCATAAATATAGCTAGATTAAAAACAAAATGATTAAAACATCTGGTTTTATTCATTAGTTTTTTAAGCCTCTTACCTCAGAAGTTAATGCTACCATAGCTTCCTGTAGTTTCTTAATACTTGCTGTATCAGAATTAGCATCAATATTAAAACTTAGTTTACTGTTAATTTCCCAAAGTTCTTTAATTTGATGTGTCTGAATATTGTATGGGAGATATTCTGAATTTAATGAAACTAAAGTTATTACAGAAGCATCTTCATTTCTTCTAATTTTCTTCACTACAACACTATCTTCAAGAACAACAACACATATGGTGTTATTACCTATTTCATTCAAATTATTTACAGCTTTCCCTATTACCCATTCTTTAGGCTCAAATAATGGTAACATACTATCACCTTCTACCTGAAAACCTCGATAAGTAGCATTTCTATATTCTGGTAAAGGAATATCAAACGCGGGTAATTGTTGATACCAATCCAAATCCTGAACATTATGTGGATATCCAGCGGCTGCTTTTACATTGACTAAGACTATATTCTCATTATTATCAGAATCTATAGTAACTACTTTTGGAGAAACATCTCCAAGATGTAATTGTATTTTCTTCTGAGTACTTTCACCAAACAGCCATAACGGATTAATATTAAACTCATCGAGTAGTCTAGCTACTACTTTTCCTGAAATTTTAGTTTTCCCTCTTTCTATATCAGCTGTAGAATTTTTAATCTGTAAAACTTTGGCAAAATCAGATTGGGTATAATGGTTCTCTTCGCGAATTTGTTTAAATCGCTTAATGGTTTGGTCAGTTGAATTATCCATGAAATCGAAATTTTAATATAATTATCTTACAAAACAGCACCTATACTTAAGATAATCATAACAAAGATAAAATATTTTGGAATATTTCCAATTTTAACATAATTTTATTTTAATATTCATGGAAAAATTCCATAAATTTGGAAAAATTACAACTAAATCCATCATTATGTCTTCACAAAGTATCCCGTTGTATCAAAAAGTATCTGAAAAAATTATTCGTCACTCCTTGGATAATTCTATATCTGTTGTAGATCAACTTCAACAAAAACTCACGGAAAAAGGATTTCATTTCTATAGAAATCAAGTTTTTAATAATTACTCTTTTGATTTCTACTGCCCTACATTAAAGATTGCTATTGAGATTGATAGCTATGCGCACGAATTTTCTGATATCTATAATCTTGATGCTCCAAAAAAACTATATATCTCTTCGCTAGATGTAACTGTACTTAGATTTACAGATTATCAAATCCTTACAGATATAGAGGAAATCTCAAGAACCATAAAAAACCAAATAAAAACTTCAAAAGAGCGTATTTATGTCGTATGAAAGAATGCGAGAAAAATTATCCATCTTGGCAGATGCAACTAAGTACAATGTCTCCTCCGCTAGCAGCGGCAGTAAACAATAAAGGTTTAGGAAATAACACTGGAATGGGAATTTGTCATAGCTACACAGAATACGGTCGCTATGTTTCTATACTAAAAATTTTATTAACTAATCATTGTATTTATGATTTTAAGCGAAGTTATGGCATTTATTATGATCTAAAAACAGTACAAATGATAACTATTGAAGATTTTTCAAAAAGAAACACAAAAATCTCACCTAAAAATTAAGTAGTACCGAAAAAGAATTTCAAACACGTTGAACTACATATTTTACTCATGTTAATATAAAATTCCACAAAAACAATAAGTTACACAAACAGCATCTACCAAAGCATTATTGGAACTATTTAACCGAAAAAAAACATAACATTATAATCGGTTAATATATAAGTAATGTTATACGATTCTTCTATAGATGGACTTATTTGAGGCATTTAGCCTCTAGAAGTGTGTATTTTTTACCCATCTTAAATTTCGAATAGACGAAATAAAGTATTATGTTTGACGTTAAATAACCAAAATTAACTATATCTATTTATTATGAAAAAAATGTTTTTAGGAGCTTTAGCTCTAATGTTCTTAACGGTAATCTCTTGTAAAGAGGCTACAGATAAAGCAAAAGACGCAGCAGATAACGTAGAAGAAATTGCAGACGAAGCAGCTGATAAAGTAGAAGAAGCAGCTGAAGAAGTTGCAGAAGCTGTAGAAACTGCTACTGACGGTGTTCCTTCTTTTGATAACGAAGAGGTTCAAAAATATGTAAATAAGTATGAAGAGTATGTAGCAGCATACAAAAAAGCTGCAGAAAGTAAAGATATGACTGCTTTTGCTGCACTTGGTAAACAAGGACAAGATCTTGCAAATGATGCTCAAGCTATCGCTGGAAAATTATCTGGTGAAGATGCTCAGAAATGGACTGAATACATGACTGCTAGTTCTCAAAAAATGGCAAAGTACGCTGAAGCATTGACTAAGCAGTAGTCAATCTGACAATAGTATAACGTCTCATGACGTTTAAGACCACCTGCACATGCAGGTGGTTTTTTTATTCCACCCATTCTACTTTACTTTCAATCTGATCTCGTTTCGACTCACCCGATTCTCCTTCATTATAATTTCCCAAGTAGAAAAAGCCAAGGCAACGTTCTCCCTCCTCTAAATCAAAAAAACCATCCATATACTTTATTAATTTTGGAGTACTCCAATAACAACCGACATGATGTGACGTACAGGTAAGCCACATATTTTGTACCGCCATAGCCGTTGATGCAATCTCTTCCCATTCTGGTATACGTTCTTTTATATCACGTTGCATGCAAATCGCTATGATTGCACTAGCAGCATTGCAGTTATTTATGATCTTCTTATGTTTAAATGGTGAAAAATCATCGTTAGAAGTGATATCAGTATAAGTGTCCGATAAAAACACTCCTAATCGACTCTTAGCATCTCCTTGTAGTACTTTAAACCTCCATGGCTGTGTAAGTCTATGTGTTGGAGCCCAGTTGGCATTTTCTAGTAAAATTTCTATAAATGCCTTAGAAACAACTTTATCATTGTATTGTGCGGGAAAAACTGATCGCCTATTTCGAATTATTTTATTTATATCAGCTTTGGTCATATAATTTTACTTTTTTTGTAAAGTTATTATTATTCTTAGGACTAAAAACCTCAATACTCTTAATTAATTATAATATTGTGAATTCACAAGTTCGGTTGCATACACCAGAACAGCTTGATAACTTATCGCTATCTGGAAAAGCATTAAATGCAACTTTACTCAGTTTAAGGTTAATTAATAGACTTTTTGGCAACCATCTACAATTGAAGAATGCTATATTGCACTATATTAAAACATATTCAAAAACAAAAAAAACACATATTCTTGATTTAGGCTGTGGTGGTGGCGATTGTATTTTACATATTTCAAGAAAACTAAAAAAAGTAGGGATCACTGCCTCTTTTATTGGTATTGATGGTAACCCAGAAAGTATTGCCTATGCATTACAGAACAATCCAAACCCTCAATCTATTGATTTTAGTACTGCTAATATCTTAAATAAAAAGTTTATTATACCAGATTGCGATCTTCTAATGAGCAGTCATTTTATATATCATTTTAAAAATGAAGATCTTATTGATTTTCTTAAAAAAATACAATCTAAAAAGGTAAAGCATGTTATTTTTAGTGAATTATACCGCAGTAAAATTGCATACTATATTTTTAAACTTGCAAGTGGTTTACTTCCTATTTCTGATATGGCAAAAAAAGACGGATTAATAGCCATTCAAAGAGCTTTCACTGTCAAAGAATTAAAGGAAATTATAGAAAGTAGTGGCATTAAAAATTATTCGATCATTAAGAAACCATTTTTTAGAATGATCGTCCAAATTCATACAAATCATGAAACAAATACTATCTAAACATCTAAGAACATTAAAAGAAGCACCAAAAACGCTAATTCTTGTTTATATCATTATTTATTTTATGTGGGGATTAGGGATGAATCGTTTTGGTGCTGAAATGGAAATTGCACGATTTACATATTGGTGGCAAGTGATTACCTGTTATATTTTATATATGGTTCCTATTTCTATCCTGCTAAAAAAGTATACCTTCTTTGAGCAATATGCGTATGGATTAGTCGCTATGGGTATCCTAGAATTCTTAGGATATTGGTTAAAAACTTCATATGTATATCCTAATAACATGTTAGACAAGCTATTTAATCCTCAAAATTTTAGCCTAGGTATGGCTTTGTTCTTTGCTTTATACTTTCCCACAGGGAACTGGCTTGTTGATAAAATCCACAGACTAATTTTTGTAAAAAATAAATAATCTTATTTTTTTGCAACAAGTATGAATTGTTGTTTTCCTTGTTTTTTTATTCTATACCGATCTTCTATGTCGTCTGCTCCTTCTATTCCGAGAGAGTCTATATAGGATATCCAATCTTGCCTATCTACAATCGCATTGTCTAATATTACATCAGTAAGATTTGCATTTTCAAACTTAGTCCCCCACAGGGTTGCTTCTGTAAGATCTGCTCCCGTTAAATCTACTCCAAACAAATTGGCATTCGTAAGATCCGCACTTAATAATTCTGCGCGTTGGAGATTAGCATTATTTAACCGAGCTCTTTTTAATATTGCATCAGATAGATTGATCTTTCGCATTTGAGCTTCTCTAAGTTCACTTCTCTCCAAATTTGCAGCAGGTATTTGCGCCTCAGTCAAATTAGAGTAATCCAACCTTGCGTATTTAAGGTTAACACCTCTACCTAAATTAATATTTCGCAGGTTGGTATAACTAAAATCTGCAGAATTGAGAATATCTTGTGAGGATTCTAATCCTATATCGCTTTTCAATAGTGTGAATAACAATTGTCCTCGTTCAGGACTAATCGGTTTTTCTATCAACCTATCATTTTCTTTATAACGATATGGCTTCATTGCCATACAAAGGCTAATAATCCTAGCTTCTAACGTCTTACTAATATTACGCCCACTATTTGCTCCTTTATATTTCAGTTCCTCATTAAGATCTCCAAGCACATCACTCATTACAAAAACCAATGATGAACGTCTATCGGCTTCAACCAATGTATTTTGATTATTAATGAATTTATTTTGACTATTTAGTAATACCGTTTGAAAAATCAATACAGCCGCTGGTATTACTGCAACCATAAATGCAAATAGTCCTATTCTTGTAATACGCCAAATAACGCTAGAAGACACATCTGACACAGTATCTACAGAAACTGTTTTATATTCTTTATATTCTGTTATGGCACTACTAATACTTTTTTTTAGTCGTCCTCCAAAAATTGGAGTACTGGATTTTTTTAACAACCACCATCTAAACTTCCTTTTTTTCTGTTTTCCTTTATTAATTTTATCCAGTTTATCCTGAAGTAGTTGGTTTTCTTTCTTTAATCTTTCGATATAATCTTGCTCGTCCACAGTGATATGAATTTGGGTATTAAAAACCGTTAAGATATAAAAGTTATTATTACTTTGGAAAAAGAAAGCTCTTTTTAAACCCTAAAAATAACTCATCAAGGTAAATAAACAATATCAGACGTTCTTTATTCTATATATTCTGAGAGATCATTGGCAATATCCTCTACTATCGAGAATTCTTCCTCATCACCAATTAGATGAATGGTTTTAATTAACAAATGTATATATCCCACCACATATTCTTTTTTCTTGGCTTCACTTACACACTCCTTTCCTTCGACTACAATAAAAGTAATTAGGTTACGAATGATTAATCTTATTTCTTTATTATCTAATTTCTCTTTCATTGTATTCATTTTTTCAGATTATCCTGGAAACACAACATGAAAGTAAAAATATAACCCTCTAAAAAAGAATCACATGCATTCAAAAAGAATCAAAGTTCGATTAAAAACACATTTTCACGATTTAGGAAAAGAATAAAGAACTAGCATACTTATGGTCATTTTACATGTTGAAACCATATGAAAAGCGATCTCGAAAAATCTAAAACCAACATAGTTTAGGCTAAAACTCAATTTTACTAGAGTAGCTACAAGTAAAAAACGATTAAATTTGGAATATGTATTCCAACAATCTATCTTTACACTATGAATAGAAAAGAAGCCATTTTAGAAGCAGCATTGCGATTACTGACCAAAAACGGAGTTCATGCAACTCCTATGTCGGCTATTGCAAAGGAAGCGGGGACTGGAATGGGGACTATTTACAATTATTTCCCCAATAAAGATATGTTGATTAACGCACTATATGTTACTATAAAAAACCAAGAGAAAACCATATTTGTAGCGTTTAATGATCAAGAATCATTGAGAACTCAATTTGAAGAATATTACGTAAAAACTATACAATTTTTTATAGAAAAACCCGAATACTATAAATTTATAGAACAACTTCAAGCTTCTCCTATCATTACAATTGAAAGTAAAGAGAAAGGTATTAGAGCGATTTCCTTTGTACTCGAATTAATAGAAATCGGAAAAAAAAGAAGGGTTATCAAAAATATCGAAACCGAAGAATTAATGCAATTTATCGGCGGGACAGTAATATCATATCTTAGATTATATTTTCAAGAAGATAGGAAGGAAAAACCATCACTTACTAATCAGTTGAAAATGGTTTGGGATGGTTTAAAAGGATAAAAAAAATTCACATAAAATTGGAATGAATGTTCTTTCCAAAACAAATCAATAATAACAATGAAAAAAAACATTTTAATCACAGGAACCTCTACAGGAGTTGGATTTGAGTCCTCTATTTTGTTTGCGCAAAAAGGCTTCAAAGTCTATGCTACCATGAGAAATTTAGACAAAAAAAATACACTTCAAGAAAAGATAGCAGAAGAAAATTTAGATATTGAAATTCTCCAAATCGATGTGACTGATACTACTTCAATTGAAGCCGCTGTAAACACAATTATTTCTAAGGATGGTAAAATTGACATTCTTCTTAATAATGCAGGCGCAGGGTTTGCTAAAACATTGGAGCAATCAACTGAGAAAGAAATAGACTGGGTTACAAATGTTAACTACACAGGAGTGATAAGAACCACTAAGGCGGTATTACCATTTATGCGTGAAGCCAAAGCTGGGCATATTATTAATGTTACTTCTGTTGGAGGTCTTGTCGGACAACCATTTAATGAATTATATTGCGGAGCAAAATTCGCGGTAGAAGGATTTACAGAAGCTCTTGCTACTTATGTATCGACACCATTTGGAATTAATTTTTCGATGGTAGAGCCAGGCGGTATTGCAACTGAGTTCATGAATAATGCGATAGCAAAAACAGCAAATGAAAAAGGCCAAATGGCAACAGGTGATTATGCTCCTATTTTTCAAAAGTACTTAGAAGGAGCTCAAAATAGAGCTACAAAAGAGGAAGTATCTCCCTATCAAACAGGAAAAGAAGTAGCTGATGTCATCTTACAAGTAGCACAGAGCGAAAATCCTCCATTAAGAATACGGACATCAGAATGGGCTGAAAATATGTGTAACTTAAAGACGCAAGCTGACCCTGACGGTACAGAATTAGTTAATCGAATTAAGAAATATTTTCTATAGATGGCGAATTTAATTTATTGGATATCAACATTACTGATTTCTGGCTTTTTGCTTTTAAGCTCCTATACTTACTTTTTTAGTGACAACACTATCAATGGATTAAGGGAATTAGGATTTCCAGATTTTTTCAGGATACAGTTAGGAATCTTAAAAGTAATTGCTGTAGTCGTTTTGTTGATTCCAAAAATTTCAATGTACGCCAAAGAATGGGCATATGCAGGAGTTGGTTTATTTCTAATTACTGCATTAGTAGCTCATATTGCCCATAAAGACTCTCTAGTAGTTGCTTTTCTTTTATTGGTATTATTTGCAATCTTGATAACTTCTCGATATTTCATATATACACTTAGATAAAAAGAAATAATTAGAAAGTCGAGCAGGTTTAGGGGGAATCTCACCCCCTTTACCTCTCACGTAACTGTACGTGATAATCTTCCTTCGTTTTTTCTCTAATAGCTTAACCAAATAGCTTCTGATTTAAATTCTTTACTGTAAAATCGTTTATTCGTTTTCTTAGGGTATTATTCAAATATAAACTGTCTTAAAATATCTATTCAATCAAAGGTACTAACTCCAAGATGAGTATAGTCTGACTTTAGCAGAACACGTAAATGAAATATTCGGTATCGATTATTCTAAAAAGATGATTGAAATTGCCCTACAAAAATTACAATTAAAAGAAATAAACAACGTAACATTTCAGGTTGCTGACATTATGGATGATAAGGTAGCTATAAATCAATACTCTGTAATTTTGGCTCTAAGCGTTCTTCATCTCACTGATGATGTGTCTAAATCTTTAAAAAAAATAAACGATTTAACGAGCAAAAATGGTCATCTAATTTCTATAACCCCATGCCTTGATAACCGTAATTATATCTTTAAAACATTAATTAAGTTGTTGCAAAAAATTGGTGTTGCTCCAAAAATACAGAGTTTAACATATAAACAGCTTGCTTCCTTAATTGAAAAAAATGGATTCAACATTGTAGAATCAAAAGTTTGGGACGCTAAAAAAGGATTATATTGGGTGGTAGCCAAAGCAGGTAGAAATGTATGAAACAGTCCATATAATAATTTGTTGACGAAAATCTAATATAATTTTCCAATCAAATTGTGTAAAAACCAATATTCAAGTTGGTATTTCCTAAGTGTTCCGAAAGAAATTTCAAAAGAGATCAGAGATAATTTACAATGACAAGAAGAAGGTAGGACGCTAATAAAAACCAGAAAATGTATTATCACACATACAATTATTTGGTTCAAAGACTCAAGTGAAATTAGCTGCAAAATTTAAAAATGACAGAGGTTCTTATGTTCTTGGAAAGACTGATTTTGTAAATGAAACTTTGGACATAATCAACAGAAATGCCAACACACAAGGAGACATCCATCAGAGCAAGGCAAGTTTTTCTTAACCAATAGATTTATCTGCGCATTTTTATTTCTTGTTAATTTATAAAAATTCGGTGCCATTGCAAAAGAGAAGCGGATCTATATTTTAAGGAGAATTACTTTAAATATTCTAAATTATTCAAAATTTAAAAATAGTTAATCAATAAATGCAATTGATTCAAAAACTAAATCATATTCTAAAATAAGATTTTTTCATACTAATTCGTTACTTTTAAGGTCAAACATCTTTTATAACCCTAAAGACACCTGCTTTGAAAATTAAAAAATTCTGGAAACGAATTTTATTAGTCCTAATTTTATTTCCAATCTTATTAGTAGCAGGTCTAATGCTATATATTCAGAGTAACCAATCTGAAATTATAAAAGAGGAGATCGCAAAACTAAACAAAGAACACAAAGGACTTATTAGTGTTGGTGAAAGTGAATTATCTCTTTTTAGCAACTTTCCATACATCTCTATAAAAGTATATGATGTACAAATTTTGGAAACCAAAGAAGATAATGCACCAGTCATAATGGATGTAAAAGACATTTACATAGGTTTTAATCTATGGGATATGGTGAAAGGAAATTATGATATTCAGTCTTTAGTGGTAGAAGAAGGCGTTTTTAATATCGTGATTCATGAAAATAATACAACGAATATTCAAAATTCCTTAGCCAGCACTTCTGAAACAGAAACACCTTCAGTCAATATTCATCTAAAAAAAATCCGTTTTAAGAGTCTAGATATCCACACCTTAGATGAAGCTACAAATACAGATGTCGAAAAATTCATGTACGCTGGTACAGGTGGTTTTAGCCAAAAAGATAGCATCATTGCTGGGCATATAGATACCCATTTTGAATTAAATGTAATCAAAGATAGAGACACTACCTTTATCCATAATAAACATTTTGAAGTGCATACAGATGTGGTATTTAATAAATACACAGGCATTCTCGACATACAACCTTCGAGTATTGCTATGGAAAATGGGGATTTTGAGCTAGAAGGCTCCATAGATACAAAGAATGATGTAGACCTTGACCTTTCTATAAATGGAACAAAGCCCAATTTTGATATGCTGATTGCTTTTGCTCCAACAGATGTCATACCTGTATTAGAGAAATACAGAAATGCTGGTGAAATTTATTTTAATGCCAATATCCAAGGCCCCGCTAACAAAGGAAACAGACCTTTTATCGAAGCCAATTTTGGGGCTGGAAAAGCATTTTTGGAAAATACCAAAAGAGCAAAAAAAATAGATAAAATGGGCTTTAACGGTTATTTTACCAATGGAGAAAATAGAGATGCAAGTACCATGGAATTTTCTCTAACCGATATGACTGCATCTTTGGAAAAAGGAGAATTTGAAGGCTCTATTTTTGTTAAGAATTTTGAATCCCCAGAAGTGGATATGCAAATAAACTCAAATTTCAATCTCGATTTTATTGCAGATTTTCTTGAATTAGAGCAAGTACAAGATGCATCAGGACAAGTTTCGCTGAAAATGAATTTTCATGATATTATTGATATTAATAACCCCGAAAAGGCATTACAAAAACTCAATCAAGCGTACTTTACAGAATTGATTGTAAAAGACTTGAGCTTGGTTGCCAAAGAACTTCCCGCCCCCTTGCACGATTTGAATGTACATTTAGTCATGAATGGCAAGAAAGCAACCCTGAACCAGTTTGAACTATTGATGGGGAATTCAGATCTATCGATACGTGGTTTTTTTTCAGACTTACCTTCAATTATACATCATACTAATATCCCTGTAGAAGCCCATTTAGATATTGCGTCCAATTACTTAGATATTGTCCAATTAACAGGTTTCTCAAAACAAGACTCTACCCAAACTGGTTTCGATGAACAAATAAAAAATCTTAGCCTAGGGTTTTCTTTTAAAACTTCTGCAAAAGATTTTATAGAATCTGAATTTCTACCGAAAGGTGATTTTTTTATCGATAGTTTATATGCAGATTTGAAGCATTATCCACATAAACTACATGATTTTCATGCTGATGTGTTAATAGGTGACAAAGACATAGAAATAATAGATTTTACAGGGTATATTGACGATAGTGATTTCCATTTCGACGGACTAATACATGATTATGCTTTTTGGATGAAACCTCAACTTAACGGAGACGTAGATCTGGATATCAATCTTACTTCTAACAAGTTAAGGCTTGAAGATGTTTTTTCATATAAGGGAGAAAATTATGTTCCAAAAGAATATCAGCATGAGGCGTTTGATGATTTGGCATTGCATTTTGCCTCTAGTATGCATTATAAAGATTCGGCTTTACATTCTATCGATCTAGCTTTAGATAAGTTAGATGCAAAAATGAAATTGCATCCACTTCGTTTTGATCATTTTAGAGGAAACATACATTACGAAGAGGAACACTTGGTGATAAAAGACTTTCATGGGGAAATAGGAGCCACCAATTTTAATTTTGATTTAAATTATTATCTGGGGGAAGATCCGCAAATAAAGAAAAGAGATAATTATTTCGAGTTAAAGGCTAATTATATCGACTTTGATGCACTTTTCAAATTCGATTTAAGTCCACCAAAACCAACAGAAGTTGTTACTTCAAAAACTGCAGATGTAAAAAAACATGCAGATGCCTTTAATTTATATGAGTTGCCATTTACGGATATGCAATTTAAAGCAGATATCGCTCACTTTATTTACCATAGAATAGATCTTCAAAATATCAAAGCAGATTTAAGAACAACCCCCAACCATTACATTTATATAGATACATTACATATGGATGCTGCGGGAGGAAATATTCGATTAAATGGATATTTTAATGGCAGTGATCCAAAACATATCTATATGCAGCCAGATTTGGTTATGAATAACGTTGATTTGGATAAATTGCTGTTCAAATTCGAAAATTTTGGACAAGACCATCTCGTTTCAGAAAATCTACAAGGAAAACTCACCTCTAGGATTAAAGGTAAGATTAGAGTATACCCTGATATGGTGCCAGATATGGACCAATCTACTATAGAAATGGACGTAAAAGTATTAAATGGAAGATTAAAAAATTACGACCCAATGCTAGCTCTTTCAGACTATATGGGAGCTAAAAATCTGCAAAACATTCGGTTTGACACCTTACAAAATAGCTTAGATATAAAGAAAGGGAAGATAAATATTCCCTCTATGACGATCAAATCTACTTTGGGCCATATAGAATTATCTGGCACGCATGATAATAATCAAAATATCGATTATTATTTACGTATTCCTTGGAAAACTGTAAGGAAAGCTGCTTGGCAAAAATTATTTGGAAACAAGGAGGATGCTAATGCCGCTATTAATGAAGAGCAAGAAGATGAGATTGTAGAAATAGATCCTGACAAAAAAATAAAATATCTCAATATAAAGATCAAGGGGAGTATAGATGACTATAAAGTTTCATTGGGTAAGAAAAAAGAAAAGTAATATCTGATTTTGAAAATTTTACAGGAAGATGAACTCTTGATGTTGTTGAAATCCAAACTGACTCTACATCTATCTTGGAACCCACACAGAATAATTATAAAAACACAGAAAAGGACTTATAATTTACTAAGATAAAGGTGGAATAGGTATTTGTTCATCATGTCACCAAAAATTATGAGTCTAATGCTTTCAAAGTATTTGGAGAATAGTAGCAAAATGCAAATATTTTCCAGCTTAGTTGGTTTGTGATATTTATCATCGCATAGGTATCTTTGGACAAACCAGACTCGGCGATGCAATTGTGTATAGTCAAACTTTTGCAACAAGCGAAATAAAAAATGGCTTCGTAATAATTAAAAATATTTTTAAGCTGTCCTCAACTTGCGGAGTATCATACTACGACGAAAATTCGAGCAATCTACCTCATCACAATATTACTTACTCAAATAGAAGAAAAAATAAAAACGGGATGACTCTTAAAAATAAGAATCATCCCGTTAAGTACTGAAGGCGGGACTTGAACCCGCACGGCCTTACAGGCCATTGGATTTTAAGTCCAACGTGTCTACCAATTCCACCACTTCAGCATGGTATATATTGTCTCAGAGCGAAAGACGGGATTTGAACCCGCGACCCTCACCTTGGCAAGGTGATGCTCTACCCCTGAGCTACTTTCGCAGTTTTTTAAGAACTTCGCAATCGTTATTGCGGATGCAAATTTAAAACATTTCTAGTAATACCAAAGTCTTTTTACAAAAAAGAATAAAAAAAATTATACTTGTGATGCTTTCTTCCTGGTTAGCATGCGTTTAATCTCATTAAGTTTCATTAATGCCTCTACAGGAGTCAACGTATCTATATCAATATCCAGGATTTCTTCCTTAATTTCTTCTAGTAATGGATCATCGAGATTAAAGAAACTTAATTGTAATTCATCCTCTTCTTGCAATCCCTTTATTTTATCTGTTAACTCTTCACTACTATGGGATTTTTCAAGCTTTTTGAGCATCTTGTTTGCTCTATGTAAGACTTGTTGAGGCATTCCTGCCATCTTTGCTACATGGATCCCAAAACTATGCTCACTCCCTCCTGGAACTAATTTACGTAAGAAAAGTACATTATCTTTAAGTTCCTTTACAGATACATTATAATTTTTGATACGATCAAATGTCTCACACATCTCATTCAACTCATGATAATGTGTAGCAAACAACGTTTTTGGCCTAGCTGGATATTCATGAAGAAATTCACTAATTGCCCACGCAATAGAAATGCCATCATAAGTACTGGTTCCTCTACCTATTTCATCTAACAACACCAAGCTGCGATCTGATATGTTATTAAGAATACTTGCAGTTTCATTCATCTCCACCATAAAAGTAGATTCTCCCATAGAGATATTATCACTCGCTCCTACTCTGGTAAATATTTTATCCACTACTCCTATTCTGGCTTCTTCTGCCGGAACAAAGCATCCCATCTGCGCTAACAGTACAATTAAAGCGGTTTGTCTCAGGATCGCAGACTTACCACTCATATTGGGACCTGTAATCATGATAATCTGTTGATGATCTCTATCCAACGTTACATCATTTGCGATATACTGTTCTCCAGGAGGCAGTTGCCTTTCTATAACTGGGTGACGGCCATTTTTTATTTCCAAATCATAAGATTCGTCCATTAATGGTCTTACATATTGATTTTCCTGAGCCAATTGAGCAAAAGAGCACAAACAATCCAATTGACCTATTAGTGTTGCATTAAGTTGTACGGGTTTGATATACTCATGCATCCAAACGACCAGTTCACCAAATAACTGTTGTTCTAACGCCAGAATCTTTTCTTCGGCGCCAAGGATTTTGGCTTCATATTCTTTCAGTTCTTCTGTGATATATCGCTCTGCGTTTACCAATGTTTGTTTACGTATCCATGTCTCAGGAACCTTATCCTTATGTGTATTTCTTACTTCTATATAATATCCAAAGACATTGTTTGATGCTATTTTTAAAGATGTAATCCCTGTACTTTCGGTCTCACGTTCCAGCATTTTATCCAGATAGTCTTTTCCAGAATAAGCAATTGACCTCAACTCATCTAGCTCATCCAAATATCCATTGGCAATCGTATTTCCTTTCAATACATTTACAGGAGCTTCTTCATTTAATGTTTCTTTGATCTTATCCCTAAGTACTTCACAATCATTAAGTGTATCTCCTATAACTTTTAGCGCTTCATTTTCGCTATGAGAAGCTTGAGATTTTATGGGAACAATAGCTTCTAAAGAATTTTTAAGTTGAATTACCTCCCGTGGATTCACTTTTCCGGTAGCTACCTTAGAAATCAATCGTTCAATATCTCCAATCTGCTTAATTTGATGTTGAATCTTTTGATGTAACACCGAGTTATCCAGAAAAAACTGAACGACTTCATGACGTTTTTGAATTGCAGTAATATGACTAAGTGGCAAGGCTAACCAACGCTTCAATGTACGCCCTCCCATTGGAGAAATTGTTTTATCGATAACATCTAGAAGAGTTACCGCATTGATCGCATTTGGATTATACAATTCTAGGTTGCGAATGGTAAATCGATCCATCCAGATGTATTGATCTTCTACAATACGCTGGATTGTTGTTATATGTTGTAGTTTATGATGTTGAGTTTCGCTTAGATAATGAAGAATTACTCCTGCAGCAATGACACCTTCTTGTAAATGATCTACACCAAAACCTTTTAGAGTTTTGGTTTCGAAATGGTTATTTAGAGTTTCATCTGCATAGTCTGGCTTAAAAACCCAATCTTCTAAAAAAAACGTATGAAAATCGTTTCCAAAATCCTCCTGAAAATCTTTCTTTTTTGGTTTGCTAATCAAAACCTCACTTGGTCTAAAGTTTTGCATTAACTTATCCATATGAGAGGCATCCCCTTGTGCTGTTAGGAATTCACCTGTTGAGACATCCAAAAAAGCAACTCCTAATTCTCTTTTGCCATAATGTAATGCGCATAAAAAATTATTGGTTTTGCTTTGTAATACCTCGTCATTGAGAGCAACTCCTGGAGTTACCAACTCGGTCACCCCTCGTTTTACAATGGTTTTGGTTTGTTTAGGATCTTCTAACTGGTCACAAATAGCTACTCGTTCTCCTGCTTTTACTAATTTGGGCAAATAGGTATTTAAAGAATGATGAGGAAATCCCGCTAATGCTGTTTCTTGTTCACTACCATTACCTCTCTTAGTTAAAACAATATTAAGAATAGCAGCTGCTTTGATCGCATCTTTACCAAAAGTTTCATAAAAATCCCCAACTCTAAACAATAACAATGCGTCAGGATATTTAGCCTTTATCGCATTGTATTGCTTCATTAATGGGGTTACTTTTTTATTGTTTTTTGCTGCCAAAAGAATAGTATTTATGAATACCGCTAAAGTAGCTATTCTTCTATATTTTTTGAAATATCATCATTAGGAGTTATTCAATTTTATTCACAATTTTTTAAGCTAACAGTTTTTACAGGTATTAGAATAAAAGATAAATCCCTATCCTATTTATACTATGTTTTATCCAAATTAATTCTCATTGGCATAGGGTTAATTTTTTAATTCCAAATTTCTTACTCCTCCTTTGTTTAGTTAAGAAATTTAAATCGAACTCTTTTTGATTTTTTATTACCCTTTCTTTGCTTTTTCTTTAAGTTTTCTATGTTTTTTGAGTGAAGAGTTATAGATTATAAATTTTATCTTTTGAATATTTTTTTTGATTTTCAATTTAATATCATCATTTGCAGAAACATATCTTCCTTTATAAATAAAATCACCATCTTCCTCGTCCAAATTTATTGTGACTTTTTGTCCTATAGCATTGGCTGTTTCTACCACCATGTACATATATTTGTCTTCTAATCTTAATTCTGTGACCCTTTCATTATGACGATTTACAAAATATATTTCTTTAAATTCTGGACGTGGTCCCTCTTTTTCCTGAGCACTTACTGTTACATTTACTAATGCTAGTGCTACTAGCACTAAAAACTTGAATTGTTTCATATCTACTATTTTTTAACAAATATAAAATGATGGTCAGCTTCATTAAAACACGCATCAATATTCGTAGAGCATGGCTTTATATACGTACTGATTTATGAGCTTTAACACTACTACTAATTGAAATTTGCTGCACGAACAAGCTTTTTAATTTCTCCTTTTTCTTCTTCTGAAAACTTGTTTCCTTGAAGTGAAAACTTTACTAAATTGGTCAACTTTTCTATAGAGACCGGAAGATATACTAGTTGATTATTTTCTAGAAAAAGTCTTTTCAGATTAGTTAATTCTCCTATGGTTACAGGAAGATTTGTTAATTGATTTTCTCTAAGATTAAGATATCTTAATCCAGTTAATTTACCTATTCCTGTAGGAATACTTGTCAATTGGTTTTTGCTAAGATCGAGTGCTCTCAAATTAGTTAATTGTTCTATTTCTGAGGGAAAATTAGACAATTGATTCCCTCTAAGATGAAGACTATTTATATTAATTAATTTCTCTATTCCATCTGGAAGACTTGTTAATTGATTTTCTGCAACGGTAAGAAAACCTAAATTCACCAGGTTTACTATTTCTACAGGAAGGTTTTTCAATTGATTTTTACCAAGATAAAGCGTTTCTAAATTAATTAATTTACCTATCTCTACAGGAAGATTAGTTAATTGATTCTTCCTGAGGTTTAAACTTTTCAAACTAGTCAACTCCCCTATAACTTCGGGAACATCTGTTAATTGATTTCCTTTTAGATACAATGTTTCTAAATTGATTAATTGACTGATCTCTTCTGGGATATTTATCAGTTGATTATCATCAAGATCAAGCATTTCTAAACGAGTTAATTTACATATGGCTATTGGAAAATTTATTAACCGATTTTCCTTAATGTGAAGGTTTTTTAATTTAGTTAATTTCTCAATTGTTTCAGGAAGACTTGTTAGTTTATTTTCTAAAAGATAAAGCGATTTTAATCGGGTTAATTGCCCTATTTCTACAGGAAGACTCGTTAATTGATTCCCTCTAAGATTAAGAGTTTCTAAATTGGTTAATTGCCCTATCTCTACAGGAAGACTCGTTAATTGATTCCCTTTGAGATTAAGTCTCTCTAAGTTAGTTAACTGTCCTATGGTTACAGGAAGGTTTTTGAGATTTTTACCCGACAAATCTAACCTATATACCTTATGTGGATTACGTAAGGCTTTTTTTAAAGAATGATACACTTTATCTTCCTGAGCTATTACCCCAAGTACGCTAAAAAAGCAAACTACCAACACTATTATTTTCTTCATTACTTTATTTTTGTTAAGTATCCATAATAAGTATACTACCTTACCAATATTAAAACACTAATTTATTCTCTAACATACACCTGCAAATCATCACTTTTTGAAAATGCATATGCCAATGATTTATTACAAAAAGACTTAGAAGGTTTATGATTTGCAAGAGAAAGCACATTAGGCAGTTTCATCCCCCAAGATCCTGATTTTTTGGTTTCTCCGGGCTGTATAACAACCACATGACCATAAGTATTTGAGGTATCTATTACTATAGCAAGTCCACCATCATTTACGTGCTTTAATACCGCATCTATATTCTGTTGATGAGTTGCTAACCCCAAATTCTTCCATTTTTGCGACTTTGATATAATTGGTCTAATACTATCGTAAATTACATACTCATTTTTGGCATCCCTAAACTCGTTTAACTTGTATACTTTACTTATAAATGCGGTGATTTTATTCCTACAATCAGAGCGTTTTTCACTCACTGCTTTACAATTTTGAAAATCCAAAACCGTACTTGACCATTGCTGTTCTGTAATATGTATTTCAGTTCTTTTTTCTGCTTTTTTCAGATTGGTTTGTTCAACAACTTTGTCTATATCGTCTTTTGGAGTAACTACAGTTGTCGTTTCTATATCTGATGATGGCTTTTTGTCTTTGTTATCTGTTGTATTATTATTGCAAGAGCATACTACCAAAGAAAGCACCAGTATTTTAATTATTCTTTTCATTATAAATATCTTATTTGAATACCTCAAAGATAAATGGCAAACTACCCTATAGAGAATCATCAATTTATATTCGATTAAGTTAATTGTATATTTGACCGAATTTTGATATAAATCCATAGTCTTTTTTTGAAGTCGAATCATAGAATTTTACAGTCTAAATATTATATATGTCCAGAAAACTAAAAAACAGCGAACTTGATCGCAAAACTATTTCAGAGTTTAAGGCTTCAGAAAAAACACCCTTAATTGTTGTTTTAGATAATATTAGAAGTTTAAATAATATAGGGTCTGTTTTTAGAACTGCTGATGCTTTTTTAATCGAAAAAATATATCTCTGCGGCATTACTGCTACTCCACCACATAAAGACATTCAAAAAACAGCTTTGGGAGCAACAGAAACCGTGGATTGGGAGCATCGTGAAGATACGTTGAAATTGGTTGAAGATTTAAAGTTAGAAAACGTAAATATCATCTCAATAGAACAAGCAGAACACGCAATACTACTAAATAACTTTACCCCAGAACCTAATCAAAAATACGCTGTTATCTTTGGAAATGAAGTAAAGGGCGTACAACAAGATGTTGTTACAAAAAGTGATACTATAATTGAAATCCCTCAATACGGAAGCAAGCATTCCCTTAATATATCTGTAAGTGCCGGAGTAGTAATTTGGGATATATTTAATAAACTCTAGATATAACGTATTCTGCTAAAGGCTGTTTTTTGATCGTTTACTTTCTATCTGCAAGGAGTCCTAAAAAAAATCATCAACAAACCCTCCTTATAGAAACTAACGTCGCATTACAAAATGGATTGACCAAACGATTCAAAATCATTTTAGACCGCTTTAATCATACAAATCATTATCTAAAATTTGTTTTGTATGTTTATGGTTAACTAAACTTTTATCAACAACACATATCATGAAACAAATTTTATCACTCATCATTTTTATTTTTCTTTTCGTTTCCTGTAAACAAGAAACTACTATGACAGAAAAACCAACAGAAGATCAACTCATTGCTAAAGCAAAAAAAATTCACGACAAGGTTATTACACTAGATACACATTGCGATATTAATGTAAAGAATTTTACAGATTCTATAAATTATACTCAGGATCTTAGTTCTCAAATAACATTGCCAAAAATGACAAAAGGAGGATTAGATGTTGCCTGGTTTATCGTGTATACTGGTCAGGATTCTCTAACTACTTCTGGTTATAAAAAAGCGTATGAAATCGCAATGTCAAAATTTGAAGCCATACATAAGCTCACCAAAGAAATTGCACCCGACCAAATTGAATTGGCACTAACTTCTGATGATGTACGACGAATTCATAAAAATGGCAAAAAGGTGGCAATGATAGGTATCGAAAACGGATATCCTATTGGTACAGATATTAAAAACGTAAAGAAATTTTATGAACTCGGTGCGAGATATATGTCTCTTTCTCATAATGGCCACAGTCAACTATGTGATTCTAATACTGGTGAAGCAGATGATATTTGGCTACATAATGGATTAAGCGAATTAGGTAAAAGTGTAATTGCCGAAATGAATAAAGAAGGAATCATGATTGATGTTTCTCACCCTTCAAAGGAATCTATGCGACAGATCATTGAGCTAACCAAAGCACCGATAATAGCTTCACATTCTTCTGCAAGAGCACTATGTGATCATAGCAGAAATCTTGATGACGAACAACTACAATGGTTAAAAGAAAATGGAGGTGTAGTACAAACTGTAGCTTTTACTTCATATCTCAATACCGAAAAATTTGAAAAAAGAAACAAAATTGAAGTTGAAATCGGCAAGCAAATTGCAGACTCTATGCATGTAAAATGGCTAGAACGTAAAGAAATTATTGCTTTGACTACAGAAGAAAAGGAAAAATATTATGATTTCCTTGGAAAAATGGCTGCTATACGTAGAGATAAAATAAAGAACATGAGTAGCCTCCCTCCTGCGGTTGATGTTGTAGATTTTGTAAATCATATTGATTATATGGTGAATAAAATCGGAATTGATCATGTTGGGATTAGTTCTGACTTTGATGGTGGCGGCGGAATTGAAGGTTGGAGCGATGCTTCTGAAACTTTTAATGTAACCATAGAACTCGTAAAACGAGGATATACAGAAGAACAAATCGAAAAACTATGGAGTGGTAACTTACTTAGAGTGCTAGATGAGGTTCAGAAAATTGCTCGAGATCTTTAAAAAACCAATACTAAAACTATAAATCAACAGCCTCGAAGCAAGCTTACAAAGTATGCTTCTAAAAAGTGTATCTTGTATTCGAGGCAAACCCCTTGGGGGAATAAATCCTCTAAGAGGGATAAAAACCACCTCAATACGATCAAGAATAACAGCTAGAGCTTTAGCTATCACCTCTTTATAATCAGCTATGTCAGCAAAATAAATAGCTATGACAGCTAGAGCTTCAGCTATCACCTCTTTATGATCAACTAAGATAGCAAAATGCATAGCTATGATAGCTAGAACTTCAGCTATCATCTCATTATCATCATTTGAAATAGCAAAATCTATAACTACAATATCTATTGTATCAATAATGATAGATATAAATTCAATTAGTACATTTTTATGTATCAATAACACATATAAATTATCATTTAATACATTTTTTTATTTAGATTTGAAAAACCATTAACCAAATTACGAGTCATATCATGCTGAAATATAACTTTAAGCCTATCATTTTTGCTAGAGGCATTGAAAAGCCATACACCTATTTTGTAAATGCTGGTTTTTCTACCCAATTAGCCTCCAAACTGAATAATAACAAAGTAAAAATCCTAAGACCTAAGACCATAGAAAAGCTATGTATATTACTTAATTGTACTCCTAATGATATTATGGAGTGGCACCCAACTCAGCATCAACTAGAAAATAAGAATCACGCGTTACATGCTATAAAAGCTAATAATTTAAATAAAGTAGAACATCTTACAGATTTGCTTCGCAAAGTTCCTTTGAATAAAATTGAAGATATCCAAGCATATATAAAAACGCAACATAAAGAAGAAAAATAACATTCTATCCACTATGTCTATATGATATCAGGCTCTGGTTTTTTTTAGTATTAACCAATTTTACGTAATGCATAACAAAAAACATTCGGTTGTGATTAAAGATTCTGTATGCAATTCTAAAGATCATTTTTAGCAATAATCTATCAAAGCGCTATTTCTTTCAAAATTGATATATAATCAGATCTATTTGCTACAAAATCGCGTTCTGAAACATCTACAACTCTTACGTTAAACTCTGGTTGGGATTTTATAAACTGTAAATATCCTTTATTGATTTTATCAAGATATTCTGGTGGGATTTTTTGTTCATAATCTCTGCCTCTCTTTTTTATATTTTCCAAAAGGCGTTCGGTATTTTGATATAAATACACATACAAACCTGGTTTTGCCAAATTTTTATACATCAAATCAAATACCTTTTTATACAACATAAATTCTTCTGATTGTAAAGTTACTTTGGCAAAAATCAAAGATTTAAAAACATCATAATCACTTACTACAAAGTCTTTAAATAAATCAAACTGAGCAATATCATCTTGTAAACGTTGATAACGATCTGCAAGAAAAGACATTTCTAAAGGAAATGCATATCGCTCCATATCTTCATAAAACTTTGGCAAAAAAGGATTGTCTGCAAAACGTTCTAAAATTAATTTTGCATTAAATTCTTGTGCTATCAATTGTGCCAAACTTGTTTTACCTGCTCCAATATTACCCTCTATGGCGAGGTATTGAAATCTTGATAATCCATAGCTATCCTTTGGATTTATTATTTTATCCTGAATTAATGTTATTTGTGAATCATCAGAGGTTTCCTTCAATAATTGTTCTACCGTTTTTTTGAGGGTTGGATGCATAACATCTCCTGCAATTTCTGCTAATGGTTCTAATACAAATTTTCGATCTTGCATTGCAGCATGAGGAATCGTTAATGCTGTGGTAGCTATACTTCCTTCTGAAGACAAAATAATATCAAGATCAACGGTTCTCGCCTCATAACCTGCACTCTCTGTTCTGTTTCGCCCCAAATCACTTTCAATTTCCAAAAGAAAATCTAATACTTTTTCTGCAGAAAAAATTGTGTGAATACTTATACATGCATTATAAAAATCATCACTATTAAACCCCCAAGCAGGTGTTTGATATACCCTAGAAATAGAAATTACATTTCCAATACGTTGATAAATTTTATGTACTGCATCCTGAAGAAAACTCAAGCGATTTCCTATATTACTTCCTAATGAAATATGTATGAGATGAGGTGTTTTCAAGCTTGGAAAATTTATATTTTGGTAAGAACTCCTTATTTTTAGGAGCAAATTAAACAAAACAAAACCACTTCGCCTTATTTTTGTGCGAACTATTATCATTTTATTTTGAACGAAACCCTTCTGGATTTAAAAGACAAACGTATAGCTTATCGAATATATCTTATTCTGGGAGCACTTTTTATCTCATCATTAGTAGTATCTAATCTTATTTTTCAAAAATTCTTTTACTGGGATTTTTTTGGAGTGTATACTTTTGAGATTTCTGTTGGTATTCTGCCTTACCCTATTACTTTTCTGATTACCGATATCATTAGTGAGATATTTGGTAAGAAAAAAGCAAATCAGATAGTTACAGCAGGAATCTTTGCTTCTTTCTTTTCACTACTTATTGTATCTGCTTCCTCTTATGTTCCTGCCACAGCGTGGTCTCCAATAAACGATGATATATTTAATCAGGTTTTTGGAGCTACTGTAATTGCTGTATTAGCCTCTATGATGGCTTATCTTTTTGCACAGTATATAGATATTCAGGTTTTTCATTTTTGGAAACGTTTAACCAAAGGAAAACATCTTTGGCTTCGAAATAATTTTTCTACCTTTTCTTCTCAACTTATAGATACCCTAACCGTCTTATTGTTACTTTGTTCTTTTGGTATAATAGAATGGGATCGTTTTGGCGTTTTATTACTCAATGGATTTCTATTTAAAATACTTGTAGCTGCATTAGACACACCTGTTTTATACCTTATTGTACACATGATAAGGAGGCGATTTAAACTAAAACAAGGAGGCGAATTGAATATGGAAATTTAAAAATCTAACAAATAGTTAACTTAAAAAGAGTAACTAAGTACCTTTGTATATCGTTACTTTATAAAATTATATCATCATGATGTGAGAGTGAGCAAAAAATAAATCTCTCTGTAATGATGATTTTATAAATTTTTATGTTGATTATACATCTGCACAAATCTGATTATTGAAAAAAAATAAAATTAAACCGATGAAAAAAGCCCTAAAAATTCTTGGTATTCTTATACTTCTTCTCATTATAACCATTGTTTCTATTCCTTTTTTATTTAAAGGAACCATACAGGACAAAGTACGGTATCTTGTAAATGAACATGTAAATGCAAAAGTAGATTTTGCCAATTTAGACCTTAGTCTTATCCGTAGTTTTCCTCAGGCATCTGTAGTGATAGATGAGTTTTCTATCATTAATTATGCTCCTTTTGAAGGAGATACGCTTGCGTATTCTAAGAGAATTGCTCTAGACATGTCCATAAATGAATTATTCAAAGATGCTTCAGAATCCATAAGTGTACAAAAAATTATTATTGACGAAGCACTCATTGCTATTAAAACAGATTCATTAGGAAATTCTAATGTTGATATTACCAAAAAAGACGATACCGTTGAAGAAACACCTACAGAAGAAGAAGGTACTTCTTTTACTTTTGCTTTGGATCACTATGAGATTAATGAAAGTAAAATTTTATTTAAAGATGATGTAAGCAAAACTATTTTAGAAATGACAGGACTTAATCATAGCGGTGATGGTTCTGTGTCTGGTTCAACAATAATTTTGGACACTCAAACCTCATCTGAAGCTTCTTTTAGTCTTGATAACTCAAAATATCTAAATAAAAACAAACTAAAACTTGATGCGCAAATAGAATTGGATCTTAAAAACCAGCGCTATACTTTTAAAGAAAATAAAGCAGAAATTAATCGATTACCGTTAGAGTTTGCTGGATTTGTTCAATTGTTAGAAAAAGACACCGAAGTCGACCTTAGTTTTACAACTCCTTCTTCGGATTTTAAGAATTTTCTGGCGGTTATTCCTGAAACCTATGCCAAAAACCTTGATGGGGTTCAAACCAGTGGAGATTTTTCTATTAATGGTGTTATCAAGGGAAAAGCTAATGATACCTACATTCCAAAAATGGATATCAAAATAGCTTCGCATAACGCATCTTTTAGGTATCCTGACTTACCCAAAGGAGTAAAAAATATTAATATAGATACTCAAATCATAAATGAGACTGGTTTGGTTGACGACACATATGTAAAAATTGGTAACCTAACATTTAAAATAGATCAGGATTCGTTTGCAGCGAGAGGAAGTTTGCGCAATCTTACCAAAAATATGATTGTTGATTTGATGCTAAAGGGAACATTAAATCTTGCAAACCTAAATCAAGCTTACCCCCTGGAGCTAGAGCAACAACTCAACGGAATTGTAACTGCTGATATCAAAACCAAGTTTGATATGCAATCTTTAGAAAAAGAACAATATCAAAATATAAAAAGCTCTGGAGCTGCGAGCATCTCTAAATTTACATACGCTTCGCCTGATGTCCCTAATGAAATAAAAATTGAAAATGCCAATGTAAGTTTTAATCCAGAAACCATTTCACTCGATAAAATGGAAGTTACAACTGGCAGATCTGATCTGGCTGCCACTGGTACGATCAATAATCTTATGGGGTTTTTGTTTGCAAAACAAGACTTAAAAGGAAACTTTGATGTAAACTCCAAGGTATTTGCTGTAGATGATTTTATGGTGAATGAACAAGAATCAGAAGAATCAGAAGAATCAGAAGAAGAAGTAGCACAGACCAAAGGTACAGAGGATGAAACGATGAGAATCCCTTCTTTTCTGGATGCGACTTTAAACTTTGACACCCAGACTGTTTTTTATGACAATCTAGAACTTAAAAACACAAAAGGTACAGTAAGAATAAAGGATGAAACTGCATATCTGGACAATATAACGTCTAATATTTTTGATGGAGGCATGGCACTTAATGGTAATGTATCAACTAAGTCTAAAGTCCCAACTTTTGATATGGCCTTGGATTTAAGCAAGATTGATATTGTACAATCTTTTAATAACTTAGAATTAATAAAAGGTCTAGCTCCTATTGCAAAAGCATTAACTGGTGATCTTACAACAAAAATAAACTTAAACGGTAGTCTTAATGAAAATCTAATTCCGGTTTTAACATCATTAAAAGGAAAAGCATTAGCAGAGATTCTTAATGCACAAGTATCAACTACTAAAACTCCATTTCTTGCTAATCTGGATAATCAACTTAATTTCATAGAGTTAGATCAATTAAACTTGAAGGATATTAAAACAAAGTTGAGTTTTGATGATGGAAAAATTAATGTAAAACCTTTTGAGTTTGATGTTAAAGGAATAAAAATCACTGCTGGGGGTGATCATAATTTTGATCAGAATATGAACTATAATATCAAACTTGATGTTCCTGCCAAGTATCTTGGTAGTGAAGTTACTAGTTTGATTTCACAACTAGATGCAAAAGAAGCAAATGCTATGACAGTCGGGATACCTATTGGTGTTTCTGGTAATTTCAAAAATCCAAAAGTTAATCTTAATCCTGGCGATGCTATAAAACAACTAACACAACAAATTGTAGATAAAAAAAAGCAAAAAGTTAAAGGTGAGCTCATCGGTAAAGGTCAAGAGGCTTTAACCAATATACTGGGAGGTTCTAAAAAGCAAACAGATTCTTCTAAAACAAATGCTAACAATACAGAGGAAACATTAGAAAGTGCTGCAAAAAATATTTTAGGCGGTTTTCTTAAAAAGAAAAAGAAGAAAGATTCTACAAAATCAAAGAATTAGAATATTTCAAACCGTTGAACATCTTAATACAATAAGGTTAATACTTTGACAATGGTACAATTACTATAAATATACTAGAAGTAAGCTTCTAGGTATTAGACCTAAGATCCCGCTGAAAAAGCGGGATTAGTTCAACCATTTATGTTGAATGCACTTCTTCACAACTTTTCAAAACAGGGATTGATTAAAAGACAATTGTAACTTATTTGATATAATTTATTACTTAAGCATAATACTTACTACAATCATTTCAGAAATATTGATAATATATGTTCTCATTTGTTTTAGACCAATTTAAACTTATAATGCCGCATATCGTCTAGCTCTTTTTCATATAAAAAAATAGTATTGTCTTAATACGATATTATACATCTAAACTGGCATTAGACAAAAAAAAATAAAATTTACACCAAAAGAACCTGAAAATTAAATCGTTATGCAGTAAATTTGAGTGTATCACACTTAAAAATATCATCATAATGAAACTACTTAAAACCTCTTTCCTCATTTTTTTTATGATAAATCTTGGTTACACACAAACCAACAAAAATGTTCTTTTTGATCAAAAATCTATGATTAGTAAATTTCATACTATAGATGAGTTAGAAAATTTAAAAAAAGGAGTGCTCATCAAATTATACACAGATCGTGTTAATGAGATTCTTACGGTTTTGCCATTTTTGGCATTAACCAATGAGCCAAACGTCAAATTATCTGAAATAGGAATCAAGGAAAATTTTGATCACCTAAAAACACTAAGTAAATTTCGTGAAAATGCTACAAAAAACCTTGAAAGCACCAAAGTTTTGATTTCTGATTTTATTCCGTATGCAGATACAGAAAAAATTATTTGGACAATACTATATTATGAGGGAGTAATCAAAAAAATCAGAATAGGTACTAATTGAAATTTTTAAATATAAAAAATCGGCTATGATAGCTGATTTTTTTATATTTAAAACACATAATGTATCAGATAATCCAAACTTAGACTTACGCAAAAAAATGTTAATAAGTTTCTAATCTTGTAATCTTAACTCGTTAATAACGAACACATAATCAGGTTTACAAACTATGAGTAGTGGATCTAGAATTAATATTTACATAGAAAAACCCGTATATATTTCTTCTAAAACTTTCTCCAAAAGATTACAATATGAAAAAACTAACAGCTATAGTAGTAGTACTAGCATTAATGCTCAAACAAAAAATCAAAGAGCAGTTTTATACACTCCCGATAAACTCGTTACAAGGTTTCATACTATTGATGAATTGTAAGAGCTTAATAAAGGTGCTTTAATTCAGCTATACTTAGAAAGAACCAAGGAGATATTTATTGCATTACCTTATTTATCTCTTACTCATAAAGCAGGAACAACACTAAGTAATCTTGGTATTGAAGAAAGTTCTGAGAATATTAAAGTAGTTGAAAAAAACATTGAAAAAACACGAAGAGCATTTGAATACACAGAAAATACAGTTAAAAAACTCATCTCTTATTCGGATACAAGCAATATAATTTGGTCAGTCCTACATTTTGAAGAGATGATAAAAAAGATACATTTGGAACCTAATTGAAATCACTAAACCGTAAATTGATATAATTTTATTTAACTAAAAAAAACAGCGCTAATTAGTGCTTTTTTTACACAACTCATCAAAGCAAATAGTCTTAAAAAAAACACAATTATTGTCATAAAACTATTTTTTTATGATAATTTATGAATTATTAACGTTAAAAATGATCTTTTTATTAAAGATAAATCACTTTTTCAGAGTGAGAATTTAGTAAAATATGGTCAATTTTAAGGAAGAAAACATATTTTCCAAAAATTTTCAACATCTGCATATTACTTTTAAGTTTTCTTACCATAAAAACAAAAAAAAAGATTAAATTATTGACTAACAATGAATTAATAAATCCGCTAAAAATATAATTCGTAAGAATTTTACTCATAAAATTTTAATAATTTAAGTTAAAATAACGACTAACGTATAAGTTTTATGGTAAAAGCGTAACCAACTTTAGCTAAACTCTCATATCTTAGTATTCCGAAAAATTGAGAGAAAGAAATTTCTTCTAAAAGTTTAACCCCAAAAAAACCTATTATGAAAAAAAGATGTTTTCTATTAACAGCTTTTGTATTATTAGTATTGCCTTTTTTTACCATAGCACAAGACTTTAGTGAGAATGATGATGGATGGATTAAAGGCTGGACAAGTTTTACTCCCAACAAAATAGACTATCCAGAAGCCGATGATAAACTACCTAATATAATTTCTGACCACACCTATTTAACAAATGATAAGACTTATTTGATATCTGGGGATGTATATGTTACTCCCGATGCATCATTAACAATACAGGAAGGAACTATAATTCGGTGTGATCATGAAAACCCTGCTAATCTTATTGTTGCTAAAGGTGCCAAACTAATTGCAATAGGATCAAAATCATATCCTATCATATTCACATCCAACAAAGCTTCTAAATCAAGAAATAGCGGAGATTGGGGTGGTATAACTATTGCTGGATCTGGAAAAGTGAATACAGTTTCTGGAAATGGTATAATTGAAGGAAATTTCAATCCTCAATATTCTGTATATGGAGGAAACATGCCAGATGAAGAAACTACAATTTTAAGATACTTAAGAATTGAATTCTCTGGTAATACATCGAAAAGAAAAAAAGGTACGAATGGATTGTCTCTATATGGGATTGGTACCAAATCAATAATTGAAGATATTATGGTCAGTTATTCGGGTCAGGATTCATATAATATCCACGGTGGAAAAAACAGTATCAGAAACCTAATATCTCTTAAAGCTCAAAAAAATGATTATCATATTTCTGAAGGGTTTAAAGGAACATTAAGTAGCATCATTGCTGTTCGTCATCCATACATCAATAGTCCACAAGGATCTTATGCTATAGAAGTAGATGGGTATAATAAAAAACTTGGTTATATCAGGCCAAATACTGTCACCGATGTTACGATTAGCAATGCTACTCTAGTAAACTTATCTGATAAAACTAATTATCAACACACAAATGCAGCTATTTTTGCCTCAAACTCTGCTCTCACCTATATTCACAACTCTAAGATATCTGGTTTTTCTGATGTTATCAAGTTTGATAAATCATTTACATCACTAGCTCTAATGCAAAAAGCTTTTATGATGGACAATAGTTTTTTCAATATTCATGGTGAAGGTGTAGATTCGAGCAACAAAACAATTAACAATACTTCTGATATTTTAAAATATAATAGGTTTACCAAAAGTTTTGTAGAAGTTGATAACCTATTTAGTGATCCAAAGAATTCAATATCTCCAAAATTTAAGTTGAAGCAATCTTTAAACAACTATATGGTAATGCAATAAATAAAAAACATGAAGTGATTTATAATAAAGTCAATTCATCACCATAATTTTAGTATACACTATGTCAAAAATTTTAATAAGCTTTATTTTATTTATAGTAACGAACATAACTTTTGGGCAACAAGAAAATCCAGCTATATTTTTCACCCAAAAAGATCAAGTCAATAAATTCCACACTATAAGTGACCTTCAATCGCTAAAAAAAGGAGAACTAGTTAATCTGTATCAAGATCGGGTTAAAGAAATCATGACGGTATTACCATTCTTATCATTAACCAATGAAGCTGGTGTTCGATTAAAAGATATTGGTATAAAAGAAGACTCCAGACATCTCAAAGTTTTAAAAAACACGACAGAATCAATACATGATAATCTGGAAATTATTAATACGATGGTTGAAGAATTAATTCCATACGCCGATACCGAAAAAATTATATGGACGATTTTATATTATGAAGAAATCATTAAAAAAATGAGAATTGGAGTTAACGGAAATTTTTAAAAATAAATTTAGTAATATATTTCAAATTATCAGATTTACTATAGGTAGAACAGAAGCGACAATTGTCGCTTCTGTTTTTTTATAAAACAAATATGTAAGATTATTATATTTATCACTACTAACCGCCTATGACACTATTATATCTTCTATTTGGAATTTTTATTGCTGCAATAGGTGCTTTGCCTCTTGGAGCAGTTAATATAGCTGTCATCAATACCTCTATAAAACAAAACATTAGAAAAGCATTATATATTGCATTCGCAGCAGGAATTGGCGAAGTAGTACTTGCTTTTTTTGCTTTACATTGTAGTATGGAGTTATCAGATTTTTTTCTGGCTAATCAATGGATTCAAATTATATTTATTTTTGTTTTTTTTAGTCTTGGATTGTATTTTTTAATCTTCAAGACTAAAGCAAATACAAAAAATAACACCCGAAAAACAAAAATCCCCAGTTCCAAATTTCTTACAGGGTTTTCTCTATCAATATTAAACCCTCCTGTTATTATCTATTGGATATTAGCAATTTCATTAGTCAATAAATATATTTTTGAACTCACTGCGCAAAACCCATTAACATCACTTCTTCTTTTCTTTTTTGGTATATATTTAGGTAAAATAGGAACACTATATTTTTATGGAAGATGGGGTAACAAAATGTCCAAAAAATCTGAAGATTCCAGAAATAGATTATCCAAAATCATAGGTATAGCACTAGTAACTATTTCAATTTTCCAGAGTATTAATTTCTTGATCGGATAAGGTTTTTCTTTAACAATAAAATATGATTTTTTTAACGATTCTACAAGTAAATTCTGCTTAGGTATCTTATTTTTGTTATTCTGTATTATAAAACAACAGGGGCAATGACCAACAATAACCTAAATTCTACACTTAAACTATCAAAAAAAGAAATGCAACAATATGGATATAAAATTATAGATCATATTGTGGAACACTTTGAAAATCAAGATTCTAAAAAACCAGTCACGATAGCATCCCGAATGGAGATGGACGCTTTATTAGCAGAACAGATTCCTGATCAACCAACACCAGCAAACGAAGTTTTAGATTATGTAATGGATCGAGTTATCCCCTATTGTAATATAGTATCGCATCCCAAATCATATTCGTTTGTTCCTGGACCAAGCAATTATATAAGTGCAATGGCTGATACCATTGCTACTGGTTTTAATATATTTTCTGGAGGTTGGGCTGCTTCTCCTGCAGCTGCAGAATTAGAAATAATAACAATGAATTGGTTACTAGATATCTTTGGCTTTCCTGTCAAAAAAGGAGGAGGTATATTTACCAGCGGAGGTTCGATAGCCAATCTTACTGCCTTAGCAACTGCAAGGAGAATACGATGTGGAAATGATTTTTCGAAAGCTGTAATCTATCTTTCTGATCAAGCCCATTCTTCTAATATAAAAGCAATCAAAATATTGGGGTTCAAAAAAGAGCAAATACGTATCATTTTAACAGACATAAATTTTAAAATGTCTTTGAGCAAATTAAAAAATGCCATCTCCATAGATCGTTCTGAAGGATTACAGCCTTTCTGTGTTATCGCTTCTGCTGGAACAACAAACACAGGATCAGTAGATCCATTAGACAACATTGCTACTATATGTAAAAGAGAGCATTTATGGCTACATGTCGATGCTGCTTATGGAGGAGCTGCAATATTATCAAATAAAGGAAATACTCTTTTAAAAGGAATTGAAAGAGCAGATTCTTTAACTGTTGATCCTCATAAATGGTTTTTTCAACCCTATGAAATAGGATGTTTATTGGTTAAAGATCATAAATGGTTAAATAGGACATTTAGTGAAAAACCAGAATACCTTAGAGATATAGAAGGGAATGAATCCGAAATTAATTTTTATGACCATGGTATTCAATTAACCCGTCGTTTTCGAGCCTTAAAATTTTATATGTCCATAAAAACATTTGGCTTAAATTCTTTTAAAAAGGCAATACAATACAATATAGATCTTGCAAAAAAGACTGAAAACCTATTAAGGAATCGCTGTGATTGGGAGATTACATCTCCTGCTACATTAGCAATAATTAATTTTAGATACAATCCAAAAGAGATATATTTATCAGAAAAAGAGCTAGATCAAATTAATCAGAATATTTCAAATAAAATAGTTACTTCAAGAGAAGCTTTATTAGTTACTACAATATTGAATGGTCAAATTACATTAAGAATGTGTTTAATAAATCCCAGAACCACCATAAAGGATATACAAGAAACCATAGAAAAATGTGAAGTTTACGGAAAAGAAGAGTTAACAGTAGTACAACAATCTTGTTAGAATATCGTCAAATTCACCACATACCCTTCATTATTTCTTACATTAAAGACTGTATTATCTTCAAAAATGAGATATTGACCTTTTATCCCCTTAAGGATTCCCGAAAACTCAGATGTTTTCTCCAAATTTAAGCTTTTCAGTTTATCAGGATATCTAATTACAGGAAAATGAAGTTGTGTCTCTTTTCCATTATCAATAAAATATTCCCTAACCTCAACTGGTACAAAATCTTTAATTTTATTTTTAAATGCTATTAAATCTTCTTCCACCACTTCATTCTTAAGCATTGTTCGCCAATTTGTTTTATCGGCTACTTGTTCTTTTAATGCTACTTCTGTAATACCTGCCAAATATCGATTAGGCACTTCTACAATTTCTATTGCTTCATGCGCACCTTGATCTATCCATCGCGTGGGCACTTGTGATTTTCGAGTTACTCCCACCTTAACATTACTAGAATTTGCTAAATACACTATATGAGGTTGAAGTTGAGCTTTTTTCTCAAACTCTAAATCTCTATCCTCTATGCCTAAATGGGCTGTACTTAATTCTGGTCGCATAACCCAATCACCTACATGAGGTTGATTATAAAAATCATCATAACAATATCCTTGCCTAAATATTTTTTTATTCTCACCACAAGCAAGACACTTGTAACCTACAAACGCTATCTGTATTTTCTTATTTAATAATTGATTGACATGTATAAAATCAGATTCAAAAACCAAATAGTATTGAATAGGATTCCCTATTTCTGTCTGCATCTTTGTAAGTACTCCCTGATATTGCATAAAATTTTGTTATATGATAAGCTTATAAGAAGAATGTAATTATTTTTATTATTTTAGTTGACAACAACTAAAGATAGGACATACAGAATACGCCTGTTCAAATATACATCAAAAAATGCCAATCCCATTAGTTAACTCTATTGCCAGCTGGTTTTTGAAAAAACGTTTTCATCAAATGGAACTTTTTCTCAAATACCCTAATGAAGTACAATTAGAACTGTTACATGTACTTGTAGATATGGCAAAGGGTACGGAAATTGGAAAAACCTATGATTTTGCCTCTATAACGGATTATGAAACTTTTAAGGAACGTGTACCAATACGATCTTATGAAGATTATGAACCTATGATAGAAAGAAGCCGTCTGGGAGAACATAATATTTTTTGGCCTACTCCTATCAAATGGTTTGCAAAATCCAGTGGTACCACAAGTGCCAAAAGTAAATTTATTCCAGTTAGCGAAGAATCATTAGAAGACTGCCACTTTGCAGCAGGTAAAGATCTTTTATGTATGTATCTTAACAACAATGAAGATTCTAAACTGTTTACAGGTAAAAGTCTAAGGTTAGGCGGTAGTAAAGAATTGTATAAAGAAAACGGAACCTCTTTTGGAGATCTTTCTGCAATCATCATCGACAACATGCCTTTTTGGGCAGAATTTAGTTCCACTCCCAGTAATGAAGTCTCTCTAATGAGCGATTGGGAGTATAAAATGCAAGCAATTGTAAACGAAACTATTCAGGAAAATGTCACAAGTCTTGCTGGCGTGCCTTCATGGATGCTTGTCCTGCTTAACCAAGTATTAGAAACCACTGGAAATGAAAGTCTTTTTGAGGTTTGGAATAATCTAGAAGTATATTTTCATGGAGGTGTAAATTTTGCTCCTTACAAGGATCAATATGACAAAATTCTATCAAAAAGTTCTTTTAAGTATTATGAAATATACAATGCATCCGAAGGTTTTTTCGCGATTCAAGATCACAATGACTCTTCAGAACTTCTACTAATGTTGGATTATGGGATATTTTATGAGTTTATCCCTATGGATTCATACGGAACCAAAAGTGAAAAAGTAATTCCGCTAAGCGAAGTAGAGGTTGAAAAAAATTATGCAGTCATAATAACTACAAATGCAGGATTATGGCGTTATAAAATTGGTGATACGGTTCGATTTACATCTATAACTCCATACAGAATTAAGGTATCAGGGCGTACCAAACACCACATTAATGTTTTTGGAGAAGAGCTTATCATAGAAAATGCCGAAGAAGCTCTTAGAAAAACAACTAAGAGTACAAACAGTGAAATTGTAGATTATACCGTAGCTCCTATTTTTATGAAAGGCAAAGAAAAAGGAGCACATGAATGGATCATAGAGTTTAAAAAACAACCAAAATGTCTTAAAGAATTTACACATATACTGGATCAAAATTTACAACAAGTAAACAGTGATTATGAAGCCAAAAGATATAATAACACTACTTTAAACATACTTCAAATAAGAAAAGCAAGACAACACTTATTTTATGATTGGCTTAAAAAAAACGACAAACTAGGAGGGCAACACAAGATTCCTAGATTATCTAATAAACGAACCTATATTGAAGAGTTAATAGAACTTAATCATATCGGCTCTATAGACTCAACCATCACATAAAAAGCTCTTGCCAATTTGATTCTTTTTTTAAAAGAAATCATAAACAGAAAGGTGTTTTTTTACGGTTTAACCATAAAAAAACTATGTAAGAATTGTTGTTTTTAACAAAATTAGTAGTATTTCATCGTTCAAAAAACACGTTTGATCTAAAAGATATAAAATCATTTTTTATCGTATTATTTTCATATTAAATTTGTTACCAGATAGTTATAATTTTTTCAAGACCCCATATTATGAAAACTACGATATCTTGCTTTTTATTTTTATTTCTGATTACAGGAGTTACAGCACAAGAAATCAAAATTAAAGACACCAGAGATAAAATAGATACGAATATTGACATTTCTTTATCTCAGGAAAATTTAAAATCTGGTAGTAATATTTCATTTGAAGAAGATGTTTGTTATGCAGAATTATCCAAAACAGCATTTTATGAGGCTTTGATTCGTCAAAACAAATTTAAAATTGACCTCAAAAAAAATAACACTATAGCATTAAAAAACACAGAAGATATTATTGCCAATAGCAAAAAACGTATATCATACTCTGAATAAGAAATAGTAAACACAGTAGTCAACAACAACTAATCAACCAAAAAAAACACCGTTATACAATTGTATAACGGTGTTTTTTATTATAATTTATGATATTTGTTTATTTGATTTATTGAAAACTATGCATCACTTAAGAAACTGCTTTAAGTTTCTTAATCGTAGATTTATTTAATTTCTTTTCTGCATAATCTTTTGTTACCCTAAACTCAGTCTCTTTACTCTCTGGCATTTCATACATAGCATCTGTCAAAATTGCCTCGCAAAGTGATCTTAAACCTCTTGCTCCAAGTTTATATTCCATTGCTTTTTCTACAATATACTCTAATGCTCCATCGGTAACTGAAAAAGCAATACCATCCATTTCAAACAACTTCTTGTATTGTTTTATAATGGCGTTTTTTGGAGCTGTAAGAATTGATCTAAGCGTATCTGCATCTAATGGATTCATATAAGTAAGAACAGGAAGTCTCCCTATAATCTCTGGAATTAACCCAAAATCTTTTAAGTCCAGCGGAATAATATATTGCAATAAATTATCTTTTTCGATAGTATCTTCACTTTTAGAAGCACTATACCCAACCGCTTGCATATTTAATCGTTTCTGAATATTCTTTTCGATTCCATCAAATGCTCCTCCTGCAATAAAAAGGATATTCTCTGTATTTACTTCAATAAATTTTTGATCAGGATGTTTTCTTCCTCCCTTTGGTGGAACATTAACAACCGTACCCTCCAAAAGCTTTAAAAGTGCCTGCTGAACTCCTTCACCAGAAACATCTCTGGTAATACTGGGGTTATCGCTTTTACGTGCTATTTTATCTATTTCATCAATAAACACAATACCCCTTTGCGCTTTCTCAAGATTATAATCAGCTGCTTGTAACAATCTAGTAAGAATACTTTCTACATCTTCACCAACATAACCTGCCTCGGTAAGTACAGTTGCATCAACAATCGCCAGAGGCACATTAAGCATTTTGGCAATCGTTTTTGCAATTAATGTTTTACCTGTACCTGTTTGACCAACCATGATAATATTACTCTTCTGAATCTCTATTTCATCTTCTGTTTGCGGCTGTAATAGACGTTTGTAATGATTATATACTGCTACAGACATCACTTTTTTGGTAAACTCCTGCCCTATCACGTACTGATCTAAGAACTTTTTAATAGCCATTGGCTTACGCAACATAAGCTCATTACTAAGTTCTCCTGTTTCTTCATCTTTAGCTTCTTCTACAACAATACCATGTGCTTGTACAATACAACGATCACATATATGAGCATCCAGCCCAGCAATAAGTAAATTAGTTTCAGGTTTTTTTCTCCCACAAAAAGAGCATTCTAAGTCTTCCTTGGCCATAGTTATTTAGTTTCAATTTCATAACAATTTCTTCTGTCTTATTACGCAACAAGCATAGAGGGTAAATTCTCCTTTATAAAACAGAAAAAATCACATCATTCTCTAGTCAAAATTTCATCAATCATTCCGTATTCCAATGCTTTATCAGCTTTCATCCAATAATCTCTATCACTATCTTGATAAACTTTATCATAGGTTTGCCCAGAATGTTTGGCTATAATTTTATATAATTCTTCTTTTAATATCAAAATCTCTCGTGCTGTAATTTCTATATCACTAGCTTGCCCTTGAGCACCACCTAGTGGTTGATGAATCATCACACGGCTATGTGGCAACCCCGAGCGTTTTCCTTTTTGCCCTGCACATAACAAAACAGCACCCATAGAAGCAGCCATACCAGTACATATTGTAGCAACATCAGGTTTTATGAACTGCATTGTATCATAGATACCTAAACCTGCATAAACACTTCCTCCTGGAGAATTAATATATATCTGAATATCTTTTGTCGAATCTACACTTTCTAAGAACAATAATTGTGCCTGAATAATATTAGCCACCTGATCATTAATCCCTGTTCCCATAAATATAATACGATCCATCATTAATCGCGAAAAAACATCAAAAATAGCTATATTCATTTGACGCTCTTCAATGATATTGGGAGTCATTCCAGCTGGATACATACTACTAATGATATCACCATAGTAATTACTATTAATCCCATGATGTTTTGTAGCGTATTTTTCGAATTCTTTACCGTAATCCATATTTCTTTTTCTGAAAATTTTATTTATAAAAAAGGCGTTAATCTAAAGATAGTTTAACGCCCTAAATATAAGTATAAATTCGTTAGTAAATTACAAGATTTACTATTTGTAAACTTCTTTTATGAATTCATCAAAACTAACTTCTTTCTCCTTTAATTTAGCGTTTTCCTTAAAATAAGTAAGCATTTTTTTACTCATCATTTGCTCAGAAATTCTTTTAACCTCATCCTGATTAGATAATATCCTAGCTGCAATATCTTCTAATTCCTTATCCTCTGGTGAATTTTGTCCAAACTGAGCCATTTGTCCTTTTATCAACTCTTTTGCAAAATCTTTTAGCTCTTCAAAAGTTACCTGTAGATTATTATCATTAATTATTTTACCTTCAATTAATTGATAACGCAATCCTTTTTCACTTTTTTCATACTCATCCTTTGCCTCATCTTCTGTTAAAGGCTGCTCTCCTGTAGCACGAATCCATTTTTGTAAAAACTCTATCGGAAGATCAAATTTAGTATTCTCCAATACGTTTTCTGTAACATCATTAAGCAATTGTTGTTCAGATTGTTGTTCAAACTGACGCTCTGCATCCTCTTTAATTTTTTCTCTAAGATCAGTAACCGACTTTATAGTATCTGGCCCATATAATTTATCAAACAAATCCTGATCCAAATCTGCAAGTTCTTGAGTGTTAATTTCTGAAACTGTAAAAACCACTTCTATATTTAAATCATGAGCATCATCATGATTTATTTTTAAAGCACTAATTAAGTCATGATCATCATTAAACAACCCTTTAGTTTTCAACTCTATTACATCACCAATCTTTGCTCCTATAAATTTTTCTAAGTTTTTCTTTCCTTTAATTTTGTCCAAAGAAATTGTAGCTGTATTATTGATTTCTTTTTCTTCGTTAACAAAAGTACCTGCTATCAAATCATCTTTTTCTGCAGTATCCTTGGAAATAAGCTTACCATATTGTTTTTGGATGGTTTTGATCTGATTATCGATCATTTCATCATTGGCAACAATTTTATAATGCGTGATTGCTTTTTTACCGTTAAGCTTTACTTCAAATTTTGGAGCTAGCCCAAGTTCGAATTCAAAAGAATAGTTATCTGTATCCCAATCAAAATTTTCTTGTTCTTTTGGCAAAGGATTACCTAAAACATCAAGTTTTTCTTCAGTAAGATATTTATTCAATGCGTCCTGTAATAATTTATTTACTTCATCAACTAAAACTGCTTTCCCGTATTGTTTTTTAACAAGCCCCATAGGAACATGTCCTTTTCTAAACCCAGGGATGTTAGCATTTTTGCGATAATCACTAAGAATTTTCTCTACTTTATCGCTATAATCTTCTTTAGCTATATCTACAGTTACTACAGCATTTAATTCGTCTAATTGCTCTTTTGAAATATTCATTATCTCTACGTTTACTACTAAAAATTGGGTTGCAAAAGTAATACTTTTTTTACACCACAACAAATTTTAACTCCCTGAAAAACAGTTAGCTTTTATCTTTCTTTAAAACAGAATGTAGTATGGATTGAAATACTGATAGCAAAACACTAAAGATCAGTGCCCACAGCCATCCATTAACACTGAAACCGGATATAAAATAATCTGCTAATAGAATAATTGCAGCATTAATGACAAGAAGAAATAATCCTAAAGTAATTACAGTAGCTGGTAATGTTAAAACAACTAATATTGGTTTCACTACCGTGTTTAAAATTGCCAAAACTAGGGCAACTATTAATGCACTTACATAATTATCCACCCCTACTCCTGGGAGTATTCTAGCTAAAATAATTACAGCTACTGCACTTAAAATAAGTTTAAGTAAAAAATTCATATCTCAAATATAATCTTTATCTGCTTCAAAAAAAAGCTTGCCAATTAATTGGCAAGCTTTTTCATGTATCTAATAACCTGAGTTCGATTAATATTATGTAGTTTTTTTATAGCAAAAAAGATAGATTTTCAGTAAATTAAAGTGTTG
>CANMLS010000019.1 GCA_947498785.1 uncultured Aquimarina sp. | reverse complement strand
TCTGGTAGTCCAGCTCGTTGTTCCAGAATCAGATGTTGTTCCATTACTGAGGTTAAATTTTTCGAACCAAATATTGGATAAAACACCCCCGTTTTCTGTAATTAAAATAGAGTCAGTTGCTGATCCATAAGAGTTTGTTACTATAACAGTATATGTTCCTGGGATAGAAATTACTGGATTTTGTAAAGATGATGAAAACGAATTAGGACCAGTCCAATTGTACGTAGGGTTACTAGCATTAGAATTAGCAGATAGAGTAAGTGAGGGATTTGTACAAGTCAAAACACCTCCATTGGTAGCTGTAGCTGATACTGAAATTGATGAATTACAGGGTCCATCTTCTTTAAAAACAGCGTATTCTTCAATATGATATTTTGAAGTCTGAGAACCTCCATTATCATAATTGTATAATTTGACAATAATCTGAACTGTAGAGCCATTTAAAAAAGGGGAAATAAAATCAATTGTTCCAAAATTACCAGTACGCTGAGCAAATAAAACCTCTGGTCCATTATCTATTTTATAATACGCCTTTGCATACTCACTACTATCCATATCTCCTTCAGAATGCAATTTTACAGATACTTGAAAATCAGAATAACCTTCAGAAGAGAACACCTTTGAATACCAGATTCCTTCGCCACCCAGATGTTCAGCATGTATTCGATTGGATTTCACTCCAAAAAATAGCGCATTATTTACATTACTAGCATCGAGAGACCATCCTGTAGCACTTGGGTCAGATGTAGATCCATTAGGAAATCCATGAAAATTCTGATTAAGTATAGGACAATCAGGACTTGCTTTAATTTGCATTGCTATTAGCAATAAACCTATTGATAAAATATAGGGTTTTAATAGAAAAAATGTTGTGTAAATTGTTTTCATTTTTTTGGTTGGGGATTTAACAAATACATAGTTTGATATTGTTAATATTTAAAAATTTGAAAAGCTATTTGATCTTTTTAATCTTAAATAAAATCAATAAACACTCATTGTATTTTAGTTATAGATATAGTTGGTTCTATTGAATATTATTTGACAATAATAAATTCACTTCGTCTATTTTTTTGGTGTTGATCTTCTGTGCAAGGGATATCATCACCACAATGATTATAAAGCCTTCTTTCCCCATATGCTCTTCCTCGTATACGTCGCCAATTGATGCGGCCTTTTTCTGTAATATACTTTAGAGTAGCTCTCATTCTTCGCACGCTTAAGCGCTTATTGTACCAATAACTGGATCTACTATCAGCGTGTCCATGAACTTCCATTTTCATATTGGGATAGATATTCATTAACTCGATGACTTTTATTAACCCTATTTCTCCTTCAGGTTTTATTTCTTCAGAATTTATTTTAAAATGAATTGGGGTAGGAACTACCATTATAAGTCTTAGAATTTCTTCTTTTTTCACTTCATTTTTAGGTACTCCTTTAGCACTCAATCGATATGCAGAAATTCCATGATCAATAAAATATTGCTTAATCATTTCTGCTCGATACTGAGTTAGGTCAATATTGTTAATGTCATCATTTATATATGATTTTATATTAGCATTTACTCTTGGGTAGCGTTTTAATAAAGAAACCAGTTCATCTAATTTTTCCTTTGATTTGGATAAAATAGTATTTGAGGTATTATCAAAATGTATGGGGTCTGCTATTAATTCAAAATTGAAAGCATTTTCATTCTCCTGCTCGATAGAGTTTTTATCTATTCTTTCAAGGTCAGAAGAGTTTTTATATATTTTATCGAGCGTAATAGGTTTTTCATACACCTCGCCAAATTCATCTTTGTTTATAATATGTTCATAAGGTTTATACCCTATTTTAGTGACCTTAATTGAATATGCATTTTTTATTTTTTCATTGTCAAAAAAATGATAATCACCATTGTTAGCTGAAACCTCTCTTTGAATGATGTTGTTTTCGCTATCATAAATAGTTATAATTGCATCATTAATGGCTTCATAAGTAGTATTGTCTTTAATAGAACCTAATATAGTCGTTAAGAAAAAACTTCTTAAAGGTGTTAATTGGTGTAAACTATAAATGTCATCACCTCCTTTTCCTTCATCTCTATTAGATGAGAAATATCCTTTTTCTGTTTCTGGATTAATGATGAAAGCAAAATCGTCTTTGGATGTATTTATTGGGCTACCTACGTTTATTATTTCTAATGCTGAAGTAGTTGTTTTTGTAACAAAAATGTCTAAGCCTCCTAATCCCGGATGACCATCAGAGGCAAAATACAATTCATCATATGTTATAAACGGAAAAGTTTCTTTTCCTTCGGTATTAATTTCACTACCTAAATTTATGGGTACCCCAAAACTTCCATCACTATTAATTGTAACAGAATAAATATCTGACAAGCCAAATCCTCCAGGCATATCAGAGGAAAAATATAGGGTTTTTCCATCTGGACTTATTGATGGGTGAGAGGTAGAATAAGTGGTGTCATTAAATGGTAAATCCTCAGGAAGAGTCCAGTTTCCTTCAGAATCTTTGAAAGATCTATATATTTTTAATCCGATCATCTTTCTTTTGTTGTCCTTATCGTAGTTTCGGGTGAAGTAAATAGTATTGCCATCATTTGTAAACGCTGGAGTAGATTCATGAAACTTTGTACTTAATTCTTTTGAGAATTTTTGTGGATCAGATAGTGTGTTTTTTTCAGAATCATATTTTGCCTGATACAACTCTAGGAATGATTCTTCTGTCCATTGATGTATTCTTTTATTAAAAAGTAAAGTATCTCTTGATGAACTAAATATGATGTAATCTTGGTAAAATGCTGCTCCAAAATCTGTAAAGCTAGAATTAATAGCTACATTTTCTATGTTATACCTTCCGGATTGGTATACTATTCGTTTAATGTAATCTCTTTTTTTATCAAATAAATTAGCACGCTGATCATCATTTTTAATCAGAAGAAGCTTATCCATATAACTATCTGATTCGGTATATTTTTTTGAGGATTTTAGACATTGGGCATATCTAAAAAAATATTCAGATTCTATTTGATCAGGGTAAGATTCTATAAATTCTTTATACCATTGTTCGGCTTTTTCTGGTTCTCCATTTAGATAATAACTATCTCCCAGGTTTTTTAAAGTTTCAGCATTTCGATGCTTTCGCTGTATTACTTTTAGGTATGCTTTTTGAGCGCTAACGTATTTATGTTGTTCAAACATTTTATTAGCAATATTTAGTATTCTTTGTTGTGCTCGCCCAGACCATCCCGAAAGAGATGTAATAAAAATAATAAGTGAGGTATATACTATTTTTTTCATCTATTCATTGAGTTAATTAAAAGAATCTTGGAGTTAAAAATTCATGATGTATATTCTTGAGCTCAAAGCGCAGTATTGCTTCATATGTTCCATTGTTAAAACGAGTTTGACCGAGATCAGTAACTTCGCGATCATACGCAAATCCTATCATTAATCTTTCTGAAAGCTGAAAACCTGCAATAGCACTAAATGCCTTACTCCATCGGTAAGATGTTCCTACAGTAAACTTTTCATTGAACATAACATTTGCAGATAGATCAAGTTGTACGGGACTTCCTATAGTAAATTTTGTTAATAATGCAGGTTTAAACTTTATAAATGGTATTATTTCGAAAACATGACCAGTTATTAAATAATAATTGATGCGCTCTCTGGCAAAAACACTTGTCTGCGTATTAATGTTAGATAGTGTTTTTTTGTTAAAATATTTGGTTTCGAGTAGATTAGGAACGCTTATGCCTGCGTAGAATCGATTTGTACGATAATATATACCTAACCCTACATTAGGGCTGAATTTATTATCGATATCATTTTCAAGTAAAGAATCCTCTGTATTAAATCTTCTTAATGTGGATAGGTCTACATTAAGTAAGGTGCCTCCTGCATTTAATCCGAAACTTAATTTCCCGATATCAGATACAGAAATAGTATAAGAAGCACTTGCATTAAAATTAGTTTCATTCGCTGCCCCAATGGCATCATTTATTATAGATAATCCAATACCTAATTTTTTTCTTTCGTTTATTGGGCTGTTTAGTGTAAATGTTTGGGTGTTGGGGGCACCGTCTAAACCTAGCCATTGGCTACGATACAACCCCATCACACTTAATACTCCTCTGCTTCCTGCATAGGCAGGATTAAAACTAACGGTATTATACATGTACTGTGTATATTGACTATCCTGTTGTCCATAATTTGAAAAAGGAATAAAGTAATTAACTATAAATATAACGAGTAATAATTTTTTCATAAGCAGTCATTGTATGTGGCATATGGGGTAAAGAAAAATAAAATACAGCCCCCTTTCATTGTCTAATTAATGTGTAGATATCCTGATTTAAAAATTGCTGCTCCAATTGAATTTTGATATTGTAAAGTAAAAAAATAGGCTCCTGTTGGTAGTATATTCTTTTTACCTTTGGCCAATCCTTTAAATAGGGGAGTACCCTTTTGCTCATAGCCATCTGCTTCGAATACTTTTGCTCCCCAACGGTTATAGATAACAATATTGTTATTTGGATACTTTACTAATCCAGAAATTCTTAATTCATCATTTAATCCGTCTCCATTTGGAGTGATGATTTCATAAATTGTCAATTCATCCTTATTATTTAATTCTGTAATTGTAGGATCTTCGCCATCACCATCACCATCATCGTCAATATTGGTATCATTGTTTGGATCATCAGAAAAATCAATGATCTCTATATTTGTAGGATCTATTCCTGTAACAAAAGCTTGGTTTGTTACATTACTGTTTAGAATATCATTTTCGGTTAATTCATAAATAGCAGTAAATGTAGAATCATCTATTTCGCCAGGAGCAAGGTCAATTGATTCTCCGCTCAGTACAATCCCAGATAGAGGGTCTGTGATCATAATATCTGTAATTATTTCATTGCCATTATTTTCAATAATGAATGTATAGACTATTTGATCTCCCGTGTTAAGAACTCCATCATTATTAATATCTTCGTATACACCAGTTTTGGACAGTGCTAAATTAGGATTTGGAGGGACATCATCATCGGTTATAATTGCAGTAACAGAATTGTTTATTGTATTTATATTTCCAATATTAGGAGCCGATATTGTGGCAATGATAGTTTCTTGTGGTTCTATTTCGATATCATTGATTATAGGAATAGTTATTACAATATTACGATCTCCATTTGCAATGGAGAAGGCAATTACATTTGTGTAATCTATTCCACTGGTTGCAGTTCCAGTTAACGTAATTATTCCTGTAATTGGAGTCCCAGTAGCGTTGAAAACACCATTGTCTAAGCTTACAGTAAAAGCAGCATCTGAAGTTCCTTCTACAGCATCTACAGGTGACCCAATAGAAATAGTTAATGCACCACTATCATCATCAGTTATGGTTGCTGTGGCAGAGTTATTTATTGCATTTATGTTTCCAATATTTGGAGCTGATATTGTAGCAATAATAGTTTCTTGTAATTCTACATTAGTATCATCGATTATAGGAATAGTTATAATAACATCATTATTTCCATCAGCAATCGAGAAAGTTGCTATATTGGTATAATCTGTTCCATTGGTTGCTGTTCCGGTAAAGGTTAATGTTCCTGTAATAGGTGCTCCAGTGGCATTTGTTAACCCACCGTCTAAACTGACTGTAAAAGTTGCATTAGAAGTTCCTTCAATAGCATTTGTAGGTGATCCAATAGAAATAGTGAGTGCTGTACCATCATCATCTGTAATAGTTGCAGTATCAAAATTATTAGTGCTATTTATACTTCCAATATTTGGAGTTGATATGGTAGCAATAATAGTTTCTTGTAGTTCTACATTAGAGTCATCAATTACAGGAATAGTTACAATCACGTTAGAATCTCCAACTGCAATCGAGAAAGTTGTTACATTGGTATAATCTGTTCCATTAGTTGCTGTTCCCGTTAGTATTAATGTTCCAGTAATAGGCGCTCCAGTGGTATTGTTTGTTCCTCCATCAATGCTTACAGTAAAAGTAGCATCAGAAGTTCCTTCTATAGCATCTGTTGTTTTGGTAATAGAGTAGGTAAGTGCTGCACCATCATCATCCGTTATGGTCGCCGTATCTGAATTGTTTGTAGTGTTTATGTTTCCAATACTAGGTGCTGATACTGTAGCAATAATAGTTTCTAATGGTTCTACTTCGGTATCATTAATTACAGGAATGATTACTATGGTATTGGTATTTCCATCAGCAATCGAGAAAGTTGTTACATTGGTATAATCTGTTCCATTAGTTGCTGTTCCGTTAAGGGTTAACGTTCCTGTAATAGGTGCTCCAGTGGCATTTGTTAACCCACCGTCTAAACTGACTGTAAAAGTTGCATCTGAGATTCCTTCTACAGCATCTACAGGTGATCCAATAGAAATAGTTAATGCACCACTGTCATCATCTGTTATGGTTGCTGTGGCAGAGTTATTTATTGCATTTATGTTTCCAATATTTGGAGCTGATATTGTAGCAATAATGGTTTCTTGTAATTCTACATTAGTATCATCGATTATAGGAATAGTTATAATAACATCATTATTTCCATCAGCAATCGAGAAAGTTGCTATATTGGTATAATCTGTTCCATTGGTTGCTGTTCCGGTAAAGGTTAATGTTCCTGTAATAGGTGCTCCAGTGGCATTTGTTAACCCACCGTCTAAACTGACTGTAAAAGTTGCATTAGAAGTTCCTTCAATAGCATTTGTAGGTGATCCAACAGAAATAGTGAGTGCTGTACCATCATCATCTGTAATAGTTGCAGTATCAAAATTATTAGTGCTATTTATACTTCCAATATTTGGAGCTGATATGGTAGCAATAATAGTTTCTTGTAATTCTACATTAGAGTCATCAATTACAGGAATAGTTACAATCACGTTAGAATCTCCAACTGCAATCGAGAAAGTTGTTACATTGGTATAATCTGTTCCATTAGTTGCAGTCCCAGTTAGTCTTAATGTTCCTGTGATTATTCTTCCAGTGGTATTTGTTAATCCACCGTCAATGCTCACGGTAAATGTAGCATTCGAAGTCCCTTCGACAGCATCGGTTGTTTTAGTAATCGAATAAGTTAGTAGAGATGAACAACCAAACATGTCACCAGTTATAACCCACGAACTATCATTTATTAATTTTTCACGAGCATCTCCTCCTAAACAATATGTTAATCCATCTGCACCCAAGCGTACTCTAGGTTGTACTGTTTGGCTTGCCCAGCCTATGAGTGTAGCATCGTAGTTTTGTGTGGATAATGCAGAATTAGACAATGTACCTGTCATTGATAATATATTACTGATATTCCAATTCCCAAGGTTCTGATTGAATGCCGAAGCATTGTTAAACATATTAGAGATATTTGTAACAGCAGTTGTATTCCATCCTCCGATATTCTGGTTAAATGTTGTAGCATTTTCAAACATAGAACTCATATCCGTCACAGTGTTAGTTGTCCAATTACTAATGTCCTTATTGAATGCGGTGGCATTATTAAACATGAATTTCATATCATCCACTTTACTAGTATCCCAGTTAACACCCGAAGTCTCTATATTTTGATTGAAAGCAATTGCATTACTAAACATATAATCCATCTTTACAACATTACTGGTGTCCCAATTACTGATGTCCTGATTAAATGCTGTAGCATTATTAAACATGGTACTCATGTTTTCAACTGAACTGGTATTCCAAGTACTGATGTTTCCGTTAAATGCCGTTGCTCCATCAAATGCATTTTGCATATCAGTTATAGTAGATACATTCCAATTAGAGAGATCAGCATTTACTGTAGAGGCTTGTCGAAATAAATTAGTGAAAGAAGTAACATTGGATAAATCTGGAGCATCTATTGCATTAATTTGAAAGTTAATAGCATCCCTAAAATTAAGCTTTGTAACAGTTAGGTCACCCCATTGTTCTACGGATAAAATATTAATATTATTTACTGGAACTGTTTCAAAGTCAAAGCTCCTGAATACTCCATCAATTCTCACTGTATAGATACCAGGTGTAGTATAAGTGTGTGTTGCGGTGGGAGTAGTAACATTAGTTTCAATAGGTGTACCGTCTCCCCAATCAATTGAAAAGTCATATTGTAACAATCCACCATTGTCATCGTTTGGTAAAGTGATGATTTCGTTTGCAGTGGTAGTTGACCATGTAGTGATAAACAATGAGGAACAATTTAACCCATCATCATTTATTGTCCAGGAATTTGGAGCACTTGTTAATATATTATGAGCTGCATTACTTAAACAGTATGCCAACCCTTCAGCACCTAAATTAATTCCGGAGCGTACTGTTTGATTAGCCCATCCTATTAATGTTGCATCATAATTAAGCGTTGATAAACCAGAGTTGGATAATGTTCTAAATAGTGAAGCCACATTACTAATGTTCCAATCACCTATATTTTGATTGAATGCTATAGCAGTGTCAAACATAAATGACATACTAGTAACACTACTAATATCCCATCTACTAATATCTTGATTAAAAGATCTAGCATTGGCAAACATAAATGCCATAGTTCTTACTATACTGACATCCCATCCGCTAATATCTTGATTAAATGAATCTGCACCGGCAAACATACTACTCATGGTTGTTACTTTACTAGTAGTCCAACCTCCTATATTTTGATTAAATTTGTCTGCGCTAGCAAACATAAAGTTCATTCTTAGAACATTACTGGTGTCCCATCCGCTAATATCTCCGTTAAATGCTGTAGCACTATTAAACATGAAATCCATATCGGTCACTTTACTGGTAATCCAACCTCCAATATTTTGATTGAATGCAGTAGCTCCATTAAACATACCAGTCATATTAATCACCTCATTAGTATTCCATCCTCCAATATCTTCATTAAATGCTATCGCATTAAAAAACATAGTAGACATATTGGTTACTTTACTAATATTCCAACCTCCTATATTCTGATCAAATACTGAAGCACCAGAAAACATACTGGTCATATTCGTTACCTCTCCTGTATCCCAAGTAGTGATATTACCATTGAACGACGTAGCATCACGAAAAGTTTCATTCATACTGGTAATCCTAGAGACATCCCAATTAGAGAGATCTGCATTTACTGTAGATGCACCGCTAAATAAATTATCAAAAGAAGTAATATTGGATAGGTCAGGAGCATTAATGTCATTTATTTGAAATCTAGTGGCACCACTAAAACTAAGTTTTGATACCGCCAAGCTTCCCCACTGATCAACTGATAATAGATTATTTGCGCTAGTACTTGTGGGAATACCTGTAAAATCAAATTCTTCGAACTGTCCATTTATTCGAACTGTATAGATGCCTGGAGTTACATAAGTGTGTTGTTTACCAGGAGTATTTACATTGTTTTCTATGAGTCCATCTCCCCAGTCAATATTAAAATTATAATTAGAGGGAGCTCCACTATTTGGCAGAGTTATGGTTTCATTTGCAGTTGTAGTTTCCCAAGTGGTGATGAAATCCTGAGCATTAATCGACAAACCGATTAAGAGAAAAAAACAGATAGTTATTTTTAATTTCTTCTGTGCTCGAGATTTAGATTTTATATTATGTTTTTTATGAGAAGTCTTATAATGATCCTTAAATTCTATAACTTTTAGGAGTAATGTTTTCATCACATATTGATAGTTTAATTGGGGTTTATTAAAATAAAAATATATCCTAAATGGATAAATTAAGGGAGTTGAGGAACGTCATATCGTAACTGCTGAGAAGTGTTTAATGTTTTATGTACTTAAAATGTAATATATTTTAAACACCAGTATTAATAAATGATTTTCTAAACAATAATATAGGTTTGATAAATTCAGAACTCAAGAGAAAAATATGGATTATTGATAGTTTTCTTGATGTCCATTCTATATTTGAACTATATTAAAGAACAAATTTAAAATGATACACTGATTTTATGGAATAAAGCAGTATACAAAAGGTTACAATTAGTATACAAAAGGTTACAGTTGTGTGCAGATTTGTCAATACATATATAAAATAACCAACAAATCAATTAAATGGTATCAGAATTGATTGGAGAGATATAATATTATTAAAAACGTTAAAAAGAAAGTATTAGTATGTATAAGATAAATTTATATTTCATATTTTAATCATACGAATGCACTCGTTAATTTAGAAAAACTAGAATTAGAAATTCAAGAGGAGTTACACCTTGTGATTAATGTTTAATTACCAAACTAAAGCTTTTGCCCTTATTTTTGATATCGCTTATATTAAATATGATTAGTTTAGTCCATTATTTTTGTTATGATAAACCAAGGTCGTATTTTTTTAAAAGAAATCTCTCAGGAAATTATAAGAGTCAAGATGAATTGATTATCTATTGTTATAGAAAATCCTGTTCTCAGAAAAAAACTGTTTTATGAATATTTCTGGTTTCTTAGTTTCAAAATTAGATTTTAGTTATTTTCAAGTCTAATAACATGTGCAACTGTGCTAATGAGCCTGTTATGTTTTTTTACAAATGGATTGGTTTTATCCCAAACATAACCTGCCAATACAGCACAGATTTGCTTTTTAATTTCAGGATTATCATTGCCTTCAAAAAAGACTGTTTGCAAGTTTCCAGTATACCATTCTTTAACATAACTACCAAAAACAGTTGTACCTTCTAAAATATAATCTGCATACTCTTTCTGCCAATCTACGGTTTCATTATTAAGTTCTTTGGCTATTAATTTTGCTGCAAGTAATCCAGATTCTGTTGCAAATGTCACTCCAGATGAAAACACAGGATCCAAAAACTCTGCACTATTTCCCGTAAGTGCATAGCCTTTACCAAATAACTGCTTTACGGATTTTGAATAATTTTTGATCACAACAGGTTCAAATAGAAAATCGACATCCTTAAACCTTTCGTAATAGTATTTAGAAAGTTTCAACATGCTTTGTAATTTTTCAGTTGTATTACCTTCAAATTTGTCTAATAATTCATTTTTACACACATAGCCAATACTCGTTTTTCCATTTGAAAATGGGATAACCCATAACCAGCAATCCTTATCAATGACATCAAAAGTAATTAAAGTTCCTTCTCTTCCTTCTGGTCTGCGAATATCTTTTACATGCGAAAATATTGACGAATGTTCTGGTATTTCTGAAGGTTTGTCTAAGTCTAATAACCTTGGTAATACACGACCAAAACCACTGGAATCAATAATATGTTTGGCTTTAATGACGTACTGCTCTTTTGTTTTTGTCTTTATCGTGGTTTTAGATGTTCCATTTTTTTCAAACTCGACATCCACAACTTCATGTCCAAATGTAATATCTACTCCTTTTTCCTTAAGCGTATCGGTTAGTAATACATCAAAATCTTCTCTGGTGACTTGCCAAGTCCAATTATAACCTTCAGTATGTTTTTTACTAAAATCAAATTCACAAATAGTATCTTCTCTGATAAATCGAGCACCAGTTTTTATTTCAAACCCATAATCTTTAATTGTCTCTAATAATCCTACTTCTTCAAAATGGTCCATACATCTGGGTAAAAGACTTTCACCAATTACAAAGCGCGGAAATTCGCTTTTTTCAATAACTTTAATATTAACTCCTTTATTATGTAAGTAAGCAGCGGCAATGCATCCAGAAGGTCCTGCGCCTATAATTAAAACATCGATATCTAAATCTTGCATATACTAATGGATATAACCAATTAATTATTATACTTTTGCAGATTGGAATATTTATCATCCTATCTTAGGATGTAAACATAACACTATTTTAATAAAAACTACTGAGATTTAATTCTATATGATCACAATTAAGGGAGCGTTAGACCTAAATACATTTTATAAAATAATTTTTGAAAATGAATTTGTCGTCATCGATGACCAAATAAAAGAAAATGTTAACGCTAGTTTTGAGTTCTTAAAAGAATTTTCTGCAAATAAAATAATATATGGTGTCAATACTGGTTTTGGTCCAATGGCACAATATAAAATAAAAGATGAAGAACGTATTAATTTACAATACAATCTTATAAGAAGTCATGCGTCTGGTTCTGGAAACCTAATTCCACAAAAATATGTAAGAGCAACCATGTTAGCACGACTCAATACGTTGTCTTTGGGAAGATCAGGTGTTCATGATTCGGTAATTGACTTAATGACGACTTTAATTAACAAAAATATTACACCAATTATATATGAACATGGAGGTGTTGGTGCAAGTGGTGATTTGGTCCAATTAGCACACCTAGCGTTAACACTTATAGGTGAAGGCGAAGTTGTTTATAAAGGTGAACGTCAGCCAACTAAAACAGTATTTGAAAAAGAAAATTTAGAACCAATCTCTGTACAAATCAGAGAAGGATTGGCGTTAATGAATGGTACATCTGTAATGACAGGGATTGGAGTGATTAATACCTTTTATACCAGAAGATTACTTAATTGGATGGTTGCTATTTCGGCTTCAATCAATGAAATTGTAAAGGCTTATGATGATCATTTATCGTTAGAACTCAATCAGTCTAAAAAACACATTGGTCAACGAGAAATTGCTAAAATGATGCGTCAGCATTTACAAGATAGTTCGTTGGTTAGAAAACGAGAACATCATCTTTATACAGATACCAAGGAAGTCGATGTTTTTGAAGACAAAGTACAAGAATATTATTCGTTACGCTGTGTTCCACAAATTTTAGGGCCTGTTCTAGACACATTGAATACAGTTGAAAGAATTTTATTTGAAGAAATAAATTCTGCTAACGATAATCCTATTATCGATGTAGAAAACAAACATGTCTATCACGGAGGTAATTTTCATGGGGATTATGTGTCGTTAGAAATGGATAAACTAAAATTAGTAGTTACAAAAATGAGTATGCTCGCTGAACGACAACTCAATTATTTGTTAAACCCTAAGTTGAATGATATTTTGCCTGCTTTTGTGAATTTGGGTACTTTGGGACTCAACTTTGGTATGCAAGGCACGCAATTTACTGCAACATCTACAACAGCAGAAAATCAGATGTTATCAAATTCGATGTATGTGCACAGTATTCCTAACAATAACGATAATCAGGATATTGTAAGCATGGGAACCAATGCAGCACTGATTACCAAAAAAGTGATAGAAAATGCTTTTGAAGTTGTATCCATAGAACTCATTACGATTATACAAGCCATTGAATACCTAGAGGTACAAAACGAGGTATCTTCAAAAACTAAAAAAATCTATGAAGATATTCGAAAAATTGTTCCTAAATTTAAAGAGGACATAATTATGTATCCTTACATTAATAATGTAAAAAATTATATCATTAATAACGAAGTTTAAAGCCATGAAATTTTTAAACAAAAATGATACACGGTTTAGATAGTAGATTTTAATTCAATGAGTGACCAAAAAAAATATGCATTGGTAACTGGAGGTTCTCGTGGTATTGGAAGAGCCATTTGCCTACAACTTGCAAAAGATACTGACTATTCTATTTTAATCAATTATCATACTAATGAAGATGCTGCTAACGAAACATTAAAATCTGTTAATAACCTTGGTGGGTCTGGTGAAATCATAAAATTTGATGTTGCTAATTTTAGTGATGTAAAGCAACAATTAGATCATTGGAGCGATGCACATGAAAATACCATAATTGAAGTACTTATTAATAATGCTGGTATCACTAAAGATGGTCTGTTTTTATGGATGCAACCCAACGATTGGAATTCTGTAATACAAACAAATCTCAACAGCTTCTATAACGTTACCAATCATTTATTAAAGGATATGCTCCTAAACAAATATGGTAGAATTATAAATATGGTGTCTGTTTCGGGACTCAAAGGAAGTGCTGGTCAGACCAACTATGCTGCATCAAAAGGCGCTATTATAGCAGCAACCAAATCGTTGGCTCAAGAAATAGCAAAGAAAAATGTTACTGTTAATGCAGTTGCACCAGGATTTATTAAAACTGATATGACGACGGATTTAGATGAAAAGGAGTTGAAAAAACTCATTCCTATTAATCGTTTTGGATTTCCAGAAGAAGTTGCACAATTAGTGTCATTTCTTGCTTCTAAGAAATCATCTTATATCACAGGTGAAATTATTAACATTAACGGAGGGATTTACTCATAAACTGAACCGAAGAAAAAAATGGCTGAAGAGTGGGATGGAAAATCTAGAGGTACCGTTTTTGGGTTTAAGGTGTTTGTGTTCTTTATCAAGAATTTTGGTATCAATGCCGCTTATGCTTTGATGCATTTGCCTATCCCTTATTTCTGCCTATTCTCTAGAAAAAATGTAAAAGGTCTTAGTTATTATTTTAGAAAACGATTAGGTTATTCTTGGCTAAAAAGTTCAATTAGTGTATATAAAACCTATTATGTTTTTGGTCAAACACTTGTTGACAAAATAGCAATTCCCTCTGGTTTAAGAAAAGGCTATACCTTTCATTTTGAAGGTGAACACTTATTAGAAGAAGCTTTGGCTAAGAAAAAAGGAGGCGTTCTAATAAGTGCTCATGTTGGTAGTTTTGAATTGGCTCAATACTTTTTTAAAGAACGATTGACCAATGCATCTATAAGTATTGTTATAACAGATCAAGATCACCAAGACATTAAAGAGTATTTAGATCAGTATAGACAAAGAGATGAAATACACTTTATAATTGTAAAAGATGATTTTTCTCATATTTTTGAAATCAATGCAGCCTTAGCTCAAAACAAAATAATATGTATTGCAGGGGATCGATATTTAAAAGATACAAAATGTGTAGAAGAACAATTGCTTGGTAAAGCTGCAAAATTTCCAGTAGGACCTTTCTATTTAGGGAGTCGTCTTAATGTACCTGTTTTGTTTGTTTATGTTATGCGCGAACCAAAAAAACATTATCATTTATATGCAAGACATGTTGATGTTAAAGCTAGAGACATGCAAGGTTTATTAAAGAAATATATTAAAAATCTAGAATATATTGTAGAAAAATATCCTTTACAATGGTTTAATTTTTATGATTTTTGGCAAGACAAAAAAAATGGAGGAGTATAATCAATTAAAATCACCTATATCAGACATAAAACGTATCGAAAAGTTATTGCCACATCGTGAACCAATGATTATGGTTGATACTCTGGAATATTTTTCGATCAAAAGAGGTATTTGTCGACTTTCAATTTCTGAAAATAATATATTTGTTAGTAATGGCTTTTTTTCTGAAACAGGTATTTTAGAACACATGGCACAAACAGCAGCTTTGCATATTGGTTATAAACAATCACTTAATAATATTGAAGCCAAAGAAGGGTTTATTGGTGCTATTAAATCGAGTGAGATTATAAGTCTTCCAAAACTAAATGATACCTTATCCACAGAAATTGAGGTTGTTTATGAAATTACCAATATGACTATGGTAAAAATAAAAACATCTGTAGGAGGAAAAGTTATTGCCATGTCTGAAATGAATACAATATTAAAAGAGTAAAGAAAATGAATAAAAACCGAGAACTTGTAGCAAAGTGCAAAGTAAGAATCAGGTTTAATGAAACTGACGCTTTAGGTATTGTGTGGCATGGCAACTATTTAAAATATTTTGAGGATGGTCGCGAAGCTTTCGGAAGACAATTCAATATTTCCTATCTCGATGCTAAGGAAAATGGCTATGCAACTCCTATTGTAAAAACCAATACAGAACATAAATTAACCCTAAAATATGGAGAAATTGCAACTGTAAAAACCTATTATGTGAATACAGCTTCAGCAAAATTGATTTTTAGATATGTTATAAAAAATGAAGCCAATGATATTGTGTGTACTGGCGAGACTGTTCAGGTATTTACCAATTTAAAAGACCATAAGATGTCTCTCATTCTTCCTGAGTTTTTCAAAGCGTGGAAAATAAAACAAAACTTACTTGATGCGTAAAATATATTTATCATATAACTCTATTATATCATCATTAGGCTTTGATAGTGAAACTGTTATTGAAAAGATAAAAGATGAAGTTTCTGGTATTTCAGTAATCAATGACAAAGCTTTATTTCATAATCCTTTCTATGGATCTGTAATAAATAAAACTATTTTAGAAAACGAATTTGAAGCCCTAAAAGCCAAAGAAAATTATACTGTTTTAGAACAAATGATGTTATTGTCTCTGAACAAGGTTATAGCAGCTTCAAATATTACTATAGATGAATCTGTCGGTTTGATTATATCAACAACAAAAGGCAATATTGATGTGCTCAATAAGACTAGTGGTTTTGATAAATCATATGCTTATTTATCACGTATAGGAACTGCTTTAAAGAATCATTTTTTATTCAAAACAGAACCTTTGGTGGTTTCAAATGCTTGTGTATCTGGTATATTGTCAATTTCTGTTGCAAAAAGACTGATTCAGGAAAAAGTATATAAACATGTTTTTCTAGTGAGTGGTGATTTGGTGTCTAAGTTTGTTTTATCTGGTTTCAATTCGTTTCAAGCGTTGAGTGATTCTATTTGCAAACCATATTCAAAAGATAGAGCAGGCATTAACATTGGAGAAGCTATTGCAAGTATTTTAATCACATCAGATACAAACTATCTTACAGAAGAAAGTGTGGAACTATTAGGAGAAGCAAATTGTAATGATGCCAATCACATTTCTGGTCCGTCTCGATCTGGTGAAGGGCTATACCGTTGTGTTAGTTCTGCAATGAGAGAAGCAGCTATACAACCAGAAGAAATAGATTACATATCAGCACATGGTACTGCCACTATATTTAATGATGAGATGGAAGCTATAGCTTTCAATAGACTAGGTTTTCAAAATATCCCGCTTAATAGTTTAAAAGGTTATTTTGGTCATACATTGGGTTCATCTGGATTGGTCGAAACCATTGTAGGTATGTACAGTTTAAAACAAAATACATTATTTTGTTCAAAAGGATTTACAAGTTTAGGTGTTTCTAAACCATTACAAATAATTGAAAAAACAAAACAACAACAATTAGATATTTTTTTAAAGACAGCTTCAGGATTTGGAGGCGTTAATACAGCACTGTTATTAAAAAGCATATCGTAAATACTATATAAACTCATGCCAAAAAAAGAACTAAGAGCCATTGAGGCATTAGAGGAGGCTCAAAAAATAGCCTTTGCTCCATTTGTTTTTCAAACTACAGTAAGTTTAAAAAAAATAGGTGTTTTAGATTACATTTTTGAAAACCGTGATAAAGGTGGAGTTTCAATTAATGAAATTTCTAAAAGTTTATCCGTTAGCATTTATGGGTTAGGTGTATTATTAGAAATTGCAGAAAGCTCAGATATCGTTGTTAAGGATGATGAACAAAAATATCAACTCACTAAAACGGGGTATTTTTTAAATTATCATAAAACTGTAGAAGTTAATCTCAATTTTACAAATGATGTTTGCTATGAAGGTCTTTTTTATCTAAATGATGCAATTAAAGAGCAGAAACCATCTGGATTAAAGGTTTTTGGGGAATGGGATACTATTTATGACGGTTTATCTCAATTGAGTCCAGAAGTCCAAAAATCGTGGTTTGAATTCGACCATCATTATTCCGATGGTATTTTTGAGGAAGCTTTGAAACGAGTTTTTAAAAACGAACCAAAAACCATTTATGATATAGGGGGTAATACAGGAAAGTTTGCATTACAATGTTTCAACCATAGTAAAGATGTCAATATTAATATTTTTGATTTGCCAGGACAACTCGAAAAGGCTTTGACAAATATTAAAAATAATGGCTTTGAAAATAGAGTTATTGGTCATGAAATCAATTGGTTAAAGCCTAGTCCTCAAATACCAAAAGGCGCAGATCTTATTTGGATGAGTCAATTTTTAGACTGTTTTTCAGAAAATGAAATTCTTACTATACTAAAAACTTGTGTCGCTTCTATGAATGAAAATACAGAACTCATCATCATTGAAACATTTACAGATCGACAAAAATTTGATAATGCCCGTTTTTCATTAGAAGCTACTTCTTTATATTTTACAGCACTAGCTAATGGAACTAGTAAAATGTATCCAGCATCAGTTTTTGAAACGTTAATTAAAAAAGCAGGACTATCACTTAATGAAGATCATCAATTAGGAGAGTATCATACCATGATGGTTTGCTCAAAAACACTGTAGAATTTGAATCCTAAATTTAACATAAATACATACACTCATATTAGAAATGGTAAACTTTCTCTAAATGGAAATATCGTTTTTGAAGATGAAACCAAAGATTTTTCAACTTTTATAAAAAGCGCATATAGATCACAAGATATGGATTATCCGAAATTCTTTAAAATGGATAATTTAAGTAAGTTGGCTTTTATGGCAGCAGATATTATTTTGAGAAGCACTAGTAATTCAGAAGAAAATATTGCTATTGTACTGTCTAATAAGGCGTCTAGTCTAGATACCGATAGGAAGCACCAAGAATCTATTTTAGATAGCGATAATTATTTTCCAAGCCCTTCAGTTTTTGTTTATACGTTGCCAAATATTTGTATTGGTGAAATTTGTATTAAACATCTGCTATTTTCTGAAAATAGTTTTTTTATATTTGACAACTTTAATCCAGACCATTTGTGGATACAAACCGAACACCTTTTGAAAACCAAAAAGGCGAATAAAGTACTTTGTGGTTGGGTTGATTTTGATGATTCTAATTACGATGCTTTTTTGTATTTAGTAGAAGAAGAAGGTGATTTGGATCATACCATTAAAGACATAAAACAACTATACCTATGCCAGTAAAAGAATTGAGAGAAGAATTGAAAGAGAAAATAATAGCACAATTAAACCTTGAAGAATTCTCTGTGAGTGATATTGATGATGATGATGCACTTTTTGGAGATGGGCTAGGTTTAGACTCTATTGATGCGTTAGAACTTATTGTTATCCTCGATAAAGATTATGGCATTAAACTGACAGATCCTAATGAAGGTAAAGAAGTTTTTAAATCCATCACAGTTTTAGCTGATTATATTGCAGAACGAACAAATAAATAAAAATGACACACCACGTGTTGTTGTTACAGGAATGGGGATTATTTCTGCAATTGGCAATTCTGTGGAAGCCAATAAAAAGGCGCTTTTAGCTTCAAAAAGTAGTATTGGTTCTATTTCAAAAATTAATACTATCCATACTGAACAGATAAAGGTTGGTGAAGTTGTTCTTTCTAATGATGAGTTAATATCTCAACTACAATTACCAGATAATAATAATTTTACTAGGACTGCTTTACTAGGTGTTTTTGCAGCTAAAGAAGCACTAAAGAACGCTGATATTACGGATGTTAACTGCTATAAAACAGGAATAATTTCTTCTACTACTGTTGGTGGAATGGACAAAACCGAAGAGCATTTAAAACAGTTTGATACATCTTCTGAAAGTCAGAAATATATTTCTAGTCATCATGCAGGTGATAGTACCAAAAAAATAGCTAAGCATTTGAAAATTAATGAGTTTTCAACTACAATGAGCACAGCTTGCTCTTCGGCTACAAATGCCATAATGTTAGGAGCAAGACTTATAAAAGCAGGTAAGTTAGAACGTGTCATTGTTGGTGGAACTGATGCACTTTCAAAATTCACAATCAATGGTTTTAAAACTTTAATGATCTTATCCGAGGATGTTTGCCAACCTTTTGATGAATATAGAAAAGGGCTTAATTTGGGTGAAGGTGCAGCTTATCTTGTATTAGAATCAGAAAAGATTGCAAAAAAAGAAGGTAAATCCATTATGGCTTACATTTCGGGTTACGCCAATGCTAATGATGCGTTTCATCAAACAGCTTCATCTGAAAATGGTCAAGGAGCCTACTTAGCAATGCAAAAAGCTTTGGACTTAGCTCAATTAGACCCAAAAGACATCGATTATATAAATGCACATGGAACAGCTACACCAAATAATGACCTTTCAGAAAGTGTAGCGATAAAACGTGTTTTTGGAAACGATATACCAGACTTTAGTTCTACAAAAGGGTATACAGGTCATACTTTAGCAGCTTCAGGTGCAGTTGAAGCTGTATATTCTGTATTGGCATTGCAAGAGCAAACCGTATTTCCTAATCTTAATTTTAAGTCAAAAATCAATGAAACTGGTTTAATACCCAATACAGAAATTAAGAAAAAAACAATTAATCATGTATTATCAAATTCTTTTGGTTTTGGAGGTAATTGTTCAGCATTAATCCTATCAAAAGAATGAGAGATTGTTATATACATAGTGCAGTTTCAATTTCTGCTCAAAATACATTTTCTACCGAGGATTTCTTATTAGATGTCATTGTGCACAATGCAAAAAAAATACAGGCTGTCTATCCAAATTATAAAGATTTTATTTCACCAATTGCTGCAAGACGAATGCAGACAGGAGTGAAAATGGGAGTTGTTGCGGCAAACAAAGCTTTACAGGTAGCCAAATTAAATGAACCTGATGCTATTATTACAGGCACAGGAATGGGCTGTATTGCAGATACCGAAAAATTTTTGAACAGTATAATAGACAATAATGAAACTTATTTAACACCAACATCTTTTATACAATCTACACATAATACAATAGGTGCTCAAATTGCATTAGGGTTGAAATGTAATAATTACAACAATACCTATACTCATGGAAGTTTATCATTTGAATCTGCTTTAATAGATGCGCAATTACTGTTACAACAACAAGAAGCAAAACATGTTTTGGTAGGTGGTATTGATGAATTGGGTGTTGAATTTGTTGATTACGTACAGATGATTGAAGCTAACGAAAGCAAAGGTATTTGTGTGCCCTTTAGCGAAGGAGCTGCATTTACTGTCTTATCTTCTGAAAAGAAAGAAAACGCAATTAAATTACAAGATATTATTACAATATCTGAGGCATCAAAAGAAGAGTTAATTCTAAAATTAGAAGATTTTTTAACTCTAAATAATATGGATACCAAAGCTATTGATGCCATAATTCTAGGGAATAATGGAGATGTTTATGATATCTATTATGAACATATTGTCACTTCGTTATTTTCTAATGTTGCAAGAATAGAGTATAAACACTTATCTGGAGAATTTTATACAGCTTCTGCTTTTGCCTTTTGGTTAGGAACTAATGTGCTTCAAAAACAGTATATTCCTAAAGAAGTTTTGAAAAATTCAATACAAAATAAATCCATTAAAACACTATTGCTGTATAATCAATTTAAAGGTAAAGATCATAGTTTTATATTACTGAAAATATGATAAAATTTAAGATTATAACAACTGTTTCGATTGTGGCAATGCTTGTGTTGTTGGCTGGTAACGTATATTTTAATAGCCCTTGGTTTTGGATTCTTCTACCTATTATAGCTTGGTTATTAGTGACTTCTGTAGGTTCACTTTCAATGAGTTATAATTATTTCTTAACTTCGATTACGGCTATCGATGCTATACCATCAAAAAAAATTGCGCTCACGTTCGATGATGGTCCACATCCCGAGCTTACTTATCCAATTCTAGATGTTTTAGATCGTTTTAATGCTAAAGCCACTTTTTTCTGCATTGGAAAACAGATTGAAAAGCATCCTGAAGTTTTAAAAGAAATTGTAACAAGAGGACATTCTATTGGAAATCATTCATACTCGCACAGTAATTTTATTGATTTTTCATCTCAACTAAAATGGTTAGAAGAAATTCGAAATACAGACTCAGTTATTGAAAAAGTTATTGGTAAGCCTTCAAAACTTTTTAGACCTCCTTTTGGTGTCACAACACCTAATCTGGCAAAAGCATTAAAAGAAACGAAACATAATGTTATAGGCTGGAACAATAGATCGTTTGATACAGTATTAAAAAATAGAACCTTAGTTTTAAAACGAATTATAAAGCATATTTCGCCTGGTGGTATTATTTTACTTCACGATACACAACCAAATACTTTGTACATTTTGGAACATTTATTGCTTTACCTAAAACAACATCAGTTTGAAGCTGTAACTATAAATAATTTACTAAATGAAATTTAAATATTACTACGTGTTATTTTTCTTTTTTTCTAGCGTCATATCAATTAATGCTCAGGTAGAACTTAGTATGAGCGAACAAAAAATGTTTAAATCAAAAGTAATTGCAAAGGCGAATAGCACACAAAGTATGTTGAGTGATTTTACGCAAAAGAAACACCTTAGTATTATGGATAATACTATTGTTTCTGAAGGAAAACTAGCATTTAAATCACAAAAACTGGTGAAGTGGGAGTATATAAAGCCTTATAAAAACATTGCGATATTTAAAGATGATAAGCTATACGTGACTAGTAACGGTAAAAAAGAAACACTTAATTTAAAATCTAATAAACTTTTTAAAAGTCTAAATTTACTTATTGTCAACAGTATAAAAGGTGATATGTTTGATGACAATCAATTTGATATTTCTTATTTTAAAACGGATACCAATTATCTAATACATTTCCTCCCCAAGGAAAAAAAAATAAGGCGATTTATCTCAGAATTTGAACTAAAATTTTCTAAAGCAAATGCAGAAGTAGAACAGGTAAAGTTAATTGAATCTAATGATGATTACACAACTATTGTCTTCAAAAATAAACAATTAAACACCAAAATTTCGGACGAGATTTTTAAACATTAATTGTTATGTTGTTAGATGATTTTTATGAAATTTTAGATTTAAAAAGCGAAGACAATCAAATTCTTATAGCTTCGATAAAAATTGATAAAACACATCACATTTTTGAAGGACATTTTCCTGAGAATCCTGTAACACCTGGTGTTGCAATGCTTCAGATATTAAAGAATTGTCTTGAGATTCATCTAAAAGAACCACTTCTAATGAAGCATTTATCTCATGTGAAGTTTTTAACTTTAGTGAACCCAAATATTGAAGACACTATTGATTTTAATATAAAAATACGCCATCATGCTGAAGGATTTAAAATAAAAAACTATACTTCTTTTAGAGACGGTCGCTCTATTTTAAAATGTAATGTTACTTTTGTGAAGAATCCAAAAACCATAGAGCTAGAGTAAATATATAAGATGCCAGAGGAAACTATTCAATCTAAAATGAAACAGCTAAAATGCTGTGTGATCATTCCGACATATAACAATGACAAAACTTTAAAGCGAGTTATTGATGGTATCTTAAAATACACAAGAGATATTATTGTTGTAAATGATGGTTCTACAGATCGTACTTTAACTATTCTTGGGGAATATCCCAATGTTGAACAAATACATAAACCTGAAAATACAGGAAAAGGAACTGCTTTAAAACAAGGATTTAAATATGCTGTTTCTCTAGGGTTTGATTATGCTATTACTTTAGATACAGATGGGCAACATTTTCCAAAGGATATTCCATATTTTGTTGATGCTCTGATAGCTTCAGATAACAGGAATATACTAATTATTGGCGATCGTAATATGAATGAAGCCGATGTTTTTGCAAAAAGCGCAAAAGGTAATCGAGTTTCTACGTTTTGGATGTATGCAGCTACGGGTTTAAGATTAAATGATTCTCAATCTGGTTTTAGGTTATATCCTATTAAGAAAATGGATACGATAAGGTTTATGAAATCAACCAAAAAATTTGAGTTTGAAATTGAAGCCATTGTCAAATCTTACTGGGCAGGAACCGAGATAAAACATGTGCCAATTAATGTTTTATACGACCCTGAAGAACGTGTATCACATTTTAGACCTTTTTTGGATATTTCTCGTATGGTTGTACTATACACTTGGTTTCTCTTAGTTCGTCTATTCTATATCACACCTAGAAATTTATTCCGGAGATATAAAAAAAAAGGTATTAAACGATTTTTGGTTGAAGATGTATTTAAAAATCAAGATCCACCAAAAAAGAAAGCCTTATCCATTGCTTTAGGAATTTTTATTGGTTTGTCACCGCTTTGGGGTTTTCATACTATAATTGTACTTTTTTTGGCTGTGTTATTTCGACTTAATAAAGTCATAGCTTTTGCTTTTTCTAATATAAGTATTGCACCTTTGATCCCTTTTGTCATATTTTTAGATGTACGCGTTGGTGATTTGGTACTAGGAACTAATGTTAATTACTCTTTAGAAACTATTAAAGAAAACTTTGATGTTGCACAGCACTTAAAGACATATCTTGTAGGTAGTTTAGTGCTTTCTTCTGGAAGTGCTATATTATTAGGTTTGTTAAGCTATTTGTTATTTTCAATTGTTAACAAAAAAACAGCAAATGGGTAATCTATTTTGGAGTATATATAGATTCATAGCTCACAAAAGAGTTAATTATGGTATTATAAGTATAGTTTTAGCAGGTATTTTATTATGGATCGCTTCTGGTCTAAAATTCGATGAAGATATATCTAAATTAATTCCTGCAAATGAAGAAAATGAGAAGTTACAAAAAGTCTTGAAAAATGTTAACTTTTCTGATAAAATCATTGTAAATATTAGTTTAGAAAACAAAGGAGAATTTGAAGACTTAGTTGATTATGCTACAGCATTTATAGATAGTATTTCTAATAATTATAGTGATTATATTACCAATATTAGCGGTAAATTTGAAGAGGAAGATGCTCTAGAAACTATTGATTTTGTCTATAACAATTTACCACTTTTTTTGTCTGAAAGTGATTATGAAACCATAACGTCTAAAATCGATAAAGATTCAATTGAAATAATTACAAAGGCTAATTATGAAACTCTTGTATCACCTTCTGGTTTTATTGCCAAAAATTTTATTGCCAAAGATCCGTTAGGAATATCCTTTATGGGATTAAAACAACTCAATCAGTTAGGTTTAGCAGATAATTTTAAACTTAGAGATGGATTTTTGGTTCATAAAGATGAAAAACATATTCTACTTTTTATTTCACCCAAATTTAATACAGGAAACACTAATAAAAATCAAGCTTTTTCGGATAATTTATACCAATTACAAAATGATTTGAACAGTGATTATAAGAACAAAGTGAGAAGCACTTATTTTGGTGGTCCATTAATTGCTGTAGCAAATGCCGAGCAAATAAAAGCAGATATTCAATTTACAGTAAGTATTGCATTGACAATTTTACTACTGTTATTTATATTTTTTTATAAAAAATTAAGTATTCCCCTTATACTATTTGTTCCAACAATATTTGGAGCCTTGTTAGCAATCGCTATTCTTAGTCTTATAAGAACCGAAATTTCAGCAATCTCATTGGGTATAGGTGCTGTTCTTTTAGGTGTTACCCTAGATTATTCACTTCATATACTTACACATATTAGAAGTCAGGGAATAACAAAATCATTATATAAAAGTGTAAGTAAGCCGATTATAATGAGTAGTTTAACGACAGCTTTAGCATTTCTGTGCTTATTGTTTATAGAATCTCAGGCATTACAAGATTTAGGGATTTTTGCAGCTATCAGTGTTATTGGATCTTCAATTTTTGCTCTACTTTTTATACCACAAGTTTATAAACCTAAGTCAAGTGTAAAAAATATCAAAACAACATTCATAGATACCATTGCTAATTATAACTTTAATGAGAATAAAATATTAATTGCTGGACTTTGCATCCTTTTGATTTTGAGTATGTTTACCTTTAGTAAGGTGGTATTTAATAAAGATTTATCACAACTTAATTATACATCACCAGAATTAAATAATGCTGAATTACAATTAGACAGTTTGATAAATATTTCATCTAAATCCCTTTATGTTGTGGCTTTTGGGAATACTATTGAAACGGTATTGCAAACCAACGACGACATTCATAGTACACTTTCAAAATTTAAATTTGAAAACTCTATTTTAGATTTTAATTCTATTGGTGCTTTAGTAAGTTCTTCAAAAACGCAAAGTAAGCAAATCCAGGATTGGGATGATTTCTGGACTAATAATAAAAAGACAGAACTTAAAGAATACCTTATTCAAAGTGGAAGCACTTTTGGTTTTAAAACCACTAGTTTTAATACATTTTACGAACTTTTGGATAAGAAATTTAATCTGCTTCAAATTGAAGACTATACAAGAATGACTTCTATTCCTATAGATGATTTTATTTCTGTTAATAATAATCTTATTACCGTAGCTTCTATGGTAAAAATTAATAAAGATCAAACTTCTTTGATAAAGGATGCTTTTAACTCAAATGAAAACATAGTGGTCTTGGATAGGCAAAATATTAATGAAGATCTATTAGGAAATCTAAAGAATGATTTTAATAGCCTTATTCGATATAGTTTTGTTCTTATTGTATTGCTTTTATTTATCTTTTATAGAAATATAAAACTAACATTGATTACAATAATTCCCATTTTGGCAACTTGGTTGTTAACGCTTGGTTTAATGGGATTGTTTACACTAGAGTTTAATATATTTAGCATCATAATTTCAACATTCATTTTTGGATTGGGTGTTGATTATAGTATTTTTATGACTAATGGTTTACTAAGGCAATCACAGCATAAGATCAAGACTCTAGCGACGTTTAAAGCCTCAGTAATTTTATCTGTTATTACAACATTATTAGGTGTTGGTGTTTTGCTATTTGCAAAGCATCCCGCACTAAACTCTTTGGCTTTAGTTTCTATTATAGGCATCACTTCGGCAATGCTTATATCGTTTACAATTCAACCATTTTTATATAAATTCTTTATTACGAAATCTATAAAGGGAATAACCGATGAGGAAAATTAAAACGATACTAATATCCAAAGTTTGGCTTGGAGATCAAATAGTGACATTTTGCAATAATGAGTATATGGTAAATTGTATTAATAAATAGTATGTAAAGTAATAATATTCAAATGCTTAAAATGTTTTCGGTAAAACATATAATAATTGGGTTGTTTAGTCTTGTGTTATTTACTTCTTGTGGTATAAAAAAGTCTTTAAATGATCTTCCAGATATTTCGAACTATAATTCTAATATTCCAGCAAAAGTTATTGTCAATGATTCAACCTCTTATGCAGGCAATAATTTTCTTACCAAAAACAAACAAGGACTTTGGGAATTATATGTAGAAGGTGATCCTTTAGAACGAGGATTGCTTATTGGAAGTCTTACTAAAGATCTTATGTATAAACAAGAAGCTGTGTTTTTTGATAAAATTAGCGAACTTGTACCTTCCGAAGGTAAACAAAAATTTTTACGAAAGTTTCTGTCTTGGTATAATCGTAAAATGTATAAGCATGTTACCAACGAATATAAAAGTGAAATATATGGAGTCACACAATATGCATCCACAGATTTTAATAGTATTGCTCCGCCTTATTTACGTTCATTGTATTTACATGGAGCGCATGATATAGGTCATGCATTACAAGATTTAGCTTTAGTGGGTTGTACATCTTTTGCTTCATGGGGAAATAAAACAGAAGATGGCAAACTACTCATTGGTCGTAATTTTGACTTTTATGCTGGCGATGACTTTGCTGAAAATAAAATCATAGCCTTTATTAATCCAACAACAGGTTACAAATTTGTTTCAGTAACTTGGGGAGGAATGATTGGTGTTGTTTCAGGTATGAATAATCAGGGGTTAACGGTTACTATCAATGCTGGAAAATCTAAAATTCCGTTAATTGCAAAAACACCAATTTCTATCCTAACACGAGAAATTTTACAATATGCATCCAATATAGAGGAAGCCATTATCATTGCAAAAAAGCGCGAGGTATTTGTGTCTGAATCTATTCTCGTTGGAAGTGCAAAAGATAAAAAAGCTGTACTGATCGAAGTATCACCTAAGAATTTTGGTGTTTATGAAGTTGAAAATACCAATCAATTAATCTGTTCTAATCATTTTCAAAGTGATGCTTATGAAGATGATCGTAGAAATGAAAAAACAATTAAGGAAAGCCATACACAATATCGATTCGAAAGAATGCAGGAACTGTTAACTGAATCAGATAAGATAAATCCTACCAAGGCTTTTGCAATTTTAAGAGATAAAAATGGCAAAGACAATAAAGAAATTGGTTATGGTAATGAAAAAGCAATCAACCAATTACTGGCGCACCATGGTATTGTTTTTCAACCAGAAGATTTAAAAGTTTGGATCTCTTCTAATCCATATCAATTGGGAGAGTTTGTAGCTTATGATTTGAATAATGTTTTTAGTAACAGAATAGGTAATCCTTCTAAAGTTTCAATTTCTGAAGAAAGAGAAAATATTGATAAAGATCCTTTTTTGCTATCAGAAGATTATCATAATTATGAAAAATATCGGGTGTTAGAACGTAAAGTAGAATATGCCATTGAAGAAAAAACTAAACTTAATGATGAAGATTTAGAAAGACTTGTAAGTTTAAACCCTCAATATTGGAAAGCACATAAACTTGTTGGCGACTATTATTATCAAAATCAAAAGTATTCTAAGGCGTTAAAAGCATTTAATGTGGCATCTAAAAAAGAAATTACAACACGTCCAGATGCCGAATATGTAACAAAATTCATAAAAAAATCTCAACGAAAATTAAAACGATGATTCCAGATATTGAGAAACAATCTAGTTTAAAAATTAAAGCTTTTCAAGAAGAAAAACTCAAAGAAGTTTTGCAATATGTAAATCAGAATTCTCCGTTTTATCAGCGCTTGTTTAAATCTCATAATATTTCTATTTCTAATATTAATTCCCTTGACGATTTAGCGCAAATACCACCAACCACAAAGGATGATTTACAGTCTTATAATGATGATTTTCTTTGTGTTTCTAAAACTGAAATTATAGATTATGTCACTACATCTGGTACTTTGGGAGATCCTGTTACTATTGCCTTAACCGATAAAGACTTAGACAGGCTAGCCTATAACGAAGCTATTTCATTTGAATGTTCAGGAGTTAAAAAACAAGATATTTTACAGTTAATGACTACAGTCGATAGGCGATTCATGGCCGGCATGGCATATTTTTTAGGAGCCAGACAATTGGGTGCTGGTATTATTAGGGTTGGTGCTGGGGTTCCAGAGCTTCAATGGGATTCGATATTAAAATTTAAACCAACTTACCTTATTGTTGTGCCTTCGTTTTTATTAAAATTAATAGAGTACGCTAATTCAAAAGGAATTGATCTTACTAATTCTGGAATAAAAGGCGCAATATGTATTGGAGAACCTATTAGAAATGACGATTTTTCTTTAAATATTCTTGGACAGAAAATAAACCAATCTTGGAATATTGATATGTACTCTACATATGCATCATCAGAAATGCATACTGCGTTTACTGAATGCGAATACCAAAATGGAGGACATCATCACCCAGAGTTAATTATTGTTGAAATTTTGGATGAAGATAATCAACCAGTAAATATTGGTGATATTGGAGAATTGACAATAACTACCTTGGGAATAGAAGCTATGCCTTTAATTCGGTTTAAAACAGGAGATATGTTAAGAGCACATGATGAGCCTTGTAAATGTGGTAGAACTACATTGCGTTTGGGACCAGTAAATGGAAGAAAAAAACAGATGATAAAATATAAAGGGACAACGCTATATCCTCCAGCAATGCAAAATGTAATAAATTATTTTGAAGAGATAGAGAGTTACATTATTGAAATTTCCCATAATCAAGTTGGTACAGATGAGATTTTAATCAAGCTCGCTAGTACAATTATGACCTCTGATTTGTTACAACAAATAAAAGATCATTTTAAAGCAAAGTTAAGAGTAACACCACGTATTGAATTTTGTGATAAAGATGATATCGAAAAATTAAGATTCCCTAAACTCAGCAGAAAACCCGTTTTGGTTATCGATAAACGTAATTTAGATACTTAGAAAAGGATGTATTCTACAGACATTAATTTGTTCGTAGCCAAAGAAGATACTGTCATATAGGAAATTAAAACATATATTTCTATCCCTCTTCGAGACAGAGTAAAAAGGCAGTTGTCAACCCGACTTTTTTATATTGTAAAAAGCCAAAGACTTTATTAAAAAGGGAGAGCTATATCACTGATGTTTTTGACAATAAATTAGAGAACATTACAGCATTATAAAGTGCAATAATATTATATATGATCAGTACTCTCCCTATTAATGAAACTATTATGAATATTGGCATAATACCCTAAAGGGATATTATAAACGCCTCATCATTGGTATAGAAATCAATAGCATAACTACAGATGCAATTATTAATGTAGCCAAACCTTGTAAAGGTTGTAAAGCAATTTGTGCTTTATAATATTCTGGTGTAAATTGATTCCAGTCGATAGTATCTGCATGCTTACCTTCAAATATTTTTGGATAGAAAAACAATCTTAATTTTTCATGAAATACATCCGTAGCTTCCAGATAATCCATTTGTTGACTCATACCAGTTCCCGCCAATTGATTAAAAACCAATTGCAAATGCATGTTAGGAATTACAGATGCAATTTGTTTACTAATCTGTTCCCGTAGTTTAATTTTCTCATTTAAAGCATCCCGTTCCTTTTTTGAATCATCATCTCCCATCTGTTGCATGGCATAATACCACAACCAAAATCCATCTGTTGGGTATCCATATTTCTTAAATTGCGGATAGTGTTTATAAAATTTCTTTACGGTAGCAAGCTTATCGGTATCCCATTTCACATGGTATCCATCTCGTTGTGCAATTGCGGTATTTAAAGCTTCTGGTACTGGATATTTAGATGATATATATGAATTAATTCCCGCAGGTATAAAAACAATTAATACTAACCAAACTGATAAAAGTAGTAATGCATTAAAACCTGAAGATTTCTTAAAACTAATGATAAAAAAAGTAAGTGTAAACCAGAACAGGACATAGAGCATCGATAATCCTAACATCCAAAAAAACTGAAAGTTCAAAGATAAATTGAGAATTAACTTTGCAATGAAAAAGAGAAATATCAATACGACGTACAGAAGCATCAATCGGATCAAAAGTTTGGGAATAATGAACCCTAGTTTAGATTTTGCTTGAATGACTACTAAACGCCATGTGCCAGTTTCTGTCTCTTCTGAAAGTAGATTAAATGTCAAAACAATAACCAATAAAGGAAATAGGTAAATAATCACAAAGGAAAGATCCAAGTTACCTGATTGCAAGTTCATAGGATTCACCAAATCAGTATCGTATTTTTGCCCTTCAAAGGTTTTGATTGTAATTCTTTTTACTGTTGGGTTTACATCTGCCTGACCAATGGATAACCCAGACAATGGGTTTAAGTTATTGATATAAGCAAATTTTGCATAATATAATAACAACCCTAAATTCTCATTGTGAAGAGATACTTGACGATCAAAATGTTGTTCCTGATAGGTTTTCACTTCTGCAATCGCTTCTTGCTGCCTTTCAAGGTGTTTATTTCCAATGATTATCCCAATAACTCCTAATAATGTAATTAGTAATAGACTTATCCATACCTCTTTGGATCGAATGCATTGTTGTAAAAATAGTTTATATAGTATCATATCGCCTTTGCTCTTTTTGAGGTGAATAATAATAAGCCAAAAGCACCAATGGTCCATAATAACATTGATATTAGTGCAGGAAAAGCTTCTTTTATCGAATTGCTAAACGCCATAGGTTTATGTTTAAAATCTTGAAATTCTTTCCAATGCTCATGGCCGACGACATGAGTTTTTCCTTCAGAACCACTTTCTTTTTTCGGACTTATATATTCCATTTGCAGTTCATTCATAGTTTGCGCTAATTGATAACGGTAGTCATCAGCTTTATTTTGAAAATCGATATAGGATGAAAAGTCTGTTCCTGCCATGGTCATCGATAATTGTTTGATAGCTGTAAACGGATTGACAAAAGATGAAAATCGGGTGACATCATTTTGACTTTTATAGATATTTACCAATTTTGAGTGATGTTTTTTATATAAAGTAGAGGTGATTTTCTCTCCTTCACGCATTACAAAACCTGAATAGTTAAAGGGTAAATCGGTTACTTTACTTACGTTATGAACCTTTAAAACCGAATCACGTAGTGCATTGTAGTGAGGATCATTAGGGTTATGACTATCACCTTTTTGAATCGCTTCTTTTTCAATAGTAGATTGAAAAGCTAATTTGCTAGGTGTAGGAAACCAATAATTTCCCATGGCCTGAGCAGATTTTGGTAATAGTACCACTAATAATAACCAAATGCCTAATAATCGTAATAAAGCATTTTTTGATGTACTACTATTTGTTGATACTACAATAGTAAGGGAAGACACAATAAATAAGAATGTTAGACAACCCAAACCAATTATTAATAAACGTAACCAGCGAAAATCATTAATTGTCTGATCTCCAAATACCATAAGCGCAATAATAACTATTAATAGAATGGGAATGAAGAATAGCATGGAAATTGCGAAAAGCCCTATTGATTTCCCAAACAATATCTCTTTCCAGGTGGCACCTTGGGATAAAAGTATTTTTAAAGTTCCATTTTCTCTATCCGCTGCAATGCTTGAAAAGCCAATAAAAAATAGAATCAATGGCACTACTAATTGAAGTAATAGTGCCAAATTCAATTCTCCAAACCTTAACATTCCTGTAGAAAATGTAGCTTCAGAAAAATTTACACTGTTCTGTCGGTGTGCTTCCAGAAAAACCATATTTCCAGTAAAACTTTCTAATCCGTAATCGAATATTCCTAAGGAAGGGCTTATTCTAAATGCAAAAGTCCCAAAATGAGCCATTCTATGAGGATGTTTATCAGGATTTGCTTCCCAACTTTGTCTTGCTTTAATTTGATGTTCTTGTCGAATATTATTTTGAGTGATGTGATTTTTTATACCACCAACAGTCGCAAAAGCTGTTAACAGTATAAAAATTGAGTATAACAGATAAAAAGTTTTAAGCGTTGTCACATTACACCAAAAGTTTATTATGAATAACCGAATATTAGCCCATTTCATCTTTTTAGAATTTATAAGTTGTGGTTAACAATACGTTTCTAGGTGCTCCTGGGAAAAGTCTAGTAGCATTTAGTGCTCCGTTCCAATATGTTTCATCAAACAAATTGTTAAGTTTTAAAGCAATTTGCATATCGACTCCAGAAGGACGATAGTAGACAGCTGCATCAAATACAGTATATGATGGTAATACTATACGATCTCCATACCAAGACAAACGATCTCCACGATATACCATACCTAAACCTACTCCAATATTTTTTAGAGCACCATGCATAAAATCATATCGTCCCCAAAAATTAGCACTGTGCTCAGGTGCTCCTCCTATGCGTTCACCAATTAAAGCTGGATTATCATCTTCTATAATTTCTGCTTCAATAAAGGCATAAGAAGCACTTAATTGAAAGTTAGGTAATACATATCCTGTAAGATCCCACTCAAAACCCCGGCTACGTTGTTCTCCTCGTTCTGTTAATATAGATTCATCATTAGGATCTTGCTGTAATAGATTTTTTTGAGTTATTTGATATGCAGCAGCATTTACTATTAATTTCCTAGCTAAAAACTCTCCCTTAACACCAAATTCTATGTTATTACTTTCTAATGGATCAAAGTTAGCAGGAGAATCTGCCCAGAAAAAATCTTCTGTAGCAGGTGAAAGAGTTACTGTATTTGATTGTGGTTGAAACCCTTCTACATAGGAACCATAAACACTAATAGTTTCAGTAGCTTCATACGTTAGTCCTATTCTAGGTATAAAGGCCTCGTTCTTGAATGACCGTTCATTATTTGATTTATAATCAAATATATCTTCGTACCAGTCATATCGAAGATTTAATAATGCAGAAAATTTACCTATCTTAAATTGATTCTGGATATAAACCCCGTTTGAAGTGGTAAGATTAGCTGGGATAGCAAATTCTGAAGTGATATAGCCTGAAGTTTCTCTGGCTGTATTATTGGGATCTACAAGATCAAAATGGTCAACATTTGGTCTAGGTGCAGTTACACCATCGATATCAATAGTTTCAAATTGATCTGCTTCATTGGGGTCAAAAGAAGTTGCGGTACCGTTTAATCTTCTATATCTACGAGCGCCATTCGATGCACCACCTATAGTTCGTTCCCATCTACTACCATCATATCCTACTAATAGTTTATTAGTTAATTTATCATTTTCTAAATCAAAATTAATATATGCCGTGTAGTTATCAGTAATCCAAAACTGTTGTCTCTCTGCGTAACGTAATTCAGCTAATGTAGGTATTAAATTTCCATCTATATCTACAGCCCCAGAGCCAGCAGCACGATGTTCTGCAAGATCTTCTTCCCAGGTTTGCTTCATATAGGAAGCATTAAATCCAATATTATCAGTAATTTCTTTACTAAAATTACTGATTACCATAAACTCTTTCGAAGAATAAAAATCGTTAGCAGCTCCAACATTTGTTGAAATATCTGTACTGTTTAGATCAAATTGGCCATTAATGGCGCCAAAAATCGGTTGACCACGATCTAAGTTTCCAACACCACTACTGTATATCATTTCCACGTTTAGTGCTGTAGTGCTATTAGGTAAAAATGTGATGGTTGGTGTTATCAAAAATTGATTGTTCTGTACTAAATCTCGAAAAGATCTTGCTTCTTGAACTGCTGTGTTAAAACGATATAATAAAGTTCCAGAATCATTTAAGGGACCTGTAAAGTCTGCGGTTGCTCTTAGTGTTCCGAAGCTTCCTACTGTAGCACTTACTTCATTTCTTTTTTCTTTTAAAGGTTTTTTAGTTACCAAATTAACGGATCCACCAGGATCAACACTAGAAAAAGTTACAGAGGAAGGCCCTTTAATAACTTCAGCTCTTTCTATATGCGAGGTAATAGGTTGTAAAAAATAATATTGACGAGTTCTCATACCATTGATAAGCTGACCGTCTTCTGCTTGAATGATACCTCTAATATTAAAATGATTATAAAATCCTGTATGCGTTACACTACTAGAATTTTTTATGGCATCTGCTATCTGAAAGGCTTGTCGATCGTTAATTAATTCCTTAGTGATGGTTGATACTGCTTGAGGTAATTCTCTATTTTTTATAGCAACTTTGGTAGACGAAAACGAATAATCACTGTTGTAATCTGTTCTTGGACGACCAACGATTTCTACACTCTGTAGTTGTTCGGTACCTTCTTCTAACTGGATGGTTCCAATATCAAATGTAGTGCCTCCTCCTGTTTCGATAATGTTCTTATAAGCCTGAAATCCTAAATATCTTACTTCGATATCATAAGTTCCTAAAGGAGCTTCTATCTCAAATTGCCCCGAGCCGTTTGTGAGCTTACCAAAAGTGTTGACTGTGTTTTTTATTGAAACTGTAGCTCCTGTTATTGGAATATTTTGATTATCTACAATAGTACCTGTTATTTGCACTTGTGCAAAAGAAGCATAACTGATAAATACTAATGCTATGATAATTAATGATTTAAAAATATTCATTGTATGAATTGTTTATTTTAAGTTTAGATTGTTTTTAAGTATAGACTTTGTAATTCGGTTGCATTAATAGTGCTAGTGTCTGAGGTATGCACCAGTTTTCCTTCTTTCATAATACCAATTTTTGTTCCCACATTGACAGCGTTAAAAATGTCATGTGTAGCCATAAAAATAGCTTTGCCTGCATTGCTTAGTTCTTTACAGATTTTAGTAAATTCAAGTGTTGCTTTGGGATCTAATCCAGAGATGGGTTCATCCATAAAGATGTAATCTGCATTTTTAGAAAGCGCAATAGCAATACCAACTTTTTGTCTCATCCCTTTAGAGTAGGAGGATAGCTTGTTTTGATGTGCTTTTTCTTGTAGTCCAGCTTTTGATAAAAAATCAGAAAGTTTTTTGTCGGTGTATTTAAAACCCGCTAGTCTACTGAAGAAATTTAGGTTTTCAATACCAGAAAGATTTCCATATAATTGCACAACTTCAGGAATGTAAGCAATCATTTTAGTGGTTTGATTACTGCTAGGTGTAACTGTAATTCCATTGATTAAAGCTTCGCCACTTGTGGATTGAATTAAGCCTAAAAATAAATTAATAGTTGTTGTTTTTCCTGCACCATTTTGACCTAGTAAACAAAATATTTCTCCTTTATCAACTGATAAATTTAATTGACTAAGTGCTTGATGCTTACCATATGTTTTGGTAAGATTTATTGCTTGTAGCATATATTTGATATAAAATGAGTTTGACGATTCGTGTTTTTAAATTCGGTTAGAAAACCAAACATAAATTGAATGAAGGGGATACCAACTGCTATTGTAGTTCGTTCATTTCGAACTATAGAAAATCTCAGAAAGCCATTTTCAATTACTTAGTATAAATGTAAGCGTTGATAATGAATTAGAATTCATGAAAATATATTGTGAATAGAAAACTCACATCATATTAATCATATTAAAATAAGTGATATATCCCCTATAAAGCAGGAGGAGGTTTGTTGTAAATAGTTATTGGAGAAACTATTTTTTCTTTTGAAATATTGTATTGAGTTAGAACTATAAATGAACTTGGAATGCTATGAGATTCTTGTTCTAAGTAGGAATTGTTATTATTGATCAGATCAAACTGATGAGCATCAACTATAATATCACAAAGTTCACAAGAAATATCGGGATTGTCATCTGATAAGTGAGTTAAAGCATGCAAATTTGCAATCCTAGGAACAAGGAATGCAGCAGTAAATAGCAGGGCGATAATATTTGTGAGTACACGTTGGTACATGGATGCAATATCAGAAATAATAAAACAAGTTCTTTTATTTTAACTAAATTTTAAATAAATAACGTAAGATTTGTGTATGGAACTTTGTATTGTTTTTTTTAAACTTAATAAAGGAAGTTTCAAATTTTTGAACTATAAAATATGTATTCGTTTAATAAAGAGTGTTTTATAAAAAAAATATTGTTTTATATACTGAAATATGGTTTTTGACATAATGTCAAGCAATGGAAACTAAAAGTGTGGCAAAGGAAAATATATTTACTTCCCAATACAAAAATTGGCAAAAATATTGCCAAGTAAATCATCACTAGATATTTCACCAGTAATTTCTCCAAAATGATACAACGCTTGCCGTATATCAATAGCCATAAGATCACCAGAAAGCCCCGAGTCTAGACCAAATTGTACTTTTTGGATTTCTTCCAAAGCTTTTAGAAGAGCATCATAATGTCTTGTATTGGTTACAATGGTTTCGTTATTGCGTAAGGCACCTGTGTTTACAAATTCTAGGAGTTTGTTTTGTAGTTCTTCAACACCTATATGTTGTTTAGCAGATAGCAATTGTAATGTAGAACCTTCTATTTTGTTCAGGTGAGTTTTTAGTTGTTCTAGTTCTTGTGTATTGAGTTTGTCAATTTTATTTGCAGTAATTATTAGAGGTTTCTGTGGGTATTTGTTTTTAATTTTTTCTATTTCTACAACAAATTTTGATTGAGTATCTAAAAAATTATCAGCTTCAAGTAAATAGATGATCACTTGTGCTTGTTCAATTTTTTCAAATGTTTTCTGAATTCCAATACTCTCTACTATATCATTAGTATCTCTAATTCCTGCTGTATCTATAAATCTAAAACCGATTCCTCCGATATTAATTTCATCTTCAATAGTGTCACGAGTTGTTCCTGCGATATCAGAAACAATAGCTCTTTCTTCATTAACTAGAGCATTGAGTAATGTCGATTTACCAACATTAGGCTCTCCAACAATAGCTACAGGAATTCCATTTTTAATAACATTCCCAACTGCAAAAGAATCAATAAGCCGTTTTAGAACGTTAGTTATTCTTGAGATAAGATCTTTAAACTGCGTACGGTCGGCGAATTCTACATCTTCTTCTGCAAAATCAAGTTCTAATTCGATTAGAGAAGCAAAATTTAATAATTCTTCTCGCAATGCTTTTATTTCATTCGAAAACCCACCACGCATTTGCTGCATTGCTATTTGGTGTGAAGCTTCAGAGTCAGAGGCAATCAAATCGGCTACAGCTTCGGCTTGCGAAAGATCTAGTTTTCCGTTAATAAAGGCACGTAAAGTAAACTCACCTGCATTTGCCATTCGGCACCCTTTACCCAGTAATAATTGAATAATTTCCTGTTGGATATAGGTAGAACCATGACAAGAAATTTCGATAGTTGGTTCTCCTGTATATGAATTTGTTCCCTTAAAAATAGAAACTAATACTTCATCCAAAATTTTATTTCCATCAACAATATGGCCTAAATGAATAGTGTGACTTTTTTGAGAGCTTAATTCTTTTCCACTAACAGAGAGAAACAGAGGAGAACATATCGTAATTGCTTCTTTTCCTGAAACACGAATAATAGCTATAGCACCCGATCCAGAAGGAGTAGCTAATGCAACTATGGTATCTTTTGCGATCATATTTTTTAAATATCGAAAAGCAAAAATAGACATTAATAAATGTATTTTAAATTTTGCTTATCAAAGTTTTTTGAGGAGTTGTTTTTCTTTTCTATCTTGTAAGAGAATAAGATGTACTTTGGTAGTATTTCTTGTTTTATTCTATTCGGAAAATAAAAAGAATGAGAGAAAACCACTGGTTTTCGTTTGATCAAAAAGAGTTGGCCAGTTAGTGGAATACAGATTTGCAGTAGTTAATTCGACCGCAAAATATATGTACTAACTTAATTTAATGTCTAACCCATATATTTTTAATCTTAATCTTATTCTTATGAAAAAAATAAACTCAATAATTTTTAAGAAGCAATTTCTCTTCCATAAGCTAGGTGTTCTGGTTTGTATAATTTTTATGCTCACACCTCTAATACATCGAGCACAAACAGATGAACTCCCAAGGCATTATGTATCCTATAATATGAGAGTACATTCAGAGAGTATTCAAAGTAAAAGCAGTTCTCAGGTTATTACGCGAACTATTTCAGAAAAAGGAGCTATTTGGTTGCGTTTATTTTTAAAAGATGTAAATCTTGGAAAGAATAGTACGCTCAGCATTACTTCGGCATTAGATGGTGCTACACAAACATTAACGTCAACAACCATTAAAGATTGGAAAAATACAACAGCGTATTTTAATGGAGATATGGTGATATTAAAATTAACTGTAGCTTCTGGAGAAAAGTCGATTGGTTTCAACATTGTAGAAGTAGGAGTAGGGGAAAGTGATCCTGAAGCAAAATCTCAATGTGGATCGACAGACGATAGAGTAGATTCTAATGATGATGCGATTGGACGAATAGTTCCTATTGGTTGCACAGGGTGGATTATAACCAATGGTAGATTGGTTACTGCAGGACATTGTGGTGGTAGTAGAGCGCAACTTATCGAATTTAATGTGCCAAAATCTAATCCAGATCGAACTATTGTACATCCTGGGCCAGAGGATCAATATCCTATAGGTAATTTTGTTACTAATTATGTTAGAGGTAGGCCAGAAACAGATTGGGCAGTATTTACCGCAAGCGCAAATTCACAAACAGGGCAAACTCCTATTCAGGCACAGGGAAAGTCTTTTAACGTTGTACAAAGTAATCCGGGCAGTACAATTACAATTACTGGATTTGGTACTGATACAGGAATAGATAACCAAACACAACAAATTCATACTGGGCCATTATTTTCTGTAGATAATACCTTTGTAAGGTATAGAACTGATACTACTGGTGGTAATTCTGGAAGTCCAATAATTGACGCAGCAACAGGAAATGCAATTGGTGTTCATGCTTATGGAGGATGTTCAGGCTCTGGAGGTTCCAATTTTGGAGAAAGAGCTACGATACCTGATTTTTGGAATGCTATGGGATTAGGAGGAACTCCTCCTCCTCCTCCAGGGTGTACTACCATAGACTTTGATGATTTTCAAATTAACTCATTTGCAAATCAAGATAGTTCAGGTGACTTTTCAGTGCAAAATAGCGGAGCATCGTTGTCATTGCAGAATAATACATGGAAGTATATTGCCTTAAACTATAATGTAACAGCAAATACAGTAATCGAATTTGAATTTAGCAGTTCATCTCAGGGTGAAATTCATGGAATTGGTTTTGAAAATGATAATACACTAACTTCTTCAAGGTGCTTTAGAGTTTATGGTACGCAAAATTATGGAGTTGGTAATTTTGATGATTATTCAGGTTCAGGAACCAAAACGTACCAAATTCCAGTAGGTAATTTTTATACAGGGAGTATGGATAGATTGGTATTCATTAATGATAATGATTCTGGGAGCGGAAATACATCTATATTCAGTAATGTGAAAGTGTATGAAGGATCTTGTGGGCAATCTGCAACAGCTGAAGACTTAATTGCAGAATTAGAATCTGCTACCCCGATACTTGGAGAAGAGAATGAAGGAAGTTTATCAGGATTAAAATTATCTCCTAATCCAACTCAGGATGTTTTTACATTGTATGTTAATAAACACGCCAAAGGAAGAATTAATGCTACAATCTATACTGTTTTAGGAAGTAAAAAAGGCCAAATAGAACTGCAACCTGGTGTTAATAAGGTTTCTACACGTAGTTTATCCTTAGGGATAGGTATTTATTTGGTTAAAGTTGATGGGAGTGATGGAGAATCTAAAACTCAAAAATTGATTATTAATTAAACACAATTTATTTAAGACATTAAATTTATAGTTACTAAACACCTCGATCTTTCTCGAGGTGTTTTTTTATTAAAAAACTATAGTCATATAATTTTTGATAAAGTTAACTGTAACATAATACTGTTATTTTCGTCATATAGGTATAAATTGCTAAAAATATTAGCAATTTATACATCATCAATCAACCAAAAAACAAAAAAATCATGAGAAACGACAAATCAGTATTAGTCATTACCCATTTATCACAATTATTGGATCTGGTTACTGGGTTTGGAGGGTTTATAGTACCTCTTATATTATGGCTAACCCAACGAGAACGAGTACTAGCTATGGATGAACACGGGAAATCAATTATGAATTTTCAGATAAGCATGTTTATCTATGCACTTATTTGTATTCCACTTACTTTTTTGTTTGGACTTGGAGTCTTAGGGCTAGCAGTGATCGGAATATTGTGTTTTATATTTCCTATTATTAATGCTGTAAGGGCTGATAAAGGAGAACGCCCATCTTATCCATTGTCACTGCAAATTATTAGATAACTAAAAAAGCTGTTGATCTATTAGATCAACAGCTTTTTTTAATTGGTTTTTTAATTCAATTAATCTCTTCCATAAACATTTACTCCATGTTCATGAATATCTAATCCATCAATTTCTTCTTTTTCAGAAACTCTTAATCCTATAGTTTTCTTTAAGATGAATAATACAATAAAACTAGCTAATACAGCCCATCCTATCATTGATAATGAGCCCAAAGTTTGAACACCTAATTGCTTAAATCCTCCTCCATATAGTAATCCTCCAGCAAAATCATCTCCTGGTATAGCAAATACACCTACTAATACAGTTCCTAAAAACCCACAAACACCGTGTACAGATATTGCTCCCACTGGATCATCAATTTTTAACTTTTTATCAATAAATTCTATAGATAATACCACTACGATTCCAGAAATTAATCCAATAGCAATTGCTCCCCATGCATTAACATTACCACAGCCTGCAGTAATACCTACCAAACCAGCTAAAGCTCCGTTAAGTGTCATAGAGATATCTGGTTTACCGTACTTAATCCAGGTAAAGAACAATGCAGTAATAGCTCCCAAAGCAGCCGCTAAGTTTGTATTGATAATAACACTACCAACAGCTACAGAATCAGAACCACCAAAAGCTAATTGAGAACCTCCGTTAAATCCAAACCACCCTAGCCATAAAATAAATACACCAAGTGCACCTAATACCAAGTTATGTCCTTGTACAACATTAACTTTACCATCTGCATATTTTCCAATTCTTGGTCCCACTAGTTTTGCAGCAACCAATCCAGCAAATCCACCTACAGCATGTACGATTGTTGATCCGGCAAAATCAATGAAACCTAGGTTGTTAAGCCATGCTTTATCGTCAAACGGCCATAACCAACTACCAGATATAGGGTAAATAATGGTGGTTAGAATAGCAGAGAAAATTAAATACGTCGAAAATTTTGTTCTTCCCGCTATTGCTCCTGAAACTATAGTTGCAGCAGTTGCACAGAATACGGTTTGAAAAAATAAATTATGCCAATCATCTTGCTTAAAAAAGGCTAAGTCTGAAGGGTCTCTCATAAAACCTCCAAGAATGGTATCTCCACCATACATAATAGAATACCCAACTACCCAAAACATTAAAGAACCAATGGCAAGATCCATAAAATTCTTCATTATTATATTACCAGCGTTTTTAGATCTGGTAAATCCTGTTTCAACTAAGGTAAACCCAGCTTGCATAAAGAATACCAAAATAGCAGCAATGATAATCCACAATATGCCAAGGTCAGCATTGATTCCTTCAACTGCGGCTTCTACTGCTTTTTGAACCTCTTGTTGTTGTATATCGTTCATAAAATTTTATTTTAATTTTTAAGTTGATTATTTTTAAAAGTAAAATTAAGTTAAGGTTATCCCACCTTTTTCTGAAGTTCGAATTCTGTAGGCTTCATTAACATCTGAAACAAAGATTTTTCCATCTCCAACTTCTCCAGTTTTTGCTGCTTCTAGAATGGTAGCTATGGTAATTTCTTCAAAATCATCATTTACTATAATGGATAAATATCGTCTCTGGATATCTGTAGTGCTATAAGATACTCCTCTATAAACACTTCCTTTTTGCTCGTTTCCAACACCAGTGACGTCCCAATATGAGAAGAATGTGATCCCTTTATCATGCAGAGCTTCTTTTACTACTCTGTATTTGGATCTTCTGATGATTGCTTCTATTTTTTTCATGAAGAATAAAAGTTAAAATTAATGTTAAATCTTTTTCAAAAATATGCGATTTTATTTTTTACATCCAAATTTTGTAGGGTAATCACGTAATTTTTATCATTTTATGATATTTACCCCCTAAAAAATTAGGGGTATGTATTTTTTCTGTAAAAAAATAGCAATTTAATACCTTGTTGAAAATGTTTTTTGGAAAAACGTTTTTGTTTGAGGTTATTGATAATCAATATGGTATATATATGTTGAAAATGCTGTTTTTACTGGTTTTTTTAAGAAAATCACATTATCAAATTCGTAATAAGAACTTCTTATTTTGTGATTATTTTATTCAATTTGGTTTTTTTTTAATGAGCTCAAAAAAGTAATGAATAAAGACTCCTTTTTCTTTCCTGTTCCTTAATGATTTGTTAATTTTATCAACTTGAAACATTGTAATCATCTCAATTTTGTAGTGAATACTAAAAATTAATGATGAATTCGTAATTAGATCGGAAAACAGTATGAAGAAACAAGGAATGTATTTACCAGAATTTGAGCACGACGCATGTGGTGCAGGATTCATATGTAGTTTAGAAGGAAAAAAGTCAAATGACATTATTCATAAAGCATTAGAGATTCTTGAAAAATTAGAACACCGTGGTGCGGTAAGTGCAGATGGAAAAACAGGAGATGGAGCAGGCATATTAATTGATATTCCTCATGATTTTTTTGTAGAACATTGCGATTTTGAATTACCCGAGGCGGGAGAATATGCAGTGAGTAATGTTTTCCTTCCTAAAAAGGAAAATCAAAGACAGTTTTGTATAACTACGTTTGAAAAGAATATAGCTGATCAAGGATTGGTGTTATTAGGCTGGAGAGATGTTCCCGTAGATCATATCCATTTAGGAGAGATTGCGGCTACAACAGAGCCTTTTATTAAGCAATTATTTATAGGTAAAGAGAGGAAAGATCAAAGCTATTTTGATTTCAATCTAAAATTATTTACTGCCAGAAAAATTACAGAACATACTATATATAGTTCTAAGCTTTCTGAAAATAAATTCTTTTACTTGCCAAGTTTATCTACGAAAACTTTAATATTTAAAGGATTATTGATGCCAGAAGATATTAAGTTGTACTATACAGATCTTATGGATCCTAAAGTAGTAACAAGATTAGCTTTGGTACATCAACGATTCTCTACCAATACTTTCCCTACTTGGGATCTTGCACAACCATTTAGATATATGTGTCATAATGGAGAGATTAATACTTTACGAGGTAATGTAACTAGAATGCGCTCAAGAGAAGAGTTATTAAAGAGTGATTGGTTTGGTGAAGATATCAAAAAAATACTGCCAGTAGTATTAAAAGGTAAATCTGACTCTGCTTCAATGGATATGGTGGTAGAGTTATTGTTAATGACAGGAAGATCTCTTCCAGAAGTAATGATGATGATGGTGCCAGAAGCGTGGGAGAAAAATACAGAAATGTCTGAAGCAAAGAAAGCCTTTTATGAATATAATTCTTGTGCCATGGAACCATGGGATGGGCCTGCTTCGATTCCATTTACTGATGGTAATTATATAGGAGCAGTATTAGATAGAAATGGATTGAGACCGTCTCGTTATAGTGTTACCAAAGATGGTTATGTAATCATGTCTTCAGAAACGGGTGTCGTTGACTTAGAGCCAGATAATATTGAATATCATGGTAGGTTAGAACCAGGTAAAATGTTCCTGGTAGACATGAGCGAAGGGAGAATTATTAATGATGAGGAGGTTAAAGAAGAAATAGCATCAAAACATCCATATAGAAAATGGTTAGATAATAACTTAGTTCATTTAAAGGATATTCCTTATAATGATTGCCCATTATTTTTAGGTGAAGAATCAGTAGCAAAACGTAAAAAAGTATTTGGATATACAAAAGAAGATATCGATACCATTATTGCCCCAATGGGACAGTCAGGAAAAGAGCCAATAGGTTCGATGGGGTCAGATACTCCAATTGCAGTACTTTCTGAGCGTCCTCAATTGATATATAATTATTTCAAGCAATTGTTTGCACAAGTTACTAACCCTCCGTTAGATGGTATTCGTGAAGAATTGATTTGCGATATCAGTCTTACTTTGGGAGCAGACCATAATATATTTGATATTAATGAGAAGCATTGTAATAAATTAAAGATTCAGAATCCTGTAATATCTAAAGAAGATCTTGATAAAATAAAGACATATACAGAAAAAGGATTCAAAGTGACTTCTGTACCAATGTTATATAACATTAATAGAGGATTAAATGGCTTAGAAGATGCGTTGGAGACGATGCTTAAAAATGTATCAGATGCAATTGATGATGACACCAATGTTATAATATTATCAGACAGGAATGTAAGTAAACATAGAGCGCCAATTCCTGCTTTGCTTGCTTGTTCTTATGTAAATAGTGGATTGCAAAAACTAGGAAAGCGTTCTAAAGTGAGTATTATTATAGAATCTGCAGAACCAAGAGAAGTACATCATTTTGCATTATTATTTGGGTATGGAGCAAGTGCTATCAATCCATATATGGTGAATGAAATTATAGCAGAGCAGATCGAAGAAAATAATATCTCAGGACTTACTTTTGAAGAAGCTATAAATAACTATAATAAGGCTGTTGGTAAGGGAGTATTAAAAGTGATGAATAAAATTGGAATATCTACATTGAATTCATATCGCAGTTCTCAATTATTCGAATGTATAGGTATTAATTCGAAAATTGTAGAACAGTATTTTCCTAATACAGCAACACGTATAGAAGGAATAGGATTATATGAAATAGAGAAAGAGATTGCAAAGCGTTACAAAAAGGTATACCTAGAACAGGAAATAGCTGTAGATAGGGATTTAGAATTCGGTGGGCAATATAAATGGAGACGTAATGGAGAAAAACATCAATTTAATCCATTATCGGTAGCAAAATTACAAAAATCTGTACGAGATAATGATCCTAAAACCTATAAGGAATATGCAGATTTGATTAATGAACAATCTAAAGGATTAATGACAATTCGTGGATTACTGGAATTTTCGAATTATGATCCAATTTCGATAGATGAAGTAGAACCGTGGACAGAAATCGTAAAGCGTTTTAAAACGGGAGCAATGTCATATGGATCTATTAGTAAAGAGGCTCATGAGAATCTTGCTGTAGCGATGAACCGTATTGGCGGAAAAAGTAATTCGGGAGAAGGAGGAGAAGATCCACTTCGTTTCTATAAGGATGTAAATGGAGATTGGAAAAATAGTGCGATCAAACAAGTAGCTTCTGGTCGATTCGGAGTATCTTCCAATTATCTGACAAATGCAGCAGAGATTCAGATAAAAATGGCTCAAGGAGCTAAACCAGGAGAGGGAGGTCAATTACCAGGTCCAAAAGTAAATCCTGAAATAGCAAAAACTCGTAATTCTACACCATATGTAGGTTTAATTTCGCCTCCACCACATCATGATATATATTCTATTGAAGATTTATCACAATTAATTTATGATTTAAAATCTGCTAATAGAGATGCCAGAATAAATGTAAAATTAGTATCAGAAGTTGGTGTTGGTACAGTAGCTGCAGGTGTAGCAAAAGCAAAAGCAGATGTGATATTAGTTTCTGGGTTTGATGGTGGTACGGGAGCAACGCCGTTAACATCATTAAAACATGCTGGACTTCCTTGGGAGCTTGGTATAGCAGAAGCACAACAAACATTAGTAGGTAATAATTTGCGTAGTCGTGTGGTATTGGAGTGTGATGGACAGCTAAAAACTGGACGAGATGTTGCAATAGCATGTCTACTAGGAGCAGAAGAGTTTGGTTTTGCAACTGCTCCGTTGGTTGCTTCAGGCTGTATTATGATGCGTGTATGTCATTTAAATACATGTCCTGTTGGTATTGCGACTCAGAACCCAGAATTACGTAAAAAATTTAAAGGTAAACCAGAACATGTAGTTAATTACATGTACTTCGTAGCTCAAGAATTACGCGAAATCATGGCACAACTTGGCTTTCGTACGATTAATGAAATGGTCGGACAAGTAAGTAAGTTAGATCACAATAAAGCTATAGAGCATTATAAAGTGGCAGGCGTGGATCTTACTCCAATTCTACATCAGGTAGAAGCACCAGAAGGAGTGGGAATTTATAACGCAGAAGGACAAGATCATGGTTTGGGTAAATCAATTGATTTTGAAATTATAGAACAAGCTCATCAAGCGCTTTTCCGTAAAGAAAGAATCACTCTTGATTTTGATATTTGTAATACAGATAGAGCAGTAGGCGCTATTTTGAGTAATGAAATATCAAAGATTTATGGAGCTCAAGGATTACCAGATAATACTTTGAAATTAAACTTTACAGGTGCAGCAGGACAAAGTTTTGGTGCTTTTGCTACCAAAGGATTAACAATGATAGTAAATGGAAATACCAATGATTATTTAGGGAAAGGACTTTCTGGAGCTAAATTGGTTATTAAGGTTCCTGATGAAGCTACTATTATACCAGAAAACAATGTGATTACAGGTAATGTAACATTATATGGAGCGACAGCTGGAGAAGTGTATATTAATGGAAAAGCGGGAGAACGTTTCTGCGTTCGTAATTCTGGAGCAAAAGCTGTGGTCGAAGGAATTGGAGATCATGGATGTGAGTATATGACAGGAGGTGTTGCTGTAATTCTTGGTGAAGTAGGTAGAAACTTTGGAGCAGGCATGTCAGGAGGTATTGCGTATATCTATGATGATAAAAAGACGTTTGAAACACATTGTAATAAAGAAGCGCTTAATCTTGATCCTGTTAAAGAAAAACAAGATGTAGATGAGCTAAAAACGTTAATCGAAAATCACTATAATGCCACTTTAAGTCCTTTAGCGCAGCGAATACTTGAAAATTGGGAAAAAGAATTACCAAAATTCATCAAGATTTTCCCAGAGGAATATAAGCAAGCATTAAAACGATTAGAAGAGGAAAAATTAGCACAAGCATAAAACGATATTGAGCATGGGAAAGATAACTGGATTTTTAGAATTTGAAAGAGAAATAGAACAGTACGAACCTGTTAAAGATCGTATAAAAGATTATAAAGAATTTACTGTGGCAATGCCAGAGAAAAAACTTAAAGATCAAGGAGCGAGATGTATGGATTGTGGAATCCCATTCTGCCATAGTGGGTGTCCTTTAGGGAATTTGATTCCTGATTTTAATGATGCGGTGTATCGTGGTAAATGGGAAAAAGCAGCTGGTATTTTACATGCTACGAATAATTTTCCTGAGTTTACAGGAAGATTGTGCCCAGCACCTTGTGAAGAAGCTTGTGTGTTAGGGATTAATGAAGATCCAGTAACGATTGAAAACATCGAAAAAAATATAGTAGAACAAGCTTTTGAAAATGGATGGGTAAAAGCTCAGCCCCCAAAAGAACGCACTGGTAAAACGGTAGCTGTAATAGGTTCTGGTCCAGCTGGATTGGCAACGGCGCAACAATTAAATAGAGCAGGGCATTTAGTAACGGTTTTTGAAAGAGATGAAAAAGTTGGTGGGTTATTACGTTATGGAATTCCAGATTTTAAAATGGAAAAAAATGTAATTGATCGTCGTGTGACTGTTTTAGAAGAAGAAGGTATTTTATTTAAAACCAATACTCATATTGGAAAGGATATCAAAGCTGATCAGTTAAAAGAAGATTTTGATGCTGTAGTTTTATGTACAGGAGCAACGGTTCGTCGTAACTTACCTGTTAAAGGTTCTGATCTAAAAGGTGTTGTGCAAGCAATGGATTTTTTACCTCAAAACAATAGAAGGGTTGATGGAATAAAAGATTTGGGAGAGGAAATATTGGCTACGGGGAAAGACGTTATTGTAATAGGTGGAGGAGATACGGGATCTGATTGTATAGGTACTTCTGTTCGTCACGGGGCAACTTCTGTAACCAATTTTGAGATAATGGGTAAGGGGACAACAGAACGTCCTGCAAATCAACCATGGCCATTTTGGCCTATGCGATTACGTACAAGTTCATCTCATCAAGAAGGTGTGGATCGTAATTGGAGTATTTCGACTAAAGAATTTTTAGGAGACAAAAATGGGAATCTGAAGGGGTTAATAACCACAGAAGTAGAGTGGGTAAAAGAAAACGGTAGATTTACACTCAAAGAAATTTTAGGTACTGAAAAAGAATGGAAATGCGAATTAGCATTATTAGCTCTTGGTTTTACAGGCTCAGAACCTACTATTGCTGAGCAATTAGGAATTGATATGGATGCAAGAACTAATATTAAAGCAACAGAAGATAATTATGCTACAAATGTAAAAGGAGTTTTTGCTGCTGGAGATACACGTAGAGGACAATCACTTATTGTTTGGGCAATTGCAGAAGGTAGACAAGCTGCCTATCATATTGATAGTTATTTGATGGGAAGTTCTAATTTACCACTTAAAGGAGATGGGGACTTACCAAGAGTTTAATACCTAATAAATTTTATTTTTAAATATTCAATTATTGTTATAAAAAGGCTGCTAAAAATAGGAATTAGCAGCCTTTTGTATTTTGTTTTTTTACAATACTAATGAATCAATTTTTGAACAAATTCACCTTCAGTATTTTTAACTTTGATTAAATATAACCCTTTAGATGGGATTATATCCTTGTTGATTTGATATTGAGAACCATCGAATTCTTTATTGATTATTTCCTTGCCTTGAATGTCATAAATAAAAAGATTACTTACTCCAGAATACTCTCCTAGATCAATGGTCACTTGTTTGCCAAGAGTAGGATTTGGATACATATCAAATCCAGTAGAAATTGAAGTATGAATCGCTTTTGATAAGCCGTATTGTATAGTAAATTTTTCCTGATTTCCAATACTACTTCTGTTACAAGTCATTGCTCTAGAACCATTTTCAGAACTGATGTATTTTCCGTTATTTCCTTTTAAACTATAGATTTGATTACCATGATGTATAAGCTCGAACTTTTCCCAATTACCAACATTAGTTCTATTACATGTAATTGGCTTTACGCCGTTTTCAGAACTGATATATTTTTCGTTATTCCCTTTTAAAGTAACTATATCATTACCATTGATCGATCCTATTACAGAAATCTCAAATTTTTCCCATGCTCCAATATTATTGCGATTACAATTCATTGGGTTTACTGCATTTTCAGAACTTACATGTTTATTATTATTTCCTTTAAGTGCAGCTAAAGATCCACCACCTGAAGAATCATTAACCAGCCTGTAGGTTTTTACCCAATCATAATAGGCCGTGTTTTTGTTTCCATTATTCATATCTCCGTTTGTAGGTAATCCAGGTCCCCATGTAAATGCTTCCATGTCAAAAAACATATACATGTCTTCATTGAAATCGTATGGTAAAGTAACACTAGCAACTTGTACACCATCTCTATACCAACGTATATTTCTGCTGTCTACCCACCAAACTCCATATACGGCATATTCTGCAGAGTTGCCTATATTTCTTGGATTGGTAGCGTGTTTTGGTGTTTTTTTATCACATGGCCAACCACATGGTCTAGGATAATAATGCGTATTCATTTCCATTGTATAATCAAGGTGGCGCCAGTTATTTGCTTTGACTTCTCCCCAATTTTCAATCACATCAATTTCACTATAATTACCTTGCATCCAAAAAGAAGAAACAATCGCCATATCGGCATTTTTGATACGAGCTTCTGCATACATACCTTTTTTAAAACTTTTGGCTTTCGAAGTGAGGCATGCAGTCCATATAAAATCTCCTTGTCTATTTGCATTTCGTAAAGTTCCTTTAAGACGTAGGTTACCGTTCTGCCAGGATAAATTATTATTATTGAATTGACTAGGAGATCTTCCTGTCCAATAAGGGTGTCCTTTCTGCCATTTACCAGAATCAAATGAGTTAAAATTATCAGAGAGTTCATTTACTTGTTGCCATTTTTTACCAGATGGCGAAGCGGGTTGCGCGATCAGTGCTCCAAAACTTAGGCAACTGATAAGAATAGTCATAGCTATTCCTGGAAAAGAGTTACTTTTCATATGTTAAGTGTTTTTTGTGTTAAATGATTGCTTAAAGCAATCTGCAATTAAGTAGTTAAATGTCAAATATACACATAATAATATTTATATTTATAAAATTCAGATTTACAGATGTTTATGGTTTATTTTGTATTTGATAGTAGAATAGAAAATATAAAACCAAAAGAAGGATAAAATATGAAGAAACATTTATGATTTTCTTTAATCTTTTTTGTGTAAATAAAAAAACTGCTAACATATTTAGGATTAGCAGTCTTTCTATTTTTTGATTGATTAAATTGATGTTACAAAAGTATCATTATTAAAAAATAATTTTGATTCTAGCTGTATTTTTTAGAGAGAAGGTTCTAGACTTATTATTCTTTTTCTCCTCCAAATTTATTAGCTAATAAATGCCATAACTCAGGATTGCCATGATCATATCCCAAAGCCCATATTCCTATTCCAGATAGTTTTTTGCTCTTAATCCAATCGTATTTATGAGATAGTGATATACTGTCTTCAAACCATATTTGTCTAGGATTATCTTCTGTATCCTTAAAAACCGAATATGCACTAGAACTTATAGTATCATATTTTACCTCGACATGATTAGATTCTATTATTTCCTTAATTCTGGTATAGGAATAGTGTTTAATAAAATGATCTGTCTTGCTGGGAATTGATACAGTTTTGGTTTGCCATTCTCCTCCATAATAGGGGAGTCCAACAATTAAATCATTTGGATATACACCTTGGTCTAGATAATAATCTATTGAATGTGCTACGCTATTCTCGCCCCATTGTATGCTGCTGTTTAATGGCGATATAGGACCAGCTTGATCACTAAAACTTCCATAATAATCATATCCCATCAAAGTGTAGATATCAATATAGGGGTTTATAGTTTTAATATCAAAAATCTTGTTTTGGTCGACAGCATATAATGCTAAAGAAACTAAATATTTAGAATTTGAAGCACGCAATTTGGTAGATAGATTAATTAAGAAATTGCTAAAATCTTGCTTGCTTCTTTTAGGTACTCCTTCAAAATCTATATTTATTCCATCTGCATTTCTTAATTTTAATAAAGTAGTTAAACTATCGATAAGAGTCTCTTGAGCTTTTGGGTTAGATAAAAATTTAGAATTGTTTTTTGATCCAAAATTAGATACAGAAAGAAACACTTTACATTGGTGAATTTTTGCACTATCGATAAGCGCTGTGGTTTTCCATTGATGAATATTTTTATAACTTCCTGTTTCGGGATTTACCTGATAAGAAAAATATGAGATACCCCATAATAAGGAGAAATTGTAACTCTTATAAGCAGAACCACTAGAGTATAAATGCCACCCAAAGGTTCTGTATTCTTTGCGAAGATGATGCTTAGATGCAAGTTTATAATGATGTTTTAATTTATTAATACTATCCCATTGAGCTTCTGATGTTAGATTTAAATTAGAATGTATTCCCTTTTTTCTAAAATCAGAAGTAGTATACTCTTTAGATATTTCTGAAGTATTAGATATATTGACTGGTTCTTTTTCTTTTTTGTCAGTTCCACATGCAATAATAGTAAGAAAAAGTATTGATAAGAGTAGTTTACTTTTCATGAAATTAAAATAATAGCTAACTAGAAAGATCAGCGTTTTTTGGTTATAAAGTGTTGACTATCTAAAATATATAAAATTTGAAAAATAATGAACAGACGTATCTTGTTTATTAGAAAATAAAGCAGATAAGAATTTTTACTTTATAATTTTTTTAAAAAGGTAAGTTTTCCAAGTCTACATTCCCTCCAGATAGAATAATTCCGACTTTTTTATGTCTAAACGTATCTTTTTCTCTTAGTAGAGCTGCAAAAGGCACAGCGCAAGAAGGTTCTATTATAATTTTCATTCGTTCCCAGATCAATCGCATTGCATCAATAATTTCTTGTTCTTCAACTCTAATAATTTCTGAAACGTGTTTTTGGATTATAGGAAAATTAATATCTCCTAATTGTGTTTTTAACCCGTCTGCAATTGTATTTGCTGTATCATTAGTTTCAATTTTCCCACTTTGTAATGAACGGTAAGCATCATCAGCTTCAAAAGGTTCTCCACCAATAATTTTACAGTTATTACCATAAAAATGAGCTGCTAATGCTGTTCCAGCAATAAGTCCGCCACCTCCAACAGGAGTTAGGATATATTCGAGATCAGAGTAGTCTTCTAACAATTCTAAAGCAGCAGTTCCTTGTCCTAGGATTACATCCAGATTATCAGAAGGGTGTAAAAAGGTAGCACCTTTTTCTTTCTGAATTAAAGCTGCAGCTTGTTCTCTATCTTCTAGAGTGGGAGGGCACTCAATAATCTCACCTTTATATCCTTTTACGGCATCTTTTTTTACTTGAGGAGCGTTTGACGGCATTACGATATATGCTTTTACTCCTAAGCTTAGCGCAGCTAAAGATAATGCTTGAGCAAAGTTACCAGAAGAATGAGTTACAACACCTTTGGCTTTTTGTGTTTCAGATAATCTAGAAATAGCACTGGCAGCTCCACGCATTTTAAAAGCCCCCATTCTCTGAAAATTTTCACATTTAAAGAATAGCTCTGCACCAGAAATTTCATTTAATAATCTCGATGTAAGTACAGGGGTTCTATGAATATAGGGCTTAATAGTATTGTGACGATCTTTTAACTCTTTTTTAGTCATTATTTTGTTGTAATTAGTATCTAAAATTATGGTTTTGCTAGAAGTATAGAGAAATATACTGATTATTTTAACGTTTAAAAATCACTTCTTTTTTCCTATAAGTAATGTGTTTGTTCCTTGTACGTTGTTAAATTGTATAAACTCAATTTGAGATTTGAAACTTGCCTGAAGATGTTTGATTTTAGTATTTTCTTTCAAATTGATTCCTGCATTAAACACAACTTTTCCTTTGGGTCGTATTAATTCAATTATTTTTTTCCAAAACTCATCCTCATAAAATGGTTCAGGAACTTTATTATCAATAAAAAGATCAATGATTATGATTTCGAATTGTTTCTTACAATGATTAACATAGTGTTGTGCATTATCACATATAATTTCAAGATTAGAGTTATCAGTAACATCAAATTCATTTTTTGCAATTTTTATGATGACTTTGTCAATTTCTATAGCAGTTATTTTTCCTTTGTGATTAAATTCTTCTCGCAAAGGTTGTAGAATACTTCCACCTCCAAGCCCCAACAATAGAATCTGGCTATCTGTAGGAATATCTATTTGCGATAGTCCATAAGTAAGTAATTTTTGCAGTGAACCATAAGAATAATTGGCGTTTTGACTGTCTAATACCTTTTTTCCATTCATCAATGTGAGCTCTAAAGTCCCATTAATTTTGGATGGTATTTCTTTTGTAAAAGGAAGTAAATGGCTTAATAGTTTTTTCATGATGTATATAGAAAACCTGAGTAGATTGGGTAGTTTGGATATTTTTCTAACAGAAAATTAATTCCATGATAATTTTTTGCGTTCAGACCAATATTTGATCGGGGATGATTGGAAAGATTGTAATGCTTCTATTTCTTTTGAGTCAAGAGTGAAGGTAGCACTTTTGAGGTTTTCATCAACATGAGATTCATTTGAAGCTCCACTAAGTATCTTATAAGGTGCAACTGTATCGATACAAAACCGCAATGCTACAGCATCAATCCCAACTTGATATTTATCGGCAAGTTCTTGTAAAAAAACATATAATCTATGATAATTTGGATAGTTACTGTTAGGAAACAAGCGTCCATTAGCCAAAGCTTCTTTTATAATAACTTTTTTATTTTTTGTATGTATATATTTTATAATATCTATTAAACTCTGATCAAGAATATTATAGGTGACCTGAAAAGCATCAAATATAGAATGTCCTTCTACTTCAATCCCAAGCGCTTTTTGAATAACATCAAGTTGGTTGGCACCAGAAGTAGTAATTCCAATCATCAGGTTATGTTTTGATTTTAGTTGAGCCAATCTTTTTAAAATAGCCTCATTTTCTAAAACACCAGATTCAAATGTTGCAGAATGAATTTGATATATCTTTAAATATGGAAGTATCTTTTTAGACTGTTTCCATTGTTCGTTTAACTTAGAAACACTATGTTCCTTTATCTCATGTTGTATAGCTTTAGGATCAAAGTTTGCAATATATGTATACCCCCATTTTGTTGCTATTTCGATAGTTGGATCTTTTTTTGACAAAACCCAATCGGTAAGTAATTCTTCTGCTAATCCATATCCAGGAGCAGTATCAAAATAACGAATACCTTGCTGGTATGCATGTTCTAAAGTTTGCCATCCTTTTTTTCTAAAATCTTCTAAAGTAATAGGTGTATTTTCTTCTCTTCTGATGTTAATATATTGCGGTCTGCCAATAGCAGCTGTTCCTAGTCCGATTGACGAATAGGTGTAATCCATCTGTTTTAAATTATTGTTGTGTGATATTTTATGTTATAAGTCATCAAACCATTTTAATGTCTTTACCCAAAGTGTTTCCATGAATTTTCTTCTAAAAAATCCAAAATGACCAATTTTATCGGTTAAAATCTCTTCTAAACGTATAATTTCAATCTCTTTTTGATTTGACAGAAATAGATCATGTGTTCTTTTGATTGCTTGTTCTGTTCCTATGGGATCATCTTCTATGCCTAAAGTAAGCAATTTTGATTGATACGTATTATAAAATAATTTCACACCATTATTTTCTAGTTGTTTTTTTATATCGGTATGCTTTCTTCTATTATGCCACTGATGTATCACTCCCTTTGGAACATCCTCGAGCACTCCAAGTTTTTTACCTGGAAAATAACCAACAACATTGGTAATCCAGGGAAGTATAATATGCCATAAGAAATAAATCTTAGCTCTTTGCTTCTTTGGCCAATCTTTATAATATGCAGTTTGTGCTCCAACAGTTATTACTCCACTGATTTCAGTGTTTTTTTCTGTCATACCGATAATAGTACCTCCAATACTATGCCCTAGAGTAAGAATTTTTTGATTTGGAAATTCTTTTTTGACGTAATTTATGACTCCCGCAAAATCTTTATCACCCCAATCTAGGAAAGTAGCCTTAAACCCTCTCAGTTTTTGTGGTCTTGACGATGCAATACCTCTATAATCATATGTAATTACATGGTATCCATGCTCTGCCATAAAAGTCGCATAGTGATGATATAATTTTCTACTGACTGCTGTTGCAGAATTTATAATTAAGACTTTATCATTTGTAACTTTTGATGAAGGAGTATATAATTGCCCTATAAGTTGATATCCATCTTTTGCGGGAATGGTTATCATTTTTATAACTTTTGAGTTAATATTGCTGTAATGGTTTTGATACCGTCTATATAGTTTCCAACTCGAATATTCTCGTTTGGGCTATGTTGATTATTATCTTTATTTACAGTGGGAACTATAACCGCAGGAATGTTTAGGGTATTTACAAATGGTGAAATAGGAATCGAACCACCACCGGTTCGTATTTGTATAGGAGGTTTTCCAAATGCTCTTGTTATAGCATTTCTAAGCCATTCCCCAATTTCGGTATCAAACTCTGTTCTAAAGGCATCATAAGCTATTTGATGATTAAAACGAATGATTTTTTTGTATTTCATACGTTCTTCTTCAGTAGGGACGCTATCGATAATATGATATCCTTGATTTATAATATGATTTTTCACTAAATCTACCATATGTTTAGCATCAGTCTCCTTAACTAATCTAATATTCATTTCGGCAATTGCACTTGAAGGAATAATAGTTCTTCTTTTTGTACCAACCCACCCAGATTTCATCCCTAGGATTCCTAACGAAGGATATTGTATTGATTCCTGATAGGTCTCTGCGATATTATCAATTGAAGCAATACCTAGTTTTTTTCTCATTATTTGTTCATCATCAGGAACTTGTTTCAGTATTTTTTTTGTTTTTTCAGAAATTTGGATACCATCATACCACCCCGGTATAGCTACACGACCATCATCTTGCATCATAGAAGCTAATAATTGTGAAAGCCGTAATGCAGGGTTTGGAACATAATTACCATAGTGGCCACTGTGTTGAGGCGCTCTCGGGCCAAAGACCTCAAGAGATAAGGTTGTTATTCCTCTAGCTCCATAAGCTAATGTTGGTTTGTTAGAAATATGCATTGGTCCATCAAAAATAACAAGCATATCTGAAGCTAATTGATCTTTATAATCGAGCACAGCCTTGGGTAATCTGGGAGAACTAATTTCTTCCTCAAAATCCATAACCACTTTTATATTGAAGTTGGGCTCATATTTTAGATCATTTATAATATCCATTGCTTTTAGAAACATAACTACCGGACCTTTTGCATCAGAGGTGGATCTTGCAAAAATTCTCCAATCATGATGAATAGAGTCTTTTAATTGATTTAATGAAATTGTGCTCCAGGATTTATCCTGATCATTAAATTCTTTTAATGTAGCTCTATAAGGATTATCTTGAAACCATTTTGTAGTATCCACTGGTTGCCCATCCACCTGAAGATATATCAAGACCGTTTTCTTTGCTTTTTTATAATTTTTGCTAGCTAATAATAATGGGATTTTTTCTGTTGTAAGCTGTTGAATTGAAAAACCTCTATCTGTAAATGCTTTTTCACACCATTTAAGGTTCTTTTCTATATCCTCAGGAAAATGTGCATTATTGGGTAAACTTAAGAGATCAACAAATTCATCAAACGATGTTTTGGCATAAGTGAGAGACAATTTATTTAATTCCTGATCTGTAATACTTTGACCAATAGAAGAGGAGATAATGAAGAGGAAGATGGCAGGTATTAGATACTTAGTCATAATCAAATACGTTGAATGGTTATTTCATGATTATAGTAAATGTATATAAAAGATTAAGTTTTATCTTTTTATTTTAAATAACCTTAACAAGGTTTTCTTGTTATCTACCAGTAATAGGTTTTAATTTTTTATTTAAAGTAATACTATTTCTTATTTAAATTTACCATTAAAATTAGTCCTTTTTTACTGATACTTCAAAACAAAACTAAATTGTAGCTATGCATGATTTTTCTTTTTCTCCTAATTAAAAAAAGATAGTTTTTTATTTGAGTATTTTTAAATCAGAATTGTTATAAAACATAAAAAAATCCAACCACAAAAAAGAAATGGTTGGATCTAAATATAATGGTTATTTAGCTAGTGTATTAGTTGTTTAGCATAACAGGCATTACCAACATAGTTACATGTTCTCCTTCATCCAATCCATCAATAGGAGTGAGGATTCCTGCTCTGTTAGGGAGTGACATTTCAAGTTGTACTTCATCTGCATTAAGGTTATTCAACATTTCACTAAGGAAACGAGAATTAAATCCTATCTGCATATCATCTCCTTGGTAATCACATGTTAAACGTTCTTCTGCTTTGTTGGAGTAGTCTATGTCTTCTGCGGATATATTTAGTTCTGCTCCTGCAATTTTTAAACGAATTTGATGTGTTGTTTTATTTGAGAAAATAGATACCCTACGAACTGAATTTAAGAACTGCGTTCTTGCAATTGTTAATTTGTTAGGGTTTTCTTTAGGGATAACAGCCTCATAGTTCGGATATTTTCCATCTATTAATCTACAAATTAATTGAGTCTCATCAAAAGTAAATTTTGCATTAGACTCGTTATATTCTATTACTACTTCTGTATCACTACCCGCCAAAATTCCTTTTAATAAATTCAAAGGTTTTTTTGGCATAATGAATTCGGCAGATTGAGAAGCTTTGATGTCTTCCCGAGTATATTTAACCAGTTTATGAGCATCTGTAGCTACAAAGGTCAGCCCTTCTGTCGAAAATTGAAAAAATACACCGCTCATCACAGGTCTAAGATCATCATTGCCAGTAGCAAAAATAGTTTTACTTACTGCGGTCGCTAGTACATCCCCCAAAACGTTAGTTGAACTAGGCTCTTCTAACTCTACAGCTTTTGGGAATTCTTCACCATCTGCATACGCTAATGCGTATTTACCATGATTAGAACTAATTTCTATAGTGTTGTTATCTGCCACAACAAAAGTTAAGGGTTGCTCAGGAAAAGTTTTAAGTGTTTCTAATAATAATTTAGCAGGTACAGCAATGGTTCCTTGATCTGCAGATTCTACTTCTAATTTTGCAGACATTGTAGTCTCAAGATCAGATGCAGAAACAAGCAATGAATTATTGTCTAATTCAAATAAGAAGTTATCTAAGATTGGTAAGGTATTGCTATTACTAATTACACCACCTAACACCTGTAGTTGCTTAAGTAAGTATGAACTAGATACTATGAATTTCATTTGTGATTTATTATGTACGGTTTTGGCAAATATAATTGTAATCTACTAGGATTTCGATATGCAGAAAACCATAGTTATTAACAAAGCAAAGGGAGTTATTGACTATTTTTATTAATTATCATCTCTAATTGGTGTCGTCTTCCATCAGCTTATCAGTGTAATGTGCTTTATGCTTGGGTTTAGCAAATTGTTTTTCATTGTATGCAGAAGATTTTCCTTTTGGAATAGATAGACTCTGCCATTGCCGACCTGTAATCATTTTTCCTAAAAATACAATTTGACCAATATGATATGAATAATGTGCTAATTGACGATTGATTGCTTCAGTTATACTGTGTTCTATATTTCGGACATAGATTGGTTGATCAAAATTATCTTCATTAATATTCTCTAAAGCTTCAAAAAGACATTTCCATCCTTCATGCCATTTGATTAAGAGTTCTTCTTTTGTTTTAATGTCATTAACAAATTCAGCATCACGTTGCCTCCATTCTTTTTCTCCATCTTCTGTCAAAAAATTTGTCCAACGGGATTTCATATTTCCCCATAGGTGTTTTACAATAATTGCAATACTATTACTATCATCATTAAATTGCCAAAAAAGTTTTTCTTCTGGTAACTGCGCTATCGTTTTTTTACCTAACGATTGGTAATATTTAAATTGTTTTTGGATAGCCTCTAAGTACTCTGATGCATTCATTATTAGATGTTTTTCTTTAAAAATACAACTTTAAAAGGATACTTTTTTTATTTAATTTAAATATGATTAAGAAATATCTTTTGTACCGATATTCTTAATTATTTGCGTATAAACACGAACATTTTTAGAACAACATTTTTCTTTTACGAACTAATAACCAGATCACAACAGGTGCCCCTATTAAGGAAGTGATAGCATTAATAGGTAAAGTGTATTCGCTTGTTGGTAATTGAGCGATACTATCACAAACAAGCATAATAATACTTCCAATTAGTATGACTGCTGGTATTAAAGTTTTGTGATCTGAAGTATGAAATAGTTGACGAGTAAGGTGCGGTACGGCCAAGCCAATGAATGCAATTGGTCCTGCAAAAGCAGTAATACTACCAGCTAATAAGCCTGTAGCAGAAATGATAAGAAAACGACTGGTTTTTATGTTTAAACCAAGGCTTCTAGCATAATTTTCGCCTAGTAGTAATGTGTTTAATGGTTTTATGGCAAGTATTGATAATAGCATTCCCAAAATAGATATTCCTGAAAAAATCAGTAGATCATTCCAGGAAAGATTTCCTAGGCTACCAAATTCCCAAAAAACATATTGTTGTAATTGATCGGCAGGGGCAAAGTAAGAAAGTACGCTTACTATCGCAGAAGTAATACTACCAAACATGAGTCCGATAATCAAAATAGCCATTGTATCTCTAACACGGGCAGAAACTATCATTACTGCAAATAATACAAATATACTCCCTAAGCTTGATGCTATTACTAATCCCCATTTTGAGGTTAAAAAAACAAATGTTGTTCCTCCTACCAGAGTGCTCCCAAGGATTAATACGGCAACTCCAAGAGTTGCTCCAGAGCTTATACCAAGAACAAAAGGTCCAGCCAGAGGATTTCTAAAAAGAGTTTGCATTAACACCCCAGAAACTCCTAATCCGCTACCAACAATAATTGCAGTAATCGCTTTAGGGACTCTATAATTAACGATAATATGCCTCCATGATTCTTTTTCTACAGGACCGTTAACCAAACTGCTTAATGTATCTAACCAGGGAATAAAGACAGAACCCAGACTGATATTTGCTATAAAACAAACAATCAAGAGTAAAATAATAGCAATGAAAACACGCTTATATGATTTATTTGGAATCAATTAATTAAGTTTTTCAAAAAAATAAGGTTCGTAACTGGTTAATAGTTCTGGGTGTGCGATATGAATAATATCTTTTAAAATTAAATCTGGACGCATTGGTCCTAATTCATAGTAAATAGATCCTCCTTTACTACCCATTTTTAATGTTGAAGAATATACGGTTTTATTTTTAAATGCGTCAAATGAGGTATATTGATGATTTTTTCCTTTAAGTTCTGATAATGATCTCGAACTTCCTGATCGTATCCATAAATCAGCATGTTGTCCTTTATCTAAAACGCTTTCAAAACTTAGTGTAAGGCTACCAGATTTAGTGTTATCTGACCATAAATAGTTAGTGTTAGCATCCTTTAAAATTTTTGCAAAATAACTTTTTCCTCCAGGGATATACCATACGTCTTTAAACATACTTCCCGATATAACAGAAGGAGTACTCGTTATATCTTGAGCAAGAGTTACAGCTTTGTTATAGTCTTCTTTTATGTTTTGAAAATGTTTTTCTGCAGCCGCTTCTTTCCCAAAGAATGCTGCTACAAATTTTATCCATTCTGCTCTACCCAAAGGGTGCTGCTCCATCCAAGAACCATTCATCACTACGGGAATTCCAGTTTTTTGAATCAGATCATATGCTTTTGTATCTCCTGTAGCCGAAAACCCTATGATTAATTCTGGAGAAAGCTCAAGTACAACTTCGGTATTTAAGTTATATTCCTTGCCTAATTCTTTAATAGTACCATTATCTATCAAAGTACGGGTTTTTTCTGAAGAAATGTAATCTGTGTGTGGAAACCCTACTAGTTTTTGCTCAAGATTAAGATATTCTAACATAGGTATATCTGTGGTAGAAGTAACTACAACTCTTTCTATAGGGACTTCTACAAATACTGTTTTTGCTGCTTTAAATGGTTTTTCTGTTCCTTTTGGATATAATATATAGGTTAATTCTTCTTTTGCATCTGGCCAGGGAGTTGTAACCTTAATTTCTTTATAGTTTTTCTTATTTAGGATAGTAAATCCTGAAGCATATTCTAATGTTTGTGGTGCCAGATACATTACAGTAAGTGGCTTGGTTTCATTAGGAGCTTTTTTACAAGAAGATTGTAATGTAACTATCAATATTAGAATAAGAATATTACGCATAAAGATCGTTTTTGTAAAAATAATTAAATCAAAATAAGTATAAACCTAAAATAACTTTTAATTGAATTTTGTAACTCTATCCAATACTTTGAAAAGAATGTCTTAAACCATTTCTGGAGATTAGATTAGACTTAGATCATAACCACTTCTCCATATGCTATTTTAATATCAAAAGAATCTTTAAGTTCAATATGACGCAAATACGCTAATAATGCTCGTATAGGTCCAGCATGAGAGACAATAATGTTTTTTGTATTAGAGGTAGTGTCTAAAGAATTGAAGAATTCTACCACTCGTTTTTGAAGCATGATATAAGATTCACCATTGGGAACAGTAACATTAACAAAATCATTCATCCAAGGGTCTAATACTTTGCTATGAATAGAATCCCATAGTTTTAATTCCCAATCTCCAAAGTTTAATTCTTTGAGTCTATCATCAATGGTTATTTCTTTTTTAAATGTTTCGGCTAATAACCTACACCTTTGCAAAGGGCTACTATATACTTTTGAAATTTCAGAAAGTGGGATTTTTTGATGTATTTTTTCTACTTCAGAAGGAAAAGAATCTGTAATGCCGATATCACTTTGACCATAGCACATCCCTTTTTCTATATTAGGTGTTGTATGCCTTACCAGATATAATTCCATATGGCTAAAGTTGTAAGATAGAATATCACTTCACTTAATTGTTGTACAGCACCAGCACAATCTCCTGTTTGACCTCCAATCCATTTTTTGAATTTAGAAGCAAGAAATATTTTGGATAAATACATGGGGATCAATGTAAGAAATATCCATGGATTCTTGAAAAAAAACAATGGAGTAATTCCAAAAACACTACTAATTAGAAGCATAGAAATATTCATGCTTTTTGCAGCTGGTTGGGCTTTACTGTCATCTGTATTTCTTACATAAGGGTGTGTAAAAATTAAGGTAGTAGCAATAAACCGACTTAGGCTATGTCCTGAGATAAGCAGTAACGGAATGTAGGGTATATGTAGTTCTCTTAAAGCTGCAAATTTTATTCCTAGAATTAATAATAACCCTATAGTACCATAAGTTCCCAGGCGAGAATCTTTCATAATTAAAAGAATCTTTTCTTTGGTCCATCCACCACCAAAACCATCACACACATCGGCGAACCCATCTTCATGAAACGCTCCAGTGGTATAAATCGTAGCAAATAAGGATAGTAGTAACGAAATTTCTGTTGAGAAAAGAAAGGAAGCTCCATAATAAACCAAGGCACCTATGCCGCCTACAATAATGCCGATCAAGGGGAAGTATTTTGAACTAAGTCTCAAATATAGAGGATCATGATTTACCCATTTTGGACAAGGAATACGTGTAAAAAACATCAATGCTGTGAAGAAGATATGGATTTCTTTTTTCATAATAGCTATTGTTTTTTATTGGGAAATTGTAGTTTGTGGATTAACAGGTGTTTTAAAACGAAGATAGTATTCGTAAAGAGAAAGAAATGAAATAATAATGACAATAATTGATAAGGTAATACCAGTTATTGCAATCTTCTTTTTATTTTTCATTGAAATTACACCTAAATAAAGCCCTAATAAACCAATACTCATAGCCATAATTTTATATACATTGCTAAATGTATGTAATGAAAATTCTGAAACATTTTCTGTACCAGAAGATAGAGTTACAGTTTCATAAATACTGCGATTAAACCAGTATACAAAATATATCCCCATCGTAGCAACAATAACAGATAATACTCCTTTTTTCATTAGACTAAATTATTTTGATTGTTTCAGTTCTTAGATATAGGTATAAAGGATATTATTCATTACCAGAAACTCCTGCACTCTCAAAACTAGCCATAGTATTTAAGAAAGCTACTGCAGATTTGATTATTGGATACGCAACTGCTGCTCCAGTACCTTCTCCTAAACGCATACCAAGATTAAGAATAGGTTCTTTTTTTAGAAATTCAAGCATTTTTTTATGCCCTTGTTCTCCAGAAGTGTGAGTGAATATACAATAATCTAAAACCTCTGGATGTATATCATAAGCAGCAAGAAATGCAGCTGTCACGATAAAACCATCAATCATTATGGTCATTTTGAGTTCTGCAGCCCTAAAAATGGCTCCAACAATCATAGCGATCTCGAACCCTCCATAGTACATGAGTACTTCGATGCTAGTTGAAGGGATATAGTTGTTGTATGCTTTTGCTAAAATTTCTTGTTTAATTTTAATGGTTTCGGTGTCTAACCCCGTGCCAGAACCTACACATTCTTTAATAGGAATTTTTGTGTAATGAGACATTAATATTGATGCGGATGAAGTATTACCGATTCCCATTTCACCAAAACCAATAATATTGCATCCTGTATTATGACTGTCTGTAATGATATCGCTCCCTTTTTTTATAGCCAGATTGCATTGTTCTAGACTCATAGCAGGATTTTCTTGGTAATTTTTGGTTCCAAAGCCAATTTTGGCATCAATTAACCCAGAGATAATTCCAAAATCATGATTTACTCCTGCATCAACGATTTTAAAATCGATGTGATTTTGTTTACAAAATACATTAATAGCAGCACCTTGATTTAAGAAATTATAAACCATTTGTGCAGTAACTTCTTGCGGGTATGGATTGACTTCACCTTTCTCAGCAATGCCATGGTCAGCAGCAAAAACAATAATTGTAGGATTCTTTAAGCTAGGCTCATCGGTGTTTTGAATCATTCCTATTTGTAATGCAATGTCTTCTAATGTGCCCAGAGCACCAACTGGTTTTGTTTTATTATTGATTTTGGATTGCAGAGTATCTTTTAAACTTGTATTTGTAATGTATTCAATATCAAAATCCATAGTATATGTATGTTATTTAGAATTTTTAATTTCGACAGGAATTCCCGAAACCATTAGTATTGCTTTGTCTGCATGTTTTGCGATATGTTGATTCATCCAACCTTGCAGTTCTGTAAATTTTCTACCAACTTCAGTAGTGGCATGAACTCCCATTCCGATTTCATTAGAAATAATCAGTATTGTAGCTTCTATTTTCAAAAGTTTATCAAATTCTGCTTTTGCCTGTGATAACGATAAATCGATATCATTTTTTGTGTCGACAAAAAAATTGGTAAGCCATAAAGTTACACAGTCAATGACCACAACACTAGAATTTTGGATTACTTTAGAGAGTTCTTTTTCTTCTTCAATAGAGGTCCAACGTTTATCTCGATCTGCTATATGTTTATCTATACGTTGACGATGATTATCATCCCAAATACGAGATGTCGCGAGGTAATATGGACTGTCGGATAGCTGTAATGCCAGATTTTGAGCATAGCTACTTTTACCAGAACGTTCTCCTCCTGTAATGTAATACAACATTGTTAAAATTCGTTTTAGAGACAGCAAAGGTAGTTGAATACATTATTTATTTGTCAAAGTAATGTAAAATTCCATAAAATATAATACTTTCGAACCGAATTTAGGTTCTGATGCTCTATATCAAAGAGTTGAAGATTAAAAGGGAATCGGGTGAAATGAAATGTAACTGTAGAATTATGATTTTAATTACATCGTGTTAAAATCTACTTGTTACATATCAATATTCCTGAACTGTTCCCGCAACTGTAAACTTTGTCCTTCAAAAGGATGTTTGTTGTTAATTCTTTATAAACCACTGCTTGTGCCGAATTTGTTTCGGCATCTTTTGAATCAATTTAAAAGAAACTGAAACGAGTTCAGTTCAAGCGGGAAGGTAAGCAACAAAACGTGAGTCAGGAGACCTGCCTTTATTCAATATAAATCAAACTTTCGGGACAAAGGTTTGGGTATGGGTAAACTACATACTTTTTTCCGGTTATTGTAAAAAATAAAGTATTTAAGTAATGAACAAAAAGATGTTTTTCGGAGCAGCATTTTTAATGCTAGGGCCTTCTTTTGTAATTGGACAAGAAGTTCAAGAAGGTGAGAAGGTAAACGAATTAGAAGAGGTTTTTATTTCTGATTCTAAATTTAGTTTAAAACGAGAGCAAATCGGTAAAGTAATAACCAAAATTACTGCCGAAGAATTAGAACGAAGTCAAGGACAATCTATCGCAACAATACTTAGTAGGGCTGCTGGAGTATTTATTAATGGTAATGGGAGTGCAGCAGGTCAAGAACGAGGAGTTTCGGTTCGTGGAAGTCGAAATCGTCAGGTGGTGGTTAGAGTTGACGGAATAACAGTTAGTGATCCTTCTGCCGTATCAGGAGATTTTGATTTAAGATTATTATCAGCTAACCAAATACAAGAAATAGAAATTCTTAAGGGGGCATCAAGTACTTTATATGGTTCTGGTGCATCGGCAGCAGTGATAAATATCATAACAAAAGCAGAAAGTAAGAAGAAAATCTCGGCAAATTTTCAATCAAGTATTGGTTCAAATCAATCTCAAGACGATCAAGATTATGATATCAATGATTTTATAAATTTTGCATCTGTTAATGGAACACTAGGTAGAGTAAACTATTTAGCAAGTCTAAGTAATCAATTTACGGATGGATTATCAGCAGCAGAAGCAGAAGGAGCAGAAAGTGATGCGTTTTCAAAATTTAATGTATATGCAAAATTAGGGTATACTTGGAATGCTAATTTTAGGTTTCATTTTTTTGGAAATGTTGATCAATATAAAAATGATTTTGACGATGGTGCAGGGGTTGACGGTAATAATCAATTTGATAGTCAACAACTACGAGCAGGGTCTTTTTGGGAAATTAAATACCCTAATGGTAGTTTTACTTTTACGAATAGCTTGGCGACTTTAGAAAGAGATCTTACTGCATCTAGTTTTCCATCAAAATACGAAAGTGATGTTTTTACATTTGATGCGTTTAATAAATATAATTTTAATAATACACTTTATACTGTTGTTGGAGTGAATGGTTCATATAGCGATTTTAATCTTTTGAGTATTCCTTTTGGGAGTTCTGGTTTAGAAGAAACAATTAATGATACCGAAGCAGAATTTGATATTATTGATCCCTATGTCAATGTAGTATATACTTCTGAGTTTGGCCTAAATGTTAATGCAGGAGCAAGGTTAAATATTCATAGCGTTTATGGTAATGAGATGGTATATAATGTAAATCCATCATATACTTATAAATTTGGAGATAATTATATCAAAGCACTATCTTCTTACAGTACAGCATATATTACACCTTCATTATTTCAGTTATATGACGTTGCGTTTTTGAGTGGTAATCCTGATTTATCTCCAGAAGAAAGTACTACTATAGAAGGAGGTATAGAATTATCTCATGAGAAGAAAGCAAGATTGAGCGTAGTTTATTTTAATCGGGAATCAGAGAATTTTATCACATTTGATCCTGCTACATTTGTAAATATTAACTCGGTAGATGATATAAAAGTAGATGGAGTAGAGGTAGAAATATCGGCAAAAATATTAGAGGATAAATTATCTATAAACGCTAATTATACCTATACCAATATTGATAAATTAGATGACAATATTAGAATTCCAGAACATATGGTCAATGCAAGTATTGGGTATCAGGTAAACAAGAAAACCTTTACTTCTCTAAGTTATCAATACAATACAGAAAGATCTGATACTGATTTTTCTACATTTACTCCTGTATCTCTGGGGGATTTTGGGTTGTTAGATTTTTATATTAGTCATAATTTGATGAATAATTTGAGTGTATTTGCAGCAATAAACAATATTACCAATGAGGATTATCAAGAGGTTTTTGGGTTTAGTACCAAAGGAAGAAATGCAAGGGTAGGGTTTAGTTTAAAATTTTAAAATAGAAATTACATATTCATAAAAAAACGCTATCAATCAATTGATTGATAGCGTTTTTTAATTTTAAAATAAATGTTTATTCTGCTTTAGAAAAATCAATATCTTGATACATACGCTCATAATTGAGGTCAAACATATTACTATTTCCAATACTTTCTAATTGAATATTATGGTAGCTTTTTGAACTTCTAGTACCTAAGATATTATCCAGTGCAGCTTTTAACAATGGTTCATTTTCATCACCAAGAATTCCAAGATTACTATTTCCTCCAACATTAGAAAAATTTTCTGTAATTTCTATTTCTGGAGTAAAACCAGCAAAATAATCGGTGACCCCAACAGAATTAATTGATTTAAGTACTAAGGGTTGTACGGCATATGTATGACCTGGATCAGCATCTCGTCGCCCAAAATTATCTGAATCATACAAAGTGATAGAAGCCTGAAATTTTCCTCTGGTAGTGGATCCTACCTGTATTACATTAATATAAGGATCAAGACCATTAATGACTAATTCACTTGCAGAAGCAGAACTTCTGGTGGTTAAAATATATACTCTGGTTAGGTTAAGTGAATTAATAGCTTCTTCTGTTCGTACTTGGTTATCAAAACGATTAATACTACCAAACTGATCCTGTCGATCTGTATTCCATTCCTCGGTAGTAAATATATCACCATTAAATTGTCCGGTAATCATACTAGAGAGGTCAATTGCACTTACCACAGAACCACCACCATTATATCTTAGGTCTAATACCAAGTCAGTAACTCCATCTGCTATAAATTGACCAAAAGCGGCATTAAGTTGTGTGTCAAAATCTGCAGTAAAAGCATTATACATAAGATATCCCACTGGACTACCACCTACATCTATTGTCTTTGCTATAAAAACAGGATTCTCGGTATATTGAACCTTAGTAAGAGAGATAGAAGTCCCTAGTGGAGTTATGTTATCCCCATCAAGCGTTGCTAATCCGATTGAGTATGTATCTGGGGCTAATAATTCTCTAAAGTTACTTCTTGTAATCTGAGTACCATTTACAGTATTAAAAATGTCACCTCGTTTTAACCCTTTTGCTTCAGCATCTGTACCAGGAAGTATATAACGCACATATCCAAAAACATTATTGGGGTCATTTTCATAACCCACTAAACCAAATTCCATACCGTTATTTCTTGTGATGCCATCAAAAGCTTGTTCTAATGCTACATAGTCATCTACAAGAAAGCTAAAAGCGTCAACAGGTATTTGTCTAGCATCTATAGTTACTTCTCTTTTAGTTTTTAATCCTCCAAAAATTTCTTCTGGAGTAGTGAATCCTTGCAAGAATTGTGTAAATTCTTGATCATTCGCAAAACGATTATTTGCCAGATCAGCAACTTCTGATTTGTATAAATAAAAGGTATTCATGCCTTTGTAAATAAAATCATTGATATCTAATGTATTGGATACTTGTTGTACGTCATCATTATCATCAAAACAACCCGTAAGTACATTTCCGAAGAGTAATAATAGAGCAAAATATTTTAGGTATTTCATGTATTTCCTATTTATTGTTTTTTCTATCAAATGAAATGTTACAATAATCATTCCGATCGTGGTAAACTTATTCAAATAATGATATATTACATTTTGATCTGATATAGAATATATATGCGTTAAATGTAACGACTTTATTATAATTTTAAAAGAGAATGTAACAAATTACATGTATAGTCGTCTCCCTAATATAAAGCTGACAAAGTTTTATACAAACACAAACCACCAAAAATGAGAGAAGGAGCATTTATAACGCTTACAAATGGATTTAAGGATAAACTTTTTAGGTTGGCCAAGCGTTTACTTGTAAGCAAAGAAGAAGCAGAGGATGCTACACAAGAGGTATTGCTGAAACTGTGGAGAAATAAGAGCAAAATGGCTGAATATAAAAATGTAGAAGCTTTTGCCATGACAATGACCAAAAATTATTGTTATGATAAGCTTAAGGCCAAAGAAACCGGAAACCTGAAGATTGTTCATAGTAATTATAAGGATGAACAGCCTTCGTTGCAAAGACAAGTAGAAGCTAGAGATAGTCTCGATTGGGTTGGTAAGATTATGGATAGTCTGCCAGAACAACAAAGAATGATTATTCAACTTAGAGATATAGAACAATATAATAACCCCGAAATAGCAGAAATGCTCGGAATTAATGAGACGGCAGTGAGAGTTGCTTTATCAAGAGGAAGAAAAAAAATTAGAGAAGCATTATTAAAAAAACACAATTATGGAGTTGTCTAACATAGAAAAATTATTAGAAAAGTATTTTGAAGGCGAAACGACCATTTCTGAAGAAAAAGAATTAAAGGTTTATTTTACCAGAGAAACTGTGCCGACGCACCTAGAGAGATACAAAGATCTATTCCAATTTTTCTCTAAGGAGAGTACCATAACCGCTACTAAGGATCTAAAATTAAAAACCCAAAGAAAAACCAGATATGCCTGGGTTGGTGTAGCTGCATCTGTAGTTTTAATCGCAGGAATGTTTTTAACAAATCAGCCACCAAAACCAGATAAAAACTTAGGGACATATGAAGATCCAGAAATAGCTTTGGAGGAAACCAAAAAAATCCTCAATATGGTTTCACAATATATGAATGAAGGAAAACAGGAATTAGTGTACCTGAAAGAATTTGAAAACACTAAAAATAAATTTATAAAATAAAAACAACAACAATAATCTCGAATGACATCGAGGTAAAAATTTAAATTAAGTGATATGAAAAAGTTAGCAATTATATTAGTACTGGCTGTTTTACCATATGTATCAAACGCACAAAGTAATTTTGATAAGTACGAAAACATGAAAGATGTAACCTCTATGGTTATGACGAGTAAGATGTTTAAGTTGCTTAGCAAAATTGATTTTGAAAGCTCTGATAAAGAAACACAACAATACCTTAACCTGGTAGAAAATATTAATAACATCAAAGTATTTGTTACTGATAATAAAGAAGTAAGCCAAAAAATGAGAGGGGATGTTGATAGTTACCTAAAAAATTCTTCTTTAGATGAGTTAATGCGAGTAAAGAGTGATGATGGCGAAAACATTAAGTTTTATGTAAAACCAGGAAGCAATGAAGATTATGTCAAAGAACTGTTTATGTATCTAGAAGGAAATGATAACAATGACGGGCCAGAAACAGTTATACTTACTATTACGGGTAATATAGATCTAAAACAAGTATCCAAACTGGCAAATGATCTTAATATTCCTGGCGGAAAAGAACTGAAGAATGTAAGAAAAGGAAACTAATTAGGTTTTAATTAGTATAATGATCATGTTACTTCTAATAGAATGTTTAGAAGTAACATGATTAAACATCAATCAAAACAATCAACCAAAAAAAATCAAAGAAATGAAAAATGTATTTAAAATTTTAGGGATAGTTGGTGTATTACTATTTGTGAGTTGTAATAGCGAGCCATCACTACAGAAGTATTTTGTAGATCATCAAGGAGATGTCGATTTTATTGCTGTAGATGTACCATCTAGCCTTTTGGATAAGGAAACTGTAAAGCTTAATGAAGAGGAGAAAGAAGCACTGGAGAGTATAAAAAAAGTAAACTTTTTGGCATTACCGCTTAATGATAGTAATGAAACCAGATTTGATGAAGAAAGTGTAACTATAGATAAGATTCTTAGCTCAGATAAATATGAAACATTAATACGATTTGGATCAAACGGAGCCAAAGTAGTATTAAAGTATCAGGGAGAAGAAGATGATATTGATGAGGTAATCGTTTTTGCTACGGATCAGAAGAGAGGATTAGCATTGATACGTATTTTAGGAGATAACATGAAGCCAGAAAAAATGGTTAAGCTTGCACAATCTTTTGAAAAAGGAAGAATCGATCTTGATGCATTCAAAATGATAGGAGAAACTATCAGTGAAAACATCGGTGATTAATATATAGCGATGTAAGAACATAAAAAAAAGCGTTGATATCATGTCAACGCTTTTTTTATGCTGGTTACTATACATTTTATATATTTAGACTATATCCCTGTATAATTAGAAGGTGTAATCTGTTTTAATTCTGTTTTTATCGTATCAGAAACATCAAGGGTTTCAATAAATTCTGCAATAGAATTTTGATTAATTTTTTCATTGGTACGAGTAAGCCCTTTTAAAGCCTCATAAGGATTAGGATAGGCTTCTCTTCTTAATATCGTTTGTATAGCTTCTGCAACAACTGCCCAATTATTTTCTAGATCTTCGGCAAATTTTTCTTCATTTAAAAGAAGTTTGTTTAACCCTTTTAAAGTAGCTTGAAAAGCAATAACAGTATGCCCAAAAGGAACTCCTACGTTTCTTAATACAGTACTATCAGTAAGATCACGTTGTAATCTACTTACAGGCAATTTTGCAGAAAGATGTTCGAATAATGCATTTGCTATTCCTAGGTTACCTTCGCTATTTTCAAAATCGATAGGATTTACTTTATGAGGCATGGCAGAAGATCCTACTTCTCCTTTTTTGATTTTTTGTTTAAAATAATCCATAGATACATACGTCCAGACATCACGATCGAGGTCTAATATGATGGTATTGATTCTCTTAAGACCATCAAATAAAGCAGCCATATGGTCATAGTGCTCAATTTGTGTTGTTGGAAATGAGTGATGTAATCCCAGTTTTTCTTGTACAAAACGGGTTCCAAAAGCTTTCCAGTCAATATCAGGATATGCAACTTTATGTGCATTGTAGTTTCCTGTGGCACCACCAAATTTTGCAGCACTTGGGATATCATTTAATAAATCAAACTGAGCTTCTAATCGGGTTACATATACCTGAAATTCTTTACCCAAACGAGTAGGAGAGGCCGGTTGGCCATGTGTACGAGCCAACATGGATATTCCTGACCATTCACTAACCAAAGATGTTAATTTATCTTTTAATTCTAGGTATTGGGGAATATAAACTGCTCCGATTGCTTCTTTAATACTCAATGGGATGGCAGTATTATTAATGTCTTGTGACGTTAGTCCAAAATGAATAAACTCCTTATATTGCTGTAATCCAAGAGTGTCAAATTTTTCTTTGATAAAGTATTCAACCGCCTTTACATCATGATTGGTAACTTTTTCAATATCTTTTATAGCCTGCGCATCTGCTGTAGAAAAAGATGTATAGATTTCTCTCAATTTTACAAAAACAGAAGTGTCAATATCCTGCAATTGCGGTAATGGGATTTCACATAAAGCAATAAAATATTCTACTTCTACTAGTACTCTATACTTAATTAAAGCTTCTTCACTAAAAAATGGACTAAGAGATGTAGTTTTTGATGCATAACGACCATCTATAGGAGAGATAGCTTGCAAAGGAAATACAGACATAATTTTCTTTTTTGAAGCTGCAAAGATAAAGTTTATGTTTTGATTTTTGATTTACGATTTATAATTTTTTGGAAAGCCAGAAATTAACGATTTAAGGTTCAGAGGTTAGAAGAGGTGACCAATAAGAAATCTAAAAATTAAATTATCAGTATTCTAACTCCCAATATCGATCTCTACTACAACTTACTCAATATCATTCTGGATCGAGCCTGGTATGCTGCACTTCCTTTGGTATAATTATTTTCTAAAATAATTTTTAGTTCTGGGTGTACCCAATTAAATTCTTTACCTAATAGATATAAAGAAGTCATAGAATATGCCTTTGGAGCTACTTTTTGATCTGTAATCAACCAGTCAAAGCAGATTTCTGTGATTTTTTCTCTTTGTGATTTGGTTAGGAATTTCTGTACAAGAGTATCTTTTTTTTGGTAGTATGCCACAATAAGATATTCAAATATTTTTGCCATTGGTCGTACAGCTGGGTGTTGATATACCCTAGGAACAATGATCATAAGTTGATCTAGATATGGTAAAATCTCTTTTAGGTTATGTTTGCATAGAAACTCTAATCCCCAAGAGGCACGACAAGAAATTTTATCATCTACTCGATCACAAATGGTTAATAGTTCGGGTAATAATTCTGGGTGATCAAGAATTAGATTTGCAAATTTTTTCCTTTTTTCTCGTGAGTGGTCAATAGTATCTAATATGTTTTCAAAAGATATCATAGGATATATTGTACTAAAAAATGTTGCGATAATAAGAAAAATTATGCTTTTGCAGAATGCTTTCAAAAGTAAACAAATAATAATTAAGTGTTAAAATCGTTATCTATATCAATTACAGGTTGTTATGGTTTTGTTCAAGGCTTTAAATATGGATGATGTGTATTTTAAAATTTTGAATTGTACCTGTTGTGTATTTTGAAAACCAATAAATAGAAAAGTGTCGATTCGATACATTTCTTTCTAAGGTCAAAGTACTCGAATTACTGAATTTGGGATTCAAAAATGTCAAAATACACAACAGATTATAATTAGTTAATAATCGTATTAAAAAAATAATACAATGATCAAAAGAGTATTTCTATTATTATTTTTTGTTTTGGTGATTTCTCAGTTTTTAAGACCTGTTAAAAACCAAGGTAGTTATGATAGCATTACAACATTTGAAGCTACAGCAGAGGTTTCTAATGAGGTAAAAACGATTTTACAAAATAAGTGCTATGATTGTCACACTAATTCTACTCGATATCCATGGTATATGGAGGTAAGTCCTATCACGCATTGGATGTCTTATAAGATTGACGAAGGAAAAGAACATTTTAATATCTCAGAATGGGAGTCTTATACAGATAAGCAAAAAGATCACAAGCTAGAAGAATTTGTAGAAGTGATAGAGAAAAAAGAAATGCCGTTAAAACCTTATACCTGGATTCATAAAGAATTATCTGATCAAGAGGCAAAAACCTTAATGAATTGGGCAAAAGTAATGCGCTCTAGGATTGGAAAAAATAATGAAGAGTTACAAACCAAAAAAGAAGACTCATTACCAAAAAAGGATTTGGATACTACAGCCGTAAAAGAAGTAGTCACAGAATAGTAGTGCTCTGTAATCTGATTTTTGTTATTGACAAGTATAGAATCTACTGATGAGCAAAAAATGATTCTGGCCTATTCAGAAATGGGATAAGTCGTATCCATATTCTTAATCTTGTTGTAATAACTCTTCTACCACCTTAGGAACACCACTTGTCGCATTTTCTGACAATATGGTAAGATTAGGTTTAGGCAAAATAGAAGGTTTAGGATCAATAAAATATACTGGTGCCTGGTGAGAAGCATACTCTAGTAATCCCGCGGCAGGATATACCTGCATTGATGTACCGATGATTATTAGCACATCTGCTTTTTCTGTAATCTCTATAGCAATATCCATCATAGGTACATCTTCTCCAAACCATACGATATGGGGACGTAATTGTGAATTATGCTCACAATGATCTCCCAGATTTAAATCCTTCTCCCAGTCTAAAACCAAGTGTTCATCAAACTTGCTTCTTACTTTTAATAATTCACCATGCAAGTGGATAACATTACTACTGCCAGCACGCTCATGCAGATCATCTACATTTTGGGTGATTATAGATACATTATATTGTGTTTCTAACTCAACAAGTGACAAATGCCCCATATTGGGAACAACGGTATGAAGCTGACTACGTCTTTTATTATAAAAATCTAATACCAATTCTGGATTATTCCTCCATCCAATAGGAGAAGCAACTTCCATGATATCATGTCCTTCCCATAAACCATTAGCGTCTCTAAATGTGTTTATACCACTCTCTGCACTAATTCCTGCTCCCGTAAGAACCACTATATTTTTCATGTGTATCTCTTTTAATTATGTATGTGACTATGTAAGGGCTGTATTGGTTTCAAAAATAGGAAATATCAAAACGTACAAAAGGTTTACTTAAAATAATTTAAAATATATACAAACGATGATCGAAGAATAAAAATATATTTCCGAAGATTAAAAAATGATCTTATAAGAACAAAAAAGAGTCTTCGAAGACTCTTTTTTGTTAAAATTTTAACGAATTTGGATCTTTTTAAACTCTTTTTTGTTAAAAAAAGAACCAAAAAATAAGTAAAAAGAATCAAAAAGAGATTTTTAAAACTCTTTTTGATTCTTAGAAGTTTCCTCTTTTTCTATTTTGACAGGTTTCTTTTTTGCGAATCTCTGTTTAAGATCTTCATAAATAGGTTTTGCACTAATTACCCCTTTATTATCAGCCTCTCTTACTAGTCCATAATATAATAATGAAGCTTTTAAAGCTTCGCTTCCTGCCAGAGTTAGGGTGTCTGATACATCAGAGAATAGTTGTTCTGTAATATTAGCAATCGGAGTTAATTGAGACACTACGGCTTCGTCTTTTAAAAACTCTTTTGTGTCCAAATAACTTGGTATAAACTCGGGATTAGTTTCTAGATATGATTTTATCTTTTGTACAGTAGGTAAGGATTTGTCTCCCATTTTGAGTAAACCGCTGGCATCACTACTAGTTAGCGCTTGAAGATATGGTGACAGATCATTTTTACATTCTTGTAATCTAGCTAAAACGGTATCGATAATTTCTTGCGGAATTTCGATACTAATTTGATTTTCTTGTGCCATTACTTTGTTGGTGTTTAATGAATTAATATTTAATTTATTGAAGACAAACCTACATCTAATCTTTACAAAATACTCAAAGGAAAATACCCCAATTTAGAATAGGGGTTTTTCCCTTTTTTGAATATAAATGGCCAATAGATGATCAAAAAAATAAGGATGCTATTTTGCTTGTTATGAGCATTATAGCTTCTAGTTATTGATGCAAATAATTTAGGTATTATTTCTTTTTTTTGTATGAGCGAGGGTATGTATTTGTTTATCAGTTAAGTATCTGTAAAATGAATTCCTGATGGTAGATTTAAGAAAAATATCAGAAAAACTTTAGTGTAGAGTGTTATGAAGACAAAATGTATAGAGAATATTGATTTTTTTATCAAAATCGGATTAGATCAGTATAAAACTATTCAAAAAAAAATTAAGGGTCAGGTGTCAAGCATATATAGATTTTTGTGATCTATACAATATAAAGTCATAGTCTTAAGTTATTATTAGTGCTTTTTTAACCAGAATATGTTGTTTTTGACATTTTTTTATGAAGTGATATATTTATCTTAATGTGAACGCATTATGTGTTTTATTGCATTTTCATCGATTAAATGCGGATATTAAACGACGATTGACATAATGTTAACTCCTTTAAGGGATGGGTTTCCGCAACAATATTACGGTTTTACCACATATAAAAAATAGCTAAATGAACTATCTTGTAAATATGATAATTTGATGTTTATTACCAACTCTAATTTTTAACTCATACCCTATGAAATATCCTTATGTAATTATTGATAATGATCAAAAAATTGCAGACTCTATTCAAATTTCTTTAGAAGATCAACCGGATTATATCTGTACAGGAGTTGCTAAAGATGAGCATGATGCGTTGGATTTAATTTTAGAGAGAAGACCTCGAATTGTTTTTTTAGAACCAGAAGTACCAGGAATACATTCTAATAAAACACAATATCACTTGATGACAGAACTAGCAAAGTACATGTCTAGACTACCAGAATTTATAGTGATAACAAAGACATCAGAATATGCAATAGAAGGAATACGTAACAGAATTCTGGATTATATTCTAAAACCTTTTAATAAGGGGCAGATTAATAGAACTTTAATGCGATTTGTAAAAGACTTTGATCAGGGAGAAGATAATACCTTATGTTTTAAATCATATGGGGATTATAGATTTGTAGATGTAGATGAGATACTATACCTCAAGGCAGATAATAATACTACCGATTTTATGATGAGTAATGGCAATAAGGTAGAAGCGTTTAAAACTTTAAAACATTTTCAACATTTGTTACCAGATCATTTTGTGAGAATTCATAATAGTTATATTATCAATACACGTTATGTATCAAGAATTCATTTTGGAAAAGCCAAATGTGCTATAAAGAACACAGATGATCTAATTCCATTCTCCAAATCATACAAAAATAATGTAGAAGAGATTAAAGATACCTTAGCCAAAAAAAGTTTAATTTATATATAAGACTACACACTTATACTCTAGTATAATTACCCGATGAACCTGTAGTGTTTATCGGGTTTTTTATATAAAAATGGCAAGCTTTTTGGGGGCTATAATCTTAGTAATTACTTTCCTACAAATTAGATTAATGATAAAAATCGGTTCATCTACTCGTATAATCGGTCAATGTACTTCTAATAGCCGTTAAACTACTAAAGACACCTTAATATATTGGGCGCGAGGAGGGAATGTAACTACATTTGTAGTGTACAATTAGAGATACAAAAACAAATAAAAATGTAGAGTACTCTAATAAAATAAAACGTCGTTTGCGCAGCGACAACCCCAAAATCAAAGACAAAAAAAATTGAACAACCATAAAGATTTACAGCAAGAATCTTTAATCAAAAAAGCAAAGTATTAAAACTAAAAAACTAACATTATGAAAACTATAAAAACATTATTCGCTATATTATTTTTAAGTACATTTTTTATCGCTTGTGAAGCTGATTCAGCAAATGATGAGATCGGGATTGAAATTAATGATGAAATTGGAGGTGAGGAGGATGATGATACTATTCATCCCGAACATAATAACTAATAATTGTTAATAAGTCCATTATACTAAACTTTACTAAAATAATTTTATGAAAACTATAAAAACATTATTCACTATACTTTTTTTAATGACACTATTAATGGCTTGTGAAGCAGAATCAGTAAATGATGAGGTTGGAATTGAGATCAACGATCAAATAGGAGGCGAAGAAGATGATGACACAATTCATCCTGAAGGCCATAATCAAAAACGTTAAAAAATATTTTTTTTAGAAAATTTTAAAAAAGAACTTTAATTATAAAGTTCTTTTTTTTTTGAACTCAAATTCATTAATTTCGATAAGAAGCAATTTAATTTTGATAATGGATAATTTCTTTAAAAAATATTTTATACTAGTTTTGGTGATAACAATATTTGGATGTAATAAATCAAATGATCCAAATAAGCTTATAGAAGATAAAGATTTGAAATCTAATATAATTTTGGAGCATATTAAGAGTGCAAGGAATACTGATCTTACTTTAGAAGAAAGAAAAGAAAGTATAAATAAAGCATATTCAATTTGTTCTACATTTAAAGATGATATCCATAAAAGGGATCAAATTCATCAAATTTCTATTGAGTACTATTCATTAATGGATTATTTAAGTTATAAAAAAATGAATAGAAAGGCATTGAAGTTATCAACTTCAATAAATGACTCTTTAGGTATTGCAATATCATATGGGAATTTAGGGATCTATTATAATAGAATTCTTAAAATAGATAGTGCATATTATAATTTTGATCAAGCTGATCAAATTTATTCCCGAATACAGAGGTATGATTATAATCACGGTAAAATCTTAACTGATTTAGCACTAATATTGAGGAAAACAAAAGATTATAGTCAGAGTGAATCTATGACTATTAAAGCTATTGAAAAATTTGAATTGGCAGGAAATGAAAAATTTCTGCCAATGTGTTATACAAATTTAGGTACTTTAGCAAAATTTTTTGAACAATATGATGAAGCTATAGATTATTATGAAAAGGCTATAGAATATGCTAAGGGAACCAATAAAGAGATTGTACAAACGCTAATATCATTAAATAATATAGGCACCGTATATAAATCGCAAAAAAAATATGATAAAGCAAAAGAATCATATTATAAAGCGTTATCATATAATGAATATTTAAAAAAGCACCCTAAAAGACATTCTTTATATTTAGATAATTTGGCATACGTTAATTTTCTGTCCAATGATACTTCTCAAATCCCTGATCTTTTTTATAAGGCTTTAAAAATACGAGATAGTATTAATGATCAATATGGAATTACTGTTAATACCCAGCACTTAGCTGAGTATTATAAATCTAAAGGGAAGGATAGTATTGCTAAATTATTCGCTTTAAGATGTCGTGATGTATCATTGGAGTTACAAAATAACGAAGAACTATTAAAGGCATACCAAATATTATCAGAAGTTTCAGATAGTAAAGAAGGATTACAATATGCAAATACATATATTAAGTTAAACGATAGTTTAATAAAGCAGGAGCGTTTGTTCCGAGATAAATTTGCTCGTATTCGATTTGAGACTGATGAAATTGTAGAAGCAAACCAACAAATCAGTAAAGAAAATGAAATCCTGATCATTGCGATTTTAGGGTTAACCGCCTTATTTTTGTTAGGATATATTATCTTTAGGCAACAGCAGAGTAATAAGGAATTACTATTTGCACAAACGCAGCAGGAGTCTAACGAGGAGATTTATCGATTATTCATTAATCAGCAGATCAAACTAGAAGAAGGTAGACAGCTAGAACAACAACGTATGTCAGAAGAATTACATGATGGGGTGTTAGGTCGATTATTCGGGGTGCGATTAAGCCTTGATGGGATTAATCAACGTGCCAATGATGAGTTTACAGATTCCAGAAATAAATATATAGAAGAGCTTAAAGCGATAGAAAAAGAAATACGACTGATCTCTCATGATCTTGGAGCAGAAACTTTACCGTCTGATGTGGCTTATATCGATGCGGTAGAAAACCTAATCAAAGATCTATGCGAAGTGCATAAACTACAATATGAGTTTAATAATGATGAAGATATTGATTGGGAGGAGATTGATGATCAGAAGAAGGTAAATTTCTTTAGAATTTTACAAGAGTCGATGCAGAATATTTTTAAACACGCCCACGCAGATAGTATAAAAATAAATTTTGATTATGTCGAGGATAAAATAAATCTTACTATTTTAGATGATGGAATAGGGTTTAAGGAAAATAAGGTTAAAAAAGGAATTGGTTTAAAAAACATTACTTCGAGAGTTAGTCAAATGAGTGGAGTAGTAAAGTTTTTGAGCGAAGTAAACTCAGGAACTACAGTGTCAGTAAGTGTGCCGATATAAAATTTTAATAGAAAATATAATATATTATACTATTGTTTATCTTATAAGGTTTATATAGGGTACAGTATTATTTTTAGAACCTAAACAATAATTTTTAAAGATGAAGAAAAAACTAAAAGTTCTAATGATCGATGATCATCCTATGATTATCGAAGGGTACAAAAATACCTTATTAGGAGAAAATCAAAAAGAGTATCAAATTAAGATTGATATTGCATCAAATTGTGATGATGCATATGCAAACATCGTAAAATCTTCTGAGACGGTGCCTTATGATATGCTTTTTATTGATATAAAATTACCTCCTTCTTCTGACGGAACGATTACCTCTGGTGAGGATTTGGCAAAACATGCCAAAGAATTATTACCAAAATCAAAGGTAATTATTCTAACCATGCATAGAGAAGACCATAGAATACATAATATACTTAAAAATATTAACCCTGCAGGATTTTTAATTAAGAGTGACCTTACCTCTAGCGAATTATTGTTAGCTTTTAATAACATTGTAAAGGGTAAAGCCTATTATAGCGCTACCGTAAATGATCATTTTAGAAAAATGATGACCAATAAATTTTCTTTGGACGAAAAAAATCTCAAGATATTATACCACTTATCTCGAGGAGTAAAAACAAAGAATCTCCCTAATTATGTAAGCTTATCATTAAGTGCAATAGAGAAAAGAAAAAACCAGATCAAGGAGATGTTTTCTATTGCCAAAGCTGATGATCAAAAATTATTAGAAGAAGCTCGTAAAAGAGGATTTATATAGTGTAAAATATTGATTTATAGAATGTTTTAAAATATTCTAGATTCATACAAGTACAAAAGAAAGCGATCCACATTGGATCGCTTTCTTTTGTACTACTAATAATGGATTGCATGTGATTTATGGTTTTAACGTATTTTTTTTGTTGTTTTGTAATAGTGCAAATTGAAGTTTTATTTCTATTTTTATAATGTTAAAAAAAACATAAAGTAAACACACTATTTTTAAAGACTATTAGAATTTATGTTGACTTTTTTAACCCAAAGAAGTAATCTTATCGGGTAAAAGAGAAGACAAAGATAAATTCATGCTAAAAAGAGAATTAGACCAGACATTTTATTTTCTTACCTCTACTTGTCATTGGTTTCATTTTTAGATAGTTCCTCATCAATATATTTGTCAAAATCAAAATGTATATGCATGTGTCCTTTTAGGATCATAGTGTATAAACGTGAGATCAAAAAAAGGAAAATAAAACAATAAAAATAATAAGATATTAAGCTGATAACTATGAGATGTTATAAGAAACTATTCTTTTAATTAACAGCTTGTAAAAATAACACTGCAAAATTGTAAAACTTTGGCGAGCCAGCAATAGCAGTAACTGAATAACGAAATGATTAAAAAATAAAACCAATTCATATGTCCAAATATTTTCAAAAAATCATTCCAAGGCTTCTTTGCTTTGTAGACAATACTGTGCCAAACCCAAATATAAAACTATACTTGGATATTCTCAGAAATCTCTAATATATAACATCGATACAGAATAACTCAGAGTGTTTTTATTCAACTCTTAGCAAAACTATTTTTTTACAAGAGCCCTAAATATAACCAAACCTATATTGTCAAAAACAATACAGGTAATGAATAACTAAACAATAAGTGTAGTCTGCTACATCAACACATAACCTTAATCTATTAATCTATGAAAACAATAATCAAATTTTTAACACTACTACTCATTTTTGTAGTAAGTAGTTCAACCTATGCTCAATCTCCTAATATTGTAGTCATCATTGCTGATGATATGGGATGGTCACAAACTAGTGCAGGAACCGTAAATTTTAATAATGTAAGTGATTTTTATGAAACGCCAGTACTTCAAACATTAGCTAGCGAGGGAATTTCATTTCCAAATGCTTATGTAAATGGTGCCAATTGCGCTCCAACTCGTGCAGCAATATTAAGTGGACAATGGGCATCAAGACCTGATAACAACGTATTTGCAGTTAATAGTTTAAATAGAGGAGGAAATAATACACTTTTGGTAGGACCTAGTCAAGGAATCTCTAATGGAGAAGATGAAATTCCTGCAAGTGCTATTACCGTTGCAGAAACGATAAAGACGGCAGGCTATACAACAGCACATTTTGGAAAATATCATTCTGGTGGAAGTCAAAATAATGGACCATTGGATCAAGGGTTTGATTTTAATTATGGAGGAGGTTCAGATGGAGCTCCAGGATCATATTTTGCTTCATTATCAGGAGGTAACTGGGAGTTTCATTCGAGAATTGGCCCAGAACTAGATGTATATGCAGCTCCATATACAGCCACAGAATCATTAGCTTTGGCTGGGGATAACTCTTTAGACGGAACAAAAAAACATGTCACAGATGCCTTGGCAGATGCAGCGATTGATTTTATGGATACAAATAATAGTTCTCCATTTTTTATGCATTTTAGTAATTTTGCGATTCATGGTCCATGGGGACAAGCTAACGCTAGACCAGATTTGTATTCTAAATATGTGGCTAAAAATAATACAAATCCCAGTCTGATTGGGCATGATAATGTTGCGCAAGCTGCAATTTTAGAAGGAATGGATCAAACCATAGGTAGAATTATAGATTATCTAAAGACTACTCCAGACCCTAGAAACGTAGGACAAATGCTTTCTGCAAATACATTAGTGTATTTTATTTCAGATAATGGTGGAGCAAATGGCCCAGAAGATAATGCACCTTTAAAGGGTATGAAAGGTGAATATACAGAAGGAGGTATACGTTCAATCACATTTGCATGGTCAGAAGGCTTACTAGCTAACATGGGTACAGTGAATACAACGCCTATTGTAGCTTTCGATTTATATCCAACTTTAGCAGAAATAGCAGGAGCTTCTTTACCAGCTAATTATGATATAGATGGGGTTAGTCAATGGTCAATGCTTAATGGATCTAATCCAAATTTGGGAAGAGATGCAATTTACTGGCATTTTCCTGGATATATAGCAAATAATCAACGTGACCAAAGACCAGTTTCTGTTATCAGAAAAGGAGACTACAAACTTATTCACTATTATGAAACAGCCTCATACGAGTTATATAACTTAGTTTCTGATATAGGTGAATCTAATAACTTACTGGCGGGCTCACCAGATACAGCAACACTGACGATTGCAAATGATATGAGTACAGATCTTCGTAATTATTTGATTGATGTGTCGGCACCTTTACCAACGTATAGAAGTAATGGTGCTACTGTTCCTTTACCAGAGGTTATTGAGATTACTACACCTCCTCCTGGAGGATGCGGTGCTCCCGATTCTTATATCGCATTTTGGAATTTTGACAGCACAGTTGGAGCGAATGATGCATCTGTAAATAATAATGATCCTCTTTCTACAGTAGGGACACTTACCTATGATAATGTAGATTTTAAAGAAGGAGATCAATCTTTTGTATTTGATGGAGCTACAAAAATACAATATAGCCAAAACCCAGGGCCATTCTTGATTTCACCAATGTCACAAAGAAGTATTGCTATGTGGATAAAACCAACAGCTTTATCTGGTATTCAGAATCTTTTTGAAGAAGGAGGGGGACTTAGGGGAGTTGTTTTAAGATTAAATGGATCTAACCTAGAATCTAGAGTAAGAAGCAGTTCAACAGTTTTTGATGACATAAGTGCAGCTTTTCCAAGTGATGGTGATTGGCATCATATTGCAGTTACCTATGATGGGAGTGCTACAAGTCAAGAATTGTATATTGATGGTGTTTCTGTAAGTTCTAGCTCATCAGCACCAAGTTCTGTATCTACTCATATTGGATCAGGAGGTATAGGAGGAATTCAAAAAAAGGATAGCTTTGGAGAAACTACTGATAATTTCTATACCGGAAAAATGGATGCAGCAGCGGTTTATGATGTTGCACTTTCTGCAACACAAGTAGCAGAAGCTGCTTGTGTAGATAGTACACCGCCGCCGCCACCTCCAGTATGTACCTATTCTGTGATTAATTCAGAAGATTTTGAATCAGGATTAGGAATTTGGATAGATGGTGGGGTTGATGCAAGAAGAAATTCGGATAATGCAGCATATGCAAACGGAACCTATTGTGTGAGATTACAAGATGATACTGATACATCGGTTATGACTACAAGTGACTTGGATCTTACAATATATGATGAACTTACAATCGATTTCTCATATTACTGTAGAAGTATGGATAATAGTAATGAAGATTTTTGGCTTCAGATATCAACAAATGGAGGAACAAACTTTACTACAGTTGAAGAATGGAATCAAGGAGATGAATTTGTAAATGATCAGCGTTATAATGATCAGGCGATTATTACTGGGCCTTTTACGTCAAATACACAAATCCGATTTAGAGCAGATGCTTCTGGTAATCAAGATTGGGTTTATATTGATGATGTGGTTATTAGTGGATGTACTTCGTCCCCAGCAAGAGCAAACGAAATGGATGTTGTAAACGAAAATGAAGAAACAGAAACACAAACACAAGCTCAAGCTATGGTAGAAGAAGTAATAGTAACCAAAGTAGATGAAAATTCTGTATATCCAAATCCATTTAATAATCAAATTAATATTACTATAAAGGGAGATAATTATCAAAATGCAGAGATAGAATTATTCAATAATCTTGGGCAATCTTTATTTTTAAGATCTTATCAAAAAGAAGAAAAAATAAAAGTGCCTGCTCAAGATTTACCTGCAGGACAGTATTTTGTTAAAATAAATATAGATAACAGGATAATGATAAAAAGATTAATAAAAATGTAAATATCGTCTAGATTATGGATCGATATAATGCATAAAAACTTGTCCAAATGGGTAAATTAATTTAGTTTACTCATTTGGATTTTTTTATAAATTTAGCCCCCTTTTTTAATCATATAATGATACAATTTATGTTTATAAAAGAAAGGCTTTATAATAATAATTAAAGAGAGTGGGTGTGGTTTTAAATACATATTTAATCGTTTAATTGCGCTTTTCTTTCTGATTTAAATGAAGAAACCTAGTTTTTTATGCCTTTATAAGGCATTTTTGTAAATAATAGACTACAAAGTATTTTTATCTTCTCTTTGGTTTTGTTTGTTTTTGATTGATTATCAGATTTTTACACTATTTATACGGTTTATCCGTAATTATTTTGTTGTTTTAAGTTGTTAATAATCAATCTTTTATGTATAAATTTATAATGTTAAAAAAAGTATAACACCTACGAGGTGTTTTAAAAATGATTGCTTATTATAAAAAATTACGTTTGACATTTTACTTTTCTATTTTATAACGTCAAATGTACTTTTTTGGAGTGATTTATTTTTAAGATGTGAACGAGGATATTTAGTATGAATAATAACATGTATTTATACCATAAATAATATAATTTTTGAACTTAATCATTGAAATAAATTGCTATGGGAAGCAACACTTTTATCTCTATAATAAAAAATAACGAATTTTTATCGTTATGATTTTGTTGATTCGATATGAGTAAATCATATAAAATGATGAATAACTAAAAAAATATAATATAACAATAACAATCTCACTATTGTAAAAGTTTTGGCGAGCCGACAGTAGTTTAGACCTGAATAACGATAAATTTAATATGAAATTAACCATGACAAGGTTTCATTTTTCTGCACCCAACAAAGTTGTATCAAAATATCTATCGACAAAAGATAATTTATCTAACTATATATCAATAATTTTAATAGGAGGAATAGTTCTTTTGTTAGGGATTTATTCTTTTTTGGCATACTCCTTTCTAGAAACGTCATCTTCACTACTAATAGAGGATTATCCCTATCAAGTAGACGTTACAATTAATCAAAAAAATAAACAAGCTAACCAACTTTTTTCGCTTCAGTTTAGAACTATAGATGGTAATACATTGAAAAATAATGAATCAACCAATTCATTTATTATTATTTCTACTTTTTTTGAAAACCATTTAGTGCAAACACCAAAATATTATTCACTATCGAAGAGTAGGCTTATCCTTTACATTTCAAAAAATATAACGAATACAGATTCTTTAGAATACGTCCAGAAAAAAAATATAACAGTTTCATAAAAAATAGCTTATGAAAATTTATACGCAACTATATAATAAAATAAGGATATCAAAATATATTTTTATTAAAACAGATAAGAGTTATTTATTAATTGCCTTCATTTTGATTTTGATGGTAAATTATGTTGGTTATGGACAGTCTTCTTTACCTGCATTTACTTGTTCAAATGTTTTCTATCAGGTAATTAATGGTGAGCTTAGAATATATAATGCTATAGATGGAGAGTATGGAAATACTCTTAACAGCATAGAAGAATATAATGCAGGAGGTTATAACCGAGTAGATAATTACATGTATGCAGTTTTTGAGCAAGGGACGACTTCCGAGCATCATATAATTCGTATAGGAAGTGATGGAAATACTGAAGATTTGGGAGTCATCGATAATCCCCCAGCAGGAGGTTCGTCATTCATTGCAGGAGATTTTGATGATTCAGGAAGCTTATATTTAAGAATCGGAACAAATTTAAGAAGAGTTGATGGTTTAAATACACTTACTCCTGATGCAGCACGAACTATTACTACTACTTTCTTAAATAATTCTTTTTTTGGAGGTCCAGTTGCTGGAACAATGAATGCATCTGACCTAGTCTTTATCAATGATGTATTATATGGAACAAATGATGGTAATGAGTTATATGTATGGAATCTTACTACACCGTCCAGAAGTACATTGCCAATTACTGGTATCCCGACTAGTGGAGCAGTATACGGAGCTAATTATACAGATGCTGATGACAGGTTATATGTATCATTTAATGATGGAGGGATTTATGTATTAAATAATTATACTACTTCACCAGCTGGTCAATTGATAGGTACTTCAGTCAATACTACGAGAAATGATGGTCTGTCATGTCCGTTAGCGGCTTCTCCTATAGATCAGGATGGCGATGGAAACCTTAATGCTCAAGACTTAGATGTAGATGGTGATGGACTTCCTAATATAGAAGAATCTCCTTCAAATCCTTTTGCAGATAATGATAATGATAGGATATTTGCCTATGTAGATGATGATGATAATAACGATTTAATAGGAAATAATGATAATGCTATTCAAGCTAGTTTTGATACAGATGGAGATAGTGTACCAGATTTTTTTGATTTAGACAGTGATAATGATGGAATTTATGATGTGGTTGAAGCTGGACATGGATTGTCACATATTAATGGTCGAATTATAGGTCAGGAAACAGGTTCAGGGACTAATGGTTTGTTTGATGCAGTTGAAAACTCATTGGATTCTGGAATTATTAATTATACTATAGCCGATACAGACGGGGTAGGAAATGATGATTTTCAATCTACTGATTCTGATAATGACGGCTGTGCAGATGCTATAGAAGGAGCAGGTTCTTTTGATATAGCAGATTTAGATGTAGATAACAGTTTAGGTGATGTGGTAAATGAAGATGGAGTGCCGACAATAACAGGAAGTCCTCAAGACACAACAACCGAAGTATTGGATGCTGGGGATGATAGTGCTTGCTCTGTTTCTTTAACACCTTTTAGTTGCTCTTCTAATTTCTATCAAATTATTGATGGTGATCTCAGAAGTTATAATATTATTACTGGAGATTATTCAGATCCTATAAATACAACACTGAGGTATAATGCAGTGGGATATAATCCATTAGATAATTTTGCATATGGCATAGGAAGAGAAGGTGATATAAATGAACATCTAATTCGTATCGATGCAAGTGGTACATATGAAGATCTTGGAGAACTAACCAATATGGGAACCGGAGGGATATCTGGTGATGTAGATGATAGTGATAATTTATGGATTGATAGGAACGGAGAATATGATAAAATAGAAGGTTTGTCTACTCTTGCTGCAGGGGGGGCTCCAGCAGTAGTAACCATAAGTTTTACAGGAGGATCAACAGAAAAGACAAATGATGTTGTATTTATCAATGGAAAGTTATATGGAGTTAGTCAAGCACCAAGTTTGGTGATTTGGGATTTGGATACCTCAATAAAAACAGAAGTACCCCTTTCTGGTATTCCTATAGCTATAGGATATGGTGCAGCATTTACAGATTCAGAAAATCGTTTGTACGTTTCTTATAATGATGGAGGTTTATATCACATTGAGGATTATGATACTGGTACTCCGATAGTTTCTTTTTTAGGTTCTACAATTTCTACAACCAGTAATGATGGTTTTTCCTGCCCTACAGCAATTTCTGTTATAGATCAGGATGGAGACAACAATCTAAATCCATTTGATCTGGACGTAGATGGTGATGGTATACCAAATATAAACGAATCCCCATCAAATCCTTATGCAGATGTAGACGCAGATAATGTATTTGCATATCTTGATGATAATGACAATATGGGAGCTATTGGAAACCTGGATGAAGCCGTAGAAACAGAGTTTGATACCGATGCCGACGGAATTCCAGATTTTTTTGATTTAGACAGCGATAATGATGGGATTTATGACGTAGTAGAAGCAGGACATGGATTACCGCATACAAATGGTAGGATTACTGGACAAGAAACAGGGTCAGGAAATAATGGTCTTTTTGACGGAGTAGAAAGCGCTGCTGATTCGGGGGTTCTTGGCTATACAATTACTGATACAGATAGTTTAGAAAATCCTGATTTTCAATCATTGGATTCAGATGGAGATGTATGTAATGATGTAATAGAAGCTGGTTTTACAGATGTTGATGTTGATGGGGTTTTAGGGTCTGCACCAGTTACAGTAGATGAGAATGGAGTTGTAACTAGCGGAGTAGATGGGTATACAGTTCCTGGAACTGATTATTTGGATGATCAAGAATCTACAGCTTGTGTCCTAATTCCGTTTAACTGTCCGCATACATTTTATCAAATTATAGCAGGAGAATTAAAAAGTTATGATCCTATAACAGGAGAATACTCAGACCCTATTAATATTACACAACTATATAACGCAACAGGATACAATACAACAGATAATTTTGTGTATGGTATTGGTAAAGGAGGAGGTTCAAGCCCAATCCATAACCATCTCATTAAGATAGGAGCTAATGGTGCAATAAAGGATCTAGGTCCTTTAGGAGGTGGTTTTTCTGGAGGAGGTATTTCTGGAGATGTAGATAATAGTGATAATTTATGGATCAATAGAGGGAATCATTATGATCGAATAGCAAATGTATCAACATTACCAGAGGGAGGAACGCCAGATGTGATAACAGTTACATTTACAGCTGTAGGAGGGGGGGCTCCTCCAAGTCAAAAAACAAATGATGTTGTTTTTATTAATGGAAAACTATATGGGGTTACTAGTAATGCTGAATTAGTAATATGGGATCTTACTACTTTAGAGAAAACAGTTACACCAATCAGTGGTTTTGGTATAACTCTTACAACTAATTTTGGAGCAGCATTTACCGATGCAGAAAATCGTTTATATGTGTCGTATAATGACGGAGGAATGTATTTAATTAGTGATTATAATACGCTAACACCAACAGCCTCTTTTTTAAATTCTACAGCTACTACTTCAAGTAATGATGGGTTTGCTTGTCCAGGGGCAACGTCTGCTTTTGATGAAGATCAGGATTTAATACTAGATCCATTAGATTTGGATGTAGATAATGATGGAATACCAAATATAGATGAATCTCCAACGAATCCCTATGCAGATGTAGATTCAGATAATGTTTTTGCATATCTTGATGATGATGATAATGACGATTTAATTGGAAATGATGATAATATTATTCAGGCTAGTTTTGATACCGATGGAGACGGTGTACCAGACTTTTTTGATTTAGATAGTGATAATGATGGGATTTATGATGCAGTTGAAGCTGGTCATGGACAGACAGTGGGAACAGATGGGAGAATAGATGGTGCCAATACAGGGTCAGGGGATAATGGCCTTTTTAACGCACTCGAAGATGTAGATACAAATGCTGCAGTGCTAAATTATACAATTGCTGATGCAAATATTGCAGGAAATCCAGATTTTCAATCAATTGATAGTGATGTTGACGGATGTAGTGATGCTAATGAAGCCTATGCTAACCCTAATGCAGATGGAGGAGATGGTGGAGTATATAATCCAGCAAATACAGCAACCGAACCATTAACGGTAGTGAATGCGACTGTGAACTCTAAAGGAATAGTAGTAGCAGCTTCTTATGATACAGGAATAGTTGCTGCTGTAACTAATGATGCTATTGCAACTGGATGTGATGATGGTGATGGTGTTCCAGGAACAGAAGAGAATCAGGGGCCTAATGGCGGTGATGGTAACGGAGATGGTATTTTGGATTCTTTACAAAATAATGTAGCTACATTGTTAATCGCAGATGGAACAGGATTTGTTACTGTTGAAGCTACTGGAGATTGTATTCAAATTACAAGTATAGAAACGGTATTAGAATCTGAATTAGCAACTAATGATACAGGATACAATTATCCCTTTGGGTTGATTGATTTTACATTGAATTGTGTTGCGCCAAATGATGATGTAACGGTAACCTATTATTGGCATGTGGCAAACTCTTTGTCAGGATATACCTATCGTAAATATGGACCAGTTAGTCCTGGAGGAGCTATTGATACATTCCAAAACTTTACAACGACATATAATACAAGTGTGATAGGGGTAAATAATGTTCCTACTGCTTCATATATACTTCAGGACGGTCAGCCTGGAGATGATACAATTACAGATGGACAAATTATAGACCCTGCAGGACCAGCTATAGCAACACAAAACTCTGATAATGACAGTGTCTCTGATAGAGATGATAAAGATGATGATAATGATGGAATTCCAGATATTTATGAATGCGATTTTGGCGGTGGTTCCTTCGGAATAGAATTGGTTGATGATGCTAATACAATTTTTGAAATTACCGCAGAAAGTAATTCAGTAACTTTAGCAAATCTATTATTTGCACCCAATACAGATCTGACATTAATTTCTTCAACCGTTAATGTTGGTAATGGAACGGTACCACAAATAGGAACATTTAATGATGGAGATCAAATAACAGATAATGGTGGAGGTACCAATGCATTCGTAGGATTTGATAAAGGAATCATATTTTCTTCGGGGAATGTGCTCGAATTAGATGATAATTTGTCTAACCAATATTATGAAGACGAACCTATGCCTCCGTTTTCTACATTTGGTCCCGCTTTAGGATTTAATGGAGACGGAACAGGAGTTGCAGGAGGGGGAACAGATTCGGATTTTGCGGGAGGTGGTAGTACAGAGTTTGATGTCTCTAGTTTAGAATTTGTGGTCAATATTCCCAGCAAAACAACAATTATTGGTGAATTAGTATTTGCTTCAGAAGAATATAATGATTTTGTAAATACAGGATTAAATGATGCTGCCAAAGTATTCGTAAATGGAACCAATGTAGCTTTAACACCTTCAGGATCACAAATAAGTATAAATACAATAAATAATACTACTGATAGTGCATTTTTTATAGATAACGAAACAAATCCTAATGCAGTAAATATAGAGGCTGATGGATTTACAACCACGATTACATTTTCTGCAGTACTTACTGCTGGAGATAATACAATTAAGATAGGGGTAGCCGATAATGGAGATAACGTTTTTGATTCTTGGTTAGTTTTTAAAGCAAATTCATTCGAATTGTGTTATGATAGAGATTTTGATGGTGACGGAATTGTAGATCGTCTTGATTTGGATAGTGATAATGATGGAATTTATGATGCTGAAGAAGCTGGACATAATCAAGCTCATGTTGACGGAGTTGTATCGGGTAGCGTAGGAACAGATGGAATTCCAGACACTGTTCAAGGATCAGGAAATGAAGATAGCGGAACGATAAACTATGCTATTACTGATAGTGATACCGATGATAATGATAATTTCTTAGAATTAGACAGTGATGATGATGGTTGTAACGATGTCATTGAAGCCGGATTTACAGATGAAGATGATAATGGATTTTTAGGAAGTGGTACGTTTGGAGCTGGCCTTACTGTGGATGGAAATGGAGTAGTTACTTCTGGAACCGATGGCTATACAGGTACAAATACAAATGTAACTACACCAGGAGTTTCACCATCAATTACAACAGAGCCATCTAATGCAAGTATATGTTCAGGAACAAATGTTACATTTACTATAGTTGCTTCTAATGCAGATACATACCAATGGCAAGTAGATTCTGGAAGCGGGTTTATTGATATTGACCCTGCAAATATAGGGGATATTTATAGCGGAAGTGATACAGCAATATTAACTTTGACAGGGGCAACAATATTTGATAATGGAAATCAATATCAGGTGGTTGTTAGTAGTTCTACATATGTATGTAATTCGGTCACTTCAGAGGTAAGAACATTAACAGTTACCGCAGCACCAGTTGCTGGAACCTTATCAGGAACAACAGAAGCCTGTATCGCTGGCACGACCACTTTTAGTTCC
>CANMLS010000018.1 GCA_947498785.1 uncultured Aquimarina sp. | reverse complement strand
TAGGAGACTGTTTTCGGGAATTCTTCTTGCATATGTTTTTGAACATAATGAATATAAAAGTGTTTAAAAGTTCTAAACCCCCCAAGATGAAATAATACTGCAATAGTCATAATCTCACTCTGAGACATTATTGGTGGTCGTTTAGCAGGGTTGCCAAGTAGTGACTTATCAACTATTTGATCATACTCTTTACTAAATTCGTCAATAACACAGAATATTTCAGTAACTTTAGCATAAGATATCATAGATAGATTTTTAGATTAAAAAATTGAATTTCAACACTTTAATTTACTGAAAATCTATCTTTTTTGCTATAAAAAAACTACATAATATTAATCGAACTCAGGTTATTATATTTGATTTACCTTTCTGATTAGAACTTCAACCCTTTATTCCCTAAGCATTAATATTTGTTATTACAATGTCTCAACTTTCTAAATATCATGAAAACAAAACATCTTTTGACACACCTAAACACTCTCCTGCATACACCTTTTTACGAATAGATTCACCAGTTCTTTAAATAGGTAAAAAAAAATAATTATCAGTTAATTACACCTCTATTCAACTTTAATTCTCTGAGAAGAAGTTCAAACGATTTATTTACAGCTTTTCGGATAGTACGATCTCTTAGATCACTAAATACAAATTTTTCAGAAAAAACACCATTTGGACTTGCTATTGCAATAAAAACAGTACCTACCTCTACATTCCCATCTCCTTTTTCAGGACCTGCATTACCAGTCGTTGCAATGGCATAATCTGATTTAAATTTTTCTTTTGCACATAAAGCCATTGCTTCTGCAACTTCAGGACTTGTTACAGTGAATTTTTTAATCACTTCGATATCTACTCCTAATATGTCAGCTTTGGATTGAGTAGCGTACGTAACCACCGCTCCTTTAAAATAGGCAGATGCCCCACCTCTAGCTGTAAACAATTGTGCTATTTTACCTCCCGTACAGCTCTCTGCTAGTGAAAGTGTCTGGTTTTGATCAACTAATAATTTACCTATCCTAACTTCAATGGTTTCATCCTCTTCATAACCGACTATAATATCACCTATAAGTTCATTTAAGACCAGTATTTTACTCTCTATAGTATCTTCTAAAAGGTTTTTATCATTTCCTCTAGCGGAAAGACGAAGTCTCACATTACCTAAATTGGGGAGATAAGCTAGCTTAATAAAAGTAGGCAAATCATTCTCCCAATCTTCAATTTTTTCTGCAATAGAGCTTTCGCCCATACCATATGTCTGTATCGTTTTATGAATAATATAGGGTCTATCAAATCTCTTTTGTAATCTTGGTAACACCTCATTTCTCATCAAACCTTTCATTTCGTATGGAACACCTGGCATTGATATAAATACTTTATTTTCTCTTTCTAACCACATCCCTGGAGCGGTTCCATATAGATTCATCAAGACTGTCGAACTCTTAGGAACAAGAGCTTGTTGTTTATTCACTTCTGAAACTGGAGTTGAGATATATTTTGCAAATAGTTTCTCAACATGCATCAACACCTTTTCATTCTTTACCAGAGTATCATCAAAATATTCACAAATAGTATGTTTTGTGATATCATCTTTGGTAGGGCCAAGTCCTCCTGTCAATAATATTACATCTGCTCTATTGCTTGCTTCCTCAAGTGCATCAAGGATATGTTGTCGATCATCTCTAATAGATGTAATTTGATGTACGTCTATTCCAATCTTATTTAATTCTTTACCTATGAACGCAGAATTGGAATCAACAATTTGACCTATCAGAATTTCATCACCTATAGTAATAATTTCTGCAAACATATATTAACTGAAATCAATTTTAAGATTTTCTATAGCCCCATTAACTGTAGTAACGATATTATCTAAAATTGGTAGAATTTCTTCCTTTGCTTTATTGGTTTTAGACCAAGCTTCAATTTGTTTAATTTGTGGTAAAAGATCAATATCAAATAATTGAAGATTTGGTTTCATTTTATGAGCATACTGATATGCCATTTGTGGATTATCAGAATTTACTGCCTGAACCATACTATCAAGATCAGGTGGTATTTCTTCTAAGAATGTTTGTACTAATACAGCTATAAATTCATTATCTCCTCCTGATAATTCGTCTACATTTTTTAAACTATATCCTTTGCTCATTTATATAACTTTTATTGAAAAAAAATTGATGGTTGTTTATATATCCAGCTAAAATGACATCTGGTTTTACAGCTTCAATTCTAGCTGAAGTACGGTAAATATAACACCTCCTATCTTTAATCTAAAACATTTATAAGGATATTCTTACACTCCTTCGATAATTCATTCTAAATTAAGCTTATAAATATAGAAATATTAACACATTTTCTGGTATCTGATTAAAAAAACTTTAGAGGTTTCCTTTACAGTATACAAATTGGCTATTTCAATGCATATAATCTATTAACATATTTATCTCTTATTAATTCTTTAATCATGTATAAAAACAGGATAACACTATAGCACAGTATAAGGTACTAAGTTTTATCAAAACAAAAACAGCTAAAATATTTGTTAGTTAAAACTAACTTTTTAAATTTGCTGAGACTAATTTTTTATCATGAGGCATTACCTAGTATTTTTTATTTTATTACAATCAACTTTTATTATATCTCAAACTGGAAGCCTAAAAGGCTCTATTACATCAAATAACAAGCAATTACCATTTGCGACCATAGAAGTTTTTAATGAAACATTTAAAATATCATCCTCATCCAATGGAGAAGGTTTTTATGAAGTAAGAAACCTTCCTTCTGGTAATTTTACAATAAGAGTTAGTTTATTAGGGTTTCAGACTTTAAAAGAGCAGGTCACCGTTATATCAGGCAACCCAACAATAAAACAAATCGAGCTTGAAGAAGACAGGCTTAATTTGGATCAAATCGTAATAAGCGCGACCAGGAACCGAGTAAATCGTAAAAAAGCACCCGTAGTAGTTAATGTTCTTAACCCTCAATTACTTAATGCCACACAATCTATTTCGTTATCAGATGGACTCAATTATTCTCCGGGTGTTAGAGTCGAAAACAATTGCCAAAATTGCGGTTTTACTCAGGTACGCTTAAACGGATTAGACGGTAGTTACACGCAGGTTTTAGTCAATAGCAGAGCTGTCTTTAGTGCTCTAAATAGTGTATATGGCTTAGAACAAATCCCAACTAATATTGTCGAACGAATAGAAGTAGTACGAAGTGGTGGTTCTGCTCTTTATGGTTCTAATGCAATTGCAGGAACCATTAATATTATCACCAAAGACCCAGTACTCAATACATGGGAAATCGGTAGTTATTTTGGCTTAATTGATGGCAACATACCTGACCGTTTGATTAATTTTAACTCCTCTTTGGTGAGTGATGATCTTATGAGCGGAATAACACTTTTTGGATTAAAAAGAGATCGTGAAGAGTTTGACGCTAATGATGATGGATTTTCTGAATTAACCACTTTATCAAACACTACATTTGGCATAAAAACGTATCTTAAGCCCAATGATCGCAGTAAAATCTCCTTAGACATAACAACTTTAAAAGAATTTAGAAGAGGTGGAGATCGGCTTGATTTGGTTCCTCATTTTACAGATGTTACAGAACAATTAGATCATGATACTTTTTTAGGAGGAATAACATATGATTTACAAAACAAAAACCTCAGCAGTAATTTTTCAGTATATACTTCTGGTCAATACACAGAAAGAGGAAGTTTTTATGGTGGTCTAGGAGGTTCTAGAACTCAGCAAGATAGTATTCTTGCACTTAATTCTTATGGTACCACAAAAGATCTAGCTTTGGTATCTGGAGCACAGTACACCTATAACTTTAAAAATGAAGACATTATTACTGCGGGCGCCGAATACAATCTGAGTAGTACCGAAGATATTATTCCTGGATACAATAGATTAATTGATCAAAAAGTAAATACCATTGGATCTTATGTACAATATGAATGGAAACCTAACGACAACCTAACTGCACTTATAGGAACAAGATTAGATAATGTTAATGTTAAAGGTGATTATAATATTGGCGGTATATCAAGAGAAGTCTCAATAGAACAAACAGTACTAAGCCCTCGTCTTACAATTTCTTACAATATAACAGAGAATTTAAAACTTAGAGGAGGATATGCCAGAGGGTTTAGAACACCACAAGCATTTAATGAAGATTTACATATTTCATCTGTTGGTGGAGAACCACAATTCGTAATCTTATCAGAAAACTTAAACACCGAATATTCGAATGCATATACCACTTCTTTTAACTATAACAAGAATTTTAATAAAGTACAAGCCGATATTTTGGTCGAAGGATTCTATACCGATTTACAAGACCCATTTACACTTGTCAGCACTGGTGCAGTATTAGAAAATGGCTCTATTCTAGAGGAAGTTAGAAACGGATCTGGAGCCAATGTTTTTGGAACTAATTTAGAAATAGGGATCTCCCCTTCTAAAGAATGGCAATTTCAAATTGGAGGAACAATACAAAAAGCAGAATATAATGAAGCCCAGATACTTTTTGAAACTGATGGGATCATGCCAAATGAAACCGATATAAGTGTTGATGAATTTGTTAGAAACCCAAACTCTTATGGCTATTTTAACACTTCATGGATACCTGGAGAACATTTTAACTTGGACCTTACTGGCACCTATACAGGCCCTATGATTATTCCCAGAGTAGTTAGCCAATCTGGCTTTTTGGACCTTGTAGAAAGTGATTCTTTTTTTGATGTAAATGTAAAATTAGAATACCATGCTGATATCTCAGAAAATTTTCAAATGACTTTTAGTGGAGGGGTGAAAAATATTTTCGATAACTATCAGGATGATTTTGACACTGGTCCTTTACGAGATTCTGATTATATTTATGGGCCTAGTGCTCCAAGAACTTTTTTTATTGGGATTAAATTTGGCAAACTCCACTAATCATGAAATCTAAATTAACTATATCCTTTATTTTCTTAATCATGATATCTTCCTTGACTAGCTATGCTCAGGATAGGGAAAAAGTTCAATGGATATCTTTTGAACAACTAGAAGATTCTTTAAAAATCAAGCCAAAAAAAGTACTTATAAGTTTTTATGCAGATTGGTGTGCATATTGCAAAAAGATGGATCGTGTAGTTTTTACCAAACCCGATATAGTAAAAAAATTATCAGACGAATATTATGTAGTAAAAATGAATGTAGAAACTAAGGATACTATCGTTTTTGGCGGAAGTATTTTTACTAATAAAAATCACTTAACTTCAAGAAGCCCTATACATGATATCCCAATATTACTAGCTTCTAGAAAAAACCGCCCACTTTCGCTACCAGCAACTATTATCATGGATGAAACTTTTAAAGTAGAAAAAAGGTATTTTACATACATGAGCCCTAAACGGCTCTTACAAGTATTGTAAGAAAAGCTACTAGTTCTACTTAAAAATCATATAATATCTTTCTATTTTACTTTTATCGAAAAAAACTGATCATCACCAATATAACCAGTCAGAATATCATTTGGTTTTACAGCCCCAACACCCGCTGGAGTACCTGTAAATATGACATCTCCAATCTTTAAAGTAAAGTATTTTGAAACATACTCGATCAATTCATTAATCTTCCAGAGCATAAACATCGTATTTGATTTCTGAACAATGTTTCCGTTTTTTTCTAAATGAAAATCAATATCATCTACATTTTTAAAGGTTTCTTTAGAAACCCACTTCCCTATAACAGCAGCCCCATCAAAAGCTTTAGCTTTTTCCCAAGGCAAGCCTTTCTTCTTAAGTTCTGCCTGAAGATCTCTAGCAGTAAAATCAATCCCTAACCCTATTTCTTTATAATATTTATGCGCAAATTTTCTATCGATATGCTTACCAACTCTATTAATTTTTACCAATACCTCTAACTCATGATGCACATCATTAGAGAAGTCAGGAATAAAAAAAGGTTGTTTTTTTAGTAAAATTGAAGTGTCTGGTTTTATAAAGACCACTGGATCTTTAGGTTTCTCATTATCCAATTCCTTGATATGATCCGTATAATTACGTCCGATACAAATAAGCTTCATAATACAACAAGAATGACAGAAGAAATAATTATAGTTTTAAGCTATTGTTTAGTTTACGAAGTCGTATAGCAGTAAGAACCTTTTTTGTATACAAAGGAAAATCTGCATTCTGAATCCACCCAAAATACCCAGGTTCTTCCTCCAGAACTTGTTCAACAAGCTTCCCTTTATGTTTTCCAAAAGAAAAGACTTCTTTTTTATTATCATTGTATGTTATAAAACCAGCAAAATCCACAAATTGTTTTCTAGAACTAAATTCAGCTAAAAATTTTGCATCATTTTCTAATTCAGGGTATTTATCCAATTGAGCTTTTAACACCTCATAGGTTGCCATTGTATCCGCTTCTGCAGAATGTGCATCTGTAAGATCCTTATCACAATAAAACTTATAAGCTGCAGACAGTGTTCTTTTTTCCATCTTATGATAAATAGTCTGAACATCTATTGCTACTGTATTTTTCATATCAAAATCAAGACCAGCTCTTAGCAGTTCTTCTGCCAGTAAAGGGATATCAAATCGGTTGGAGTTAAAACCACCCAAATCGCAACCTTTAATCATTTCATTAACCTTATTTGCCAACTCTTTAAAAGTAGGCTCATTAGCTATTTTTGCATCATCAATTCCATGCACAGCAGTAGTTTCTGCAGGAATTGGCATCTCAGGATTAACCAACCAGGTTTTACTTTCCTGAGTATCATTAGGATATATTTTTAGAATAGAAATTTCTACAATTCGATCTTTAGAAATATTTACACCAGTAGTTTCAAGATCAAAAAAACAAATCGGTCTTTTTAAATTAAGCTTCATAAATTTATTGAGTAATACTCAAAGATAACAGCAATTCTCTTACTATCTTATAGACTAACTCTATTTTAACATTTACAAAAATTATACTACCTTCTTAACGAATACATTATCTGCAAATTTTCTTGTTACTGTTTCTATAGTATTATCAAACTGTATGCGGATAGACTTATCAAATTCACGAACTTCGAGAACTTTAATTTCACTACTTAATGCAAGTCCAATCTCAGATACATACTTCAAAAAATTAACAGATCCATCATCTACCGCAACCAGTTGACAAATATCACCATCAGAAAGTGATGAAAGAGTGATTTTGGGTAAAACAGAATATTCTCCATCTGCATTAGGAATCATCTCGCCATGAGGATCTTTTTCTGGAAAATCCATAAAACGATCTAATTCATCAATCAGTTTTTTGGATTTGATGTGCTCTAATTGCTCTGCAACTTCATGTACTTCATCCCAGGTAAAATTTAGATAATTACATAAAAATGTTTCCCACAATCTATGCTTGCGAATCAATCGTACAGCAATCGACTTTCCTTCTTCTGTCAAATCAAGCTTCCCATATTTTTCACTTACTACATAATTTTTAGTTTTCAACTTCTTAATCATGTTATTAGTAGAAGCTGGTGAAACTTTAAGATAATCTGCCAACTGGTTATTACCCACTTTTACAGAACTATCTTCAATGAGCAATTGAAAAAGAGCCTTTAAGTAATCTTCTTCGCTTTTTGTTAAATTATTCGAATTTAATTTGTTAGTCATGGCTAACTTTTTTAGTTTTGTCAAAGTAATGCAACAAAATTACTAAACCTAATGCAATTATGGAGTATCATCTTACTTCCTTTATTAACCTTTGGTTATGTTTAGTGTTGTTTTTCTCAAATAAAAAAAATTATCAGAAGTACTAAAACATTTGAAGAAGAGTAGTCAACTTTAGTTTCATTAGAGTATTTTAAAATCTGATTTTCGATTTTCTTGAAAATACTGAAAAAATGTATTCAAATTGATAGTACTACTTAAAATTGAAAAAGAATAAAATGAATAAAATAATCCCAATACTAGTCATTTGTTTGCTTTCATTTTCTTGTAAAAAAGAAGTAAAAAATGAAAATCAAAAACTAAAAGTGGTCACCACCACTTCTATGATTACAGATCTAGTTAAAAATATTGGAGGAAACCTATTAGAGGTTAATGGTTTAATGGGTAGCGGTGTTGATCCTCACTTATATAAAGCAAGTGAAGGTGATGTTAGCAAACTAGTTAACGCCGATGTAATTTTTTATAATGGTTTACATTTGGAAGGTAAATTAGTAGAGGTCTTCGAAAAAATGCAACATCAAAATAACAAGACCATAGCTATTGGAGAAAGTTTGGATAAAAACACACTAATCAGCTCTGATTATTTTGCATCAAACTATGACCCACATATATGGTTTAGTGTCGAAAATTGGAAAACTATTACCACATTTGTTGTTAAAAAACTTAAAGAGATAGATCCAAAAAATGCAAAAGCTTTTGAAACTAACGGAAATGCATATTTAACAGAGCTAAGTGCACTGGAAACTAGATTAAAAGAGAAAATAGCTACACTATCTAAAGAAAAAAGAATTTTGGTAACCGCACATGATGCTTTTAGCTACTTCGGAAAAACATATGATTTTAATGTCGTCGGGCTTCAAGGCCTATCTACTGCCACAGAAGCCGGAGTGCAGGATGTTCAGAAGTTAGCTAGTTTTATTATTGAGAAAGAGGTGAAAGCTATTTTTGTAGAAACTTCTGTTCCCAAACGAACTATTGAAGCTCTAGAAGAGGCTGTAAAATCAAAAAATCATGAAGTTAGTATAGGTGGAACACTATTTTCTGATGCTCTTGGCAATCTAGAAACCAAAGAAGGAACATATATCGGTATGTTTGAATATAATGTAAATACCATTGTAAACGCATTACAATAATGGAAAACAAAATTGCAGTTCAAATAGATGATCTCACTGTAGCTTACAATTACAAGCCTGTATTGTGGGATATTGACCTAGCAATACCAGAAGGAGTTCTAATGGCAATTGTAGGTCCAAATGGAGCAGGTAAATCTACCTTGATCAAATCGATTTTAGACATCATCAAACCAATCGCTGGAAGCATTCAAATCTATGGGAAATCTTATAAAAAACAACGATCTCTAGTTGCCTATGTACCCCAAAAAGGAAGTGTAGATTGGGATTTCCCTACCACTGCCTTAGATGTTGTTATGATGGGAACTTATGGTAGTTTAGGCTGGATTAAAAGACCTGGACAAAAAGAAAAAAAAGCTGCTCTGGAAGCGCTAGAAAAAGTAGGAATGCTTTCTTTTAAAAACAGGCAGATTAGTCAACTTTCTGGAGGGCAGCAACAACGTATCTTCCTAGCAAGAGCTTTAGTTCAAAATGCAGCGATTTATTTTATGGATGAGCCTTTTCAAGGTGTGGATGCTACAACCGAAAAAGCTATTATCAACATTTTAAAAGAACTTAGAAAAGCAGGAAAAACAGTTATTGTTGTACATCACGATCTTCAGACCGTACCAGAATATTTTGATTGGGTTACTTTTTTGAATGTGAAAAAGATTGCTACAGGGCCAGTAAAAGATATTTTTAATGATGATAACTTAACCAAGACATACGGAATTAACTACAAAGTTAGTGTTCAACAGTAATTATTATGGATATACAACAATATATCGAACTTGTCTTTACAGATTACACATTACGAACAATTACACTAGGCACAGCCGTGCTTGGGGCAATCTGCGGAATGTTAGGAAGTTTTGCTGTATTAAGGAAACAAAGTTTATTGGGTGATGCTATTTCTCATGCCGCCTTACCCGGTATTGCTATTGCTTTTTTAATTATGGGTACTAAAAATAGTTCAATATTCTTACTTGGAGCATTAATCAGTGGTTTAATAGGAACTTTTTGGATTAGAGGAATAACAAGTAAGACACATCTTAAATCTGATACTGCTTTAGGCCTAATTTTATCTTTATTTTTTGGGTTTGGTATGTTATTGCTTACATATATCCAAAAAATGCCGAATGCCAATCAAGCAGGTCTAGAGAGTTATCTTTTTGGTCAGGCAGCAACACTTATAGAAAGCGATGTATGGTTAATGGGAATTGTTACAGCAATTAGTTTAGTCATTTTATTATTATTCTGGAAAGAACTTAAATTACTATTGTTTGATGCTGATTATACAAAAACACTAGGTTTTAACACTAAGTTTTTGGATATTCTCATTACTACTTTTATTGTAATAGCCATAGTGTTAGGTTTACAAACTGTAGGTGTTGTATTAATGAGTGCCATGCTTTTAGCTCCAGCAGCAGCAGCTAGACAATGGACAAACAATTTATCTGTAATGGTTATTCTGGCGGCTATATTTGGTGCATTTTCTGGAGTACTGGGAACCGCAATTAGTGCCAGCCATAATAATTTATCTACCGGTCCAGTAATCGTATTAGTTGCAGGGGTATTTGTATTAGTTTCGTTTATATTTTCACCTGGACGAGGATTACTATTCAGAGAAATACGTTTCCGCAAAAACAGAAATGATCTTCAATTACATAAAACCTTATCCTTTATGTATAATATTGCAAAGACCCATGAAGATATTGGGCATCCACATGCGATCAAAATCTTGAATAATTTTCAAGGGTTTACCAGAAAATCTCTTCAAAAGTTAGAAGACAAAGATTACGTAAAGATTAGTGGAAACATGTGGTCTATGACTGCATCCGGATACAACACTGCTTCTAACCTATACGATCAATTAATCACAGAAGAAGATGAATAGTGCACAGATAGAAATACAATTAATTGCAAGTCTTGTTGCAATTGCATGTGCTATCCCTGGTACATTTCTTGTATTAAGAAAAATGGCGTTAATCACTGATGCCATAAGTCATTCTATTTTACCAGGTATAGTAATTGGTTTTTTTATTACTCATGATTTATCTTCTCCATTATTGATTATTCTTGCTGCTGCAAGCGGAGTTATTACTGTAATATTAGTAGAATTTATCCAAAAAACAGGGCTGGTAAAAGAAGACACCGCAATTGGGCTAGTTTTTCCTGCCTTGTTTAGTATCGGGATTATACTTATTGCTCAAAATGCAAATGATGTTCACCTTGATATCGATGCAGTATTATTAGGAGAATTAGCTTTTGCTCCTTTTGATCGATTAATTTGGGGAGGAACGGATGTAGGACCCAAATCCCTATGGATTATCGGAAGTATTTTACTGATCACATTAGGCTTGCTTTTCGCTTTTTTTAAAGAATTAAAAGTCAGCACATTTGATGCAGGTCTCGCTTCTGCATTGGGACTCTCTCCTATTGTAATGCATTACGGATTAATGACAATGTCTTCAATTACTACGGTAGGCGCATTCGATGCAGTGGGTGCCATTTTGGTTATTGCACTAATGATCGCTCCTGCAGCCACCGCGTATTTATTGACAAATGATCTAAAAAAAATGCTCTTACTCTCTGTACTCTTTGGAGTTAGTAGCGCCATTGGAGGCTATTGGGTAGCTCATGCCTTAGATGCCTCTATCTCTGGGTCGATGACTACAATCTTGGGGTTGATTTTTTTATTTGTTTATCTATTTGCACCTAACAAAGGTTTGTTCTCGGTACTATATAGACAAAGACAACAACGAATTGAGGTTTCCCTACTTACATTTCTTCTGCACTTAGGGAATCATCAAGAAGAAGAAGAGCGTCACGTAAAACACCTGAACGAACATATTAATTGGCAAAAAGTACAAGCAAAATCTGTTTTGGATTTAGCTCTAAAAAACAATATGATTACTATAGATCATGACATCGTTTCTTTAACGAAGAAAGGTAAAAAATTCACAAAAGAAGCGATAGATTATATTATTACTAATAAAAACTCTGAAATTGAAAATATGAAAGATCGGTTTTTCTTATTTAGAGGTTAAAACTCTTATCTTTAAAAGAAAAACAATGACATCCTTAAAAAACATTAGAATAGCATTTCTCTTTATATTTCTATTTGGTTTTATGGGTTTTAGCCAGAGAAAATTAGTGCGATTAATTGAAGATAAACAGAAAAAAAGAACCATCCTCTATATTCAAAATGACACTAATGAGGATAAAAGCGTATTCTTAAAAATAAAACCTACTGGTTATCGCAGAAGTGCACAACGTCCTATTATAAAAAACATTCCAGCAAAAACAAAAGTTCAAATATTGATCCTTGTTCCATTAGCAGATGTAATTTCACATTATACTTATGATCTAATTGTAAATGAAAAACTAGACATTATAGAAGTAGAACGCATTAAAAATTCACAAAAGAAAGACAGTACTCTTTTTTAAAAAAACTGAAGAGGCTCTAACCGTGGTTCTAGTCTCGCTTTTCTGAAAAAGAAAAAAATCAGATTTCCTATACTAATATTTAGTTATTTTCTTTAATTATAGAAACCAAAATAGCATCTGCCTTATAGCACCAAGGATTGGTATAACTCTGCTCTTTTGTAGGTTTAGATTTTGTAGTTTCTCCAGTCAAGGTATTAAACCAATAATATGTTTTTATTTTTCCTTTTTCCGGTTTTAAAATCCAACCTAATTTAATTTGAAAATTCTCCTTTGGTACATAATGCAACTGAAGTCCTTTTTTATTTGCTAAAGCATAACCGCTACTATTTATCCACGGAGCTGGTTTCAAATCCTTATCTGCAAATTGTTCCCAAAATAAACTCAGATATCTAAAGTAAGTGAACTTTGGCTTATATGAATTTTCTGGCTGTTGAAAAGGGTTATAGACAACGACATTCCAAGAAGTTCCTTGCCAATAGTATGTTGTTCCTGCTCCTGCAAACAAACACATATAATTCCTACGCAAACACACTTCTGCATTTGTATAATCTCCCGTAAAAACAGTGTAATCAGAAGTCTCATACCCACCGTGTTCTATATTAAAAATTGGTTTATCTTTAAACGTATTATACGCTTCTAATGTTTTGTTATATATATTATGACTCCAGTCTTGTGAGGATATGTAATCTACCTCATCCACGTGTTTTTTACAAAAATTATAATCATGAACCGTTATTAAACGCTTATAAGAATCCTGTTGACGAATTCGTTGTATACGTTCGGATATATATTCTTCATCTGCCCTGCCGTAAAACAAAGCCTCTTTAGATACGTCCCATAATACATTAGGAAAGGCTTGATAACGTTTAATAACATAATCATAATACAAATTATCAGCTTCAGATTGCATATCTGGCCATTTTACCAATTTATTCCATACATAAATCATGATATGTGCAAAAAGTTCTCTTTCGTGCATGGCTAATAGGGTTCTATCATACTTTTTAAAAAAATCTATATTCAATCCACTAAAATCTGGCGCATCATTAGTTCCTAAAAAAGGAAATATATGTTCTTGACCACCAAATTCGTGTTCAGGATGTGTAGCTAATTTTCCATCTTTTTGCCAACTAACATCATATGAAAACACATTCATTACGATTTGATTGAAACCGTTTTTTTTAATTTGATTAAGTAAATGATTTGTCTTTGGCAATTCTTTTTCATTATCATAATCTAAAGCATACAACCAATCACACTCAAAAGCAATTGGAGTATATTTTTCTCCTGATTCATAATAAAAATTACGAGTATCTTCTTTGGATAATCTGATTCCTCCTTTATGTTCTTTATTAGGGAGAATTGTTACTGTCCCTTGTTTTTTATCTAATGAAGAATGTTTACTTTGGATCACAAACGTCCAAAGTCCAGTCGTAGCGTTTGAAAACCTAATTAACCATTCACTTTTTTTATTACTATTACCATTATAGATTAATGGAAGCACTAATTCGTTTCCCGAGCTATGAGTAAACACTACGGTACTAGAATCCTTAAATGGTTTTTCTATAGTTTCTGTAGTTAATAAAACATCTAAAATCTCCCATTGTCTAACCTCATATTCTTGATTAAACTTAAACTGTTGTTCCTGATATTGTGCAATAGATTGCATTACAAATATCAATAAAAAAAGTCCTGTTACTAATTGTTTCATCTGATGTATTTATTCTTGAATAGATAAAAGTAAAACCTTAAGAACTACAATATGATCACAAACAATTTATATCATACAACAAATCACCAAGATTAGATAATTTAAATTAAAAAATCAGAATATGACACACTACAGAAGTTAGATTTATAGGATTCTTTTTTATTAACATGAAATACGATGAAATACTTTTTCTTAATTATTCGCTTTAAATTTAGGTAATAGCAAAAACATTTTAAGTAGTAGCTACTATAACTTTTTTTGATTGCAAATAGCGGAACCCGAAAAGCTATTTTTAAATAGAGTAGGAAATATAACAAGTAAAAAAATGGAAGATACAATAACATTAGAAACAATAGATGCTACAAATACTAGTAATGATTTTCACGCTCCGGTTGTTGAAAAATTAAAAAAACTACTTCAAAGCAACTCCAAAATGCGTACCGCACTACTACTTTCTCTGAATAGGGCTAATCATTTAGCTAAAAAAGACTTAAACACTGACCTTTATAAAGCTATAAACGATGAATTTCTAGGTAATGGGTGGCCAATCACTATTGAAACATATCTAGATTATCTAGATTTGTATGTTCGTCTGATACCCAACGAGAGTAAAGATCCTAACTACCCTAACGCTTGGAAAAGTAATGGGCAACAAAATGGATATAGTCAAAAAGTATATGATTTGCTATGTCAGTTTTATTGGTTGGTAGATCAAAAAATACCCGAAACTAATCTAACCATGCAAAGCTTTGAGGATTTTGCAGCATGGTTAGTCGAGTTTGCTCAAGCCTGGGGTGATTTCTTAGACACAAAACCATCGTTGACAAAAGAGAGTTTACATTCATTTAAATATGACTCGATGTACAACTATCCTCTATATAAAGACAATGAGAAAAGTTGGGATACCTTTAATACTTTTTTTTATAGACAATTTAATCAAGCTGCACCAGAAACTGGAATAACCCCTTTACGACCAATTGCAGATCCTAATAACAATCAAACTATTGTCTCCCCAGCAGACTGCACTTTTAAGCAAGACTACCCAATTGACCAACAAGGGAATGTATTAGATAATGAAGGGCTAAAAACCAAGGTTATTTTTAAGAAAACACATACTATTGGTACTGTTGATGAACTTTTAAATAACAGTAGCTATGCTAAAGATTTTTACGGTGGAACTTTTGTACATTATTTTTTAAGTCCGTTTGACTATCACCGTTTTCACACTCCTGTAGGAGGTGAAATTTTAGAAATTGAAGCAATACAAGGCAAAGTATATTTGGCCGTCAATTTAACAGAAGACGGACAATGGGATGCTCCTGATGCCGCCACCGATGGGTATGAGTTCACACAAGCTCGTGGCTTAGTAATTGTTGATGCAGGCCCTATAGTAGGAAAAGTAGCTATACTTCCAATAGGAATGTGTCAAGTATCTGGTGTTGATATGTACACCAATCTTAAAGGCAAAACTGTACCCAAGGGTCAAGAATTCGGTAAATTTAAATTTGGTGGTTCTGATATCATCATGTTATTCGAGAAAGATCCTAAAGACTTATATTTATTTAAGAAAGATCCCGCACATAATCCCATACACTTTCAATACGGTCAAACTGCAGTGTATTGGAAATAAAAAGAGGTATTAATTTGTTATACGCTGCTTCATAGTAAAGCATTCCCAATTAAAGTAACCAAAAATTCAAAATCATAAGAAAAAAACCACGACTATATATGCCGTGGTTTTCCTTTTATTTTTGATCAAATCACTATTAGTTATACTTAATATTAAATAGCCAAAGAAAAATAAATAAGGTTTTATAGCTCTCTATTAATATCAAAAGCTTCCAAGTAGTCCTTTACACGTTGTACAAATTGACCTCCTAATGCCCCATTCACAACTCTATGATCGTAAGAGTGTGATAAGAACATTTTATATCGTATACCAATAAAATCACCCTCAGGAGTTTCAATTACTGCTGGAACCTTTCTAATAGCTCCTAAAGCCAAAATAGCAACCTGTGGTTGATTGATGATAGGCGTCCCCATAATACTACCAAAAGTACCTACATTAGTTACTGTGTATGTTCCTTCCTGAACGTCATCTGGTTTTAATGCATTATTACGTGCACGACCAGCTAAATCATTAACCGCTTTGGTCATTCCTACCAAGTTTAATTGATCCGCATTTTTTATAACTGGAACAATCAAATTACCGTCGGGTAAGGCAGCTGCCATCCCAAGATTTATATTTTTCTTTTTAATAATTGTATCTCCCGATACTGAAATATTTATCATCGGAAAATCTTTAATTGCTTTAGCAACAGCCTCCATAAAGATCGGAGTGAATGTAAGGTTTTCTCCTTCTCTTTTGATAAAATCTGCTTTAACCTTCTTTCTCCAATTCCAGATATTAGTTACATCTGCCTCAATAAAAGATTGTACATGAGCCGAAGTTTGAACAGACTCAACCATATGATTTGCTATGAATTTACCCATCCTAGTCATTTCTATAATCTCATCCTCTCCAGACGCTACTATTGGTGCTGCTTTTACAGATACAGGCTTAGCGGGTTTTTGGATATCCTTAAGAACAGGATCAGTGGACTGGATAACAGTTTTGATCTCTGTTTTTCTATTTTTACGATTTTCTACAAATTGTAGAATATCATTTTTGGTTACTCGACCATCTTTACCCGTTCCAGAAATTGACTCTAATTCATGTAAAGAAACTCCTTCAGTAGAAGCTATATTTTTTACCAAAGGAGAATAAAATTTATCACTAGTAGAAAAATCTACTCCTTCGGTTGATACTGTTTCCGTTACTTCTGCAATTTCAGCCTCTAAAACCACTGCTTCTTTAGGAACTTCTTCAACTTCAACTTTAGTTTCTTCTCGGCTTAAATCTGATGAACCTTCTCCTTCTATTTTAATTACAGCAATAGTTTGACCTACCTGTACTACATCATCAACCTCAAAAAGTTTTTCAACAAGTACTCCTTCTACCTCGCTAGGTACTTCGCTATCTACTTTATCTGTTGCAATTTCAACAACTGCATCATCCAATTCGATTGTATCTCCAACTTCTTTTAACCAAGTTGTTATTGTTGCTTCTGCAACGCTCTCACCCATCTTCGGAAGTTTAAGCTCAAAATTTGCCATATCCTTAATTAAAAGTATTTATATGTTATTTTTTTGCGAATTTACTCAAAATTCGACTTGAAAATTGTATTTTATCTATTAAAATTTATTTAAAAACACTTGGAGTTTCCCTTATCCCATTACTAAAATTACCACTCATAATATCATTTTACCATTTGTAGATTCAATCTTAAAATGTACAATCGTCCTTTTTAAGTCTTGTTATCTCTCAAATAACTGATATAAAATAGAAAAAATTGTTTCCAAAGATAATCTCGATATTTTTATCCCCCAAATTTACTAAAGATTCTATTGACACTTTTTCTATTCTTTGGTCGATTTCATCAGATAACCTTTCACATGATTCATGATGATCAGAAACCAAATAATAGTGATTAATGATTCTTTTTACTATTGCAGTTAGATGACAACTGTATAATCAAAACTATTTACTTCTAAAGTGTTTGTATAGAATATTTGCAGATTCTATAAAACTTTCAAATATATACTTCATCACAATCTCCTCTTTATTCTTTATAATGAATTGGTACGTTGTCCCTTATACAATAATGTCGTGATTCCTTTTTTACATAAACGAGTTATGAATTTTTTAATGCATTTTCAAAGGGAATTCGATTCAAAATACTTCGTCCCAAAGTGACTTCATCGGCATACTCTAGTTCATCATTAACTCCAATTCCTCTTGCAATAGTAGAAGTTTTTATATCAATTCCTTCTAATTGCTTATACATATAAAAATTGGTTGTATCTCCTTCCATGGTTGCACTTAATGCAAATATCAGTTCATTTACCGTTCCTGATTTAACTTTTTCGACTAAAGAAGTAATATTAAGATCAAGTGGACCAATACCATCAAGTGGACTTATTTTTCCTCCCAAAACATGGTACAATCCTCTATATTGACCTGTACTCTCAATAGCCATAACATCTCGTATATCCTCTACTACACAAATAATTTCTCTAATTCGGCTAGGGTTACTACAAATATCACAAGTATCGGTATCACTGATACTATGACAAGTCTTGCAAAACTTGATATCTTGACGTAACGTTCCCAAAGCTTTTACCAAATGCTCTGTCTGAGTTTGAGGTTGTCTAAGTAAGTGCAATACCAAACGTAATGCCGTACGTTTTCCAATACCTGGTAATTGCGACATTTCATACACTGCGTTTTCTAATAATTTTGAAGAAAATTCCATAGCAAAACAAATTTAACGTTTTTAATGAAGATCGCTTTATAAATGCTATAGTATTCTTACTATGTCATTGAAACCTTTTTGCTATTTTTACTCAAAATAAGTTAAGAATAATGTCAGACGCTCTTTCTGAAGAAACACAATTAATTTTGGTGATTATTATTATCGCTATATTATTTATTGTTATTTCATGGAACAATAAACGCAACAAAAGCAAGTTGTATAATCGCGATAAACGTAATTTTAGAAAGAATTATTTAAAGAAAAAGAAATAATCATTTTTGTTTTATTAATATAACAGCCTAATTTAAAACTTCAATCTATTTTTATATTATTTTAGTATAACAAAAATCTTAGTCTGAAAGCTTCTAATCTTCTACTTTGACCAGTAGTGCCAGAAATATCTCCATTATATGTCCAACCTGATTCCCAGCCTATTCCTTCTAAATGGGATTGATATAATACAAAGCCTACTCCTGCATCAAGTGATATTTTAATAGCTTCGATCCTTCTGCTTTGCCCTGTGGTTCCAGTAATGGCTCCATTACAAAATACTCCTTGACCCCAAGCAACACCTTTTAGATGAGATTCATAACAAATATTGGTATTATTTAGAAGTAAATAAAATGCTTCTAATCTTCTACTTTGACCAGTAGTTCCAAAAGTATAATAATCTGGTGTTTCATTTACCGAATTATCATTACCATAGGTCCACCCAGTACCTTGTAAATGAATCCCATAATAAAAACTAGGATTTGAAACTTTCTGTACATCTACGTCAGGAACATCTCCAACATATTCTCCTCTCTCATTATAATTCTTCAAAAAAGACGTAGCTTCATTGATTTTTCCTGTAGATTTTAAATCTTCATAAATTGGTTGTATTAGTTCGGGTTCTATCTTAGTAATTAAAGATCCATCTACTTGTTTTAAATAAAAAGGGAATTCTTTTGATTTTTCTTCTACAACATCTTCTTTATTACAGGATACAATTAATAAACATAAAATTGACAGTACAATTGTTCTTTTTATTAGTTTCATAATTTAGTTTAGGTTTTAATAAGTTAAAAATCTTGTTTTAAAATAGGCTGTTATTTAAAAAAATAAGGGAATATCCCCTTATAAATGTATGGATTAAAAACCATAATCAATTCATTATCAGGTTAATAAAAATTAAAAAATTTTAACACAAGCATAACAAAAACACAACCCTTATCAACAAAAAACAACAATGTTAATTCTCATAAATATTGGATATTTATAAGAATGTTTGTAGTATTGAAAGTAATACCGAGTAAATTCTAGAATTATGCTGAAAATACAAGGTCTCTTTTTCTTTAAAAGTTGTAATTTTTTTACACGGCATTGGTCACAAGAGCTTTTAATAATAAAAGAAAGAAGGGATTATAGCATAATTTTAAAGTTTATTTGGTATCATAACAATTTTACTTTATCCTTATCAAAAATGAACAAGATATTTAAGCACTAAATGAAGATATATACAAAAACAGGAGATAAAGGGACAACTGCTTTGTTTGGAGGAACCAGAGTCCCCAAACACCATATCCGAATAGATAGTTATGGTACTGTTGATGAACTAAACTCGCATATTGGCCTTATTAGAGATCAAAAAATTGATAAGTTTAATAAACAAATATTAGTTAAAATACAAGACAGACTTTTTACCTTAGGAGCTGTTTTAGCAACTGATCCGGAAAAAGCTATTTTAAAAAGTGGACAAAAAAGACTTAACATACCAACTATTTCGATAGATGATATAGAGTTTCTTGAAAACGAAATTGATCGCATGAATGAATCTTTGCCACCAATGACACACTTTGTGCTACCTGGAGGGCATCAAACTGTGTCATTCTGTCACATTGCCCGTTGTGTATGCCGAAGAGCTGAGCGTCTTGCAACGGCATTATATGAAATATCACCTTTTGAGGAAACCACATTACAATACTTAAACAGACTATCTGACTATCTTTTTGTACTGGCACGAAAGTTGTCACACGATCTAAGAGCAGAAGAAATAAAATGGATTCCTGCAAAAAAATCTTAAAATTCGACTGTTAAATAGTTTCTCTTTAGAAACCTTAAAAAAATCACGTTCTTAAAATTATTGTTTAAATAATTAATTTTTTACTTGACTTTTTAAACTAAAAAATTATTTTTGCAAAAAATTAAACCAGTAAACATATGTATTGGACTTTAGAATTAGCGTCATATTTAAGTGATGCACCTTGGCCAGCTACAAAAGACGAGTTGATAGATTACGCAATTCGTACTGGAGCACCTTTAGAGGTTGTAGAAAACCTGCAAGCAATTGAAGATGAAGGAGATTCGTATGACTCTATAGAGGAAATATGGCCTGATTATCCTACCGATGAAGATTATCTTTGGAACGAGGATGAATATTAAATAAATGAAATAGTATTAAAAGTCTCGCAAGAGGCTTTTTTTTTGCGTAAATTACTCCGTTTTTGTGGTTATTTACTGCTTAAAAATTGTATAATCTGACCTTTTAAGGTCATGAGATAGCCATGTATTCCAACACGTTGGAATCAGACTTGACGTTACCTCTTAAGAGGTTAAACCAATTAGTTTCATTTTGAAACTAAAATCTCAATAAACAACACAACCATATATTATGGGAATTTTAGATTCTGTATTAAAAGTATTTGTTGGAGATAAATCCAAAAAAGACATCAAAGAGATTCAACCAAAGGTTGAACTTATAAAACAAGCAGAAAAGGCATTATCTAGCCTTTCTCATGATGAATTGCGTGCTAAAACTGTTGAATTTAAAAATAGTATCAATGAAGCTCGCAAAAAAATCAATGAAAAGATTGAAACACTTATCAATGAAGCTGATCAAACAGAGGATATTGATAAAAAAGAAGATATTTATAGCGAGATAGATGTATTAAAAGAAGATGCCTATAATGCAACAGAAAAAGCATTAAATGACATCCTTCCTGAAGCTTTTGCAGTAGTAAAAGAAACAGCAAAACGTTTCGCTGAGAATACATCAATAGAAGTTACTGCATCTGCATACGATCGTGAGCTCTCAGGTACTAAAGATCATATTACTCTTAATGGTGAAAAAGCAATATGGGCTACAAGTTGGGACGCAGCAGGTAAAGAAGTAAAATGGGATATGGTACACTACGATGTACAACTTGTAGGTGGCGTCACACTCCATGAAGGGAAAGTAGCAGAAATGCAAACAGGTGAAGGAAAAACTCTGGTAGCAACTCTTCCTGTATATCTTAATGCACTCTCTGGTAATGGGGTTCATCTGGTTACTGTAAATGATTATCTTGCCCGTCGTGATAGCGAATGGATGGCTCCTATTTTTCAATTTCATGGACTTACAGTAGATTGCATTGATAATCATAGACCTAACTCCGCAGAACGTAGAGCAGCTTACAATGCCGACATCACATACGGTACCAATAACGAATTTGGTTTTGATTATTTAAGAGATAACATGTCTCATGCACCAGAAGATTTGGTACAACGCCCTCATAACTATGCTATTATTGATGAGGTAGATTCTGTATTAATCGATGATGCGCGTACACCTCTTATTATATCTGGAGCTATTCCAAAAGGTGATGTTCATGAATTTGATGAATTAAAACCAAAAATTGCAGATATAGTTTCTGTTCAGCAAAAATACCTTACTACAGTGCTGGCAGAAGCCAAAAAACTGATAAAAGAAGGAGATCCAAAAGAAGGTGGATTCAAATTACTACAAGTATACCGAGGGATTCCTAAAAATAAAGCATTGATTAAGTTTTTAAGTGAAGAAGGAGTAAAACAACTACTTCAAAAAACAGAAAACTTTTATATGCAGGACAACAATCGTGAAATGCACAAGATTGATGCCGACTTATACTATGTTATTGAAGAAAAAAACAACCAGATAGACCTTACCGACAAAGGTGTAGACTATCTTTCTGGTAAAGAAAACCCTGATTTCTTTGTTTTACCACAGATAGGAATGGAAATTGCCAAAATCGAAGGTGAAGGGTTATCCAAAGAAGCAGAAGCAGAAAAGAAAGAAGATCTTTTCAGAGAATATAGTGTAAAGAGTGAGCGTATTCACACCTTACGTCAATTATTAAAAGCATATTCTTTATTCGAAAAAGATGTTGAATATGTGGTAATGGACAATAAGGTAAAAATTGTTGATGAACAGACAGGTCGTATCATGGATGGGCGTCGATATAGTGACGGATTACACCAGGCAATTGAAGCAAAAGAAAATGTAAAAATTGAAGATGCTACTCAGACTTTTGCAACGGTAACTCTTCAAAATTACTTCAGAATGTATGGTAAGTTATCAGGGATGACAGGTACCGCTGTAACAGAAGCTGGTGAACTTTGGGAAATCTACAAATTAGATGTTGTAGAAATACCAACCAATAGACCTATTGCCAGAAAAGATATGGAAGATTTGGTATTCAAAACCAAACGTGAAAAATATAATGCGGTTATAGAACAAGTTACAGAACTATCTCGCGCAGGAAGACCTGTACTAATCGGTACGACTTCTGTAGAGATTTCTGAATTATTAGGTCGAATGCTTACCATTCGTAAAGTCCCACATAACGTATTAAACGCAAAACTTCATAAAAAAGAAGCTGATATTGTAGCTGAAGCTGGTAAACCTGGAGTTGTAACTATTGCAACCAATATGGCAGGACGTGGTACAGATATTAAATTATCCGATGAAGTAAAAGCTGCAGGAGGTCTTGCAATCGTAGGAACAGAACGTCATGATTCTCGTCGTGTAGACAGACAGTTACGTGGTCGTGCTGGTCGACAAGGAGATCCAGGAAGCTCTCAATTCTATGTATCCTTAGAAGATAACTTAATGCGTTTATTTGGCTCTGAACGTATTGCAAAAATGATGGATCGAATGGGATTAAAAGAGGGAGAAGTAATTCAACACTCTATGATTTCTAAATCTATTGAGAGAGCTCAGAAAAAGGTAGAAGAAAACAATTTTGGTGTTCGTAAACGACTTCTCGAATATGATGATGTAATGAACGCTCAACGTGAAGTGGTATACAAACGTCGTTATCATGCTCTTTTTGGAGAACGTCTACGTGTAGATATTGCCAATATGATCTATGACACTTTAGAAGTAATTACAGAAGGAAATAAAGGTGCACAAGATTTTAAAAACTTTGAATTTGAATTGATTCGATACTTTTCTATGAGCAGTCCAATTTCTGAACAGGAGTTCGAAAAAATGGATGCACAGAAAATCGCAGGAGAAGTATATAAAACAGCATACCAGCATTACCAAGATAAAATGAAGCGTAACGCTGATATGGCTTACCCTGTACTTAAACAGGTGTATGAGAACTTATCAAAAAGTAATCCAGATGTTGATAAGATCCCAATCAGAGTTCCTTTTACAGATGGAGTAAAAAGTCTTGAAGTTATCACAAACTTAAAGAAAGCTTGCGAAACCGAAGGAAAACAATTAATCACCGATTTCGAAAAAAATATTACACTTGCCATTATTGATGATGCATGGAAAACTCATCTACGTAAAATGGACGAGTTAAAACAAAGTGTACAATTAGCAGTTCATGAGCAAAAAGATCCTTTATTAATTTACAAATTTGAAGCTTTTGAATTGTTTAAGGTAATGATAGAAGAAGTTAATAAAGATGTTATCTCTTTCTTGTTTAAAGGAGAATTACCAACTGGTGACTCACAGGATATCTCTGAAGCTCGTCAAGTACGAAAAAGAGAAAATCTAGAAACTTCTAAAGAAGAAATTCCAAATATGGATGAGCGTGCTGCTCAAAATAGAGCCGCAGGTCAAACCCAAGGTCAACCACAAGTTACCGAAACTATTGTACGTGAACAACCAAAAATTGGACGTAACGATAGAGTTACAATTAAACATGTAATGAGCGGAGAGAACAAAACCGTAAAATACAAACAAGCAATCCCATTAATTGAAAAAGGAGAATGGGTTTTGGTTAACGAATAGAACTTTCCAAACTATATATATTAAAAACCTGAGGTTAATTCTTCAGGTTTTTTTAGTTTTTACTCGAATAACACTGATTGATTCATATTCTTACACACAAAACACATAACACACACAAAAACAAAATATTAACTCTTCAAAAACACTTCATAAACTAGTCCATATTTATAAATATCACGAATTTCACCTTGTAAATTCATATAATGTTTCTCTACATTTACGTTTTAACAAAAAAAGTAAGGGAACATTGTTTTTTAGTCCTAAACTAAATTCAATGTTTAAAATCATATTTAATATTAAAGTATGGTTTTAAAGGAAAACAAAAAATTAATTAAAATTTTAAACAAACATTCTAATATTATGATGTCTAAGAAACAATCAAATATGAAGAGTTATACTACAAACTCAAATGATCATTCATTTGATATAATGAAATATATAACTAGATCGATACTTTTCTTTTCGATAGTATTATTAGCTGTCGGTTGTAGTGAAGATGATCCAGATCCTATAAATCCTGAGATCGATACCTCTGAAAATTCAGATATTCAATTCGACGATAATGATGTTTCATTTAATTTGGTTAATCTAAAATGGTCACCCGTTTCTGGACCAAATAATGAAGAAGTGGTATATGATATCTATTTAGGAGACACTAAAATTAAGGATAGTAATAAAGATACCGATTATACTTTAACAAATTTAAAATCCGATACTGAGTATTCTGGCCGAATTGTACCAAAAACAGTAGATAGTAAAATTATTTCATCGAAAAATGGTAAGACCAATCATAAGAGTGCTAAAGAAAGTATTGAATTGGATCCGATCTCATTTTCTGTTAAAACCAAACAATTTGCAGATCCTAATGCTCCAATACCAGAAATTTCTAATATTTCAGTAAATGACATTATAAATAATAGTGCAACGCTTAACTGGGATACAGCTACTATAAGTGATAACTCAGAAATTACTTATAACATTTATCTAGAAGGAGATTTAATAGCCAATAGTCTCACAGACAACACATATAGTTTTGAAAATTTAGAACCTAAAACATTATACAAAGGAATATTATTAGCAATAAGCACCAATCAAAAATCTATTGCTTTAAATTTTGAATTTACAACATTACCCGATTCAGATGAAGTTCCTTTAACCAGTTTCACATTTTTTAGAGGCTCTGCAACTAGCCATTTTGCAAGTGATTGGTTACAATTAATTCCAATATTCTCTCCTGTAGATGCAAATGCTGTAGACCTTATCTGGACCAGCAGTGACACCAATGTAGCTGTTGTAGATGAATCTGGTTATATTAACACTAAAAATTCTGGAGTTACTATAATTACAGCAACTTTTGCAGATAATTCAAATATTACGCAATCTATAGAACTAACCGTGACTAATAGAAGACCTAATGAAGCAAAATTTATTTCTGCACAACCTAAAAGATCTTCATTACTCATTGGGGATTCTAAAAAAATCCAAGTAAATAAATTTAACATAGAAGGAGGTTCTTCTGATGATAGTTTCACCTTTTCTTCTAGTGATCCTACTATTGCTTCTATTGATAATGAAGGAAACATAACAGGAGTAACTGAAGGTACAATAGCTATTACAGTTACATCTACAGTAGATGCAACTATTACCACTAGTATTATGCTACGAGTGGTTAGCACTCCAATACCTGTAACTGGCATTAAAATTTGGGGAGAAACAGATCGTACTGTTTATTTTGAGCCAGGAATAGGTAAAGGAGGAGGAATAACCGTAGAACCCGAAGATGCAACAGACAAAACATTGATCTGGACATCGACAAACAATAACGTTGTTTCTGTAAATAGAGGTTCTATTACAACAACAGGTGTTGGATCTGCTAGTATTATTATCACCTCAGCTTCTAATAATGAGATATCCGAAACTCTCAACTATACCGTTATTGAAGACCCTACTTCTTATGATGAAACTACTGGTATTTATAAAGCTGTTGCAAACTCAAAAGTTACATTACAAATTTATGGCTTTGGGAGTTTAGCACAAGGTATAGATCCAAATACTGTTTTTATTGAAAGTGCCTTTTCTGTAAAAAAGAAAAATGGAGAAGAAATACTAGAACCTTGGCAACAAAACGAACCAACCATTATATATGTGACTGATACTACTAATGGTGTAGCTTCTTTCAATATCGAAACAAGTCGCATTGAGTTCATTATGCCAAATGATGAAGAAGTAACTATTGAAATTTCCTTAACAATTCATGACAGTGCTAATCTTTTTCTCTCGCTTCCTGAATTTATTATTGATAATGATTCTGGGGTCAGTAAAATAGTTAAACTACTTGACAATCAAATAATTCTAAACTAATTAGCAAGTAAAAAGACAAGCTTCTAAGACCATTACAATTCAAGTGTAATGGTTTTAGAAGTTTATAAATTAACTACTAGGTTTAAATTTTCAATAATAGATTTGGATCTGGACAATTTTGCAAATACATCTCCAGATTCTTTCGACTAGAAACCCCAGGATAATCCCCAATATTGTCTTGCATATCTTTAATGATCTGAAAATGCAAGTGAGGAGCATAATCTCCATTTACTAATGATGTTCCCAATACAGCTATAGTTTGTCCAGCTTTAACCTTATCTCCAACGGCAATTCCAGAAAGTGATGTTAAACTTAAATGTCCATACAGAGTATAAAATACAACATTATCAAATGTATGCTCTAGAATAATCGTTGGTCCATAATCCCCAAAATTATTGTTATTTTTAAAACTATGAATTTTACCATCTAGAGGAGCTAAGATTTTAGTTTTTGAATCACACCAAATATCCAACCCTAAATGAATATTACGTTCAGTTTCTGGGTTTTGCTGATTAAAATGAGGACTTCTGCTATAAATCGCTCTTACTTCATTATAACCACCATAAGCAACCTTTACTTTGTTTTTCGCTATATATCCCTTTAAATATCCCTCAAACACCCTTGAAGAAGATACATCTATAGTTTCTAAGTCTACATTGGTCATAGAAAGGTCTATTTTGATATAATCTTCTTTAGTATACCTAGAGTCTATTACTGGAATAAATTCTGGAGAAATTTGTTCTATAAAATTTTTGAATATATCACTCATGATTTGGTTATTTTATCAATTAGTTTTAGATCGTTCAAATTTTCTTATCAAGAATACTGATTTATAAATTACTGATCAATCTATGAAACAGAAAATGTAATACCGTCAAAAAGATACCTTAAACATATATTGAGTATACTTTTTGTGTATCCTGGAAAATTAATACTGAAAAATCGTTTATTCGATTTTATCTTAAAGAAATGAAAATCAATCGTATGTAGATTTAAATAATTAAATTGATAGGTTTTGATTTAAAAAACATCTAAATGCAAAACGAGTTGAGTATATATAAAACTTGTTCTTATAATATCTGCAACAAACTAAACTCATAATAACCATAAATACGATTTTTTTAGTTTAAATTGTTAATATATTATATTAGAAATGAGATTTAAACTACTTTAAGAAAAATTGCTATCAATTCTTCTTTTTAATATTGGTATTTGCACAAAAAACAAAAGTGCAAGAAACAATACTCCATAAAGAGTTGTCTTACGAAGCGTAAAACCAGAAAATGGATTATCTAGATTTATTATCTCATAAAAAGATAAATCAAAAGTATGTAAAACAGACACTTCATTATCTGACAAAAGCAATAAAACTCCTACTATTGATATAATTACCAAAACTATGATCAACCATTTTCTTTTTGATATTAAAGGGGTATAATTCAATGATTTTTGAGAAGAAACTTCTATCTCCCTCATTACATTATGTACAAAATTTACAGAAGGAGATTCTACACCAGCCTCTTTAACCAAATTTTGGATATCATTTTTATATTGCTCTTCCATTTTTACTGCTAATTTCTGGAGAAATGTGATATTTCAATATCGAATATAGTTTTTTTCTACCACGATAGAGTTTTATTTTCACATTATCTGCCGTTAGATCTGTCATTTTAACAATCTCTTTTACACTTTTTTCTTCAAAGTAATACCATGTTATAATAGCAGCTTCATCTTCAGCAAGTTTCATTATGCTATCAGAAATTATCCTTTTTCGTTCTTTGGTTTGTAAATAATTTAATGCATCATTTACCAATTCTATTTCTCCTTCATTAATTTCTTCAATAATTTCTGATGTTATCATACGCTTACTTTTTTTCAAAGCATCCAAACTCTTTCTATATGCTATAGTATACAACCAAGTAGAAAATTTGGCATCTCCTCTATAGTTACCTAGAGACTTAAATGCTTTTATAAAAGAATCCTGTGCTACTTCTTCTGCTTCCTCTTTATTTTTGATCATACGATATACTACAGTATACACTAAGCTCTGATAACGTTCTATTAAAACAGAAAAAGCATTCACTTGTCCTTCTAGAACCTGATTGATATAATATTGATCTGATTGATGGTTCATTTCTTCATAAGACGATAGCGTATAAGTATAGGTTACATAAATTATATTAAAAAGTACAAAATATATTTTTTGTTTTTTGTAACCACTTCGAATAATACTCCGTCTTAATTAGAAAACGAACAGTATAATCATTTAAATCAAAAATTATGAGTTTTATTGAAACACTAATACCGTTATCCTTATTTGGATCTATTTTTGGAATAATCTATTTATTCGTTGCTGCAAGGAATAAAGAACGTATGGCACTTATCGAAAAAGGAGCGGATGCTTCTATTTTTTACAGTAATAAAGAAAAAAGAGTTACTCCTTTATGGAAAGTTTTTATCTTAAACCTTTCTTTATTATTAATGGGGGTTGGTATTGGGATTTTTATAGCTGGATTTTTACATTTATCAATCGGTGTTGATGAAGATATAGCATATCCAGGAACTATCTTTTTGATGGCTGGAGCGGGACTATTTACTGGTTTTAACATGACAAAAAATCTAGATAAACAAAGCTAAATCCATTATTAATAGAATGAAGTGGTTTAAACTTTTTTTAATTCGCTATAAAAATGCTCTTTTTCACTCAATTTTCGTCTTTTTCTTACTTCGTAGCGCTGCTATGAAGAGCAAAAAACACTTCAATTGATCAAAAAACTACTATTTTTCGCTAGAATCAAAAAAGTTTAAACCACTTCAATATTATTTACTCTTCAAAATCTAAATGACATAAGTTAACTAGGATATTTATTTCAATTATGCTTTGAATTTACTGGAAATGAAAATCAGCTATTTTTTTGTTCGTACCATGAAAAAACACAACATTGCCATAGTTATCATTAATTTTTACCTATAAAAAAAACCTTTCAGTGTCCTGAAAGGTTTTTTTTATAACTAGTATCTATATATTACATATCTGCAACCACCTGATCTTCATCTACAAATTTCTCTAACACTACAGAATCTCCTCTATCATTTTCCAAAACATATACACCTGCAGGTAATTGACTTAGATCAACATAATTGGTTGTCTTTGACAAGATGTGAACTGTATTTTTAACTTCAAACAATTTAATTTTATCTCCATCTTCAAAATCCACTACTTTAACCATATCTCCATCTCTTTCAATAGAAAGAAGGTTTGTTTCTGCATTTTCATAATATTGAATAAATTCTTGCTCTACATTAATTTCTGCAGAAACAAAAGTTCTTTCACTATCATTTTCTAGTACAAAATCTATTTTATTATTTTCTACAACTCCTTCAATACTAACTTCTTCTTCTAACCTCTCTATAACTACGGATTGACCTTCGTTATTCTCTAATAAGTAAGATCCTATTGGTAATTGACTAAGATCTACCTCTCCATGTGTTTTTGAAAGGATATGGTCTCCAGTTTCTATTTCGAATAACTTAATTTTATCACCATCTTCAAAATCCACAACCATCACTATAAGACCATTCATCTCTACTTCTAAAGATTGATCCATGTCATTTGCATAACTGCTTAAGAATAAAAATAAACTAAAAAAATATGCTATCAATTTCATCTTTGTATCCTTTAATAGTAATAAGGTTAAACTTTACTTTATTACGGTTTTACCATACAATGATATCACATAATTATTGTTAAACAAATTAAAAATCAGACTTTTAGATCAAATGTTTTTGTTTTTCGATAAAAGACACAAAAAGTGTTAAAATTATCTATATAAAATATTAAATAACTGATTTTGAGTTGTTTACAATTTAAAAAAAGGAAAAACCAGACAAAAGGCATCAATAACTAGATTAAAAGAAAAAACTACAGACCATTCTTACGTCTTATTCCGCATATACGTACCAAAAATGTGATTTTACATACTTAGATTTAAGGCCGAAAAAGTAAATACCTTGCTCCTATTCAACCAATTTTGATAAACATTTTTCATTTTTTTAGCATAAAACATATTATTTCACAAACCACTAAACAAGGTTATTGATAAATACAATAACTAAAAAAACCCTACCAGTTTTATATACCGATAGAGTTTTCTTACAATTAACACTACATTATTTACTACAAAAAACTATTTATTATTTAATACAACTTCACTATATTTTGCATTAATAGTAATCATTTTATCTGTACTACGAGTCTTTTTAAATCCATTGATAAAAACATTTCCAAAATTCTTTCTGGTATTTATTGTTAACGTTTTAGGCAAAGAAATTATACTTTGCGCTCCACTATAAGATAAATTAAATGCCGTATCTGGTAATTTTAATTTAAAATCACTGTTTTGAACTGCCAAATCTAGAGTAGAAAAAGATTCTCCTAACTTAGCAATTGTAATCATGCCAAAACTTCCTGAGATTGCTCCATTTTCACTGAGTTCTTGGATATAAATATTACTTGAATCTGCATTGACCAATAAATTCTTAGCATTTTGAATCCTACAATTTTTCACATAATTAACAATTAGCCTACCATTATTCCATTCGCGGACAAATACTGGAGAATATGAAGCCTTGATAAAGGTCTGTTTACCATTGATAACATTGGCAGATAGTTTAGTATGCGATAGAGATGCTATGATATTATTGGATTTCTCGGCTAATTGTACATCCCCATGACGGATATTAAGTCTTAATCTAGCTTCTTTAGGCAAACGTACTTTTATAATTTTACTCGTATTTTTTGTATTGATTTTTCTGGCACTGTATTGATATACTGTTATATTAGCGGTCCCATTTTGCTGATTTTCAAAATCTTTTGCAAATTGAGTTGACCAAGCATCCATCTGTCTACCATATTGTTCTCCCCAAGTTTCAACACGAATTTCTGTTTGACCAGTCACTCTTTTTGATGTATTATCAAACTGAGCCCATTTTTGGTTTTCCTTACTTGCATCATCGCTAAGTTTTTCTCGTATTTGACTCTCCCATTGTTGAATATATTTTTCATCATTCTTATTAACCTTACCATTACTGTAGTTAACATTAGCTTGATGATCAGAAAGAGCACTTGGCATAGGGTTTTTTTCAATGTTTTCCATAAGAGGACTTAGCATATCTGTTATTACTGGCCCTAACATTCTTAACTCTTGTAAATTTTTGTCCATTCTAATACTAGAAGCTGTTACATTTCCGCTCCACAAATTGCCTGCTGCAGAGCTAATCGTTACTTCTTTATTATCTCCTATCACATTTACCTGCCAGCTATCTAGAATACGTTGACTATTTTGATTAGAACCGTTGCCTTCTAAATATGCTTCTACTGCTATTGTATTTTTATTCCAAGTTTCAAAAACAATATTAGTATAACTTGTATTTAGATTTACAACAACATCGTTATCAACTGTAATTTTTTTACTTAACTTATCTTGTTTATCCTGAGCAAATAATCCTGCGCAGCATAATATACCAAGTACAGTAATATAATTAAGCTTGTATCTCATTGTAATTTTCATTTTCTATACTCTCTAATTCTTTTAGTTTGTCTTTAAGTCTATTTAATAGAGACAGTCTTATAGTTAAGTTTTCCATCATAGCTTCTACACTTTGTACATTTGGCCCCACCTCTATTAATTCTCTATTTAGTTTCTGATATTCTTTATCAAGATTATCTAATCGAGCCATAAAACTTTCTACCAATTCTCTATTTGTATCATCAATAGTGATCTGTGATAATTGAAATTTTATACTGGTCAATATGCTATTTTCTACTTCTTGATATTCTGGAGATATTTCTGCCAGTGTCGAAGATTGTTTAGTTAGTTTTACAGTAGATTTTTTTGCAGTAGAATCATCTATATTAACCAATTCTGTTCCTCCTTTAAGATCTTCTCCTCCCAGTTGATTAAAAGTTAAAACTGAAATAGAAAGAACTACAACTACACTAGCTGCTATTTTAAGCCACTTATAATTAAGATTTTGTGTTTTTTTCTTTGGAAGTTCTTTTTCTAATCTGGACATAAACCTGAATTCATGTCCTTGTTTTATTTTCTCTGAAGGAATCTGCCTATCTTGCTTTAATAGCTCTCTAATATCTTGTGCCATCTTTCAAATGTTTTAATTGTTCTTGTAGCTGTTTTTTACCTCTGTGTACTAATGTTCTTGATGAAACTGGAGTAATATCTAATACTTCACTTATTTCATTATGATCATATCCTTCTATCAAAAACAGCATGACTGCATATCTATATTTTTCTGGTAATTTTTCAATCGCTTTTTTTACTTCATCCACAGTAACAGAATCTGACACAGACCAATCATTCTGTTCTTCGACCGTAGTCATAACTTGCTCATTAATTGCAACCATATTCATTTTCTTAGCTTTAAGCATATCAATACTTTTATTAATCACAATACGTTTAAGCCAAGCTCCAAAGGTTACATCACCTGTAAATTGATGAAGCCTTGTAAATGCTTTAATAAAAGACTCTTGCATAGCTTCCTCTGCATCAAACGGATCCTTCAAAAATCGCAAGGCAACATAATACATACCATCACAGTATTTATTATAGAGCTTCATTTGCGCTCTACGATCGTTGGTTCTACATTGTTCTATTAGCTCGCTTTGTAACAAACTTAATTTACTTTAGGTTAGTGATATTATTTAAAACAGTTTTAAAATTGTACTCATCTATATAGACGAAAAATACACATACTGTGTTGCAAAATTATACATAAAAAGGATATTAACACAATAAATAACTGAATATCAGTGTTTTGATAAAAAATTAACTATAATAGAAGGTAAGTTTTCAGACCAAAACGGACTTTCGCATATAATTTTATTAATTTTTTACCACATAAATTATGTATAATTTAAAAAAGAATATCAAACATCATGATGATCAGATTGAAAATGCATTTGACCTTTTACAACAAAACTTGATTGTACTCAACTACTAATACATTATATTCACATGTCCATTGAGTGTAAACATCCTTCTGAAAATATGCATATTATTTTAACTAATGTTAGAAACACTTGCGCAGTAAATCTGATGAATATTGTAAGATTAACCAAATGATCTTAAGTTTTCCTATTTTATGAATTTATAAACATAATTTTAAACAGTAAAAGAGCTATATTTAAAAACTAAACAAATCGTTATGCCAAAACTTTTAAAAAGAATAGTTTTTATCTTATTAGGGCTCGTTATTATTGGTTTTTCGGGAATGTACTTTATGAAATACAATACTAAAAAACATAGCCCAGAAGAAGTAATTACTCACAAGGCAAAAGATGCTACTTTTACTGTATTTTACAATCGTCCATATAAAAAAGACAGAGAAATATTTGGAAAATTGGTTCCCTATAATGTAGTATGGAGAACAGGAGCTAATGAAGCCACAAGCTTTACTACAAATAGAGATATTTTTGTAGATGGCACCGCTCTTAAAGCTGGTACTTATACGCTATGGACTATCCCAAACCCAAAATCATGGAAGGTAATTTTCAATAACAAGGAATACGGATGGGGAGTAAACATGGATGGCACTCCAAAAAGAGACTCTGCATTTGATGTTCTTACTGTAGAAGTTCCAACACAACCACTATTAAATAGTATAGAACAGTTTTCTATTTATTTTGAAAACGCGAATGAATTCACAATACTTTATTTGGCTTGGGATAGAACTGCAATAGCTGTTCCTATCAAAGTATGAAAGATAAATTATTAGAATTATAATACAATCCTATTAATTTTTCAGGTTTCCAAATAAGGAATTTATAACTTTGCCATAAAGCTATCTTGTGCCTAAAGATCAAACAGAACATAAAAGTCATACTTCTAAAGTACCTACTAGTACTATAGGATATGCTATTGACAGGTTTAAAAGACTACAACAGAAAGAAGTTTCTGTAAAGATTTTATTTGATAAAATTATTAATAAAGATACCGCAGCTTTAAGTAAAGGGATCACACTAATTGAAAGTTTACAGCAAAACCATTCTGAAAAAGCACAACAGCTTGTCGAAATGTGCCTTCCTTATGCAAATAATTCTATACGAATAGGAATTACCGGAGTTCCAGGAGTTGGAAAAAGTACTTTTATCGAAGCCATGGGCAATCTCTTAATCCAAAAAGGGAAAAAAGTTGCTGTTTTGGCTGTAGATCCCAGTAGTACAATATCTCATGGTAGTATATTAGGTGATAAAACCCGAATGGAATCTCTTGTACGTTCTCCAGAAGCCTTTATTCGTCCTTCGCCATCGGGGAAATCACTGGGAGGAGTTGCCCAAAAAACCAGAGAATCTATTATTCTTTGTGAAGCTGCTGGATATGATGTTATTATCATTGAAACTGTAGGTGTAGGACAAAGTGAAACAGCCGTACATAGCATGGTAGATTTCTTTTTATTGTTAAAATTAGCAGGTGCAGGTGATGAATTACAAGGTATTAAAAGAGGTATTATAGAGATGGCTGATGCTCTGGTCATTAATAAAGCAGATGGTGATAATATATTAAGCGCAAGAAAAGCCAAAAATCAATTTAGAAAAGCATTACATTTATATCCAGTCTCGCAAAATACCTGGTTGCCAGAAGTACTAACATGTAGTGCTATAGAAGGTTCTGGTATTGAAGATATTTGGAAATTAATCTTGAAATTCCAAGACGTTACTTCTAAAAATGGCTTTTTTGAAGAAAACAGAATTCAACAAAATAAATTTTGGCTTCTTCAAACTATAGAAGAACAATTAAAAAGTTCATTTTATACAAACCCAAAAATCAAAAATGAATTAGATTTACAAATTCAAAATGTCCAACAACACAAAATCACTCCCTTTGCTGCTGCTCGATATTTATTTAATTTAAGTAAAAAAACAGACTAATTAGAACGTATTTTCTTTTTTTCTCTAATATTGAATCTATATACATATCCCAAACTAAGATCAGAAAAATCAGCTTGCCCAAGATTGGCATTAATACTCGCTCCCAAAAATATATTACTCTTAGGAGACTTACTGGTATTGAACAAATAATATTTTATCCCAAGCTTAGAAGATATGGTTCTTTTTATTTGATAATACGAATCTAATTCTCCAAATCTAACGTATTCACCATTAAAAAAATATCCCTGACTGAGTTGCCAGTCAATTTTATAAAAAGGTTTATAAATGTTTACACCAAGGTCAATCTCGACACCCAAATGCCCCATTAAAAGTTCTGTACTGACAAAAACACCTAGATTTGTTGCATAATGGTAAGGGTTTTCTCTAAAATTAGGTACTTGCTCACTTATTAACTCTCCATTTTCCTTTATATGATCATAATATTGTTCATAAAATCGATAGTAAAAACCAGCTCCAAACTTAAAGGTTCTATTTATGATTTTACCAGCAGAAAGTGCTACTGAATATACTTCTTTTTTATCGTTATAAATACGCGAAAGGACATTTTGTCCAATGCCTATTCTTCCAGAAAAATAAGTTTCTGAAGTACGAATTCTATAGTCTTCTTGAATAACTTGGTACGAATCAGGAGTTTGGTCTTCTTTTCCGATACTTGATGATAAGCTGATCAAAAAAGAATTAAGCCCTTGATTTGGCAATCTAGTATGCCCATTAGAATAATGAGTATATCCAAATCCCAAACGCCAATTTATCGTTTCTCCTTTTAATAGATCATAATAAACAAATGACCTAAAAGCCCAATTTATTTTTGTCGTTACAGCGTGATTAAATGGATTAGTATCTGGGTTAAATTGTTTATCAATGTAAGAACTCCCCATACCTATATTTAAATTCCATCTATTAGAATACTTACTAAATATCCCAACTTCAATAAATGGCATTAATGTATATGCCATTCCTAATTTTTCAGTATTTCCAAAATTAGTGACACCAAGAGAAATTCCAGTTTTAGGATACCCTAATAAGATTGCCCATTGTTGATCATACATCTTATTATGCCTTCCTAAACTAATAAAAAAAGATTTTTGTAATTTGGTTTCTGGAAAACCAGTATTAGCTTCTCCCGTTTTTCCTACTAAAATTTCTGGCACTATAAAAAATGGTCTCTTGTATATGCTATCTTGTACTTGACCAAATACCTTTATCCCAATAAAAAAAATGAGCAAATAACATCCCTTATGCTTCATTTGTTCATTTTACATAACCCTCAAAAAGGCTTCCCCTCACCTTTACTTTGACAGGTTATATCTGTTAAATTAATATTTTACTTAAGTCGTATTTTGTATAAACCTCACATAATGTGGTAAATGGCTTAAAATTAAGTAAAAATTATGTTTTTTATAACATTAATTTAACAAAACAATAATGGTTAAGTAAAATATTTAATTTTAGTCAAATTTAAACTCTTTTGATTCTGGAATAGAATAGTGTTTTTTATACTTCTTAGCCGCACCAAAATGTATAAAAGGATGAAGAATTGAGTAAAAAAGTGTTTGTATTATATATTAAAGAAAAATAGGTTTAGAAAAGTTTACCATAGTTCATAGATCCAATTCATTCATCAGATATTATAAAATATTACTCCATGGTATTTCCTCCTCTAAAATATTTATTTTTAGAAGTATACCTAAAAAAATTAAATTTAGCTATAACATGTACACCTGAAAAACATCGAATATCACTAACATGAATAAAGTTCGACACATATACTTTAAATTATAACTATTTTATTTATCAACATCTAGTTCTTTTACCTGATCGTCAATAACGGCAATAGGAATATCAACATCAGAACTATCAAAACTCTCCATAGAATCAGCCAATCTTTTGCTAATTTTAACTAAGTAAATTGTATCATTTGTTTTTACTTCAACGGCTTCAATAGCTTCATTATGTTGATTTCTAAATGAAATAATATCCTTATCATTATATCCATCTGGAAATTTCTCTACTAAAAGATTTAAGATGTCTTCATTTAATTTTTTGTAGTCAACAATTACTCTTTTCATGATCTGCAGTAGGTTTAGGTTAATACGTATACAAAAACAAATAACATGCACGCATGTATTGGTATAAATCACAAATCTTGAGGGATAATCATACTATTCACCTCAAGTAATTTTCAAATAAAAAAATAAGTATTTCACTGAGTAATATGTACTACAAGTCTAATTAAAAAAAATGAAACTTTTCAAAAAACAACTTTAAAAAAACAAAAAATATTTCCCTCTTTTACTTGTTAAAAATGAAGTGTTTGAATATTATTTCTAGTAAAAAACAGTATTCTTTTGATCAAAAAAGTCTTTTTCACACTCCATAGCCATACTAAGATGTAAGAAAAAGACAATAATTGAGTAGTAAAGTTTAAACCTCTAGTATTAAAAAACTGTAAAAACTAGATATTGTTATTAAAACCCTTTATTGTATTTGCAAGCTACTTCATACTAAAAACCTCTATATAGAGTAAAATAGATTTTATGAAATTTTTGTTCATAGAAATAAACCTATCATATGACATTATTTAATAATTCTGTGTTTTGTACGTTATTATTATCAATATTGGGGTATGATTAAAAGGATAATACAAAAGAAATGGTTCAAATGGTTTCTATTGACAGTTGGTGGGTTTGTTTTATTAAACATTTGCTTTTATGCTAGTATTTATTTTGGTTTTTGGGGAAAATTACCAACTAAAGAAGAATTAAGCTCTTTAAAACAGGCTGAAGCTACTCAGGTATTAGATAAAGATGGCCATCTAATTGGCAAGTACTACATCTATGACAGACAACCTATCACCTATAAAGATTTACCTCAACACCTTATAGATGCTCTGGTAGCTACAGAAGATATAAGATTCTATGAACATGAAGGTGTAGATAATAAAAGTTTATTACGTGTTTTTTTCAAAACCATTTTATTACGTAACAAATCATCAGGAGGAGGAAGTACCATTACGCTTCAATTGGCCAAAAACTTATTTGGCAGAAAAAAGCATGCAATATTTAGTACTGTAATTAATAAACTAAAAGAATCATTTGTTGCAAAAAGAATGGAAGAAATCTATTCTAAAAAAGAAATCATTACATTATACTTCAATACAGTGCCATTTCCCGACAATACGTATGGAATTGAGAGTGCTTCTCAAAAATTCTTTAATAAACCAACCCATCAATTGACCTTATCTGAATCAGCTACTCTTATCGGAAGTTTAAAAGCTAATCATAGTTATAATCCTAGACTTTTTCCAGAGAGAAGTCAATTAAGAAGGGATGTTGTCCTACAACAGATGGTCAAATACAAGTATATCAGTTCGATTCGTTCTAATCAGGCTATGAGTCAACCCATTGAAATCGATTACCAATATTTTAATCACGATCTTGGAGTAGCTCCTTATTTTAGGGAAGAAGTAAAAAAAGAATTGGTGAAAATTCTGGAAAAACATAAAAAACCAGACAATAGCACTTATGACATTTATAATGATGGACTAATTCTATATACTACTATGGACTACAAAATGCAATCTTTGGCCGAGAATGCTATGAAAGAACATATGCAAGTACTGCAACGTGATTATGAAAAATCATATGGAGAATCAGCTCCTTGGAAAAGCAATAAAGAACTTGTAGAAAATGCGATTAAAAACCTCAATACCTATAAAACATATAAAGAACAAGGCCTCACCGAAACCCAAATTATAGATTCTCTATCAAGACAAAAGGATATAGAATTATTCGAATGGAATGGAAACATAACCAAAAAGACATCTTCTATAGATAGCCTAAAACATTATCTAAAATTTCTGAATACAGGAATGATTTCTATTGAACCCAAAACAGGTGCCGTTAGAGCTTACCTTGGAGGAATCGATTATCGATACTTTAAATATGACCATGTCTCGCAAAGTGAAAGACAAGTAGGCTCAACGTTTAAACCCTTTGTATACACTACTGCAATTGAAAATGGAATGAAACCCTGTACTTATTTTTCTACTAAAGAAATTACCTATACTAACCTTAATAATTGGACACCAAAAAACGCTGCAGAAGAGGAAGATCCATATCTTAATTTCACATTAGAAAAAGCTTTAAGCACCTCTACAAATACCATAGCAGTCAAAGTACTTAATGAAGTAGGAATACCAAAAGTAATAGAACAAGTAAAAAAATTAGGTATTACAACTTCACTCTCAGAAGACCCTGCAATGGCTCTAGGCACTGATGGTATTAAACTAAAAGAATTATCTGGTGCATATGCTAGTTATGTAAACCAAGGAAAAAGCGTAAAACCCTATTACATCTCAAGAATTGAAGATAAAAACGGTAATCTAATTGCTTCATTCGAACCAGAAGTATCGAAAACTCCTGCTTATAATGAGTACACTAGGCAAGTACTTTTGAAAATGATGAAATCAACCGTAGAAGAAGGCACAGCAAAGAGGCTAAGAACTATTTATAAATTAGAAAATGCAATTGCTGGTAAAACAGGAACTACTCAAGATAATAAAGATGGATGGTTTGTTGGTATTACTCCCAGTTTGGTAACTATTACTTGGGTTGGAAATAACAACTATAACATAGGCTTTAAAACCACTGCATTGGGTCAGGGAGCTAATACAGCATTGCCAATATTTGCCAAGCTCTATCAAAAAATGAATCAAGACCCTATTTTTGATCCTATAACAAAAAGTAAATTTGAAGAAACCTCTGAAGAAGTTATAAAAGACATGGATTGTAAACCAGAAAAGAGAGACAACTTTCTTAAGCGTCTTTTTGGTAAAAAGAAGAAAAACAAAAAGTTTAGGAAAAAATAAATATCATGTAGTCAATTACTTTTTTTTAAAACCTCCATTCTGGCAGTTTTATAGGATGTTCATGCCATACCAATTCTATTTTTCCTGTTTTTTTATCCAAAGTATATCCTTCTGCTCCACCAGTATAACCATTTTTATTTAAATGACTTACTACTAATTCATAATAATTTTGAAATTCTTCAACTAAAATACGATCATCTATATTATATTTTTTTTCAAAATCAATAAGTATTTCTTGTTGCGTTTTATCTTTCTTTTTGCGTTTTATAATTTCTGTAATATCAATAATGCTACTAGCAGTTGTGGTCTGACTATAACATTCTCTTTAAAACTGACTTATAAAAACTAACATCATTATTATGCTTGTTTTTCTAATCATATGATGTACGGTTATGATAAATTAATGCACATCAAAAATATAAGAAATTCTTTATGAGTATTACACTGTTTTCAGTGAAAGTAATAGGTATATCACTTTTTCAAAATTCAATAACATCCCAAAATTTGTGGCCTAAAGGGGAGGAATCAATTTATAGATATTCTCTTATGAAGTTTCTCCATATTTATTAATAAGAAATCCTTGTAATTTGTAAGCTCCTACTCCTAATCCAATACCAATTGCCATACCTGTAATGATATCTCCAGGATAATGCACTCCTACATAAATTCTACTATAAGCTACAATGATAGACCATACTACCATAAAAGGAAAAATATATTTTAAATGCTTTTGCAAAGCTAAACCTGTAAAAAATGCTAAGGCCATAGAATTGGCAGCATGACCAGAAAAATAACCATGTCGACCACATCGTTCTGCAATAAAGCGTGTCAACTCTGCAACTCCATCTGCCCTACATGGTCTTGGGCGCATGAATAACACATTTTTAAACAAATTTGATAATTGATCTGTTGCTGCAATCAATGCTGCTACAACAATTAAAGTAATAATCGTTCCTCTAATACCAAAATACTTATAAAAAAAGAACAGCAATACTAAATAGAGAGGGATTTGATAGAATTTCTCGGTCATAAATAACCAAAATCCATCCCACGCGGGAGTTCCTAAATTATTGAGGTATAAAAAAAGATCTTTATCTAATTGTATAAGCTCTTCCATTCTTAAGATGTTGTATTGTATTATTATTCATCATATCGCTCTATCTCACGATCATAAAAATCATTTGCTGCTTGAAAAAGACTCTCTGCTTCTTCTTGCAAATCTTTCTCATCATTTTTATCAAACTCTTCTAACCATTCTACCTCGTCATCTGCAAGATTAATTATAAATCTAGGAAACTCGGTGTGAATAACAAAAATAGCATCTGGATAGTCTGTATTATCCCCTAGTAAGAATTTCGGAAACCCCATAATCAACACTTAAAATTATAATGACCAAAGGTACTATCTTTTCGGGCACATCAGAAAATAATTTCTATACTATTCGATCTTAATCTCTACTCTATTATTTGATTCTGGATCTAAGTCAGATCCTGCAACAACAATAGGTTCTGTATTTCCAGCTGCAATTACTTCAATAATAGATTCGTCAATTCCTTGTTCAACAAAGTATTGTTTAACATTGCTAGCTCTCATTGCTGACATGATTTCGTTTTCAAAGGCAGTCCCTGCATCATCTGCATGGCCAATTATCTTAACAGAAGTCACTTTAAATATTTTAACGTATTGGATATATGAATCTAACGCTTTTTTAATCTCTGTATATGCTTCACTTTCTCCGATTAAAAATTCTACAGGAGAAAAATCTAATGCCATATCACAAACCTGACTAGAAGAAAGGTTTTTGGTATCTCTCATTTCCATTAACAATACATCATCAATAAAATAATAAGCGGTATCAAACCCGCCTCCTTTTACAGATTTTCCTTTTGGTGCATCAGAGAAATATCCCAGAGAAAGATATTTCTCCGTTCCTTTTGCTCTATATACTCCACACACTTTGACCCATTCTTTGGTATCACATACCATTTTTGAGGATTCTATATTTAGAGGAAGCTTTGATGTTCCTGTTATTTTAGGACTTCTTGCACTAAAATATGATCCTATAGATGATGTACAAGAATTTGATATCCCTTCTCCCAAAGAAACATACATATGAAAATAGTAATATTTACCAGCTGATAAAGGACGTTTTAATTTAGCCGTCACACCTTCTTTATACGTACCGCCCGCAATATACATTCCTACTTTTCCTTCTCCGGTTCTTGGTTCTTGTTTTCCAAATTGCTTTAAAAAATTAGGCGATTTATGGATAAACCTAACCTGTTCTAAATCTGGATGATAAGCATCTGGAGTATTAATAGAAGGTTTCCAATCTTTCATAATCCCAAAATTCTGCATTTCCATGTCTAATCTTTTAATGGCTGCATTGGTTTCTTCGAAACTAGGATTGGGAATAAGATTCTGTTTTTTACTATGAATAAAGTTCTGACCTATACTACTTTGACTTACCATTAAAGTAATAACAATAAGCAGCAGACAAAATTTGGAATTTGGGACTCTCATTTTTGTATTCTGTATTTTTTGGAAAGATAGTTAATTATTGGTTAATACCCAATAAACGTAAGAAGTGTAAAAAAGGTATTCAACTTTTATTTTATTTAAAAAGCGAGTTTGTTTTTCATGATTTTTAGGGTAAAAAAATTGTATAACCTATCAAAATATTTGTTGTATAAAATAAAGTGAATTATTATTTTTTAATTAATTTTTTTGTTAAAATATTGAATCTAACATATAATAATATTGCTGATGCAGTAAGTCCCGCTAATAGTCCAATCCAAATTCCTGAACTTTTATATTCGGTATACAATCCAAGATAATAACTAATAGGAAATCCTATTATCCAATATGCAATAAATGTAATAAATGTAGGTATTTTAACATCCTGAAGTCCTCGTAAAGCTCCTAATACCGTAACCTGTATAGCATCTGAAATTTGAAACAGTGCTGCTATAATTAATAATTTAGCTGCAATGATTATCACTGCTGTATTATCTGCAAGGTTTTCTACATCTTTTACATCTAAATAAATTTTAGGTAACATTTGATTAAAAATGATAAAAATCAATGCAAAAACCGTTGCTATAAGAAAGGATAACAAAAAAATTGAAATAGCGATTCTTCTCAACTCTACAAACTGTTGTAATCCTTTTTGATTACCAACACGTACCATTGCTGCCACACTAAGCCCCATAGCAACCATAAATGTCATTGAAGATAAATTTAACGCAATTTGATTTGCTGCTTGCGGGTTTTTACCCAAAATCCCTGATAACCATATGGCAGCAGTAAAAATCGCTACCTCAAAAAACATTTGTAAAGCAGAAGGAAACCCCAATGCTACTATTTTGTTGAGCATTTTTCTCTCTAAAACAAAGAATTTAATTTGTTTAACATAAGCTTTCGATTTTTCTTTACCTCTTAATAATATCCATAAAAAGATAATCATTACAAATCTTGAGACTAGAGTTCCCACAGCAGCTCCTACTATTCCCATTTGAGGAAAACCAAACTTACCAAAGATCAACAGATAATTTAAAACGATATTAACCACATTTGCAATAAGTGTAGCGTACATTGGATATCTTGTCATAGACAACCCGTCTGAGAACTGTTTCAGTGCTTGAAAGCTTACTAAAGGAATCAAAGAAAAAGCTACAAGATCCAGATAGGGTATTGCTAGCTCAACCACTTCTATTGGCTGTTTCATCAAATACATTAATGGCTTTGCAACCAAAATCAATAAAAACAAAACTATTCCTAGACTAGTACATAAAAATAGTCCATGCTTGAATGCTAATTTACCTGTTTTAAAATTATTCTCTCCATCTGCTTCTGCAACCAAAGGTGTAATCGCTGTAGAAAATCCAATACCTAAAGACATTGCTATAAACATAAAACTATTCCCTAAAGACACCGCCGCCAATTCTGCAGTTCCCAACTGCCCAACCATAATATTATCGATTAATCCTACAAAAGTATGTCCTAACATACCTAACATAACAGGTGCCGCTAGCTTAAAATTATATCGAAACTCTTTGGTATATTGTTGTAGCATTTTCTCATTTTGAAGGCGCAAAGGTATTAGAACCCATATAAATTAAAATATTCTTCCCATATATTTAACGTTATTTTAAAATAAGCCATAAAACCAAAATACGGCTGAAAGTATTGATAATGAAAAAGGAATCAAAAGAAAAATCAGACTAGAATTTACTTAATAAATGTAGGTACTGTTTCTGAAACACTTATATTACCAAACTATACCATTTATTCTAGCGAAACTTGTATGTTTAGTACTTCTCTTACTCATGATATCATCATACAAGTTATTTAGGTAGCTAGTTTAATCTTTTTTCCTTTTATACTTTTTACTACTATTACATCTGCGTGGATATTATTGGTTATAAAAAATATCTTCTATCTATACTTTTTGCAAGTATCCCAATCTTAAATATACTTGTTTATAGGCTAACAGTGTTTTACAAAACGACATCATGCAACAGGGTTTTTGATTATACTAACCATCTTTATCTAGGATAATCAATGAGAGCTCATTATCATTTGGGATATCATATTCTTTGCAGGATATTTTTTTATTCTCATACGATTCAGGTGTAATTTCTACCCAATAATCATCCCCAAAAAGCTTAAAAAAATAGCGATTATCAATATACAATTCAAATACTTCTTTCACATTATTAACGGATTCATTATACTCAATATTTGGATCACCAGAATTTCTCTGTTCAAGAGTTATATATTTTTCCTTTAGATAATGAACATAAACTGCATTCTCACAAAAAAGTATATGTTTAGGCTCTCCACTACCACCATCCCAATTTACATCACCTCCATCCACAGTAAATTTATAAGTGTAACTACGTGTTGTTCTATAATTATGTTTCGAAAAAACACCTATTTCTTTGGTTATTTCATTGGTTTTTTCAACAACCAAACGCATACCATTATCTAGCAACTTATTTGTTTTATCAACTTGTTTTTCAGTTTCTGAAGTGCAGTTACTGTACACTCCAACAAGAAATAACAATACTATTATTTTATATAATGTATTCTTCATTTTATTTTTTCTGTCTTAATGTAAATAACACACAATGTACTAACCTCAATGTTTCCAGTGAAACATTCATTCCCTCTACAGTCTAATAGCAATTGCTTTACCCTGATTTTTAGCTACACTCAAAAAAAATAAAGAATACAAACTATTTCACTCCATACTTATCAAAAAGATACATAAGGCTCGTCATTGTAGCTGCTCCTAATTCGAGTTCTCTTTTGTTAACTGCGTCAAAAGTATCATTCTTTGCATGGTGATAATCAAAGTAACGTTGCGAATCAGGTCTTAATCCAGCAAGTACAATTCCATCTTTTTTAAGAGGTCCTATATCTGCACCACTTCCACCTTTGGCGAAATAGTGCACTAAATACGGTTCAAAAAGAGGTTTCCAGCCTTCAACCTGATTAAAATTAGCATCATCACAATCAAAAGAAAAACCTCTTGGTGTAAACCCTCCTGCATCGCTTTCTAAAGCAAAAACATGATCCTCTCCCTTATTTTTAGCAACTGCTGCATATTTTTTTCCCCCACGCAAACCATTTTCTTCATTCATAAATAAAACCACACGAATAGATCGTTTTGGTTTATATCCAATTTCTTTAAATATGCGTAACACTTCCATAGATTGTACAACCCCTGCTCCATCATCATGAGAACCATCACCAAGATCCCAGGAATCAAGATGTCCACCAACAACCATATATTCATTAGGAAATTCACTTCCTGTGATTTCTCCAATTACATTGTATGATTTTACATCTTTCCATGTACGACAGTTCATATTAATGTGAAACTTAATCTTTGGGTTGAGTTTAAGCATAGAACTTAACAGATCTGCTCCATTTGTACTAATTGCAACCGCTGGAATTTTATCTACATCTTTAAGATCTCCATAACTCATTGATCCTGTATGTGGAAAGTCGTCTAATCTAAGATTCATTGAGCGAACGATTACTCCAATTGCTCCATACTTAGCAGCTTCTGCTGCACCAGAGTATCTTTGATCAACACAACCTCCATATGCTCTAAATGTTTCTATCAGATCTGCTTGCATAGGACGATTATAGAAAACTAGCTTTCCTTCAACTTGTTCCTTTCCCAATGTTGCGAGTTCGTCTAATCCTTTTACTTCGATAATCGAAGCTTTCATTCCTCCTATTGGTGTAGGTACTGATCCTCCTAAAGCACAGATCGGCACATTGGTTGTTACCCCTGGTTCTGTTTCTATATATGCAAATTCTGTTACTCCTCTGGTCCACTTAGGAACCATAACCGATTGTAACCATACTTTATCAATACCTAGTTCTTTCAATTCTTTTTCTCCCCATTCTACTGCCAATTGTGCATTTACAGAACCAGAAAGTCGCCCTCCAATTTGATTGGACAAATAATCCAACCATGAATAACTCTTACCATTGAGTAGCGAAGTATCGTATATTTTTTTTAATATGACAGCATCTTCTTTTGCTTCATTCTGAGCGTAACTGTTTAATGATAAAATTGTAAATATTATTGGGGTTATAATTCTTAACATAATGTATTTTTTAACAAGCTTTTATTCGTTTTCTAATTGCTCTCTATAAAGTCCTAGATTCGCTTTTGTTTTATCATCTAGTTCAGGTTCCTGTATATCATCATATTCTTTTAAAGTATCATATAATGTTTTGGCTACAATATATCGTGCTACGGGCTTATCATCTGCTGGAATTACATACCAGGGAGCATGAGGCAAAGAAGTTCTGTTTATTGCTTCTTGATAACAAGTTTGATATGTATCCCAAAGTTTACGCTCTTTTAGATCTCCAGATGAAAACTTCCAATTTTTTTCTTTCTTTTCAAGTCTGCGTAGTAATCTATTCTTTTGTTCTCCTTTGGATAGGTGTAAGTAAAATTTATAGATCAACGTACCATTTTCTGCAATATGCTTTTCAAAATTTTGTATTTGTTCAAAACGCTTATCCCAGAAAGTATCAGTTATATCCTCAACGGTATTGACATGGGGAATATTTTCGCCCATTATATATTCGGGATGTACTCGTGTGACCAAAACATTTTCATAGTGTGTCCTGTTAAAGACCCCAAACTTTCCTTGTTGTGGCAGTGCTATATAATGCCTCCATAAATAATCATGCCCCAATTCTAGTTCTGTAGGTACCTTAAAACTATGCACTATTATACCACGGGTATTAAAATCTTTAAAAACTTCTCTGATTAAGCTATCTTTCCCAGAAGTATCCATACCCTGAAAACAAACCAATACTGCATATTTGCCATGAGCATATAATGTATCTTGAAGCTTCCCTAGTTTTTCACGAACTTTTTCAAGTTCTTTTTCTATTGTCTTTTCATCTTCTTCAAGGTCAAAAGTGGTAGGGATATTTGACAACTCTAAAGGATTAGATACTTTAAAGTCTTCGTGATTTATCTTCTTCATCTTATGATTTGTGTTATTATCCGAAAGATACTAAAGTTTCTATGTGTAAGAAAATAGTTTTGATGTTAAACTATGATATATTTCAGTTTTAATCGCATCTATTTTTCTTTAGAATAATAAGGATTTACTTTGCATAAAAGTCGTAGCTAAAACCTATTAGAAAAGTATCATATCGTCGCCCTAAACTCTTAACATTTAATTCTGCAAAAATATGGACATATCGAGTGGCTTGATGTAATGCTCTAATTTTTATTTGTGCTCCATGATTAAAGTTTCCTGTTCTGAAGCCCAAAAAAGCTTCATCCTCGATATCCTCAAAAATGCTCGAATCATTGCCCACATATCCCATTCCTGCCGTTATGGTTGTAGGGTACCAATTAAACAAGATCAGGTTTACTCCAAAAGCCAATTCATTAAACCCTTCATAATCTTCGTCTGCTCCTATAGCAAATGTACGATTATACTCACCCATAAAAGTAGTATAACAATTAAAAGCATATTCTATCCTTGCTCCCAACCCCACTTCTTTATCCAAAGCAAAACTCTTTGCTGCTACCAAACCATAATTGGTCGCTCCTGGGTCATATTGTGCATTTGTTATATGTATAAAAAATGACAATAAAGTAAAACACAAAATTCTTTTCATTTTTTTGGGGTATATGGGGTTTTGGTCGCAAGATACTGATTTTGATTACTTCTTACTTTGCAGCAAAAAGTTTAACATCTTCCTCACTTACCTCATTCCCGCCAAGAATGATAAGGCGTTCAATTACATTTCGAAGTTCTCTTATATTACCTGTCCAATCATACTGTTGTAATTGTTTGATTGCTTTAGACGAAAATTTCTTGACAGGTGATCCTTGCTCTCCTGATATTTTCTTAGCAAAATACTCTACCAACAAAGGGATATCATCTCTTCTATCATTAAGAGCAGGAACTTTTATTAAAATCACAGCAAGCCTATGATACAAATCTTCTCTAAAATTATTTTCTGCTATCTCTTTCTTTAAATCCTTATTTGTTGCAGCAACAACTCTAACATCTACTTTAATATCTTTATCACTACCCACTCGCTGTATCTTGTTTTCTTGCAAAGCTCTTAACACTTTTGCTTGTGCCGAAAGACTCATATCTCCAATTTCATCGAGAAATATTGTTCCTCCATTAGCTGCTTCAAATTTACCTGCTCGATCTTTATTTGCAGAAGTAAAAGCTCCTTTTACATGCCCAAAAAGCTCACTTTCTATTAATTCTCCAGGTATTGCTGCGCAATTCACCTCAATCATTGGTCCTTTTGAACGTTCGCCTTTTTGATGAATCCAATGTGCTACTAATTCTTTCCCTGTTCCATTAGGCCCAGTAATCAATACTCTTGCATCAGTTGCAGCAACCTTATCAATAATATTTTTAATATCAGAAATTGCTTGAGACTCACCTATCATCTCGTAGTTTTTGGAAACTTTCTTTTTAAGCATTTTATTTTCTACAACCAACTCTTTTCGATCCAAAGCATTACGAACAGTATTGAGCAAACGGTTTAAATCTGGTGGTTTAGAGATATAATCAAAAGCACCTAAACGCATGGTGTTAACCGCAGTATCTAAATCGCCATGACCAGAAATCATAACAATAGGGGTTTCTGGTTTTATCTTTTTTATAGCTTCCAATACTTCTACTCCATCCATCTTTGGCATTTTAATATCACAAAGTACTAGATCGTAATCTTCTGTTTTAATTTTTTCAATCCCAGCGAGCCCATCTTCAGCTTCAAAAACCTCATAATTACTACTTTCTTCAGATAAGATTTTCACAAGAACTCTTCTGATTGCTGCTTCGTCTTCAATTACTAGTATTTTTGCCATTATATTTTTAGTTTTATTCCGCTACGAAAATAGAATGTATTTCTATCATTAATCGTTAGTATATTTTCCTGATTTCCATCCCGTAATCGAATTTCATTACTTAATGTATATCCTCCGTATGCATAGAACAATAAGTGTTCCGTAATATAATATTGGTATCCTAATGCTCCTAGAATATTTAACATAGATGCATTTTCTGCTATTTTCGCCACTCCATTCTCTCCCGTAACCATCCTGTTATTCTGCAGATTACCATAAAATCGATCAAGACCAATAAACGCTTGTAATGTATTCTTTTTATTAAAAAAATACTTAATACTTGTTTTGGGCGTACCTAGAGAATATGACCAACTAGGATGAAATCTTTTAAAATAATTAATAATAGGTAATGGGAAATTTATACTTGCTGGTGTAGTATACTTCAAGCCTAATATTAACCGGGATGTTTTAGGAGCATTCTTATCCTTATAACTTTTTACAAAATATATAGACCCTGTATATCTAAAATCATCACTTTTTACACCAGAATCTTCAAAATTAGATGAAATTCCTCCCCCCACTTTAGTGCCAAAACGCCAATCATTTTTCATTTTAAATGTATAACCAAGCTCTAAACTAAAGGTTTGGAAACTATTAAAGTCTCCCCCATCATCAATAATCAATCTATCATTTATCTCCAAATTATTATATCTGTATTGCGGGCTGATTACCAAATAACTTCCTTTCTCATCCATTTTTATGGGATAGTTAAAAGAGAACCTAATTCTACTGTACACATTATCACTATCTGCCTGAGGGATATATGCATATTCAAACCTCACCAAATCGGTACCCTGCGCTTTTAGAGTATTAAAAGTACATAGAAATAAGCATACTACCAATAAGGAGTTTTTTATCATCTCTAGCAGTTATTTGTTAAATGTACTTCGATATTATTTTATTATTTTAAAATTGTGATTTCACGTTGAGGAAAAGGAATGCTAATATTATGCGCTCTAAACAAACGATCTATTTCAAATCGTATTTCACTTTTTGGTATTGCTTCTTGAAAACTATCATTTATTGTAAAAATTAATTCAAAATTTAATGAGCTATCTGCAAAATCGGTAAACAAAACCAACGGGGGTGGCTCTTTTAACACATTTGAATTAGATAAAGCCGCTTTGGTAAGCAATTCTTTAATCAACTCGGTATCGCTACCATATGCTACACCAACTGTAATCGATTCTCTTGTCACCGTACCATTTTGAGTCCAATTATACAACACAGATGTTAAGTATTTATGATTAGGTATAATCAGTACTTTATTATCAATGGTAACTGCTCTGGTAGTTCGCAGTTTAATTTCTTCTACTCTCCCTACCTTACCATCTAACTCTATTATATCTCCAACATGCACAGTTTGGTCAATAAAAATAAAAACCCCAGACAATATATCTTGAATAAGGGTTTGTAAAGCAAGTCCAACTCCTACTAATAAAGCAGCAGAAGCAGCAAATATCGCCGTAATATTAAAGCCAATGCTGTCTAAAGTAAAAAATATAACGATGAGATAAACAAAATATTTTGAAAATGAGAATATAGATTCGAATTTTTGCTTATCCTCTCTACGCAGTTTTTTTGTAACAATTCTTTTAAAAACTTTAAGTAGAAAAGAAGTAATTATTACTATTAAAACTACAAAAAGTAATAATCCAAGAGTGAGCTTAATTGCATGATCTTTTCCAAAATAAAAAATTTCATAGTCCAAAAAACCCTGTATAGTGCCCCAAATATTTTCTTGAATTACTTCTTTTACCTGATCTGTAAGTTCTTCTTGAATCATAGGATTAATACTTTATCCATTTAAATAATTCTTTATAACTTGGTTTTTTTCCATACATGAGTATTCCTACTCTATATATTTTCCCTGCTAGCCATATGATAAAGATAATACTTCCTATCAACAAAAGAATAGAGATCAATACTTCCCACCAAGGTACTCCAAAAGGAATCCGCATTAACATAACTATTGGAGATGTCAAAGGAATCATAGAAAACACCATTGATACAGTACCATGAGGATTTTCTATTACAGAAAAGAAACCTACATAAATCCCTAACATCAGAGGTAATATAATGGGCAACATAAATTGTTGAGAATCTGTTTCACTATCAACTGCAGCACCTATTGCTGCATAAATAGAACTATATAAAAAATAACCTCCTATGAAATAAATGAAAAATGAAAATATCAGAGTTCCTAACGGAAGTTTCATAATATCCTGAAGTAATAATTGTATTTCTTCGTGATTTCCTTCTTGCAAAGCCAATGATTGATCCATCCCCACTGGCTGCGGATCTATACCAAAAATTGATGTAGCTATAGTTAATAAAACTCCTCCTAAAATTACCCAAACCAAAAACTGAAGAATTCCAGCAAAAGAAGTTCCTAATATTTTCCCCATCATTAATTGTAACGGCTTTACCGAAGAAATAATAATTTCTATAATACGATTAGATTTTTCTTCTATTACAGATCGCATCACCATATTACCGTAAATAATGATAAACATCATCAAAAAATACCCTGCGGCTCCACCAAAAACCATTTTTACATAACTAGACATCTTAGAAGTTTTCTCACCAGAAAAATTCTCTATTTGGATATTTACTTTGGCTTTAGCATTTTCTATCATAGATAAATCCAAGCCTTTTTCTGTAAAATTTTGATTTGTCAGCTTATCTCCTATTATTTTTTCAATTTTATTAAGGGCTGAGATATTAGGAGATTCATCTGCATAAAATTGAATTGCTGTCGCAAGCTCTCTATTAGTGTTCTTTTTTGGAATATATAGCAACCCATTCAATTGTTTAATTACCACAGAATCCTTTGCATCATTTAAAGGCAATGCACTATAATCAATATAATCAACTTTATCAGAATCTTTAAAATCAGAGGTAAACAGACCTGTTTCATCTAAGAATGCAACTTTATGAATCTCATCATTATTTAAGGTGGTTAACCATGCTATTAATGAAATCATGCCTACAACAATCAACGGACTTAAAAAAGTCATCACCACAAATGTTTTATTGCGAACTCGGGCTATAAATTCTCTTTTTATAATTAGCTTAAGGTTACTCATTCTCTGTGATCGTTTTAATAAATATCTCGTTAACTCCAGGTATTACTTCATTAAATCTCATAACTTGTCCTCTTCCCGACAAGTATTGTAATAATTCATTAGATGATGCATTATCATCTAGAGTTATTTTCATTTTCAATTGATCATCAATGACTTTAAAATCTGCAGGAGTGACTATAAATTTTTCTTTTAAACTACGGTATATGGTATCATGATCATCGGTTAAAAGGCCAACTTCGAAGGTATTAGATTTATACATTCTTTTGATTTCAGTGACTTCACCTTCTAGGATTTTTTTAGACTTATTAATTAATGCAATATGATCACATAACTCTTCTACGCTCTCCATTCGATGCGTAGAAAATATCACCGTAGCTCCTTCATCTCGTAATTGCAAGATTTCATCTTTGATGACATTTGCATTTATAGGGTCAAAACCACTAAAAGGCTCATCAAAAATCAGTAATTTAGGTCTATGTAATATAGTTACAATGAATTGTACTTTCTGAGCCATTCCTTTAGAAAGTTCTTGTATTTTCTTGTTCCACCAATGGGTTATTTCAAATTTATCGAACCAAAACTTGAGACGTTCTTTAGCTTCTGTTTTACTAAGCCCTTTGAGTTGAGCTAAGTATAATGCTTGTTCTCCAACCTTCATAGACTTATACAATCCTCTTTCTTCGGGTAAATACCCAATATCTCTAATATGTTTTGGATTTAGCAATTCATTATCCAAATATACACTTCCTTCATCTGGCAACGTAATTTGATTAATAATCCTTATTAGTGTAGTCTTACCTGCTCCGTTAGGTCCCAGTAATCCAAAAATACTTCCTTTAGGTACTTGAATTGATACATCTTCTAATGCTGTAAAAGTTCCAAATCGTTTTGTGGCTTGCCGCACCTCTAAAAGATTAGTCATAGACTGTAAAATATTATTGTAGTTTATATAGAACCTGAATGATACGAAAACTTAAAAACTTATACTAATTATGTTAAATATTAATTAATATATATTTTGAATATCAAACCTTATAAAAAAACAAAACCCACCCTGAATACAAGTATTTAGGATGGGAAAAAAATTGCTATGAAAAAGAAAAATTATCACTAAATGCGCTAGTGATGTCTCAAATATACGAATTTTTCTTAATCAAACGTTAATAGAATTGAATCATTATCTATGGTTAAAATCACTCAATTTTATTAAGAAAACATATCTTTTACTTTTTCAAAAAATGATTTCTCTCCACTTTCAGGATTAGGTCTAAAATGATCATCTTTAGACATTCTTTCGAAAAATTCTCGTTGTTCTTTATTTAGTGTTTTTGGAGTCCAAACATTAACATGAACCAGTAAATCTCCTTTTCCATAACCATTAAGACTAGGAATACCTTTTCCTCTTAATCTAAGAATCTTACCGCTTTGTACTCCTTCTTCGATCTTGATGCGTACCTTACCTGATACGGTATCAATTTCTCTCGATGCTCCTAAAGCAGCTTCAGAAAAACTGATATACAAATCGTAATGCAAATTATTTCCTTCTCGTTGAAGTTCTGGATGTTCTTGCTCCTCTATAGCTACCAAAAGATCTCCAGCAATTCCATTACCTGGAGCTTCGTTACCTTTTCCTGAAACCTTAAGTTGCATACCATCCTCTACTCCAGCAGGAATACTAATACTTACGGTTTCTTCTGTCACTTTTAGTCCTTGACCATCGGCATCAGAAGGCCTATGATCTATTGTTTGACCTGCTCCTCCACAAGTAGAACATGCAGATGAAGTTTGCATTCTTCCAAGAATTGTATTGGTAACTCTAGTTACTTGTCCTGTTCCATTACAAGTTCCACAAGTTTTGTACGTAGTTCCTGGAGCTTGGATTTTTCGTTTTACTTTGATCTTTTTATCTACTCCATTAGCGATCTCCTCCAAAGTAAGTTTAACTCGAATACGTAGATTACTTCCTTTAGCTCTGCGTTGTCTTCCGCCGCCACCAAAACCGCCAAAACCACCAAAACCGCCACCGCCAAAGATATCTCCAAATTGACTAAAGATATCATCCATATTCATACCTCCGCCACCGCCAAAGCCACCGCCTTCAAATGCCTGATGACCATATTGATCATAACGTGCTTTTTTATCAGGGTCGCTTAAAACCTCATATGCTTCAGCTGCTTTTTTAAACTTCTCTTCTGCCGTAGCATCTCCAGGGTTTTTATCTGGGTGGTATTCTATAGCTTTTTTACGGTATGCTTTTTTTATTTCAGCATCTGTAGCATTTTTGCTTATACCTAATATTTCGTAAAAATCTTCCTTCATACCTATTTATTGTCCAGTTACTACTTTAGGGAAACGAATAACCTTATCCCCTAATTTATAGCCTTTTTCTATAACGTCAACAATCTTACCTTTAAGATCATCACTCGGAGCTGGAATTTGAGTAATAGCTTCATGATCATCTGCATTAAAAACATCTCCAGCAATTACTTCTACTTCTGACAAACCTTTGCTTTTCAAGGTTTCCTTTAACTTGTTATGAATAAGTTCGACTCCTTTGATAAGATTCTTATCTTCTGACTTTTCAATTTCTTTTGACGCTCTGTCAAAATCATCTAATACAGGTAACATAGACTGTATCACATCCTGACTTGCTGTCTTGAATAACTCCAAACGTTCTTTAGAAGTTCGTTTTTTATAGTTTTCAAATTCTGCAAAAAGCCTTAAAAATTTATCTTTTTCCTTATTCAATTCTTCTTTAAGCTCTGTCACAGGATCTATTATTTCAGTCTCTGTTTCATCAACAGGGGTATCAAGTACTTCTTCTACCTGATCCTTTACATCTTCAGTATTTTTATTTTTCTTACTCATGTAATTCGTACCTTTTATACGTTTTGAATTTGAAGTAGCAAAAGTACTGCCATTTTTGAATTGAATGTCATAATGTCACAGGAATTTTTTAGTATATAATTAAGAGTATTTCATTTGTTAAAAAATATTTTTGAAATCATTATAGAACCCATATAAACTAACTTTTATGAAAATCAAACTAATAGGCGTATTAGTAACTACTGCAATCATTATTTTTACTTATTCTTGCAAAGGAGAAAAACAAAATCAAACAGTAGCTAATGAGGCAGAAGAAGTAAAAGAAGCTTCGTCAGAAGCAACTACTTATATTGTAGATTCTGCATCTAGTACTATAGAATGGACAGGCTCAAAACCAACAGGGAAACATAGTGGAACCCTTAAAATAGCAAAAGGCAACCTTAAAATCAAAGATGAAAAAATTGAAGGTGCTTCATTTGAAATTGACATGACATCTATCACTGTAACTGATATTGAAGGAGAAGAAAAAGAAGATTTAGAAAAACATTTAAAAGGTGAAGGAAAAGACCTCGAAGATCATTTTTTTAACGTAGCTCAACATCCTAAAGCTTCTTTTGAAGTAACTGAAGTTGCAAATAAAGAAGGAAAAACTTATATAGAAGGTAATCTTACTATAAAAGGAATTAAAAAGAACATTTTATTTCCTGCAAATACATCTATAGAAGGTGATACTATGATTTTAAATACAGAAATATTCACTATTAATCGTACAGATTGGGGCATTAATTATGCTTCAAAATCAGTATTTACAGACTTAGGTGATAAGTTTATAAATGATGACATTGAATTAAAAGTTACCGTAAAAGCTAATAAAGGATAATTTCACAATCTTATTTACAACAAAAGCCGGTGTCATTATTAAAATGATATCGGTTTTTTTATTCAACCAGTACATCAACTGCCTTCTCAATATTATCATAATTAAAATCAAATCCTAAAAAAGAAATCTTACTACTACACACCCGCTGACTCGAAAATAAAAGACTATGCATATCACCAAGAATCAACTTCATGGTAAGTCTTGGTACATTAGGTAATATGATTTTTTTATTATATTTTTCTGCGATCACCTTAGTAAGTCTTTTATTAGAGACAGGATTTGATGTAACTGCATTAAAAACACCTGTTAATTCCTCCTTAACGACAAACATGAACATACGAGCAAGATCGTGAACATGTATCCAGCTCTGCCATTGTTTACCATTGCCAAAAAAAGCTCCCATCCCTAATTGTATTGGTCTTGCTATTTTAGGAAATGCCCCTCCTTTTTCTGACAATACCAATCCAATACGTAATAAACTAACATCGATATTTATAGTTTCAAAATCAAGTACTGCCTTCTCCCATTGTTGTACTACTTCTCCCAAAAAACCCGAATCTCTTTCGGGTGTATCTTCCATATAATAATTTTGAAATGAATCTAAATATATACCGATTGCACTGGCCGAAACAATATGGCGAACAGAATGTTTTATGGTTTTCAAAGACTCCAAGATAAGAGCAGCGGTATTAATTCTACTCTCTAATATTTCTTTTTTATAGGATGAAGTCCATCGTTTTGCTACCGTGGCTCCTACTAGATTAATAATCACTTCTACATCAACAAAACAATTAGTATCTATTTCACCCTTTTTTGGATCCCAAAAATAGCCTGTATAACCAGGATCAGAACTTAATTTATTTTTACTAGTAGTAAGGTAATTTACATCGATGTTTGACAGGTGACACATACTTACTATTTCCTGACCTATTAAACCGGTCGCACCAGTAATTAAAATTTTCATCTGTTCTTTTTTATTATTTTTGATCATTATGACAAATGATCACTTATTATAATAAGTGCTTTGTGCTAGTTATTTTGTTTATACAATAGGTTTACTAGATTTTGACACAAAATACCATCACCTTGTAACAAAACCAATTTCTTTATTATAGGTTTAACAATTATTTACTCCAAATTTTTGTCTTACAAATTCAGTTTGCTCCAGAAGTACAATCTCTTTTTGTAGCCCTAAGCATTTCTCTTTTTCCAGGAGGACCAGGGAGTCTTTCTGTATCAAAACCAACTTCTTGCATTGCTCTTCGCACACTTCCTTTTGCTGCATAAGTCACCAAAACTCCATTTAAACAAAGCGCATTATACATTTTCTTAAAAATTTCTGTAGTCCAAAGTTCTGGTTGAACTCTCGCACCAAAAGCATCAAAATATATCAAATCAAAACTGTTTTGATCCTCTATATCAACAAAAAACTGTTTCCTTTTTGTTAATGTAAAATTAGATGTGATTTCGTATGGATGTTCCCAAGATGATTCATGTAAAATATCAAAAATATCTGTCTTTTCTTTTTCAGAAAGAGCATCTGGATATTCCATAAGCTTTGCTTCATTTATAGAAACTGGATATGCTTCTACTCCTACATAATTAATCTTTTGGTTTGTTTTCTGCGCTTCTAAAAAAGTTACAAAAGCGTTTAATCCTGTTCCGAAGCCTATTTCTAAAACACGAAGTGGATTAAAAGTGTTCTCACCTAAAACGTAGTTAAAACCTGTTTCTATAAAAACATGTTTAGCTTCATTAATTGCTCCATGCCTAGAATGATATTGCTCATTCAATTCTGGTAAACGGATCGTTTTTGATCCATCTGCTGTAGTAATAATTTTGCGTTGTATCTGATCTTGCATTAGTCTTTTATCAAAACCCCATCTGCGATAAATGAGTATGTTTTTTTTGCAGTTGTAATACTCGCTATCTCTTCATTTGTTTTTCCAGCATCGCTTGCAAGATGACGTTGTTCATCTACAGACACCTCACTTATATATGCCTTACCTTGAACAATCACTGTATCATTTTCGATATCCATAGGAACAAAAAAACCATAATCTTTAAACTTTATCATGGCTTCTTTATCATTTCCAAGAGTCACTTTCATCCAACATCCTTTAACTTTACAAACATCATTAACTGTGCTTGAAAATGTAATTGCAACTGTATCTCCTTCTTTAAGAGATTCATATTGTTCTGCAATCGAATTTTTATCATGAATATTCTTTGGGGACACTTTTTCTCCGAAATTTTCATAGTTTTTGCTATCAGTCTCTGAAACAGAGAATGTATTCTGACTTTTATTCGATAAATCACAGCTCACCAATAATAGCAATCCCGCAAAAAATAGTATGTTTTTTTTCATAATCTTTTATTATTCTTACGTTTTGCAAAATTAAACATTTTTAAAATTCTTATTTTAACAGAAAAAGGTATTTTTGTAAGGAAAGCTATAAGGTGAGTATCACTTTTATTTTCAGGCAAAGAGTATAGTTTATAAACTCGCGGTAGTTTACTACCCTTTTTTTTTAAATTTAAATAGGATGAAAAACACAATTTCTCAGACTTTAGAAATTAATGAAGTAAGTAAATCCAAAATTGGACAGGTAGATTTTGAAAATCTTAATTTCGGAAAAATATTTACAGATCATATGTTTGTCTGCGATTATATGAATGGAGAATGGCAAACACCAAAGATTGTCCCATACGGACCTCTTACTATGGATCCTTCTGCTCGTGTCTTTCACTATGGGCAAGCTGTTTTTGAAGGTATGAAAGCTTACAAAGATGATAAGGGAGATACTTTTCTATTCAGACCCGATGAAAATTTTAATCGAATTAACAAATCAGCAGAGCGTCTGGCAATGCCAGAATTTCCAAAAGAGTATTTCTTTGATGGTCTAAATGCTTTATTAAAATTAGATAATAATTGGATCAAACCAGGTTTTGGAAACTCTTTATATATTCGACCATTTGTCATCGCCACTCAAGCAAGTGTTTCTGCTTCTGAAGCAGATGAATATAAATTTTTGATCATATGTTCTCCTGCACAATCCTATTATAGTGGAGATGTAAGTGTTTTGGTTGCCGAAAAATTTAGTCGTTCTGCCAGTGGTGGTTTTGGATACGCTAAAGCAGCTGGTAACTATGCAGGACAATTTTACCCAACCAATCTTGCTAAAGAACAAGGATACCAGCAAGTAATCTGGACTGATTCTAATGCACATGAGTACATGGAAGAAGCTGGGACTATGAATGTCTTTTTTAGAGTTAATGACACCTTACTTACTGCTCCTATCAGTGATCGTATTTTGGATGGAGTGACACGTAAAAGCTTAATTACTATTGCCGAAAAAGAAGGAATAAAAGTAGATGTAAGACCAGTAAAGGTAAGTGAAATTGTTGAAGCTGCTAAAAATGGAAGTCTTAAAGAAATATTTGGAGCAGGTACTGCTGCAGTAGTAAGTCCTGTAAAAGCTTTTGGATATCAGGGTGAACATTATGAAATCCAAAAACAAGAAAATTCTTATGCCGACTATTTCAAAAAAGCTCTTATGGATATACAATATAACATCTCTGAAGATCCTTTTGGATGGAGATATAAAGTATAGATTTTAAGCAAATTACCTTAAAAAATAAACTAATAATTAGATTAAAAGAACATAAACATTTTGTAAAAAAACTCCAATAAAAAACAATTATCTTTCTGGTTAGGTGAAAAAGAAAAATCTAGCACAGCTCCAGCTACAGTTTAGTTTTATTTTAAAGTATCAGTAGAAAAAAGGTAAATTATAAATCAGAAATAATATTATTTATCGATCTAAGATTTCTTTAATATTTGGTTTAAAATAGTTTGGGCCTTTTAAAACTTTGCCATCCTCGCGATAAATGGGTAATCCATCTTCACCTAACTTACTCATATTACTTCGCTGAATTTCATTAAACACCTCTTCGATTTTGTGCTGCATACCATGCTCTATAATAGTACCACATAAAATATACAACATATCTCCTAAAGCATCAGCCACCTCTACTAAATCATTGTCCTGAGCTGCTTCAAAATACTCTTCATTCTCTTCTTTCATAAGGTTGAATCGCAGTGTATTTTTTGCCTCTCCCAAATCAGCAACAGGTTCATTCTTGTATCCCAATTTAAACGCAGTATGAAACTCTTGTACCGCACTAATTTTATCTTTCATATGTTGATTTTTATTGATCTCAGTTATTATCTTTGCCGTAAAAATAGCAAATTATGTTTAGTACAGGCCAATTGATATTTGCAGGATGTTTTGTTATAGCTTTTATCCTATTAATGATCTTCAGCTATAGAAAAGACATCAGACTACATCGTAAATATTACAAAGGCAGCGTCTTCATTTTGATTGGTTTTATTATCTTTATTTTATTGTTATTTATGTTAAAAACGTATTTACAACCTGAGTAAACCATCAACACCCCTAGTTTTCTGTCAAAATAGTAATCTTTTTAGTTAATATCATATTTGATATATAACCTAAATATCTTTTGGAATTTTATTATCAAAGGAAAAATACCTTGTATCGGGTATAATATGATATGTCCTTTTTAAAGAATTTTGGAGGAACTAAATAACTAACTAAAAACAATTAAAATGGAAGAATTAGAACTAACCCTATCCTTTGATTTTTCAAATAAAAATCATTTCCAACTCGTATATACTTCACAATTGTATGAAACTTTCTTCGGAATTTTTGCAAGATTTCAAACATCTAAATCAACCAAAAATCATGAAACATCCTTAGAAGGAGTTGAATTATTCCTCATTAATTACAAAGGAATTATCAACTTGGGAATAATCGGCATTTCAAATCCAATAAAAAACGACAACGATGGGAGCATTAATTTTCACCTTAAAATAAAGGCTTTTGAAGCTGACTCAATTATTAAAAAATTTGTTTTTGATAAAACAGAAACCATAACCAACAACTCTAAATTAATATTTAATAGAACACTAGAACAATTTGCAAATGATGATTTAGGTGTGTCAAATTTTGCTTTTGACACAGAATTTTATGATAGGGATGGATTGACATTGCTAAAAAAAGAATATCGATATGATGATATTCCAAGTGATGATTTTCAAACTATCCCAAATACCAATCATAGGATACGAGTATCAACAGGAAAACCTCCAGCTATAAAAGCACCTACGATAAGATTTTTATCCCCAATTGCCACAGACAATAATAAAACAACTGTTGATGGCAGATGCCCTAGAAGTCGAATCAACGCAATTGTAAGGTGAAAAAAACAATAACACTTCTTTTCCTTCTTTTTGTTTCCTGTCTATTTGGAACAGCAATGTATCCAAAAAATAATTTAGATATTTATGATGCCTATTTTTTTAGTCTAAAAAGTTTAGAGTTTGAAAAAGCAAAACTTCAACTTAAAAACCTTGAAGGAAAAGAAGTTATATTATTAGAAAAACTTGCAAATACTCTCTATCAATCTGGTCGAAGAGATATACTTGAAGAATACAATAAAAAAAATTACATCACCAATTCCAAATTTGAAAAAGCTACCTTACTTTTATTATTAGGATATAATGAATTATATCTTCATCCACTTCAAAGCAAATCATATGAATATTTTTCTCAAGGTTACTACTTATCAAAAGAAATAGGATATGCTCCCATAACAAAACAATTCATCCTAGGGTTATTAGAACTTTTTCACTGGGAAATACTAAGTACTAATGAATTACATAAAAACTTCTTAAAAGAACTTTATACATTATCATTCGATAAAATTGATTTATTTTGGTATGAGCTTTATAAATTGATCTTGAATTCAAAAACCATTAATAAGGATGAATTTTCTCTTAAAGAAAATTTCTGTGATATAGAAAACATAATAGACTCTGAATTTTCAAAATACAATAACCTTTTAGTAAAATACTATTATGAAAAAGCAATTTATGCTGGTTTTGAAAAAGATCATAAAAAGGCCAGAAAATTTCATAAAAAAACACTAAATACTACAAAATCATATCCTTTTATGAGGTATATGACTTTTGGGTCTTATATCCGATTATCAGCAATGGATGCAGAAGAAAACAATTTCAAAAACGCCTTGAAGTATCTAGATTCTTCCAGAAACTATATAGATCATACATCACCTCTTAGAAGCCAGTTGTATATTCATAGGAATTCTGCCAAATACTATTTCGAACTCAAAAAATATGATTCAGCCTATCAATTTTTACATAAATCAATAAAGATAGAACACAAATTAAAGTACAATCAAAATACCTTGAAAATTTCAGAATTAAACGTAAAACTTGATACTGCAGAAAAAGAAAAGAAAATTATACAACTGCTCAATACCAACCTTAAAACTGAGGCTAATAGACTACGAAATAGAAACCTCCTGATAGGCTCTATTTCTATTCTCATAGTCGGATCTATAATCGTATTACTTGTTTACAAAAACACAAAACGCAAACAACGCATAGCCGAACAAGAACGAGAGATAGAAATTCAAAAAACAGAAAAACTACTCAAGGATCAGGAACTCACCGCTATTGACGCTATGATTTCTGGTCAGGAAAAAGAACGACAGCGTTTGGCTAATGAGTTACATGACAACTTAGGAAGTACATTAGCCACCGTCAAACTTCATTTTCAACACTTAACCAAAAATAGAAATAACTCAAAAACAAAAAATATTGAAGAACTATATACCAAAACAGATCACCTGTTAGAAGAAGCTTATCAAAAAGTAAGAACCATTGCCCATGAAAAAAATAGTGGTGTAATGGCTAATCAAGGATTATTACCAGCAATCAAAAAATTTGCAAAAAAAGCTTCTAATACTAATACTCTTCAAATCGAAGTACAAGATTATGGATTAGAGGAACGATTAGATAATGGCTTAGAGATTTCAATATTTAGAATGATACAAGAATTGATCACCAATATCATCAAACACGCCAATGCAACAGAAGTACACATCTCTTTAACAAATCATGATTCTCTGTTAAACATTATTATTGAGGATAACGGAAAAGGATTTGACTCTAAAGTATCGGTAGAAAAAGATGGTATGGGATTAAAAACCATAGAAAAACGCATAGAATATCTCGAAGGAACTTTTGAGATTGATTCTACTATAGGAAAAGGAACTAATATCATCATAAATATACCTATATGATTACTATCGCAATAGCTGAAGATCACCAATCTCTTATTGACGGAATAGAACTTCTTCTAAGATATGAAGAAGAAATTAGCATTGTAGGCATGGCTAATGATGGAGAAAAACTACTGGATATTGTTCGTAAAAAGCAACCCAAAATAGTACTAACAGATATTAGAATGCCCAAAATCGATGGTATTGTTGTAACCAAAATCATAAAAAAAGAATTACCACACACCAAAATTATTGCCTTTTCTATGTTTGATCAAGAAGATGCAGTGCGACAAATGATTGATGCTGGTGCATCAGGGTATTTATTAAAAAACTCTCCTCTAGAAGAAGTATTAAGCGCTATTCATCAAGTTATACGAGGAGAAACCTATTTTGATGCTGCTATAGATATATCACTTTTTTCTAAAGATGGTAAACAGTCGGCCAAAAAGCAATTACTCTCTAAAAGTGAACGCGAAATTTTAAAACTCATCGGACAAGGAAAAACCTCATCAGAAATTGCAGCGATACGTTTTAACTCAGTATCCACAGTAGAAACGCATCGTAAAAATATTATTCGTAAACTTGGACTCCATGGCAAAGGAGAATTATTACGTTATGCCATCGAGAAAAAGTATAATTTTTAAAAGAGATATTTTATATCACCTACCATAATTTCTAGGCTGTACAGTACATTCTTTTTTCGTTTAAAACATTTTACTAATAAAGTCTTATAGAGTATATCATACCACAAATACCTCTCCTCGACAAGGGGGTACCCCATCTCAAAAGGGACTCGTTGCCATCAAAAGGTGGTTCGAGCTGATAGTTTGCCGCTTCGAGCTGATACGTTATGGGTTCGAAGTGATACATTTACTCTTCGAGTTGATACTCCGTCGAATAAAAATGATATTTTCAAATCTCTTGTGATACAATAAGGGCTAATGACCCAAAAAAAGGTGATTCGAACTACCTTTTTATCACTTCGAAGTACCATTTGATGACCTCGAAGTACCTCGATACCCCTTTGCAATCCTTAATAAAGTGCTTAGAAGAAGGTTGATGATGAAAAGATTGACCTCATTCATCATCAAAAACACCTTGATCATGCTTAATACCATCTTTAAAGCTTAAAATACCCTGCTATGGGTATGTTTTTGTGCTTGATTGTGAGGTAGTTTTATATCATATTAACATTAAATAAAAAATCATGACAAGAGTGCGATTAGAAATAGATGAAGTTCGTATCCATCGTTCAAAAAAGAGGTGGAAATTATATTTTGTTGTTATGGCAGACCATCCTACTGAAGAAGACAAGATGATAATAACGACACTACCCGTAAAACCATTTAAATTGAGCAAAAAACATGACAATAGTTTTCAATTTGATACTGAACAAATTGGATCTGAGGGGCTTTTTGTTTTAAGTCGAGAACTTCCTGAGGATAGAGAGTTAAATGTTCATATACGCCTCTACCATACGAGAAAATCCACAAGGGATTTGGGAGAAATTCTGAAAGATGTAGAAAATGGGGTAGCTGGAGATGCTTTTGGAATAGTAAATAATATCGTTGGATCTTCTGTGCCATGGTTAGTAGTAGCCAAGACAGCAGTCTCTCTAGTTGGAAAAATATTAAGTAAAGTTAAAGACAGATCTTTTGGATTCGTAAGCGCTTTTGAAAGGTTTGGTCCCGAATTTGAAGATTTTCATGAAATTGATTATGATAAACCTTTTACTGGGGATGCCTCTTTGGTTTATAGTTGGTCTGTTGATGAAGAATCATAAAAACAAAACACCGAAGGTTTTTGACATCTTCGGTGTTTTTTATTATATGTTCATTCTTTTCTTAGTTCACCTCAGGCAAAAAGTTATAATGCTTACTATACATTAACATTTGGGACACAAAGTCTTCTGGCTGAGTAACCTTAATTTTTATAATCTCTCCTTTTTCATCCATTTCTGGTACTAAAACAGGATTCACAAATCCGCTATAAGGAGCAGAAGTAAATTGTTCATTACGTTTTAACACTTCTGCATGAATTGACTGGTCTACTTTTACACCATAGCCTTCTACCAATTCTTCGGCAGCTTTATAATCTCCTTCTGATTTTATACGTTGAGTTTCACGTAACAAACGTCCGAAGATTTCTCGTAACTTTTTATAATCATTAATATTATAATATGTTTTTCCATCTCTGGTTACTTTTTCAATTACATTATCTTTCTTTCCTTGTTCAAAAGCCCAGGCACTTACCCATTGGCGATTTCTCATATGCGCTTCTTCGACATCATCCCCAAGGTTTAAACGAATAAGCTGTGTCAACAAACCGTTTCTAATATAACCATCATAAGCAGCTTTTCCTGTTTTCTCCCAATCTTCTACTAATCCCAGTTCTTGTAATTTAGGGTCCATTAAATAATATAAGCCAACCAAATCTGCACGGCCTTCTTCCATTGTAGAAGCATAATTCTTCAACGTTTCTTTAGTTTCGCCTACTCCAGGATTTAATTGCCCTGATGCATGCCCTACAACTTCATGTAAAGCAGTATGTAACTTATCTCCCAACGGTCCATATTGTTCTTCTAATTCAAATTCCTCATCATCATGTACAAATTCTTTTAAACGACCAGAACCTCCTGCATTGTTATATGCTCCAATAATATTTCCTAAAGATACCGACTTAGAACCCACAACCGCTCTAATCCAATTTGCATTTGGTAGATTAACTCCGATTGGTGTACTTGGAGAGGCATCTCCCGCTTCTCCTGCAACAGCAACTACTTTATAAGAAACTCCCACCACACTATCTTTTTTATGTTCTTTCATTAATGGAGAGTTATCCTCGAACCACTGTGCGTTTTCTGACAATACAGACATTTTTTTAGACATATCAAAGTCTTTGATTTGTACAATCGTCTCATAAGAGCCTCTATACCCTAATGGATCATTGTATACTTCAATAAAGCTATTGATATAGTCAATATTACCTTCTGTAGCAGCTGTCCATGCTACATTATAATCATCCCAAGTTTGTAAATCTCCAGTTTTATAGTATTTGATTAACAAACCTAAAGCATCTCCCTGTGCTTTGTTTTCTGCAACACTTTGCGCTTTTTCGAGCCATTTGACGATTTCATCAATTGCAGCTCCATATAATCCTCCAGATTTATAAATTCTCTCTTTTAACTTTCCATTTTCTTTTACCAATTGAGAATTTAAACCAAATGACAATGGTTTATCTGCATTAGGAGATTTCATTTTCCCATAAAATGAGGATACATCGTCATTCGTTACTCCAGGACCATAAAAATTAACCGCAGATAGAGCCACATTATCAATTCCTTTTGCTTGGTTTACTTTTTTAACATCTTCATCATTAAAAATTGCTTCATAGACCTCTTTAGAAACCTCTGTACTTGTCGCAGCGAGTAAAGAACTTAAATAATCTTGACTAAACTCTGGTTTTATTTTATCATTACTATAATGATGGTGTATCCCATTAGAAAACCAAACTCTTTTTAAGTATGTCTCAAAAGCCTTCCAATCTTTAGAAGTTTTATTTCCATCATACGAAGTATAAATTTTCTCTAATGCTTTTCTAATCGCAAGATTATGACGGTAATTCTGATCCCACATAATATCTCTGCCACTCAACCCTGCCTGTGTAAGATAAAAAACTAGTTTTTGCTCTTTTAAGGTAAGGTTATCCCAACCAGGAATTTGGTATCTTAAAATTTTTAGGTCAGCAAATTGCTCAACCGTATAATCAAATTTACCCTCTTCAACTTCAAGATAATCATCTTTTAGAACATTTTGATCTGTAGCTTTAGGGTCTTTTTTACATGCTATTAACAGACTGGCAACAGCAATAAAAAATAGTATTCTATTGAGTTTCATTTCTTCTATTTTATGGTTTTTGACAAATGTAACAAAATAAAAGGATGTTAAATTTGTTTATATTAGCTGATCAAACAATCTAAACTGACTAAGATGAAAATAATAAAGTATTTATTTTTTCTACTATTATTAGTAGTCATTGGCGGCGCTGTATATGTTGCTACCATTAATGGCGAATATCAAGTTGAAGAAAGTCGAATAATAGATGCTCCCGATGAATTATTATTTAGCACTATTAATGAATATAAAACTTGGGCAAAATGGGGCCCATGGATGGACATGTCTGATGACCTTGTTATGGAGTATGCAGAAAAAACAAGTGGAGAAGGCGGATCTTATAGCTGGAAAAGTGAAACACAAGGTGATGGTGAAATGGAAACTAAAAAAGTTTTACCATTTACTAGTATAGATCAGGAAATCACATTTATTACTCCTATGGGAGAAAGCAAAAGTGATGTGTATTGGAAATTTGAAAAAATCGAAGATAAAAAGACAAAAGTCACTTGGGGTATGAAGGGTGAGCAATCGTTTATGGAGAAAGCATTTTGGATTACCCAGGATGGTAGTTTATCTGAAACATTAAAATCTATGTATACTAAAGGATTAGAAAAGCTTGATACGTATGCAAATGATGAGATGAAAAAATATGAAATCCATGTTGATGGCGTCACAGAACATGAAGGTGGATTTTATATGTATAGTGCTATTACCTCTTCGGTTGCAGTAATTTCAGAAAAAATAGCCGAAATGATACCTGATGTCAGCACATATATGAAACAAAACAATCTTCCACAAACAGGAATGCCGTTGACTATATACAATGAATATAATGAAGAACAAGGAACGGCAATTTTCTCTACTGCTATCCCCACAAGAGATAAAGTGATTACTCCAGAAGGAAGCGCTATACAATGTGATTTCTTACCTAAGCAAAAAGTAGTAAAAACGACACTTAAAGGAGATTATACAAATCTTAAGGAAGCATGGAAAGCTGGATATAAATATATAATAGAGAATGGTCTTGAACCTAATACGGAATCACCTGCTTTTGAGGTGTATAAAGAAGAACCTAAATTACAACCTAATCCTGCAGAATGGGTTACAGAGATTTATATTCCAATAAAATAGAAATTTTATCCCACCTGCATTTTATGCTATAGCATAAAATGCAGGTTTAATTTTACCATTAATGAAGCAAATACTATTAGTATTTATTGGAGGAGGTACAGGGAGTATAGCTCGTTTTCTAATTAGTAAATATCTGAATAGTACGACTACAGGAATCCCTTATGGAACTTTTACGGCTAATATATTAGGCAGTTTACTCATTGGTCTTATTTTGGGACTCGCTCTTAAGAACAATGTCATATCCCAAAATGCTGTTGCTTTACTGGCAACAGGTTTCTGCGGAGGCTTCACTACTTTTTCTACATTTGCATATGAAAACCATATGTTACTAAAATCTGGAGATTTCGTTACTTTTTTTGTGTATACAATTGGTTCTTTTGTTATTGGATTCCTTTTTGTATTTTTAGGAATGTTCCTTGTAAAATAATCCAATTCTATAATCATGAAAAAAATCGAAGCCATTATCCGTAAATCAAAATTTAAAGCTGTTAAGGAAGCCCTACATGAGATTGAAGTGAATTTCTTTACATATTGGGATGTTACTGGTGTAGGTAACGAAAAAAAAGGACAAACCTACAGAGGGATTTCTTATAGTACTTCGGATATTCAACGCAGATATTTATCTATAGTCGTCTCTGATGAATTTGAAGAAAAGACAATACAAACTATTATTGAGGCTTCAAAAACAGGAGAAGTTGGAGATGGTAAAATTTTCACCTCAGATATACAAAATGCATATCGAATCAGAACTGAAGAAAAAGGTAAACAAGCCTTAACCTAATTTTTTCTACTTATTATATATTTCAAACTCAATATGACTTATATAATTTTCAACATGACGAATACTGGAATTATATTTGTTCTTCTTTATATTTTCCTTAAAAACTTGAAAAAGAGACTTTCAAATTCTCAAAAATCTTACAAATAAACATTAAACCTTAATTTTTTTAAGGTAAAAAATCAAAAAAGTGTAAAAATGCAGTCATACCCCCTATTTTTTATTGGGGTAAAGTTATTTTAACATAATTTCACAATTCAGATTAAAAACAATTACAATAATTAATGTTTATTATGAAAGCAAAAACTGTTACAAATTTTTTAAGAAAAGTAAGTATTGTCGCTTTGGCTTTTGCAAGCTTCACCACAATTGCACAAGAAGAGGAAGAAAAAAAGTGGTTTGATAATTTTTCTGTTAATGGATCAGTAGATGGTTATTATAGGTACAATATTGGAGCACCTAACAAGGCTAATGATGACGGTTCATTTGTCGCTCCAGGAACATCATTCGTTAATCAATCAGGTTTTGCACTAGGCATGGCGAATGTGATTTTAGGATACGAAGGTGAAAAAGTTGGATTTGTAGCTGATCTTGTATTTGGACAAAGAGGAGAGGATGCTGTATTCAATTCTGATGGTTCTGCACAAATTGTTAATCAATTGTATGCATATTGGAATGTTTCTGAAAAAGTAAAACTTACCATTGGTAATTTTAACACATATCTAGGATATGAAGTAATTTCTCCAACAGGAAACTTCAACTATTCTACTTCTTATATGTTCTCTTATGGACCTTTCTCTCATACAGGTTTAAAAGCAGATTTTGCTCTTAGTGAAAAATGGTCTGCAATGGTAGCTGTTATGAATCCAACTGATTATACAGAAAACAACCCGTTCGATACTTACATTTTTGGAGCTCAAGTAGGATATTCTGTTGATAATGGTAGTGCTTTTCTTAATTTTAGATATGGAAATGAAGGTGAACCAGGAGAAGTTGGGCCTACTTTTCAAGCTGATTTAACTACAGGATGGGATTTAACCGAAGATTTTTATCTTGGTATCAACGGTACTTACCTATCTACAGAACCACAGGAAGATGGAGATGCATCAGGTTTCTACGGAGTAGCACTTTATCCACAATATAAAACCTCAGAAAAATTTACTCTTGGGTTAAGAGGAGAATATTTTGCAGAGTTTGAAGGAGGAGTCGGAGCTCTAACAACTGATGCTGAAGGTGAAGGTAGCGTTTTTGCTGCAACATTAACTGGAAGTTATGATATAGGAAATCTTACACTAAAACCTGAGTTAAGATTGGATTCAACATCAGAGGATACATTCCCAGATAATGATGGAGAAGCTACGAAGAGTCTTTCTTCTTTTGTACTAGGTGCTATCTATAAGTTTTAAATTATATATTTTATTTAAAAATAAAAAGCGTTCTGAATCTTCAGAACGCTTTTTGTTTTATTCGTTTTCTGGGTACTTCTTATATTTTTTGACTCCAGCAAGTATCTTAACATCTAGGTGATTTTCTACAGGAGGTATCGGGGAAGAATATCGATTATTATATGCGCAATATGGATTATAAGCGGTATTAAAATCAATTAAAATTGATTCTCCTTCTGGTATTTTAAGGTCTATAAAACGTCCTCCACTATAACTTGATTCCTGATTTGATGAATCAGTAAAAGGGAGAAACAAATAATCTTCATATTCGGGTTGTGTCTTTAATCCCTGATTTTGATATATATTCAATACATATTCTTTTTCTTGAAGTATAAATCTTGCTTCGCCATATTTTACATATAAAGGTTCTGTTCCCGTAGTAGTTTTCATAATAAAAGGAGTCTCGTAGGGAGTACGTTCAAATTTTGCTTTAACACAAAAAGAAGTATCTATTTTAAAAAAATCTAGTTTCTTAAATTGTTTGAAATCTTTTGTTGTTAATGGTGAGGTTTCTTCAGAAGAAAACGTTGCATTAATCTTTTCCTGAAAAGACAATATTCTTTTGATTGCTATAGAATCCTGAGCAACAGTATTTAACGTAAAAAATATGAGTAGTAATAATAGCCTAAACACCTTCCTTTTTTGTTTTTTTTGCAAAAATACAATTTACAATTAGTTAACTAATTAATTTTAATAAAATTGTATTCAAATAATAGATAAAAAACTACTTTTACCCAATATTTTAGTGAAACAACACAAATCATCAATTCATTGAGCAGGATTTTACATCATTATATTGATTCTTTTTCTGGACTATCAAAAGAAGTATGGTGGTTAGCATTGATTACATTAATCAACAGGGCTGGTGCAATGGTAATTCCATTTTTATCGCTGTACCTTACAGATGACTTGGATTTTTCATTAGAACAAGTTGGTTGGATCATGACCAGTTATGGGTTAGGCTCATTTACAGGAGCCTGGATTGGGGGTAAACTAAGTGACCAAATCGGGTATTATAAGGTTATCCTAACTTCTCTTATGCTAACTGGGATTTCATTTCTTGTTATTCAATATTTTTCTAGCTTCTGGAGTATTTGTATTGGTTTTTTTATTCTCATTGCCATTGCAGATATGGCAAGACCTGCTTTTTTTGTAGCATTAAGTGCATATAGTAAACCTGAAAACAAAACCCGATCATTAACTTTTATACGACTAGCTATCAATCTGGGATTCTCTGCAGGTCCGGCACTTGGTGGACTTATCATTACCCTTATAGGATATAATGGACTATTTTGGGCTGATGGAATTACATGTATTATAGCTGGTTTTGTAATGACACAAACACTTCACCCAAAAAAAACCAAGGAACAAGACAAAGAAGTTGTTGTTAAGAACCCTGTAAAACCCTATAAAGATGGTATCTATATTTTATTTTTAATTGCGCTTGTACTATTCGGTTTTATATTTGTTCAATACTTCTCTACTTTACCTTTATACTATAAAGAAATACACAAACTATCTGAAGAAAAAATTGGTCTTTTGCTTGCTTTAAATGGCGCACTCATATTCTTCTTTGAAATGCCTTTAATTGCTTACTTAGAAAAATCAAGGTTTTCAAAAATTGGAAATGTCATCAGTGGTTTTATTTATACAGGAATAAGCTTTGCCCTTTTATTAGTGACGCCTTGGGCAGGGGTTTTAGTTTTAGGGATGATCATAGCTACATTGGGTGAAATGGTTGCTTTTCCATATGGAAACGCTTTTGCATTGGATAGAGCAAAAAAAGGAAGACAAGGTGCCTATATGGGTTTGTATAGCATGTCTTTTTCTGCAGCTCATATTTTTGGACACAATTCTGGAATGCAATTTATAGATCAATACGGGTATAACAATACTTGGATACTTATGACCTGTATTGCTATTTTAGGAACATTTTTACTTTACATTGTAAAGCGAAAAGTTACTAGGGAAGAAAGCGCTAATTAAACCTCAACTTAAAATTTTAATTAATGAAAAATTTCATTTTGATTCTGATTGCAATACTCATTTTTGGATGCACTCAAATACAACAAAAAAAGGAACAAACTGTTTCAGAAGAGAAAGCAATCGAAAAGAAAAAAGAGTTTCCAAAATTGGAATCCAACCGATATAACGTTGCTTTTTTGATTATGAATGGAACGTACAATACAGAATTTACTGCTCCTTATGATATTTTTCAACATACACAATATAGAAAGAACATCAAACAAATGAATGTTTTTACGGTAGCAAATACTGATCTGCCAATAACCACTTTTGAAGGAGTAAAAATTATTCCTGATTATAATTATGTTATAGATTCTTTACCTCATATTGATATTTTGGTGGTTCCCAGTGCAGAGCATCATTTGGATACTGATTTAGATGATCATGCCATGATTGAATTTATCAAACAAGTTGACCACAAAGCTACATTTATGACTTCTCATTGCGATGGAGCTTTTGTACTTGCAAAAGCGGGGGTTCTGGACTCTATAGTTTCTACTACATTTCCTAGCGATATTGATAAAATGCGTACTATGTTTCCAAAATTGGATGTTAGAAAGGAAGTATTATTTGTTCATGATGGAAAATATATAACTTCTGCAGGAGGTGCTAAAAGTTTTGAAGCTGCTCTATATTTATGTGAATATCTATATGGTGAAGAGATAGCACAATCAATAGCAGGAGGTTTGGTTATTGATTGGAAACTAGAAAATGTACCTCATTTAGTGGTCGATAAATAGAGGTTATGTTTGACGCAAAAAAAATGAAAGCGTTCAATGAACGCTTTCAATCCTTAGGGCAAATTACGTACTCTCTTTAGCTTTCAAGATTTGGGGTCTTTAGACTAATGTCCTCACACCTAATTCGACCCTGATGTATTCCAAACTAATATTTTAATTCATATCGTCATACAAGTTAAAATGTTAGTTTTTGGCCATACATCAAAGTTTTTTAATGATGGTGTAAATATAGCACAAAAAAATTGTTAACTCAAAAATAAAGACGACAAAAAACATAATAAATCGATGAAATGCACAAAACTTTATGATTTCAATTTAATTTGAAAAGAAATACTTAGAAGTTCCTAAGTGTTTTTTGATAAGTTTGTTGTATTCCTTAGATAGTTTTAAGGCCAGAGTACCTTCGATCGTATAAAGTCCATCTATATCTTTATATCCATTTTGCAACATTCTTTCTAGATAAAATAAAGCAGTTTCATAATCTTGATCTTGAGCACTTAGAGAAATAACTTTCTTGTAGGATTCAAAATCTTGCTCATCCGCAATTGTGCTAAGTATGTTAAGAAACATTTTTTTTATCAGATTTTTATTGTTCTTTTCTAGTTCTACTTTATAACTATCTACTAGAAACTTCAAGTATTTTTTTGCTCTAAGTCCCATGTTATGAGCATATTTTTCTTTATTCTGAATTAAAGTATCTACTTGTGATATTTGGTATTTCCACCAACCAAGATTTTCAAAATCCTCTCCTTCAATATCTTCTTCAAGAGCATATATATATTGTTCTCTAATCAACATTTCTTTATAAGCGTATTTGGATTTTAATCGTTTTTCGCGTCTATATTCTTTATGTTTTTTAATTTCTTTCTGTTGTTCTTTTAAATAATTGGTATTAAAAAACATACCATATTTGATCCTGATTTTCTTAAGTTCTTCATTCGCAAATAAAAATTCCTTTTTATTTATAAAAGTATCAACTTCTGCTAATTCTTTTTTAAACAAATGCTGAACCCAAATAGAATCTTTTGGTATTCTTCCTTTGAGCATTGCCTGAAGCGTAAACGTAGAAAGTGTTTTCTTGATAAGTCCTTGATCTGGGAACTTGGATTTATTATTGTAAACAAAAACATCTGCTGGAATTGCTTTACTTTTAAGGTATGCTTTATTACTCAAAAAATCTTTAAGTCTATGATTTGTAATATTTACTAAACCTAAATATGAAAAATTCTTTTTAATTCTGATACTCGAATTATAATAATAATAATAACTATCTTCTATTGCAATGACACCAGAAATTTCATCAGAATATAATGCTGGTAATAAACTAACCAGTTTAGAGTCTTCCCCAAAAGCGGTAACGTATACTCTCCTCTTTTGAATTGAAAAAAGAGTATAGACATAGTTCATAAAAGTTAACATATATTCAACTTTTTCTTTTGGCTTCTGGTTCTCTAAAAAATCTGCTATAACAACGATATAACCATATTCTTCTGCTGCTTCTTTGTATAACCTTGCAATTCTACTGGTTTTTCCAGAAGAATCAAATCCAAGTAATAAAGGCCAACTTTTGTTGGTATCAAAATCTTTTGGTAGATAAACACTAAACATACCGTTTATAGAAGAAACCGATACAGAATCCATTACTACTCCTTTTTTAAGAGTAAGCTTGTCTTGTCCATAACTTAAGACATTAAGAAATAGCACACTAATAACAAGACATTGTTTTAAGAAAGAAAATAGCACGATATATGTGATTTTATAACTAAATAACAAAAAAATACACTACATGTTAGATTTTGGAAGTAATTTTAATAATTTCTCTTTAACTCATAAAAGAGTCAGTTGACAAAAATAACATTAAACATACTTTTTATTGATATATTTTTTCTATTTTAAACAACTCAAAATCAGCATTTTTAATCAAATTTCCAAAACTCTTTACCATGAAAAAAAATAAAAAGTTGTTTATTATTTTATTTATGATGTTTAGTTTTCTTGTTCAAGCTAATGTGAATATCAGATATTATAACAAAGATTCCAAAAGTTATAAATTTGAAGTAAAAATAGCGGGTTCATCAAAAACCGTTGAGTTTGATAGTAGCAGAACTGCTTCTGTAACTATACAAGGAGGAAGTGAAAAAGCTGAAATCAAAACCAATTGTGGCTGGATAACTATCAACAATAACTCTAATATAGAGATCAAAGATGGCTGCATCACAGTTAAATGATAAATAATAAATAAAACGCCTTAATTTCTATAGGCGTTTTATTATCTCTCCCTTGTACTCTCTTTAGTTCCCCTTACTAATGTCCTCACACAAGATAAAGATGGTTCATCATATAAGCATATGTACAAATCTCATGCCAAAAAACTTAAATTTCTAATTCATTTAAACCTGCAGAATTAGTAATAGGGTTATTCTCTATAAGATTAGAAAGTATAATATGAGTTTTGACTTCACCATAAGTAATAAGCCTATCAATAAACTCTTGTAAATGTATTTGATCGCGTAAAATCACCTCCATAACAATATTTTCATTCCCTGTAATTCTATAGCAGTTCATTACTTCTTTAAATGTAGCTACTTTAACTAAAAAAGGTTGTAATCTTCCCATAAAAGCACGTAACGTAATGATTGCTTTTAACTGGTATCCCGTTTTTGTGTATGAAACCTCAGCTTTATATCCTTTTAACACACCATAATCTTCCATCTTTTTGATTCTTTCTGCCACAGCAGGAGAACTCAAACCAACTTTTCTTCCTATTTCTGCATTAGATAACCTTGCATTTTGCTGTAAGCATTGTAAAATACCCCAGTTTGTAACATCTATTTTCATACTTTTACTATTAGTTTTCTTATATCCATTTACAGTTAAAATTATCACTGTGTAGATAAAAATTGTGTACTCTATTGCTTTTCCTTTTATTTTAAATCAAATATATTATTTATAATTAATAATTAAAGCAAATAAACCTATTCTCTTTAATTTCAAAAGAAAAATTACTGAAAATTATTTTATTTTTGAGGAACGAAATATATGAGACGAAAACCAAGAAATAAAAGATTGTACAAAAAAGCTTTAGAAATATTTACGCTTTCGCGAAGTATTTCCAGCTATCTAGTTCATGACTTAGCTCACCTTCAAAGTAATGGGAGTGAGAATCCTCATATTTATTTTACAGGTGACATTATAAGACAATCGGATGCCTTGGCTCCTAAAATTATAACTGCAGAAAACCAAACATTTCAGGATGATCGTATTCGCCATGCAAATTCTCTAATACGTATTACTAATAGGCTTTACAAAAATTGTGAACGCCTAGAACAATCAGAAAGTAATGGTAAAGAATTTTTAGTTTTACTGCGCAAGGAACTGAGAAAATTTAAACGTTTGCAACATCATTGGCTAATGACTTTGTAGATCATATGTTAATTATTTTCTGTAAAATTCTGGATAAATCATCTTATTCATAGTTTCACAAAATTGTTTTTTTTAGAACATCTACACCTACCATGTTAAGGTTTTAATTACTTTCCTAATAAGCTTTAACTAAAAACATCCATATCATTAAATATTAATTTCTTGTTCTCTATTACTCCATGAGATAAGCGATATACATATTTAAATTATCATCTTATTTTAAAATGTATCTACTTACATATTTCGTCGGTATTGTCCTCCTACTTCGAATAGAGAAGCTGTAATTTGTCCTAAAGAACATTTTTTACATACTTCCATTAAAGCTTCAAAGATGTTTTGATTACTGATTGCTTTTTGTTGCAGATCTTTCAATAATTCTGCTGTAACATCAGTATTCCCTTTATGTAACTCATTTAACATTCTAATCTGATATTGTTTTTCTTCTTCAGTTGCTCGAATTACTTCTCCTGGCGTTACTGTTGGAGATCCTTTAGAACTTAAAAATGTATTTACTCCAATAATTGGAAACTCTCCGTTATGCTTCAACGTTTCGTAATACAAACTTTCTTCTTGTATTTTACTACGCTGATACATGGTTTCCATGGCTCCTAATACTCCTCCTCTTTCTGTGATTCTATCAAACTCTGTTAACACAGCTTCTTCTACTAAATCTGTCAGTTCTTCTATGATAAATGATCCTTGAATTGGGTTTTCATTTTTAGCCAACCCTAATTCTTTATTAATGATCAACTGTATTGCCATCGCTCTACGCACAGATTCTTCTGTTGGTGTGGTAATGGCCTCATCGTAAGCATTTGTATGTAACGAGTTACAATTATCATAGATTGCATACAATGCCTGAAGTGTAGTACGAATATCATTAAAATCAATCTCCTGAGCATGTAATGAACGACCAGAAGTCTGAATATGATATTTTAGCATTTGTGCTCTAGAATTAGCTCCGTACTTATGTTTTAAGGCTTTTGCCCAAATCTTACGTGCAACTCTACCAATCACGGCATATTCTGGATCAATACCATTGGAGAAAAAGAAAGATAAGTTAGGTCCAAATTTATTGATATCCATTCCGCGGCTTAGATAATACTCTACATATGTAAATCCGTTTGCCAATGTTAGTGCTAATTGAGTAATAGGATTTGCTCCTGCCTCTGCAATATGATATCCGGATATAGATACAGAATAGAAGTTACGTACTTGTTCTTCTATAAAATATTCTTGCACATCTCCCATTAATCTAAGCGCAAATTCTGTAGAGAAAATACAAGTGTTTTGTGCTTGATCTTCTTTAAGAATATCTGCTTGCACAGTTCCTCTAACAGTATTTAAGGTGGTCGCCTTAATTTGGTTATATACCTCTGCTGGTAAAACCTGATCTCCTGTAACCCCAAGAAGCATTAATCCAAGTCCGTCATTACCTTCTGGTAATTCACCTTGATATTTTGGGCGTTCTACTCCCTTTTCTTTATAAATTTTATTGATTTTTTCGGCTACTTCTGTCTCTAGATCATTCTCTTTAATATATTTCTCACAATTTTGATCAATTGCAGCATTCATAAAGAATCCTAACAACATAGGTGCTGGTCCATTGATCGTCATACTTACCGAAGTCATGGCATGAGTTAAATCGAAGCCAGAGTACAATTTCTTAGCATCATCAAGACAACAAATAGAAACTCCTGCATTACCAATCTTACCATATATATCAGGTCTATGATCAGGGTCATTTCCATACAATGTTACCGAATCAAATGCAGTAGAAAGACGTTTGGCCGGCATTCCTAAACTTACATAATGGAAACGACGATTCGTTCGTTCTGGACCTCCTTCACCTGCAAACATTCGAGTCGGATCTTCTCCTGTACGTTTAAAAGGATACAGCCCTGAAGCATACGGAAACTCACCAGGAACATTTTCTTGCAAACACCATTTTAAAACATCCCCCCAAGCTTCATATTTGGGTAATGCTACTTTAGGAATCTGACTATGTGATAACGATTCTGTATGTGTTTCAATTTTTATTTCCTTATCTCTTACTTTAAATGAGTAGATAGGATCTTTATATTTTTTGACTTTGGTTCCCCAACCTATAATAATTTCCCAATTATAAGGGTCTAGGTTAAGTTTTACTCTATCAAATTCTGCTAAAAGTAATTTTAAGAATACTTTCTTATCATCATCTTTTATATCTCTTAATCCATCATCGTCTATACCATTTTTGGATAAACCAAGAAAATGAATATCTGCAACACTACAAATTGTCTTATAAACTCCATATAATTTTTGAGCGACCTCTACTTGAGTATTTGCTGTTTTATCATATGCTCTATTGTTTTCTGCAATTTCTGATAAGTATCGGGTTCTACTTGGAGGGATCACAAATATTTTTTCAGACATTTCTTTAGAAATATGAAAATCTGATTGAAGTGCTGCACCTGTCCTCTCTACGACTTTATCCATAATAGCCTTGTAGAGTGTATTCATTCCCGGATCATTAAACTGCGAAGCAATAGTTCCGTATACAGGTAACTCATCTTGTGGAACATCCCACAACTGATGATTACGCATATATTGTTTTTTCACATCACGTAAAGCATCGAGAGAACCTCTTTTATCGAACTTATTGATCGCTACAAGGTCAGCAAAATCCAACATATCTATCTTTTCTAGTTGCGTTGCTGCTCCAAACTCGGGAGTCATTACATATAGAGAAGTATCACTATGTTCTAAGATTTCGGTATCTGATTGTCCTATTCCTGATGTTTCAAGAATGATGATATCAAATTCTGCAGCCTTTAACACCTCTATTGCTTCAGCTACGTATTTTGATAATGCCAGATTAGATTGTCTGGTTGCCAGTGAACGCATATATACTCTAGGAGAGTTAATAGCATTCATTCGAATTCGATCTCCTAATAAAGCTCCTCCGGTTTTTCGCTTAGAAGGATCCACAGAAATTAATCCTATAGTTTTTGTCGGGAAATCAATTAAAAATCGACGAACCAATTCATCTACTAATGAGGATTTTCCTGCACCTCCTGTACCAGTAATTCCTAGTACTGGAGTTTTAGAGGTTTTATTTTTGATATGAATTTTATCTAATGCATCTTTTGCTATTTCAGGAAAGTTTTCTGCAGCAGAAATAACTCGTGCAATAGCACCTATTTCTTTTTCTGCTAAATGATCTGCTTCTCCATTAAGATTATCTCCGATAGGAAAATCAGAACGTTGTACCAGATCATTAATCATTCCTTGTAGCCCAAGTTCTCTTCCATCATCAGGAGAATATATACGAGTAATTCCATAATCCATTAGATCTTTGATCTCTTCTGGAAGAATTACTCCTCCACCTCCGCCAAATATTTTAATATGAGTTGCTCCTTTTTCCTTTAGCAAATCATACATATACTTAAAATACTCGTTATGACCACCTTGATATGATGTCATCGCAATAGCGTTTGCATCTTCTTGTATAGCACAGTTTACTACTTCTTCAACGCTACGATCATGACCAAGATGAATAACCTCAACTCCTGTAGATTGAATAATACGACGCATAATATTTATCGCTGCATCATGACCATCAAATAACGAAGCTGCAGTTACTATTCTTACTTTATTCTTAGGTGTATACGGTGCTATTTGTTCCATTGACAATAAAAAGTGATTTTAATGCTGCTAATTTACGAAATGCGCAGCAAAAAGGGTTATTTTTTTAGAATTATATAATTTTTTTAATCTGTTTGGCATTTACATTATTCATAGCTCAAATTTAGCATTAATTATAGTTGTTTTTTTAAAAAATATGCACTGATAACAGCAATCTATTTCTAATTGATTAAAAACAAAGTAAAACCGTCAACCTTTGGATAAAATATTTGTAGAAATAGCCTCAATAATAGTAAGTTTATCATCAGAAAAAATAAACTTCATGAAAGAGACCACTTTATTGATCAACTGCCCCGACAAAAAAGGAATTATTGCAACTGTGACCAATTTCATCCTGTCAAAAAAAGGGAACACAATATATATAGAACAACATGTCGATCGTGAGTTAAAGGAGTTTTTTATGCGATTAGAATGTGAGTTTGATCAAGATGAAGAAAAATTAGCATTATTTAAAGAATTATTTAATACTCATGTTGCAAAAAACTATAATATGCATTGGGAAATGTATAATACCGAAAAAAAGCCTAAAATGGCTCTTTTTGTTTCTAAATATGATCACTGTCTTTATGATATTTTAGGAAGACATGCTTCAGGTGAGTTAAAAGTAAAGATTCCGATTATCGTAAGCAATCATAATGATCTTGCTCCCATAGCAAAAGCTTTTAATATCCCTTTTAAATATATTCCGGTTACTAAAGCGACAAAAGAACAAGCTGAAGCCCAACAATTAGAACTTCTGAAAGAGCATAAAATTGATTTTATAGTTCTTGCCAGATATATGCAGATCCTATCCCCTAATTTTGTCGATCAGTTCCCTAATAAGATTATAAACATTCATCACTCATTCTTACCTGCGTTTCCAGGAGCTAAACCTTATCATTCGGCTTATGAAAGGGGGGTGAAAATTATTGGAGCAACAAGTCATTATGTAACTTCAGATCTTGACGAAGGTCCAATTATCGAACAGGAGATCGTTCGTGTATCACATATTCATAACGTACAGGATTTTATTTTAAAAGGCCGTGATCTCGAAAAAATTGTATTGTCGAGAGCAATTAAACATCATATAGAGAGAAAGGTTTTAGTTTATAATAACAAAACAGTTATTTTTTCATAGTTATTATTTAAATTAGTGCCTTATAATACAACCTCATAACTCAATCATCTATGAAAAAATGTATTGCTATACTGTGTATCTTTATATTATCTAGCTGTGCAGAACTACAGCAAGTAGTAAACAGTCTTCCTCAAACTACTGGAGGCTTTGGGATAAGTAATATTGATATTGCTAACGGACTGAGAGAAGCTCTGGATAATGGAATTGATAAACAAGTTGCTAAACTTACCTTGAAAGATGGTTTTTACAGAAATCAACTGGTAAAGGTTTTACTTCCTCAGGAATTAAGAAAAGTAGATAAGACATTAAGGGATGTTGGGCTAGGTAAACTTGCTGATGAAGGGTTAAAAGTACTTAATCGAGCTGCAGAAGATGCTGTAAAAGAAGCTACACCTATATTTATAAATGCTGTAAAACAAATTACGTTTACTGATGCAAAACAAATTCTTCTTGGTAATGATAGTGCCGCAACTTCATACCTAAAAAATAGAACTCGGAGTCAACTGTATCAAAAGTTTAACCCAGTAATTAACAAATCATTCTCCAAAGTAGGTGCTGATAAAATCTGGTCTAGTATCATTAAGAAATACAATGCAATACCTCTTACAAATAATGTTAATCCTGATCTAACAGATTATGTTACTAACGAAGCTCTTAAAGGCGTGTATACCATGATTGCAGTTGAAGAAAAAGACATCAGAACCAAGCTTAGTTCCAGAACAACAGATTTATTAAAAAAAGTATTTGCTTTACAAGATTAAAATCTATCTCAAATTATTATACCCAAACAGTAAACATGAAGTAAAACATCTGTTTTTATTGAATTTATCTTGACTTTTTACAATTTCTTTCAAAATTATCTTTCTTCACTTATATCTAGTCTTTTTATTGACTAGAAGCCTCCTATGAAGCTCAAAAAAGTCATTATCAAAGCAAAAAGTCTCAATTTTTAGATCAAATAAAAAAAATCAAAATGAATTGATTTATTACAACTTTAGGTAATGTTAACTCATAATTAAGAATAGCGTTTCTTTTTAACTGGTATTTTTGCAGTATTAATACAATAGAATAAAAAATGTTTGCCTGGTTTAGAAATAAAAACGAACTACAAAAATTGCAAAGTAATTATTGCAAACTGATGAAGACTTCATATAAATTAGCACTTAAAGATAAACCCAAAAGTGATAAACTACATGAAAAAGCAGGTAAAATCATGATGCAGATAAAACAAATTGAAGAGCAATAACCGAAGTTGTCTAAAACTGACCAATAAATGCTATTGATTCTTTATTGAATACCTCTGGTTGTTCTACATTAACAACGTGACCAGAATTTTTAATCACTAGTAATTCTGAAAACTTATGAGTAGATACTACTTTTTTTATGGTAGGTAAGAAAAGATGATCTTCTTCTCCCATCATATAAAGTGTACGAATATTAATATCTTTATCTCTAAAGAAACGCAATAAAGGATTAATCTCAGAAGTCAACCTAAACCAACGAATAAATTCTTTTTGATATAATTTTTTTGCTTCATTGGCAAACAATAACCTAGATTGTTTATGGTTTTTCTTGGGCATGATGATAAAAGCAAATAACTTATAAAGCATCATATAAGGAACTACAGATTTAAATACAACACCTAATCGCATCAAAACCTGAGATCTAAAATTTAATTTCATGATTGCTCCTCCCATAATCATACTGAATACACGATCAGGATATTTTTCTGCTAAATTTCTAATCAATATTGTTCCTAAGGAGATACCAACAAAGTGAGATTTCTCAATCTTTTCTTTATCAATAACCTCTACAATATCATCTGTTATCGAATCAAAAGTATACTTAGAATTAAAAGCATCTTTAAGAGCTGGTTTAGAATTACCGTGTCCTCTAAGATCTAATAATAATATATTGAAATGTTTTCTAAATTCTCGTACCTGTTTAAACCAAATAGAAGAACTACCTCCAGCTCCATGAACAAAAGTTACCCACACTGTACTTTTAGGATGTTTATATACTGAATAATTAAGCAATAAGTATGTTTTTTTAAGAACGTCAAAAATATAACTTATTTTGTATAATATGCATACAATCTAAAATAAAGCATAAAATCTTATTTTAGATTAAGTATTTATATAGAAATGTTTATGTCTTTAAACTTTGATTTACTTGAAAAAAACAGGTCAATGAAGCGTTCTAAAATACGAAAATGCATATATTAAACGCGAACCATACCATGAAAAATATTCTCCGTCTACAAGAACAACTCTGGTATTGGGAACAATAGTTTTTATCTCTTCTATATGCTTTTCTGAAAATGGAAAAGGTTCTGATGATAATAAAATCATATCCAAATTTTCAATTTCATTAAGTTTTTCTTCAGAAATTTCGGGATAACGATCTTCATTACCAAAAACATTAACAAAGCCATTGAGGTTAAGCATATAATCTACAAATGTGTTCTTACCTGCAACCATCCATGGATTTCTCCATATAAAATACGCCACTCGTTTTTTAGACTTATTGAGTACAAAATTATCAAAAGATACTTTCTGAATTTTGATATTAGAGATAAGTCTATTAGCTTCTATTTTTTTGTCAAAAATCGCTCCATATTGTTTAATCATTTCTAAAGCTTCAGATACAGAATAAATATCAGAAACATGAACAGGGTATTTACTTTGTAACCTCTCTACAATCTCTTTTGTATTCTCCTCTTTATTACAAAGGATAATATCGGGATTCAGCTTTTTGATTTTATTAAAATTCACTTTTTTAGTCCCCCCAACATTGATTCTCTGACTTCTTATGGACACAGGGTGTACACAAAATTTAGTTACTCCGACAATACTATCTATTAATCCTAAAGAAACTAATAGTTCTGTTTGTGAAGGAACCAAAGAAATTATTCTCTGTGGAACATTCCATAGTTCTATTTTTCTTCCTAATTGATCAATGTAAACCATACCCTATATTCTTAAATGTAATATAAATAAATCATAAAAAAAGATTAAATATCTAAATATCAAGTTGTTAAAATAGGTTTTTAGTGATAAATTCCCTACATTAGAAAGATTAATAATTAAAATTTTGGGGCTATGAATTCAATATTACCAAACATCATCTTCTATGGTATAATGCCATTTTTCATACTGTTTATTGCTTATGGATTATTTGGATATGCCAAACAAGTGTTTAACGCAAATAGACGTTAGTTCTATTTATTGAAAAAGGAACAAGGATTTTCATATTCATATCCATCTTGTTCCTTTTTTTTACTTTGTTTCTTTCAGAATTTCTTGCATTTGTTTTTGTAATTCACTTGCCTTATTTGCTGCAGCTTCATCATAATTGATTCCGTTTGATGCATAAATAATTCCTCTGGATGAATTAATCAATAACCCTATTTGATCATTTAATCCATATTTACATACCTCCTGTAAGTTTCCACCTTGTGCCCCTACTCCCGGAACCAATAAAAAACTATGAGGAATAATTTTTCTTATGTCTGACAAGTATTCTGCCTTTGTAGCACCTACAACATACATTAAATTTTCTGAATTCACATAGGACTTAGAGGTTTCTAGTACTTGTTTATACAATTCTTTTCCTTCAACATCTTTTGTCTGAAAGTCGAAAGCTCCTTGATTAGATGTCAATGCTAAAAGTATAGTATGCTTATTCTCAAAAGCCAAAAACGGTTCTACAGAATCCTTACCCATATATGGAGCAATGGTAACAGAATCAAATTCTAAATCTTCAAAAAAAGCTTTGGCATACATCGTACTTGTATTTCCAATATCACCTCGTTTGGCATCTGCAATTGTAAAAATATCAGGGTAATTTTTGTTTAAATAAACAATCGTTTTTTCTAAAGATTTCCAACCTTTGATACCATAAGCTTCATAAAAAGCTGTATTGGGTTTATATGCAACTGTAAGATGGTGAGTAGCATCTATAATTGCTTTATTAAACTCAAAAATGGGATCTTCTTTTTCTAATACATGCTTAGGGATTTTATGTAAATCGACATCTAAACCAATACATAAAAATGATTTTTTCTTGTGTATTTGTGCAACAAGTTCCTGAGTTGTCATAATTGTACTAAATCTATTTATTGATTATTACTCTTTACCATCTACATAATCCTGAAGATAACTATACCTTTCAGTTAATCTTCCTCCTTGGGTCATTCTTGCTCTTTCCAAAATACCGTCTTTATCTTCATTAAAAAAAGCTGGAATTACTGATGCCAAAAACATTTCTCCAAATCCTTCACTAGCGTCCTTAGGTAACTCACACGGTAAATTATCAACTGCCATTACCGTTATTGCTTTTGGGTCTGTAAAATCAATTTCGGTTTCGGTTTCTGGATCGTAACCATAAACAGGATCTTCTATTGTAGAGGATCTGATTGTACTTGCCACAGGACCATCAATATCACATGAAATGTCTGCTACCAATTTGATTTTAAAATCCCTAGATTTTGCATCATTTCGAGTAAAAATAAAAGGAGCTCCATCACCAAAAAAATGACCTGCTATATACATATCACTTACTTTTGCAAATCGCATAAAATCACTCTTATATTCTATTGAATTCTTATAGAAATCATTTCTATCAAGTATTTTCCCATCTTTTCGTTTACAATAGTCCAAAACATCAATCTGCACATACACTGGCTCATCAAAGGTAGTCTTTAAATATTCCTCTACTGTTACTTCTCTGATACTCATAGCATCCAAAATCTCTTTAGCCCCTCCACCAACTTTACCATTTCCTGTAAGTACAATTTTTATATTTGGAAGCTTAATATTAGATAATTCTAATTCTAATGCTTTTTGATCACTAAGGGTTTCTGCTTTTGGAAGGTTGAATGTATTATATTTAAGACCCCATGCCCTAAATCCATTATATGCTCCTACAATCCCTGCATATTTTCCAAAACCAATTAATCTAAATCCGTTATAACCGACAACTACCTCATGATCATAAAGTTCTATGTTTTTTTTGAGAATTGCATTAAGAAGATCCCTATTATAGGGTTGTTTTTTTATAGTGTGTGAAAAGAAAAAATATTTCTTATTAGGGATCAAAGCAGAAATAGGAACCTCTTTAACTCCAAGTAATACATCACAATCTGACAGATCTTCTGACACTGTAAACCCCGCTTTTCTATATGCTTTATCTCCAAAAATTCTAACATCAGAACACTCTACATTAAAAGAAGCATTTGGAAATTTATTTATTACTGATAACAAGCCATTTGGAGAGAAAACTACACGACGATCTGGGGGATTTTTTCGTTCTTTAATAATACCGAACTTAGTCATATATAATTGGTATGTTTTTTGTGATTTAAAATTGCGGTTAAAGATATGACAATTATGCGTATCTTTGCCGACCTTTGATTTTTTAATCAAATTATAAATAGTAGTTCTGTATTATCTATATTTGGTGATCAAATTGAAACAAATACTATTGGGGTCGACTGGTTTTGACAGCGAGATTAATAGAGTGGTAAGCACGTCGAGCGCTGGGATATAGCTCGTAAATATCATATTTCACCTTTTTTAAACGGCGAGAATAACTACGCCCTAGCTGCATAATCTGAATTTTAGTAGGATAGTGCCTCGGTTCACAAGGTGAACAAGCAGGATACCTCTCAAGAGCCTTGGTTTACGGCGATTGATCATGAGGTATCGTAAAAGTAAACCTAGAAGTTATAGGATCTTGATATAATTTTGAAACTTAATTGAGAATAAGCGATAAGTTGGCGGTTTTTGGTCTTTCCTATCGTCGAAAATTAAACAAAAACTAAGCGTGTAGAAAGCTGTTGTATTACTTGTTTGGACGAGGGTTCGAATCCCTCCGACTCCACTAGGAATTAACCAAATTCCTTCAAAAGCCTATAAATACTATGTTTATGGGCTTTTTAATTTTCTTTTAATATCAAATGAAATCATATAATATCAAATAAAAAGTGCTTTATTCGGTGCTTAAAAATACAAACAAAAACAAGCACTCAATCACTTATTAAAACCTGTTATACAATACGTTATGATTATTTTTAAAAATTATTTTTGTATCTTTAAACGTATTTAAAAAACAAGCACCTATGCAACCCACATTTTCTGTCTTATTCTACCCTAAAGGAAGTAATATTGATAAAGATGGTATGATTCCTATTTATTCAAGAATAACGGTAGATGGAAAACGTAGTGAGTTTAGTATAGGACGAAAAGTCCTTTTAACTAAATGGAATTCCGATGCAGGTAAAATAAGAGGCACTACATCGAACGTTCGTGAATTAAATAGATATATGGGTTCCATTCGACATAAGATTCATCAAATTCAAGAGAGACTTTCTAAAGAAGATGCTTTAATTACTGCAGAGATTGTTAAAAATATATATCTTGGAAGAAGCGATAAACGAAGAATGCTACTTGAAATCTTTCAAGAGCATAATAAAAAAGTCGAAAAACTAATAGGAAAAGATTTTGCACCCGGTACAGTTACACGATACAAAACAGCAAAAAAACATATCGAAGATTACATAATATTTCAATTTAATGTAAAGGATATTTCAGTTAAGGAAGTTGATTTTAAATTTATCAAAGGATTCGAATATTATCTAAAAACTGAGCGAAGTTGTAGCCACAACACAGCGATGAAATATATCACTAATTTTAAAAAAATAATTAGAATTGCTCATGCAAATGAGTGGATTAGTAAAGATCCTTTTTTACATTGGAAAGCAAAACTGAGAATTGTCGAACGCGAGTTTTTGACTAAAGAGGAAATTCAAAGAATGACCGAAAAGGATTTGCACACTAAGCGATTAGATCAAGTAAAAGATATTTTCTTATTTTGCTGTTTTACCGGATTGGCTTACGCCGATGTGAAGAAATTGTCTGCAAATGACTTAGTTCTAGGTCTTGATGGAGAAATCTGGATTAAAATTAATCGAACTAAGACGAACACGCGAAGTAGTATACCTATTTTACCTACCGCTGCACTGATTATCGAAAAATACAAAAACACCTCTAATGTGACAAATGAAGATACGTTACTACCAGTTTTGAGTAACCAAAAGATGAACGCCTACCTTAAAGAAATAGCAGATTTATGTGAAATCAATAAGAATTTGACTTTTCATTTGGCCCGACATACATTTGCTACAACCGTTACGCTTTCTAATGGTGTACCGATTGAGTCTGTAAGTAAAATGCTTGGTCACAATTCGCTTAGAACTACACAACATTATGCAAAGATTTTAGACCAAAAAATTAGTGAGGATATGCAAATTCTTAAAAACAAAATGAACCGTCTTTCACAACAAAACGAAGAAAAGGTTTCCTGAAAATTTTAAAAAATATCCCTACTGGTTCCTTACTTTTTTCAAGTAATCTGAAAACTTAATCTTTTCCTGTTTATAAAAAGCTTGGGCAAAAGCTTCGGTTGTATTAAATCCTACTTCTTTTGCAATAGCCCTTAGTGTATAATGCTTAAATTTCTTATCCTGCTTTAATCTATTAATGATGTAATTGATTTTTAGTTCATTTACATATTCCGTAAAAGTCTTATTCTTGTACGAGTGTACAACTTTAGAAAGATATTTAGAATTTGTGTTGAATTTTTTAGATAAATTAACCGTTGTTATTTTTCCTTTTAAAAACTCTTCTTTATCCTCGAATTTTTTTAGATTATTAAGAATATTGGCAACTATGTCTTTTGGAATTTCTATTTCTTTAGTCTTAGTGTGATTTTTACCTTTTTGCTCAACTTCCATTAAGATTATTGCTTCTTGTTTTGCCTCTTGAACAAAATCAAAAATGTAAACCGTCATCATTATAATAAATCCGAAATTTACTACTGGTTGCTCGATACTTTGATAATCGCCAAAAGCTACAATGACAGGCATAAGGGATAAAGTAAACAACCCTAAATAACCTGAAACTACTCTATATTTATAATATTTAGATTTCGAGGCGCTTGAATTTTTATAAATTCTTATCAACTCATTGCCAATTTGATATACAAAAGCGAAAGAAATCATCAACGGGATTGAAATAAAAATCTTTCTGGAGAGCGATAAGTTACCCGAAATATAATATGGTACTATAAATAGAAGTATAAACGAAGTGATTAAAACAAAAAATAGCGTTTTGACATCAAAATATTTAAATGGATAAGTATCAAACTCTTTGTATATATAATAGACGAAATAGACCACTACTATAATCCCAACCAAATAAGCAATAATATTCTGTAAGAACACTTTAATCAAAAACTGTTCATCTGGATAGATACCAGAGAAAAAATTGTATAGAATATATGTAATGATAAGAATAAGGAATCTTAATCGAGAGCGGTCATTAGGTCTGGACAAATAAAATAGCAATTGAGCAAATAAGACCAATGTTTGGAAAATCAGAATAACAAATGTAGTAAAATGCATTTCAGTTCCAAACATACTATCTAGCCTTTTTCAATACATACAAATTGTATCCTAAATCTATAGTTTCAACAACTTCAAAATCAAATTTTTTATAAAATTTCAAGTTAGAAAAGACTGAAGTTTCGAGATAGACTGTCTTATCATTATAAGTTTGTAAGACTTCCTCAAGCAATTTGCTGCCAATGCCACTATTCTGATATTCTGGATCAACGCCTATATACCACAAGTGATAAAATGGTTCACCAGGATGGTTCGCTTTTAATAGGCGCTCTCTTTTCAAAACATCGCCCACTCTTCCTAATCCGATTACTTTAAATATGAGTTTCGCATCCCATAATATAGAAGACACAGTAGTTTTTTTAAGCCAAGGAAAAACTAGTATACACGCAGCTCTTTCATCTTCAGAAATAAGAACTTTTCCGAATTGAATACCTTGATAAAAACAATACTCAATTAGTAGGGCTATTCGTAACTTTCTTTTCTTATCCTGTTTTACAACATAATTCACAGAATTGTTTTGATCAAAAGCCTGTGATATAATATCAACAACCCTATGCTTATCTTTAAGAATAGCTTCTCTCATTTATGAATAAATCAAATGTTAATTAAAAATACAAGGGGTAGGATAAAGATGACACTTAACAAGGCTAACATCTAATAGTATTCAATTACGCAACTATTTTTCTCAATGCAAAATTATAAACCGTTTTTCTGGAAAATCTGTATCGTTTTTCCAGAAAATAGCCATAAATTGATATTAAACAGCCGAAAATTTCACTAAATTTATTGTAATCCCATATTTTATATACGTTATTAACTCAACTATTTACTACACTAACTAGCTAACATATTTCATATTAAATATCATAAAAACTGAATATGTTTTACGAAGCTATTATGTTAACCTTTGCGGCGGAACTAAATGAAATACGCAAAACTTCAAATAACACGTATTTGAAGCAAGCGAATTTAGGCATATCTCTTTGCCAAAAAACTCTGAATACCCTTAAAACATATTTACAATCTCACAATTTTGAAGCTTCTCATCAAGAAATTAACTTCTTTAAGAATATTAAGGTAAAACCAATGAGGCAGTTGATTTATTTTATTGAAGTTCGTTCATGCGAGATCCAAATACCAAAGATCGGTAAGAACTATCAAGATAAGTTTCTAAATCAGCAGTTACGAAAAACAAACGAGTTCTTTAAAAAAAACACAGAAATCGTTTTGTATAAAAACCAAGATTGTACACATTTTGATGAATACTATTTTACTCGTGAGCATCAACAAACGTTATATTTTGAAAATTCCCATTTTTATTTGAATGATCCTGAATTTAACACGTATTGTGATGTGTTATGGGCAAAAATCGAAGGGTTTTATCTCTATATGGATTACTTAAAAGAGAGAAAAAAACAAGTTGAAAATAGTCATATCAACTCTCTCACTGATTCCTATAATAAACACAGTCTCGAATGGGTATCTAGTAAAGCGGCAGCCGTAGAATTAATCTATGCCTTGCACAGTAGCAATCTGATTAAGCAAAAATATGGAATCAAAGATGTTGCGAAAACATTTGAGCAGGCATTCAACATAGACCTTGGAGATTATTACCATACATTTTCTGAGATCCGATCCAGAAAAGTAAACCGCACGAAACTTTTGGATACTCTAAAAGAAAATCTGATTAAAAAGATGGATGAAAATGATGAATAATTCCCAACTTGGGTTCATCTTGGGAATTCATACTTTCTGCCATTCGTACTATTATTATAAATTAATTCTGATTCTTTTTAGTCTAATTTAGAGATGATTATCACCTACTATTCACAAAAATAAATTTTCCCCAACTTGGGTACACCTTGTGAACAAATTCCAACAAACACTTACAATTTTGTAAAACGAAAATCAAATCCTGATAGGGGTCTTCAGTTTAGTTGACAGCAAGTTGTTGGCTCCTATCTTTAAAATCGTTTTATTATGCCAACAAGTATTATTACTACAGACGATCTTCGTGAATTCAAGCTAGAATTACTCGATGATATTAAAGAATTGCTAACCCATCATACGAACAGTAGTTTAAAGAAATACCTTAAATCAGCAGAGGTAATGGAATTGCTAAAAATAAGTCCTGGCACTTTATTAAACCTGCGGGTCAATGGCACGTTACCATACACCAAGATAGGTGGTATTATTTATTTTGCAGCAGAAGAAATACAAAAGGTAATGTCTGAAAACCAAATTCACCATAATTATGAATAAAATCTATGAATTACATAAAACACCTTAACGGAGTATTTCAACAATTTGCGAAAGATGGCCATCTCAATCCAACTCACATCAGCTTATATATGGCGTTGTTTCAATTTTGGAATATCAATCGATTTCCAGAAACATTCTTTATAAACCGTGAGGAAATTATGCGACTGGCAAAAGTGGGATCAAAAGCGACATACCATAGATGCCTAAAGCTTCTAGATAGTAGAAAATACATTCATTATATGCCATCTCACAATCCATATAAGGGTAGCCAGATCAAGATGCTCATTTTTGATACAACTCATAAACAAGATGTGAATAAGGACAAAACCGGTGATGAACAAGCCTTAGTATCTAATACAAACAATACTAAAACTATTCTAAAGAGAAATAAACCTAGGCTACCCAAAACTGAAATTGAAGTCATTGATTTTTTTAAAACGATGGGATGGCCTGCTGTTGAAGGATTAAAATTCTATAACCATTACCAGGCAATCGGTTGGAAATTGGGAGGAAAATCGAAAATCGTGGATTGGCAGGCTACCGCAAACAATTGGATGCTAAAAGCAAAGAAACTGGAAACCGATACCGCAGTTTCTCAAATTAAGGACAACCTAAGAACAAGTAAAATAAAAGATTATGATCAACCCCTCTAAAATAGTGGAAGGTGGAGTAGAATTTTCGATAGGGAAATTTGATGGTAAAAATGTGATCTACGATTTTCCGAAAATCCTTGTGTATTTGGATGCAAAAGGAAAACTACTATTTGGAAAGCATTTTAAAATTTATGAGGAAGATCACCCTATCATCTTAAAACTTTGCAATTATTTCATCAAAGACCAAAAAAACTGTGATCTCAATGGTATTGATCCAAACAAAGGACTTTTACTATCCGGTCCAGTAGGTTGTGGTAAAACCAGCCTGATGAAACTTCTTAAGTTTTTGGTTCCTCTTCAACGACCTTATATGGTTTTTCCAACCCGAAATATTGTCTTTGCGTTTAATCATTTGGGATATAAAATTATTGAAGAGTATGGAAATAGTCAGTTCTTCTGCTTTGATGACTTGGGAGTCGAACCCATTGGCAGGCATTACGGAAAGGACTGCAATGTGATGGGTGAAATATTACTATCCCGTCACGAACTCTTTATAAAACATCATATAAAAACCCACGCCACTACGAATCTTAATGCACAAGAACTGGAAGATCTATATGGAAACAGGGTACGTAGCAGAATGAGACAATTGTTCAACCTAATCGCATTCGATAAAAATGCAAATGATAAACGTATATAATTATGAAAATAGCAACCTTCAACATCCAAAACCTTTTTCATCGTGATAAAAGTTTGATTAAAAAACCACTGACAAAATGTATGATCGACTGGATTCAAGAATTAGACGCCCTGATGAGAAAAACTTCTAACTCTTCTCAGGAACAGGATCGTATTCGCGAATTATCTTTTCTCATCGGTTTTGAAAAAACAACCCCTCTCCCCTATGCAGTTTTACGCAGAAAAGCAGGTTTTTTATATATGAAAGGAGTACACCATTCCACCATCAATAAAGCTAGCAATCTAACGAACTGGAACGGTTGGATCGAATTACAAACCGTACCGATACATCCAATAGCTACAGAAAGCAAAGCCAAGGTCATCGCAGACCTCAATCCAGATGTTTTAATATTACAAGAGATTGAGGATAGAGCTTCTTTAGAAGAATTTAATCGGCAAGTACTACCTAAGTTTGACTGTGACCCTTATGCAACTTCTTTTGTGATACAAGGTACTGATATGCGAGGTTGTGAGATGGGTATTTTGCTTCGCAAAGGATATACAATTCAATCTGTTACATCTCATACTATTCATTCTAAAACAGAATGTATTGAGTATACAATAACAACACCTTTACAAAACACGATTTGGGTACTTGCAGCACATTTACAGGAACAAGACAAAAACAAAGAACATACTGATGCGATAAGAAGAAAACAAGCAGAAGACATTTCAGAAATTTACAAAAACTTAATTGCTAGCGGGAAAAAGAAGGTTATTATTGTAGGGACTCTCAATGCTGTTTCCTATTGTAATTCTCTAGCACCTCTCCTTCAGGAAACCAGTCTAAAAGATATCACTAAACACCTTTCTTTTGAGGTTGATTGTGATGAAGGTGATGATGCCACTTACTTTCGAATGGGAGCTTACAGATTGGGAGTGAATATTAAGCAAAAAGATTATATGCTAGTATCCCCACCTCTTTTTGAAACTATGATTGATAGCGGTCTTAATCGTAAAGCAATATGGCCAGAAAAAAGACCTCGATGGTCTACCTATAAAACGGTTACTAATAAAAATAATGCTGCTAGTGAGCATCCTGTGGTTTGGGGTAGATTAAATATGTAAATTAAATAATACATTTTAATGATATAAGGAAAATGTTATCAATATGTGAGAATCCGTAAAAAGTTAACCCAGATTTTAATTATATTTATTTCGAAAAGCTAATGTATATTCATTGGCTTTTGCTGTTTATTGAAACTAGTTATTTAAAAAGTATGGAGTCAGAAGAAAATTACAATACAGGTTCAGAATGGATCAAATGTGACTTACACGTTCACACACCATATTCTATCGAACAAAGCTATGGAGATGGTCAATCAGATCAAGTTTGGGAAGAGTTTATTGATGATCTTGAAGCACTACCAAAAGAATTCAAAATTATTGGTATCAATGATTATATATTTATTGATGGCTATCGTAAAATACTAGAGTTTAAAAAAATAGGGCGTCTACAGAATATTGATTTAATACTTCCTGTAATCGAACTTAGAATTGACAAATTTGGTAGTATTAATTCAGACAACCCCTTTAAAAGAGTTAATTTCCATATCATATTTTCTAATGAATTAAGTCCTGATATAATTCAAAATCAATTTTTAAACTCACTAAGTTCTGAATATAAAATCTTTGCAGACTATCAATCTACAGAGAGTGATTGGGGTGGTTTAATAACTAGAGATAGCTTAATTGATTTAGGGAATAAACTCAAAGAATCATCTCAAGGAGCATTAACAGGGTCTTCACTTAAGATTGGTTTTCAATCGCTTAATATACCATATTCTCAACTTATGGAAAAGCTAAAAAATATCCATATCAAAGGTAAATATCTAACCGCCGTTGGAAAAACTGAATGGGATGCTATGCGATGGACTGGATCACCTGCCGAAAAAAAAAGCGTAATTAATACAGCTGATTTCGTTTTTATTTCTTCAGCAGATACCGAAGCTTTTAATAAATCCAAAGCTTCTCTTAAAAGTCAAAATGTAAATGATTTGCTCTTAGATTGTAGTGATGCTCACACATACAGCACAAAAACAAATAATAAAGATCGAATTGGAAATTGTTTTACTTGGGTAAAAATCAATCCTACGTTTAAAGGGTTAATGTATTTATTATATGAACCTAAAGGCAGAATTTATATTGGAGCTGAGCCTGAAATACATATTCGTGTACGTAACAATAAGACACGTTACATAAAGAAAATAACAATTGACCAAATTGAGGGTTACAATGAGTCGAAAGGGGTCTGGTTCAAAGAACAAATAGTTTATCCTAGTAAAGAGTTAACAGCTATCATTGGTAATAAGGGTAAAGGTAAAAGTGCAATTACAGATATAATTGGCCTTTTGGGGAACTCTCACAACTTTGAATACTTTTCTTTTTTGAGTTCGAAAAAGTTTCGTAAGAGTGGTTTAGCTAAAAATTTTAAGGCAAAATTAGTTTGGGAAAGTGGTTTTATAAATGAAGCAAATCTGCACAATACTATTGATTACGATCTTGAAGAAAAAGTTAAATATTTACCACAGAGTTATTTCGAGGATTTATGTAATGAGATTGAAAACAATGAGAATTTTAAAAAAGAAATTAATCAGGTAGTATTTACACACCTTGACGAAACGGAACGACTAGATAAAGCTACTTTTGAAGAGTTTATTGATCTTAAGAAGCAAAATGCAGAAGATTCAATTGATGACCTGCGGCAGAGACTTTTTGATATTAATGATGATTTAATTAATCTACAAAGAAAAGGCACAGATGAACATAAAAAGAACATTGAGAGTAAAATAGAGACTATACAAGCTGAAATAGATAGTCATCTTAAGAACAAACCTATTGACCCTTATCCTAATGAAGAGAACGGTGACTCAGAAGATGAAAATAAGGGAGAAAATTTCAAAAAACTACAACAAACAACTCAGGAATTGACAAAGCTTATTCAGGAAAAGGAAAATTTGATTGATAAACTTACTATCTTGAATAGTGAGTTAACAACGCTCAACCAAATACTCCATAGGTTTGAAAGCGAACAAGAGCGAATAAAGGCTGTTAGAGAAGAAGAAGGTCAGGAGCTTGAACCTTTCAATATTTCCATTGAAGATGTTTATCCCACACCAATCATAAATTTAGTGCCAATTGATAAAGTTATTTCTAATAAAAAGAAAGAAAAACTTATAGTCGAACTTCAATTAGGGCGAAAGGAATACAGCACAGGAGAACATCAAAAATTAATTTCCAATAAAGATGAATTACTAAACTACAAAATAAGTACCCGGAAAGCTGAAATTGAAACACTTTCAAAAACCCTAGACGCAAAGGAAAAAGCTATTGAATCATTCAAAAACCAGCTTTTACAATGGAAAAAAACATTGGCTGACAAAAAAGGTAACGAAAAACTACCTTCACCAGGAACTCTCTATTATTTCAAAAACCAATTAAAGTTTATCACAGAGGAACTAGATAGTAAAATTGAGCAAAAGAAAAGTGCACGTGAGGAAATTACCAAAGATATTTACGATAAAAAGAAATCTATAGTTGATATCTATTCTCACTTCAAATCAAATATTGACAAAAAGCTATCTGAAAATATGATTGAAATCAAGGAGTATGAGATTTCGCTTGAAGCGTCAATGCAGATTAGAAATTTTGTTGCCAACTTCTTAGAATATATAGATAAAGGAAGAGCAGGATCTTTTAGAGGTCAAGAGGAAGCTGAAGCGGCTGTTAAGGAATTCGTGGAAGTCACAGATCCTAATAGTGAAGAAAGTATAATTAAATTTTTGCAAAGTATCACAAACAAGCTCGAATATGCTAACGACTCTAAGCAAAACCTATTCTCTCAGATCAAAGAGTCTAAAGAACTAAAGGATCTGTACAACTATATGTATGGTTTAAAATATTTGGATGAGAAGTATGAACTTAAATTTTTAGGAAAAAGCATTGAGCAACTATCGCCAGGTGAACGTGGCGCAGCATTGATTGTATTTTATTTATTGCTGGATAATGATGATAAACCACTAATTATAGATCAACCTGAAGATAATCTTGATAACCAAAGTGTTTTTGAAGTATTGGTGCCGTTCATAAGACAAGCCAAGAAAAAACGACAGCTAATTATTGTTACACACAATCCAAACTTAGCAGTTGTAGCTGACGCCGAACAAATAATTCATGTCGATCTTGACAAAAAAAATAATAGGGTTACCCATTTAGTTCGCAATTATTTTTAGTTGTTTAACAGTTACGGGTTCATGCATAGTACACCTTTCTAG
>CANMLS010000017.1 GCA_947498785.1 uncultured Aquimarina sp. | reverse complement strand
ATATTTTACGAAAAATCAATCGCTTCTTAATAATTAAAAATATCTTTAAACTGTCCTAAGCATTGGGAGTATCATAGTGTATGGTTAGTCGCGTTGGCTAGGAACTAAATTAGTAAAAGAAAACGAACCAGTGGAAAACCTGTATAGTTTTACAAATACACACAAAATAAGCAATTAATTATACATGTTGTGGCTGTTGCACAACCTCAATTTCTATAATATCAAGTATTTTATACGTTGAGTTATTTTTTAAACAATTGATTTTCAGTGCTAATTTTATTTTGAATATATTAAAACTGTCTGAGTTTATCAAGAATAGTAGTTATGCAACGGTTACCGTTGTTGTAAAACGTTTTTAATTAATTCTTTCTGCTATTGTTTCATAAGGTTCTAACGGAAATCCATATAAAACAGCTTTAGTTTCGTCAATTTCTTTAATCGGGAGCACTAATCCTTTATGATTATTATGAAAAGTAGAAATCAATAAAGTGTCATCTATTTTTTCTAATAGTATTTTCCGACCTGCATATCCAGTTTTCTTTAGCATTTCAAGGATTTCTGGTTTGTCTAAAATTTTATTGAATTCAATTATACCTTTTTCGTTATTCCATTCAAAATTGTATTTCAAAAGTTTAAATCAGATAAGTTTTCAGAGCAATTTTCTACTTTTTTTTCTTTTAGGTTTAGTTCATTTTCAGTGCTTTTCAGGATAAAATAATTAATCTTATCATTCTCAAAAGAATTATGTCTAAATCACGAAAAGGTCTCATTTCGCTTACATTAATCCACTTGCCATCAGTTTTAAGTATTCAATTTCATCAAATGACACATAACGTTAAATATAACAAACGTTACTAACCCAAAGGGCAGTTATGTTTTGATATAGTGATATAAACTTTTTTACTTTTCAGATTCTAGCTTTTCAAGTCGTGATTGTAATTCAAGTAACTTATCATTTAGTGACTCCAATTCTTTTATTTTTTTCTCCTGTTGAATTGTGTAAAGAGTCAATTCCTCAATTTTTTGAAGTAATTTAGATTCCATTTCGCCTAGGAAAATTCCATTTTCTTCTACCTGCTTAGCACTTGGAATATCTTTTAAATGTCCTTTTTGTTTGACATGATTTTCTACTTCGTTTAGGGTTGGGAGTTCATAGTTATCCTTAAAAACATAATCTGGCCAACTGGTTTGTAAAGCCACTTTTACTTCCTCAGCAACTACTTTACCAGCTATTGCAAGTTTATAACCTTTTGTGTCCATTGTACCTATTGCTAGATTTCCTTCTTTAGAGATTCTCATTTTTTCTTGTCCATTAGAGTAAAACCGTATTGGATTTACACCAGAGACTCCTATAATCATTCCTGAATCAGTACCTCCATAATATTGTACAAAACCATTATTAGGTTCACCTTCTTGTTTGAACGTGATCTTTGACCAAACAGAACTTAAAGAAGTTAAACGTAAATCACCCTCTTTCGAGATTCTCATTTTTTCTTGTCCGTTAGAGTAAAACCGTATTGGATTTACACCAGAGACTCCTATAATCATTCCTGAATCAGTACCTCCATAATATTGTACAAAACCATTATTAGGTTCACCATTTCTTTTAAAGGTTAATTTTGACCATTCAGTATTTAAATTAGAGGTAAGTGTTAGTTCCCCTGAAATATCTTGCTGAGCTTTGATGCCAAAACTAATTCCAAATAATGCAAGTGTGAAAATTGTTTTTCTCATTTCTGTTTTATTTTTTTACTTAGTATAATAGTTAATGTCTTGGTCGGTTAAATTGTTACCAGTATATTTTGAGAAATTGTGCTGGTAACGTTAAATATATGGCAAGTTGGGCAAAACAAGCAATTATTTTCGGTTTAGTCACAAGCCAAATCTTTTGCATTTTGTTTTAATTTTTCTCATTTAATACCAAATCAAAAGATTTGGTGATTTTGCAAATAAACACAGATCTTTAGATTAAATACTAATCGCTCAATTTGCTATATAGTATGGCTGTTGCATAACCTCAATTTCTATAACATCAAGTATTTTACACGTTAAGTTATTTTTTTAAGCAACTGGCTTTTGTTTTATTCTGTTAATTGTTTCGAAAAATATATTCGTCTACGTCCTTTCGGAAAACCTTTCATTTCTCCGATTGCTTCATATCCATTTTTCAAGTAAAATTCCTCTGCTTGGAAATCAAATGTGTCAAGCATTGAAATTTTTGCTCCTTTTTCAATAGCTATTTTTTCGGCGTGTTTTAAAATTTTGGTTCCAATTCCTTTTTTTCGGTATTCTTCTTTTATCCATAAAATTTTAATTTCAAGACCATTCCAATATCCAAGTCCAGCCAATATTCCGCCAATTTCAATTCCGTTTTCATCTTTAGCTACAAACTCTAAGCGAGTCCATATATCAGCAATTGCAGGAACTTGACTCAAGTTGTATTCGTTAATTCCGTCAACGATTTTCTTTATATTTTCCTTTTCGCAAGGTTCAATAGTAAATTCAGTCTTTATGTCCATATGAGTGACTCGGCTTGTTGCTAACAAGGCTATATATAAATCTTCCATTTACAAATGATTATAAACATTTGTATATATTAAATGGTTAATAAACATTTTCTTTTCGAATGTACTAAATTAATTTTAGGTAAAGACAGATCATCACCTAGGAAAAAATGATATATAAATTTCTGCACAATGGCGAGAACATTATGGTAGTTGCCGAAACACTTTGCACAATGACAAGAGCATTCTGGTGATTGCCGAAGCACTTTGCACAGTGACAGGAACATTCTTACAGTTCCCGAAATACTTCGCACAATGACAAGAGCATTCTGACAGTTACCGAAATACTTCACACAATGACAAGAGCATTCTGGTAGTTACCGAAGCATTTTGTACAGTGGCAGGAACGTTTTATTACGATTTTTTTATACATGCTTATTTATTTTTAAACATTTCATTAGTTTCGTAACTTCTTAAAACCTAAATATTATGATTACTGTCAAAACAGCCCTTACCGCAAAATACAGAAATGGTGAGATGATTCAATTTGTAGAGGATATTTTAATTCTTACTCAAAAAAGAGGTCCAATCCACAAAAAACTACAAACTAGATACGATGAGTTACAACAAATAAAAAGTAATGCTGCCGAAGCTTTTGAGCCTAGTAGATAACTCATAAACACAGAAGAACTTATCGCTATAGATAAAGAACGTGATGAACTAACTATTGGATTGCGTACTACCTTGATAGGACTTACCAAGCATCCTGATGCAGTGTATAGAAAAGCAGCCATTAGTATTAACAACTTTTGATAGTTATGGTAAACGAATCTATCGCCTTAATTATCAATTGCAAACCCGTGTTACCACAGATTTTTTAAATGCTATAAGAGATAAAGACACTTTACATAAAGCTGCTGATAGTCTGGAGGTGATAAAGGCTTTTTTGAGTGCTTTGCAACATGCTAATGATACTTTTGCAACAAAATATCTGGATCGTACTCAGGAAATAGGACAAAAAGTAGAAGCAGAAATGGAAAGTCTCATCAAAGAAACAGAGGTGGCATATCGTGCTTTTATCAATCGTCTAAATGCTATTGTAGAGATAGATGATGATGGCACTTATGATAATCTAGTTAAGGATATTAATGCAGCTATAGAGCAATACAATCAAGTAGTTATTGATCGTAGAGGTGTTAAAACTACAGAACCTGATACTAATGAAGCGTTTATAGAAGAATTTACTGCAGAATAACACTATCATAATAAGGAGGCTGTCTAAAAAGTATTAGGAACTTAAAATTGTCAGTCGGAGTCTGTCAAAGATATTTTGAAAATCAAAGCATTAAAAACTTCGATGAGCTCAGTTTGACAAAGAGAATTGACTTTTTAGACAGCCTCTTTATATGTAATACAAAGATTATCTGCTACTGTTTAGGAATATTTGCTAAAATCTCTTTAACAAACTTCCAATATTTCTGAACAGAAGAAATACTTGCTCGTTCGTCTGGGGAATGTGCTCCCAAAATTGTAGGACCAAAAGATATCATATCCATATCTGGATAATTTTGTCCCAAAATACCGCATTCTAAACCAGCGTGACAAGCAGCTACATGTGCTTTTTCTCCGTTTAATTTTTGATATAATTCATCTAATACTTTTAAAATTGAAGAATTCATATTAGGTGCCCAGCCAGGGTAATCACTACTAGTAATTACTTCACACCCTATCAATTCAAAAGTTGCTCTTAATTTATTCACCAAATCCAGTTTAGAAGACTCTACACTACTTCGGGTTAAACATTCAATAACTATTTCTCCATTTCCAACAGTAACTTTTGCTATATTATTAGAAGTTTCTACCAAATCTGGAATAGATGCACTCATTTTATACACTCCATTATGTGCTGCATATAAAGCTTTCAACATCCCTTCCTGCACTTCTAATTCCATTACTTTTTCTGGTAAATCGACTGCTTCAACTTCTATAATAAGATTTGGATCAACAATACTAAGTTCATTTTGAATTGTTTTTATTAATTCATTGATTTCAAACATAAAAGCTTCGGCTTGTACGGTATCGACCACTATACTTGCAAAGCTCTCTCTTGGTATAGCATTGCGTAAACTTCCTCCTTTGATTTCACTAACTTGTAAACCAAAATTTTCAAAACCATCAAACAACAGTCTATTCATTATCCTATTGGCATTTCCCAACCCTTTATGAATATCCATTCCTGAATGACCTCCATTAAGCCCTGTAACTGAAATAGTATATGCCTTTTTACCTTGACCTATAAGCTCTTCTTTATAGGTTCTTTTAGCCGTTACATCTATTCCTCCCGCACAACCTACTCCGATTTCATCATCTTCTTCTGTATCCAGGTTTAAAAGTATATCCGCTTGTAACCAGCCTCCTTCTAACCCCATAGCTCCTGTCATACCTGTTTCTTCATCAATAGTAAACAGTGCTTCAAGAGTAGGGTGGGCAATATCTGTTGATTCAAGAATTGCCATAATTGTCGCTACACCTAATCCATTATCAGCACCAAGTGTGGTTCCATTAGCACGTACCCAATCTCCATCAACATACATTTCTATTCCTTGAGTATCAAAATCGAAATCAGTATCTGCATTCTTTTGATGTACCATATCCAAATGTGACTGCATCACGACTGTTTTACGATTTTCAAATCCTTGGGTGGCTGGTTTTTTTATAAGGACATTACCCACATGATCAACCTCTGTTATCAATCCTAAAGATGTTCCAAAATCTTTTATAAACTCTATAACTCGTTCTTCTTTTTTTGAAGGTCTTGGCACTTCATTAAGATCTGCAAATTTATTCCAAAGAGTTTTGGGTTCTAAGGCTCTTATTTCTGAATTCATATGTGTGTTGTATTTAGAATTGCGAAATTCTTAATTTTTAATTAAGTATCAAATTTTCAAAGGATAAATTAATGGATACTAAAAAATTCTTAATTCATTACACTAAATTCATAATTGTAAATATATTTACCCAATGCAATACAAAACAAAGCTATATCTTACAATATTATTGCCAGTTCAAATCATTCTGATTAAAGTTCTTTCTTTTTTTCCTGATTTTATCGATCGGTTTTACAGTAACGGAGTTTTTATTTATACTTCTAAAATTCTACGTTATGTATTTGGATGGATTCCGTTTTCTTTTGGAGACGTATTATATTGTGTTTTAATCATATCGTTGATTCGATTTTTATTCAAGAAAGTATTTAGAAAAAAAATACTCTGGAAAGAAGTGCTGTTAGAGATTGGAGCTACTTTATCTATTGTTTATGCTAGTTTTCACATTCTATGGGGTATGAATTACTATAGACTTCCATTGCATGAAATACTAAAAATTGATGATCAATATACAGAAATAGAACTTATTAAGGTTTCAGAGAACCTGATTTCTCAAGCTAATTCTTTACATTTAAAATTAGAATCCAACGACTCTTTACCGATACGAATTCCATATTCTAAAAAAGAAATTTTTCAAAAAACAGTTCCTGCATACGATCAACTTAATTCTATATTCCCCTCGTTAAATTATCATCCCAAAAGTATTAAAACATCTCTTTTAAGCCTTCCTCTTACCTATATGGGTTTTAGCGGATATTTAAATCCTATCACCAATGAGGCACAGATAAATGGGTTAATTCTAAACTATAAAGCGCCAACTACAAGTTGTCATGAGCAGGCTCATCAATTAGGATTTGCAAAAGAAAATGAAGCTAACTTTATAGCCGCTTTGACCACAATAAATTATGATGATTCCTATTTTAATTATAGCGGAATCACATTTGCGCTTAAGTTTTGCTTAAATGATCTGTATCTTCGTAACGAAGAAAAAGCCATTTGTCTTATCGAAAAATTACGTCCAGGGATTCGAAAAAATTATCTGGAAGTAAATCAATTTTGGGAATCTTATGAAAATCCTCTTGAGCCTATTTTTAAAAGCACCTACGATAGTTACTTAAAAGCAAATAACCAACCCGATGGTATAGAAACTTATAGTTATGTAGTAGCATTATTAGTCAATTATTACAAGACCAAATTATAGATCTATAAAGTATTATAGTAGCCAACTATTTTAATCAAATCTTCTTCTTTTTTAAAGTTTAATTTTTTTGAAGATGCATATTTTTCTATTTCAGTTTTTTTGTCTCCCAAAACTTTAAGTATATCTTTTTGTTTTAATTTGATCTTAAACAAATCTCCTCCTGTCTTCAATATGAAATAACTACGCTTTTCGACATACTTATCATTTGTTGTTTGTTCATAACCACCAATCGCATCTTTACCTTCTTTTATCTTCTTTTCCACTTTCATAACCAAAGAATTTTTCCCTTCTTTCAAAAAAACAAAGAATTGTTTTGTTCCTTCAAAATCTAACACTTTATAGATATATCCCTCATCCAAAACAACATTAATGTTTTCTTTTTTTAAAATATTAAATATTTCGGTGACCTCTATTTCGTCATTTAATGCATTATATCTTACAAAGGTTCTGCGCGATTTTTTTCCATTCACATATACTGAAGCAAGTTTGTTTTCATTTTCATAGTATTGATGTCCCTGAACAGAATATTTGGAGGGTTTCCTAACGACCACTCGGGTCCCATAGGCACTTAGGTTTGATGTTTCTCCAGCTTTAGAAATCGAATCAGATTTAACTTGCCCAAGAACCATATAAGCCTTAGACAACAAAAGCAATAAAAACAAGTTTTTCATTCCATTTTAAGTTTTAAATTTCCTACACCAAATAAACAATTTTTATACATAATATTTCAACTATTATTAAGAACATTCATTAACAAAATGACATAAAAATATTTATCACTTAATTTGGATAAAATTAAACTGGTAAGTCAATCTCTAATTTTAACTACGATAAAAATGGGTAACCATATTTTCAAGCATTTTTCGAAAAGTAAACAATTGATACAATTAATTTTATAGAGAATTATAAAGATTCATAATTTTGATTAGGTCTTTTTCTTTCTTGAAGCTTAATTTTTTTGAAGACGCTACCTTTTGAATTTCATCTTTTTTATCAAGTACTTTAATAACTTCTTTTTTATTCAGTTTTATATTCCTTATTTCTGATTTCTCTGTGTCAATTATAAAATACTTATTAACTTCAATATATCTAGATGGTCTACTTGTTTCATAACTAGTAGAAGCCTGTTTCCCTTCCTTTATTTTCTTTTTTGCTTTTATCCCAAAAGAATATCGCCCTTTATTAAAGACAATAAAAAATTGCTTCTTTCCTTCATAATCAAATAACTTATAACTATATCTATCCAGAACAACTTCAATATTATCTATTTTTAGCATATTGAACGCCTTGTCATTTTCTGTCACTTCTATCTCATCATTAAATGCATTATATCGTACTAAACACTTATGAGCTTTTTTCTTATCTATATATACTGTGGCAAGGCTATTATATTCCTCATAGTATTGATTACCCAGAATTGTCTTATCAGCTGGAGCATTTCTAACAATCATTGTAGTACTATATGGTGATATAGTTGAATTTCCTTCTGGATCAGCTCCAAAATCTATAGTTTGTTGTCCAACCATTGAAATGGTCAATAAAAAGAAGAGTAAACAGCCTTTCATTTTTTTCCTAAATTTTGTTTAATTATGTTTAATTCAATATCTCAAAATTCTATTAATTAACAACACACAACACATGTTAAATAAACCTTAATTAACAAACTTCTTTTGATTCAACTATTATCTTTAAAACCGATTCAATATACTTTACACAACTCATATGAAAAAACTTCTATTATCACTTGCAATTGCATGTGGAATATTAAATTCTCATTCTCAAGATTATTTCCCTAAAAATGACGGAGTTAATACCACAGATTCTAATTACACCGTATTCAAAAATGCGACTATTCACACTACACCAGATACAGAAATCAAGAATGCAACTCTGGTAATCCAAAAAGGAAAGATTGTCCAGGTAGGCAATTCTCTATCCATTCCTACTAACAGTGTTGTTATTGACCTAAAAGGAAAACATATTTATGCATCTTTTATTGATCCTTTTACCAACTTTGGTATAGAAAAACCAAAGCGTAAAGGAGGTAGCCCTTTTAGAGGAAACCCACAATATGAAGCTTCTAGGGAAGGATATTATTGGAATGATCATATACGTCCAGAAACTAATGCTCTAACTCTTTTTAAATATGACACAAAAAAAGCTACCGAATTTATAAAAGAAGGATTTGGTGTTGTAAATACACATATGCCAGATGGTATAGTAAGAGGAACTGGATTATTAGTCGCCTTAAATAATCAAGGAACAGAAGGAGAACGTTTATTAAGTGATCGATCAGCTCAATTTTTATCATTCTCTAAAAGCAATAAAAGCAAACAAATGTACCCCACTTCTTTAATGGGTAGCATGGCTTTACTTCGTCAAATGTATCATGATGCTAATTGGTATGCAGGTGATAATGCAAATAATAAAGATTTATCGTTAGAAGCTTTAAACAGAAATAAAAACCTTCCGCAAATTTTTGATGTCGGAAGTAGAATTAATGGTTTTAGAGCAGATAAAGTTGGTGATCAGTTTAATATACAATACACATTAGTGGGAGGTGGTGATGAATATGCTCGTATAGATAAAGTAAAAGCTACTAATGCAAAATATATTATTCCACTTGATTTTCCAGAAGCATATGATGTATCTGACCCTTTTATGGCTAATTTGGTTAGTTTGGGTGATATGCGTCATTGGAATCAAGCTCCAACTAATCCATATGTTTTATCTAAAAACGGAATTACATTTTCTTTGACAACACATAAGTTAAAGAAAATAGCAGATCTAAAAACCAGAATAGCAAAGGCAATTGAGCATGGCTTAGATAAAAAAACTGCTATTGCCGCTTTAACTACCATTCCCGCTGAAATCTTAGGAAAAAGTAATCTTTTGGGAAGTATTAAAAAAGGAGCGTATGCCAACTTTTTAATTTCAAAAGATGAATTGTTTTCAAAGGATAATATTATATATGAAAACTGGATACAGGGACATAAAAATATTATTAATGATATGAATATTACTGATATTAACGGAAAATATGAATTATCAGTTTCTGGAAAAACGTATGATTTATCGATTTCTGGAAAAACTTCCGCCCCTAAAGCTGAAATAAAGCTTGGAGAAACTAAATTAGGTGCTAAAATTAATTATAAAAATGATTGGGTGACCATAACCTTTACCGATCCAGACACCACAAAAACACAATACACCAGAATCATTTCAAAAATCGGGGACAACTCAAATTTATGGAGTGGAAAAACTATACTTCCTAATGGAGCACAAACTTCTTTTTTGGTTAAAAAGAAGACAGAAGATACTTCAGATACAAAAGAAGATAAAACAACAGATAAGAAAAAAGATACACCCGAAGTTTTACCTATAGTATACCCCAATATAGCCTATGGTAATTCTCAATTACCAAAATCTGAAACTATACTGTTTAAAAACGCTACGGTATGGACTAATGAGACAGACGGAATCTTGCAAACTACAGATGTGCTCATCAAAAATGGTAAAATCTCTGCGATAGGTAAAAATATAAATTCAGGTAATGCTAAAGTAATTGATGCTACAGGAAAGCATCTCACCGCAGGTATTGTTGATGAGCATTCTCATATTGCTGCTGCAGCAATTAATGAAGCGGGACATAACTCGTCTGCAGAAGTTACTATAGAAGATGTAGTAGATCCTGATGATATCAATATTTATAGAAACCTTGCAGGGGGTGTAACCTCTATTCAGATACTTCATGGTTCTGCAAACCCTATTGGTGGACGTTCTGCCATTATAAAGTTAAAATGGGGTGAAGATGCAAATCATCTAATTTATCCTAATGCTCCTAAGTTTATCAAATTTGCTTTAGGTGAAAATGTTAAACAAAGTAACTGGCAAAGTTTTAGCCGTTTTCCTCAATCAAGAATGGGAGTTGAACAATTATATGTAGATTACTTTTCTAGAGCAAAAGAATATGAAAAACTGAAGAAAAGTGGAGCTCCTTATCGTAAGGATACAGAAATGGAAACTATAGTAGAAATCCTGAATAGCAAACGTTTTATTAGTTGTCATTCGTATGTACAAAGTGAGATCAACATGTTAATGAAAGTTGCAGAAAAATTCGACTTTAAAATTAATACATTCACTCATATTCTTGAAGGATATAAAGTTGCAGATAAAATGGCAGCTCATGGTGTGGGTGGATCCACTTTTTCTGATTGGTGGGCATACAAATATGAAGTTAATGATGCAATACCATATAATGCTGCTATCATGCACAAACAAGGTGTCGTAACGGCTATTAATAGTGATGATGGAGAGATGTCCCGCCGCCTTAATCAAGAAGCTGCAAAATCTGTAAAATATGGTGGAGTCAGCGAAGAAGACGCCTTAAAATTTGTCACTCTAAACCCTGCAAAGCTATTACATATCGATGATAGAGTTGGTAGTATTAAAGTAGGTAAAGATGCTGATTTGGTATTATGGACTGATCACCCTCTTTCTATATATGCAAAAGCCGAAAAAACTATAATTGAAGGGGCAATTTATTTTGATCTTGAAAAAGATAAAATAATGAGACAATCTATTGCAAAAGAAAAAAACAAGCTTTCTACAATGATGTTAAAAGCAAAAAACAGTGGGCTTAAAACTCAACCTGCGAAGAAAAAGGAAAAACAAAATTTTGAATGTGAAACCTTAGAAACCATCAATTAAATAAAATATTTATCAGACTAGGCTTGTCGAAGTCTATAATCATAAAAACATGAAAAACATAATTGCCATAATAGCACTCTGTCTCATTTCATACGGAAAGGTAGATGCTCAGCAAACACCAGCAAAAAATCAAAACACTGCTATTACTATTACTGGAGCTACAGCTCATATCGGTAATGGAGAAGTGATTCAAAACAGTATGATCATTTTTGAAAACGGAAAGATTATAGCAGTTGGTTCTGCAGGGAGTTCTGCTTCAAAAGGAACTGTGATTGATGCTTCTGGAAAACATGTTTATCCCGGTTTTATTGCTCCAAACTCTACTTTGGGACTAGTAGAAATAAGTGCTGTTCGTGCAACAGATGATGATAGTGAAATTGGAAATTACAACCCCCATATTCGCAGTATCATTGCTTATAATGCTGAAAGTAAAATTGTAGAAAGCATGAGGCCAAATGGTGTTTTAATAGCTCAGGTAACTCCAAGGGGAGGTAGAATTTCAGGAACATCATCAATCGTACAACTAGATGCATGGAATTGGGAAGATGCTGCTATCAAAATTGATGATGGGATTCATATAAATTGGCCAAATACTTTTACTCAAGGACGCTGGTGGCTTGGTGAAGACCCTGGTTTTAAGGAAAATAAAAAATACAAAAAACAAGTAACTCAGTTAGTAGATTTTGTTCAACAAGCTAAAGCCTCAATACAATCCAATAAGGAAACAATAAACCTTCCGCATCACGCAATGAAAGGTCTTTTTGATGGTACAAAAACGTTATTCATGCATGTAGAAACAGAAAAAGGTATTCTAGATGTCATTTCCTTTGCAAAGAATAACAAAATCAAAAAACTAGTTTTAGTAGGAGCATACGAAGGATATAAAGTCGCTTCACAATTAAAACAAAATAATATTTCTGTGCTTAGCACTAGAGCTCATAGTGTTCCAGCAATGGAAGATGATGATTATGACCAACCGTATAAAAATGCAAAACTGCTTATGGATGCTGGTGTATTAGTTGCAATACAAAATAGTGGTCAGATGGAGCGCGCTAATGCTCGAAATTTACCTTTTCAAGCTGGAACTGTTGCAGCACATGGATTAGACAAAGAAAAAGCCTTACAACTCATTACCGGTAATAGCGCAAAAATTCTTGGTATTGATAAGATTACAGGAACCTTAGAAGTAGGTAAAGACGCTACCTTATTTATTAGCAAAGGGGATGCATTAGATATGCGTACAAATCAATTAGAAAAGGCATTTATCCAAGGACGCGATATTAGTTTAGAAAGTCATCATACCAAGCTTTGGAAACGATATAGAGAGAAATATAGTACTAAATGAAAACTCTTTAAGCTCTATTTTTGAGGGTTTCAAAAGGTAAGGCTGAATTTAAAGTTTAAAAAACAAAAATTCAGCCTTATTTCAAAAAAATATAGTTCTTTGTTTATAATGTTTCACTTTTCTCTATCGTAGGTTTTTTAAATAGAGAAGGAGAAGTTTTTTCTTTACTAGCATTTGCATTTGCAAAACTTCCTTCACTCCTTACCTCTCCTACAACACCATTCTCAAACATTCTCCACTTAATAGTTTTAGGCAGTAATAGCCCATTTACATCATTCCAATCAGAATATTCGATTAAATTGATTTTTTCACTTTTTTCTTTACTAAAAAAAGTAACGGTATATCCTAAAAATTTCATCTTTTTAGATACCTCATCATAATATACAAAATAATTATCTTTAGGTGAATCTCCAATGCTATCACCATATGATATTTTATAACCAGGATAAGAAACATCTTCTACTTTAAGATCATCAACTTTTTCATAAGAAATACCATTATCTCCTAATACAAAAGGCATTGCATAAAAATAAAACATCAGGTTGTGATAAAAACGAGGGTTTCCTTTGAAGGATGTAGAATCTTCCTGCTCTAACCAAGCTTCATTTCCATCAAATCCTAAAGCAAATTTATTAGTTTCAATACGTGCATGACGTGTTTTAAGATCGGTAGTATGTTTTTCATTTCCTTCTGGCTTTACAATTTCAAAAACCAGAGTATTCATTTGATCAAAAGCTTGAATACCACCGTGGGCTTTAAAAACATCTGCAATATCCTTAGGAAAATCCCCTGAACGATCTGGTATTACATCTTCTTTTTTAGGTTCTGAAACTACTGTTTCTTGTTCTGATTTCACTTCCTGCTTGCAGGATACAAAAGCAACAATTAAAAGCAATAGCGGGATTAGTTTTTTCATGATTAAACTGTTATGATATAAGTTAATTTTAGCAAGTGTAGTCGTATTAATAACTCAACCTTACACTAACATCTTCAGTTTTTCATTTCTTTACAACCTCTCCTGCTTCGTACATATTATTTTATAATAACTTTTTATCATTTTCATGAATCGAAACAAAGCTATAAAATGCAGGAAATATATTTATCCCAATAAACAGTGAAATTATAATATATAAATATGCGATATACCAGTGTCAGGCTTAAGTTTTCTGCTTTTTCTTTTTTGCAGCAGGGAAGAGTACATTATTCAAAATCAATCGATATCCAGGTGAATTAGGGTGTAACTCCAGTTCTGTTTTTGGATCTCCTACTCTATGTGTATAATCCTCGGGATCATGTCCGCCATAAAATGTAAAAAAACCTTTTCCTTTGATTCCGTGTATATAGCGAGCTTCAGAATTTGTCTTATTTTCACCCAATACTAGAACATTGGATTTGATCTCATTTGGATTATAAGCTGTCGTTTGCCCCATAAACCCCTTAACTAGAGCTGTATGGTTTTGACATAACATTGTAGGGATAGGATCCCATTTTGCAGAAAAATCCATGAGAGTAAAATAATCTGTAGTCTTAGAGATACGACGTTTTCTGGTCATATCTATAGAAGAAAACTCATAAACGTTTGGGCTTCGTTCTAAGGTGAAATTTTTAAATGCAAATGTTTTATTATAGTCAACTTTGGACTGATATCCAGCTTCGCTAGGATCTCCATCAAACATAGGTTCACAAATATCAACTCCTTCTGCTGCCAAGGCAATTTCAAAACTATCAGTAGCACTGCACATTGCAAACATAAATCCACCACCAACAACATAATCTCTTATTTTTAGAGCTACTGCCAGTTTTTCTTGCGAGACTTTTGGATAACCCAATGCTAAAGCCAATTTTTCTGCCGCAGCTTTTTCTCTAATATACCATGGAGTTGCTCTATATGAGCCATAAAATTTACCATACTGACCTGTGAAATCTTCATGATGCAGATGTAACCAATCATATAAAATTAAATTATCCTCAAGAACTTCTTTATCATATATTGTTTCATAAGGGATTTCAGCAAAAGTTAATACCATTGTTACTGCATCATCCCATGGTTGATTCCCTTTTGGAGAATACACAGCTATCTTAGGAGCTTTTTCCAAGACTACAGCTTCCATGTTCTGAGAAGGACTACTAATTTCTTCTAGAATTTCTTCGGTTTCTCCATCACTAAGTACCTCATAAGAGATACCTCGAATAGTACATTCTTTTTTTATATTTTCGGTATCGGGTAAAAGAAAAGATCCTCCTCTATAATTTAACAGCCATTTTACTTTAAGATCTTTACTTAAGGTCCAATAGGTAATCCCATAGGCTTTCAGATGATTTTGTTGGCTTTCTGCATCCATCGGTATCAATACATAGGAAGCATAGGATTGAAATGTAAATAGAAACAAAAACAATGTTGTAACAAAGGACGGCATCCATCTTTTAGCTACAAAAGTAAGCGTCTGATTTTCATTTATTTTAAAATGGAACTTCATCGTCATCATTAGAATCATTTATACTACTTCCAAAAGCCTCATCTGCACTAGGAAGATTACCTGTTTTAAAAGGTTCTTCTTTCCCACCATCATTCATCTTAGAATGAAACTCAAAAGGAGTACTAAAATCATCTAAGTTATCAAATTTACCTAAGTGACCAATAAATTTTAACCTAATATTTTCTAAACCACCATTACGGTGTTTTGCTACAATGAATTCTCCTTGTCCTTGGGTAGGCGATCTTTCTTCGTCATCCCATTCATCAATCTTATAATATTCAGGTCTAAAAATAAAAGCTACAATATCTGCATCCTGTTCTATTGCTCCAGATTCACGCAGGTCACTAAGTAATGGTCTTTTACTTCCTCCACGAGTTTCTACAGCTCGAGATAGCTGAGATAAGGCGATTACAGGAATATTCAATTCTTTTGCTAAAGCTTTCAGATTACGAGAAATTGTAGAAATCTCTTGTTCTCTGTTCCCATTCTTACCACTACCTCCTGCTGTCATCAATTGAAGGTAATCAATTACTATCATTCTAATACCATGCTGTGAAGCCAGACGACGTGCTTTAGCTCTAAGATCAAAAATAGATAAAGAAGGGGTATCATCAATAAACAAGGGGGCTTTTTCTAAATCTTTAACTTTTACATTAAGTTGTTCCCACTCATGTTTTTCTAATTTACCAGTACGTAATTTTTCTGAAGAAAGTCCTGTTTCTGAAGAAATCAAACGTGTGATTAATTGTACTGAAGACATCTCTAATGAGAAAAAAGCAACAGGAATATTACTTCCTACAGCCATATTTCTAGCCATCGATAGGGTTAAAGCCGTTTTTCCCATACCTGGACGGGCAGCCACAATAATTAAATCACTTGGTTGCCATCCCGAAGTTAGTTTATCTAACTTATCGAAGCCAGACGGAACTCCGCTCATTCCCTCTTTGTTTGATATCTCTTGTATTTTTTTCTTTGCTTGTATTACAAGATTTTGAGCACTCTCTGTGGATCGTTTTATGTTTCCCTGTGTAACTTCATAAAGTCTGGATTCTGCCATATCCAAAAGATCAAAAACATCTGTAGTTTCATCGTATGATTCTTCTATAATTTCATTTGAAATTTTAATCAAACTACGTTGAATATATTTCTGAAGAATAATACGAGCATGAAACTCTATATGTGCAGAAGAAGCTACTTTCTGGGTTAATTGTATTAAATAATAGTCTCCTCCAGCCAATTCTAGCTTTGAGTCTTTTTTTAGTTGGGTAGAGACCGTTAATAAGTCAATTGGTTCAGAGTTTTCGAAGAGTTTAAAGATAGCTTCGAAAATATATTGATGTGCTTCTCGATAAAAGACATCTGGATTAAGAATATCAATAATTTCATCAACCCCTTTTTTATCAATCATCATCGCCCCCAAAACAACTTCCTCTAAATCAACCGCTTGAGGAGGTATTTTTCCTTTCTCCAGCGGTATTACGTTCCCCCGACCGTAATTAATTTGCTGAGTTTGCTGTACTTTTTCCATGACTACGAATGTAAAAAAATTGTAAAGAGATGCACCTACATATAAAGATACGAATGTTCACCGGTCTTCAACAAAAGAACTGTTAATAAGTTTTTATTATTGTTAATAAGCATAAAAAAATCTGAAGCTTACAACTTCAGATTTATGTGGTAAGTGATTTTTTAAGGGTTAATCTTTAAAGACTCCCATATTTGCATATTTTTCCATGCGATTTTCGACTAATACTTCTGGTGATAAGTTTTTTAATTCTTCAAAAGATGATAAAATTGTATCTCGTACTGTTTTGAATGTAGTTTCTCTATCGCTATGAGCTCCTCCTAGTGGTTCTTTAACAATTTCATCCACCACTTTTAGTTTAACACTATCTTTTGCAGTAAGTTTTAATGCCTCTGCTGCTTGCTCTTTTTGATCCCAACTTCTCCATAAAATAGAAGAGCAATTTTCTGGCGAAATTACAGAGTACCATGCATTCTCTAGCATTAGCACTTTGTCTCCTACGCCAATTCCTAATGCTCCACCACTAGCTCCTTCACCTATAATAATAACAATAACAGGCACTTTAAGCCTTGTCATTTCCAAGATATTACGAGCAATGGCTTCTCCCTGACCTCGTTCTTCTGCTTCTAGACCAGGATACGCCCCTGGGGTATCAATAAAGCTAACTACAGGAATATTAAATTTCTCTGCACTCTTCATTAACCTAAGTGCCTTACGATATCCTTCTGGATTTGCCATTCCAAAATTGCGATACTGTCTTGTTTTTGTATTATAGCCTTTTTGTTGACCAATAAACATAAAGCTTTGGTTTCCTATTTTTCCCAAACCTCCGATCATCGCTTTATCATCACGAACAGTTCGATCTCCATGCAGTTCTAAGAAAGATTCTCCACAAATTGCATCGATATAATCCAAGGTATAAGGTCTAGAAGGATGTCTAGATAATTGAACTCTTTGCCATGGCGTAAGGTTCTTATATATTTCTTTTTTGGTTTCTTTCAGTTTTTTTTCAATCTGCTTACAAGTGTCTGTTACATCAACCTCACTCTCTTCACCTATAGCACAAGCTTTTTCAAATTGTTCTTCAAGCTCTTTAATGGGGAGTTCAAATTCTAAATATTCCATAATTAAGAATATAATTTATATTAACTAGGGTTAGCTGACAAATATAAAAACTTTACTTCGTAATGTTACCTAAAGTTGTCTGTCTTTTTCTTTTTTTAGCATTTTTGAATATTCCATTCAAAACAACCGTAGATAGAATAATGATTGCTCCGTAGTAAAACTGGGGGTTCATCTTTTCTGTTTCACCAAAAATTAAAAATGCTAATAAAATACCGTACACTGGTTCTAAGTTGATGGTTAACATTACAGTATAGGGACTTAAATATTTCATCACTTTTACAGAACCTATAAAAGCGTAAGCCGTACAAACAGATGCTAATACTAACATATAAATCCAATCAGAGGAGGATAATTGAAAAAAAGAAACCGTAAATCCTTCTGTAGACGCTCCAAAAATTGTTAATGCAAATAAATAGATTGTAATAACTCCCGTACCACTCAGTAGTTCATAAAAAGAAATCATTGAAGGGTTATATTGTTGAGCTATTTTTCCATTCATTAGAGAGAAAACAGAAGATAAGAATGCAGAAAATAATGCATAAACAATTCCCAAAAAATAATCCCCTTCCACTTTAAAAATAATATATAAACCAGTAATGACTAGTATTCCAAAAAGTACTTCATACCAAATCATCTTTCTCTTATAAAAAATTGGTTCTAGAATTGATGTAAAGAATGCCCCTGTAGATAACATTGCTAGCGTAATTGAAATATTAGAAACTTTGATTGCCGCAAAAAAGGTAATCCAGTGCAACGCAATAACAATACCAGCAAAAAAAAGGGTGAAAAATAATTTTCTTGAGATGGTCAATGATATTTTCTTAAAGTAGATATATCCAAAAATAAATACAGATGCTAATAACATTCTATACCAAACTAAAGGTAATGCCTCAATAGATATTAATTCTCCAAGTATTGCGGTAAACCCCCATACAAATACAATAAAATGTAAATGCAGATAATTTTTAAATCTAGCGTTTGGCATTGTACAATAAATATATAGCCAAAATTCCGAAGGATATATTGGGAAACCAGACCGCCACAATAGGTGGAAAATCAGATTGATTAGCAAGGGTCCCCAAAACCTTATCAAAAAATATAAAAACAAAAGCCAAAGAAATACCTACTGCAAGGTTTACTCCCATACCTCCTCTTCTTTTCATAGAAGAGACAGCCACTCCTATAATTGTGAGAATAAATGCCGATATAGGTAAACTCCATCTTTTATATGCAACTACCTTATATCTATTGATGTCAGACGATCCTCTTTTACTTTCTTTTTCTATAAATTTACTTAGTTCGGCATAGTTAAGTGTTTCGGCTACATATGAAACTGAAGTAAATTCATCAATATTAAAAGGCAATACGGTATCTTTTGTTTTTCCTTTCTCTATAATATCTTTATCTTTTAAAACCGTTCGCTTTACATAGTTTTCTAATTCGTAAATACTGTCTTTAAATGTTATTTTCTTAGCAGAGATTTTTGTGGTTAAAGTATTACCACTAAAATATTCTATAGTAAAATTAGTAGCAGATTTATCTAGCGGTTTAAAATTATTAGCATACAGAAAGACACTATCATTAAGTTGACGGTATATATTCTTAGTATCTTGTACTTTTCGCCCTTTCTTAAGGTAAGAATATTTAAACTCATTAAAACCTTTACTTGCTCTTGGCGCCAGGAACAATCCCATTACCAATGCTCCTAAACAAATAAGAATAGCTCCAATCATATAAGGACGAAGGAATCTCCAAAAAGAAACTCCAGAACTTAAAAAAGCTATAATTTCGGTTTTATTTGCCAGCTTGGACGTAAACCAAATTACAGATAGGAATACAAAAAGTGGAAATAATAAATTAGCAAAATAGATTGTAAAATCAAGATAATATCCAACTATTGCATTAAGAGGAACGCTATGTTCTAACATATTATCTATTTTTTCAGAAAGATCTACTATAATCCCTATGGGAATAAATAACAGAATCATTGTAAAAAATGTACCTAAATACCTTTTGAGTATGTACCAATCTAATATCTTCAATCTATAATCTTTTATCCATTTGTTTAACCATTATATTTTTCCAAGAATAAAAATCCCCAGCTAATATATGTTTTCTTGCTTCTCTAACCAACCATAAATAAAAGCCTAAATTATGTATGGTTGCAATCTGTTTTCCTAACAATTCATTTACAGAGAAAAGATGTCGTAGATAAGCTTTTGAATATTCTGTATCTACAAAGGTGATTCCCATTTCATCAATTGCAGAAAAATCATCTTCCCATTTTTTATTTTTTATATTAATTGTACCATGTGCTGTAAACAACATCCCATTTCTCGCATTTCTCGTCGGCATTACACAATCAAACATATCTACTCCCAAAGCAATATTTTCCAAAATATTAATAGGTGTACCTACTCCCATAAGATACCTTGGTTTATCTTCTGGTAAAATATTAGTAACCACCTCTGTCATTGCATACATTTCTTCTGCTGGCTCTCCTACAGATAATCCTCCTATTGCATTACCAACTGCTCCTACATTTGCAATATATTCTGCTGATTGTTCTCTAAGATCTTTATATGTACTTCCTTGTACAATTGGAAAAAAAGCTTGATCATACCCATACTTAACCGGAATTTTTTCTAAATGTTGCATACAACGATCTAACCATCTATGAGTCATATGCATACTTCTCTTTGCATATCTATAGTCGCAAGGATACGGAGTACATTCATCAAAAGCCATAATGATGTCTGCTCCAATAGTTCGCTGAATCTCCATCACATTTTCTGGAGTAAACACATGATATGAGCCATCTATATGTGATTTAAACTTTACTCCCTCTTCTTTTATTTTGCGATTAGCCGATAGAGAATATACCTGATAACCTCCACTATCTGTAAGAATATTTCTATCCCAATTCATAAATTTATGTAGCCCTCCTGCCTTTTCCAGAATTGGGGTCTGAGGTCTCAAATATAAATGATATGTATTTCCTAATATAATATCAGGATTAATATCATTTTTTAACTCTCTTTGATGTACTCCTTTTACAGTAGCTACAGTACCAACAGGCATAAAAATTGGAGTTTCTATAGTACCGTGATCTGTGGTTATTTTACCTGCTCTCGCTTTACTTTGAGAGTCTTTGGACAAAAGGTCAAATTGCATAATTCCTATTTGGTAGAGCGCAAAGATAACTAACTAAAATCACTTTGGTAAACTTAGGTTTTCTAAAACTTATGGTTGTTAACAATAGTTTCTTAAATAAAAGCGCTCTATACATTTTGTCACCGTATACAAAACCTTTATTTTTGGCTTTTATTATCATGAAATCAGCATTATAATGCCACAAAAAAAACAATTAGAGGATTTTGCAACACAGGTTCGTAGAGACATTTTAAGACAAGTACACAAAGTCAATTCTGGTCATCCAGGAGGCTCTTTAGGTTGTACAGAATTTTTTGTCGCCCTTTTTCAAGAGGTTTTAGAACGAAAAGATGATTTTGACATGGATGGTATAGGTGAAGATATTTTCTTCCTATCTAATGGTCATATTTCTCCTGTGTACTACAGCGTATTAGCAAGAAGCGGATACTTTCCTGTAGAAGAACTTAACACTTTCAGACTCATCAACAGTAGATTACAAGGACACCCTACTACACATGAAGGACTTCCTGGTATCAGAATTGCTTCTGGGTCATTAGGACAGGGAATGTCTGTTGCTTTGGGAGCAGCACAAGCCAAAAAACTAAATAATGATCCTCATCTTGTATATAGTCTTCATGGTGATGGAGAGCTTCAAGAAGGTCAAAATTGGGAAGCCATTATGTATGCTACTGGAAAAAAAGTAGATAATATAATCGCTACTATTGATCTTAATGGTCAACAAATTGATGGTTCTACAGACGATGTCCTTGCTATGGGAAGTCTAAAAGGTAAATTTGAAGCTTTTGGATGGGACGTTTTGGAAGTAAAAGATGGTAACAATATAACCGCTGTAATCGAAGGGCTTCAGGAAGCTAAGAACAGAACAGGAAAAGGAAAACCTGTTTGCATATTATTACATACCGTGATGGGTAATGGAGTAGATTTTATGATGCATACTCATGCATGGCACGGTAAAGCTCCTAATGATGAGCAATTAGCAATTGGATTAGAGCAAAACCCTGAAACATTAGGCGACTATTAAATTACCCAAATTAAAAACAAAATGAAAAAATATATAGATACAGGAAAAAAGGATACACGTTCTGGTTTTGGAGCCGGTTTGGAAGAATTGGGAAAGATTAATGAAAATGTAGTAGCCTTATGTGCTGATTTGATTGGCTCTCTAAAAATGGATGCTTTTATTGCAAATCATCCCGAACGTTTTTTCCAGATAGGTATTGCTGAAGCAAACATGATGGGAATTGCAGCTGGATTAACAATAGGAGGCAAAATTCCTTTTACAGGAACGTTTGCAAATTTTTCAACTGGTCGTGTTTATGATCAAATACGTCAATCCATCGCATATAGTGGTAAAAATGTAAAAATTTGCGCTTCTCACGCTGGATTAACTTTAGGAGAAGATGGTGCTACACACCAAATCCTTGAAGACATAGGTCTAATGAAAATGCTTCCTGGGATGACTGTAATCAACACATGTGATTACAACCAAACAAAAGCAGCTACTATTGCCATAGCAGATCATCAAGGTCCTGTTTACTTACGTTTTGGAAGACCAAAAGTAGCTAACTTTACAGCGGAAGATCAAAAATTTGAAATCGGAAAAGCCATTCTGTTACAAGAAGGGACTGATGTTACTATTGTAGCAACTGGTCACCTAGTTTGGGAAGCATTACTAGCTGCAGAATCATTATCAGAGCTAGGAATAAGTGCAGAAGTTATTAATATACACACGATAAAACCACTTGACGACGAAGCGATCTTAAATTCTGTAAAGAAAACGGGTTGTATTGTTACTGCAGAAGAACATAATTTCTTAGGAGGGTTAGGAGAAAGTGTTTCTAGAGTTCTGACCAAGAACCACCCTACTCCACAAGAATTCATTGCTACTAATGATACTTTTGGAGAAAGTGGAACACCAGAACAACTTATGGAAAAATATGGCTTAAATGCTAATGCTATAGTTAAAGCTTCTCAGAAAGCAATACAAAGGAAATAGCACTTATAAAGTAAAGTATATTTAAGAAAACCTTCTGATTTATTTCAGAAGGTTTTTTGTTTTTAGAAAGAATAAAAAAGCAATCTAATCGTTTTCTAAACACTAGCCATTACACCAAAATCACTCAAATTATTTATTAATCGTTAAAGTAAAATTATTTTACAATGAAAAATGTATTTGTATTTTTTATGTTATTTATCTCTTGCGCTCTTTTTGCTCAGGAGAAAAAAATAACTTTTGGAATAAAAGCTGGTCTTAATTATGGAGACAATGGCAAAATCGAAGTTGCAGATATAACTAGTGCTAGAGCAGATGATCGAGTTGGTTATCACCTGGGTGTATTCTTGAGAGGAAAATTGACAGACAATATTTACCTCAAACCAGAATTACAATACACTGTAAATAATAGTTCATATACTAATGTTGGAGGCGCTGATCTTGATTACAATATCAAAAAATTAGACCTACCTATTCTTCTCGGTATTTCTATTTTAGGTCCTATGCACCTCTTTGGAGGACCTTCTTTACAATATATAGTAGATAATGATTTGGAAGATGTGAGACTTGGTGATGTCAAAAATGAGTTCACCGTTGGTCTGCAATTTGGAGCTGGTCTACAATTAGGAAGTTTTAATGCAGATATTAGATATGAAAGAGGATTAAGTAAAAACCGAGCAGAATCTATAGATGATAGAATTAGAGTAGACTCTAGACCTAACCAATTTATAATAGGTATATCTTTGGATTTGTAAAACAAAAAAACTCCGGTAAGTTTACCGGAGTTTTTTTTATTCATTTTTTAAATCTCTATCATCAAAATCCAGATGATTTTTTATCCCATCCCCATCATCATCATAAAATGTAATTTCATCTAAAGTAATAATACCATCTGCATTACTATCTATGACTGTAATTTCATCTCTGGTTAGAGTACCATCTCCATCATCATCTGTATCTCTATAATCTGGTGATCTATCCCCATCTGTATCATCGTTTTCAACCAAACGATCACCATCAAGATCTTCGAGATTAGAAGGAATTCCATCCCTATCGTGATCTGCTTGATTCACTTTATATAATTGTATATTAAAAATCAAAGGTGAATATGACGGAATTCCTGGTTGAGCAACATTAAAGTAACCAAGTCCTGAAGGAATAAATACTACCAAATGACCAAAGCCAGTTGCACTTGGAGTACCGTCAGAGTTCTCAACAAAATTTTCACTAAGCGTCCCTTTAAATTCCGTTACAGCTTCTCTCCACCCTTCTATTAGATTTGCCTGACTAAACCACAAAGGTATAACCGCACTATCAAATCCATTATCGTCATCAAACAACAGTCTCCCTTTATAAGTTACCATCGTAGAATCTGCAAAACTCGGCTTTTGCGCTCCTTCTCCTTCATTTACATTTAAAATGTACAGATTATAGTCTACACCATTACTGGTAACTTTTTTGGTGGTTAAAAGACTAGAGTTGATAATTGCCTGTTCTCCTATATTTGCCTCATTAATAGTATCTAACTTCACTATTTGATAGTCTGGAGTAGTATCACCATCTAAAAACACATCTTCAACTTTATAAAAATGAGTTTCTAAATATTCCTTAATCATTGCATCATCGGTCACTTGCTGTTCTGCCCTATCTCTAGGAGGAATGGTAACTGCCGCCTCATCGTCATCATCACTTTTACAAGCATATAAAGATACCACTACCATCACAATGGCAAAAATATATTTTCTTAAATTCATCTAATTACTTTTTTGAAGGCGCAAGATACGATTTTCTTGTACTTTTGCTTTACAATTATTTAATATAAAAACGCATTTTAATATTTTTTTATGCGAGTTGACAAATATTTATGGTGTATCAGATACTTTAAAACCCGAAGTATCTCAACAAAAGCATGTAAAGAAGGTAAAGTTCGAGTAAATGATACTCTCATTAAACCTTCAAGAGAAATTTATCCAATGGATAAAATTACTGTTCGCAAAAATCAAATCAACTATGAACTTGTTGTATTAGATACACCAGATAATCGAATTGGAGCAAAGCTCGTCGATATATATCGTAAAGACACCACTCCTAAGGAAGCGTTGCAAAAATTAGACCTTTTAAAGTATTCTAAAGATTATTATCGAAAAAAGGGCACTGGAAGACCTACAAAAAAAGATCGGCGAGATATAGATGATTGGTATCTTGACAGCACTAATCATAAAGATGAAGAAGAATAAATAACTTAAAAAACAATTAATAAACTAGAATTTGATAGATTACCTCATGGTTAGCAAACTCTTTTTTATATTTGAAAATCTTTAATCGTTTATCTGCTATATTATAACAGTGACCAATGAATCTAAGCATGCAAACAAACCACAATATAATTCTTACGCACGAGCAAATACAACATAAAATAAAGCGTATTGCATATCAAATTTATGAAACCAATGTAGATGAAAAAGAAATCATTATTGCTGGAATTGCTGAAAATGGATATGTTTTTGCGGAGAGATTAAAAAAAATCTTAGAAGATATTTCAAACATTAAGATTACCTTATGTACAGTCACTATGGATAAAAAATTTCCTCAAGATACTGTGAAAACATCCCTTGATTCTTCAGAATACAAAAACAAGTCTTTAATTCTTGCAGATGATGTTCTTAATTCGGGAACAGCACTTATTTATGGTGTAAAACACTTTTTAGACGTTCCTTTGATCAGGTTTAAAACCGCAGTATTAGTAAACAGAAATCACAAAAAATATCCCATTAAAGCTGATTTCAAAGGCATTTCCCTTTCTACGTCACTTCACGAACATGTTTTTGTACAATTTGGTCATGAAGATCAGGCTTATCTAAAATAATACCGAAATACTTTCTTCACTTATTTGACTTGCATTCTTTTGATCTGTGATCACTCTATGATCAGCTTTATTATAATAAAAAGACCTTTCAAAAAGATGTTTACGAACAAAATCTTTAAGTTCTTCTATAGTTTTGATATGAGCAATTAGTGGTCTCTTGGCTCTTTCTATAAATAATCTTTTAGTTAATTCATCCAATGATGTTTGCAAATAAACGCTTTTATTATTTTTATTTTCTTTTATAATTTCGAGATTTCCAGCAAAACAAGGTGTACCTCCTCCAAGAGAGATTACACTATCGTTACATGTATCTAATACCTCTTTTAGATATGATGATTCCTTTTTTCTGAAATATATTTCGCCGTGATCTTCAAAAATTTTTGAAATTGTTTTTTTTTCTTGACTTTCTATATAATCGTCCAAATCAAGATATTCTAATTTCATTTTTTTTGCCAAGTCTCTGCCTACCAAGGATTTTCCGCTCCCCATATATCCAATTAACACTATATTCATATCATAAAAATTAAGTTGATATAACCTAAAAGAAATATCATTTAAAATAAAATACAAATTTATATCAATTTCTTCTTGAAAAATAAATTAATGATAGTATATTTGCACCCGCATTCAAGGAAAAAGAATGTATGACCTGGTAGCTCAGTTGGTAGAGCATCTCCCTTTTAAGGAGAGGGTCCTGGGTTCGAGCCCCAGCCCGGTCACTAAGAATGGACAATGATTATTTTGCATATGCTATTATCCATTTAGTTCTTAAAATATTTTGATAAATAAATTATCTATGACCTGGTAGCTCAGTTGGTAGAGCATCTCCCTTTTAAGGAGAGGGTCCTGGGTTCGAGCCCCAGCCCGGTCACTAAAAAGTATCGTAGTTTCTACGATACTTTTTTAGTTTTATGTTATATTGTAGTGTTAATTTATTGCCCAGGTGCTGGAATTGGTAGACAGGCATGGTTGAGGGCCATGTGTCCATTAGGGCGTGCGGGTTCGACTCCCGCTCTGGGCACTACTTATTATTCTTAAAAAACAACAACCAAATCTTTTTCAGTAATCTAGACTTTACACGAATTCATTTTAGACAGTATTTAAACAACGAAACAGAAATTATTTTTTGTAGTTAATTGTTTTTTCTTGATTTGTAATCAATTTAAATCAAAAACCTGCCGAGAATAATGAATGTATTAAAAAAGCATAAAGCTACTTTTTTTCATTTTTTGGATTTGTTCTCAAGTTATATTTTTTCCACTCAAATCGATATTGAATCAATCTACTTGAGAATAAATCAAGCTTGTTCTCAATTACTACAAAACCTTTATTTTCGAAATCAAGTTTTAATTTATTGCTTATAGGTAATTCTACCATAATGGTAATTAACCCCTTTGATTGATTTCGTTTAATGTCCAAAATTCTTTTAAGCACATCAATATCAATTGACTTCTTAAAACCGAGATTCATAATAATTCCAATTAAATTTTACCCCAAGATAAATCTACTAATATTTCACAACCCAAATTCTACGATCAATTATGGACATAGTTACTTTCCTAAGTTAATAGTTTCTTTGGGTTACCAATGCAATAATAGCATTTCTTTTCTAAGTATTCTCTTCGCTTTATATGAAACTATTTTTTTAACATAAACCAAAGATAGTATAAGATTATATCTAATCCCTGTGATTTTAAATTGTAGTATTTGTTTTGTAATGCTTGTTATAAACTATAATCAATAACAACTATTTTATTATTCAATCAACCAAAACTTCTAACTGCACTTATAATGATTGATTATTAAAAAAACAAAAAATCATGCTTAACTAGTCTAGCAGTTTATATTGAACTAAAACCTTAAATCAATTTCTATAATAATCAAATAATTTATATTTCTTAATCTTGATTAAGTTTTATCTTTATACAACCCTTTACTTTTACATTAAACCAAATTTATAATGAAGAAAATAATTTTAGCCTCCCTTGTTGTTATAACTATCATTAGTTGTTCAAAACAAATAAAAAATGATAGAGAAACGAATTCAAAAACAGAAAAAATAAAGCAAAATCATATCATAGAAAAAGAAATAGATAATAATTTACCAACTATAGGAATATTAATATTTGAAGGTGTAATAATCAATGAGGTGGTTGCTCCATTAGACGTATTCTCCAATCCAGATGTTAATCAAAAACATCTTTTTAATGTAATAACAATAGCAACTGAAAATAAAACTTATAATAGTGCTCACGGATTAAAAATAATACCCGATTATATTATCGGTAATATCCCAAATTTGAAAGTCTTGGTTATTCCTAGTTCTTATAATCCAGAAAATCAAACATCTAACAAAGAATTAGTTGAATTTATTAAGGAGCAAAACAAAACAACTGAATATATTGCAAGTCACTGTGCAGGAGCTTTTCTAATTGGTGAAACTGGAATTGCTGACCACAAAGAAATCGTCACTTATGTAACAGGAGGCGAATCATTAAAATCAGATTATCCAAATTTAAAAGTTGCCAATGACCATGAAGTTTATGTTGTTCAGGATGGAAAATTCATTTCTTCTAATGGAAGCTTAGTAAGCTATATTGCTTCATTTGATTTACTAGAAAAATTAACAACCATAGAACATAGAAAGTTTGTTGAAACTTCAATATTATTTGACCGAATAAAAAAATAAAGCGTTCAGTAAGGCATTCTATGGACGTAATAGTTTTAAGCACTTTATACCTAGTATAGCAAAATCTTTTTAATTACTTGGTGATAATATCAAAAAATTAAAAATTGACTATTTTCAATTTTCCTATTAACCACAACCAAGAATCAATAGTACTTTGAGTAAAAACACATAACATAAATGCTGCAAATATCTTAAAGATAAGTTTCCTCTAGATTAGCAAAATGAAAAACAATACTTATGAAAAGGATGCTATTCTGACTTGTATCTGAAAAACGTCATAACTTATTTTTAATCTTGATTATGAAAATTACACCAAAAATTGACAACTATTTCGTTGCAAAGTTTTGTCTCTTATTCTGTGCAACATCACTTTTGACTATAGCAATGATGTTATAAAAAAACAGGCAAGGATGAATGACTATCCTTGCCTGTTTTTGCAAACAAAACTTAATTAACTATATCAATTTTCAGTTATAAACTAAAATTAACTCTTGCAAATAAAAATCTTCCTGTATACCCAAATTGCGATGTCCTTCTAGAATACACAAATTGGTCGCCTGCTGTTCCTCCAGCTCGATTTTCATCTGGATATACATCTAATAAATTATTAGCTCCAATCGTAATATTCAAACTATCAAAAATGGTTGTAGAAAAGGAAAGATCTGTAACTACTTTTCCTCCATAGACAGCATCATCACTTACTGTAGTTCCTTCTACTCGAGGATCGCCATTAAAATCATCAGGGTCGGTTACCTCTCCAAAAAATACATTTCTCAACAATATATTATACTTTCCTATTGATAAAGCATTAGTAAGACTTAACTTAGTTCTTGGTTGTGCTAATGTTAAAAACGCTTCTTCTTGTGCATCAAAAAAGTTACCACTTTCACCGGCATTGGCAATTTTCTGTGGTACCCGAATCTCTTCAACTTCTGTTTCTGCAAAAGTCCCAGAAAGATCATTCCTTAATGTTGCATTTGACCCTATATCAAGTTTATGTGAAATCACAACATCAATCCCTTGTGATTTGGTATCAATTGCATTCACAAAGAAACGAGCGCTAGTAGCTCCAGCATCCTGAAATATCCTTGTAAGTTCAGCATCTCCTCCATTTCCAAAACTACCACTATACACAATCCTATCATCAATATTGATTAAATATGCATCTGCTGTAATTGTAAAATTTTGAATTTTTGCAGTGGCACCAACACTATAACTATCAGAAGTTTCTTCTTTCAATTTTGCAATTCCGATAAGAGCTGCCGCTCTACTATCATTGGTAAAGGTTCCTTGTTCAAAAGGTTGATTATCCACAAAAACAGTACTAGTCCTACTAAAGAACTGTTGATGCAATGATGGCGCTCTAAATCCTGTACTATTTGCTCCTCTTACAGAAAAATTCTCTGTTATTTTATATCGAGTGGCTAATTTGTAATTAAAGGTATCTCCAAAATCAGAAAAATTTTCATATCTAGCTGCCAAACTCACTAACCATTTCTCTGTGAAATCAGCTTCGAGATCAATATATCCAGCAATACTATTTCTGTATTTATCGGTTTCGTTATTTGGATCATATCCTCTAAACACTTGTGACCCTCCACCTAGCGGCGCACCAGTAAAATTATTACGAACTAATTCTGTATCGGCTGTAATACTTGTTACAGGATTTCCATTAATATCATAACTAGTATAAGAAGCTTCTTCTCCCGCAGTAATGGTATAATTCTCAACTTTATATTCTGCACCCATTGCTATGCTAAGTCCGCTAAAAATATCCTCGTGGAATTTTGCGATATCCAAATTTGTAGTGTTTTGCATAAAACTTAATGCTCCTGCATCAAAGGTTCTCGGCGTAGCCACTCCCAAAGTTCCATTACTAGAATTACCAACAGTAATATCAAAAATATTAATACCATAAGTATTGGAAAAATCTACATCCCAATCCTTGATCTTACCTTTGATTCCTAATGCAATTGATTTATCAACAATATCAGTTCCTATATTAGGTAAAAAACCATTTGGAAAGGCAGGAGTATTAGCTCTACCATCCCCTTGTGCTGGCCTTCGGTAAAATCCTGACGCTAACCCCTGTCGATAACTAATTCCACCAAAACTATATAACTCTGTATCTTCACTAAGTGGAATAGACATATTTGCAAAGAATTTACCTTCTCTTAATTTGGCTGTTCCTACTTTAAATCTAAAATCTTCACGAGTCAATCCACGAGCCGTTAATTCATCTTCATCAACATCAACATCTAACAAACCTCTTAAGGTTTCTACATCTGTGGCATCATTAACGTTTAACGCTGCTATTTGATCTCTTGTAGTCTGATCAAGATAAGCTATTCCTTGTGCAGCCGTTTGATAATCAGCCAATGTCATTTCTGCCACATTTCCTCCTCCTTCGGCAAAAACTCGTTCTGCTCCATGAAATCCCTTAAAAATATCTCCCTGATAATCACGATTACGCAATGCAGGTTCTCTTGTAGATAAAGAGCCCGTAAAATTAATAAACCCTCCATTTTCTCCAATTGCTAAACCATAATTAGCTTCCAACTTTACTTTTTCACCATCACTTCCTCCTTCAAAATGATCAGAATTTTCGCTAAAATTAGCTCCTGTGGTTACCGTAAGATCTAATTTTCCAGTTGCTTTTTTCAATACTATATTGATAACACCTGCTATAGCATCAGAACCATATTGAGCTGCAGCTCCATCACGTAATACTTCTATACGCCTAATAGCAGCAGTAGGAATTGCATTCATATCTGTTCCAACACTACCTGCTCCTACAGTACCATTTACATTAATCAAAGACGTATTATGTCTTCTTTTTCCATTAATTAATACCAAAACTTGATCTGGACCCAAGCCACGTAAAGATGCTGGATCAATATGATCTGTTCCATCAGAAACAGTTTGAGTCTGAGAAGTAAAAGACGGAGCGACATAATTTAGGATTTCGTTTACCGACGTCTGTGGACCTTGAGAAGCGATCTCTGTAATATCTATTACATCAATAGCTACTGCGGTTTCTGTAGCCGTACGACTAGGATTTCTTGAACCTACTATTACAACATCATCTAATTGTGCAGATGCATCTTTTAAGGTTACTGATATAAAATCTTTGCCTGATGTATCTACTTCTGTCGTTTCAAAACCAATATAAGAAATCACCAAAACATTATTCTCTTCTGGTAAATTGATAATAAAATTACCTTCAAAATCCGTCTGCGCTCCAATTGACGTTCCTTTTACCAGTACATTTGCTCCAGGCAATGGACTTCCATTAGAATCTTTTACATTTCCTTTAATCTCTCGTTGAACTTCTATTTTATCATTAAGTAAAGGAGTTTTTTTCAACACAACCTGTTTACCTATAATTGAATATGAAATACCCGTCTTGTTAAACAAAAGTTCTAAAACGTCATCCAAAGTTTCTTGATCAACTTGTATAGTAGTCTTCTTATTGAGATTTATTTCATCATTAATGTAAAAAAACTTGTAAGATGTCTGATTTTTAATTTCCTCAAGAACTTCTGATATTGGAGTTTCTATAAAATTAAGTTTTATTTTTCCCTGCGAAAACCCAGATGAAGCAGTCATCTGAAAGATAGAAAAACAAAATAAAATTAGTGTGAGTTTCATTTTTACTGTAATTGATTGGTGTGCTATGTGTGAAAATAACACACGATTACTCATTTTTTTCATATTTTTGAAAAGTTTGATTGTTAAGTATTCAGTTAAATAATAATCGAATAAGTAAGGGAAGTGTAGCAGCACTTCCTTTTTTACTTATATTTTGTAATCATTTTGTATTCATATATGCTATAGATTTTATTGTTTTTTAATAACTAAACTAATTCTTATCTATTAATTATTCAGGATGTATTAATATGTTGTTTTTATTGATTTCGTAAGTAAATTTTAAAGTCCCCGAAAATGTTTTTAGAATTTCTTCAATATTTTCTACATCAAATTCTCCTGTAAAACTTGTATTATTTAATCTCTTATTTTTACTTATTATAGTAACATCATACGCTCGTTCAATTCTTTTATATACCTCTGCAAAAGATTCATTTTGCAGAATGATCTTTTTATCTATCCATGAGGTATACAATGTGGTATTTACTCTTTTTTTATTTAGACTATTCTTCTCTTTATTGTAAACAGCCTGATAGCTTGGAGAAAGTTTTACCGAACCAATATTCTCATTCTGATCATTTATAATAACTGAACCTTCAACTAAAGTAGCTTTTACTGTCGAATCTTCTGCATAAGAAGATACATTGAATTGTGTGCCTAACACCTCTACATCTACAGCTGTTGTTTTTACAACAAATGGTTGTTCTTTATTTGTGGTAACATCAAAAAATGCTTCTCCTTCGAGATACACAATTCTATGTTCTTCGGAAGCAATAAAATGTTGTGGAAATTTTAATGTACTTGCAGCATTCAACCACACTTTTGTCCCATCAGACAATGTAAGTTGAAAAAGTTTACCTTTAGGAATAGAGATTTCCATATACCTAACCTCTTTTGCAGCTTTATCAGGTTCGACTATAAGTTGATTTTCTTCCTTTTTTCCTATTAAATTTCCGTTTGCATTTATTATGTCTGTTTTATCATCAAAATTTATAAAAGAAACTCTCCCCTCTTCATCGGTTACTTTAATCTTATCCATTGGTAAAGTACCCATCTCTACAATTTCGGTATTTGTCTTTTTTGTATATTTATATACTAAAGTATAATAATATCCCCCAAAAAGCACTCCTGCAATGATTGCAGCATATTTTATAATTTTAATCCATGGCCTAAATATAATTTCCCTTTCGGTCTTATAATCTATAGTTTGTTTAAAACGGATGTAGGCACCATCAGAATCTGTTGGTCTATCTTCTTTATTGGCATACCATTCTTTTATTTTTTGTTTAAAGAAAATCTCATGATTTGCATCTTCTGCGAGCCAGTTTTGTAACGTCTTTTTCTCTGAATCTGAAGCCCTACCTTCAAGATATCTTTCAATTATTGTTAAATAATCATCCATTATTCACCTTTTCTTACTTAAAGATGCAGAAAAACCACAAATCCCTTACTTTATTTTATTTTTTTTAATTTAGAGGTAATTTTATGATGAATACCAATACAAGTGACATAGAAAAATTACTGATTCAAGGGCTTATAAAAGGGGATCAGAATGACTATAAAATATTGTTCGATCGATATTATTCGTGGCTTTACAACTATGTATATAAGTTATCTCATGATTCTTCTTTATCTGAAGATCTGGTACAAAATGTTCTACTAAGGCTTTGGGAAAAAAAATCTTCACTAAACATCACTACTTCTCTAAAAAATTATCTTTTTAGGGCTTGTCATAATGAATTCCTAATGCATTTGCGAAAAAAGAAAAAAGAATATGATGCTTTGGATACTCTAAAATGGGAAGCTTTATTTGATATGTATAATGATAATGACGAAAATCAATTAGAGGCTAATTGGTTAAAACTAGAAAAAGCTATAGAACAACTTCCAAAAAAATGCAAAGAAGTTTTTAAACTTAGTAGATTGGAGCAGAAAAAACATAAAGAAATAGCTCAAATTTTAGGAATTTCTACTAAAACAGTTGAAGTTCATATTAGCAAAGCCTTACGCTTTCTCAAAACTAATACCTCAATGTTTTTCTTATAAGTGCATCAAAATTTTATCCTTGTATTTTAAAAAAACTTAAATTATTACTTTTTAAAACTATCGATAAAACGCAAAAATTATCATAGGATGTTTTTTTAACAATTGCATCAATTATTTTAACAAATAATGAAAAAATATGTACTTTCTTTTATTTAGTTTTGTTTAACAATTTTTATTAAAAGGTGAACAATATTAAGCAAATTTTTAGCATTAAGGACTTAGAAAACCTCTGTGGTGTAAAAGCTCATACTATTAGAATATGGGAAAAGCGCTATAATTTGCTTTCACCTAATCGTACCGAAACTAATATTAGAACTTATAATTTAAAGAGTCTTCAAAAACTACTTAATGTCACCTATTTGGTTAATAGTGGATACAAAATATCTAGAATCTCTAAACTTGATGAGCAACAAATTAATGAATATGTTAGGAGTATTGTATCAGATAATAGTACCAAAAACCAAGCTATAAATTCTTTTAAGATTGCAATGCTCAATTATGACCTTGAGTTATTTTTAGGCACTTATGAACAACTTGAAAGTAAAAGGAATTTTAGACAAATATTTACTGATGTTTTTATACCACTTCTTAAAGAGATAGGTTTATTATGGCAAACCAATACGATTAGTCCCTCTCATGAGCATTTTATCACGAATTTGATTAAACAAAAGTTGTTATTAAATATCGAAAAACTCCAGTATTCTAAGCCTACAAAAAAAGATAAAGCATTTGTATTATTTCTACCAGAAAATGAAATACATGAATTGGGTTTATTATACGTAAATTATGAGATATTGTTACATGGGTATAAAGCTATATATCTTGGACCAAGTATTCCCTTAGATAGTTTACCTAATATGCTTTCTTTTCATGAAGAAACCGTATTTGTATCTTATTTTACTATAAAACCCGAAAAAGATAATATTTCTAGTTATGTGGAAGATTTTAATAAAATTGTATGTGTAGAAAAAACAAATGAATTTTGGATGCTAGGCAAACAGATCATGCATATTAACAAAACTATTGAGCAAAATCATCGTTATTTTAATACAATTAGTGCATTAATTTCTGAACTTTAAAAAGCAAACACCATATCTAATTATGTCAAAAAAAATAGTGATTATAGGTTCTGGTTTCTCTTCTCTCTCTGCTTCGTGCTATCTGGCACAACTAGGATATGAGGTTACTATTTATGAAAAAAACTCTACTATAGGTGGTAGAGCAAGACAATTAAAAAAAGAAGGATTTACATTTGATATTGGCCCTTCCTGGTATTGGATGCCAGATGTATTTGAGAGTTTTTTCAATGATTTTAATACTACTGCTTCTAGTTTTTACACTCTCGATAAACTAAATCCAGCATATAAAGTATTTTTTGAAAATAAAGAAAGTATTGCGATAGAAGACACTTTAGACAAAATATATACAGCCTTCGAAAATGAAGAAAAAGGAAGCTCTTCCAAATTAAAGAAATTTATTACAACAGCTCAAAATAATTATGAGATCGCCATAAAAAATTTGGTATATAGACCTGGTGTTTCACCTTTGGAGCTAGTAACCAAAGAAACCATCCAGAGAATAGGTCAATTTTTTAGTACTATTTCCAAAGAAGTTCGTAAAGACTTTAAAAACCAAAAATTAATTCAGATACTCGAATTCCCTGTCTTATTCCTAGGAGCAAAGCCAAGCGACACCCCTGCATTTTACAGTTTTATGAATTATGCTGATTTTGGATTAGGAACTTGGCATCCAAGAGGAGGTATGTATGAAGTGATACTCGGAATGAGAAAACTAGCCAAATCTCTAGGAGTTGAGATTCACACTGATGCTAATGTAGAAAAAATTGCCGTTGAAAACGAAAAGACAAATGGTATTGTAGTAAGTGGGAAAAAAATCGAAGCTGATATTGTATTGTGCGGTGCTGATTATCATCACGGAGAAACATTATTAGACGTCAAATACAGACAGTATTCTGAAGAATATTGGCAGAAAAAAACTTTTGCTCCTTCTTCCCTACTATTTTATGTAGGTTTTAACAAGAAATTAAAAAACATAAATCATCATAACTTATTTTTTGATACTGATTTTGATGAACATGCAAAAGATATATATGATTTCCCTAAATGGCCTGACCAGCCTTTATTTTATGCTAATTTCACCTCATTAACAGATCCCAAATCTGCTCCAGAAGGTAACGAAAATGGTTTTTTTCTTATCCCATTAGCTCCAGGAATAGAAGATACAAACGAATTAAGAGAGCAGTATTTTGATAAAATCATTACCCGTTTTGAAACTTTAACAGAACAAAATGTTAAAAATAATATTATCTTTAAAGAATCCTTCTGTGTAAAAGACTTTATTAAAGAGTATAATTCATATAAAGGAAATGCTTATGGAATGGCTAATACACTTTTACAAACCGCTTTTCTTAGACCCAAATTGAAAAGTAAAAAAGTAAAAGGTTTATTTTTTACAGGACAGCTTACCGTTCCTGGTCCAGGGGTACCACCGTCACTAATTTCAGGTAAGCTCGTAGCAGGATTAATTGAAGCTGAATATCAACAACATAAAGAACTAAAACTAACTACAACATAAACCATCTCAACAATTCTTAACTAAACTCAATCCATATGAAAGCAATTTTTGATACAGTATCTTACAGTTGTAGTAAAATTGTCACCAATTCATACAGTACTTCATTTTCGTTAGCATCAAAAATGTTATCAGATACTATACGACAAGACATATACAACATTTATGGTTTTGTAAGATTTGCAGATGAAATTGTAGACACATTTCACGATTATGATAAAGAAAAATTATTTAATGATTTTGAAGAAGAAATGTATAAAGCTATTGAAAATAGAATTAGCTTAAACCCTATTCTTAATGCTTTTCAAAAAACTGTACATCAATACAATATCAACCCAGAACTCTATGAAGCTTTTATGAAAAGTATGAGACTGGATCTTCATAAAACAAAATATCTAACGGATATAGAATACAAAGAATATATTTACGGATCTGCAGATGTGGTTGGATTAATGTGTTTGAAGGTTTTTGTTAATGGAGACAAAAATAAATATGATGAACTCAAAGAAAGCGCAATGCACTTAGGGTCTGCTTTTCAAAAGGTTAATTTTTTACGGGACCTTAAAGCTGATTACGAAAATTTGGAAAGAACTTATTTTCCAAATACTGATCTTAACAGATTAGATGAGGACTCAAAACTTAGAATTATTAATGAGATCGAAGATGATTTTGAAAAAGGTCTTAAAGGCATTTTAAAACTTCCCGTCGAAGCCAAATTTGGGGTATACACTGCATTTATTTATTATCGTAAATTATTAAAAAAACTAAAAAAAACCCCTTCTATGGAGATAAAAAATGCCCGAATAAGAGTCCCAAATTATCAAAAATTTGGTTTGTTAGCCAAATCATATTTTGACTATAGATTAAATCTAATTTAACCGTATTTTTGTATAAATCTTTTGCTTGTGAAAATCCTCATCCAAATATTAGTTTTTCTAACCGCATTTTCTATTATGGAGTTTATGGCTTGGTTTACTCATAAATACGTAATGCATGGTTTTTTATGGTCTTTACACCGGGATCATCATCACAAAGATCATGGTAGTTGGTGGGAGCGTAATGATTTATTCTTTGTATTTTATGCAGTAGTAAGTATGTCTTGTATTTTATTTCATGATTCGCAGACTTTTTGGATAGGAAGACCTATTGGACTAGGGATTTTGGCATATGGAATTGCTTATTTTGTTGTTCATGATATTTTTATTCATCAACGTTTTAAATTATTGAGAAACGCAAATAATTGGTATGCAAAAGGAGTTAGAAGAGCTCATAAAATGCATCATAAAAATATCGGTAAAGAAAAAGGAGAATGTTTTGGAATGCTGATTGTTCCTTTTAAATATTTCAAAAAATAATATAAATACTATTTATTCTACCAAAAGATGATCAATAGTTTCTCTTACTTTAGATGAATTCCAATCAGCTGCATTTGTTTTGTCTATTACTATATTTCCTTTTTTATCAATAAGATATGTCTGGGGAATAGGATTATTCACAAATGGTTTTGGTAATTCTGACAAAGATCTATAAACAGGAAAGTCATAGTTTTTATTCTTCATAAACTTATTAAGCTCGGGATCATCATCTGTAGTAACAAACAAAAACACAACTTTATCCTTATAATCATTGTACAGTTCTTGCAAAGAAGGCATTTCTGCAATGCATGGCGGACACCAGGTAGCCCAATAATTAATTAAAACAATTTTATTTTTGGCGGTATCAAAATTAATAGATGATGTATTTACTCCATGTAATTTCCATTCATAGGATGCAACTTGAACACGCTCATCAACTTCAACAATTCCTGGGCTAAAGGAAAAAATTCTTGTTAGAAATATTTGCATCATCCCTCTGGTATTTGGGATAAAAAACAACATTAGCACAATGGCAAAAACGATATTAGAAATATTTTTCTTGTTTAACTTCATATTCCAAAAATTGTTAAATAATTCTTTTGTCTTAAAATCTTCGACAACTTACAAAAATATATAAATAACCTGTTGTGTATTTAGGAAAATTAATAGAAAAAAGGCAATTCAATTGTTTTGGTATAATGAAGTAAAGACAAAATATATTAAGAATAGGGTTTTAGACCAAAAGACTATTTTTGCTACACTTATCCCTCAATCACTATCAAGACTGAAGCACTCGAATTGATGGGTTTTAACTTAAAAAATATCTAAACGCAATGGGCATAAATAAAATATAGTATCATGGCAATCTCAATTGATTTTTTCTTTAATGAAAAATCGATATTGATGTGTTTAACTAGTAAAGACTAAAAAAGCGTAATCATAGATTACGCTTTAAAAAACTAACAAATAAACAATAGAACTATTATTTTACACCTTTACAAAAAGGTTAAATTATTATATGTTCAATTGTATAACTGATCATTACTATTTTTTAAGGAACAGGATTACGAGTAACTTCAATATAATTCGAAAAATCGAAACAGCCATCGAGATCATTGGTTTTATTCATCATTGCTAATCCCTGTAATCCATCTTCATAGCGTAAATACCAGATAAAACATGTACCAACTCCAGCATCATCAAAATTTACATTTTCTACATCTGCTAATGTTGGAGGCAATCCAAGAATTTTACCCGTATCATCAGTAATTACCCATGTTCCGTTCTTACCAGAAACATTAGTATTATCTAACATAATACCACTTACCATATCAGGTGTACCATCATCTACTGTAAAAGCAAAAGGACCTCCAGAAATTGTTCCTCCATCTGGTTTATTACGCACTACCTCTATAGCATTAGAAAAATCAAATGTTCCGCTTAGATCGCTAGTATTATTCATCATTGCTAATCCTTGCAAACCATCTTCATAACGTAAATACCATATAAAACATGTACCTTCTCCCGCTCCGTCAAAATCAACATTTCCTACATCTGCTAATGTTGGTGGCAATCCAAGAATTTTACCCGCATCATCGGTAATCACCCAAGTACTATTTGTTCCAAATGCATTAGTATCATCTAGCATAATACCGCTTACCATATCTGGTGTACCATCATCAACACAAAAAGTATAAGGACCTCCTGATAAAACCCCCGCATTTGTTACCTGATTACGTACTACTTCTATAGCATTAGAAAAATCAAAGGTTCCGTTTAGATCACTAGTATTATTCATAGCCTCTAATCCTTGTAAACCATCTTCATAACGTAAATACCAAATAAAACAAGTTCCTGCTCCTGCTCCATCAAAATTTACACCTTCTACAGCTGCTAATGTTGGTGGTAACCCAAGAATTTTACCCATATCATCAGTTATTACCCAAGTACTGTTAGCTCCAAAAACATTAGCATTATCTAATTCGATGCCACTTACCATATCAGGCTCACCATCAACGTCAAAAGAAAATGGACCTCCCGAAATTTTTCCTGCATTTGTTACTTGATTACGCACTACTTCAATAGAATTCGAAAAATCAAATGTTCCACTTAGATCATTAGTATTACTCATTGCTTCTAACCCTTGCAAATCATCTTCATAACGTAAATACCAAATAAAACAAGTTCCTGTACCTGCATCATCAAAATTTACTCCTTCTACAGCCTCTATATTTGGTGGTAATCCAAGAATAACTCCTGTATCATCTGTAATTACCCAAGTTCTATTGGTTCCCGAAACATTCGTGTCATCTAAAGATATACCTGTTACCATATCAGGTTCTCCATCAACATCAAAGGAGAAAGGACCTCCTGAGATTGTTCCCGCATTAACGACTACTGTGTTGTCATCATCATCACTACAGGAGACAGCTACAAAACCTAGTGCCAGTACTCCTATAATTAGTTTTTTTAACATTGCTTTATTTTTATGATTATTAGACCATAAAAATATTAACAACTATAATTTTAAAATGTTAGCTACCTAACATTAAGCAACTATTTTTAATCGAATTTCTTTTCTATTAAAGTCGATGATATTAGATTCTTTTAATTCGTTTAGGATGATATTTAGGGTAGGTCTTGATGTTCCAATTAGGTTTGCTATATCTTTTTGAGTATATGGATGCTCTATGACCATATCCCCTGTATCAGGACAACAATGGCCATAATCTTCTTTAAGTTCATTTAAAAATTCTAACAATCTTGTTTTGGTATCCTTAAAAAGAAGTAATTGTAACCTTCTTTCTAAACGTTTAAAACGCATACCAATAAATTTATAAATTCTAAGGCTAAAAGATTGATTATCCCTCATGAGGCCATGCATAGTCTCTACACCTATAGGACAAATAGAAGTTGTATTATCGACAGACTGAGCAAATTCTGTTCTTATATTTTCTCCTAAAATTGCTTTTTCTCCAAAAATCTCTCCTCTTGTTAATATGGCTTTTACCACTTCACAGCCATCTTCTCCATAATAGCCTATTTTAACTTTTCCTTTTTCAATAAGATATACTTTATTAGCAAAATCTTCCTCAAAATAGATGTAGTCATTCTTTCGGTAAGCATCAAAATCGTGGTCTTTTTTATATCTTTTAAATTTATGAGGACATAATACTTTGAAGAGGTTTGCGTCCTCGAAAAACCAGATAGCGCCCATGATGATTATGTTTTAAGAAATTAGTTATATACTTGGGTCGTAAAACACTTAAAAACCTTACATTATTATTTACACAACTTTATTTAAAGCTTTATAAACTATATCATATTAACATTACTCTAATAATTTCCTTTAGAAAAAGCATTATTTTAGTGTAAAGACACATTCCCTGAGTGTTTTATTTAAGTTCGGGGAGTATTACACAAAAACAATATGAAAAAAACACTTTTAAATTTTGGAAAAAGCTTAAACAGAGCTCAACAAAGGAAAATTAACGGAGGTGGACCTTGCAGTGGTTACACAGGACCTATAGTAGTTTCTTGCAGTGAATATGAAGCACTTCCTCCAGAATACAAATTTTGCGTTATGGTTAGCGTAGAATGCTTTCCTATTTAATTAATCGCCATTTTGAAGCACTACATTATTTCTTATTCAGAATAACTTAGAAATATATGATAGCTTAAAATAAAAACTCCTAAAATTTAAATCTTAGGAGTTTTTTTATTTAATAATTTATTTATCTCTTATTAATTTTGTTTCTTGATTAAGTTCAACGCAGACCCCTCTCTAAACCAATCTATTTGCGAATCATTATATGTATGATTAAGCATAATAGTATCACTGGAACCATCTGCATGGACAACTTCTAATGTTAATTGTTTACCTGGAGCAAATTGATCTAAATCTGTAAAGTTAAAAGTATCATCTTCTAAGATCAAATCGTAATCTGCCTCATTTGCAAATGTAAGACCTAACATTCCTTGTTTTTTAAGGTTTGTTTCATGAATACGTGCGAATGATTTCACAATTACTGCACGTACACCAAGGTGACGAGGTTCCATAGCAGCATGCTCACGTGATGATCCTTCTCCATAATTATGATCTCCTACAACTACAGTAGGTACTCCTGCAGCTTTATATGTTCTTTGCACATTAGGAACACCATCATATTCACCGTTCAACTGACTTTTTACAAAATTGGTTTTTTTGTTGTATGCATTTACAGCTCCAATCAAACAGTTGTTTGATATATTATCTAAATGACCACGGTAACGTAACCAAGGACCAGCCATAGAAATATGATCTGTAGTACATTTACCGAATGCTTTAATTAACAATTTAGCTCCGGTAATATTTTTACCATCCCAAGGCTCAAAAGGTGTTAATAACTCTAATCGTTCTGAGTTAGGATCTACAGAAACTTCAACCTTAGACCCATCTTCTTGCGGAGCAATATACCCAGCATCTTCTACTTCAAAACCTTTTGGTGGCAATTCCCATCCTGTAGGTTCATCAAACATCACCTCTTCTCCATTTTCATTGATTAATTTATCTTTTAATGGATTAAAATCTAAACGTCCCGCAACGGCAATTGCTGCTGTTAATTCTGGTGATGCAACAAAAGCGTGTGTATTTGGATTACCATCTGCTCGTTTGGCAAAATTTCTATTAAAAGAATGAACAATACTATTCTTAGGTGCATTTTTAGGATCATTATATCTTGCCCATTGTCCAATACATGGGCCACAGGCATTAGTAAAAATCTTAGCATCTAATTTTTCAAAAATATCTAATAATCCATCCCGTTCTGCAGTAAAACGAACTTGTTCAGAACCTGGATTGATACCTAATTCGGATTTCATTTTTACACCTTTATCAATTGCCTGTTGTGCAATGGATGATGCTCTTGACAAATCTTCATAAGAAGAGTTTGTACAAGAACCTATCAATCCCCATTCTACCCTTAATGGCCAGTCATTAGCTTTTGCTTTTTCTGTCATTGTATCACCAACTTCTGTTGACAAATCCGGAGTAAAAGGTCCATTTAATAGTGGCCCTAATTCAGATAGGTTAATTTCAATTACCTGATCAAAATATTGTTCAGGATTTGCATACACTTCGGCATCTCCAGTAAGATGTTCTTTTACTTTATTAGCTGCATCAGCAATATCACTACGATCTGTAGCTCGTAAATAACGCTCCATGGACTCATCGTAACCAAATGTTGATGTAGTAGCTCCAATCTCAGCACCCATATTACAAATTGTACCTTTACCTGTACATGACATTGCAGTAGCTCCTGGTCCAAAATATTCTACAATAGCTCCAGTTCCTCCTTTTACAGTAAGAATTTCAGCAACCTTTAAAATTACATCTTTTGGTGCAGTCCAACCTGATAATTTACCGGTTAATTTTACCCCTATTAACTTAGGAAATTTTAACTCCCAAGGCATTCCTGCCATTACATCTACTGCATCTGCTCCTCCAACACCAATAGCCACCATGCCTAATCCTCCAGCATTTACAGTATGAGAATCGGTTCCAATCATCATACCTCCAGGAAAAGCATAATTTTCGAGCACTACCTGATGGATAATACCAGCACCAGGTTTCCAAAATCCAATTCCATATTTATTTGATACAGACTCTAAAAAATTAAATACTTCACTACTTGTATTTAATGCTGATTGTAAATCCTTATCCGCTCCTACTTTAGCCTGAATTAAATGATCGCAATGTACTGTAGTTGGAACAGCAACTTTGTTCTTACCAGCTTGCATAAATTGAAGTAACGCCATCTGAGCCGTGGCATCCTGACAAGCTATACGATCGGGTGCAAAATCAACATAGTCTTTACCTCTAGTAAATGCTTCTTTTGCTTTTACGTCCCATAAATGTGAATACAAAATTTTCTCTGCCAATGTTAAAGGTTTACCAGTTACTTTTCTAGCAGCATCTACTCTCTCAGCAACTTGAGCATACACCTTTTTTATCATATCAATATCGAATGCCATAAAACTTTTATATATTTCCGTTATTTTTTTAAGAATTCTAAGATACAAAATATAGAATGACTACGAAAAGAGAGGAAAGAATATAGAATGATTATAAAAAGTATTTTATTTAAAAATAGTTTACAAATATTAAAGCCACAAAAAAAGCCTTAGCACGATTAGTACTAAGGCTTTTAAACTAATATAAAACTTTAATTATATAACTAATTGTTTTTGAGATGGTTTGAATTTGGTTAATACAATACCATCAACTGCGGCTTCATATTCTTCCATAGTTGGAGTTCTACCTAAAATTGTAGACAAAACTACTACTGGAGTAGATGATAATAGGGATTCTCCTTTTTTCTCTCCAGAATCCTTTACAACTCTTCCTTGAAATAAACGAGTCGAAGTAGCCATTACTGTATCTCCCGGCTCTGCCTTTTCTTGATTACCCATACATAAATTACATCCTGGACGCTCTAAGTATAGCATGTTTTCATATTTAGTACGTGCTAAGCCTTTTGGTGCATTATCATCAAATTCAAAACCTGAGTATTTTTGCAATACTTCCCAATCTCCTTCTTCTTTTAACTCATCAACAATATTATAGGTCGGTGGTGCCACAACTAGAGGTGCCTTAAATTCCACTCTACCTTGTTGAGTTTCTATATTCTTCAACATTTGAGCTAGAATTTTCATATCCCCCTTATGCACCATACAAGATCCTACAAAACCTAAATCTACTTTTTTAGCTCCTCTATAAAAGGATAATGGTCTAATAGTATCGTGGGTATAGCGTCTAGACACATCATCATTGTTAACATCTGGATCTGCAATCATTGGCTCAGCAATTTTATCTAAGTCAATCACTACTTCTGCATGATAATTAGCATTAGCATCTGGTCTTAAAGCTGGTTTTATTCCTGTTTTTATTTCTGTAATTCTAGCATTTGCTTTATCCACTAAACCTTTAAGCATTTGCTTTTTGTTATCCATCCCCTTCTCAATCATGATTAGAATACGATCTCTTGCAATCTCTAAAGATTCGATTAACGTATCATCCTCAGAAATACAAATAGAAGCTTTGGCTTTCATTTCGGCAGTCCAATCAGTAAAAGTAAAAGCTTGATCTGCTGTAAGTGTTCCAATATGAACTTCAATAATTCTTCCTTGAAATACATTTTCACCGCCAAACTGCTTTAACATCTGTTGCTGCGTTGCATGAACTACATCACGAAAATCCATGTAACTTCTCATATTGCCTTTAAAAGTTACTTTTACCGACTGTGGAATAGGCATAGTAGCTTCGCCAGTAGCTAAGGCTAAAGCAACAGTTCCTGAATCAGCACCAAAAGCAACTCCTTTTGACATACGTGTATGAGAATCTCCACCAATAATAATATCCCAATCACCTACTGTAATATCATTTAATACTTTATGGATAACATCGGTCATTGCATGATACTCTCCTTTAGGGTCACGTGCAGTAACTAATCCGAAGTCATTCATAAATTTCATTAATCTCGGAATATTAGCCTTAGATTTATCATCCCATACTGAAGCCGTATGACATCCCGATTGATAACCTGCATCAACAATTGGAGAGATTACTGTAGCAGCCATCATCTCTAATTCTTGAGAAGTCATTAAACCTGTAGTATCTTGAGAGCCTACAATATTAACTTCAACTCTAACATTAGAACCTGCGTGTAATATTTTTCCTGGAGTAGTTCCTACTGCATTTTTATTGAAGATTTTTTCAACGGCAGTTAATCCTTGTCCTTCAATAGAAATTTCTTTTGATGGAGCATATACTTCAGGAACATCAATTCCTAAAGTTTTGGCAGCAAATGTTTGTAACTTCTTACCGAAAACAACAGCATAAGAACCTCCTGCTTTGATAAACTCCATTTTTTGAGGAGTCAATGCAGTCGAAATATCTTTTAATTCTTTGTCTCCGTTATATAATTTTTTCGTTTTGGTATTTATGGTAAGTACTGTACCTGTATCAACAGAATAAGTTTGTTTTAATACTGGTTCTCCGTCTTCATCAACAACTGTATTACCTTCAGCATCTTTTTGCTTTACCCAGTTTTTCAAATCAATCCCAATACCACCAGTTACACCAACAGTTGTCAAGAAAATTGGTGCAATACCATTTGTACCAGCGATTACTGGAGCTATATTAATAAATGGCACATAAGGGCTAGATGAAATACCTGTCCATAATGCTACATTGTTTACACCAGACATTCTTGAAGAGCCTACTCCCATAGTTCCCTTTTCTGCGATTAACATTACACGTTTATCTGGGTGTTGCTCTTTTAAGGCCAATAATTCATTTTGCATGTCTTTATTATGCTCAAACATACACTGACCATGTAATTCTCGATCTGATCTCGAATGTGCATCTGCTCCTGGAGATAATAAATCTGTAGAAATATCACCTACTCCTGCGATATAGGTCACAACCTCTATTTCTTCTTCGATCTCAGGTAACTTGGTAAAGAATTCTGCTTGAGCATAACTCTCTATAAGTTCTTTAGCAATAGTACTACCTGCTTTAAAAGCATTCTCTAAACGCTCAGTATCTGCTTCGTACAAGAATACTTGAGTTTTTAATACTTTAACAGCTTCAACAGCAATAGCAGCATCATCTCCTAAAGATAGATCTAATAACACCTCAACAGAAGGTCCACCTTTCATATGAGATAATTGTTCAAAAGCAAAAGCAGGAGTAATTTCCTTTACTTTCTCTTGACCTAAAATAATTTCTTTTAAAAACTTTGCTTTCGCACCTGCAGCACTAGTAGTTCCTGGCAAAACATTATAAATAAAAAAGTTAAGAGAATCATCCCTATACTCATTATTTAAATCTTTTATTTGCTCAATAATTTCGCTTATCAATTCGGCACCATCAATTGGCTTAGGATGAAGCCCTTGAGATTTTCGATCTTCGATTTCCTGAATGTAATCCTTATAAGTGTTCATATTCTATAGAATTCTTTTCAATGTTTAAATGCAGATTTATACAACCATTGTTAGTACATTAAAAAATTTCTTCTGCTAATATTAAAGATTTTCTGGTCACCTCGAAGAGTGATATTTACTCTTTCAACAACTATAACAAATCTTTTGTATTATATCGATATCGAATGCAATATCGTTGTATTTTATGCATTAAAAAGTTTGGCAAAAGTACAAATTTTAAAGGATTTTTTTTAATGAATACTTCTAATCCTATCTTTTTTCATTTTTTAAAAAAATGTGGTATTCATTTATTGAAATTCATAAATTAAATTTATGAATACTACAGAATCACTAAAATTTTAGAAAAGAAAATACTGACTTACTAATTTAATATACAAAAACGTTATAATTAACTCTCAAAAAGTATTTAAATAACAGTAAGACTCGTATACAAAAAATCAATTCTCACTTACATCGCTTCTTTCTTTTACCATTTTGCTTCTTCAATTCTTCATATTGTTCCAATTGAATTTCTGAAAGTGTTGTTTTAAATTTTTCATTCTCTATTTTCATCATCTCTTTATGATTTTTAATCAAATCATGTTGTTCTGCACTTAAGGTAGTTTTCAACGTTTTTTTTCTCTCTTTTCTTGAAAGCTCTCTATTTTCATCTATAAGAAGTTGCTCTTCTGTAAATGTAGATTTCATAGCCTTTTTATGCTCCTTTCGTAATTTCTTTTTAACATCTAATTGAGCTTTTTGATTTTCTGAAAGACTTTGATAAAACTCTTTTCTTAATTCTTTATGGTTCACATGTTCTTCATCTGATTGTGCAGAGATAGTTATAATCCCAATGAACAATGAAAATACCACAGCACATATTACATACTTTTTCATTCTATTATCTTTTATTAAACAATACATTCTTTTTGAATGTCTATACATTAGACTTTCAAAAACAAGGAAGGTTTAATTTGATCATCACAATTAGCGATCACAAAAGAGCATGTATATAGATCGAGGATTTTTTTAAAATGTCTTGTTTCAAATGAATTGTAAAAGCAATTTCAGGTTGTTAGAATAAGCTACTAATTACATCTTCTACACTTACATTTTCGGCTTCAGCTTTGTAGTTTTTTATAATTCTATGGCGTAGAATTCCCATAGCTACTGCTTGCACATCTTCTATATCAGGGGAAAATTTACCTTTTACCGCTGCATTAGCTTTGGCGGCAAGAATAAGGTTTTGTGAAGCCCTTGGTCCTGCTCCCCAATCAATATAATTTTTTACCAATTCTGTTGCTGTCTCTCCATTAGGTCTTGTTTTACCAACAATACCTACCGCATATTCGATTACATTATCTGCAACAGGTATTCTACGAATCAGCTGTTGAAAATCAATAATTTCTTGTGCTTTAAACAGTGAATTTACAGTTTTAGCCTTATCCCCCGTGGTACTCTTTACAACATCTACTTCTTCCTGAAAACTCGGATATTTTAATTCTATTGCAAACATAAATCGATCCAATTGTGCTTCTGGAAGAGGGTAAGTTCCTTCTTGCTCAATAGGGTTCTGTGTTGCCAAAACAAAGTATGGTAAATCAAGTTTATAATGATGTCCTGCAACCGTCACAGCTCTTTCTTGCATAGCCTCTAATAATGCAGCCTGAGTTTTAGGTGGCGTACGGTTTATTTCATCTGCAAGAATAATATTAGAAAAAATCGGGCCTTTAATAAATTTAAAATGTCTTGTCTCATCTAAAATCTCACTACCTAATATATCACTAGGCATTAAATCAGGAGTAAATTGAATTCTTTTAAAATCTAACCCCAGAGCCTGTGAAATTGTATTCACCATAAGTGTTTTAGCTAGTCCAGGGACACCTATAAGTAGCGCATGGCCTCCAGAAAAAACCGAAAGAAGTATCTGATCGATAACTTTTTCTTGTCCAATAATTACTTTGGAAATTTCTTTTTTAAGTTCTGAATGTTTTTTTACTAAGGTTTCAATAGCCGCTACGTCGTCTGACATATTATTTCTCGTTTTTTAACCAGTTACCACTATATTCGCAGTTTCTGTACTCACCATTTATTTTTATATAAGTATCCATAATTTTTTCACTCTGCCACTTACGAATAGCATCAATTTGTTTTTTCCTCAACGCCAATTCTTGTATTTTTCGATAATCATTAGCATAATCTGCTATATGTTCATCATATCGGTTAAGTACAGTAATTAATTTAAACTTTTTTCTTCCTTGACGATCCTGATCTGGAATAACCAAAGATATTTCATTTGTTTTTAATTTGGATACTTGATCGTACAATATAGGGTCAATTTTGGTAAGTTCAAAATGAGTATCTCCCGTAGTTGGATTAAGTAATTGCCCACCATCTTCTCGAGTTTCTTTTTCATCACTAAATCTTCTAGCTGCTTCCTTAAATTCTATAGAACCAGAAACAATACTTGTGCGAAGAGAATCTATTAACCTTTTGGCTTCATCTACACTTGATCTTGTTACATCAGGCACAAGGAGTATATGTCTTACATCTATTTCTTCTCCTCTTATTTTATCAACTTTTACAATGTGCCATCCAAAATCTGTTTTAAAAGGTTCACTTACCTCTTCTTCTTGTAAGCTAAAGGCAACATCTTTAAATTCTTTTGCAAAATTTGTCTGACGATCTAGTGTATATTTACCTCCTGTAGATTTAGATCCAGGATCTTGAGAATATAATACTGCCTTTGTTGCAAAACTGCTTCCATTCTCAACAATATCTTCTCTAAATTGATTTAATCTATCGATCACTTTCTGTTCTTCTTCTTGAGGAATTTCTGGCTCTATTACAATTTGAGCTAGTTCGAGTTCTGTTCCAAACAGTGGTCTTTCTTCTTCTGGGATATCATCAAAGAATTCTCTAATTTCTTCTGGTGTGATTTCAATATCTTCAATAATTTTAGCTCTCATCTGTTCTGACAACCTATTTGACTTATTGATTTCAAAAAGTTCTTTTTTAAAATCCTCCAGATTATCTTTTTTATAGAATCTTAATACTTTTTCTACAGTTCCCAACTCATTAGTCATATAATTCAATTGTTGATCAACCATAGAGTTAACTTCGGCATCTTTTACAATTATACTATCCTGAACGGCATGATGAGCGTATAGTTTTGTTTCAAATAAACTCCCTGCAAGTTCACAACGACTTACATCCGAAGATGAAACCCCTTCACTAAGCAATTGTTTATAAGCAATATCTACATCACTATCCAAAATAACATTTTCCCCAATCACTGCTGCTACACCATCTACTTTTACTCTTTGAAATGGCGGTTTTACAATATCAGTGGTCTTTGTGCTAATAGAATCATTAGTTACAATAGTACTCTGACCTACAATGGTATCTTGTTTCGCTATCGTATCCTGAGATACCTCTTCTATAATTTCTTGGGCATTTAGTTCTACACCTACACTGATAGTAAACATAACGCAAAGTGCGGTAGTTTTAATCATAGACTTCAAATTGTTTGTTCTCAACTGCATCTCTTGTAATATCTTTTTCTATTTTTTTAATCAGTTCCAGCTTTCTCCTATTCAGGATAATTTGCCGTATTGTAGGTTTTATATACTCTAATGGAGCTATTTCATTATGCTTTAAAACATCTTTTACTTTTACCATATATACTCCTGTAGAATCTCTAAGTTGTATATATTTCCCTTTTTTCAAAAATTTTGTCTTATCCTGTTTTCTTAAAACAGGTATTTTGCTTAGTAGCTGATCTAACTTTATCCAAACAGAATCATTTAAAGAATAGGATAGACATTCTACTTTTTTTAGTCTCAACTCCTCTACATCTTCTTCATTAAAACGATTTAATTGTTGTTGCGTTGCAACAATATCTCCATAATCAAGTGGCAAATGTAAGTAACGTAATTTTACTAACTCCTCATTGAGATTAAAATTTTTCAAATTTTGATCATAATATGCCTCCAAATCTTGATTTGTAACATCCATATTGATAGACTTATTAATAACAGCATTCTTATAAGCATTGATATATAAGGTACTTTTGTAACTTTCTACCAAATCATCAAATTCTCTTAACTCTTCTTCGGTAAGATTTAGTTTAGCTTTATCTATAAACAATTGATGAGTCGCCCAAGTATTGATGTAGTTATTAACAATATTTACACTGTCACTTTTAGGAGTATTTTGGGGAACCAGAGTTTTAATATCGTCTTTATAAAGATAAGTCTCATTTACTCTGGCAACTGCTTCTTGCTTAATTTGATTTTTAAAATTTTGACAAGAAACAACTATTAATGACACTAGTATTAATGTATAGTATTTCACAAGTATTACTCTTTTTACTTACCCAAAAACAATCTCAAAAATTATAAAACCAATAATAATTTCAGTGTAAAGAAAATATTTAGAGATTATTATATTGATTTTATTTAAATAGATAATTCTTTTTTAGCCCTTTTTAATGTTTTTTTATTGACTCTTACTGGGTATTTTGTTCTCAATTGATTAAGCCACTCTCCTTCTACAGTCTCTTGAAAATCATTAATAACTTCACCTTTGATTTCATCGAATGTTTTAATTCTTGAAGGTAAGATTTCTTTTATCATAATCAAAGTCGCAAAATTTTCTCCCTCTGCAATTGTTATCTTTCCTTTTTCTGGTGACAAATCTTTCGGTAATGTATCTTTATCTTGTACTAATTCCTCTTCAGAAAACATCACTAGAACAATGTCATCTTTATTGACTTCTTTTTTGATTTCTTCTATTGGTTTTTGGGTTTCTAATAGCTTCTTCACTTTATCTATTGCTTCTCGTTTTGCAGAAGAAGCTTTTACTACCCTATATGTTTTATTTTGTGTATACCTATCTTTTTGAGTCTCATAAAATCTTTTAAGCCCTATTGAATCTGTCTTAGAAACATTCCATATTTTAGATTCCATAAGGTCAAAAAGCAAAAGTCCATCCCGATATTCACCAAAAACACTAGCGAAATCTGGATTATCCTCTTCAAGATGTTTTTCATAATACCCTAATAATGAAGAAGATTCAAAATCGTTGTACATTTTTTCTATAAAAATAGAAACATCCGTATATCCCGCTACTTTACTTTGATTCTTTTTTAAGAATTTTGCAAAATCCATATATGAAAATTCTTTTTTCTTTATACTAAAAATTGATTTCTCAAGCTTCTTATCCTCGGGAATATTCCACTTTTCGGTAAAAAAAGTACTAGGAACAATCTTTTTAAAATAAGAAATAGCGTTCTCATTTTTATTGATAGTATATTTTTCTTTTAAAGAATTAATGAACGATGTCGTAACCAGTTTAGATCTACTGTCTCTTTTTACTTTTTTGGTAAGTTCTTCTTTCTGTTCTTCAAAAGTTTTTGGAGGATGTTTTTCTATTAACTGAATAATATGCCAACCATATTTTGTTTGTATAGGTTCAGAAATTTCATTTCTTTCTGTCATACTAAATGCCGTTTTTTCAAATTTCTCAGAATTTAGTGTCCCTTGTCCAAAACGACGAATTTTACCACCATTAATTGCAGTACTTGGATCATCACTATATTGTTTTGCTAAAGAGGCAAAAGAAATTCCTTGTTGTAATTGCTGATTAATTTCATATACTCTATTCTTCGCTTCTTCTTCAGTTCTATTTTCATTAATGGTAACCATTATATGCGCTACTGTAACTTCTCCTATTTTTTTCTTTCTATCATTAACCTTTACAATATGATAGCCAAATTGTGTTCTAAATGGTTCAGAAATTTCACCAACCTTAGTTGTAAATGCCGCCTCTTCGAATGGATATACCATTCTAAAAGCAGAAAACCATCCTAAATTTCCGCTATTTTTATCGACTGATGGATCTTGACTATACGCTTTTGCTACAGCATCAAAAGACTCTCCATTAATAATCTTACTTCTTGCTTCAGTGATTTTTTGAAAAGCCGCTATAGTATCTTTTTCTGATGCATTTGGTTTTACAGTAATTAATATATGACTAGCTTTTATTCGTTCCTGAGATCGATCATACGCTTCTCTAATTAACGCATCAGATGTTCTTGTATCAGTAAGATATCCTTTTGCCAATTGTTTTCTATAGCCATCTAACTCTTTCAAATAGCTTTCTTTCTTATCCAAACCTAACTTCTTTGCTTCCTTTAATTTTAGTTTATAATTGATAAAAAGATCAAGGTATTCGTCTACGTTTTTTTGCGAATCATCCTTTACCAGATTTATATTTTTTAGATAAACTTTTTTAAATTCTGAAATAAATATTGGAGAGTTGTCTATAGTAAATAACACATCTTTGGGCTCTTGAGCATAAACTAATGTAAAAAAAATACTTCCTAAAAAAAACAATAATGACTTTTTGTGCATGGTTTGTGTATAATGTAGTCCTGTATCGGACAAAAATAATAATATTACGACGTTTTACAAGCTTCTTTTCTAACGACATAAATACTACTGTAGTATTAGCTTTTAAAATTTTTATGATCTATGTATATTGTATTCTAATTACACAACCAACAAACAACAAATAACGCAATGGAGTACACACTAGACATAGAGATAAAACTACCTAGAAATCAGGTAGTTGAAAAATTCAACAATGAAGAAAATCTAAAATATTGGCAAAAAGGTTTTATAAGCATGGAACACCTAAGCGGGCCAAAAGGAAAAACAGGGGCTATTTCAAAGTTAACATACAAAATGGGTAAACGAGAAATAGAAATGATTGAGACGATTACCTTTCTTGATCTTCCAAACGCGCTACACCTAACGTTTGATGCCAAAAACGTATATAATATTCAAGAAAATTATTTTGAAGAGCTCTCTAATGGAACTACAAAATGGACTTCAAAAAATGAATTCAAATTTAGTGGTTTTATGAAGTTTATGGGATTTATAATGCCTGGAGCTTTTAAGAAACAGTCATATTCATTTATGAAGGATTTTAAATCTTTTGCTGAAGAAGGAAAAAGTGTACTCAACAATTAGTAATTCTAAAATTGATTGAAATTTTAAATAAAAAAACTATAAACTCTTACACCTTAGAAGATATTCAAAAGTTCTTTAGACAATAAAGTCTAAATAAAAAACTTATTATCAAAAACAAACAACTCTCTAATTTTTTGCATGCTACAAACTAAATAAAAAAATAGTTAGAATTGCTTCATTATGTTCTTACAAATTAATTTCTTGGTATAAAGGTTGGATTGAAGATGTGATTGTAGATTTATACTACAGAGATCAGGGAATCGGCAAAAAGTTAATTCAAGAATTAATAAGTTCTGGAAAAGAAGAAGGACGTACTGAAATTTATCTACTTACAGAAAATGAAAAAAAGCAGCTATACATTTATATTCCAAATTAGGGTTTAAACAACGAAATAGTAAACTCTACAATCTAAAACTAACATAAAGATTATAACTAAAAATGATTAAGAACATATTATGGAACGAAAACTGAAATTAATCTGGGATTTCAGAGGACCCGCTGCAAATAAGACTGCACAACATCATGAAATTCATCTTAAAGAATACATTTCTCTAGAAAAAACATCTCTCAACATAACAGGACACCAAGAACTTAGTGATATGCATAGTATAGCATATATGGTAGTAACCGATTCTGAAATGAAAACTGTTCGAGATACATTAAAACCTCATCGTGGGCTATTATATGAAGAATAGATTTTAAAAAATATAATTCATGGCACATATATTGTCTAAGACCTTATATATTTGCAAAAATTTAAAAATCAGAAAATAAAAATAAGATGAAAAAAACAATAGCATTAATCCTAGTTTTGGTGGCTAGTTTTCAAATAAATGCCCAATCTAAGACTGGTACAATAGACTCAGAATATATTCTTTCCAAAATGCCAGAGCTTACAAAAGTTCAAGAAGATTTAAAAACCTATAATGGTAAAATAGAAGCAGAGTTAAAAGTTAAGATTGATGAGTATCAAGCCAAAGTAAAAGAGTATCAGGAAAAAGTTGCTTCTTTTACGGAGCCAATGAAAAAAACAAAACAAGACGAAATTATTACATTAGAAAATGACATTGCAAAAATTCGTCAAAATGGAGCTAAGCTTGTTCAATTAGAACAAAATAGATTATTACAACCTTTATATGAAAAAATAGGGAAAGCTTTGGAAGAAATCGCTAAAGCAGAAAAATATACTCAAGTATTCACTATTACAAGTAGCGGTCTGGCATATATAGATTCTAATTATGATCTTACTAAAAAAGTAATAACAAAATTAGGAATCAAAATAGAAGAAGCAAAAAAATAGTTTTAGAAACATATATAAAAAAACGCATCAATATGATGCGTTTTTTTACCTAACAGCATCTAGTAATGTTATCGTCTACTATAATTAGGAGCTTCCTTTGTGATTGTAACATCATGAGGATGGCTTTCATGAATACCACTTGCTGTAATTTTTACAAAACGTCCTTTATCTTGTAATGTTGCAATATCTTTTGCTCCACAATATCCCATACCAGCACGTAATCCACCAATAAATTGATGGACACTTTCAATAAGATCACCTTTATATGGCACTTGTCCTACTATACCTTCTGGCACTAATTTTTTTATATCATCTTCAACATCTTGAAAATATCTATCTTTAGACCCTTTCTTCATAGCTTCTACAGACCCCATCCCACGATACGTCTTATATTTTCTTCCTTCATAAATGACAGTTTCACCAGGAGATTCTTTGGTACCTGCTAAAAGTGAGCCTAACATTACAGTATCAGCACCAGCAGCAATAGCCTTAGGTATATCTCCTGTATATCTGATTCCTCCATCAGCAATCACAGGAACCCCAGAACCTTTTATAGCATTTGCTACTTCCAGAACTGCTGAGAATTGTGGAAATCCAACTCCAGCTACCACTCTAGTGGTACAAATAGACCCTGGACCTATTCCAACTTTAACTGCATCAGCCCCCGCTGCTACCAAATATTTTGCTGCTTCTGCGGTTGCAATATTACCTACTATAACTTCTAATTTTGGAAACTTTTCTTTTACCTGTTTTAATACGGCCACTACTCCTATGTGATGACCATGAGCAGTATCAATGACTACAGCATCTACACCAGATTTAACCAAAGCATCTGCACGTTCAACCGCATCTCCTGTTACACCAATAGCTGCAGCAACACGTAGACGTCCAAATTCGTCTTTATTTGCCATTGGTTTAAGCGTTAGTTTGGTAATATCTCTAAATGTAATCAAACCTACCAAAGTATTTTCTTTGTCTACCACTGGTAATTTTTCGATTTTATTATTCTGCAGTATAACTTCTGCTTGTTGAAGTGATGTACCCTCGGCAACAGTAACCAGATTTTCACTAGTCATTACTTCTGATATTGGGCGTTGATCATTCTTTTCAAAACGAAGATCTCTATTCGTGACAATACCAATCAACTTATTATTATCATCTATAATTGGAATTCCTCCGATGCTATGCTCTCGCATATTATTTTTGGCATCAATTACTTTTGCATCTCTAGGTAGCGTTACTGGATCTATGATCATCCCACTCTCTGCTCGCTTTACCTTACGAACTTTAATTGCCTGTTCCTCTATTGTCATATTTTTATGCAATACACCAATACCTCCTTCTTGAGCCATAGCAATAGCCATACGACTCTCAGTAACAGTATCCATCGCTGCAGAAACAATCGGAACATTAAGTATTATATTTTTTGTGAATTTGGTCCTGATACTTACTTCTCTTGGAAGTACTTCAGAGAATGCAGGAACTAAAAGTACATCGTCATAGGTTAAACCTTCTCCAACGATTTTGGATTCATGTGCTGTCATCGCAATTAAAATTTAATTGCATGCAAATATACGTCTTTTTTAAGGAATACTAAGAGCATAATTTTATTTTTATCTTCAATAATTATAAGAGTACAATTACTTTTTAATCAGAAAGTAAAATACATCTTTTTCAATATTGAATAGACCTTTCTATTGCCTATCAAAAACTCTATTTTTTAACGTTTTTTTAGCAAATATGTAATATATTTAGTAAGGTAATTCTTGAAACGTTATTTCAAAAACTACTTAAGTCCCAAAAATAATGTTATGAAAAAAATGTTTTCTTTAGCATTTATATCACTATATATCAATGCTTTAAATGCTCAGTTTATTGATATACCTATTTCAAATACTCGTCTTGCCAACTTTGGTCAAATAGAACTTAACACAGAAAATAGCATATTTACCAAAAGAATTATACCCATTAGTCTTATCACAACAGGGTTTCTTTTATCCACCAGTAATTTTGAAAAATCACTTCAAACGGATTTAAGAAAAATTGTAGGTGATGATTTTTATTCAAATATAGATGATTACACTAGATATGCTCCAGTTGTTCAATTATACACTGCCGATATATTAGGTGTAAAGTCAAAAAATCATTGGTTTGATCAGACAAAAAAACTTATTCTGTCTTCTATAATAAGTAATGGAACAACCACATTACTAAAAAAAGAAATCTATAAAGCAAGACCTGGAGGTTCTACTAATTCAAACTCTTTTCCATCTGGTCATACAACCACTGCTTTTACTACAGCTACAGTATTATATGAAGAATTTAAGGATACTAGTCCTCTTTTGGCATATAGCGGTTATATTTTTGCTATTACAACAGGTAGTTTAAGGATACTAAATAACATGCATTACTTTTCTGATGTTTTGGTAGGTACAGGAATAGGAATATTATCAGTAAAATTGGTTTATCATTTTGAACACCTCATCTCATGGAATCCTTTTAAAAAACTAAATGGGATGACCGCTACTCCTCAATTTTCTAAAAATTCCTTAGGGTTTTATCTTTCAAAATCATTTTAACTGCTCAATCAGGCTCCGAAACATTACACTACAGAAATCAAACAAAAATGTATCAGGGGCAATATCCCCTACACAAATTCCGTGTTTTCCCTCTTCCACAACAATAGTGTATAGACTATTTTTGACATAACAAATTATCTAACTCATTTAAAAAAAATTAAGTAATGCTAGTTTCATATAAAGTAGAGCGTTTTAATCTTCAAATTGTAAGTAATTATGCAGGCGGTGGCGGGTATCAAATGGGGTTTGTATACCTCTACGGCGAGAATCAGGAGTACCTTGGATATCTTGGTATTATAAAAAATGGAAATACTTTACCACAAAATACAAAACATAGCAATGGCAATCTGAATATATATTTTCATGAGGCCGAATTACAATCGATCCTTGAAACCCTTAGGAAAGAAAGTCCTGTAACGATTAAGTTTAATACAAACTCAAAATGGGGATCAATCGAGACAGGCAGAGAATCAGTAGGCAATGGGGAGCTTGCTGCATAAATAGTCAGAAGATCTGAAAAAACACCGAGTACCATCGCTCTCAATCAACACATGGGCCAACCGTAAATGAGAGTTTAAAAAATAAAATGTGAAAAATGTAATTGGTTCACAATTCGGTAACAGTGGAAGTGTGTAAATTAAGTGGATACTACTGCTTTTTTCAGATCTTTTTGATTTTAAAATGGTTTAAACTTTTTTCTGTTTGCCATAGAGGTTTTTGCTTTCAGTTTTTATGGTTTCCTTTATATCGTAGATTTGTCCTATCCAAAACATCTAGTATCTTTTTATTTAATCTTGGATATTCTATTTGCTTAAGCGTCCAGATGTTTACCATAAGCGCAGTCTTTTGCTAATGCTTTTGAATAACTTGTCTTGGCGTTGATATCCATAACTAAGTATTTTTTTTTCTTTATAGAGATAGTTGCGCATTCTTTTTCCCAATGCACCTTTATATCTTTTTTCTTTAGATTTTTAATATAACTATACCTATTGGCAAATGTCGCTGGTAATGGTATATTTCTTCTTTCTTTTATGATATCATCTGGACGTGTATGAAAAGACAATGGATCTACCACAGCGCATAAAAAACCATCAAAATCAATACTTTCTTTGTCTGGATGTAATAAATACGCCCAAACTGAATATGCTTCTTCTTCAATCATTAATATTCTACCTGAAGTTTCATGTGTTGATGTCAAAAAAATCCTATTATCATAATACACTACTTTTTCTTGGTCATTTTTAGAAAATAAAATACCAAATATGGATAATAACTGTGTCATCATTACAACTAATTTTTTATAAACTTAAATTCTGATAGTTGAAGGTATGTACTTAGCTTTATTTAATTAATTCTATAACCTCAAACTTTCATTTTCCTCATTCTATTGATCCGTTTTTTGTTTCACTTATTTTAATATAACCACTATTGCTATGCTATATCAAAACATTTTGCAAAACACATATACTGTATTGTTTAATAGATAAAACAATACAGATTGACAGCCCAAAAAATTATTGATGATGTGAGATTGCTAACATAAATAATAATTTTTAAAATTACTTATGGGTTTCCATAAGTGAATTAAAAATTTGGTATTTCTAATAGCTTTAAAGAATTACAGGATGGGTTTAAGAAAAAGAATACTTTATTTTTTTTTGATCATGGATAATGTAAATCCTCCTAAAAGCAAAATTATAATCAACATTATAGCCCATAACCAAATTTTATTAGAAAATAAGGGTTTCATCTCTGATGATGCTTCATAATTGATAGTTTGTGCTATTCCTGGAGATATGGTTGTTATTTCTTCTGGTAATTTTGTGGTAACATAATTGAGATCATAAAATGGTCTTTCTACTTTATTATTTCCATAAACCAAATAATATGTAGCAGAATCAGTGAAACGTGTAACTAGCTCATGTTGATATCCTTTCACTTTCACTTTACTAATTTTTAGAGGCTGATTGTCATGGTTATCAACTATAATTCTAAGTTTTTGTGCAATTGTGCTTTTGTTTATAAAATTGTTGTCTTCTATAGAATTGAGTATTCCTCTATTGAGTTCGCGATAGCGTAATATCCATTCTCCTTTGGGGTTTTGAATACTATCTGTAACGTACCGAATAGATATTGGTCGATAGTAATCAAAAGTATCTTGAACCTCAATATAAACATAGCTTACAGGCACTTGTTTCTGTAGTGTTACATCTATAATCGTTTGCTTAGTATCCTTTGGATTCTGGATGTTAAAATTTGTTATATCATAACTATGATAGCTTGCTTCTTTCTTTTCATATTTAATAATTTCTGAAGACTGTAAAATTGGTTTTTGGTCACTTTTTACTAATATTCTAAAATATTGATATTGTGCTTTAGAAAATTGTAATGTAGTAAACTTATAACTAGTAAGCTCATTTTTAATAGAAAGTATACGGTAGTCTTCAGTAATTGTATACCAATCTTTATTATCCTGACTTCCTTCTAGGCTTACAAGCCAATCAAAATTAGATTGCTTAAAATTTAAGACAATCTGATTGACAGACTGCTTAGTAGGAACTTTCATAGTAATATAAGACCCCTTACTATTATAAGTTGTATTTAAAATGGTAAAAGGAACTTTTTCTTGTGATATTTTTTCATTTTTTAACCTTAAAACATAAGGAGCTTCTATTGTATCTTTTTGGGGTGTAATCCCAAAAACTCTAACATCAGAAAAATCTGTAGAAATCTTACTAAATATCTCATTAGGTAAAATTATAGAATGCCAAGTATCTTTAACACCAGTCAATTTACTCTTATAAGAGTAATCTTGCATTTGTGCGTGTGTAATAGAACTTCCTAATAAAATCGTATATATAAAAAACTGAATGTTATTTTTCATTTGATTGTTGTAGATTAATATCGGTCTCATCTGCAATAATGTGTTTGTATTTATTATACAAGAATGAAATTACCAAAAGAAGTATCCCCAAAGACAAGAACACGACAGTCTTTGCAATAGTACCTAAATGTGAAATATCATAGAAGAATAGTTTTATAAGTGTAATTCCAAAAAGTATGATCGCCAGGACACGTAAATATTTTTTTCTTTTCCAAATTCCTAAAACTATAAGTAGTAGGGCATATACTCCCCATAGAATACTTAATCCTAACTTATATGTTCCTGCATAATTTGCAAGATCGAGCCAGTGAACTAATTCACTACTTACTATCCAAATTAACGTACCATGTAATATAATCTCAAAAGCAATTTTAAAAGTCCTATCCAGAAATTTCTGACGTACATAGGTATAGAAAGTATATAAAAACACTCCTATAAATAAAAATGACACATATCGTATTCCTTGATAAGACCATAGTCCAACACTAAATTCTGTATCTTTTAACTCGAGATAAGCCATTCTAAATTCACTTAATACATACAACCCTCTGGTTAAAAAAACAAAGAGCGCAATCATCATAAATCCAAGAGTAATATATCCAAAAATATTATTTTTGATTTTTTTAATATTTACAAAAGATAGCAAAACAAAGAAAAATAGAGTATAATTAATCAACCATATAGATCCAAAGTTTATCATATTTGATGCTATAGTGTATTCATAGGTATTGTTATCTTGTGAAAAAAGTAATTGTTGTGTATCCAAACGAACCTGATCCCAATAATTATCTATTTCTATCCAGAATGAAAAATAACTAGTACAGATCAATAATAAGGCAAGTCCTATGGTAAGCGTTGTATATAATGCAGATTGTTGAGGCCATGGGAAAGAAAGTTTTTCTTTACGATGAATCCAATAGATAAATGCAAAAGATAAAATGCAAAATACCGAAGTCATTAGATAAATATTAAAACCAGGTGTTAATGCAGTTTCAGATGTAGATTCATATCTATAATATCCAATTATCCAATCATGTATAAGACTAAAAAATGTTAATCCCCATAATGGATAGGATAATATTTCATAGATAGGCACTTTTTTGGTACGCCCGATCCAAAACAATAGTGCTGCCTCACTTGCCCACAATAATGTTACCCAATTTCCATCTAACTGTACAGGAAATGCTATAGTAATAAAAATTAGCACCATTCCCGATACAAAATAAAACAGGTTACGGTCAGCCAACTTTAATCTATAAATAATAACACTAACCACAAAATGAACTACTGCATTTGCCAAGGTAAAAGCCCCTAATAATTGTTCTCCCGTCTCATGGTCTTTTAACATTGAAAAACCAAGCCCATAAAAAACAAATGAATTACTTAATTGTAAAATGACATCACTAGTCCTGAAGCTTTCTTTTTTTCTCAGCTTATATATGAGGAACATCAGATAAAATGTTATAAAAAAGATAAATAAAAATAATAAACCAAGCGTAAAATGTTCCTCAATATCATATTGTCCAACATACCATGTAAAGAAAATAATCCAGGTAAGGAAAAACGATGAAAATGATAAAGCTTTCCAGTATTTTTTTATCGCTATAGCTAGTATCCCTGCATTAATTATAGCCATATAACTAAAAAGTATTACCACTCTGCCAGAACCATCACTTAACAAAAATGGAACAGCATACGCCCCCACCAATCCTATATGAGCAATAATCTGTTTATTATAATGCAATGCTGTTACTACGGTAAATGCGGTAAATAGTAACATAAGTACAAATGTTAGTGTTTGCGGAATGAGACCATATAGGTTATATGCTAAAAAGGTTATAAAATACATAATAGCCATCGCACCACTCATTAATACAGCACTAAAGTTTTTGTACTTTTTCTTAAGCTTCATACCAACTCCCAAAAGCCCTACTCCCGTTAAATATCCCAATGCAATTCTAGTTAACGGGCTTATGAGATCATGCTCTATGGAATATTTACCACCTATTGCCACACCAATTATGATAACTATTATACCAATCTTATTGATAAGGTTTTCTCCGATAAATTTTTCCAGATTAGATTTCTTTTTTGGAGTATTGACCTTTGATACTAGGTTTGATAAAGGTTTTGTTGTTGCTTGTACTGCTGCTGCTTCCTTAATGGTATCGACAACAGGGATTTTTTCTTCTTTTACCTCATCAACTACTTCTATAACTTGTGAAACCTCAGGTACAATTTCTGTTTCTACCTCGTTTTGCTCTAAGGATGAAGTTTTTAATTGATAAATCTCATCTTTAAGATTTTGTACTTGTGTTGAGAAATCTTGTTGTCTTTTTAGTAAGATCTCAAGTTTTTCCAGAAGTTGATGTATCTGATCTTGATTGTTTCCCATATTGTTCTATTCTCATTTACCAAATACCACATTGTCACAAAACAGGCATAGGTTGATTAGTTGTTTAGCTACTTTATATCATTGACATCAATAATCACATGAAACTGATGCTGTTTTATTAATTCTGAGTCATCAAAAGTAAAATATCACTTTTAAAAACTTACGAATATCTATGACATTTCCTATTTATACAACCCTGTTTCCCGTGAAACCCAATAATTAATCCTACATAAAGCATCAAAATAGGTACTATATCATCCTGAAAAGGTATAAAGATTTTCTGAAACAATCGAATTATAGTTTTGAATCTTGATTATTTTCAATTCAAAATATGTGCAATTTTATCTTTTAAAAATTGCTTTTCCTGCTTTGATTGGGTGAGTTCTATCGCTTTTTGATAATGCTTTACAGCTTTAGTATTATGTCCTAAACGTTCTTGAATTTCTCCTAACGTAGCATGATACACATAATATTTTTTAAGCAATGCATTATTTTCAACATTTTTGAGAGCGATTAATGCTTCTTTAGGCCCTTTTAATTCTAAAATAACTAAACACTGGTTTAAAAATACAATTGGATCATTTCCTATCTTCAACAAAAGTTTATAATATTTAAGTATTTTACTCCAATCTGTGTCTTTATATTCTTTAGCATTACAATGCTCATATGCGATTGCTGCTTCCAAATGATATGTGGTTAATCCTTTTCCAAAAGCAGCTTTATTTAGATATTTCTGTCCAGAACTTATAAATTCTTTGTCCCATTTGGATCGATCTTGCTTTGTAATTAAAATCAGTTCTCCTTTTTCAGTAAGCCGACTATTAATTCTAGCAGTATGAAAACACATGAGAGCCATTAAAGCATAAACTTCTGGTAACTGAGTTCGTTTTACCGATAATAATGACTTACAAAGTGACATCGCCTGACTGATTAAATCTTTACGAATTAGTTGATCGTTATGTGTAGAGTTATATCCTTCATTAAACATTAAATAAATAGCACTTAATACTGTATGTGTTCTTAAAGAGATTTGTTCAGAAGCTGGGATTCTTGGTTTTATTTTATGTTTTCTAAAATATTCTTTGGTACGATATAAACGCTTTGAAATCGTATCTTCACTTGTTAGAAAAGATTTTGCAACTTCTTTGGTACTAAACCCACACAATATTTTTAGAATAAAGGTAATTTGATTCTCTTGAGAAATATCGGGATGGCAACATGCATACATCATTCCCAGGAAATCATCTTTAATTTGTTCTTCCTGCCAATAATTATTCATTGTTGTTGTAAGAGTATATCCAGATGTTAAAAGTTGTTTTTGCGGATCTGAAAAATCAATAACACTACTATGTTTATTACGCCTTATAATATCAATGGCTTTATTTTTTGCTGTACGATATAACCATGCTCTTGGGTTATCTGGCATTCCTCTATATTTCCATGTTTCCAGAGCTTTTACTAATGCATCCTGTACTACATCCTCTGCCATTTCAATATTTTCTGTTCCGAATATTTTAATCAATACAGAAACCATCTTTCCAGATTCTTGTCTAAAAAGATGGTTTAACCTATGATCTATATCGTTCTTTTTTTTCAAAAAAACTATTCTAATGGGCTTATTTCCCGAACCTCAACACTACACTTATATTCAAAACTTGGGCATTCCTTGGCAATAAGAGCTGCTGTATCTAATGAATCTGCCTTAATAATCAAGTACCCACCTACTAATTCTTTGCCTTCTGCAAATGGGCGATCAATTACTTTTTCACCTCCTTCTGTAAGTGTTTTTCCTTCATTCATTAGAGGTTGCCCTCCAATCAACTGATTCTTTTCTGCCAGTCCTCCCATCCATCTTTGCCAATGTTCCATATGCTTTTGCATTTCTTCTGGAGAATTAGCATTATACTCTTCCTGTCCTCCACGGATAATAAACATAAATTCTTTCATAAGTTCGATTTTAATTGATTCTTCTTCTATTTTATTTTTCGGGCCAAATTTCACGAACCTCTACCGCTTTACTATCCCATTCAAATCCAGGGCAACCTTTAGCTATTTCTGTAGCTTCATTCAATGAATCTGCTTTTATCCTAAGATATCCACCAACCAATTCTTTACCTTCTGTTAAAGGACGATCAATCACCTTTCCATCATTCATAACAGTGTTCCCGTAATAATGTAAACGTTCTCCACTAATAAATTTATCTTGTTGGGCAATACCTTCTATCCATTGTTGCCAATGTTGCATGTGTTCTTGTTGTTCTTCTGGTGACTTCGTATTCCATACTTCGTCTCCTCCTCTAAAAAGGAACATAAATTCTTTCATGTGACTGTTTTTTAATCGTTAATTTGTTTTTACATTACTATAACGAACTCACTTTTGATATTTGGACAGCTTAATCTTATTATCAACTCATTTCTTTTATTTTAAGAGTTGAATACACAGTTTAGAATATAAAAATAGACACACCATTAAGTGCTTGAAAATATAATCATGAAAAAGATCAGTTCTTAAAATTAATAACAAGATCTGTGGTTCAAAATTTATGTCAAAAAATTATAGAATTTGACTAGATCAAACATTCAAAGAGATACCGATAAGGGTCTAATTTTTAAAGAGATTAGAACAGGAGTATGCTATATAAATTTAAGTAAAACTTATATGACAGATATTAAAAAACTAAACATCAATATATTTTATTGATTCCTTGATTTATTGTACTTCACTCTTTTTTCATTGACAAAAAGAAAAAGAACGGTCTCGGTAGCTTCAAAATAAATACATTTTGCACTTCCAATACAAACTTCACGGTTTTTTACATTTACAGACCATTTACTCTCTTTTGTCTGATTTTTTGATTTTTCTATAACTGTAAAACCGGGTTTAAATGTCAGTACTATTTCTGGATCATCTTGTAAAATCCATGTTCCTATTAATCCATAATTCTTTTGGATTTTAAAATTTTCTACTACGTCAACCGTAGTCTTATCATGTTTTTCTGAAAAACTTGTAAAAGATATAGCTAGTAGAAAAACAGAAGAAATTACAGTAATAGATTGGGATCTTTTCATGATTTAAATTTTAATAAAGGTATAAATTTAAGTTTTTTTTGATAATAATAAGTTTAATACAGTCTATTCATCAAAAAAACGAATACAATATTTTATCGAACAAAGTAAATACTACTACTCTATTCTTTTGCTCTTATATATTGAAGTCTCATTTCATTTATCGTAAGTATAAGTACGTCTTGCTCTAAAACATATTCTAGACATACTTCTGAGTCACTCGTCAAACTTGCTTTTAAACAGAGTTTTTTTTCTTTTATTGACCAATATCGTTCCAAAGGTTCTCCTATTGATTTTTCTATTGCTGTACCATTTGATCGTAAATCAATGTATGTCTCTGGATCACCTTCCATCATCCATTTACCCACTAATCGACCAGGATCATCAATATTAAGAATTATATATTTACTAGTAGCAATAGATTGCTTATCATCTGTAATGTTTTTAAAACTGGTTAATACTGTTATTAAAAGAAAGAAGATAACAAAGGAATGTTTTGGTAGCATAATTTTGGGTATTAAACAAGTCTAAATTTAACACTTTTTTTAATGTTATGTTTTATTTATTTTCATCAAACATCTTTATTTTAAGATATTGTTGTAAAATAATTCATCTTTTATCATATTAATAACAATACTTTTATTCTATTATAAACCCGTTGTACATTTGGATATTTTTTAAATCAAAATGTGTCAATTCGATTTCAATTCCTATAATCATTACAAGAGAAATATATCGAGACTAGTATTTTGAATCTAAAACTATCCGCGATACATTTTGTATTTATTTATACTTTTTTTGACATTAAAGAGCAGAAAAGGTATCATCTATAGAATATTCCTTTTATGGGTTTATTTTTACGGCTTCCCACCCAACAATAGCTGTTTTTCTAGTACTTCCCCAATGATACTGACCTAAATCTCCTGTAGATTGAATCACTCTATGACATGGTATTAAAAACGCTACTGGGTTATTACCTATTGCAGTCCCAACAGCTCTGGATGCTTTAGGGTTATCTATATGATTAGCAATAGTCCCATATGTGGTTAATCCTCCTTTTGGTATTTTAAGTAATGCTTCCCAAACTTTTAATTGAAAATCAGTTCCTTTAAGATGTAATTTTATCTGTTTTAATTCTTTCCAATCTCTGGTAAAAATAAATAAAGCATCTTGTTGACATCTATCAAGAGTTTGTATAAAGTTGGCTCTAGGAAAACGTTTTTGTAACTCTTTAAAAACATCTTTATCATCTGCAAACGCCATATGGCAAATGCCTTTTGAAGTAGATGCAACCAAGATTTCACCAAATGGACTTTCTGCATAGCTATAATTAATAACAAGATTTTCTCCCCCGTTTTTATATTCTCCAGGAGTCATTCCTTCTATTTTTATAAAAAGATCATGAAGTCTACCTGTGCCCGAAAGCCCTGTCTGATAAGCAACATCAAACAAGGTTAGCTCTTGGTTTTTTATAGTCTGTTTAGCATATTCTACACTGGTATATTGTAAAAATTTTTTTGGACTTACGCCTACCCATTCTGTAAAAAGCCGTTGAAAATGAAATGGACTCACATGTACTTTTTCTGCAATTTTATCTAAGTTAGGCTGATCCTTAAAATTTTGTTTGATATATCTTATCGCTTCTGCGATAAGATTATAATGAATTATTTTTTGCTCATTCATCTCTATCCACTTTTAAAACTGTATAAAATTAATACGCTTATCATTATCATAAAACCCAGAACTTGCTCCTTTCTGTTTTTAAATCAAAAAAAGCGAATGCTTTGATAAAACGCATTCGCTTTTTTAAGTTAATAATCAAACACAAAGCGTCTTTTATCAACTTATATCTCTATTTTTTTTAAAGCTTAGGACATCGTTTACAATTACTTTTTCCTTTCTTTTTATATTTCTTGCAGCATTTCTTTTTCTTTCCTCCACATGCTATTTCACAATCTACAACGGAGCAAGGAGAATATAATGACGGGATACTTGAATTTTGCACCTTTTTAATTTTTATTAAATCTAAATAAGTGCAAACTTAATCAAAAAGAAAGACTTCAAAAAATAAATTCCTATATTACACAACTTAACTTATTAACAATCACCTAACTGCTTCTGGAGCTTGAAAAGTATTGATATCTCTATCAAACAAATAATGACCAGATTTATCATCACCAATAATCTTTAACTTATCCAATAGCGTTCTTGCTATTGCTTCTTCTTCTAATTGTTCTGCTACATACCATTGCATAAAATTATGCACATTATAATCCTTAAACTGCAGACATTCATATATTACATTATTGATTTTTGCAGTAACAAATTCTTCACTTTCCAAAAATGTTTCAAAAAGCTCCATTAATGACTTAAAATCGTCTCTTGGTTGATCAATTGCTGGAATAACAGCGTTACCACTTCTTTCATTGATAAACTTAACCAATTTGGTCATATGTACACGTTCTTCTTCAGATTGTTTATAAAAAAAATCTGCTATACCATTATACCCGTGAGTATCTGCCCAACTTGCCATAGAAAGATATTGCGCAGAAGCTTTAGCTTCATATTTTACTTGATCATTTAATAATTTTTCTATCTCTGGTATCATTTCTTAATCTTATTTTTTAACCTAATAACTAAAGTACATAATTTATTACACTTAATATAGATGTAATGATTACGTATAGCTTATTTAAATTCAAACTGCTTAAGATATCTGTATACTATGAATATTTTAGTTTTATGAACCAAAAAAATATAAAGAAGGTTGTTTTATAAAGCTATTTACCTGTTAAACAATAGGTATTATATTATCCCTTTTTCTGTTGCACTTTATATAAAGATAACAGTTCTTGTAGTTCTGATATTTTATTTTCTATATCTTCAATATTAGTTGCTTCACTTCCTGATTGTTGTCGATCTTCCAATAACATTTCTGCTTTTGCTTCATCCATACCATTCATGATTACTCCAATAAATAAATTCAAGAAAATCATGGTTCCAATTAAAACGAATGACACAAAATAACTTATAGAAAGTGAAGATACTCCCTTAGAATTTATACATAAATCCATATTACCATCATATCCATAGTTTTCGCATCCAAACATATTTATATACATTATATCTGTCCAATCTTCTAAAGTAACGATTCTAAAAAGTGACAACATAGAGGTCTGTAAATCTTTAAAATGTATAGGGTCATTTTCTGAGAAAAAGAAAACACCAGCAACAGCATATATATAAAATAAAAGTCCTAATAGAATGGAAACATATCCCATAGAGGGAACACTTTTAAGAAGTGCGCTAACCAGCATTTGTAACTTTGGTAATGCTTTAATAAGTTTTAAAACCCTTAATAGACGAAGTAAACGTAAAATTGCTACCGAACTCCCTCCAAAAGGAAGGAATGCCGCCGCAACAATAATGAAGTCAAAAATATTCCAACCATCGGTAAAATACATCCATGGCTTTTTACCTTCGGCTATGATCTTAACCACAATTTCTATAATAAAAATACCAAGAATGATTTTATTTAATATTTCCAAAATTGCTTCATGTCTATTAGAGAAATCCGAGTATGTTGCTATACCCACTAAAACTCCTGCAACTAAAATAGCTAACGTAACAGAATTTTGAAACCATTTACTTTCGCTTACTTCTTTACACAATTTTACCATATAAACTAATTTATTATTCTTTAAATAAAAAATGACCACAAGAATAGTAAAAAAAGAAGAAAATAAAATAAAAGTTAATAAAATGAATTTAATAAATCTTACTGAGATACTATCTATGCTACCTTTTCGAAAGCAATATAATTGATTAGTTTACCGCGTTTGTCATGAACAGGAAACCCTTTTATCAAACACATATATGGTGTATTATTTTTTCTGTAATTTAATATAGACACTTCAAATGGAACACCATTGTTTATTGCATTTCTTACCTCAGAAGATGTTTCTATACATGTATCGTTTCCTTGAAACATTTTAGGAGAATTACCAATAACTTCATCTGGTGAATATCCATTCATTTTTTCTATATTCTGTGAAGCATAAACAATTTTGAGGTTAGTATTTGTAATAACAATTACCGATTGTTCTTCTATAAATTCTTTATAATAATTATGTTTAAATTTCCAGTTTTTGGTAATTTTCTTTAATGCACCGATATCATCTTTAAAAAATTCGAGTGTTGTATGGTGTTCCCCATAAAACTCCCATGACATTAAAGGCAAAGAATAATTAGACATCTTCGTATAATATTCTGCCATCATATGATCATATTCAGAAAATTCATTCATAACTATTCCATTTTTTTCAAAAATATTGAATTAAAACTGGAACAGTAATTGAACAAAAGTTAATTATTATCGGTATAGATTGCTTTTTTTAGGCCAAAACATTAGCAAGAATCAAATTTAGCTCTATAATATTATTGATTTATAAACTTCTTAATCTTACCACTTAAACTGTAAAGTTGTATACCAGATTAAGGGGTCAGAAGGTATAATTCCTGGACCAGGATAACCAGTTGCTCTTCTCGTAAAATAATCACTATCTAGAACATTGTTTATTCCTGTTTCTAATTTAAACATCTTATATCTATACGAAACGGAAAAATCAAGAATATGATACGAAGGTATTTCTCCAATAATACCGCTACGATTATCTCCTACAGGTGCAATAGCAGCATTTGTTACATCTGTAAACTGTTCTGACAAATAGGTAAATTGTGTATTAGCCAGAAAGTTTTTATACCCAAACTTAAACCCTGTCTTTAGATTGACATTTGGAATGAATTCGACTTTTTTACCTTCTACACCTGCTTCCTCTGATTCTATATATTCTGATTCTGTAAAAGAAGCATTAACAAACCAATTAAACCTGAAATCTGAATTGTCCGCATAGAACGTATTTAGGATATTCCAATCTACAAATGTTTCTAATCCGTAGATAAATGCTTTTCCTATATTTTTTCTAACCCTATTAGCCCTGTCATCTAATACAATTCCAATGCGATCATCATAAAGCAATCCAAATCCTCCTAAATCATAAGACAATTTATTACTTATTCTACCTCTAATTCCTAAATCGGCCGTAAAACCTTCTTCATCAGCAATATCAGGATCTATAATAAATGTCGGACTAACCACTCTTATATCACTAAACGTAACTGACCTATAATTCTGAGATAAATTAGCATATGCTTCTATCTCTGAATTAGGTTTATAACTTGCTCCAAGGCCCAAAAGTAAAAACGAACGATCCAGCGTTCTATTATCCTCTAGAGTAATGTTAGATATAGGGTTTCCTGCCAAATCAAAATTAACTTGATTATAAACTCCTTCGCTTTCTGTTTTGATATATTCAAATCTAAACCCAGGGGTTATTGAAAAATGATCTGAAAGATTAAAAATATTCTCACCAAATACAGCAACGTTAAGGTTGGGAAAATCAAAATCTGATTGATTTGGATAGTCAGGAAATTCTTGTGTAGCAAAATCAAAATTAGCATTAGTCCCCAAACTTCCTGCTCCTTGTCGAGAATCATTATCAGCTTGATAGTACTTTGAGCCTATTAAAAAAACTGACTCTTTCCCTAATAAAGTATACCTACTTAATAATCTAGCTTCTGCTCCCCAATTTCTAAAGTTACCTACAATCAAGTCACGAGGAAAAACAAAATTACCATTAGCATCTGTTTCATCTACATCTGTAATTGGATTAGAATTTAACACAAAAGGATTCCCTCTAAAACCAACTGCTTTTCGAGAAGCATCGAGACCAAAAAGATTGAAGCTAAAATCAGTTTTCTTAGAAAATTTATGTTCTAGTTTTAATGAAAATAATTTCCAATTTACATCAAACCAGTTTCTGGTTCGATTACTAAATTCTGGGTCTTCTTCGAATTGAGTATCAGTTAATCCTCCCGGTTGTTGTGCTAAATAATCTAGATATGTAGCCTCAAAAGTCAATTTTGTTTTATCAGTAAAGGTATATCCTATATTTGCATAGAAATTTTTTGAATCAAATTCAGAGTTTGGTCTAAAACCATCTCCCTTCTTATAATTAAAATAAGTATAATAATTAAACTTGCCCAAAGTACCGCTAATGCTATTAAAGCTTGTAAATAGGTTAAATGATCCTAATGATTGTCTAGAAATCAGTTCTATTTTTTTATTTGGATTTGGTTGTTTCATTTTGAAATTAACCAAACCACCAAACTGAGTTCCATATTGTAAAGATGCAGCACCTCGAACAACTTGTATTTCGCTCAACGCTTCTGCAGGAGGTGTATAATAACTCTCTGGGTACCCTAAAACATCAGCACTTATATCATACCCATTTTGTTTAATATTAAAATTAGCAGAACGATTAGGATCCAGCCCACGTCCTCCTATATTTAATTGAAGTCCAGCATCACTGTTTTCATAGATATTTAACCCTACAACTTGTGCATAAATCTGTCTAGCATTATTCGAAGCCAAATTACCAACCGTTTGATCCACTAAAACTACTTCACTCTTTTTACCAGCAAAAATAGCGGTTCCTTCAACAGGCCTAAGTTGTTTCAATCCAAAAATTTTCTCCCTTCGCTGTGTAATCAAAACTTCAGAAAGTTCTTCTCCCAAAGGATTTAAAGTAAAGTTCTTTGAAACATGACTTCCTTCTATTTTTATCAATTGTTCCTGAATTTCAAAATCAAAACTAAAAATAGTAATCAAATATTCCCCCTCTTTTAGGTCTGTAAATTCAAATTCACCATCGGTATTTGTAATGGTTTGATTACCCGTAGTTCTATTATATACCTCTGCATTTAAAACAGGTTGATTATTAAGATCTGTTATGGTTCCTTTTAGTTGATATTGTCCAAAAACAGAGGTAACCACAAGCAATGCCCCAAAAAATATTCTATAATCCCTTAATTTCATCTTCGAATGGAATAATCCACTTTTTATGTTTAAATGATTCTTTTTGTTTTCCCAAATCCACTTCTGGATAAATATACTGAGTACTTAACCTTCCATTAAGTGTCACATAACTCTCCACAAACACCTGTACATTTTGATGCCCTTGATCTTCAAAATGTCCTTTTAGATAGTGTGCATATTCTAATATAAAATCTGGCTGTGATGCCATTTGTTTTTGTTGAAAAGCTGTGAGAAAATCATCATTATCAACATAAAACTTTTCTTTTGTTTTGCTATTAACTATTTTAAAATTAGCATACCCCACCTTTTCCATTAACATCACTCTCCAAGAAAATCGATATCCTTCTTCTGTCCAGAATAATTCTCCAGAATATAGCATATATCTAAACGGCAAAAGTAACTGAATTATAAAAAATATCGTGAGGAAGATCAATAGAATTTTATTTTTCTCTGGAATAAGCTGTAATATCTTATTGGTATCAAATTGTGCTTTATTTATCTTAAACATTTTAGATATAAAACTTAATATCTTATGATGAAAACCTGTATCAAAAAACACCAATGTACTTATGATCATTATATAAGGGAACATTCCTATCGGAAAAAGCACTCGGGTTAGTACATGAAAAACAACCACCATTACAAAAGCAAAAGGTCTTGTTTTTCTATATAATAATAAAAACGGAATGGTAAGATCATAAATCGTACTTGAATAACTAAAGAGATAATGCATCCATTCTTTTTGCATGAGATTTCCCAGAAGAGGGATATCATATTTAGAAGGCAACCAAATCTTAAGAGGCATAGCATGTACTAACCAATCAGAATTAAGTTTTGCTAACCCTGCATAAAAATAAACAACTCCTAAAAGTAATTTTAAAACATCTATTGTCCAGCTGGGAATTAATTGATAAGATGTTCTTTTTATTTTTGCATCCAGCGAATAGTAAGCATTCGCAGGTAAAAAGATCATTATAAAGCTTAATAAACTTATAAAATAGTAATGATTAAGATATGTTGTCTTATCCATTAATTCTATATAGGTAAAGCTGAGAAAAAAAGTAATGATAGCAATTCTATATTTGAATCCTAATGTTATAAAAATTGCAGAAACACCACAGATAATAAAAATAATATAGGTGTATATCCCCAAAGGTTTTATCCATTCAAATCCGTAAAATGAGAAGAAAAATTTTGGTTGAATGTATAATTTATCTATCCAACCATAACTCCAAAAACGAATAATACTAATAAGCATCATTATTCCAAAAAAAACACGAAAGACTGCAAGTGGTGCAGTCTCTGTTGTTTTTTTTAGATATTCGTTAAGATTTATGGTCATTTGGCAATAGATACAAATTTAATCTCCATCTGCATCAATAAAATCAACAGTTATCGACAACGCTGAAAGCATATCTACTTTAATAAAAATTACATTTTCCTGTAATTCGTCATAAGTTTCTGTCATTAAACTATTGTTGGTACGCACCTGAGATGAAAAATCATCATTTAAATTTGATGCTGTAGTTCTAGAAACATTAAATTGATTATTAATCAGTACACTTAAATCTGCTCCGTCTTTAATTGTATTTAAAAAATTCAAATACGATTTTAAACTTTCTCCCGTAGCAGTACTTCCAAAGTGTTTTCCGTTAAAAAAGTCTTGCAATGCATCTAGATTAGCGTTAAAAAGTTTTTTGGATAAATCTCCTTTATAAAAAGCTTCAACTCTACTATCCAAAGGTGATCCTGAAAATATTCCAGCAGGTATTCCTATTTTGGCAGCTCGTAAATGCTTTTCGTAATGTAAAATAAAATCATTAACCAATTTATCTAATGAACTTGTCGCCGAAGATCCACTATTATTTACAAAAGTATTTCTATAACTTCCAGTCCAGTCATTTAAAACTTGTTTACTTAAGTCATCCATACGATCTACTACATCTGACAAGTACTTTTTATAACCAGCAGCATTCGTATTTATGGTGTAAAACTCAACAATTCCCAAATCTGCATCTGACAATCCATTCAACAAATAATCTAATGCGGCAAAACCTTGTTCATCTTGTTTTCCTACAGAAGCAAGATCATATGTTCCTGAAGTAATATTAGATTCTATGTCAGCTGCAGCAACTGGATATACATTCATATAATTTCGTAAGGACAGTTCCTCTGCTTTTCCTATCTCGAACATGCTAACAGACTGCCATGAGGTATAGGCTTTTATCCATGCATTTCTTAAGTCTACAAGATTTGTTTCATCTGTAGTAGTTATAAAATCAGAAGTTGCTGTTTTTAAAACAGTCATATCATTAGAAAAGCTTTGATATGCTGGAATCACTATATTATCTGCTATATTAACCAACAACACCTTTCTATCAAAACTATCTGTAGTACCAGATTCATTAGTGTCATCACTTGATGAACAGCCTGCTATAATCAAGATTATAACACAAACTGTGAACAATAACTTATTCATCTTATTTTTATTTATTCTTAATAAAGTTTTGCAAATGTAAAAAAAGAGGTTGAAATGATATAATTTACAACCTCTTTTTTCAAACTTTATAAATTGTTTACTGTTTTAACTACCTGCTTGTGCTACAGTAAAACTAAATTTTGCAGCAATTGCCTCAGAAATAGATTGCAACGTTGCAGGAGTAACATCCCAAAGTCCATTAGTACCTGCTATCAATTGATCTATCAATCCTTGAACCTCTGATCTTGTTACATAAGGTGCATTGCTATCAGGCTTTCTGGTAAACTGTAAACTGTATATAAATCCAAATCCTTCGGATAAATCATGAAATGCACTAGCATAATCAATTGTAGCTGCAGGCGCTTCTAATGCTGTTTTTCCTTGCTGTAAATAGTATACAGCTCGCACTGCAATTACTTGTGATATTTTTTCTCTAATAATAGCTGCTTGTTCATCACGAACATCATAATTCTTTGCAACTATGGCAGCTCTTCCTAATTTAAAAGCATCAAATATTTCTTTTGCAATACCAGTAAAATCGGTATCATCATTTACTCTATCCAAATATTTGCTCAAGAACGAATCATCACCTTTCTGATCACTTCCAGTACCTATATTTGCTAATGGGTTCGCAGCATCTGGAGCAGCTCCAAATAAATACCCGTATGCCTCATCCCATTTATGCTCCATTGTTGTGTAGTTCTTACCATCTGCAACTACATCATTATTGTTATTTTCTACATTACTAGCTTCATCCAAAACAGCAGTTCCTAAATAATTATTTAGCGCTTGATCTGTCATTAAAGCTCCTATCAAACTTTTAGCAAATGCTTGATTTAATTCTAATCCTTTTGCATTTACATATCTGTCAGATCCTCCTCCTGCTTCTTGAATAACTCCGGCAACACCAGGTGTAGCTGTAGTCCCCCAATTAGTAAACACATCATCTACCTGACTTTTTATCCAACCATCAAATGTTTCTTTTATAGCAATTGCATCGGTAGTATTAGAAAAAAAATAGTCTCTGGATGCTGCAGTTTTACTTCTTACACTTTTATCAGATCCATTTAAATCAGCATCAGAAAAATCATTTACACCTTCTACATGTGCAAACATAGCGTCCAAAGTCGCTTCTGTATTTGTTTCGATTTTTAATGCGCTTACAATTTCTTCGGCCATTGCTATACGTGTTGTTTGACCTCCAAAACTTATCGAACTTTCACCATTACGTTCAAAAACATAAGTAGCAGGAGCTACTACAGAATTATCAGCAGGTGGAGTACTATCATCATCTGAAGAACAAGATCCTAATATAACGACTCCTGACAAACACACTACTTTAAATAAACTTTTAATTTTCATCACTTTTTATTTAGACTTAATATCAATAACTAATAAGTTTGCAAATATATTCATCAAAAAAGAATTGACAAACTTTATTTGTAATAAATCTAAATAAAAATTAAAGAAATAACATTTACTTAATGTAAACTCTTATTCTGCAGTATATTGAGCTCTTAATGTATTAGCCCAATCAATTAGAATCTCCTTTTCTTCGTCATTTATGTTTCCATGAAGCCAGGTATACGAGGAAAGAGGCATTTCTCCTTCTTCAACTTCCTCAACCAGTTCTTCTAATTTATGATCTTTCTTTTTATTAGAATACTGCTCCCAGCCAGAAACATCAAAATGTTCTCTACCTTCTTCAATATGATCTGATAACCAATATGACACCGGAGCCACTTCTGCATACCAGGGGTATATGGTATGATTACTATGACAGTCATAGCAATTATTTCTTAATATCGACTTTACCTCTTCATTAGGTTGAGTCTCTTTTTCGAAAAAAGCTACGGCCGATTCATAATCAGACTCATTCTTATCAGGTCTGATGAACTGTATAATGACTAATGCTAATAACGCTAATAAACCTACAATTCTGGTACTTTTTTTCATTCTAAAAATTCGTTGTTTAATGATATATACTAAAAATCTTTGTTGCTTCGTTATAAGAAGACTCAAAACTTAACGGTCTGACATTAGTATCTGCTTTTACCGTTGTGAAATATGAAACCATACGCTCGGTAGGCATATTACCTGTTAATTCATCTTTTGCCATAGGACATCCTCCAAATCCTTGTATCGCTCCATCAAATCGTCTACACCCTGCTTTATAGGCAGCATCTACTTTTTCAAACCAGGTAGTTGGAGTAGTATGCAAATGTGCTCCAAATTCTATATCTGGATATTTGAGAATTAAATTCGAAAATAAATATTCAATAATCTTGGGAGTAGATGTTCCCACAGTGTCAGATAAAGAAAGTATTTTTGCCCCCATTCTACTAAGTTTCTCTGTCCACTCACCTACTATATCTACATCCCATGGATCTCCATATGGATTACCAAATCCCATAGATAAATACGCAACGACCTCCTTATTTGCTTTATCAGCGATATTGAGTATTTCTTGTAACGTAGTAACAGATTCAGCAATAGTTTTATGTGTATTACGCATCTGGAAATTTTCAGAAATAGAAAAAGGGTATCCTAGGTAATCAATAGCTTCATGTTGTACCGCATCATTTGCACCTCTAACATTTGCTATAATAGCCAATAGTTTACTTTTTGTATCGCTAAGATCCAACCTAGACAGAACCTCTGCTGTATCCACCATTTGGGGGATTGCTTTTGGAGATACAAAACTCCCAAAATCAATGGTATCAAAACCACATCTTAATAAAGATTGAATATATTGAACCTTTTTCTCGGTAGGAATAAACTCTTTTATACCCTGCATCGCATCTCTTGGGCATTCAATTATTTTTACATTTTCTGTCATTTTAGAATAGCAAACTAAAAAATATTCAATTCTGAGTATAAAAGTATGACTATTTTTAAGAATCCAGACTATTAAAAGTAATGCAACCCAATATATGAACCTTCTGGATTAATACTATGTCATCAAAAAAGATTAAACCTTTTATATCGGATCATACATATTTATCTGTAGAATTACATATTTTTTAGTTTGCTTTTAAAAAATATGTAACATCAATTGGTTACACATCTTACATCTATAAGTGTTTGATTTATTTATAATTGCTATATTTAAAAGCCAAATTAAAAACATGAGAAATTTATTTCTTCTAATTTTTGTATTACTTCAAATAAATTCTACTGCTCAACAAACTTCTCTTATCCCAATAGAAATTACTATTAAAGACAGTATCTATACTGCTAATGAAGGAGTTTATTTATACAAAGACTATTCTAAAGAAAATAATTTCAAACAGGTTATACACCAACGTTTCAAACCAATAGATGTGTTAGAACTTAAAAATTCAAAACCAAATGCGTTTTATTGGTACAAATTTAAAATAGATCTTAAGACAGATGCCAAAATAATATATTTTTTAACCTACGTAAGTGATGCTTCTGACTTTTATATACCGCTCAAAAAAATAGGCTACAAAAAATATGAAAGAGGAACATATGTAAAAAAAGGAAAGATTACCTATGATATAGAACAAGCTTCATCACTTAGTTTATCAACAGATTTGATCGACTTTTCTAAGCCTTTTTATTTTAACAAAAAACCAATCTCTATTGGGGGGAAAAAAAGTATTAAAGAATCTTTCGGAATTTTAGTTATTGATCATAAAAGTATTGTTGGTGGTATCATCAGAGAATTTTCCTTGGTTAACTACCTCCGGTTTTATTCAGGTGCCATGTTAATTGCCTGCTTACTTTTTCTTGTAAGTTTTTTTATTTCTAGAGATAGAAACTTTCTAAACTATAGTATTTATTTATTTTTTGTAAATGGAATTTTTGCTCTAAATATTCCCTTTCTTTTTTCTCTATCCAACAGCATCCATCCTATGCTTGCTCATTACGCAGGGCAACTTAGTATTATTGGAGCTTCATTTTTTTATTTTTATTTTGTTTATGGAATCTTGGATTTTAAGATAGTCCATAAGCGGCTATATAAATTTTCTAAGTATTTTTTATCTAGCATTGTTCTTTTTGCTATTATAAATTTAATCATATCCATATTTGATCCACACCTTAACTATCGCATCAGCATTTTCTTCACATTTAGAATAGTTTTTGGTAGTACTGCACTAATTGTCTTCGTATATCTATTCGCTTTGAGAAAAGATTTGATATCAAGAATTGTACTTATAAGTAGTTTTTTGCTTATCATTGGAAATATAGCAACCATAATTACTGGTAATAGTTTATATTTTTTAAACACCGTCTTTATTGAAATTTTAATTTTTTCAGGTATTGTATCATATAATAATAAAATAACTAATAAAAGAAGAATCAAGAGTCAATATGATCTTGAAAATGAAAAAAAACGAAAGAAAGAACTCATACAATTAGATAAAGCAAAGTCACATTTTTTCTCAAATATATCTCACGAACTTAGAACTCCACTCACCTTAATATCAGGCCCTATACAAAAAAAATTAGATGATAAAAATCTTACGGATAAAGATCGTTCTGATTTTGAATTGATATTAAATTATAGTAATAGGATTTCTGAGCTTGTCAATCAATTATTAGACATTTCCAAAATTGAAGCTGGCAGCATGACTTTATCCTTACAAAAGGTACGTCCTATGCAACAAATAAATGCTGTTATTAAAGATTTTGAATATGCCACAGACCTAAAAAACATTAATTTCCTAACCTATATTAATAACCATGAAGAGGAAGGATGGTTAGACCGGGATGCTGTGCACAAAATTGTAACAAATTTAGTTTCAAACGCTATAAAATATACTCCCGAGAACGGATCCATTATATTTAATGCACATATTAAGAAAAATAAACTTTTTATCGATATAAAAAATACAGGTGATGGTTTAACCAAAGAACAACGTCAATTAGTTTTTAAACGATTTTATCAAACGCATAGCAAACAATCAGGATCAGGTGTTGGCTTAGCTTTGGTTAATGAACTTATCAAATTACATGAAGGAAATATAAATGTAGATAGTAAACTAAGTGAATGGACAAGTTTTAATCTATCTATATCTCTGGATAAGAAATCAATAAAAAATGCAGAAGTTATAGAAGATAATACTAATATAGATAATGCATCTCCTTATCAGAATCATTATGAAGCTCTTAATGCTTCTTCAGGCAAAACCGATACTAATCATACAGATGAAGAACTTCCTATCCTATTAATTGTTGAAGATAATAAAGATTTAAACCGATTACTACAGGAAATTTTTAAAAATCATTATAAAATCATTGGTGCACAAGATGGCCTGGAAGGCTATGAATTAGCATTGCAACACATTCCTGATATTATCATTTCTGATATTATGATGCCCAAAAAAGATGGTATAGAACTCACAAATGAGCTAAAAAATGATGAACGCACCAGTCATATCCCTATTATTTTACTAACCGCCAAGGCTGGTGAAGAAAATGAATTATCAGGATTACAGATTGGAGCAGATGAATACATCACAAAACCCTTCAATCAAAAGATACTTACCACAAAAGCTTCTAATCTTATAGCCATTAGAAAGAAACTACAATTACGCTATAGCCAGGAAGTAATTTTAACTCCGAAAGATATAGCGATTACTCCGATTGATGAACACTTCTTGAATAAAGTACAAAAAGTATTAGATAAACAGCTTATAGAATCTTCTTTTAATGTAGAAGAGTTCAGCAAAGCTATAGGCATGAGTCGCATGCAATTGCACAGAAAACTAAAAGCATTAACAGGACTTACCTCCTCAGAGTTTGTAAGATCTCAACGTCTCAAACTGGCAGCTCAGTTACTTCAAAGCTCTGATACCAATATATCTCAAGTAGGTTATGCCGTAGGCTTTAATGATCATTCTTATTTTACCAAATGTTTTAAAGAAATGTATGCTTGTACTCCAACAGAGTACGCTACAAAAGACAATTAACATTCAATATTTCTCTTTTTGGGCAAAACATAATGTTATAAAATCTCTATAAAAACAAGGGGTATTCACCCTATTCAGACTATGTTACATAATTCATAGCCTTTGTTACATACTTCATAATCCTCTGCTTTTACATATTCTAGTTTTACCATCACATCTAAATCCCAAACCTGATGTATCGATCGTGTTTGTATGAACAAGAAATCTAAAAACTATAAAGGCAACATAAATCACATCTCTAACTACAATATACACCTAAATATCAATCATTTAGAAACTGGGACCTACACGTTAAAAATTATACATAAAAACAAAGTAATCAAGAAGGTAAAATTTAAAAAATAAGACACATGAAAACATCACAAATTTTAGTCATCAGCATGATGATTTTTATCATGCAATTAGCAAATGCTCAACAAACAAAAACCACCAAAACAGAAAAGAATAATCTAAAGCAAGATAACCTTTTGGATATGCAAACAAATGTATTATCAGGTTTGTTTGGAGAAAACCTAGATGGAAAACCTAATGGAAAAACAATAAATTTTTTGGAACTACTAGAAAAAATGAACCTCCCTACGGCACAAAAATTAGAATATAAAAACATGTATTACCTACAAGCTAAAGAACTTACTCAAAAGCAAAAAGATTCATTGGGTAAAGCAATTGAAAAAAAAATATTGGAGGCACAACGAAATCATTAAGAACAATTAAGGGAAATAAAAAAACAAAAAAAGATGAACACTACAAAAACACTTTGCATTCTTGTTGCACTATTTGGCATTGCAACAAGTAATGCCCAATTATTAGAACGGCTAAGTAAAAAAGCTGAAGAAGCTGCAAAACGTACTGTAGAAAGACGTGTAGAGCGAGAAACAGAAAAAAAAACCGATAAAGGTCTTGACGGAATTTTTAAAAAGAAAAGAAAAAATAAGAAAAACAAAAAACATAAAGAGACAAAAGATAAAGCTCCAATCATAAGCTCAGAAGAGTATAATATTAATCGTGTTTCAGATTTTGTAACTGGTAACACTATTGTTTTTCAAGATAATTTCACAAATGATCCTCAAGGTGATTTCCCAGCCAAATGGGACACAAATGGCTCAGGCGAAATTGTAATTATCAATAATAATAAATGGTTTCGTTTGGGTGGTAATTCCAAATATGTTCCTACAACCAAAGAAGCTTTACCCGAGGATTACACGATCGAGTTTGATCTTCTTACTCAGGGATTGGATAAAAAAACCAGTTCGCAAGCTTGGATTAGACTTCTTATAGAAGATAACACTGGTTTTCAAAGATCAAAAAATTGGTGTATGGTAGAGCTTTCTCCTTGTCAATTTATAGAATCTCCAGGAGTTGTAGAAAAAGTAGCAAATGGACAACGTCAAATTCGCAATGCTATAGGCAAGGACTATCGTACTCAAATAGACGGAAAATCACATGTCGCTATCGCTATTAATAAAACCCGTATGCGGGTTTGGATGGACGAAAACAAAATAGTGGATGTCCCAAGATTGGTTCCAGAAGGGGCTAATGTATTCAAAATTCATACTAAAGGGCTAAGAGATGCTCATGATAAAGACGAAGTATACATTTCTAATTTCAAGATTGCTAAAAGTAGAGAAGATAATCGAAGTAAACTTGTTACAGAAGGACGATTATCTACCAATGCAATTCTTTTTAAAACAGGATCTGCTACCATCACTGGAGGCTCTGAAACTGTCATCAAAGAAGTTGCTAAGGCCTTACAAAGTGTGTCAGATATGCGAATAAAAATTATAGGTCATACAGATGCAGATGGAAATGCTGAAGCGAATAAAACATTATCTGAACAAAGGGCTAAGGCTGTTAAAATGATGCTTGTTGAGCAATATGATATACGCTTTAGTCGAATCCAAATAGAAGGAAAAGGGGAAGCAAATCCAGTTGCCGATAATAACTCAGCACAAGGAAAAGCAAAAAACCGAAGAGTCGAATTTATCAAACTTTAAACTTAACTCATGAAGAAGTCAAAATACATTATATACACCTTATTATTTTGTTTATCATTTAGTCCATTCTTGTCGTGTTCTAATGATGACGACAATCCTGGAATAGATCCAAATCAAGAAATCATATTAGCAACATTTGATTACTCTAATCTTAGTGTAAACAGTTTACCCAATATGATTATCGCCAACGATGCAGAGGGGAAACTGCTAACCAGTATAGAAACCAATAAAATACCAGGGATTTATACGCTAACAGCAAAAGGATATACATCAAATAGTTTTATGCTTACAACCTTACTGGAAACAGATAGTTATAAAAGTCTTTCAACCATCAAAAATGTACCCGTAAGTAGTAAAGGTATTGCTCCAGATAGAAATGCTACTCAAAATGGTTTATTAAGACTTACCTTAAACCTAACAGGAACAATACGTGTCGACAGTTTTTTTATTAATGGCTTAAGAAATATTTCTGACAGCACTAATGAAGTTGACCCTTTGACAGGAGCTATTACAAGAATTAACAACTACAACAAAGAAAATTCTGCCGATAGGCTTTTCTTAAAAATAAGATATAAACCTAATGCAACAGATCCCGTAATCTTTGCATATAAATGGCTTGAAAATTATAAAGAGATTGATGATATAACCATTAATATAGAGGATTTCATCATTGCACCAAGTACTCCTGTAATAGTAGATGATGAAGCAGATTCATACTACCTAAATGCAATTGCCATATATGAAAATAATCATAGAGTAAGTCTTGAAGGTCATTCTTCTGAACTCTTAAACATCCCCACAGGTTTTGATCGATATCTTATTAATTATAATGGTGAATATCCAAACATAAACCACATAAAAGCTATTACATCAACTACATTTCCTGAAATAATCTCTGTGACAAAGCCTGATTGGGATTTCAAATACACTTCATCAGCAAAAAGCCTACAGTTACAGGTGTCAGGCAACTATTTATGCACCAATATGTATACTAATATTGTAAACGAAGCTGGTAAAGATTTAGAATGGCATATTGTATTCCCTAACACTTCGGAAGACACCATTGCTCTGCCTATACTCCCAGAAAGCCTTTCTGGTTTTACCACCTATTTTGAAGACACTTCAAAATTTCAAAATAATGATGCCAATTTGATCAACCTCCAAAACAACTTCAATTATGAAGATTATGTACAAGATGTACTCAATAGAACATATGATATTGTAGAACAAAATGGCGAGACTATTTCGATAGATTTTAATCCATAAACCAAAAATACCTACTCAAACGATAATAAATTCATTTATAAAATAAACTCATGAAAAACATTTTAATACTAATTGCATTGTTGATGTTAACATCGACATATGCCCAGGATAACTGTAGCAAATTTTATGCTACTCAAGAAGGTAAAAAATTAACCATATACCAGTATGACAAAAGAGAAAATCTTGAAATCATTAGCGAGTATAGAGTCAAAGAAGTAGAAAGTACAGGGGGGCAAAGTATCATCACTATTGCAATGGACTTAACAGATGGTAGAAATAATAAACACATCATTTCTTCATCATTTAAAGCTCGTTGTTCGGGCAGAACTACTCACTTGGATCCAGAATCTTTTATTGCACCAGGAATACTGGATCAATATAGTGATATGGAATATAGTATCACAGGTGATGATATCTCCATCCCCAATCATCTTGAAATTGACCAGGAGCTTCCTAGTGCCTCTGTACATATGTCGGTTAATGCAGGGGTTATGAATATCAATACCACTACTACTATGTCTGAAAGAAAGGTAATTGCTAAAGAGGAGGTTACCACTCCTGCCGGAACTTTTGATTGTTATGTCATCACATATACGAATACCTTAACCATGGGCATGACCAAAACTTTCCATTCAAAACAATGGATTTCAGAAGGTGTAGGTATGGTCAAAGAAGAAACCCGAAAATCAAACGGAAGATTAGTTACCAGAAGTATTTTACATCAAATCAATTAATATAAATAATTAAAAAATTCACATCATGAAAACAAAAAAAATAAAATCACAGTACATTTTTTTAATCCTTATTGTTTTATTCTCGTTTAGTTGTTCAGACGGAGAAGATGGTGCCATTGGTCCAGCTGGTCCACAAGGTGAACAAGGAGTTAACGGACAAGATGGAAATGCTAATGTAGTTTCTGTTTTACTTGAAGATCAGACGATCTCAAATGGAGATACCGTCTTTGAGATTCCTGAATTGACACAAGAAATATTTGACAGCGGCTTTGTTTTTGCTTATGTCACAGTAACTGGTAATGATTTTTGGGAAACGTTACCACTTAGCATTGGTGGGATATAATATTAGAAATTGACCAAATTGAAATTGGAAAAGTCACTTTGCGCTCTACTTTTACTCAATCTAATTTAAGGCTTAGATTTATATTGGTTGAGAGTAGCGATACCAATAGCATCAATTTTTTAAATTTCCTAGAGGTTAAAGAATATTATAATCTAAAAAATTAACATAAATACTATACTAGCAATTATTTAAAGTAAGGAAAATACGAATAATAGTATTAATAACTATTATTATTATACAACATATGACTTACCCTTTAGTAATATAAATCCTGTGCTAAACAAAAACCAAGGCTATTTATTGTCTTGGTTTTTTTTATGTTTACTTATTTTCCAGAAATGAGAATAAAAACTCCTATACCAATAAAGACAATAATCTGAAGCCATTTTAAGATCGCTCCAACTTTTGAACTCTTTTTTAAATATTCAGCAATAGATCCTGCCAATACAGCAATTAATCCAAATGCTACAAAAGAAACCAAAATAAAGAGAAATCCCAGTATATAAAACTGTGTTATAGCACTCATAGTTTTACTAAATAGAAAGCCAGGAAAAAATGCTAAAAAAAATATAGAAACTTTAGGGTTTAACACATTCATTACAAATCCCTGTTTGCACAATTGCCAGAGGCTTTTTTTAGGTGTACTATCTTCCGAAAGGTGAACGGCGGTATCACTTCTAAATACTTTATATGCCAAAAAGAATAAGTATAACGCTCCAAATAATTTAATAATGAAAAATAATATTTCGCTTTGTTTAATAATCACAGAAACTCCAAAAGCTACTAAAGTGGTATGTACTAAACAACCAGACATTAATCCTGCAACAACAGCTAGTCCATATTTTTTACCATTCACCATACTTTGCATTAATACAAATATGTTATCTGGGCCTGGTGAAAATGCTAATGCTGAAGTCGCCAGAACAAAAGTATACAGAATTTCGTAGTCCATAGTCTAAAAGCTTATGTCCTCAATAATTCCTTATTAATATCCTTAATTAGTTTAGGCCCTTCATAAATAAAACCAGTGTATAATTGTACCAAGCTTGCTCCTGCCTCTATCTTTTCTATAGCATCCCGAGTACTATGTATACCTCCTACACCAATAATAGGAAAGGCTTTATTACTTTTTTCTGATAAAAACCGAATAACTTCTGTAGAGCGGTTTGTTAATGGCTTACCACTTAATCCTCCATTTTCTTTAACTAATTCGGGAGTAGAATTTAAGCCCTCTCGCGAAATGGTAGTATTAGTTGCAATAACTCCTGCTATTTTTGTCTCTTTGACAATATCAATAATATCGATAAGTTGCTCATTTGTTAAATCTGGAGCTATTTTTAATAAAATAGGCTTTTGAGAAGTTTTTTGATTATTCTTTACCTGTAATGTATTTAATAAAGTTGTCAGAGGCTCTTTATCTTGTAAAGCTCTTAGATTAGGTGTGTTTGGTGAACTTACATTCACTACAAAATAATCTACATAATCAAAAAGGGCATCAAAACAAATCTTATAATCCTCTACGGCATTTTCATTAGGCGTGATTTTATTCTTTCCAATATTACCACCAATCAAAACACCTTTGTTCTTTTTTAATCGTTGTACTGCTTCTTCTACTCCTCCATTATTAAACCCCATTCTATTAATAATAGCACTATCTGACTTTAACCTAAACAATCTTTTTTTAGGATTACCAAACTGTGCTTTTGGGGTCAATGTTCCGATTTCTATAAAACCAAAACCAAAGTTATGAAGCTCATTGTACAATTTTGCATCTTTATCAAAACCCGCTGCTAATCCCACAGGGTTTTTAAATGTTAACCCAAACACTTCTCTTTCTAATCTAGGATCATTATTATTATATATACCTCTAAAAACGGACGGCATCAAAGGGATTTTGGATAAGATTCTAATCATTTTAAACGTAAAATGATGTACTTTTTCTGGATCAAATAAGAATAATATAGGACGTACTAGAAATTTATACATTAAATATAATTTTGCTCAAAAATAAGTCATACAAGGTTCTAATAAAAACGTATTTTTGAATTCTTCAGATATATAAAATATTGATTATTATGATTTCCAAGCAACATATCATTGATCGGTTTATTAGTTATGTGACTATTGATACTGAAAGTGATCCAGAAAGCAACACCACTCCAAGTACAAATAAACAGTGGGATCTTGCTAACAAATTAGCAGAAGAACTAAGAACCATAGGCCTACAGGATGTAACCATAAATGAGAATGCATATATAATGGCAACTTTACCTTCTAATATAGATCATAAAGTACCTACTATTGGTTTTATATCTCATTTTGATACTAGTCCCGATTTTACAGGAGCAAATGTAAATCCGCAAATCATAGAAAATTATGATGGTAAAGATATTATACTTAATTCATCACAAAACATTGTCCTCTCGCCAGAGTATTTTGAAGATTTAAAGCTGTATATAGGTCAAACATTGATCACAACCGATGGCACCACATTATTAGGTGCAGATGACAAAGCTGGGATTACTGAAATTGTGACCGCAATGGAATATCTTATCCAACATCCTGAAATTAAACACGGAAAAATACGAATTGGCTTTACTCCCGATGAAGAAATAGGGCGTGGAGCTCACAAGTTTGACGTTTCAAAATTTGGAGCAGATTGGGCATATACAATGGATGGTAGTCAAATCGGTGAACTTGAGTATGAAAATTTTAATGCTGCGGGAGCGATAGTAACCGTTAAAGGTAAGATTGTACATCCTGGATATGCTAAAGGCAAAATGATTAACAGTATGTATATCGCTCAGGATTTTATCAATTCTTTACCAAGGATGGAAACTCCAGAACACACTAGTGGACGAGAAGGATTCTTTCATTTGCATAATATAAAAGGAAATGTAGAAGAGACTCAACTACAATACATTATCAGAGATCATGATAAAAAACATTTTGAAGCAAGAAAAGAAGTAATGAACAAACTCGTTTCAGAAATCAATACTCAACAAGGAAAAGAAGTCATATCTATAGAAATAAAAGATCAATATTACAACATGAGAGAGAAAATAGAACCTCTAATGCATATTGTCGATATTGCAGAAGAAGCTATGAAAACTCTTAATATCACTCCACTTATAAAACCTATTCGGGGAGGAACAGATGGATCACAATTAAGCTTCATGGGACTACCATGCCCTAATATTTTTGCAGGAGGACATAATTTTCACGGAAGATATGAATATGTGCCTGTAGAAAGTATGATTAAAGCTGTAGAAGTGATTGTTAAAATTGCAGAGCTAACTACTAAGAAATAAAATAAAACAACTTATCGGTTTTTATCTACTTTAAACGATTTTGTTTATTTTTTTGAGATAGTCCGTCTTAGGTGATTTTATGATTATAGTAACTTTATTTCACTAACTATTTAATCATTCAAATCATGCAAAATACAGAAAAAGTTTTGAGCACAGCAACAAATGTTGCTACAGAAACAGGGAATACCGTTTTGGGTTCTCTTACAGGTTTTTTTAATTCTATACAAGAAGGTGCTGGACAATATGGATTGAAAATTGTTGGAGGAATTGTTGCTCTAATTATTGGTCTTTGGATCGTAAAAATGATCATGAAAGCTATTAAAAAAACTTTTGATAAAAGTAAAGTTGATCATACTTTAAAACCCTTTCTAGTAACTCTTGTTAGTTTTTTACTAAAAGTTCTTTTATTTATTTCTGTTGCTGGAATAGTAGGAATTCCTACTGCCACATTCGCTGCTTTATTAGCTGCAGTTGGATTAGCTATAGGAGGTGCATTTAATGGTTCATTGGGACATATGGCTGCTGGTGTTATGCTTCTTGTATTCAGACCATTTAAGGTTGGAGATCTCATAGAAACGGGAGGTAAATTAGGGTTTGTAAAAGAAATATCTGTATTTGTTACCATTTTGGAAACATTTCAGAATAAAACCGAAATCATTCCTAATGGAGCTATCACTGCTGGAACAATTACCAATCTTACTACTATTGGAAACCTTAGGGTTGATATGCCTTTTGGAATTCAATATGGAACTGATATAGAAAAGGCAAAAAAGATTGTAATGGATGTCATGCAGAGAGATAACAAAGTAATGCAAGATCCTGCTCCCAGAGTAGCGGTAAACAATCTAGGGCCAAACGGAGTAGAATTATTAGCATTACCATATTCAACTTGTGATGATTACTGGGATGTATATTGGGATACAAGACAAAGAATTGTTGAAGCTTTGGGTGAAGCTCGTTATGATGCTCCTCTTCCACAGCGAATTGTTACAATGAAAAGCTAATCTTTTGAAATTGTTTTTTTACTAAATAGAGAAAAGCGCGATAAAACTAATTTAGTCTTATCGCGCTTCTAACAAGCAGGCTAGTTACTACTTCTTATCCGTAACCGGTTGGTTTAATTTCTGACTCATCTCCAATGAAATTGCAGACCTATCATAAGTTAATTTTCCCGATCCTGTTTCAATAATAACAGCATTGTTTTTTTCACTGAAGTCAAAGACTTTTCCATGAAGACCACTTTTTGTAACTATGCGATCTCCTTTTTTTAACTCTTCAGCAAATTTTTTCTCCTTTTTTGCTTTTTGCATCTGTGGACGTATCATAAAAAAATACATCACCACAAATATTAATATAAAAGGTAGAAATTGTTGAATTTGATCCATAAAATTATTCGCTTACTGGTGTCCCACTTGCAGGTTTAGCCTTTGGAGTAACCATAGCTTTAATCTTAAGTGTTTCTTTACCAGATTCAGTATTAGCAGTTATAGTAACTTGCTTAGTTTGCTGATTTGGTTTTCCGTTAGAATTAAACTTAACCAACATCTCACCTGCTGCTCCTGGAGCAATTGGTTCTTTTGGCCATTCAGGAACTGTACATCCGCAACTACCTTTTGCACTTACAATTACCAATGGTGCTTTACCCGTATTGGTAAATGCAAATTTGTATTCTACTACATCTCCTTCATTGATAGTTCCAAAATCGTGTTCGATTTTTGAGAAAGTCATTACAGGAAAATCTGCGTTTTTCGCATCACGATCTGCTGCTATCTCAACATTTTCTTCTTTAACTTTTTCTGCCGCATTGTCTTTACAAGAAACAAATGTCATCGCAAAAGCTCCGGCCAAAATTAAGATTCCTTTTTTCATTACTAGGGTTTTTAATTAATTGAGGTTAAAAATACTATTTTTTCTAATATTACATAAGTCCACGACCTACTTTGTTTAATTTACCGTTTTCTTTGTACTCTTTAGAGATTTTATCTAGAATTCCATTGATAAAAATACTACTTTTAGGAGTACTATATTCTTTTGCTATTTCTAAATATTCGTTAATTGTCACTTTTACAGGGATTGACGGAAACTTTACAAACTCACAAAGTGCCATTTTTATGATAGCTTTATCTAATTCTGCAATACGATCTTGATCCCAATTAGGGGTTTTACCATCAATTTCTTTTGCAAACTCTACTCCATTAAGTGAGGTCTTTCTAAAAATATCGATAGCAAATTTTTTATCATCTATATCTTTATATAATTTTGGTAATACCATATTCTCATCATGAGAAGCCTTGATTTTACGTAACATTTTGATAATAGAAGTATTCACTAAAGGCAAATCGTCTACCCATGTCAATTTTTTATCTTCTATATACTCATAAAGCTTATCATTAGGAGCTACAATTTCTTTAAAAACATCTAACACAAAATCTTTATCTTCTTTAAAAGAAGTAAGCTTTGTACTCATATATATTTTATATATATCGCTTTCTTTAATTTCTTTCCATAATATAGCTACATACTCATCATCCAACTCCCAACAATTCATCTTTTTCTTCTCGAGCTCTGTTTTGAGCTCAATATTCTTCTCTAACAACAATAGTACTTCGTTGTTTATGAATTTGGTATTTGGATTTTTTTCTTCGGAAGTAGCAAGGTACTTTTTTTGACTTTTTTCTAAAAAATCGGTGGCTTGTTTTCTAATTTCTACCAGTAGTTGAATATTTATAAGAAATAATTCATACATCTGATCAATACTAAAAAGAAGGAACTTTTCCTCTTTCCCTAGGTTGTCACTTTGCGTCTGCTTCATCGAATAGAGAGACTGCATAACTTTTACTCTAATATGTCTTCTGGTTAACATAGAAAATTACAAAGAACTTTATATTAAAAAAGGACAAAAGTTCATTTAACTTTTGCCCTGCAAAAATACTATTATTTTTAATCTACCTATCGTAAAACTTTATTTTTATGTAGTAATACATTTAAAAATTTACAATACTCTATAACTCATCGGTTAGAACAAAGAGTTTTTAAACACACAAACTAATAAGAATACATTTACTTTTCATTTTTTCGAGCAGTGATTCTATCTTCAGCAATACTAATCGCAGCAGCATTAGTAGTTATATTAGTGGCTTTTGCTTTATTTAAGATATCCAAAGTAGTATCATAAATATTCTGCGTTTTAGCCATAATTTGATCTCTTCCGTATCCTTCAATTTCTGCATATACATTTATAATACCTCCGGCATTTATCAAAAAGTCAGGAGCATAGACTATACCTTTCTTTTGTAATAAAGATCCATGGATATTTTCATTTTCCAACTGATTATTTGCTGCTCCTGCAATTATTTTGACGTTTAGTTTGTCTATAGTATCATTATTTATTGTTGCTCCAAGAGCACATGGCGCATAGATATCTGCCGTTTCAGTATATATATCATTTCCTTTGTAGATATCTGCTCCATATTTATGCTTTACTTCTTCCAGTCTTTCCTGATTGATATCACTTATCACAACATTAGCGCCTTCTTCTGAAGTTAAGCGAACGAGTTCTTCACCTACATGACCAATTCCTTGAATTAAAATTCTTTTTCCTTCTAATTTATCAGTACCATATGTAAATTTTGTAGCTGCTTTCATTCCCATATATACACCATATGCAGTTACCGGAGAGGGATTACCTGCTCCTCCTTTTGTTTCTGAAATCCCTGTCACATAAGGTGTAACTTCTCTTACGGTATCCATATCAGAAGTTTCCATACCTACATCTTCTGCGGTATAATATGCCCCTCCTAATGTATGTACAAACTTTCCAAAACGTTTCATTAGCTCTGGAGTTTTTATTTTTTTAGGATTTCCTATAATAACTGCTTTTCCTCCCCCAAGATTTAAACCGGTGATTGCAGCCTTATAGGTCATACCTCTAGATAATCTGAGTACATCATTAAGAGCATCCCATTCTGTTGCATAATCATACATCCTAGTTCCTCCAAGTGCAGGTCCTAAAATTGTGTTATGTACACCAATTATTGCCTTCAATCCTGTATCTTTGTCTTGACAAAAAACAACTTGTTCGTGATCATCAAAAGATAGTTGACCAAATACAGGAGCTTCTTTTTTTAATTGGTTTGCAGTAAACACTTCTGTTATCATGTTATGAGAATTTTAAAAACGTTACAATTATACTATATTCAAAATCAAGATGCTAAAATAGAATATTTTTATCAATTCATAACTAAAAGACGTTAAATTTTACGAATTTATTAATAAATAGATTTCAAAAACACTTTCCTTTTATGCGCGCACTACGCCATCTAAACAAATACTTTTTTAAATATAAATACAGACTCATCGTTGGTTTGGTAATCACTATAGTTGCAAGAATTTTTGCAACAATGGTTCCAACTCTAGTTGGTGACTCTGTAGATGTTGTTGAGCAATATATAAATAACGACATAACAGATATTGCCGAAGTAAAAAGCGGATTAATTATTAATATCCTCTTAATTATTGGAGCTGTGTTAATTTCTGCTTTTTTTACGTTCTTAATGAGGCAAACTTTTATAGTCGTATCAAGATTTATAGAATTTGATTTAAAAAATGAAGTATTCCAACATTACGAAAAATTATCACTTAGTTTTTATAAGAAAAACAGAACAGGTGATTTAATGAATAGAATTAGTGAGGATGTATCTAAAGTCAGAATGTATGTCGGGCCTGCAATAATGTACAGTGTAAATACGATCACCTTATTTGTTGTTGTAATTGGGTATATGATTAGCATCGCTCCAGAGCTTACATTATATACCGTAGCACCACTTCCTATATTATCAATATCAATTTATAAATTGAGTGTTGCTATCCATAAACGTAGTACGATTGTACAAGAATTTTTATCTAAACTAACGACTTTTGCTCAAGAATCATTTAGTGGCATTACTGTAATTAAAGCATATGGTATAGAACTTCAAACTCAAGAAGATTTCACAGAACTATCGAACACCAGTAAGGATAAAAATTTAGATTTAGCTAAAGTTCAGGCATTATTTTTTCCTCTAATGGTTTTGCTAATAGGGTTTAGCAATATTCTGGTTATTTATATTGGAGGAAAACAATTTATTGATGGTACCATACAAGATCTAGGGGTAATTGTAGAATTCATCATATTTGTAAATATGTTGACCTGGCCCGTAGCAACCGTAGGGTGGGTAAGTTCTATTGTGCAACAAGCTGAAGCCTCTCAAGTGAGGATAAATGAATTTCTTAATCAAGAACCAGAAATCACTAATACGGTTAGCCAAAACACTCCTATCACAGGAAATATTAGTTTTGACAATGTTTCTTTTACCTATGATGATACCAATATAACAGCATTACAAAACTTAAGTTTTGAAATTAAAAATGGAGAGACAATAGGGATCATAGGCAAAACAGGCTCTGGAAAATCGACAATATTAGATCTCATAGGTAGATTGTATGATGTTTCTTCAGGAGAAATACGTATCGACGGAATACCAATAAAAGACCTAAACTTAACTGATGTAAGAAAACATATAGGTTATGTTCCTCAAGATGCTTTTTTGTTTAGCGACACTATACAAAACAACATTAAATTCGGTAATAAAAATGCCACTGATGAAGAAGTACACGAAGCGGCAAAAAATGCTGTAGTTCACAAAAATATAATAGGTTTTAAAAAAAGATATGACACTACTCTTGGAGAACGAGGGATAACACTTTCTGGAGGTCAGAAACAAAGAGTTTCTATAGCACGTGCAATAATTAAAAACCCTTCAATATTGCTTTTTGATGATTGTTTGTCTGCTGTAGATACCGAAACAGAAGAACAAATTTTAAACAATCTTAACAAAATCTCTAAAGATAAGACCACATTTATAGTTAGTCATAGAGTATCCACTGCCAAAAATGCAAATAAAATTATTGTTTTAGAAGAAGGCAAAATAACACAGCAAGGTACTCATAATCAGCTAATAAACTCAGAAGGATACTACAAAGAACTCTATTTAAAACAACTTAGCGAAAAAGAAACTTGAGTTTTTTTTGTGCGATTAACAATTTTTTTGGATTTTTGAAACCATCATAACATATTAATTAATTAATAAATACGGATTATGAGTGATAATGAAATGATGGATAAAGAAGAAATTTTCTCAAAAGTTTTACGAGCAGGTAGAAGAACATATTTCTTTGACGTAAGAGCTACTAAAGCAGGGGATTATTATTTGACAATTACTGAAAGTAAAAAGTTTACCAATGATGATGGTTCTTTTCACTATAAGAAACACAAAATCTATCTTTACAAAGAAGATTTTGTTGGCTTTTCAGAAATATTAGAAGAGATGACTAGCTTCATTGTTGAAGAAAAAGGAGAAGAAGTTATCAGTGAAAGACATCAAAAAGATTTTCAAAAATCATATGAAAAAGACACAGATAATAGTACTCATGAAGGAGCTACTATATCAACGGAAAGCTTTACAGATGTAAGCTTTGACGATATCTAGAAAAATATAGCATACTTAAGTTAAAGTTATGTAAACCGCCTCGTTCGCTGAGGCGGTTTTTTTTATATTCACCCATCAAAAAATAACCCAGATGAAACATATCTTTACATTTTTTTTTATATTCTCTAGTCTATTATCTTTTTCTCAGAATGATATCTCCTTAGCATATTATCTTCCAAAGAACACCACATATAATCCTGAAATCCCAACCCCACAAAGTGTTCTTGGATACGTCCCTGGAAAATGGCATGTAACACACGATAAACTTGTAAGTTACATGAAAGCTTTAGCAAAAGCTTCTCCCAGAATTACAATTGAAAATCGAGGAAATACTTATGAAGATAGACCAATCCTATTGCTTACTATAACCTCACAAAAAAACCATCAGAATCTTAAAGAAATTCAAAAAAAACATATTCAACTTACAGAAAATGGGTCTGAAGGATTAAATCTGGAAAATCTTCCGGCTATTGTATATCAAGGGTTTTCTATCCACGGTAATGAACCTAGTGGCTCTAATGCATCACTGTTAGCCGCATATCATTTGGCAGCAGCTCAAGGATCAGAAATCGATGATCTTCTTAACAATGTTGTTATCCTGTTCGATCCTTCATTAAACCCTGATGGTTTACAACGTTTTGCATATTGGGCAAATACGAATAAAAGTAAAAACATTAATCCAGACCCTCAAGATCGCGAATATTCAGAAATATGGCCTGGAGGAAGAACGAATCATTATTGGTTTGATATGAATCGAGACTGGCTACCCGTTCAATTACCAGAATCCAGAGCACGTATCAAGACTTTTCATCAGTGGTATCCTAATATTTTGACTGATCATCACGAAATGGGTTCGAATAGTACTTTCTTTTTTCAACCAGGAATACAATCTCGAACACATCCTTTAACTCCTAAACTAAATCAAGAATTAACAAAAAAAATCGCTAATTATCATGCCAAAGCATTAGATAATATTGGTTCATTATATTATACAGAAGAGAATTTTGATGATTTTTACTACGGTAAAGGATCTACTTTTCCTGATATTAATGGAGGGATCGGTATCTTGTTTGAACAAAGTAGTTCTCGAGGTCATGCACAAATAACAGATAACGGGATTCTTACTTTTCCTTTTACCATAAGGAATCAGTTTACCGCTACACTTTCTACACTAGAAGCGGCAAAAACAATGCGCAAAGAATTATTAGAATACAAACGTAGTTTTTATAATAATGCAAGAAAAGAATTATCAAAAGATGCTTATGTCTTTGGTAATGAAAAAGACGCTGCATCATCCTATCATTTAGCAGAAATTCTTAAAAGACATAAAATCAAAATACATGAGCTTAAACAGGATATAACAACTCAAGGCAAAACATTTAAAAAAGGTTACAGTTATATTGTTCCAAAGAGTCAAAAGCAAAAACGATTGCTCAAAGCTATTTTTGAAAAAAGAACTACTTTTCAGGATAGCCTCTTCTATGATATTTCTGCATGGACATTTCCCCTTGCTTTTAATCTTGACTATACAGATAATGCCTCTTTATCCAATTTAGGAGCTGAAGTATCAAACCTATCTCATCGAAGAGCAAATACAGTCAACAAAAGTAATTATGCATATTTAATAGAATGGCATGAATACTATGGGCCAAAAGCATTATATCAAATCTTATCAAAAGGATTAAGAGCAAAAGTTGGGATGAATCCTTTTTCTTTAGAAAATAAAAAGTATGATTATGGGACAATATTAGTACCTGTTCAAAATCAGAGGCTAAACAAAGAAGAACTACATGCATTTTTACGAAAAGTTTCTACAAATAATCACATAGATATCACAGGCGTTTCTACAGGATTAACTAAGGGTATAGACCTAGGAAGTAATCAATTTAGAGCAGTATCCTTGCCTAGAATTGGTTTGTTTACGGGTACCGGGATCACACCTTATGATTCTGGAGAAATCTGGCACTTAATGGATCAACGTTATGATATTCCAATTACAAAATTAACTACAGAAAATTTTGGGAGAACTGATTTATCCAAGTACACACATCTTATACTACCCAATAGCGCGAGACAAAGTTTTAACAAGGAAAAATCAGCAAAACTTAAAACATGGATTCGAAATGGCGGAACATTAATAGGCTATAGAAATGCGGCTCAATTCTTTAAAAGTAATGAGTTTATGAAAATTGAATTTACTTCTCTCGAAAATAATGCCAAGAATATCTCTTTTGGGCAAAAGCGAGATTTTAGGGGAGCTCAAGTAATTGGTGGGGCTATTTTTGATGCGAAAATCGATCGCTCTCATCCTATTAATTTTGGATATAAAAACAATAGAATTTCATTATTTAGAAATACAAAATTATTTATCAAACCGGACAAACAGAGTTACAACAATCCTATACAGTATACCAAAAACCCTCTATTAAGTGGTTATATAAGTAAAAAAAATCTAGATTCATTATCTGGAACAGTGCCTTTCAAACATAATAATCTTGGAAAAGGAAATGTAATTTTATTTACTGATAACACTAATTTTAGAGCATTTTGGTATGGTACAAATAAGCTATTAATGAATGCTATTTTCTTCAGTAATGAAATGTAATTAGAGAGCTCATCTTGACTTTTTGTAATTTCGTTGTAGAATTTATCTTTTTTCACTTATATCTAGTCTTTTTATTGCTTTGTAGCATTGCTATAAAACTCAAAAAAGATGTCATCTAAGTAAAAAACCTCAAATTTTAGGTCAAATGAAAAAAGTCAAGATGAGTTTCACAAAATAAAAGAAATAAATTACATCTGTTCTCTCAAAAAATTATAATCATGAAATAAGAATGTGAAATAGTCGAAACTTGCAATACCATTCTTACAAACAATCACACAATATTAAAACATTTTATAATGACTTAATTAACTATCAATAAAGGGTATAAAACAATATCAGACATACTCATAAAAGAACTCTAATAACAATTTGTATTATTTGTTTTAATCTGAAGATCTACAACATACTTCTCAAATCAAGTTCATAAGATTATCCCAAAGTCCAAATGTAACTAATGAACACTATTTGCTTACTGCGTTTCTAGTATAAAATTAAATTGTAACTAACATCCCATTTTCTAGACATATTAGTATAGAAAATTGTAATTTGGATTCTTTTAAAAATCAAAAAAATGGCACGTACTCCTTCTAATATGCTACCTCTTAGTACAACAGCACCAGATTTTACACTCGTTGATACTATCACTAATGACAAAATTTCTTTAAAGGATATCAAAGGTGAAAAAGGAACGGTTATAATGTTTATTTGCAATCATTGCCCTTTTGTTATTCATGTAAATGATGAAATCGTTAGAATTGCAAATGATTATCGAGTTCAAGGATTTGGCTTTGTTGCTATTAGTAGTAATGATATTGAAAAATACCCGCAGGATTCTCCTAAAGAAATGTGGAAAACAGCTCGTAAAAACAATTATACATTTCCGTATGTTTTCGATGACACTCAAGATGTAGCAAAAGCTTATAATGCTGCATGTACTCCTGATTTTTATTTATTTGATGCTGAATTAAAATTGATTTATCGCGGGCAGCTTGATGACTCAAGACCAGGAAATGGTATTCCTGTAAATGGACGCGATCTACGTCAAGCACTTGATGCCGTGCTTCGAAATGCTAAAGTTTCTGAAAATCAAAAACCTAGTATTGGTTGTAATATCAAATGGAGAGAGTAATTTATGATTTCAGAAGTTCTTTTTAAAACATGCACTAAACATGATATTGAACCTTTGGTCGCAGTAAGTCAACAGTTTTACCCAGAACATTATACTCATATCTGGAAAAACAATGACCCAAGCTATTATATCAATTTAAGTTATAATCGAATTGTGTTTCGAGAAGATTTTAAAATTGATAATATCATCTATTTTATAATTGAACAAGCAAACAAGACACTTGGTCTGTTAAAAATCAGACCCCATAAAAGTGTTGAAGGATTTGATGGTTCTGAAGCTCTTCAATTAGAAAAAATTTATCTTTTAAAAGAAGCTATAGGTTTAGGAATCGGTAAAAAAGGAATTGAATTCATTAAGAATTATGCGAAGACTTTGAATAAAAAAGTAATATGGCTTGATGTAATGACTACAAGTCTTGCACTCTTATTTTATCAAAAATTGGGGTTTCAAACCATTTCTTTTTATAATTTAGACTATCCTGAATTAAAGGATGATTATAGAGAAATGCAAAGAATGAATTAATTCTTTAGAAATCTGCTATAATCTTCAAATGTGCTAAATGATGATCTCCGTGCCAAGCATATATACCTATATCCTCTACCAATGAAATATTCACATTACCTTCTGGATGTATAAATGTTTTGGCAAGATCCTGAGCAGATAGTCCTTTTAAAAAATATACCCATTTAGCATGCAAAGCACTTATCACATTCAATGACAAACATATTGGTGCTGATTTAGTATCAAACAATTCGGCCCATGATTGTTGATTATATGCCTTAATTAAAGGCTTATTTTCTGTTAAAGCCCATTTAAATCTTATATATCCATTATGATGGCTATCGTGTATATGATGTATTACTTGTCTTGCAGTCCACCCTCCTTCTCTATAACAAGTTTCTAATTTTGCTTCTGTAAAATCAGAAACAAGGTTAGATAATTTTTCAGGAAGTTCTTCTATATCTGATATCCATTTATAGATATGATCAGGGGTTATAACTTCTGGACATTCAAATTCTCCTATCGGGTACTTAAGATCCATAGTTTAAAATTTATCAACTTTTGCATATACAAATTCTTCTTGTGAGGAAAGATCTATTAAAGTAAGTATGTTATTATCTATGCTTGCGATTTTATACCTATAATTTCTATCATCCATAGGAAAGAAACAAATCAAAACATTTTCTTCAATTCTTGTTTTTAAGCGGTTAGCAAACTTACCGTTATAAAAATTGAACCGTATAGTCCCTTCAAAGATTATATAATCTTCTGTATTTTGAATGAACATCCATTTTCCTTGTAGGTTTTCATAAACATTTCTGTTATAAAACTTATTATCCAACAATGACTTCATTTTATTTGCATACTTCAAGAATTCTTCTTCTGGGGTAATCTCTTCCAAAGGTTCTCCTATATTTTGTGTTTCAATTTCTTCACCATTATTAAAATAATGTTTTGATTCATATTTTGTATAGGCATTAGAATAATCCAAAACTGTCTGGCCATTTTCGTTTCTTGTTTCTGTATATGGCCTTTGTTTGTAGTTTACATAAATTAGCTGATCATTCCAGAAGTAAAATTTGGTTATAATATCAGCTGTTCTTGTACCAACTTTTCTAACAATTTTCTTAAGTCTTTCATGTTCATAATATCCATTAAGTTCTGCTCCATGATCAGCCATTTTATCAAGAAACTCTTCTGGATCTAAATAAAAGGTTTCGAATTCTATATAACTGTCAATGAGTTCTATCTGATCTTTGACATTTTCTAAAATTTCTTCTTTTTCCTGCCCTAAGGCAAGCTGCAGTGTACATAGGAAAATAAATGTGATAAGTCCTTGTTTCATATCTAGGGGGTCTAACTAATTGGTATTTAAAATATAAATTAAGAGGTTTTATTATTCAAATATTATTTTTCAGCAAAAATGGTTTTAACATAACTAAAAAAGTTATGTTAAAAAAAATACAAAAGTTAAAAATAAAGTTTTTATTGTTAAAACCTATTATTAATTTAATAATTAACTACTGAAATCTTGTGTCTTTTTTACTAAAAAATAAATAATCAAGGCTTTAAATATATATTACACAAAAGTTATTATTAAAAAAGCCCCTGAAACAATCAGGGACTTTCAAAAACTTATTATAATATAGATATAAATCTACTTTACAGCTACTAACTCGACATCAAAAATAAGTGTTGCGTTAGGTGGAATAACTCCTCCCGCTCCACTTTCTCCATATCCGAGATATGGTGGAATCACAAATCTTGCTTTATCTCCCACCTGTAACAAAGCAATTCCTTCATCCCATCCAGGAATTACTTGTCCAACGCCTAATGCAAAATCAATAGGTTGGTTACGCTTGTATGAAGAATCAAACACTGTGCCATCCGTTAGACTTCCTTTATAATGTACGGAAACGGTCTTTTCTTTTTCGGCTTTAACTCCATCTCCTTTTTGAATCACTTTATAACGCAAACCACTTTCTGTTTTATCAAACCCTGCTGCTAGTTCCTCTAATAGCTCTTCTGATTTTTTTCTTGCAGCTTCCTCTCGTTCTGCTTTTGCTCCATTAAAAGCTCTAAATGTTTCCACTGCATTAAAGTTTTCTGCTTCTGCACCAACTCTTTCTATTTCTAAGGATTCTATTTCATCCCCTTGTTGGATTGCATTTACAACTTCTAGTCCTTCTACAACTTTACCAAACACAGTATGCTTTCCATCCAACCACGATGTTTCTACATGTGTAATAAAAAACTGACTCCCATTTGTCCCTGGACCAGCATTAGCCATAGATAATACTCCTGGACCATCATGTTTTAAATCTGAGTGAATCTCGTCATCAAATTGATACCCTGGTCCACCTGCTCCAGTTCCTTGAGGATCTCCCCCCTGAATCATAAAATCTGCAATCACTCTATGAAATTTTAAACCATTATAATATGGTTTTCCTTGAGGAATAGCCTGATTATCTATATTACCTTCTGCCAGGCCAACAAAATTGCCTACTGTTCCTGGTGTTTTTTTATATTCTAGATTTACTAATATACTTCCTTTTGAAGTATTAAATTTTGCGTATAATCCGTCTTGCATAGCAATATCTTTTTTAACATTTTAATTTTTGAGTTGCAAAGGTAATTAATTGTGAATAGTTTATTTTAATATAATGGAAAATACTACCTCACCAATTATAAAGTTTTACAAAACTAACAATATTTTTAACTAATATTTAAACATCTATTTCAAGTGACATACTAAATCACTCTGCACTGAAAGTGCAGAGGTTTGGTTTTATTAGGGACTAAAGTCCCTATGCCCTATTCCAATATA
>CANMLS010000016.1 GCA_947498785.1 uncultured Aquimarina sp. | reverse complement strand
CCGCAAGGAACAACGGGTGCAACTGGAGCACAAGGAACAACAGGTGCAACCGGAGCTCAAGGAACAACAGGTGCAACTGGAGCACAAGGATCGCAAGGAACAACGGGTGCAACTGGAGCACAAGGAACGACGGGTGCTACTGGAGCACAAGGACCGCAAGGAACAACGGGTGCAACCGGAGCGCAAGGAACAACGGGGGCAACTGGAGCACAAGGAACAACAGGTGCAACCGGAGCACAAGGACCGCAAGGAACTACTGGTGCAACCGGAGCACAAGGGACAACAGGTGCAACTGGAGCACAAGGAACTACTGGGGCAACTGGAGCGCAAGGACCACAAGGAACAACAGGTGCGACTGGTGCAATTGGACCGCTAGGACCACAAGGAACAACAGGTGCGACTGGACCGCAAGGACCACAGGGACCGCAAGGAGTAACAGGTGCGACTGGACCGCAAGGTGACCCTTCAACCGATGATCAAACTGCTTCTGAAGTAGACTCTGACACTCCTGTAGATGTTGATGGTGATGGTGATACCGAAGCTACTGTAGAAGATGTTATACAAGATATTGCTCCAATAGTTTCTAAAGCAGCAAGAATATTCTATCCTCCATCAATCGCTGTAGATGCTTCTTCTACTGGTGTAAAAACACCTATTGATTTATATCAACAATATTTAAATCAATTTGGTTTTCCAGTAGCGGCTAGTGATCCAACCGCACCAACCATACCAACATATGCGAGAGATGAATTATATTATTATGTGACATTTGCAGATAGTTTTGTATTTGGAAGTCCTACAACAATTTCTATCGATGCTAATGGAAATATGAGCTACAGTATTGTTAATACTCCGCCAGATTTTAATGCACTAATTAATGTCGTATTTGTTGTTAAATAATTTTGGATCTTCGATACTATGAAATTTATACCAAATAAGTTATATCTGATCCAACTGATTCTATTGGCTATTATACCAATTAGTATTTCTTTTGGTCAAGATACATATGTTGACAATTTCGGAACAGTTTCTTATGCTAACAATAATGGAACCCAAAATTGGGCTACAAATTGGATAGAAACAGATAATGGAAGTGTTAATTCTGGACGAATTCGTATAACCGGAGGAAGACTTAGATTTGAAGACATTACTCGAAATTCTCAGCAAATTGTTCGAAGTGCAGATCTATCTAGTGCTTCAAGTGCTGTTTTATCTTTTGATTGGCAAACGATTGGTCTGGATGGGTCAGGAGGCTCAACATCTAGTGAATTACTAGCTGTACAAATATCTGCTGATGGAGTGAACTTTACCACCATTGGAAATTTAGATGGAAATCAAACCAGTAGCTTCAATGCAGATATTTCTGCATTTTTATCTACCACGACTACAATCAGGTTTATAAACTTAAGCACTTGGAATTTTGGAGATTGGGAAGCAGGAGAATTTGCTTTCATTGATAATTTATCCATAGAAACCAATCTTTTTATTATTTCTAACGGAACTACAATAAATACGTGTAGTGGCACCTTCCTTGATTCTGGTGGAGCAAATGGAAATTATAATAATTTTGAAGATATCACTTATACTATTTGTCCTGATGTGGTTGGAGCTAATGTCAGCATTACATTTACTCAATTTAGTGTGGAGGATAATTTTGATTTTCTTAGAATCTTTGATGGAACCTCAACAGCTAGTCCACAAATAGGAATTTTTGATAATGGAAATTCTCCTAATGGAACAACAATATCTTCTACTACAGGATGTCTAACATTTAGATTTACCTCGGATTTTATATTCAACTTCTCTGGATGGGAAGCTACAATTTCATGTAGTAGTACCTCTCCACAATTAGCTATATCTGATATAACTGTTAACGAAAATGCAGGAACCGCAGATCTTACAGTTAGTCACTCTGGTGGAAATGCCGCTGGAGCTTTTACTATAGCGTATTCAACGGCCAATAACTCAGCTAACACACCTGGTGATTATACATCTACAAGCACAACCATAGCCTTTTCGGGCACAAGTCCTGAAAATCAAAATTTAACGATCCCAATACCCATCATCAATGATAATTTTGCAGAAGCTACTGAAAGCTTTTTTGTAAACCTTGGTGCTATCGTAGGGGATCCATCTATAGTTATATCAGATGGGCAAGGAGAAATCACGATTAATGATGATGACAACGCCTCTATAGCAATAAACGATGTTACTGTTAATGAGGGTGATGGAACAGCAACTTTTACTATTACATTATCAGGAGCAAACGTAGCGGGAGGATTTTCTGTACCCTATACTCTTACTAATGGTTCTGCAACAGATCCTGCTGATTATACAGCCGTTGGCTCTACACCTTCACCTATTAATTTTGTTGGTAATATTAATGAAACGCAACAAATAACAATTCCTATAGTGGATGACACTGATATTGAAGGCAACCACAATTTTTTTGTGAACCTAGGAACCGTTAGCAGTTCACTGGTTGCAACGAGTGATAATCAAGGAGAGGGCACAATTGAAGATAATGACGCAGCAATTAGTATCGATGACATCTCAGTCAATGAAAATGCTGGTACTGCAACTTTTACTGCTACGCACGTTGGCCCAGATACGACAGGACCTTTTGCTGTAAGTTTCACTACTGTCAATAATACAGCTACTGCAGGAAGTGATTACACAACCAATACTGGAACATTAAATTTTTCTGGAACTAGTGGAGATACAGAAACTATTACTGTTACTATTTTAGATGATATAAGTATCGAGGGAAATGAAACTTATTTTATTAGCTTTCTCAGCGTAAGTAATCCCTTGGTCGATATTACAGATCAAGGTACAGGCACCATTGTCGATATTGAAATAGAAAATCCAAGACCTTACGAAGAACGAATCACAATTAATGTTAGAGGTAATTTTGATATGATCGGAAATACGAATCTTATTTGTACAGCCAATTGCCCTGGAACTCCGACATCTAACAATCCCACTGTAGTTATGGGATATGCCAGTGTAGATGGCACTACTATAAATTCAAGTAGCGCAAATCTCACATTACCTGCAGGAGCCACCGTAGCTTGGGCTGGATTGTATTGGGGAGGCTCTTACAACTCCACTTTTGGCGGAATAACAAATCCAAACCCTTCTCTGAATCTACAACAAGTACAATTTAGAGAACCTGGGGCTGGAACGTATACAACGGTTAACGCCGGTTTAACCAATATAGAGACCAATACATTTGCGGGTTGGAATACATTTATGTCTTTTGCAGATGTAACCTCGGCAGTACAAGCAGCAGGGTCAGGAACATATACCATTGCTGATATTCCATTAGTAACAGGTAGCGCATTCACAGGTCCTTTTGGTGGATGGACAATGATAATAATTTATGAAAACCCTTCTGATATTACACGAAGTGTAAGTATATGGGATGGCTTCGATTTCTTTGGATTTGGAGCTAATGATTCGTTTACAGTTACAGGTTTATTGACACCATCTAGTGGTGCTTTTGATACAGATGCTGGTTACTTTGGAATGGATGGTGATTCTGGAGGAGCTGTTGGAGATTTTGTTTCTATCAACGGAAATACACTCTCTAATGCTTTAAATCCCGCCAACAATACCTTAAATAGTACCATATCCAAATTTGGAGTAGATGTTGGAGGCAGGAACCCTAATCAAAACTTTAATTGGGGAATAGATGCTGATATTTTTGACGCTACTGGTTTCGTTCCCAACAATGCAACGACTTTAAATGTAGATCTAGGGAGTGCTAGTGAAGGTATATGGGGTGGAGTTTTTGCCGTATCTACAGAGGTAGCTTTTCCTGCAGTTGCCAGTAAAGATTTTTCTCCTGCTACAATTGGTTATGGTGAAGAATCGACAGTTACTATTACGTTAGAAAATCCTGCTACTGGAGTAGATCTTACAAATTTATCACTTACAGATAATTTACCTTCGGGAATGATAATATCTACTTCTCCAGACGGAACATCATCCTGTAGTGGAACAATAACCGCTGTTTCAGGTTCTGATAATTTCTCTATTTCTGGAGTTAATTTACCTGCGGGAAACACCTGTACTTTCACATTTGATGTTATTGGTATCCAACCTGGTAATCATAGTAACACTATATCATCTACTGATATTACAAATGATCAAAACATTCCTTTAGCGGGTACAACAACGGGAATTTTAAATGTAGTCATTAGAAGTGTTATTACTAATAGAAGAATAACATATAGAGTAAATCGGAGTCTACCTGAAAATTCAGGAGTACCAACAGGAACTCTTACTACCGATCTAACGATCAACAATTTTGATGATGGGCAAAACGGAGCTTTTAACCCGTACCAGCTACAGGTCCAAAATACAACAGCCACTCCATTTAACTATGAAATATACATACAGAATGTCCCCTATGCAAGTATTCCAGGGTTAAACCTTGGTAATCATACTTTGATTACAACAAATAATGGAGATGGAACATTTAACTATCTTTACACAAGTACAGCGGTCATAGGCGCCTTTCAAAATGTAATCATATCTGGCTCAGGAGCTGCTCCTTCACCCCAAGGTATAGGCCCTGCTTGTGGATGTATCAGTTTTTATAAATTATAAGAAACAATTAAAATAAGAAAATATTATCAAACAATTTATAACCCCATAAATCATAACACATATGTCAAAAGTCACTCCTCATTACCCCATTTCTATTCCCGTTTACCGATATAAAAATGCATTTTATCGATAGTTTTTTGTTTTTTATCGACAAAAGCTATTGTTAAACGTAAGTATTTCAGTATATTTACCACCTATTAATTACTGTTTAACCGTAATTAACATAACACCCCCATATACTTTGAAAAAGATAATCTACATAACCGCATTATTCCTGACCTATTCTATAATAGGGCAGCAAGCATTTCACAATTATGGAAATCTACAGACACATACCGATGCTGAGATAGGATTTCATATTGATGTAACAAACGATGGTACTTTTGATGAAAACAACGGTGGCAAGGTTGGTTTTTACAATCAATCTGGTGATTTAACAGTTTCTGGAAACAATAGACCTGTTTTTTATGACATGGAAGTTGACGTAAGAGATGACTTACAGTTAGAAACTGCTGTTGCAGTGACAAATTTTCAAGAGTTTACAACTGGAAGAGTTCAAACTCCCAGAGACAGACGTAATGTTTCTTTAGACTTTATTAATGATGCGCCTTATTTGGGCGAAAATGATGATCGTTATGTGGATGGATATGCTTCAATTACAGGAATATTGGATTTCACATTTCCTATAGGAGATGACTTCAGGTTAAGACCTATGCGTATAGAAAGTCAAGCTGCCACGAATACAGCAAGAGGAGCTTATTATTTTGAGGATCCAAATTCTCCAAATTTTTTCCCAACAAGTTTCAATACTAATAGTTTTGATAATTTATTATTTGGAGTAAGTAGTTTTGAGTTTTGGGATCTTGATGGAGATATAGAAACCCGAGTTACACTTACCTGGGATGACAATAGCAATATTCCCACACTTGTAGATGATATAAATAATTTAAGAGTTGTTGGATGGGATTCAAATTTAAGACAATGGGTAAATCTTGGAAATTCCACTGTTTTGGGAGATTTAAATACTGGTGAGATTACTTCAGAACTTATGGTTCCAGACAATTATACTGTTCTTACTTTTGGAACATCTGACATGCTACTGGATGGAGACATAGAAATATACACAGCAGTTTCTCCAAATGATGATGGTGACAATGATTTCTTTAGAATAGATGGGCTTGGTGAAACAAATAATGAACTATTTATATATAATAGATGGGGAGTTTTGGTATATCAAAGAGAACAATACCATGAAGCACAAACCAATTCAGATGCCTTTGTAGGTATTTCTGAAGGAAGAGCAACTATCGCCAAAGGTGAAAAACTTCCTGTAGGAACATATTATTATGTTCTCAAAATCGATGGAGAAAAAGATCGCGCTGGTTATTTATATATAAATGAATGAATGAATGAATGAATAAAGAAACTATCACTTAATAAATTAAGTTTACAAAAGCTTATAACCAGTATTAGAAAAACCTTTGACTCAATAACACCTATTTAACTTAATGTTGTCTCGTTCATTTTTAATCTAAATTCTTTGTTCAGACACTACATAACTAAGACTTTTGTAATGTAACAACAGTGTTTTCAGACAAAAACAACATTGCCTTGAATGCGAAATCATACAATGAAATTGATATAAAACTACAACTTTTTCACAAAGTGATGTGCCCAAATCTCATAACCTTCATTCAAATAAAATTTGTGAGAAGGATAATTTATGACATAGCTATTTAATTCTGAAGTTTCACAACCTTTACTTTTAGCATAAGCATAAATCCAATCAAACGCCTTCTTCCCTATTCCCTGATTTCTATAGTGATCATCAATATACACATGATCTGGTTCGCAAGAACGACCAGCATAGTGCCTTGTCATAAACCATAATCCAAAAATCCCTATTAATTTTTCATCAAAATATATCCCAAAACACTCATAATTCTGATCAAACATTTCGCCAAATCTTTCTAATAGTACTTTATCTGTAAACTGATTGTTCATTAGTTTTTGAATTAAAGGAAGAGCCAGACCAAAGTCCTGTTTTAAAATTTTGTGAAATGCTAAATTCATATGATGCTTTTCTGCAAAAATAATTATACTTTTATCTCAAAGATGTAAAGAATTCTTAAAAAATATTGAATGATGCACTTTAATTAATGCTATCAAATCATTTTATTTTTTTGTCTTTTAAAAAATTAAAACCATAACAATGAAAGAAAAAACAGGAAAAATCCAGGATCTTATTGATAAAAAATTCTTAGAAGAACGCAGTGTTTTTCTTTGGGGGCAAGTAGATGATAAATCTGCAAAGCACGTTATCGATAGATTAATGTATCTGGATATGGTCAGTGATAAAGAAATCAAACTTTATATCAATAGCCCTGGAGGATATGTTACTTCAGGATTTGCGATGTACGACACTATAAAAAGTCTAAAAAGTCCCGTGTCGACTATTTGTACAGGTCTTGCTGCATCTATGGGTTCTATTCTTTTGAGTGTAGGAGCAAAAGGAAAAAGGTTTATGCAACCTCATGCAAAAGTGATGATTCACCAACCTAGTGGTGGTGCCAGAGGTCAAGCCTCTAACATAGAAATACAAGCGGCAGAAATTCTTAAAACAAAAGAATTAAGCGCACAGATTCTAGCCGATAATTGTGGTCAGGACATAGAAAAAATATTAAAAGATTTTAATCGGGATTACTGGATGGATGCTCAAGAATCACTTGAGTACGGAATCATAGATGGAATTCTTGAATAAAAAGTCGTTTGTACTTTTTTAATTCGCTATAAATAAGCTTTTGCACTTAATTTTTATCTTTTTCTTACCTCGTAGCACTGCTATGAAGTGCAAAAGACACTTCTATTAATCAAAAAAAGCTTAAGCCACTTCATAATTAAAATCAAAAGGAGTAGAATAAATCAGATGTTCATGAAAAGACGAGATTTTGTTAGTCTAAGTACATTAGGAATGATAGGAATTTCATTGTCATCATTTTCTATGCTTCAGTCAGAGTTTTCCAAAGATGATTTAATGGGTAAAAGTGATCTCTCTCTTTATGGGGATGGATATAAACTGCAAAAGAAAGCCCACGAAGCATTTCTAAAAATGAAAGCTGAAGCATTGAAAAGTGGATTTAAAATTAAAGTCGTTTCTAGTTATAGAAATTATGCGCATCAAAATCGAATATGGGAACGTAAATACAAAAAGTTCACACAAGAGGGGTTATCCCCTATTAATGCTATACAAAAAATTGTGGAGTACTCTACAATTCCTGGAACATCAAGACACCATTGGGGCACAGATCTAGATATCGTAGATGGCAATCCGCCCCAGCCTAAAGGCTTACTTTTGGCAAAGAATTTTGACAGTGAAGGTCCTTTTTGTAAGTTTAAAGAATGGATGGATAAACATGCGAATTCTTTTGGTTTTTACCTTGTGTATACCAATAAAGCAGACAGAAAAGGATTTAAATATGAACCATGGCATTATTCTTATGCTCCAATATCCATACCTATGCTAAAAGCATATCAAAAATTAGATATCGCATCAGAGTTAAAAAAGGTAATGTTATTAGGAAGTGATTTTTTCACAGAAAGCTTTATTAATCAATACATTAAAAACAACATACTGGATATAAATTCAGAATTATTATAGAGGTTATATACTAAATTTATGCTATTTTAGTTATTTTAACATAAAAAGCCCCATTTATGAAAACTTCTTTGATCAAATATTTCTGTGTATTTATTATATTATCTATAGCTTTTTCTTGTTCTGATGATGACGGCACTCCTCCTGACGAAAACACTTCAATAACAGAAGAAATATTAATATTAGTTAATGAATATCGTGCAACAAAAGGCTTATCGCCATTGACTTCAAATCAAACTGCCGATGAATTAGCAGCGGATCACACTAGATATATGATTTCTCAAGGTCAAATTAGTCATGATGACTTTTCTGCAAGAGGAGATGTCTTAAAAGAAAAGGAGAATTCAAAAGGAATGGCAGAAAATGTAGCTAGTTTTTATCCAGATGCAAAAAGTGTTGTAGATGCTTGGATCAGTAGTGATGGACACCGAAATAACATAGAAGGAAACTATACTCACACTGGTATTTCTGCTATTAAAGATGAAAACGGAAAATACTATTATACACAGTTATTTTATCGCTAAACTACGCTAACTCAACTATGCTAGCTTAGCACTAATCACCGTTTATGGATTATTAACAGAACGGTATCTAACCTCTAGTAGTTGCTTACTAAAAAGTGTTTTTTACATTTTATTTAGTAAGCAACTTTAATATTCATTAACTTTAAGCTTGACATTTTAAAAGTTAACTTCTAATGAGACGTGGAGGCTTAAAAATCAGAATATTAATAGGCTTGGCAATTGTAGCTTTTGCTTTTTTCAAAAAGTGTAACAATAAAACGCTAAATCCATACACCGATAGGATACAGAATATCAATATGACTAGTGATCAAGAAATCGCTATAGGATTACAAAGTGCGCCACAAATGACTCAACAACATGGAGGACTATATCCAGATCAAAAACTACAGAGTTATATTGATATGGTAGGTAACAAATTGGTGAATTCTAGTATGGCTAAGCAAACACCTTATCAATATGAGTTTCATTTACTAGCTGACCCTAATACCATTAATGCATTTGCTTTACCAGGAGGTCAAATATTTATTACCTATGCTCTATTATCAAAATTAGAGAATGAAGATCAGGTTGCTGGTGTACTTGGTCATGAGATTGGCCATGTTCTTGGAAGGCATTCTGCTGAAAGGATAGCCGAACATGAATTTTGGAAGACGATCTCAGCAGGAGCATCTGTAGGAGCAGATGCAGGAGGGATTGTAAATAGTGTAGGACAAAATGTACTACTAGGTAATGGACGTGATGATGAACTTGAAAGTGATAAATTAGGAGTCTTATTTATGATTAACTCAGGCTATAATCCAGAAGAAATGATTGGAGTAATGAAAATTCTAAAAGCTGCTGCTGGACCTAATCGTACTCCAGAATTTCAAAGCACACATCCTGATCCTGATAATCGTGTAGAAAAAATTAGAGAAGCCATACTAGAATATAGCAAACAATAAAAAACCCTGTCTAATTATGTTAGACAGAGTGTTTACGTAAAGTAATAGATACTTTTTTGTATCTACTTTTTCAATTCTTCTAATAATGCCATCGCTTCTTTGGCGTTAGATAGCTTAGCAAATTTCATCGCCGTATATCCCTTGGGGTCTTTGGTTTTGATATTTGCCCCCTTTTTTACCAGAATTTTGATGATTTCAACACGATTATATCTGGCAGCATACATAAGAGGTGTCATACCACCCCATTTTTCATTAACATCGCTGCCAAGCTCTATCATCTTTTTTACTACATCTATGTCTCCTTTTACTATAGCCATACAAAATGGATTTGACTTATAGTTATTTAGTTCATAATCGTGACTAACAGAGGTCTCGATTGATTCTTCTGTAAAACCAACAAAAGTAAAACTCATAACCAGTAAGGTTATAAAAACTGTTTTTTTCATAATAAATTCGATTTAATGATTGACTTATATATGTATGACCTCACTTATTATGATTTGTTACACTTATTCACATCAAATAACAAAATTTTAACTCTTATATAACAAAAATTCACAACAACATTACAAGTTTTCATTTTTTTTAGATAAAAAACTATAAATGTTCGTAATTTATCATAAAAAAATTATCATTCTGAACTTGATTCAGGACCTAATCATAAGGTTATGACAATCAGAAATTAGAGATATTGAGGTAAATTTTGCTTCACAGCTTAGAGTTATTCACAAGACAAAATGGATAGTCAATAATGACCCTTTCTTTTTCATATCGACAAACAAAATAGATCAAATACAATAATATAAAAACCACTCTGTATGATTTTACTTTTCTTTTAGTTTTATCAAAAGTTTTTTAGCATCAAGAGCACCAGATAGTTCCGCATATTTAAGAGCATTAAACCCTTTTCTATTTTTTGTATTAATTTTTGCTCCATTAATCACCAAAAGTTTAATAATTTCAAGTCTGTTATAACGAGCGGCATACATAAGAGGTGTCATCCCTTCAGAATATATATTAACCTCTGTACCTAGTTCAATCATTTTTTTCACCATTTCATAATCTCCTTTGGCTATAGAAATACAAAACGGAGATACATTATATGTATCATGATTTTTTACAGGATCAATTGCAAATGCTAAACTTATGATCATGCACAATATTAAAACGAATAATTTTTTCATCTTTTTAGTTTTTTAGTTTAATTTATAGATTGATGATATTTCAAATTTTGACATTACAAATGAATTATATAATTCCTAAAAAAGAGGCCTTGACATTAAGAATAACCCACTTTTAACCTTATCTACACAAATTGGTTAATAGTTTCACAAAAACTACCCCCATAGTTAATATAAAAAACAGGTTTAAATCATCCAGTAATAACATATGTCTTTTGCATGAGTATCAACGAAGTTGTAAATTTGCCTCTTTGCTTTATTTTTGAGCTTTTTTTCGCTCAATCATTAACCAGCCAAAAACTTTATAATTTAAGAGCATATAACACTATGAACAAAAAAGTAATCCTGATGATATTGGATGGATGGGGAACTTCTCCAGATCCAAAGGTATCGGCTATAGATCATGCCAGTACACCATATATTGATAGTCTGTACACAAAATACCCTTGCGCCTCCTTACGTACTGATGGCCTTCATGTAGGATTACCCGATGGACAAATGGGAAACAGTGAAGTTGGACATATGAACTTAGGTGCTGGTAGAATTGTATATCAAGATTTAGCCAAAATTAATATGGCTGTAGAAAATAATAAACTTAAAGATGAATCTGTCTTGGCGGATGCTTTTCGTTATGCAAAAGAAAATGATAAAAACATTCATTTGCTTGGTTTAGTAAGTGATGGTGGAGTTCATTCTCACATCAATCATATTAAAGGCTTACTTGATGCTGCTGATTCTCATGAGCTTAAAAATGTTTTTCTTCATGCATTTACAGACGGTAGAGATGTTGATCCAAAATCAGGAAAAAAGCACATACAGGACATCCAGGACCATATGTCTAAAACAACAGGTGAATTGGCATCTATTATAGGGAGATACTACGCCATGGATAGAGATAAAAGATGGGAACGAGTTAAATTAGCTTATGACCTGGTCGTTAATGGGGTTGGAGAATCAAGTACAAATGCAATAGAAAGTATTCAGGCAAGCTATGATAATGATGTTACTGATGAGTTTATCAAGCCTATTAGCATGTATAAAAATGGCAATCCAGTAACCACTATAAAAGAGGATGATGTTGTGATTTTCTTTAATTTCAGAACAGATCGTGGCCGTGAATTAACAGAAATGCTTTCTCAAAAAGATATGCATGAATTGAATACTCATAAGCTTTCATTATACTATGTTACTATGACAAACTATGATGAAAATTTTGAAGGTATTAAAGTAATTTACAATAAAGATAATATTACAGAAACTCTAGGAGAAATTGTTTCTAAAGCTGGTAAATCTCAAATACGAATTGCTGAGACCGAAAAATATCCTCATGTTACTTTTTTCTTTTCTGGCGGACAAGAAGAACCTTTTGAAGGAGAGACTCGAATTTTAAGAAATTCTCCAAAAGTAGCTACATATGATCTTAAGCCAGAAATGAGTGCATATGAACTTAGAGATGCTCTTGTTCCCGAATTACAAAAAGGTGATGCAGATTTTGTATGTCTTAACTTCGCCAATGGCGATATGGTAGGACACACAGGAGTAATGGAAGCAGCTATTAAAGCTTGTGAAGTTGTAGACGAATGCACAAAAGATGTAATTGCTGCAGGTTTAGAAAACGGATACTCTACCCTTCTAATTGCTGATCACGGTAATTGTGAAACGATGATTAATCCTGACGGAACACCTCATACTGCTCACACAACAAATCCGGTTCCTTTTATTTTGATTGATCATGATCAAATTGGTGTAAAAGATGGAGTTTTGGGAGATATTGCGCCAACCATTTTGCATCTCATGGGAGTTGACAAACCGGATGCCATGACACAAAGTACTCTTATAAAGTAAGGAGTTCCTATTTTTGAAAATAACTTTGTTAAACTACATATAAAATAGTGAAATGGATTTTATAGTGGTGGTATATTCGTATTTCTAAAGATTAAATCTTCTTAGTATATGAATTCTAAAGAAAAGCTAAAAGAAATGGGACTTGTACTCCCTGAGGTCTCTACTCCTGGCGGATCATACACCTCTGTAAATAAAAGAGGTAACATTGCCTATATTGCTATTCAGTTTCCTATACTAAATCAAGAATATCTATATCAAGGAAGATTAGGAGATACCATATCAACACTCCAAGGGTATGAAGCCATGAAATTATGTGCTCTAAATGTTTTAGCTCAAATAGATCATAAAATTGGATTTAATGCAATCGAAGGATTAAATCATATTGACGCCTATTTTCAATCTGGGACAGATTGGGATGAATCTCCTGCTGTAGTGGATGGCGCCTCAGATTTATTCATAAAAATATTAGATGAAAAAGGCACACATTCTAGAGCCATTTTTGGAGTAGAAAAACTCCCCAGGAATTTTTGTGTTGGGCTAACTACTTCTTTTACACTAAAAGCAACATAAAAACTTCTCTGCCTCATACCGATTAAATCAAATCCTAAAATAGAGGTTATGGTTACGCCGAACAAGCAATATTCTTTGTAAATTTGCCTTCCTTATAATGTGAATTTTTTACAAGCTTATATGATTATTACGAAAACACGCGAAGAGATAGAGTTAATGCGAGAAAGTGCATTGGTTGTTTCTAAAACCTTGGGAATGTTAGCGACTGAGTTAAAACCTGGAGTTACTACTGCACAATTAGACAAAATTGCAGAAGAGTTTATCAGAGATCAAGGAGCAACTCCGGGATTTTTAGGTTTATACGGTTGTCCTTCTACTCTTCTTACCAGTGTGAATGAAGCCGTTGTACATGGATTACCAACTGACAAACCTCTTGAAAATGGTGACATCGTAGCAATCGATTGTGGAGCTATAAAAAATGATTTTTATGGAGATCATGCATATACTTTTACAATAGGCGAAGTTTCACCTGAAGTAGAACAACTATTAAAAGCTACCAAAGAGTCTTTATACAAGGGAATTGCAGAATTTAAATTTGGCAATCGTGTTGGAGATGTGGGATATGCAATTCAAAAATATACTGAAGATTTTGGCTACGGAGTCGTTAGGGAACTGGTTGGTCATGGAGTAGGAAAAAAATTACATGAAGATCCTGAGATGCCAAATTATGGTCGTCGTGGCAAGGGTAAAAAATTTATTGAAGGAATGGTTGTTGCTATAGAACCGATGATCAACATGGGAACCCATAGAATTAAACAGCTAAAGGATGGATGGACAATTGTAACTGCAGATGGTAAACCAAGTGCTCATTTTGAACATGACGTTGCTCTTGTTGATGGTAAACCCGAAATTCTTTCTACATTTAAGTATATATATCAAGCCCTTGGTATTGAATCTGATGAGGAAGATGCTTTTAGACAAGAAGTATTAACAGTATAAACCTGCCTAAAAGTGTATTCCAGGTGATTTTTCGACATGAAAAAACTCTTTAAATTTATACTCAACACTATCCCCAGGCCACTTTTAATTCGGTTGAGTTATGTTGCCAGGCCTATTATTGCATTATTTTTAAGAGGAAAAACATATATCGATCCAATAGATGGTAAGAGTTTTTCTAAATTTTTACCGTATGGATATGGTAAACAACGAGAAAATGTACTTTCACCTTCCACCCTATCTTTAGAACGTCATCGATTATTGTGGCTATATCTTAAACGTGAGACTGACTTTTTTACTACTACATCAAAAGTATTGCACTTTGCCCCAGAACAAGCATTTTATAAAAGGTTTAGAGAATTACAACACCTTGAGTATACCACTACTGATCTTAATTCTCCTTTGGCCGATATAAAAGCTGATATTTGCAACCTTCCTTTTGGAGATAACGAATACGATATCATCTTTTGCAATCATGTGTTAGAACATATCGCAGATGACACTAAAGCTATGCAAGAATTATTTAGAGTTTTAAAACCAGGCGGAATGGCTATTTTACAAATTCCACAAGATTTAGACAGAGCAACTACTTTTGAAGATGATAGTATCACAGATCCACAAGAACGTGCCAAAATATTTGGTCAATATGACCATGTGCGAGTTTATGGTAGAGATTATTTTGAAAAGCTAAGATCTATCGGTTTTAAAGTAGATGAAGTAAATTATACTCAAAAATTATCTAAAGAGGAGGTTACTCAATTTTGTCTCGCTCCAGGAGAAATTCTTCCCGTTTGTTATAAGTATTGATAAATACTGAAGTAAAGCATATTCTATATATTGTCAGTTAATGTCTGTGGAAAACTTATAAATCTTTGTACCCGCACTTCAACAAGCTAAGTGTGAAATTAGCAATTATTAAAAATGTTGCGAAAGGAAAAAAATGCTACTTTCGTAGGTAACATATTTATAATTTCTACCAACTAATTATATATGAATATTCTCACAGAATATATTAAGTCTCTATTCAACATTAGAATTTTATGTTTATTTCTCTACTTGATATCGTATCAAATAACCTATACACAGTCTATTCGTGACACTATCCTTGTTTCGAAACATTTTACAAAGGCAGAAATACTATTATCTAAATGGAAACTAGATAGCGCAATTGTTTATTTTAAAAAAGCATTACCTATTTACAAAAAGAAAAATACACAAAAACGTATTGCAGACAGTTATGATAAAATTGCTGAAGCACATAGAAAAAATTATGATTTAGAAGACGCATTAAAAAATGCTAAAAAATCATTAGAAATACGACTAAAAGAATTCGGGACAGAACACACAGCGGTAGCAACTTCTTACAATAGTATTGGACATATTCTTAAAGGTCAGGATCAATATCAAAATGCTCTGGACTATTATCAAAAAGCCTTAACCATTCAATTAGCTACTTTTGGAGAGCGAGATTATCGCATAGCGGACTGTTATCATAATATAGGAAGCATTCATCATGTACTCGCAGAATACGATAAAGCATTAGAGTATTACAAAAAGGGATTAACAATTCGAACAAGCATTTTTGGAAAAAAACACAGGAAATTAGCAGATAGTTATATTGATTTAGGAACAACATATTACCATTTGGGAAAATACAATCTAGCAATAGACTATTATAAAAAGGCTTTAAAAATAAGGGAGGGTATCTTCGGAAAGAACAGTATTGAAGTCGCCTTTTGTTATAATCATATAGGTGATATACTTATTCGTTTAGATAAGTTTGATAAGGCCTTAGAATATCAAAAAAAAGCATTAACCATATTAAATGAAGTTTTTGGGGCCAAACATACTAATGCAGCACTTTGTTACAGAAGCATAGGTGTAATTAATAGACATAAAGGGAAACACGATATTGCTTTTAAATATTTTAACAAAGCACTAAAAATTGTAACCAAAAAATTCGAAAATGCGAACGCTAAAACCTCAAATTTATATACTGAAATTGGTAATATTTATTTCAAAAAAGGGAGGTACGATCAATCTAGAGCGTATCAACAAAAAGCTTTAGAGATTGATTTCAAAATATTCCCAAAAAATCATTCATTTTTCGGACTAAGTTATAACAATATAGGTGTTATGCATCAATATAGTGGACAATTTGACATTGCTATATCATATTATAAAAAAGCTCTTATAAATTATACATATTCATTAGGAAGAGACCATATTGCTGTAACTCGTGTTTATAATAATATTGCCAATAGTTATAAAGCTAAAGAAGAATATGACATAGCCTTAGCATACTACCAAAAGGCTTTAAAAATACGAATTCACATACTAGGAGAATACCATTCTCTTAATTCTTATTTATATCATGATATTGGTAATATTTATACAAGAAAAAGAATGCATTCTATTGCTTTAAATTATTACCAAAAAGCATTGAAAATCCAAGAGCATTTATTTGGAGAAACTCAATATTATATTTGCGATATCTATAACGCTATTGCAAACTTATTTTCCCAAAAAGAAGAATATTTAGTCGCATTTGAATATTTACAAAAAAGTATTAAAATTAGACTACGAACCGATGGAGAACATCACCCTAGAACCGCAAAATCTTATAACCAAATTGCCGATCTGTATTATAAAACTAAAAATTATGATAACGCAATATTATATTACAACAAAGCTATTATAGCTAATACTAAACCTAACAAAAAATTAATAGGTAATAACATTAATCCAGACAACTATTTGGATGCAAACACCCTCTTATACACTATACAAAGTAAAGCTAAAACTTTGCAAGAACGTTTTATAATTGATAATGATAGTAATGATCTGACCGCAAGTATAAACATCTATCAAAAAACGGATGCCTTAATCCATCTTATCCAACAAAAACTACAGAATCATAAAGACAAAGTATTCTTTGCTAAAAAACTAAAGAGGTATATAAAGATGCCATAGAAGCACAACTATTACTATATAAAACAGATCAAAAACAACGATCCCTAGAACGTGCATTCTACTATGCCGAAAAAAGCAAAGCAAATATATTAAAGAGATTACTAATTGATTCTAACGCAAAGAGCTTTGCTGGGTTGCCAAAAACGATCCTTGATCTTGAGCAGCATTTAAAAGAAGGACGTTCTCTATATGCTTCTGAAATTCTTCAGGAGAGGACATCTCAATTTACTGATACGTTTAAAATCCATACCTATGAGAATAAATTATTTGATCTTAACAGAAAACAAGATTCACTAACTCATATTATAGAAAAAAACTACCCTAAATACTATCAATTAAAGCATCAGGATACTATTATTTCAATTTTAAATATTCAGAAAAAACTAAATCATAACACCACAGTAGTAGAGTTTTTTTCATCAGATAGTGTTTCTCATGCTTTTGTGATTTCAAAAAACAACATCTACACAACCACACTTTCAACACCAAAACTCACCAAACCTATTGAACAATTAAGAAAAACTATTACTAATAAAAGTATTATTCCATTTAAGGAAGTTTCTCATCAATTGTACACAACGCTAATCCAACCTATTAAAGATCATATCATCGGCGATGAACTTATTATTATTCCCGATGGTTCGTTACGGCATCTTAATTTCGAGTTATTGCTTACACAAAACGACGCTTCAAAAGACCCAAGAGTCTTATCTTATTTACTTAAAGAATATGCTATTAGCTATGCTAGTTCTGCAACCTTATTATTCACTCCTTTTAAAAACAAAACTACGTCTTTTAAAAAACAAGAATGTCTAGCCTTTTCTTTTTCGAATACAAAAGTTTCTGATTCAAAAACAATGAGTCTTGTTAATCTTAGGAATACTCACAATGATTTACCTGGCACACGTCGGGAAATTAAAGCCATTTCTGACATCATAAATGGACAGTATTATTATGGTTCACAAGCTATAGAAGCAAACTTCAAAAAAAATGCAAGTCAATATAACATTCTCCACCTTGCTCTACATGGCGAAGTTGATAACGAACGACCCGAAAATTCTAAACTCCTATTTACCAAAAGCAAAGATACTATCGAAGATAATTATCTATACAGTCACGAATTATTTGCTATGGATATTCCCGCGGAGCTTACTGTACTAAGTGCTTGTAATACTGGATCAGGAAAAATAGCCAAAGGCGAAGGTGTGATGAGCTTGGGAAATGCTTTTCAATATGCAGGAACCAAAAGTTTATTATTAAGTAGTTGGGAAGTATCGGATCAAACCACTCCAGAATTGATAAAATACTTTTACATCAATCTTAAAAAAGGAATGAACAAAGCCAAAGCATTACAGCAAGCCAAATTGCAATACCTTAATACGGCAAACATCAATCGCCTTGATCCTTTTTATTGGGGCAGTTTCTACTTGGTCGGGGATGCTACACCTATGTATTTTGAGAATAATACCAAGGTATATTGGAGTATTGGATTAGGTATTTTGGGAGTTGTATTACTTACAGTGTTTTGGTATAGAAAGAAGAAATATTAAATAGACCTGTCAGGTTTTAAAAACCTGACAGGTCTATTGCAAACAGTTCATCATTTATAACATCCGGTTATTTAATACTTCGAAAGAGTAAAATACTGTTTCGATATGGTTCTTTGAAGGGTTAGAGGTGGTTCTGACCCCCTAAAAAGGGTTCTGAACCCCTTATAAAGGCTTTTTTACCCCTTCGAAGTACTTATCATAGGGGTTCGAAGGGGTTCGTAACTCATTGTAACCTATAATGTACCCTTTCGAAAGGATAAAATACTGTTTCGATATGGTTCTTTGAAGGGTTAGGGGTGGTTCTGAACCCCCTAAAAAAGGTTCTGAACCCTTTATAAAGGCTTTTTTACCCCTTCGAAGTACTTATCATAGGGGCTCGAAGGGGTTCATAACTCATTGTAACCTATAATGTACCCTTTCGAAAGGATAGAAAACCTGCTAAATGATAATGATATTCGTCATTACAGTTTATATCAGACCTGTCAGGTTTTAAAAACCTGACAGGTCTACGATTCGTAGTATAAATTTAGCATCTCATTATGGATTCCCGTCTATACTGGAATGACAATGCAATGTACCAAGAACCTCACAGATTTTAAAAGCTCGTGAGGTCTTGTCTTTTTTTTGCTTAAGTAAGTTAGACATATTATTCTTCTGGAAAACCATTTACAGCAAGCGTTTGCAGTTCCTTGTTCTCATCCTCATAAATAAAATATGCTTTGAGTTCTTGATGGCTTTTTAAAAACTGTTTTGATCTCTCCAACCCCATCGACATTAATGCTGTGGCGTATGCATCTGCTTCCATGCAAGTATTTGCCAATATAGATACACTTAGCAGATTAGACTTATGTGGATATCCTGTTTTGGTATTGATGATATGCGCATATCGGTTTCCTGTTTCATCTACTTTGTACTTTCTGTAACTTCCTGAAGTAGCCATAGCTTCATTTTTTAATGAAACCACCTTACTATACGATTGTTTTTCATCAAAATTAGGGTCTTCTACACCTATTCTCCATGGTTTTTGTTTGATCACATTACTTCCTTTACCTCTAATTTCACCCCCTATCTCCACCAGATAATTATCAAAACCTCTATTTTCAAGAAAATTAGCAAACACATCAACTGCATATCCTTTGGCTAAAGAATTAAAATCCAGATATGTATTGGGATCATTTTTTATGATCTTATTATTTCTTAAAATCACCTTATCCAATCCAACTGATATTAGCAAGCTATCAATTTTAAGGCTATCTAATGACACTATTTTTCCTTTTGGGCCAAAATCCCATGCATTTACCAAAATCCCAATAGTGGGATCAAAAGCGCCTTCTGTCTCTCTGTACAACCTCTTTGAAGCTTTAAAAACATTTACAAAATGCTTATCAATAATGACCGTAGTATCTCCTCTATTAATTTTGGATATATCAGAATCATCAATATAAGTAGACATCGAAGCATTGATCACTGCTGTAAGACTGTCATAGGAATGAGAAAAATCTAATTCTTGTTTATCTATAAACTGAACAGAAAATGAAGTTCCAAAAGCTTTTCCGCTAGTATAATTAAGTTGTAGTTGTTCTTCTTTTTTACAAGAAACAAGTACTAATATTACTAATAAAACATTTAATTTTCGAATCATAACCTTTCTCAATTCAGATGTGTTTCTATTACTTGCAAACCAGCATATTCTAAAACATATTCTTCATTTAATAATACAGGCTTATTTGGATTATCAGAATTTTGCAACCCTACTCCGGCATAAAATACTTTTGCTTCTTGTTCTACAGCATGTTTTTTGAACGATTCCATCCAAATCATATCATAGTTATGCGGATTATCGGGATAGGAAACTGCTTTAACAAGAACAAAATATCGCTGATTGGATTTATCTACACAGACAAATTGTGGATGTTTGCCTAATTTACTATTAATCGCTATAAATTCGAATCCTCTTTTTTCTAATTCCTCCCCTACAATATTCATTGCAAGATTATGTAGTTCTTGTTTGGTAAGTATCCTCGTCATAGGAACGCAAAGATATTATTTTGAAATAAAACATACTTTAGTTTCAAACTTTTTCTCCATACTATTTTTATAAAAAAATCTTCAACATGTAGAGAAAAAACTATTTAAATCTTTAGAATTTAGTGGTGTCAAAATAATAGCTAGGGGTATACACAGACTTGTTTTCGTCAAACGCATACCAAGGAGAAAATTCGGTGTTTTCAAAATTTTTAAGCAAACAAACATTCTGCACTGGTGTGTGGTAAAGGAAATTTTGTAGATGTAGATATTTTGAACAAACAAGGATAAAGAAGTAAACAAAACAACACATTGAATCCTAATAGCCAAACTCATCTGCTTCAATATATTGGTTAGTAAAAAGCACTTATTAAACTTATTAGTTATAACTAAATTAAAAACACTAGACTTCTTAATAAACAGATTTATTTCAAAAATAAGAAAAACCGATACAATTGCTCATATCGGTTTTCAACTAATAAAGTACTAGATGATCAGACAATTATCTAATAGAAATTGGCTTATCACTTTGATAAAATCTTGATGCATTTCCGCTATTAAAAATATCTCTAAAACGTTTTCCTTTAAACATTGCATTAGCTCCAACCTTCACATTAAAAGCATTAGAATTTCTTATCAGCAATGCTTTTTTTCCATTATTGGCATTCAAAATGTTGTTTCCTTCAATAGTCATATATCCTTTTCCATAGGTAGAAGATATTGCATGGTCTCCCGTTGTTGTAATACTATTTCCTGACAAATAAACATTTCCTGAACCTCTACTCTTCTTTTCTGCTGCTGTTAACGGTCTACTATTTCCCCCATGTCCAAACTTATCGGTACCATAAAGAAGAATCCCAATATCCTTACTTTTCATAGTATTACCATTTATTGTAATATTAGAAGACCTGTCTTCAATATGAATAGGCTGCGAATAACTATTCGTTCCTCCTTGCATATTTTTATTTTCCATAATACTCACATTTCTAACATTAGCTAGAGCAATATTAAACCGTTTGGTCAAATTGAATTTGTTTTCTTTTATAATGATATTTTCATATTCGCCATTATTACCTATTAATGCATTGTCTAAACTGATTTGATGATCCCCTCCATTAAAAGTACATTTTTGTACTAAAAAATCTTTGATTACTCTACAATCGAATGTCTGAAGACTAAAAGGGCAATCTGTAAATTCTGTATTATAAATCTCTACTCCTTGCACCAAAGCCCTAATGTCGATTCCTGTATAATTTGAATGTTTAAATACCGAATTACGAACTTTAAAATTCTTAATTACTGTATTCAAAAAATTATAAGTATCATTATTCTTATTATATCCCACAAAAACGCAGTTTTGAGACCCTTCAAATATTAGATTATCAAGAGTAACGTTATTTGCCCTAACAAATAAAGTAGTTTTCCTTTTATTATTTCTTTTTATTGAATATTTTGAATTTCCTCTTGCCGCTCCTCTAATGGTTATGCCATTTTTGGTAATCGTAAGTGGAGATTCATTTCCTCTAAATAACACATCTTCGTCAACTATTATAGCATCACCACTAACTGCTTTTGAATAAGCGGCAAACAAGCGTTTTCTCGCCGTATTACCTGACTGTTTTGATACAATTAATGATTTCTTTGCCTGTATTTCAGAATCCAAGACCACAATAGGATTTAGTGCATCTTCTTCAAAACTGAAATTCTCTTCTTTTTCGCAAGAACCTATTATTCCTGCCACCAATGATAAAAATAAAAGTGATTTTTTCATTATAATATTTTATTGTTAGTTAATAAGTTTATGTCATAAAATGACATAATTAGTTTGTGAAGAACAAAGGTACTAATGAACAATTACTCATTGTTGATTTATTTTAAAAAAAAGAAAGATTTTTTTTTGTTAATACGTTAATATTACAAATATTTGACACCAACATGACATGAGTTGGATATAATAAATTTTCGCCAATCAGATTGATTTTCGATAGAAAATGGTAGCGAAGTTAAGTCAATTTTCAATCCAAAAGCCTTATAATCCATAGCATGGACGAAGACAAAGGTTCTGTATAATTTTCTTCTTCACCTCGTGTTCAAGCTTACTATTAAAAATCACTTTAACAGCTTTTTAAACTAAATTCTTACATTAGAGAAATAAGTGATTGTGAGCAAACAAAAGCAGTTAAATGTCCACATTGTAACTGTGATCATATTCGTGCAAATGGCAAGCTTAAAGGTGTACAGCGTTATGTTCGTAATGGTTGCAAAAAGAATTTTAGTCAAACTACAGGTAAGTTTTGGTTTGCTATCAAGAAAAAAGAGAAGTTAAATCGTTATTTGTACTGTTTATTATCTAGTTATAGTATCCGCAAGAGTGCTAAGGAAACAGGGGTTTCTATTCAAACTTCATTTGATTGGAGGCATAAGTTACTAACATCATTTTCTAGTGTTTCGGTAGAAGAATTCGAAGGAATTGTTGAGAGTGATGATTTGTTCTTTGCCTATTCAGAAAAAGGAAATCGTAATTTAGATAGAAAACCTAAACAACATGGGGAGAAAGCAAATAAAGCAGGTATAAGCGATGAAAAAGTAGCTGTAGTTGCTACTTGAGATCGCTCTGGAAACAAAGACTTTAAAGTAGCTACAAGAGGCCGAGTCAGCAAAAAAGATTTAGACAATATACTCAAGGGGAAACTTGATAAAGCAGAGGTGCTTTGTAGTGATAGTCATAGAAGTTATGGTGCTTTTGCTAAAGCCAATACACTAACTCATAAAAAGTTTAATGCATCAAAAGGGCAGAGAACTGTAGACAAGGTATATCACGTTCAGAATGTCAATAATATGGATATGAGGCTTAGAAAATTTATGGATTCTTTTAATGGAGTAGCCACAAAGTATCTGCAAAACTATTTAAATTGGTTCTTAGTCCTCGAAAAAATAAAGAACTCAACTAGTAAGATAAAAATAATTACTGCTATTGCTTTTGCTTCAAATAGTGCTTGGTATGAGCATAAACAACAAATATTCAATATGCTAATTAGAACTTAGCTATTTCCTTTTATTTTAGGTCGAAAACCTTCTGCATATTTGATCCACGAACAATAATGCCCAGAAGTAAAATTAAACCCTATTTTGTCTTTTTTGTTCTTCTCCCACAAATACTCTGATCTTATCCTCATTAATGCATCAGCACATTGCTGCAGTCCATTAGATGGAACGGGAACTTCCAAAATCGCATCGTGCCAATCTTGTGCAAAATACTCACTATTATCATAATTAATGATTTTACTTCCATAGGGTTTTAGCTTATAATGACGAAGATATTCCTGAAACGACCCTACTTCATATTTAACTCTACTATATCCCTTGGGAACAATGACTCTTGTAGATATAGAATCTCCTTTAGTATTAATATAATCAGGATCTGTAACCACATTATTTACAACGGCTTTTATGTGATTTGTTATCATTTTACCTTTTGATTTATTTCTAAATATCAAAAATAAAATGATTACTATAATCAGGGATACTATAAATTTTTTCATGACATCAGGATTAGTACTAATTCTTTATTTTTTGATATTCTTCTAGGGAATAGGTTTTGATTAGTTTATCAATTTCATAAAAACTTATTTCTGAAATACACGTGTCATTATATATTGCTCCAACATCATCAACTTCTATAATTTCAAATTCAATGGCCACAAAATCGCTATACCCCATATTATGCAAATAATTACTACTAATATCGATATATTGGGGTAAAGGAGGTATTTTGGATGTAGATTTTTTCAAAAAACTCACTTCTTCCCATTCGTCTATGATCAATTCAGAATCCCCATCTGTACCAAAAGTCCTAATTGCAATTTTAGAGACTCTATTATTCTTATACCAAATCTCTTCAGATTTCGAATATCCCGGAACTATTCTAATTGCATAAGGCAAAGCATTTTCATCCTTAAAAGTAATCCGAATTTTTTCTCCAATACCAGCATTCAAAGCACCTTCAACCCACGCGGTATGATCATTGTTATCAATAAGGTTGTTTTCTGAATAATTTTGATTTTTACTTCGTAAAACACTAGAGGCTTTACAAGTATCTACTATCAATTGCTTTAACGTATATTTATTATAAAAAGCCCCATCAAATTCAATGATATTGACCAAAGAGTCTCTGGATATTTTTATGTTTTGGGAATATAATGTTGAACAAGTTAATAAACCAGTGCACAGAATTACAAATATTAAAACCCTAAGAATATCATATTTCATCATAGAAAACAGATTTATCCAAAAATAAAAAAACCGATATAATCACTTATACCGGTCTCCCGTGAATCATTCATATATTTTACCCTCCAAAGTCATCAAATCTGATATTCTCATCGGGGATACCAAAATCTTCTCCCATTTTTTGAACAGCTTTGTTCATTAATGGTGGACCACAGAAATATAATTCAATATCTTCTGGTGCTTCGTGATGATTTAGATAATTATCTATAACACAGTTGTGAATAAACCCTACAAACCCATCTCCTTCGGCATCAATATCAGCTTTCACTTTCCAATTATCTTCTTCTAAAGGTTCAGAGAGCGCTAGGTAGAACTTAAAGTTAGGGAAGTTCTTTTCTAAATCATAGAAATGATCCAGATAAAACAATTCTCTTTTAGATCGTCCACCATACCAATAAGTTACTTTACGTCCAGTAGATAAGGTTTTGAATAGGTGATATAGATGAGATCTCATTGGCGCCATACCTGCACCACCACCAACATAAAGCATTTCTGCTTCGGATTCATTGATAAAAAACTCTCCATAAGGACCAGAAATGACTACTTTATCACCTGGTTTTTGAGCAAAAATATAAGATGATGCCACCCCAGGATTTACATCCATCCATCCATTTTTTGCTCTATCCCATGGTGGAGTAGCAATACGTACATTAAGCATAATCTCTCTTCCTTCTGCTGGATATGAAGCCATAGAATATGCACGCTCTACCGTTTCGTCATTTTTCATGACTAATGGCCAAAGACCAAACTTATCCCATTCTGCCTGAAATTTATCAGGAGTCTCGTGCTCTTCTGGATGCGCAGTAATATCTATATCAGCATATTTAATCTCACATTGTGGAATTTCTATCTGAATATATCCACCTGCTTTATATCCCATATCTTCTGGAATACGAACTACAAATTCTTTGATAAAAGAAGCTACATTGTAATTACGTACTACTTCGGCTTCCCATTTCTTAATCCCGAATACTTCTTCTGGAACTTCGATATTCATATTTTGTTTTACCTTAACCTGACAAGCCAAACGCGCTCCATGTTGTAACTCTTTTCTAGAAAAATGAGGTGTCTCTGTAGGTAATGCTTCTCCACCACCATCTAATACGTGGCATTCGCACTGAATACAAGTTCCACCACCACCACAAGCAGAGGGTAAAAATATTTTCTGAGCCCCCAAAGTAGATAGTAATGTCCCTCCTGAAGCTACTTCAATTTCTTTTTCTCCATTAATGGTAATCTTTACAGGTCCAGATGGTAGCAACTTATCTTTTGCAAATAATAAGATTCCTACTAAAACAAGAATCAGCACCAAAAACGAAATAATCGTTATTGCAATTGTACCACCGGTAGATGCTAAAAATATCATATTATTTAAGTGTTGTAACGTTAGTATTTTCGGCTACTTCTTTTGTAGTCTCTTCTTTTTCGACTTGAACTGCTTTTGTCTCTTTTTTCTCCTCTTCATCTCCACCTGTTAGCATTCCACCAAAGCTCATAAAACCAATAGCCATTAATCCTGTAAGGATAAAAGTTATTCCTAATCCTCTAAGAGGAGCAGGTACATTAGAGTATCTTATCTTTTCGCGAATAGCTGCAATCGCAAGAATTGCAAGAAACCATCCGATTCCAGATCCGATTCCATAAACTCCTGCGTGAGTTATTGTTGCAAATTCTTTTTGCTGCATGAACAAAGATCCTCCTAAAATTGCACAGTTAACAGCAATTAGAGGTAAAAATATACCTAGTGAATTATAAAGTGATGGAGAAAATTTCTCAACTATAATCTCAACCAATTGCACCATTGTTGCTATCGTCGCAATAAAGAGTATAAAAGTCAAAAAACTTAAGTCATAATCTGCATATTCTGGTCCTAACCATACTAGTGCTCCTTCTCTAAGAATATATTTATCTAACAAAAAGTTTAATGGTACCGTTATTGCTAATACGAATATTACCGCAGCTCCAAGGCCTACTGCTGTAGATACTTTTTTGGAAACAGCAAGGTATGAACACATTCCTAAGAAGAATGCAAATACCATATTATCTATAAAGATCGATTTTAAAAATAATTCTAAATATTCCATGTTTCTTTATTTTAATGATCTTCGATTAATGCTTTATTTCTACTTCTCTGGATCCAAATAATAATCCCAACGGTAATTAATGCCATAGGTGCTAACACCATAAAACCATTGTTTTCATATCCTAAAGCATACAATCCTGTTTTTTCGATAGGATCTCCTAACACTTTAGCTCCAAATAATGTTCCAGACCCAAGTAATTCTCTAAAGAATGCTACAATCACTAATAAGACTCCATATCCGGCCGCGTTTCCTATTCCATCTAAGAAAGATTTCCAAGGCCCATTACCCAAAGCAAAGGCTTCAAAACGCCCCATGATAATACAGTTTGTGATAATTAATCCAATAAATACAGAAAGTTCTTTACTCAGAGTATATGCAAAAGCTTTTAGCACCTGATCTACAACGATTACAAGTGCAGCCACTACAACCAATTGAACAATAATTCTAATTTTAGATGGAATAATATTCCTCATTAAGGAGATGACTACATTCCCTATTCCTAAAACAAAAATTACTGAAATTGCCATAACGATTGATGGCTTTAATTGTGCTGTAATCGCTAATGCAGAACAAATCCCTAATACTTGTATAGTAATTGGGTTATTATCGGCAAGAGGATCTGAAAGTAATTTCTTGTTTTTCTTTGAAAACAAAGGCTCTTTAGGCTCTTTTACTTTAACTTTTTCTTCTGTTACTTCGGCCATCTTTTATTTTTTTAAAGTTTCGAAATAAGGTTGGTACATCTTTATTCCTTTCTTTACCATTGCTGTAACACCATCACCTGTAATTGTTGCTCCAGCCATGGCATCTACTTCATTATCGTTTTTATCCACATTTTTAGGATCAGCATTTCCTTTTTTCACGGTAATTCCTTTATATTTTCCTGAAGCATCTAATATGCTTTCTCCTATAAAATCATCTCTAAAATATGCTTCTTTAACATTGGCACCTAATCCAGGAGTTTCTCCTTTATGATCAAAAAATGCTCCTTTAACAGTCTTGAATTCTTTATCCAAAGAAACATAACCCCAAATCGCATCCCAAAGGCCATTTCCTCTCATTGGAACTACATAATATTCCTGACCATCTTTCTTTCCTATAAACAAAGGCATTTTTCTCTGGTAAGTAGGATCCTGTTTAACTTTATCATTTTCCTTTTTCACCTCAACACTAAAAGCATCACTTGTTTTCTCTGCAGAGCTTCCAATAATGATATATTGTTCATCACCCACATATTTATCAAACAACTCCTGTGCTTTTTCTGCTGGTACAAATTCATTAGAATCTTCTGTATCTGCAACACCCATTGCAAATAAAATATTCTGCTGTTTTTCCGTACGTTTATTAGCATCTATTCTTTCTTTCAATGAAGATGCAGTAAATGCTAATAATGAACCAACCACAACTACCATTGCAATGGCAAATATGATCGTATATGAATTTTTATCTGTATTCATTGCCATGATTAAGCCGTTTTTAGTTTTAAACGTTTCATTCTTTTCTTGATATTACCTTGAACCACATAGTGATCAATAGTTGGAGCAAATACGTTCATCAATAGAATTGCCAGCATTACTCCTTCTGGATATGCAGGATTGAATACTCTGATTAATATAGAGATAAATCCAATCAAGAATCCATATATCCATTTGCCTTTGTTGGTCTGTGATGCAGTTACCGGATCGGTAGCCATAAATACAACTCCAAAAGCAAAACCACCAATAATTAGATGATGCCAAAATTCTGTACTCATCAAACTATAGAATTTACTTCCTTCACTTATCCATCCTGCATTTACAACTCCATTAAAAATTAATCCCATAGCCAGAGCTCCAAGAACGGCACTTGCCATAATTCTCCAGCTTCCAATCTTGGTAAAAATTAAAAATAATCCTCCTAATAAAATCAACAGTGCAGAGGTTTCACCTACAGAACCAGGAATAAATCCTAGAAACATATCTGCAACTGAGTAAGAAATTTCTTTTCCTTGCGCTAAACTTCCCAAAACAGTCTCACCAGATATTGCATCTAACTGTGCTCCACTGGCTATCTCGTTAGCTCTTTCTACCGCACCATGCACCCATACTTTATCTCCAGACATCCATGTTGGATACGCAAAGAATAAAAATGCTCTTATAGTAAGTGCTGGATTTAGTATATTCATACCTGTTCCTCCAAACACCTCTTTACCGATAACCACTCCAAATATTACAGCAACTGCCAACATCCATAATGGAGTATCTATCGGAACGATTAATGGCACTAGCATTCCTGTAACCAAATATCCTTCTTCTACTTCGTGTCCTTTTATTACTGCAAATAGAAATTCTACTCCTAGTCCAACTCCATAAGAAATAGCAACTAATGGCAATACCTTCCAAAGTCCAACTACAAGATTATCTATTGACCAGAATCCTACACTAAAAAAACCATTAGCTACAGCTTCTATTTCTCCCGTTGCAAGATGATGTTGGTATCCTGCATTAAACATTCCAAAAATCAAACATGGTAATAACGCCATGATTACAGTATTCATGGTACGTTTTAAATCATCTGCTCCTCGAACGTGTGAACCAGAATGTGTAGTCTCATTAGGCAAATACAAAAACGTATGGATTGCATTAAATGCCGGAGCCATTTTTTTGCCTTTGTACTTAAGTTTTAGTTTATGTAATTTATCTTTTAATCCCATAGCACTATCCTATTTCTTTTAACATTAAGTCTAACCCTTCTCTTATCATTTGTTGATGTGGTTGTTTAGAAACACATATAAATTCTGTCAGAGCAAAATCTTCTGGAGCAACTTCATACATACCTAACTGCTCCATTGCATCTAGATCATTAACAGCACAAGCTTTAAGTAATTGCAGTGGATAAATATCTAAGGGAAATACACTTTCATAATTTCCAGTAACTACAAATGCCCTATGTTCGCCATTTGTATTGGTATTAAGGTCGTATTTTTTATTTGGGAATAGCCAAGAAAAAGTAAGAGCTCTAGACGGAGATATTTTATTAAAAACAGGTTTATTCCACCCAAAGAATTCATAATCATCTCCTTCTGGTATTACTGTTATACTGCTATTATAATACCCAAGATGACCATCTGGTTTTACATTTTCGCCAGTAAGTACATTTCCGCTAATTACTCTAATATTTCCTTCATCTATAACTCCAGAATCATACACCACAGAAGCTACTTCAGCACCTATTTTGGTTCTATAATACTTTGGTGTTTTAACCGAAGAACCAGCTAAAGCAATTGTTCTTTCTGCATTAAATTTTCCTGTAAGTAACAACTCTCCTATAATCAAGAGATCCTGTGGATTTATTACCCAAACCACTTCTCCTTTATTAATAGGATCTATCTTAGCTATTTGCACACTTACATTTCCTGCTGGATGAGGACCTGAAACCTTATGAACTGAAATGTTATTTAAACCTGCTAATGGAGAGTTTCCATTTTTCCCAACAGATACATGAACATTTCCTTCTGTTAATTTACTTAAAGCTGTAATTGCCGTTTGAAGTTCATTTTCTTTCCCTGTCAACACATAATCACTATCTGCTTCAAGAGGAGCTGTTGTATAGCCCGAAACAAAAATAGCTTTTGGTGTATTATCTGGGTTTGCGATAACATCATAAGGACGTTGCTTAATAAAAGGCCAGCATCCTGATGCCAATAAGTGAGCCTTTATAGCATCACCATTCATAGCATTTACATCTTTTGCACCAAAGTCTGCATATTGCTGTTCTTTATCTGCAAGAATTTTGAAAGCTAAAATCTTTCTTTTGGCACCACGCACTATTTCCACTATCTCTCCACTTACTGGAGAAGGAAAAAGCATATTTTCATTAGATTTTGAGTGAAAAAGTGGTTCGCCGGCTTTAACTTCTGTCCCTTGTTTGGCAATAACTTTGGGGATTATACCGTGAAAATCGTCAGGCCTAATTGCGTAAACATTACTTCTGGTGGCATTTACAGTAACTTTCTCTGCTTCGCCAACAAGCTTAATGTCTAAGCCTTTTCTGATACGAATGTCTTTTGACATATTTGTAGTCTATGTTAATTAACTAAAAAAATCGTGCAAATTTACTAATTAAAACACGTAAGTGAAAGCAGGTTCTGTTATAAGATTTTATTTATAACTATTCTAAATAACTGTTTTGTGATTCAAAAAACAGCACCTGTTTCTTAAGCTCTCTTAAAACCTCATCCATTTTTCTTTCATCACACATTTCATATTTCTTTTGATTTAAACACTACACATAGATATTATATAGACAAAAACAATTTCAAAATATCCAAACCTAAATTACTAACCAAAAACCGAAAGCAAAATTCAACTCTATATTTCATAAAAAAACTTTAGAAAGAATAGAGAAACACATTTTTATTAAGCATCATTTAGACAATAAAATTCTATTCTATTTGTTTATATTTACATCCGAAATCAACATCTATAATGCCAAAAAAACTTAGACGAATTTTATTATTTTTTGTATTTTCTTCTACAGCTTGCTATATCTCTTATAGTCAACCCATAATTAAAGAAGTTCCCACTGCAAGTCATATTAATACCATTCAATTTATTACTGACACCGAATTCTCTGGAGTACCTATTTTAAAACTAGGAGAACCCATCAGTATTACTTTTGATGACACTACAGGAGACGAATCAGATTACTACTACAGAATAAGTCATTATAATTTTGATTGGACTCCTTCTGCTCTATATAAAAATGAATATCTGGATGGATTTGACGAAATTAGAATTGTAACCTATGAGAATTCATTTAACACTTTACAGATGTATAGTCATTATACATTAAACATCCCTAACGAAGACACTAGAAGACTTAAAGTAAGTGGAAACTATCTTATTGAAATCTACGATGACGATGATGAAGTTGTCTTTTCTAGAAAATTTATAGTTTACGAACCTCTTGTCTCTGTAAAAGTATACACCAAGAGATCAAGAGATTTAAAACACATCAATACAAAACAATCTGTTCAATTTGAAATAAATTCATCTAGAGAAATTCTAAGGAATCCTAAACAGACGGTAAAGACCTTAGTTATGAAAAATAACGACATTAAGAGGGGAATTACCAATTTAAAACCTCAATTTACAATTGCTGACAAACTTGTATATAAATACGATCAGGAATCCAGTTTTGGGGGTGGAAATGAATTTTTATTTTTTGACAGCAAAGACATTAGAGCATCAACTGTAAGCACACGAAGAATTGAATTGGACGGAATTTATCATAATTACCTCTATCCTAATATTGTAAGAGCAAATAGAAAATACACATATAACCCAGATATTAATGGGAATTTTGTGATTCGAAATCTTGATGCAGAAAACAATAACGTTGAAGCTGATTATGTTTGGATGCACTTTTTCTTAGAATGTTATGAACCTCTTGATGGTGGAGAAATTCACCTTTATGGCAATTTTAACAACTACACACTAGATGAGTCTACTCTTCTCGAATATAACGAGAAAGATGCAGTGTATTACAACAAAAGATTATTTAAACAAGGGTTTTACAATTACAAATATGTATTACTTAAACCAGACGGAACTATAAATTCTGGATTTATAAGTGGCAATTTTGATGAAACAGAAAATGAATACACTGTCATACCTTATTATCGTGCTCCTGGTGCACGATATGACAGGGCTATAGGAAAAGGCATAGGGAACTCAGCAAATATCACGAACTAAAAAAATAATTCCTGATTTATTTTTTGGCAATGTAATAAACTCCTCCTATTTTAGACCCCTACTGGCCAAAATAACCAGAAAATGAAAGAAACAGGTAGATTTCTTAAAAAATACAGGGGAGACGAATGCCTGAACTGTGGTGTGCCGCTAGATATCATTGACAGGTATTGCCATCATTGTGGACAAATAAATACAAATAAGAGATTGTCTCTTAACGATTTTTTTAGTGAGTTTTTTGCCAGTATTTTTTCTTATGATTCTCGTTTACGACACACTATAATTGCATTACTTTTTAAGCCTGGGAAAATTTCTAAAGAATATATTCAGGGTAAGAGAATAAAATATGCTAACCCATTTCGATTCTATCTTAGTGTTTCTATTATCTTTTTTATCATTAATGGCTTATTTATTGATTTTGACACCTATAGAACAGAAATGGAAGATAAAGCCAAGTTCGGAAAAGAAGCCATGGATGAGATCAAAGAAAGCATCAAAACAGATGACTCTATAAAACAAAAGATTAGCGATCAAATATTAGCAACTAATGGCATCCCTAAATCTGACAAAGAAAAAATTAAAGAAGAAATCATAAATGCGGATGGGTTTTCTTTGTTTGATGAAGAAGAAAGCAAAGCCAAAGAAATCGTCTATTATTCACAAGAGCAGATTGACAGTATTGGGTTCTTTGAAAGAGGTTTTAAACTTTGGGCGATGTATAGAGATTATTATAAAAAAACAGAAGAGAAATCTACGTATAGAGCTTTATCTGAATTAAAACATAAAAAAAATCAATTTAATAAATACATATACCATAGAGTTTTAAAAACCAAATCAATGGAAGAAAACTATGGACAAGAGTTTATTGAATTCATATTTAATAAATTACCTTTTATTATTTTCTTTTTCCTTCCCTTTTTTACATTAGGTATTTGGCTATTATACATGAGAAGATCTTTCAATTATATGGAGCATTTGGTTTTTATATTTCATACTCAAACTATGTTTTTTATAATAATAGGTATCGCTATTCTATTTTCTAAAATCACCAACATGAATGTATTTTTTAATATTGCAATGTTTATTTTCTTATTCTACCTATATAAGGCCATGCGAAAGTTTTATAATCAAGGGAGAGGTAAAACTATTGTTAAATTTCTGTTAGTGAATATATTATTTTTTATATTAGCGGGCATAGGTTCTATACTAACTATAGTAGGATCAGTGTTTATATTTTGATATGGTTCAACAAATTACCAGAGGCATAAAAATTTCGGTAGATACTACCTTTGAAGGCACGTTCTATAAGAACTACAAGATTCATTTTGCTTTTGGTTACCGTATTACCATTGAAAATCAAAGTAAAGATTCTGTACAACTCACTTCTCGTTTTTGGGAGATCAAAGACGCCCTTAACAACACAGAAATCGTTGAAGGCGAAGGGGTTATTGGAAAAAAACCTGTTCTAAAGCCAGGGGAATCTCATTCTTACAACAGTGGTTGTTTGCTTAGCTCTCCTTTTGGAGCAATGAAAGGACATTATAATATGGTCAATTTTACATCTACCAGAAAGTTTAGAGTAATGATTCCTGGTTTCAAGTTAAGTGCTCCGTTTGCACTTAACTAGCAATAATTTCAACTTGTTCAAATCTAAATACTTTTTCATTTTGTTTTATATGACAATACTTACAGTTTGAATCGTACACAAAACAATGCTTTTTGGTAATATCGAAACCATCTCTTGTAGCCTTAAACAAACCTTTGAAATCCTCTTTTCCATACTCAGTGTATCTTCTTATTTCAAAAAGATGTTTTTGTAACGACTCCTTAATTATGAAATACGCACTACTTCCAATACCAGAAAGGAAATGAGCATCTTTCAAGAAATCTGGCACTACATTTTTTTTCTTTTCCAAAAAAGGCGGTATTCTTTTATCAAAATAATTAGTAAGGTTTTCTCTAAAAACTGAATTTGGATACTCTACTAGAATCCCTTTTTCCACTTGATATATTTTATTTTCTACAGATCCTTTTTCAACATTTCCTAATGGGCTCGGAGTAAATAACTTATTCCTTAACAAAGGAGTTCTAATTCTAGAATTATCTGTACTATGCAAAATGGTATCTGTAACTATTCTTGAGCAATTACTCCCTTCTTTTCTAAAAGTAGAATATGGAATACTTCCTCTATTTTGAGTTTCTAGAACATATTTTTTTGCTTTATCATAAAAAATATAATCACATACCGATGCAACCAAACGTCCACTACCATGAGTTTTTTCAGGATGCTTTTCTAACCATAGCAAAAAATCATTAATATTAGCCAATTTACCATCTGAGGCAAATACAGCCTTAAATGGTATCTCTAGCTCTACATCTGTAATAGCACTCCTAACCCTTCCTTTGCCATCGGGCGTTATATATCTTCCAAAATCATAATATTCTGCAATGCCAGTCTTATTTTCGATAAGCACAAAAGCTGCATGCCCCGCTTTAATAACTCCATTCTTGCCCAAGCCAAACAATTGTAATAAGCTTGAAACATTTTTTTCATCAGAGAAACGAACAAAAGTATCGGGAAACGCAAGCGAAATTATTTTGCCTGTATAGTTCAACCTTCTTAATTTATAATCAGCTTTCTAAGCTGTCATTGCTTCAAAAATCACGGTACTTACTTCTTTATTTTGTAGATTTTCATATCGCATAGAAAGTTCTTCTTCTTTTTTTACGATTTGAGTAATACTTCTGGTTTTTAAAAAACCTCGATCGATTTGCAGATCAACATCTTTATTCCCTATTCCTGCATTTTTATGAAAATCCAAAAGAGAATTTGACGTCAACGCATTCTGGCTCTCAAAAGAAGTAAACCATTCTTTCCGCATAGCCTTCATCTCTTTGGTATATAAAGTAGAAGAAGACCATATATGCATTTCTTTTTTTAACCTTTTAAAATGTTTTTTTTGCCCATCCCATACAAATTCAAAAAGCAAAAGGTCAGATCCCCAATTTGCCGCAACTATAGTAAAAGGTTCTATCCCTTTGCAATTATAGGCTAAAATTGCTTCTTCTAGATGATCTGCTTCTAGCAAATCTTTAACAACAACACCTCTACTTTGTCTATATGATGACGATCTTTCATGGATTTCAAAGCCTCCATTAAGCAGACATATCATTGTATTTTTATCACTCACTCCTATCCAAGTCCCTCCGGCAACAGCATCTTTGGGAAATAACATTCTTGTTTTGTTTACCCGATAAAATTCAGGAAGTAATGTTTTTCTATTTATGGCCTCATCACGATTAGAGGTAAGGATAAAATTATTTTCTTGAGTTGGAATTAACGTAACTGTACACATAAATTTTGGGTCGCCTAAATATCTCACAACTTACAAAAAAAATCACATACTCTAAATCTTTATCTCTTCAAAAGGTTAAGTTCATTTATCTTTAACTCTGTTTATCAACCCTCAACATCTTTTCTCTCTAATGCAAACGGTATTCTCCTCAAAATAATGTAAGGATTTTACATATTTGGTTTTCTTGTATAAAAGGTTAAAATAAATTCTAGCTATCATAATTTTTTATCTTTGCAATCCTAAATGACTAACTCATTTGACAAACACATCTTAATAATTTAAACATAACACATTACATTATGGGAAAAGGATTTTTTCAAGTTCCTACAGCTATAAACGAGCCTGTAAAATCATATGCTCCTGAAACTCCTGAAAGAGAAGAAGTTTTGGCAACATATACAAAAATGTACAACACTACTATTGACGTACCTTTATATATTAATGGTGAAGAAATAAGAACCGGAAACACCGCTACGATGACTCCTCCTCATGAGCATCAACATATATTAGGAACCTATCATAAAGCAGAAAAACAACATATCCAGAAAGCAATTGATACCGCATTAGATGCCAAACAACAATGGGCTGAACTCGCATGGGAACAACGTGCCGCTATTTTCTTACGAGCTGCTGAACTAATTGCAGGGCCTTATCGTGCAAAAATTAATGCAGCAACTATGTTGGCTCAATCTAAAAATATATTTCAAGCAGAAATCGATGCTGCTTGTGAGTTTATCGACTTCTTACGTTTTAATGTAGAGTTTATGACTCAGATTTATGAAGATCAACCGGATTCTACTTCGGGTGCGTGGAATCGATTAGAATATCGTCCTCTAGAAGGTTTCGTATATGCTATTACTCCATTTAATTTCACAGCTATTTCTGGTAATCTGCCCGCAAGTGCAGCTTTAATGGGAAATACCGTAATATGGAAACCTAGTGATAGTCAAATTTATTCCGCAAAAGTCATCGTTGATATTTTTAAAGAAGCAGGAGTTCCTGATGGTGTAATCAACGTTGTATATGGTGATCCTGTAATGATTACAGATACTATTTTGGCTAGTCCAGATTTTGCAGGAATTCACTTCACAGGAAGTACACACGTTTTTAAAGATATTTGGGCAAAAATCGGAACCAATATTCACAATTATAAAACATATCCAAGAATTGTGGGAGAAACTGGTGGAAAAGATTTTATTGTTGCTCATCCTAGTGCAAATGCAAAACAAGTAGCTACGGGGATTTCTCGTGGTGCATTCGAATTTCAAGGACAAAAATGTAGTGCAGCATCGAGAGCATATATCCCAAAAAGCTTATGGAATGATGTAGAGAAGTTTTTGAAAGAAGATATAAAATCTTTTAAAATGGGATCTCCAGAAGATATGAGTAATTTTATCACTGCCGTTATTCATGAAGGATCATTTGACAAACTTGCCAAATATATTGATCAGGCTAAAAATGATAGCGATGCAGAAATTATTATTGGTGGTAATTATGATAAATCTAAAGGATATTTTATCGAGCCTACAGTGATTCTTGCAAAAGATCCAAAATATACAACAATGTGCACTGAACTTTTTGGCCCTGTAATCACAATTTATGTGTATGATGATAACCAATGGTCAGAAACCCTAAAGTTAGTTGATGAAACTAGTGAATATGCTCTAACTGGAGCTATATTTTCTACTGATCGTTATGCTGCTGCAGAAGCTACTAAAGCACTACAGAACAGTGCTGGTAATTTCTATATCAATGACAAACCGACTGGGGCAGTTGTAGGACAACAACCATTTGGTGGAGCTAGAGCTTCAGGAACAAATGATAAAGCAGGATCATACCTCAACTTACTGCGTTGGGTATCTCCTCGCACTATAAAAGAGACTTTTGTCTCACCAGAAAATTACAGATATCCTTTCTTAGGAGAATAAACCCATTATACTAAACAAAAAAAGCGTCCAATGGGCGTTTTTTTGTTTAGATATACTCAACTTACGCATTTTATTTTTTTCGAAAAGATATTAATTATGGGAAGAAACTATCGATAAACACATCATTATAAGAAACATAAAAAAAATCGCTAAATACCTCAGTATAGGAAATAGAAAGGAAAAAAACTGAACTGAAGATTACAAAATTCTAATTATCAAACACAAAAAAACACTAATACACATGATTACAATAAGAACCGCCAAAACAGAAGATCTCCCAATACTTCTTGATTTTGAACAAAAAATCATTGAAGCAGAACGCCCAATGGATATCACCCTTAAATCTGAAAAAATTAGCTATTATGATATAGGTGCTTATATTCTAGCTGATCATACTCAGGTAGTCGTTGCCGAAATTGATGGAGAAATTGTAGGGAGCGGTTATGGACAAATTAGAGATCGAAAGGACTTTTTTAAACAAAAACAACTTGGATATATCGGTTTTATGTATGTAAAAGAAGAACATCGCGGTAAAGGAATAAGCCAAATGGTTATCCAAAATCTACACGAATGGTTCAGAAGTAAAAACATAGACGAGATTAGGTTAACCGTTTATGAAAAAAATCCATGGGCTATAAAAGCTTATGAAAAAACAGGTTTTGAAAAACATTTAATAGAAATGAGGGTTAATCTAAAAGATCAAGATTAAGATTAAAAAAATCGATATTCTAAACAAACATCGTTATTACTTTTAATGTCATGCATCAGAAAGAGGTATTAGCCTTTAAGAACTTTAACCAATTTTTCTCGGCTTTTGTCAAAGCTTCTAATTCTGCAACATAAGTAAGATTTTTTGTATACCAGGATTGTTTCTGATAATATGCTTGTATAAAATCTGTTTTAAAAACATATCCTCTCCTTGCATAGGGTAAATTTCTTAAAATCTTATACGATTTTTCATCTTTTACATCTTGCAATTTTTCCTGAAAGGAAATATCAAAAGGAATAATTGTACATTCCTGTGCATCAAACACTTCTTTTTGACAATATTGAAAATTCCTGGATGATGATATATATAATTCATCTTTGGATACAAAATTTTTCTTATGAAATGTTAGAAAGCCTTCTTCAATATAAAAATCGGTAAACTTACTTTCTTTATTTAAGCTATTCAATCCTTTTCCCGCTATTGTCCAACTGTCATTACTTGCATAAAATGATGTATTGACACTAAAACTCGCTTCATTTCCCATATCAACAATAAGTGTAAAATCATCTATCTGCTTATTGGACCAACGATTAGCAGCTGTTAAAATATAATCAAATGAATACTTGTCCATTACCGAACCTGAAAGCTTAAAGATATACTTATGTCTAATTACATTCTTTCCTTTTTTAAAATTTGCATTAAAATGATAAACATAATAAAACTCTGGATTATTGGCATTAAAATCATCTCCTATAATCTCATTTTCTGTCTTTGCCAGAATCTCTCCATTTTTAAAATACAAACTATCTGAAACGATAGCTGTTTTGTATGAAAGGGCAATAGTATTCATCTCTACTGAAAACCTATTAATATATGGGTGTTTTCCATTAACTGGATATCCGTCAACATCTCCAGAAGGCGACGGTGCTTCAAAACCCACAAGAACTTCTTTATCAATACCATGATTATAAAATTCATAGTACACATCTACACTCAAAAACTTGTCCTTATATCGGGTTACTTTCAATATTTCTTTTGTAACAGCAATATCCGCATCCGTTATAGGTATTAAATGATTTCCACTTGCATAATAAGCGCCATCATTAGCAAAAAAAGACTGTGTAGTTGCGAAGAACAGACATAGAGAAAACAGTATAGTATTTTTCATATTTACAGTTTATAAAAATCAAATTTATCCAGCCAAATCACTTTTATCAAATATCGACATACCTCCATCTAAAATATAATATATCAACATATTATACTCATTACGAGCCTGTTCTTCCTCAACATCACTACCAGTATTTATTCCATAACTAATAGACAGCCTATTATCGTTTAAATATATTGAATATATATTCACAATTATCTCCTAGGATTTCAACTGTTTTGTCTATGATATAATCATTTTTAATGCGTTTAGATCCAAATGCTGAAATAGTTGATAAAGACTTGGGTGATTTATATCCGTAATAAAAACCTACTCGCTTTTAATAAATATTTGATAATCATTTATTATTATTATTCGTAGTAAATAGCATCCATTTAGAGTTTATATTTCAACGGTAAATACACTACTTTTTTGGTTTCGAAGAATGCTGAATCAAAATAATCAGAAAGTTTATATTCTATTGCCTTAGGAAATAGCGACAATTCTTCTGTTAAATCACCTCCTTTAAGATACAAGATACCATTAGGAAATTCGTTTTTATTCTTTTTTAATGTGTTTTTTCGAACCCATTTCACAAAATCAGGCATATTGGTAACTGCTCGACTCACTATAAAATCAAAACGATCATCAAAAGTTCCCGCTCTACGCTGTTCTGCTTTTACATTTTCTAATCCCAATGCCTTAGCAACTTCATTAACTACTCGTATCTTTTTTGCAATTACATCTATCAAATAAAATTGAGTTTCGGGAAATAGAATTGCTAATGGTATTCCAGGAAAACCTCCTCCTGTACCTACATCTAACACGTTTGTCTTTGAGTTAAATCTCATAATCTTAGCTATCCCTAGAGAATGTAGTATATGACGTTCATAAAGCAACTCAATATCCTTACGCGAGATTACATTGATTTTAGCATTCCATTCAGTATATAATTCTCCAAGTTTTGAAAACTGAGTTTTTTGTTCCTCTGTAAGGCTTGGGAAGTATTCTAGTATAATTTCCATTAAGAATTAAATTAAAGCACAAAAATACACGTTAAGATTGTATATTTTACTTCTTTTTAGGAACTTAAAAAAATTTAAATACCTAACTTTACCCAATATAATTATAATCAATACCGTTTGATTATAAACCTCAATAGTTATGACTACAACTAACATACGTTTTAGCAGAGCTGATTCTGCTAAATTTTTTAGAACACTTAACAAAAGAGTAAACCTATATTTTAAGGAAAATAATATTAAAAGAACAGGGAATTGGAAATTACATCTGAAAGCAATTGTTATGTTTTCTATGTTTTTAACTCCATATTTTTTAATGCTTACACTCAACATTTCGCAATGGTTGATGTTATTACTCACTATAGTTATGGGTATAGGAATGGCTGGTGTAGGAATGAATGTAATGCATGATGGTAATCATGATTCATATTCTTCAAAAAAATGGATTAACAAATTAATGGGGAGTAGTTTATACATTCTAGCAGGTAATGTTTATAATTGGCAAGTACAACATAATGTTCTCCACCATACATATACCAATATTCATGGACATGATGAAGATATGGATGCAGGAAGAGTTATTCGTTTTACTAGACATGCAAAATGGAGGCGTTTCCATAAGTTTCAGCATTATTATTCTATATTTTTATATGGACTATTAACTTTTAATTGGGCATTGACTACCGATTTTAAGCAAACCAAAAGTTATTTAGCCCGAAAACTTTCTTATGGTAAATTACCAAGCCCCTTAAAACAATGGAGTACCGTTGTGATCACTAAAATTATTTATACATCTGTATGGATTGTAATCCCAATGATTTTTATGTCAATATCATGGTGGAAAATTTTGATAGGTTTTTTTGTTATGCATTATATTGCAGGATTAATATTAAGTATTGTATTTCAATTAGCGCATATGGTAGAAGAGGCACAAATGCCTATACCTGATAAAACAGGCACTATGAAAAACACATGGGCTATTCATCAGTTGTTCACAACAGTTAATTTCTCAACAAAAAACAGATTAATCAACTGGTTTACTGGCGGATTAAATCATCAGGTGGAACACCACATTTTTCCACATATAAGCCATATTCATTATACCAAAATTTCTAAAATAGTAAAACAAACCGCTTTAGAATTCAATTTACCATATAATGAATATAAGAGTACTCGCAAGGCTATTATAGCACATTTCAAACATCTTAAAGAAATGGGTATGAAACCTGCGACAATACAATCATAATTTTTATTTACCAATTAAAATGAGCACACAAGTATCGGAAATGAGCATTCAGTTATCAGACAAAATCAATGCGCTTAAGGCATCTGCAACACTTGCAATGGCTGCAAAAGCAAGAGAACTAAGAGCAGAAGGAAAAGACATTATCGGACTCAGTTTAGGCGAGCCGGATTTTAACACTCCGGACTTTATTAAAGAAGCGGCTATTCAAGCTGTAAATGATAATTATAATTCATATCCCCCTGTTGATGGGTATGTAGAATTAAAAGATGCGATTATAACCAAGTTTAAGCGTGATAATCTTCTTACTTATGATCGCTCGCAAATTGTAGTATCCACTGGAGCCAAACAAGCACTTTATAACATAGCTCAAGTATGTATTAATCCAGGAGATGAAGTAATTCTCCCTTGCCCTTACTGGGTGAGCTACAGTGATATCGTAAAACTATCTGGAGGAGTACCTATTGAAGTAAAAACTTCTATTGACACTAATTTTAAAATAACTGCAGAGCAACTAGAGAAAGCCATCACATCAAAAACCAAAATGTTATGGTATAGTTCTCCTTGTAACCCAAGCGGATCTATTTATAGTAAAGAAGAATTAAGAGCTATAGCTGATGTATTACAAAAACACCCAGATATCATTGTAGTAAGCGATGAAATCTACGAACATATTAATTATGTTGGTGGCCATGCATCAATGGCTCAATTTAAAGATATGTTCAATCGTACAGTAACAGTTAACGGTGTTGCAAAAGCTTTTGCCATGACAGGTTGGCGAATTGGATATATTGGAGCTCCTGCCACAATTGCTAGAGCATGTAATAAAATACAAGGTCAGGTAACTAGTGGCGCTAATTGTATTGCTCAACGTGCAGTAATCACAGCATTAGAAGCACCAGTTACCAAAATCCAGTACATGGTCGATGAATTTAAAGAGCGTAGAAAGTTAATTCTTAATCTACTATCTGAAATCCCCGGTTTTGAGTGCAACGAGCCTGAAGGAGCATTTTATGTTTTTCCTGATATATCATATTACTTTGCAAAAACACTGAAAGGACATTCTATAAAAAATGCAACAGATTTTTCTATGTTTTTATTAGAAGAAGCCAACGTAGCAACAGTTACAGGTGTAGCCTTTGGTAACGATAACTGCATTAGAATATCATATGCTGCAAGCAAAGAACAAATTATAGAAGCAATTAAAAGAATTAAAGAAGCCGTGAGTTAATTTTCTTTATTGCTTGATCCAAAAAAAACCGATCACTCCATAAGGGTAATTGGTTTTTTTTGTGTTTCATCTAGGAAAATCTAACAAAATTTTAACCCTGCTTTATTATTAATTTACAACTATAAATACTAAACGAATAAAATTAAAGTTATATTCTTTTTATGAATATACTTAAACATAATGCATTAGCTTAAGATAACCATCATAAAACCAACTTAAACCAAATTCTTATGGATACCACGGAAAAAGAACGTATTGTCAAAAAAAACATACTTGAACTTTACCGAGAAAACTTTAATGTACATCAAACAGATGATGAAATTTTAAATATCAATCCTAAAAAAGAATCTGAATCTAACTATATCCGATATTATGAGTCTATATTAGACATTTTTCACATTGAAGAAGAACACCTAGATAGCATAACTGGTAAGGTAAAAGACACTATTAAAAAAGTAGCAGAATTATGGGCAACTACATTACCTAATTCTTCTGCAACCTGGAATTGGCAAATGCAATAATTATATTTTTACCTGTCTCTCCAGAAAAATGGAGTAAGAAGTATCAAAACCGTAAAGAGCTCTAATCTTCCTATTAACATAAGGAAACAACACCACCATTTCCCAATATCAGGAAGTACATCAAAGTTATTCACTGGGCTAAGTTTACCAAAGCCTGGACCAACATTCCCCAAAGAAGAGGCAGCACCACCTATTGCTGTTTCAAAATCTAGTCCTAAAGCTCCAAGTACTACTGATCCAATAATAAATGCAAGCATATACAGAATAAAAAATGCTATGATATTAAAAACTATTTCCTTTGAAACCGCCTTTGTATTGTATCGAACCGGTAAAATTGCTCTTGGATGTAAAGTCCGTTTAAATTCTAAAATTCCGTTTTTAATAGTTATTAAATGTCTCATTACTTTTATACCTCCTGAAGTAGATCCTGCAGAGCCTCCTAAAAACATAATTCCAAAGAAGAAAACGGTCAAAAAAGGAGTCCACATGGTAAAATCTGCACTAACAAATCCCGTTGTAGTAATTACAGCTATCACCTGAAACAAAGCATGTCGAAAAGCACTTTCTGCTTCTCCCCATACCATTGGATGATCAATAGATGAAATAGATGGGTCAGATTTAAAGTAAATTACAGTTGTAGCAATGATCGTAAACACAATGGTAAATAAAGCATAAAATTTAAACTCTTCGTCTTTTATAATTTTTTGAATTCTACCCTTAAATCCAAAATAACTAAGAACAAAATTCATTCCTGCCAGAAACATAAATAATATAATAATATACTGTATGAGAGGTTTATCATTCCAATATGCTACACTTGCATTTTTAGTAGAAAAACCCCCAGTGGACAAAGTACTTAATGCATGATTTATAGCATCAAAAAAATTCATTCCAGCAAGTTTCAAAAGAATAGTTTCTGCAACTGTATATCCAAAATAGATCAACCATAATCGCTTTGCAGTATCTGTAATTCTAGGATGTAATTTATCTGCACTAGGGCCTGGAGCTTCGGCAGCAAAAAGTTGCATTCCTCCTATTCCCAACAATGGTAAAATTGCTATCGCTAGTACTATAATACCCATACCTCCAATCCAATGCGTTAAACTACGCCAAAACAACACTCCTTTTGGCACGATTTCTATTTCATTAAGAATAGAAGCTCCTGTAGTAGTATATCCAGACATTGTTTCAAAAAAAGCATTTGTAAACCCCGGAATGGCTCCAGAAAACAAATAAGGTAAAGTCCCACTAAGTGACATAAAAATCCAACCAAAAGTCACTACAATATACCCTTCTCGCTTATTAATTTCTTTTTGATGCTCTCTGGTTAAAAACATTAACGCTATACCGATAAAAATGGTAGCTAAAGAAGCCATCATAATCTCTACTGTAACACCATCTTTATAAATAAAGCTAATGATGGCAGCGATTAACATAAAACAACCATTACAGAGCAACAAAAGCCCCATTATATGCGAAATGATTTTATAGTTTAATCTAGACATCTTACAGAAATAGCTTTTCTATCTTCTTAATCGATTTAGGAAGGCAGCATACCACAACCCGATCTCCTGCCTGAATGTAAAAATCCCCTAATGGGATCATTCCAATCCCGTCTCGTATAACACCTGCAATAATTGCAGATCGAGGAAAATCCAAGTCTTTTATCAAATTATCACTTACTTCTGAAGCCGGTTTAACAATAAATTCAAGTAATTCAGCATTCATATTGTTAAGCTTAGTCATGGCAACAACTTCTCCTTTTCTAATGAACCTAAAAATATTATTAGCAGCTAATAGTTTTTTATTTATTAAAGTATCAATACCTATAGAATGTGATAATTGAAAATAATCCATATTTTCGACCAATGCAATAGTCTTTCTCACTCCTTTAGACTTCGCTACCAAGCATGACATAATATTGGTTTCTGAATTTCCTGTAACGGCTATAAAAGCATCCATACGATCAATGCCTTCTTCCTGCAAGAGTTCAACATTTCTTCCATCTCCATTAATTATCATAGCATTAGGTAGATCATCAGCAAGATCAAAAGACTTATCTCTATCTTTCTCTATAAGTTTTACCCTAAACTTATGGTCACAGAGGTCGCAAGATGTTTTAAAACCTATTTTACTTCCTCCAAGAATCATAACATTCTTGATTTGTTCTTTTACTTTCCCTGTCAATTTATAAAGTTCTTCTACTCCTCCTTGTGAGGTTACAAAATACACCTGATCACCTTCTTTAAAAGTCGTATCTCCTCTTGGTATCAAGGTATACTGAGTACCTGATCTCTGAATAGCAATTGGCATAAAATGTAATTCTGGAAAAACATCAGCTGCTTCTCTTACAGATTTCCCAACAAATAAAGCTTCTTTTGACAATGTAGTTCCTACCATAGTTAATGCCCCATCCTCAAACTCATAACTATCATGAAATGCAGATTGATTAAGAAGAAGTTCTATTTCACTAGCAGCAAGGGCTTCTGGAGAAATCAATTCATCTATTCCAAATTTGGTAAATCCAACTTCTTCCTTGTTTTCTATAAATTCTGCATTCGAAATTCGAGCAATCGTACGTTTTGCACCTAATTGTTTTGCTAATACACATATTGTGATATTAGTTGTTTCACTAGAGGTGACACTGATCACCATATCCACATTCGCTACTCTTGCTTCCTTTAAAATAGCAATTGATGTAGAATCTCCTTTAATGACTTTAATATCTAAGTGAGTATCTGCATAATTAAGACATTCTTTATCCGTATCTATAAGCGTAATGTCTTGAGACTCAAAAGAGAGTAGTTTTGCCAAATGAAATCCCACCTCACCTGCTCCGGCAATAATGATTTTCATTGGTTCTGTTTATTGTTTTCCATCTAAGATAAAATCAATCTAAGATCTATTTTTTACTAAAAAAATAATATAGTAAAGAATCTTAGAATATAAAAGCGTACAAAGATAATGTAAATTGAGTAACTGATAAAATTTGATTATCATCAACTTAATTAAAATCTATTCTCATGATCAATATCAAAAATGTATATTTGCCTAAATTTTTTTGAATGTCTGAAAAAATAACACCCTATAACGATAAATCGAGATCTAAGAAAGAGCAGGTTACCGAAATGTTTGACACAATTTCGAAAAACTATGATGGGTTAAATCGTGTTATTTCTTTTGGTATCGATATAAAATGGCGCAAAAAGGTGGTTGATCTTGTGAGTAAAACCAATCCTAAAAAGATTTTGGATGTAGCTACAGGAACTGGTGATTTGGCAATCAATCTCTCTAAAACGGGAGCCTCAGAAATAATTGGCTTAGATATTTCTGCTGGAATGCTAAATGTAGGAAGGCATAAAATTACGGCAAAAAAGTTAGATGATATAATTCATATGGTGCAGGGAGATAGTGAAAGTTTACCTTATGAAAAAAATTATTTTGATGCAATTACTGTAGCCTTTGGTGTAAGAAATTTTGAAAATTTAGAAAAAGGACTTTCTGAAATCTTTAGAGTTCTTAAACCAGGTGGAATATTTGTAATTCTAGAAACCTCTATTCCTACCAAAACGCCTTATAAACAGAGTTACAAGTTTTATTCTAAGACTGTTTTACCTCTTGTAGGAAAGTTGTTTTCTAAAGACAAATCGGCATACTCCTACTTAAGTGAAAGTGCAGCTGCTTTTCCTTATGGAGAAGTACTCAACAATATTTTAAGAAAAATCGGGTTTATAGAAGTCATAGATAACCCGCAAACTTTTGGTGTTGCTACAATTTATACAGCCACAAAATAATATGAAAAAACTATTTATCTTAATTGCTGTTTTAATATGTACTCAAAACTTGAGTGCACAGTTATTTTCTAAAGAAAAAGTACAAAATCTTCAAAACTTTGACAAACCTAGGTTTAGCTACGGTTATATTCTTGGATTCAATAGTTATGATTTTAATTTTGATTACACTTCTGATGCTTCTGGTACAGATATTATCGTAGATAAAACAACTGGTTTTAGTGTAGGGCTTTTAGGAAACATGAGAATTAACGATTATTTTGATCTTAGATTAGAACCAATGGTTACTTTCACAACTCGAAACTTAACGTTTCCCAGCCCAGAATTTACTACCGATTTTGATGCTATTAGGGAAGTGAAGTCAACTTATGTACACATCCCTTTATTATTAAAAATTTCTACCAAGCGAATTAACAATATTAAGCCTTTTATAGTTGGTGGTATATCTACTTCTCTTAATTTATCTAGTAATGAAAATAATCCTGATGATAATAATGCAGGCCAGTTTAGAATGAAGACAAACACTAACTATTACGAGATTGGTTTTGGAATAGATCTTTATTTATTTTATTTTAAATTCACTCCTTCTATACGTGGTGTATTTGCTATGTCTGATGAATTGGTTAGAGATAATGATCCCGATAGCCCATACACATCGACTATTGATAAGATGTCAACGAGAGGAATTTTTATAAATTTCACATTCCAATAATCTAGCCTAAGATCTTCTAAATTCATTAAGAATAATAGCTGTAGCTGTAGCTACATTAAGGCTTTCTGTTTTTCTATTAGATCCAAACTGAGGTATTGTAATTCGATGTTCTATAAGACGTTGAATATCTTTTGAAATTCCATTTGCTTCATTTCCCATTATAATAATGGCTTGTTCTGATAATTCTTCCTCATAAATAGAATTTCCATCCATAAAAGTTCCGAAAACTTTCAAAACACTTGTTTTATCCATTAAAAATTCTTTCAAATCCCCATAATTAACATTTACTCTGGTTATAGATCCCATTGTTGCCTGAATGACTTTTGGATTATAGCAATCCACAGTTTGATCAGAGCATACCAAATCTTTTATTCCAAACCAGTCACACAATCTAATTATAGTGCCCAAATTACCAGGGTCTCTAACATCATCTAATGCCAAAATTAAATGATCCGGAGTTATTTTTTTGGTTTCTGGAATATAAAATATTGCCAAAGCGATTTGCGGAGTGGTTAAAAAACTTATATGCTTCAGTTCTTCTTCGGTGATTTTATACTCACATGATGTTGAAACATTAAAAATATTTGAATCCAAAGTAAAAAGAGAATGCAGCTTTATACCAGCTTCAAGAAGCTCTTTTATTACCTTTTTACCCTCAGCAACAAATAAACCGTGTTGTTTTCGGTATTTTTTTTGATATAAACTCTTTATTAGTTTCTTTTGGTTTTTGCTAACCATACAAATAGTGTATTTTTGAATCAATAATGAATACGGATTGAAAGACTTTCTGACAAAAATATTATTAATTACTATAACCACCATCTTTTTATTTTCGTGTGATGCGGTAAAAAGAGTTCCGGAAAGTGAATATTTATTAGAAAAAAATCAAATTTTTGTTGACAGCGCAAAAACCAAAGACGTTGAGCTATATAATCAGTTGTATCAAAAACCTAACACCAAATTGTTAGGAATTCCTCTCAGACTACACATATATAATCTTGCCAAGATTAATCAAGATTCTTTATATAAAGATTGGTTAGTACGAAAACCTAAAAGGCAAAAGCGAATCACTCGTTTTCTTTCTAAAAAGCAAGTAGATCGTTTAGGTGTTGGTTTAAATGGAATAAATGAGTGGGTAAAAAGTACAGGAGAGCAGCCATCAATTCTGGATGAATCCAAAATAAAACGCTCTATAAAAAGGTTACAGTCATATTATTGGAATAATGGGTGGTTTAATATTGAAGCTGACTACAAGATTAACACAGAAGACAACAAAAAAGCTACCGTAGATTATTATGTAAAACCTCATCAACCATACATAATAGATTCTCTAAGCACCAAAATAAAATCTACAGTTGCAGATTCTATTTATAAACTCCACACAGAAAAATCCACAATTATCTCTGGAAAACAATACAAAACATCAGACATCGAAGAAGAAAGAGAACGACTAACCTATCTATTTAGAAATTCTGGACTATATCATTTTGAAAAAGAATTCATAAAATTTGATGCAGATACAATAAACACCAATCATAAAGTAAACTTAAACCTTCTTATAAAAAATCGCCCTGTAACTTTTGCAGATTCTACAGCTAGAATACCTTTTAAAGTACACAAAATAAGTAAAGTAAATATTTTTACCGATTACTCTTATCAAAACAGAAACCAAACACCAAAGGATAGCACTTTCTATAAAGGATATAACATTTATGGTTTTGAGAAAATAAAGTATACTCGTAAAGCAATTACAAATTCTGTTTTGATTACTCCAGGTGAAATTTTCAGAGATCAGGATCGCACCTTTACACATAATCAAATTAATAATTTAAGAACGTTTAAATACCCTAATATAAGGTACGACATAGACCCTAATGACGGAGAAAGTCTTATTGCCAATATTTTATTGACTCCCAAGAAAAAATATAGTACAAGCGCTCAGTTTGATGTTTCTACCTCTAGTATACAAGCTTTTGGAATAGGTTTTGGAGGTTCTTTATTAATCAGAAATGTTTTTGGGGGTGCCGAAATTTTAGAAATTTCAGCAAGAGGTAGTATTGGATCTTCTATTGATGCTGTAGACGGAGGTCAAAAGTTCTTCAATATATCAGAAGTTGGAACCGATGTAAAGTTATCATTTCCAAAAATAGTCTTCCCTTTCAAAACCAATAAAATTATTCCCAAACGTATGTCTCCAACCACTAATCTTATTTTTGGGATAAATGTTCAGCAGAACATTGGGCTAGACAAACAAAATGCCACGGGAGTATTTAATTATAAATGGAAGCCAAACAACACATTAACCAATCAGCTAGACATTGTTAATATTCAATATGTTAGAAATTTAAACACGAATAATTATTTTAATATCTACAAATCATCTTTTGGTCGATTAAATAATATTGCCACACAAGTGCTTCAACCAGATTCTCCTTTCTTTTCTCAACCAGACAATGGAACTCTAAATATAAACGATGCTGTTTTAAATATTCCTGACGGAGCTAATGGTTTTATAGACGAATCTTTAGGTGCAACTCCAAACTCTAATTTAACTACAGATCAACTACGAGAAATTAGCAATATTAATGAACGTAAAGTACGATTAACAGAAGATAATCTAATTCTTGCCTCCAGTTATACGTATACAAAAAACAATAGAGAAAACCTCTATGACGAAGAATATTCGAGATTTAGAGCTAAAATAGAATTTGCAGGTAACGTTTTAAGTACTATTTCTGACATCGCTGGTCTCAAGAAAAATTCTAATGATCGTTTTGAAGTTTTTGGTGTTGAATTTTCACAATATGCAAAAACAGAATTAGATTATATCAAACATTGGGATCTTGGAAGAAAAAACATAATTGCTTTTAGAATATTTGGAGGCATTGCATTACCCTACGGCAATGCCAATAGTATTCCTTTTGCACGAAGTTTTTTTGGAGGTGGGCCAAACGACAACAGAGCATGGCGTGCATATGACCTAGGTCCCGGAAGCAGTGGTGGGAGAAATGAGTTTAATGAAGCTAACATGAAAATAGCATCAAATTTTGAGTATCGATACAATATTTTAGGATCACTTCATGGAGCTTTGTTCATAGACGCAGGAAACATCTGGAATGTTTTAGATAGTGTAGAAGAAGAGGATGCCGTTTTTTCTAGATTAGATGATATACAAGAAATCGCCGTTGGAAGTGGTTTGGGTTTTAGATATGATTTTAACTTCTTTGTTTTAAGACTTGACATAGGTTTTAAAACCTTCAATCCCGCCAATGATAATGACAAAAGATGGTTTAAAGGATACAACTTTTCTGAAGCCGTTTATAATTTTGGTATAAATTATCCATTTTAATAAACGAAATAGCTTAAACTTTTCTATTTCATTATGAAGTGGTTTAAACTTTTTTTAATTCGCTATAAAAATGCTCTTTTTCACTCAATTTTCGTCTTTTTCTTACTTCGTAGCGCTGCTATGAAGAGCAAAAAACACTTCAATTGATCAAAAAACTACTATTTTTCGCTAGAATCAAAAAAGTTTAAACCACTTCTATAGCAAAAATCGAATTGACACTTTTTTTGCATTAATTTTTCTAAATCAACAACAGGTTTCCCAAATTAAAAAACTATCTATACAACCTTCATTACGTTTGGTAATTACACTAGATTACTCAACCTTTGGATCATGTCTAATTCGATGTACTTTAATGATTATATTAATGTATCGGTTTATATATAATTTTACTATTTTTGTACCCTTATAAACCAAAACTAAGTTATGAGTCACAATATCAAACCGGGAGTTGCTACAGGAGACGAAGTACAAGCAATTTTTGAATATGCAAAACAAAAAGGTTTTGCATTACCTGCAGTTAATGTAATCGGTTCTAATACAATCAATGCTGTTTTAGAAACCGCTGCAGAATTAAATTCTCCTGTAATTATTCAATTTTCTAATGGTGGAGCGCAATTCAACGCAGGAAAAGGGCTATCTAATACCGATCAAAAAGCTGCAATAGCAGGAGCTACTGCAGGTGCAAGACATGTACATTTAATGGCCGAAGCTTATGGAGTGCCTGTAATTTTGCATACTGACCACTGTGCAAAGAAATTACTTCCTTGGATCGACGGCTTACTTGATGCGGGAGAAGCTTTCTACAAAGAGACTGGAAAACCACTTTATAGTTCTCACATGATTGATTTATCAGAAGAACCAATCGAAGAAAACATCGATATCTGTAAAGAATATTTGGCTCGTATGAGTAAAATGGGTATGACTTTAGAAATCGAATTAGGAATTACAGGAGGAGAAGAAGATGGAGTTGACAATAGTGACGTTGATGATTCTAAGTTATACACCCAGCCAGAAGAGGTTGCATATGCTTATGAAGAATTAAGCAAAGTAAGTGATAAATTCACTGTAGCTGCAGCTTTTGGTAATGTACATGGGGTATACAAGCCTGGAAATGTAAAATTAACACCAAAAATTCTTAAAAATTCTCAAGAATTTATTTCTAAAAAATATAATGTCGGCCCTAACCACATCGATTTTGTATTTCATGGAGGAAGTGGATCTACTCTTGAAGAAATCAGAGAAGCTATTGGGTATGGTGTAATCAAAATGAATATAGATACTGATCTTCAGTTTGCTTTTAATGAAGGAATTCGTGATTATATGACAAGTAAGATTGAATACCTAAAAACACAGATAGGTAATCCTGAAGGTACAGAAGAACCTAATAAAAAATATTATGATCCTAGAAAATGGTTACGCGAAGGAGAAATTACCTTTAAGAACCGTCTTAAAAAGGCATTCGAGGATTTAAACAATGTAAATACATTGTAGCACTAGAGAAAAACCAAAGCTGAAACTTTTTAAATAAGTTTCAGCTTTTTTTAATACACTAATTTATGGCTTGGTTTAAGAGAACACAAAAAGGTATACAAACAGCTACCGAAGACAAAAAAGACGTTCCAAAAGGACTTTGGTATAAGTCTCCTACCGGAAAAATAGTTGACGCAGAGCAACTTGAGAAAAATTTCTATGTAAGTCCTGAAGATGGATATCATGTAAGAATAGGTAGTAAAGAATATTTTGAAATTCTATTTGACGATAACAAATACAAAGAATTAGACAAAAGTGTTACCTCCAAAGACCCTCTTAAATTTGAAGATAAAAAGAAATATGTTGATCGTCTTAAAGACGCACAGGAAAAAACAAACCTAAAGGATGCTGTTAGAACAGCTGTGGGTAAATCCAACGGAAATGACATTGTTATTGCTTGTATGGATTTTGCCTTTATTGGAGGTTCTATGGGAAGTGTTGTAGGTGAAAAAATTTCCAGAGCTGCTGATTATGCTTTAAAAAATAAAATCCCGTTTATGATTATCTCCAAATCAGGAGGTGCTCGTATGATGGAAGCCGCATTATCTTTAATGCAATTAGCTAAAACATCTGCAAAACTAGCTCAGTTAGCAGATGCAGGAATACCCTATATATCCTTATGTACAGACCCAACCACAGGAGGCACCACTGCTTCTTTTGCAATGTTAGGTGATATCAATATTGCAGAACCAGGAGCATTAATTGGATTTGCAGGACCTCGTGTAGTAAGAGATACAACAGGAAAAGAACTTCCTGAAGGTTTTCAGACCTCAGAATTTCTAAAAGAACACGGGTTCCTTGACTTTATCACTCCAAGACAGGAATTAAAACAACGAATAAATCTATATCTAAATTTAATTTTGAATAGACCTTTAGCAAATTAATAATAGCTTGGTAGTAGTAATTTCTCTGGGGCAAGCACACTTAGTATTCTGAAACTTCACGCTTTAAAACTTTAAACATGCACTAACGAGGCAAGCCCCTGAGTGTTAAACCTTATGAGTATTAAACCTTACTAGAATAAAATCTTTTTTTTAAATCATATTAACAAACTTATTAAAACCTATAATCATGTATATTCCAGACAATGAAGATTTAGAAAGCATCGATGATAAAATTAAGTTTAAAAACAGGTCATCAAATGTAAATCAATTAGGGTATAAAATCATAAGAAGAAATTTTGATTTCGTTAATCAACCAATCGATTTTAGTAATAGCATATGGGAAATAAGGTATGACTTTACCTTAAACGGAATAACAATAAACATCCCAGAAAATGTTACTTTAAAGTTTAATGGAGGATCATTTCGAAATGGAATATTAAACGGAAATCATACACGAATAAATGCTGGTATTGAAAAAATTTTCAACGATGACATTATACTAAACAATGGATTTATTATTGAAAAAGTATATCCTCAATGGTTTGGAGCTAAAGGAAATGGCATCAATGATGATTCATCAGCGATGATTTTAGCACATAAGCTTGGAAACGTATTTTATCCTAATGGCAACTATTTGTTTACAAGCAAAAATCTGGAACTAAAACAAGGTTCTATTATAAGAGAATCCGAAGATGGAGTGAACTTTACCAATGGGGTGTATAATGGTATTATATCGTTTGACAGAAGTGGTGCATTAATCGGTTTACATCATAATCATCTTGAAGAAAAACATAGTAATCCCATTTCTCCAAAAATAATATCGGGTAATATAGTAAAACCTCCATTTTTTACATCTAAAAGAGAATATGATATAGATGTTCTTGCATATTGGTATTCTGATTTTGGTCTTGATGCTATTAGAGATGGAGCAACTGGATGGAATGGCTGGTATACTTGGGAATGGGCTCATACTGATCAAGTATCAGGCAATAATGAATCTCTTATTCTAAGAGGATATCAACCCAAAAGGCATCCATTATTAGGATGGTATAGAGGTGATGATGTGAATGTCCTAGATTGGCAATGTTATTGGCTAGCAGAAGCAGGTGTTAAAGCTTGTATACTGCAAACAAGAACCCAGTATGGGAAACTAAATGAAGCAACATGGAGTAACCTAGACGATGAGAATAATTGGATATACAAATTATATAATGAAGTCCCTAATGCTAGTAATTTATCATTTGTACCATGGGTGTTAAGTACTGGAAATAGTTCACAACCAAATTTCAAAACTATATTAGAAGATTCATGGAAGTCAAACATTGAACTTACAGACAGATATAATAAAGCATATGTTGTCAATTACAATGGACTAAACCTTATTACCGTTTTTGTTTTTGAAGGTAAAAACATAGAAGATTGGTATGGCAGTTCAACAAAATCATTCTATATCGGAATGTCTAATTTCGCAAAATCAAAAGGATATGATGGAATATGTGTTCTTGCAAGATATACTGATAAACCAGAAAGACAGAAAGGTAATGTAATAGCTGAATCCGAATTCCTAAATAATGGAATACTTTATTTAGAAACAGATTATCAGAGCAGTGAAATACCTGGATTAAATTATTCTGATTATGGAGGTATGGTAAATGATTTTACACATAACAGAAATAATAAAGGAAAAATAGTTGTTATCCCCACCGATAGAGAAAGTAGTTCACATGATTCTAATCTTAATATATCAGGTAGTACTCCAGAAAAATTTAAAATATTTGTAAAAAAAGCTGTACAAGAAATTAAAAAAGATAAAAATACTCCTAATATTCTATCCATTTATAATGTTTCAGAATGGGCAGAAGCTGGGGCAGGATTAGTTCCAACTATAGGGAACGGCTGGGGTTATCTTGATGCTATAAGAGAAGGTATTACTTCTGTTAAAAGTATTGATCCTATATATGGATTTTAAAAGTTATAATCCTCAATTACTTAAAATTAAGGTTTCAACATAAATAAAAATGAACTCACCCGGCTTTAAAGCCGGGTTTTTTGTTCTCAAAAAAATGAACTCACACCCATATTCTTTTCAAAAACAGTTATTTACCTTAAAAAAAAGGGATATTCGCCTCTTACAAACATTATTCTTATCTGATATTTTTGTTTTATAAAGCATGTAAATCAGTAGATCACTCAAAATTGATTTATTCATATCCAAATTTCCTCTAATCGAAAAACACCACTCCCCGGTTAAAGGATTATACACAGCTTAAAAGCATAAAATCATGAAAAGAAACACTCTTATCACAAAACCCAATTCTCTTTCCCCAAAATCACAATTCCAAAACAATAGAAAATCAGAACTATCTAGGAGATTTATTCCTAAACCTGAAATTTTTATATCTAAAAATCAGAACGAAAACACTTTTAAAAACTTATTATTAGATTTTCAAAGTATAGGAATCTCTAACATTTCATTTTTCAACTTATTATCCAATTACAAATTAAATAGTATTTCAGAAATAATCAGTTATCTGAATTTAGTAGTTAATCGCGAAGATTATCATCCTGAAAACCTATTATTCCATCAAAGATTACTAAGTATTATTCTTCCCAAACATTATAAAGCATTATCAAAACTGTTGCAGGAGAATTACCATAATATCGACTTTTCAGAAGAAACTATAAATTTTATTGAAGATGAAAAAATAGTAAATATAGTTGATGAAATTTTGTTTCAATGTATGGGGTTACTATACAGTAAAACAGAACTCCATCCAACAAATATCAACCTCAACCTTAGAAGTAAGATTAAGCTATTAGAGTCTATCAGTACACTTTTGTCAGAAGATCCTAATATTATACTTTACTTTCAGATGATCAGCACTTATGGAGATCTTCAATCTTATTATCAGAATAACAAAATTACCAGTGAAGTTTTAAGAAAGATATCCCATAAAGGTTTTGATACAGATTATATAATCTTTAATTCTTCACAGATTCATAGTATTGGTCCAAGTAAACTAGAAAAACAAACAGAGTGGGATGAAAGGTTAATTCAGATCATTAAAAAAATATTAGGGAGTAAAGATGAAAAACCAGAAGTAGATATCAAACAGAATAGAAATAAATTATTTAATACAATTAAGGACCATTATGCTTTACTAAAAAACAAAAAGGATAAAGTTGCTGCTTTAGAGATTATTAATCTAATTTCTCCTGCCTTAGACAAAGGTCATTCCATTCTAAAAAAACAAAATAAACTAGATGAAGAAGTAAAATTAGATAATCTTAAATTAGAATTGGACTACATCAAAGATATTCTCCAAAATTACGAAGGTAAATTGCCTAAACCCAGAAAACTATATGCAGTCAGAAGTTCTAAAAACATTCCTGAATTACTATTTGACAACAAGAGGTTATCATGCTGTATATTTAAACCTACAGGACTCTTTCATGGAGAAATAACAAGATTGACTCTTAATCCAACGACACCGATTATCGAATTTTGGTTGGAGCCCTATCAAGAATTTCTCGGAATAGCAACATTATACTTAGGTGTAAATCGATTAGGGCAAAAAACTATTTTGGTAGACACCGTAGAGTATGACAATCGTCTTCTTGAATTAAGAGGAAATAACGGAACGATGAAATTCATTTTAAATTCAATCCTAATGGATGCTCATCAGGCAGGATCCAAAAAAGTGGTCATCTTTGCCGCTCCATATGGAAAACCAATAAACTTTGTAAATTATGCAAAAAAATTTAGCGAGAAACAAGCTAGTATTTCTTATCATGAAACATATTATTTTGAATCTGTAGACCCTGATAATACAGCACTTTATTCTTCATCAAATTCAAAACATCATTATACTGTCGCTCTTGGATACAACAGACCTTTAAAAGGTGTAATTGACTATGGGTTCACTCAAGTGGGTGCAAACAAAGTTGAAAAATTAGTTGATGGTAATAAAGGAGTCTTCGAAATTGATGTAGAAGAATATATAAAAGAGAATAAATTGATATCGCAAATTCATAAAAAGGAAAAAACAAGCTTTTCTACTCCAAAAATGTCAATCGATCGCCAACCTGATTATCATGAAACAACGATAGATGAAAGAAAAGAGAAAGTGGTTAACAAATTTACAAAGAAACTAAGTGAAAAACTCCCTAATCCTAAAATTGAAATCACAAACAAAGCATTTAGTGATGAATTGATAGAAGAATTGTTATCTATTGAAAAGGATTCTTTTTCTAACGAATTAAGATATTCTACTGATGATATCAAAAAAAGACTACAGCAAAAAACTTCTCAGATAATAATGATATATGAAGATAAAACACCTGTTGGATTTATTTTATCTTATGTAAGCCCTAACTTATCAAATGAGATTATTTATCTCGATACTATTGGTATCATTTCTGAAAAACAAAATCTGGGATTAGGACAAATAATGTTACAATTATATTCTAAAATTTCACTTTTTGATGGTTTTTCTCAAATATATGTTCTTACTGAAAAAGGTGAGAAATCAGAAAGCCTAATCAAGTTTTATAAAAGGAATGGGTTTGAATTAATTCCTAATCAATTCAAATCAATCAGTAATCTTTTGATAAAACAACTAACATTAAAAATGAAAGAAAATACCGAAGATTTTGAGGTATTAAAAACCGAATTAGTAACAACTTTAAAAAAAATAATTCTGTCTCCAGATGTAGAAATTTTATTTGATCTAGACCATAATGCTCTTCAGGTCATTACTGATCTTGAAAAAGAATTTGATGTCGATTTAAGGTATAACATAGAAGAATTAAAAGAAAGATCTAATTATAAAGATACCTTCCTTGCGATTATAAAAGATGATGGAATACCAATAGCGTCTAGCTTATGCTATTACGACCCTTCTTTATTAAATCACACAATATTTTTTGACACTATGTGTATAAGAAAAAAGTATCAGTCAAAAGGAATAGGAAAACTGATTGTTAAGAGTATGCTAGATATATCAAAGTTATCAAAATATTCTCAAGCCTTATTCTACTGTAAAAATGTTAGTAAAGAAGGTGTCAACCTTATAGAATTTTACAAAAAACTAGGTGCAAGAATAGTAGAAGTTTTAGAAGACAAAACTAAAATGATATTTCAAGTCAAATAACGTTTCCTCTTATATCAATAATAAATAGACAACTAAAGCTTATTCTAAGTAAAAACAAATTAAAAAAAACACCTATTTGGTTATAGGTGTTTTTCTAATCGTATTTGTAATCGATTTAGCTCATAACCTAATTTCACGCTCTTCTCCATCAGAACTAGTAAACATGGCCAGATTATCACACAATCCATCTCCATAATTCAACGAACCACTATAATTTGTTCTTACCAATTCTACAACTCCGCTCACCAAGAATCTACAACTAGCTTCACGACGTAATGGAGTCTTAATAGTTGTACTATGTACATTTCCGTTTTTGAAATTCGTTGTCCACTCACCATTAATTAAGAAAACATTATCTCCCCAATTTCCATTAAAAGAGCCCTCAATCCATTCTCTGGTTTTGACACCTGTTCGGGATGCTTCTGTACCATCAGCAAATGTAATTAGTAAATCCATGCTCATACTATATTGAGGGTTACCGTTATCATTTGCTTTTTGTCTAGTTACTGATCTAGACCCTGAAAACTGAATATCGTTTACAAAAAAATCTTCAAGAGTATAATCAATAACCTTTGTCATTGTCTCAGAATTTCTCGTATAGGACATATTTACTTTTCCTTTTAAAATATATCCATTACGCACCTCACACCCTTCGGTTCCAAAATCTATAATCAACTCTTTAGAGGTATCTGTTATCTCAATTGTTACAATAGCACATTCTGGCAAAAAAGGATGCATTTTGCTTTTAACCGCACTCTCTTCATATTCATACGTTTGTAAAAATATATCACTGATTACCTCAGTAGTATTATCTACTTTAGCATTAAGTTCTGTCTCTTCTACATTGAAAGATTGTAAGATTTGATTTTCTGATTCTTCCCTGTCACAATTAACTAAAAGCATGGAAAAAAAAACAATTGCACAGAATTTAATTAAGTTACTTTTCATAATATCTAGTTTTAACGTTACTAGAATTAAGACTCTAAATTTGTCAAAACGTTTAATTTCAATATGTTTTTTTATTATAAAATGTATTTCTAGCACAAAATATATTATATTTGCACGCTGATAGCAAAGCGCTATCGATACATAAAAATCATTTAAATAATATTGGAATGTATTTAACGAAAGAAGTTAAAGAAGAGATTTTTGCAAAACACGGTAAAGGAAAGAATGACAGTGGTTCTGCAGAAGGTCAAATTGCATTGTTTACACACAGAATTACTCACCTTACCGAGCACTTAAAAAAGAATCGTAAAGATTTTAATACTGAGCGTTCTTTGGTAAAACTGGTAGGTAAACGTAGAGATTTACTTGATTATCTTAAGAAAAAAGATATCATGAGATATCGTGCAATTATTAAAGAATTAGATTTAAGAAAATAATTGAAAAAAGAGAGGCCTCGTGCCTCTTTTTTTATATTTATAAATTAAAAACATTCATTACCAAAAGTTTTGAATGCATGCCTTAGTTTTTCATTGGTCGCGCAATTACTATAACAACAACACAACCTTGTCCGTCCGAGTAAGACGGAAACCAATGTTTAATGAAACGTACTGTCACAATAAAATTAGTAAGACAGATACGTTAGAATCAAAAAAATTATGATTCCAAAAGTTTATAAAGAGGTCATTGACCTTGGCGACGGTAGAGAGATTTCTATCGAAACCGGAAAATTAGCAAAACAGGCCCATGGTTCTGTTGTTGTACAATCTGGTAATTGTATGTTATTATGTACAGTTGTTTCAAATTACAAACAAAGTGATGTAGATTTTCTTCCTTTAACTGTAGATTATCGTGAGAAATTTGCTGCAGCAGGACGATATCCAGGTGGTTTTTTCAAAAGAGAAGCTAGACCAAGTGATGGTGAAGTATTAACAATGCGATTGGTAGATCGAGTGCTACGTCCTCTTTTTCCAAAAGATTATCATGCAGAAACGCAAGTAATGATTCAGCTTATGTCGCATGATGAAAATGTTATGCCAGACGCAATGGCTGGATTGGCGGCTTCTGCGGCAATACAACTATCTGATTTTCCATTTGAATGTGCTATTTCAGAAGCACGTGTAGGCCGTATCAATGGAGAATTCATCATCAATCCAACCAGAGCTCAATTAGAAGAGTCTGACATTGATATGATGATCGGTGCTTCTGCAGATTCTGTTATGATGGTAGAAGGTGAAATGGATGAGATTTCTGAAGAAGAAATGGTTGAAGCAATAAAATTTGCTCACGAAGCTATCAAAGTACAATGTGCTGCCCAACTTAAACTGGCAGAAGCCTTTGGAAAAAAAGAAGTTAGAGAATACGATCCAGAAAGAGAAGATGAAGATTTAGCTAAGAAAATTCACAGCATGACTTATGACAAAGTATATGCAGTAGCTAAAGCAGGTTCTTCCAAAAAAGAACGAAGTTTAGCTTTTTCAGAAATAAAAGAAGAAATCACAGCTACTTTTTCTGAAGAAGAATTAGAAGATTTTGGTGATCTAGTATCTAAATATTTCTATAAAGCAGAAAAAGCTGCTATTCGAGACTTAACCCTAAATGAAGGATTACGTCTTGATGGTCGTAAAACTGATGAAATTAGACCTATCTGGTGTGAAGTTGATTATTTACCTTCAACCCATGGTTCTTCTATCTTTACAAGAGGAGAAACTCAAGCATTGGCAACAGTAACTTTAGGAACTTCTAGAGAAGCAAATCAAATTGATATGCCTTCTTATGAAGGAGAAGAGACTTTTTACCTACATTATAACTTCCCTCCTTTCTCTACTGGAGAAGCTCGCCCAATAAGAGGAACTTCTCGTAGAGAGGTAGGACATGGTAATTTAGCTCAACGTGCTTTAAAGGGAATGATTCCTGAAGATTGCCCATATACTGTTCGTGTCGTATCAGAGGTGCTAGAATCTAACGGCTCTTCTTCTATGGCTACTGTTTGCTCTGGTACTATGGCATTAATGGATGCTGGTGTTCAATTAAAAAAACCAGTTTCTGGTATCGCTATGGGATTAATTTCTGATGGTGAAACTGGAAATTATGCTGTTTTATCAGATATCCTTGGTGATGAAGATCATTTAGGAGATATGGACTTTAAAGTTACTGGTACTGCAGACGGTATTACTGCTTGTCAGATGGATATCAAGGTAAAAGGTCTTTCTTATGAAATTCTAGTAAATGCATTAAAGCAAGCTGCTGATGGTCGTTTACATATACTCGGAAAACTTACTGATACTATTGCTACTCCAAATACTGATGTAAAATCTCATGCTCCAAAAATGGTAACCAAAACTATTCCAGGAGAATACATTGGCGCTTTAATCGGACCTGGCGGAAAAGTAATTCAGGAATTACAAAAAGAAACAGGTACTACTATTGTGATCAATGAAGATCCTGTTACCGAAGAAGGAAATGTAGAAATTCTTGGAACTAGTCAAGAAGGAATTGATGCTGTATTAGCAAAAATAGATTCTATTACTTTCAAGCCTGCAGTTGGTAGTGTATATGAAGTAAAAGTAATCAAAATGTTAGATTTTGGTGCTGTAGTAGAATATATAGAAGCTCCAGGTAACGAAGTCCTTCTTCATGTTTCAGAGTTAGCATGGGAACGTACAGAAAATGTTAGTGATGTGGTAAACATGGGGGATGTTTTTGATGTGAAATATTTCGGAATTGATTCGAGAACTCGAAAAGAAAAGGTTTCTAGAAAAGCTTTATTACCAAGACCTCCTAGACCAGAAGGTAGTGATAGAAAGAAGGATGATAGAAGACCTCCAAGAAGAGATAAAAAAGAAAATTAATTTTCTATTAATATAGAAAATCGCCTTCTAAGTATTGAAGGCGATTTTTTTATTTAACATCTTATTTGCACTCCTCTTTGGCTCCATAAACGGTGACAAAGAAATCCCATTGATAGTCATATCACTCAGACTAGCTCTAGAAAAATTGATTACATACCGATCACTACATAAATACAGATTTATATCTTCTGAAAACAAACAAAAATACCACCTCTTTTAATTTGATAAATTGAATTCCCCCTTTATTTAGGGCATTTATTACCGAGTATACAACTGTTGCTTTACAGTACAAATTCTGTGTTTTAGCCTAATACAACTGATTAGTTTTTTTATTAATATTGAATATCGGTATAATTTGCACTACAGATTTCTATAATTAGCAGAAAAAGGTTGTCTGTAAAATTTACATTTTTTGATGCTCTACAGAATTACTAACTCAACCAATGATAAAAATTGATGACATATTGATTAGAGAATACTTGCAAATTGCCATGAAAAAGGGTTATTTACAAATCATTGATCATAGAAAAAATATTTTGATCATTAACAATGGTGTATTTACATTTAATGGTTGGGAGCAGCCAAAGGATAATGATACTCTTGAATATATATTTTTGGAAGCTTTTAGGCTAACCAGACATATAAAATTTAATACCTCAGAGTTTGAAAGAAAAGGTTCTAAATGGTTAAAGAAAAAATAATATTCAAAATTATTTTTTGTGATCTTTTATATTTCCTTCACCACAGTATATTTTGGGCTTAGAATTGTCTTTTCATACCATATATTTTTTTGTATACACCTAATAATAAACATCATAAACTAAATCCATCTTACCTTCTACTTTCACTATTTTTTAATAACATAAATAGAATTTAAAAAGTATACAAATGAAAAAACCTCCGGTAATCAGCCGGAGGTCATTCATCAATCAAAAAACGAACAGTTATGTTATAAAACTGTCTGTAACCGCAATTTAGGAATTTATCCTAAATAAGTCTTCAATATTTTACTTCTAGATGTATGCTTTAATCTACGAATTGCTTTTTCTTTAATTTGGCGTACACGTTCACGAGTTAAATCAAATGTTTCTCCTATTTCTTCCAAAGTCATTGGATGTTGATCTCCAAGACCAAAATACAATCGAATAACATCAGCTTCTCTTGGTGTAAGTGTCTCTAAGGCACGTTCTATTTCTGTACGTAAAGATTCATGCAATAATGTTCTGTCAGGATTTGGTGATTCTCCAGAGTTTAAAACGTCATAAAGATTAGAATCTTCTCCTTCAACAAGAGGTGCATCCATACTGACATGACGTCCAGAGTTCTTCATAGACTCTTTGACATCATTAATGGTCATATCAAGTTCTTTTGCAATTTCTTCTGCACTTGGTGGACGCTCATGAGATTGCTCTAAGAAAGCGTATGTTTTATTGATTTTATTAATAGAACCAATTTTATTTAATGGTAAACGTACAATACGAGATTGTTCTGCTAATGCTTGTAGAATCGATTGACGAATCCACCATACGGCATAAGAAATGAATTTAAATCCTCTTGTCTCATCAAAACGCTTTGCCGCTTTTATCAACCCTAAGTTACCTTCATTAATTAAATCAGGAAGGGTAAGTCCTTGGTTTTGATATTGTTTTGCAACAGACACCACAAATCTAAGATTTGCCTTTGTTAGTTTTTCAAGAGCTCTCTCGTCACCAGCTTTTATTCGTTGAGCTAATTCTACCTCCTCATCTGCAGTAATAAGATCTACTTTTCCTATTTCTTGCAAATACTTATCTAGCGATGCAGTCTCACGATTTGTTACCTGCTTCGTAATTTTAAGTTGTCTCATCTATGTTCTCCTTGAAATTTAATTTTTGTGAATCTTTTAGGGCCTTTTATTAATAATACGTATAATGTTATAGAAATGTTACAAAAAGGTTGATTTTATTTTATGATTTATTAATTTACTACAAAACATTAGTCGCATTTTTATTAAACAAATTACATAATTTTTTCACTATTTCTGAGAAATTATATAGTTTTTTCACCCTTTACAAAGTTAAAAATCAGTTTTTAACACAAAAAATGGTTAAAATTCAAAACATTAGCTTCATTAAAATAATAATGAGTACAGAAAGATAAATTTTCTTAAGTAAAAAATATAAGTTACTTGATTTTTAAATACAATCATATACTCCTTATTTTAAGATCCTTTTTTAGAATAAAACAATTTTAAAGCTATAATATTTAACAAGTTAAAATAATAATTTTTTGATTAATTGCGCTCTTACCAATCTATTCTATTTTTTAAAACAGCATTGTAATCGATTGAATACAATTATTGTCAGTTTTCCAGTTCGAATCGCAATACTGTCTTTAGTTTTTCTTCAGGAACCTTTCTAAAATCTGTTAGATAGATTTCCCGATGAGTTTTAGATTGACGAATTAAACCTTTATCATTAGCGAATTCCTCCATTTTTATAAAAGTTTCAGATTCATTATCGTAACTACCAATATGCATCATTTGAATACATTTACCGTCTCTTATTTTTTCAAATTTCAGTTTTTCCAGAAGCCTATTTGGTTTTTTCTTTTTTGTGTGTTCAAGCATTTCATTAAAAAATGAATCATCTACAAAATTTGGCTGTCTTATCATTAAATCAAAAACTAAATCATCTTTATTGAGTTGTCCGTTAAAATTTTGTTTTGCCTTCTCTGAAATATCCCAAACTCCCTCTAATGGATAAACAGTCCAATCGTAATAGTTCTGAGGTTTTCCTTTAAGTGTTTTAAGGTTCATTTTTATAGCATAAGAAACACTATATAGAACTCCTATACACTCGGCAAAAAAATCGCTATTTGGATTTCCTTCTCCACTCAATTTTATAAATTGATATTCAGGAATATCAATCAATTCGGGTTTCTCTTTTGGTAAATAAACTTTTTTTTCCTTTTTTCTCCATTCGTGTTTCATAGTGTTCAATAATTTAAATTATTGAACAAATTTAAAATGCAACACCGACAACCCTATGTCAACTATGATTAACACTTATTTAAATTGGGTTAAATAAAAACCTGTGCTGCATAATCTTGTCAATTGCTTTCCTTCTAATAGTCGAAATTTAGATCCCTTTATCTTTATTTCTTAACATACAAAAGGTTATACCACTTCTGATTTAAAATACTCAAACAAAAAGGTTTGGCATAAATAACCAAACCTTATGAATTAGTCCTTGAAAATAAACATTGTCATTATTAAATAGCCCCCTATTTTTAATGTACTGACTAAAATTTTATATATCTGATAAAGAATTTTTGGGATTAAAAAGATGAACTCCCAAATTTCTAGGTTCTGTACGTGTTATTTTAAACATTTGATCACATTTTATTGTTTTTAAGATGTTATTTCATGGTGGTCTATCAAAGTATGATCATAAATGGTTTGATTACCCAATCCAGGAACTTCTGCTTCAATTTTAACCTGTATCACCGTATAATGATTTTCTATATTATGATTACAAATCTCAAATTTCACCTCTGGATAATCATTGATTCTCTTTGTAATATTTCCATTTTTGGGAATCATAATATTCTCTACTTTTCCTATCCTCAAGTTGTTAAACTCGCTCGAATAATGAAGGTCAAAACTTCCATTCTCCAAACTTATTAATGTTAGTGTTGTTTTTACACGGTCCTGAAACGGCCAGTACCCAAATTTTACCTGCTGTGTTTTTTTGTTAATCAACGAATGTATCATATCCCCTTTATTTCTCATTGCAATATTGAATACCCCTTGTTTTCTATTCAATATCATTATCTAATAATACATTGTGAAATTATATATTACTGTTTCTAAAATATATTTCACAATATTTCATTAACACTTATAGTGCGTTCAAAATCCTATAAAATGCCAAGGAGCTGTAGAATTTCCCCATTAACCCTACAGCGTAATTATTTTAACTGTTTACTTGGCTTTTCTTAACATCAAATCGTTTTCCCAATAGATGTTTTTTCAAATATTCCCTTACTTTGATGTTGTTTTTTTATAGAACATGAATTATTTTATCTATCAAATTCAAAAAACATTTTAGTTATCCAGAATACTATGTATCTCAAGGGCATCATTTTGATTGATACTTTTATAACTAGTTTGATGAGACAAATATATATTGGGATATCATGAAATAATATTTCATGATATTTCATTTATATAAATATAAAGTCGTCATTGTAAAAGGTTCTAATCAAAAGCTATTCTATTGTTTAATTTCGAATTTTTATTTAATTAGAGCCTTTTTTAGGTCGAATTAGCCACTGTAAGATGCTTTTGGGCATCTCTTTTCTTTTATTTTCGAAATTAGACAGCAAATTATCTCTGGGCTTCGATATAGATTATGATAAATAGCTTACATAAGATCTTACATATGCATATTTGCTATTCTTAGACATTATAACTCTCTCTATAATGTGCACATTAACGAAATAACTTTTCAAAATTCATAAGAAAATCCGGTTTGGATAGTAAAATGTAATGGACTATAGCTCTTAGAATTTTCACTAGCATTTTTTAATTGATAGTTGATTAGGGGTTCTACATTAAACATCAATTTTTTTGAAAGCTTATATCTGAAATTCGCTCCCATATGAATATTGAAATTGATTTTAAGCAGATTTTTATTGCTTCCTACCTTAAAATCATTTGATGAAGTGTTAATTGTAATATTATTTTCATCAAAAAACAAAAAGCTTAGCCCTCCAATTAGAGATGTATTTATTTTTTTGTCTGCGATGCTATATTGCATTCCTATAGAAAATTCATGCTGTTTTGTTTTTTGTGTCAAATCTACTTCTTCAGTAGCTTCAATGATGTCATTGTTAGGCAGAAATATTCTAGCATCACTTAATGCAACAGATAATTGAGCTGTGGGAACATTTTTTACCGTATTGCTTAGCTTTAATCTATTATACCCTATTCTCAAAGCGGTTTTTTCATTGAAATACGCTCTAAAAACAATGCCGTAATTAAGGCTTATTTTACCATTGTTTTTGTTTTCAGATAAGCGATCACTTATTAAAGACCCTTTTGAAGTGATTAAATACGTCGGAGCAATATGTAGTGCAAAGCCAAACTTCTGAAATGGTTTTTTCTTTAAAGGGTTCATGTATATTAAGGTATCCTTTGGTTTACGCTTGCTGATTAAAGTTTCCTTTTTATGAATTGAATCTTTTTCCAAAGATCTTTCTTCATTATCAGTAGAGTTCTTATCTCTATTATGAACTGATGATTTTTTTGGATTTGATAATTCTGTACTCGCTATACCCGTTTTTGTTTGATATCCAGAGTAGTCTTTGTTTTTATCTATATTAGTATTAGTGTTTGAGGTTACTTTTTTTCCTAATGAAAAATTATTTTTTTGAGTAGTATTTGATGGATTGACTTTGTCTCTAAATATTGAACTAACTGTAGTTGTGATTTTAGATTTAGAATTTGAATTGTTTGTATTTGTTGATGAGTTGTTATTAGAATTGGATATATTATATAGTAGAAACCCTGAATTAGATATAGTATTACTAGTATTCACTTCTGATCCTCGTGGAGCAGGTAGTACTGATTTAGTTTCAGTATTGTTTGCGATGATTTGATTGTTTTGTTGAATATCTATTTCGTTACAATCGTTTATAGTATTATAATTTTGCAGAGTTGTATTAGTCGATAAAATGGAAGTATTCCTGCCAGAATAAGTATCTGATGTACATAAAATCAACAAAAGGAGTAATAAGGACATGCCCACACCTTTTGCCAAGTATGAAAGCATATCTTCTCTTTTTTTAGGGAGCTTAGGTTCTATATCCTCCCATGTTAATGTACTATGAGATTGATTAAAACCTTGAAATTTTTCTTTAAAAGCTTTTCCTATGTCTTTTTGGTCAACCATTACTTATTGCAATTTTTTTTAAACAATTGTTACTCGACAATATTTTGGTTTTCAGTATAACTTTGGCTCTATGTAAATTAGATTTAGAAGTTCCTTCAGAAATATGTAACATCTTGGCTATTTCTTTATGAGAATAATTATCTAATTCATAAAGATTAAAAATCAATCTATACCTATCTGGCAATTCTTGTATAAATGCTAATAATTCATCTAATGGAAAATTTAATATTTCAGGATCAACTCGGGTGTCAGCAATTTTTTCTTCATCAATACTTAAATCCAAGAGAGGAGCTTTTTTATATTTGTCAATTGCTTTATTGATGGTTATTCTTTTCATCCAACCTTCAAAAGATCCCTTAAAATTATATTGATTTATTTTTTTAAAAATAGTGATAAATGAATCCTGTAAATTGTCCTCTGCTTCGCTATAATTTTTACAATACTTTAGACTCAAAGCAAAAAGTATATCCTTATATAGATGAAACAATTCACTCTGCGCTCTGCGGTTATTTTTTTGGCACTTCTTAATTAATTTTCTTGTGTCCAATTGGTTTTAAGCTTTATAAAGATCATTATACTATATTTAATTTATAAAAAGCTTAAATAAGTATGTGATATTTAAAAATAATACATAAATCATCATGTTCATCCTTTTAGACTGTATTGTTTCAAAAGGTTGCGTGAATTATTAGTTTTTTTATTTACAATCAATTCATAGGAAAAAAATAGAATTAAGAACAGTAACCTCGCCCCAGAAGGATAAGGTTACTGAACAAAATAGATTAGTTCTCTTCTGGACTATTGCAGGCTTCAGCAAATAATACAATTCTAATAATTTTTGATTCTGAAGTATCTTCGTTTTTTATGGTAACAAAAATTAATTGTGGATTAGTAGTGTTGAGATAAGAAGAGGAATCTAATCTATTTATTTCTTGTTCTGCTTGTTCTTGAGTTTTATAAAAAGATAATGAAAGTACAGAAGTAGTATTTTCCCTGAATGAAAGAATACAATCTTTATAGTTATCAAAAACAAAAGTTGCAGTATGTTCTGAGTCTGGCAATTCACATTCTCTAAACTCAACATAATCACAAGAGTTATCTACATCACACTCTTTTTTAACCCTATATTTTTTATCTCCATTGGATAATTCTATGGTATCTTCGTCTATTATCACTGCTTTCCAATCAAAATTCCAATCTTCTGAAACTTCAGAATCTCCTTCAAGATGAATATTGACATGTAATTCTTCTTCTAAAATTAATGATATCCAAGAAGTTCTATAAGCGTTTCCGTTATCATAAAAAATTCCAGTACCATCTTCATAAAAATCTAGTAGAGAACTATCATACCTAGAGTTTTCTGTCAATGATGTTATTTTCCAAACACAATTTTTCTCCTCTAATACTCTATTACAATAATTAATGATTTCTGATTCTATACACTTTTCTATGGTTTCCTTTAATTCTGCATTGTCTTGTATACTAAATGTGCTGCCATCGGCTAGAATAGTGGTAATAGGATAACTTAATCCTATGCCTCCCGTATTATTTTCAACATTTCCAAGAAGTTCTACAAATTCTAAATTGTTATTTACTATCTGGCTATCTTCAATTTCAGAATTATCATTAAATAAGTATATATTAAAAGGGTATATAAAAGTGACACAAATAGGTTCGACATCATCATTCTCATTTTGAGATATACTTTTTAATGAATTAAATAATGCTGATTCTGTATCAATTTTCTGGATATTATCAGGGAATAAATCAAAGGGTTCATTAGTACATGAAATTATCGAGGCTAATGCAACTATGATTAGTAAAACCAGTATTAAGAATATTTTAAACTTTATCATAATCAAACTATTTTGGATGTATGTTGTATAGACTAACAAGTCCCAAAAGGTTGCGTGATGCTATAAAATGGTTCTTGTAATAATTTGTTATGATAGTATGTGAAATAATTTGCACTTGAATTGATATTACTCAAAATCAATAACGTCGTGTGCTTCAATACGTGATCGCTGCGTATTAATATTTTATGTAGATATGAAATATAAAAATTCCAGAAACACTATCCAGATACATAAAAGAAAGAAACTTAAATTATAAATGAAGAATTCCTATTTTGACATTTCACACTAAAGAATATCAACAGTAGTTGACATAGCTTCTGTCTGTTTACTAAATAAAGTTATCAAATCACCAGCGTCCTTGGTCGTTTCGTTATACGGAATTAATTTGATTGTACCTTCACCAACCATATTAGGAGGTGCTTGTAATGATTTTAATGCAAAATATCGTTGATTATTAACCGTCACGATACCATCTAATAATGTTCTATGCAAATCATTCATAAAGACAGGGCCTCTAACCGTTCTTGCTAAACCTGTAGTTTTTTTCTGTGCTTCCTGAAAAATTTGTAGTGCTTTTGCCAGCGGAATTCTAAAACAGGACTCAGAATTATGATCAGCTTCTATAAACATATAATAAGGAACCATTCCTAATGCTATCTGAGTATTCCATAATGCGCTCCAATCCTCTGGTGTATCATTAATACCTTCAACAATAGGCCCCTGACATCGAATTACGGTCCCCGTATCTCTTATTCTTTGTATTGCTTCTTTGACTACATCATTTTCTAGTTCTCTAACATGAGTAAAATGAGCACAAAAATTAAGATGTTTTCCCTTGGATTGAATGTATCTAAATAATTTCAATAATTCATCGGCGTCCTTATCTGTTGTAAATCGAAATGGCCACCACGCTAATGATTTTGAACTAATACGAATTACTTTTACAGATGCTATATCCAAAACCGGATCGATATATTTCTGTAATGTTTTAGCTTTTAATACTAGCGGATCTGCTCCTGTAAACAATACGTCAGTAATTTCGGGATGTGCTCTTAAATATTCAACAGGTTCATTAGGGTCTGTATATGAAGAGTTTTGTTGTGCTTCTTTATTGTTAAACATAATCCATCTGAAACAATATGAACAATAGGAATGGCATGTTTTAGCCATAGGATCAGGAAATAGACTTACGATAGTTTCAAAATTACTATACATTCCTCTAATCCTCACTCCGTTTACCTTTGGGATACTTGTTTCAGCATGCTTTACCTCTGGATACATTTTCTTCTTTACCTTTTGAACAAACTGAAATAATGTTTTTTCATCAAGCCCACTTTGATGTAATAAGAGTAATGTCTTATAATCTGTAGGTTGCAACATCTCTTTCCTAGGAAAAATCAATTTATAAATAGGATCATCGGGCACTGTTTCCCAATCAATAAGATGTTCCAGGACATAATTATTTACCTTAAAATGAAAAACACTAGATAAAATATCAAATACTTCTCTTTCATTTTCGGGTAATCTTTTATAGTACGTTGTTTTTTTAAATGAAGTGTTATTATAAGATATAAATTTCATGGCTGATTTTCGTTTTTAAATAAAAATACTCAAAGGGTTTAATGCTGACTCGGTATGAGGATGTTCTAATTTACCCATTCTTACTGGTACATCATATAATCTACCAGGAGCTGTACGTCTCCAAAAATGTCGTAATCCTGGCACAATCACTTTTGCCACAGGAAGCCCAACGTCGGGTTGTGTAAGATCAATAACCAATGTTTCGAGTTCAAGTTGCTTTGCCCTCTGTATACAAAATTGTACGCTGTCATACACCGTGGCATTGCATAGTTGTGGATAATCTATTTGCATATTCTTATCTTCTCCTTCATCAGGTATCAAATATGAATTATTCTGAAGCGTAGCTGTATCCAACCAATCAATAAATACCTGATCAGTGGTTAGATAAGATCCATTTTTATTGATCACCACAGGGAGCAATTGATTCAATTCTATGATAGCTCTTTCCAAAGCAATATTAGCATCTACATGAGCTCCAAAAGCATATAAAATTTTATCTTTATCATTCTCTTTCAAACTATGGCTTATAGCTACGAAAACAGGAATGCCAATATCTGTGGTAATATCCAAGACATATAAACTTCTATGTATACTTTTATAATATGCAATCATCTGATTTATATATGGATTCTGAGCTGTTTCTAAAGCTATTGCTGGATATTGGACACGATTATACCACCAGATAGCAGCAGCATCACGCTCTACCAATTCCAGAAACCCTTGTAAAATAGCCTCTTCGATAGTATTTCCGGCCGCACAGCCATTAGAATCAGGATATGCATATAACCGTTTTTCATCTACTGAAGGATACTGTGCATAACAATAACAAGAAGGGAGATATTTAAATTCTTTTTCTGTAAGACTATATACTGGTGTCCAATCCATTATTTCATTACCATCAAAAGGAATTGGAATCAATGAATAGAACTTTGTACTTTTAGTATTAATACGTTCACGATCTTGATATTGATCATCACTATATAGCATACAGGTATTTGGATGAATTGCCTTTTCTAAAGTAGCATAAGAAGCTGAAACCGTATAGGTTTCTCCCTGATACATCAAGCTATATCGTTCTATAGCTTCACATAAAGCTCCAGTTTTGGCTTGTATTGCTGTTTTTCCTTTACCTCCATTAGCACTTCTTAGATGTAAGTTTAACCAGAATAGTGATGAACTTTGTAATGCCAGATTTTTTCCAGAGCCAAAATTGTAGATGGGTACATCATCAACAGGGTGGTATTCTTTTACATACGGGACAACCCCAGTTATGGCACTCACATGATGTTTATATCTTTGTAAAGTTTCTTCTGGCGAAACCGTGCGATATCCTCCTGGATAATCAGCAATAGTATCCTGTGATTGTAATTGGATGGGGATAGGATGTTGTTTTACTATTTCTATATCACCACAAGATGGGCATTGTGGCCGTTTTACGACGTGGTTTATTTTACGTTCACCAGTTTTGGTCTTTAATGAAATTAAGGTATTACATAACGATTCATTTTGCTCATGATATAACCATGAAACCAGTTCTGAGATGGCCACACTGGTTGCTAATTGCTTTGATATAGGGTGACTCACCAAAGGACGAGCAATGGTATCATTAGTCTTGGCCAATGCCTGATACAATTTATTTTCCTGATCATGTAACATTAATCGATGTTGTAAACACTTCCAACAAGCAGCCTCTTCTACATCAGGAACCATAAGTGGCCCAACATATGGAGTCGTACCCTCTAATTTTATCAATATCCAGAGCTTATGTTGCTCGATCATCTCGGTATTAATTTGCTCCAGATCAGGGTGCAAATAATCTGTAGTTAATACAATCGTCACATATGGAATATCTGACCATTGTAAACCTGTCGCAATGCATGATTCTTTAAAAACAGCATCATCTATAGAACCCAGAGTTTTAACAGCAATAGTTTTGGTACTGAATACAGCAGACAACTTCTGTGTATGATACCCCAATTCTTCCCAATAGGCAGTTTCTTCTGGACTAAATATCGGTTTAGTATGTGTGATATACCCCTCGATTTCTAATTGGTGAAGTGTAATCAATACTTCACTAAGATTACTGCCATATTGATTATAGTTAGCTATGATATCGTCTTTTGTTATTGTATTGGTAGTAATAACATCCAAAAGTTGAATCGCTAAAGGAGACTGTAGTACTACACTATCTTGCTCTGAAGACATTATAGTATAGTGATCATCTACCTTTACTTTGGCATAATTTTCTTTAATTCTGTAAAATGTATTGGGCATTATTTAGGGATTCCTTTAAGAAGATTTAAAAATATCTTTAATTATAAATAATGATCAACCTTATTGCTAAATAAAATAACAAGGTTGATCATCTCATTTAAAAACGTATACAAATTATTCGTTTTTTATTTAATATTTTTTAACTTAAATATTAGCAGGTTGTTAAAATTATTTCCGCTTCTTCCCTATTATCGTTACAAAATACTTTTGCCAACATATCTTTATTAGGTATAAAACACGGCATCATAAGGATTGCATCATAATTTTTTAATTCTTTGGTATCAAAGGGCAAAACTACTTTTGATTCATCACTTTCTGATAAAAGTTCTCTTTTTAGCGTTTTTATCCCTTCTTTACCATTACTAAATACTTGTACAAACAAAGGCGATTCTTTTATTACAATTGTATCTTTTCTTTTCTCCTTTTTATTAAAATATAAAATTGGCCATTTCGCATCATAATCTAAAATCACTCTGGTATTTTCGGGTAATTTCATGCCGCAGCCTTCCCAAGGTTGTCCTTCTTCTATCCAGACATATTCATTATTCATTTTACCATCGGTCATAAAAGCAACTGTTTTTTCAGGATCTTGAAATGCATCTAGCAAATCTTTATCTATGGCACATTTAAGACTAAGGTCATAATATCGATCCGCGATATAATATATTTGTTTTTGACTTTCATTCCAGTGTGCAGGTAATGTTTTTTGTTTTAATTCTGCTGTGATTGTTTCCATGGTTTTTAGGTTTTATGAGTTATTATTATACAATAAAGAATCTAACAAATTTTGATCTTTGTAATTTATTTAAGTTGTAGATTAACTTAATACAAATCGTTAAATAAAAAATAACATAATTATTGATCGATAATAAAAACATGAGTTTTTCTATGTAGTAGTCAGGATTATTTCTGCCACTTCACTATTATCTTTACAGTACACTTTTGTTAACATATCTTTATTAGGTATAAAACATGGCAGAATAAGTATGGCATCATAATTTTCTAATTCTTTGGTATCAAAAGGCAAGACTACTTTTGATTCATCACTTTCTGATAAAAGTTCTCTTTTTAGCGTTTTTATCCCTTCTTTACCATTACTAAATACTTGTACAAACAAAGGCGATTCTTTTATTACAATTGTATCTTTTCTTTTCTCCTTTTTATTAAAATATAAAATTGGCCATTTCGCATCATAATCTAAAATCACTCTGGTATTTTCGGGTAATTTCATGCCGCAGCCTTCCCAAGGTTGTCCTTCTTCTATCCAGACATATTCATTATTCATTTTACCATCGGTCATAAAAGCAACTGTTTTTTCAGGATCTTGAAATGCATCTAGCAAATCTTTATCTATGGCACATTTAAGACTAAGGTCATAATATCGATCCGCGATATAATATATTTGTTTTTGACTTTCATTCCAGTGTGCAGGTAATGTTTTTTGTTTTAATTCTGCTGTGATTGTTTCCATTTGGTTTAAAGTTTTAAGAGTTATTAAAATAATTTAAATTCCTACTATTAAAAATAAATGGGGGTAATTTCGAATTGAATCAAAGCAATAAACAGAAGATTACATCTATATATTAATACAACAAATGAGACAAATGTGCGGCTTAACCTTTGTTAAAATAAGGGTTTAATCTTTGATGATCAAACCCTTATAAAAAGATACTATAAATTAAACCATCAACCTAAAAACCAGATTTATTTATGATTTTTTTATTAGTATTAGACTTGTTCTATATTTTACTTTTTAGATATTAGCAACTCGTTAAAATTATATCTGGCTGATCTTTTTGATCTTTAAGACATACTTTTGTTAACATATCCTTATCTGGAATAAAACATGGCATTACCAGTACTGCATCATAATTTTTTAGTTCTGTTTCGTCAAAAGGCAGAACAATAGTTATTTCACTATCTGGTTTAATAAACGTTTTTACGTTAATTCTTTGAAGTTCTTCAGGACTATATTTATCAGGCGTATTAGTGGAAGATTGGACCATTAAAGGTGATTCTTTTATTATAATTGTTTCCTTTGAATCTCCTTTTTCTTCTTCAAAATATAACGTAGGCCAAGACACTTCATAATCTAATATTACTCTGGTATTTTTTGGCAATTTCATACCACAGCCTTTCCAGGGTCCTTCTTTTTCTTCCCATACATACTTATTATCCATTTTTCCATCAGTTAAAAAAGCAACTGTCTTTTTGGGGTCTTTAAAAGCCTTTGACATTTCTTCATTAAGATCACACTTCAAGCTGAGATCGAAATAATTTTTGCAGATATCATAAATCTTTTTTTTGTCTTCTTTACTCATTGGTTACAAATTTTATAGATGATTATTTATTAATATTTCACTTATTTGATTGACTTGTTTAATACCTTTCTGTTCATTTACTTTAAATTGTAACAAACGCATTTCTTCGATACATTTATTTTTTAATTCTAAACTATTTGTAGTTTTGTGATAATCTACTAGTATTCTTAATTGATATAATAGAGTTTTATCTTTTTTAGCAAATTCAAGTCCATTATCAAAATTCTGATTTATTTCTTTATTTGACTTTGTTAATTTAGATAAGCACATAGCTTTAAGACGATAAAAATCCGGCAATTGAAATACCTCTCCACTATTTTTAGCATCTTGCATATTATCCTCTATAATTTGAAGAGAAGTTTTATATTGAGCACAATTATAGGCTGTTTGCGCAACTATTAGAGAATAATATGTCCCCGCAGCTTTTACACCTGTATCACCTATGAGATCTCTATATTTCATGCTATTATGAATATCATCATTTACTAATCCACTAAGGGTCTCAAACAAATACAAAAATGTAGTGAAATTATGTTTTACTAAAAAATCCGTATTATCCTTCAAAACTTTTTTAATCCTCTCGTTTTCATCACGATAAAAGTAAAGCGATATATAAAGAGATAAGGCATATGCTTTTGTATGCGCATCATTTAGTGATTCCGCCATTTCAATACCCTCATCTCCAAATTCATCACTTTTATTGAAGTCTCCAATAAATGCATATACATTAGCTAAAACCAAATAACAATAAACCTTATAATCTATACCAAAAGATTCTTTTACGTCTTTACCATTTACATCATCATAAATTTCAATTGATTTATTCAGATTTTTTTCCGCCTCTTTGTATTTACCAAATAGCCAATTCTTATAACCATTTATACCATAAAGAGCAACAAGTAATGTCTTGTGATTTAACTCCAAAGCATCTTTTTCGGCTTTAATCCATAAAGGTTCATATTTAGAATAATCTGCGGACATAAGGTTGAATTGAATTCTAGTCCACAAAATATTTAATAACCAATTAGAACTATCGGGTAATAAAAGACTTAGTTCTTCAGATCTATCATTAACCAATTTTACTTCTTCATGTGCAAACCCTTTAATAGCTATTAATGCCTGAACTAAATATTGATTTATTCGTAACTCACTTTCGATTCTACTTGTTTTTATTTGAATTTCTCTAGTCCATTCAATCACTATATTTGATTGATTTATAGATTCTAAATACGAAGATTTTTTTAACGTATCAGAAATAGATCGCAAACCATAAAAGGATGCTTTTTCATATTGCCCAGCTTCAGCTTGATGTCTAGCCAATTCAAATGGATTTTCATTAATAATTTCTTTAAAATTATTTTCTATAGCCTCTGCAATTCTGCTATGTACCTCTTTTTTAAGTTGGGATACCATACTCTCGTATGCCGCATCTCGAATTAATGCATGACGAAAAATATAAATCTCATTATGTACTCGACGTTGACGATAGATAAGATTAGCTTTCTGTAGTACATTAAGATTACCTTGTACCATAGCTTCATCATGCATGGATGCTTTTACTAAGAGATCATAGGTGAACTCACGACCAATAGCTGCAGCCAATTGTGCAGTTTCTTTGGCAAAACCAGTACGACCTAATCTTGTATTGAGTAAACCTTTTAAAGTTACTGGTACTGAGGACGTATCAAATTTATCTGCCAGTTGGTATGTTCCGTTATCTAAAACCAAGTAATCTTGTTCAAGTAACATACTGGTTAGATCTTCAATAAACAAAGGAATACCATCAGATCGTTCCACAATATAACCTAGCGCTTTAGTTTCAATAGGTTTTTGATAAATAAGGTCTTTGATCAATGATTCTGTATAGGTCTTGTTAAGTATATCTAAGACTATAGTAGTTACCTGTTCCTCTGTCCAATCGGTAGTAAACTCTGGTCTTGCGGTAAGTAATAAAAAGTAGTTTTGTGTAAAGATTTTTGTAACCAATATGTTTAAAAACTCAAGACTTGTGGGATCTATCCAATGTAAATCTTCTACAATCAACATGAATTTTTGTTGAGTATCAATACTCAAAATCCATTTTTCTAATGTATCAAATAATATTTCTTTTTGTTCTAAAGGAGAAGCATCTGAGGTTGGATAAGAATCTCCCAAAGGAATAGAAAACCAAGAACATAGTACAGGGATAGCAACAGAAGGATCACAACCTGCTTTTTGTAATACTTTTCGAAGTTGAGGGATGCTATCGGTGATATCCTCATGTATTTCTGCATCTTTTTTAAGCATCTCGAAAATAGGATACAATGCATTATTCTGATATTCTGGAAGACAACGACATTCTCTAACCAAAAACTCTTCATTAATGATTTGTTTTTTAGTCTCATAAATGAGTTTAGATTTTCCTATTCCAGCTTGACCTTTGACCAATACAGTTTTTCCATTTGCAGATGAAATTGACTTCCATACCTCCAAAATCTGCTGTTGTTCCGTTTCCCGGCCAATCATCTTTTGTTCGGCACTACGTAAACTAAGATTTGACAGGGCTTCTGAAGGACGTTCACCAGTAAGTAAAAATGTAGATATAGCATGACCACTTCCCGAAAACCTTTGGCTACTATGAGGTTCGAACTCCAAATAAGGATCTAATAGTTTTTTGGTAGTCTCTCCTACCAGAATATGTCCTGGTTGAGTTTCGTATAACAGATTAAATGCAGTATTAGTTACTAATCCTTCTGGAGCACTTTTATGTTTTATAAGTACTGTACCAGAATTGATAGCTACTCGTATGTCAATTTTTATTCTATGTTGAGCATAGAGTAATGCACTTCTTTTTTGTAATTGACTTATGAGTTCTAATGCAGTTCTACCAGCTCGTCTGGCATCATTATCACTTACCTGCGGATATCCAAAATACATAATAATAGTATCAGCCATGGTGCCAGAAATATGAGCTCCAAAACGTACTCCCATATCTTTACAAAGATGTAGCTGATCTTTTTGAATCGCTTCAAGGGTTTCTATATCCAAAGCAGATTTATCTGATATTGATAAGTTAAGTTTTGCACAAAGTACGGTAAGTTGTCGTTTCTCACTATGATTACTAAGCCAGGCAAATTGATTAATTTGAGTAACATCTTCGACTGGTTGCACAATTGTATTTTGTGGTTGTATTTGCCCTACAATTGTGCTCAAGTTTATTTCTGAAAGAGCTTCAGAAATCATTTCTGCATTAGGAATACGTTGACGAGGGTCTTTATGCAATACATCATTTAGTATTTTGGCAATAGGATGATCTATAATTGATGGTGGTAAAGGAACATTAACAGCATTTAACTGCTGTTGAAATATTTCTGCTACACTGGTCCCCTTCATTACAGGTTGGCCCGTAAGACATTCTAAAAATATTAATCCCCAAGCGTATATATCTGACTTTATAGTAGGAGGCTCTCCTCTTAATTGTTCTGGTGCACTGTACGCAGGAGTACCTATCACTTCTTGAGTTAACGTTAAATCCTTATAGTTCTCATCTTTAAAATCATAAGAAAACGTTCCCATACCAAAATCCAATATTTTTACATAGGATTTGGTTTTTCTTTTGGTGACCATGATATTATGTGGTTTTAGGTCACGATGAATAATTCCTTTGGCATGGGCACATTCTAGAGCATCTAAAACTTGTTCCATTAAAATACCAGTTTCTTCTGCTGACAAACCGCTAGTACGATTGATAAGATCTTTTAATGTTTCTCCAGAAATAAATTCGAAAACAGCATATGGTTCTTCTTGTATAGTATACCCTTTGTCTAAAAGTTTCACTATATTAGGATGGTTAATTTGAACACACAATTGTGTTTCTCTTTCAAAACGAGCTATATGTTGTTTTTTTGACTGTTCGCTCAGTGTATTTTTAAACTTAAGCATTTTGATAGCCACTGTTTGGCCTGTGCTTATTTGTTTTGCTTTAAAAACTTTACCATATCCTCCTTCTCCAATTTTTTCTTCTATCTTATAGTTTTTAAGATCAATATCGACATCTGATTTTTGGGGTGTCGAAAGGTTTTTCATGGTCAAGTATTATTTTTGATTTACATAAAATTTTAATTGTACAAAACATGTTTTTAATGCTCACCAGCCAATACTTCTCCGATACACTCTTCTTCTTTTAGTATTTGAAAATAAGCATGTGCAAGTCGTATTTCTCCATATCTTCTTTCTATCACATTAGAAAAGAGATATCCATAAGGCTTTGTCTCTAATAATTGTTTCCTAAGACGATAAATTTTCAGGTTTAAATAATACACGTCTAATTCTTTACCAAATTCTCTACTCATATCTTTTAGTAAACTGGCAATTGTAATCCAACCTTGATCTCTTAGAACATATCCTTTATTTACATCATTTAGCCTTTTTCTTGCCAAAGCCAAAAGAATATAATTATGTACCCGTTCTCCTAAATCTAATTCTTGATTTTGAGTAATAATTTTGATACGTATATGTTCTTCATCAGAACTCAGGATGAACTGAAAATAAGCGTTATTTACTACATGTCCATTATCCATTGTATCTTCTAATATATTATTTTCTACAAATACATATTCTTCATTATCAATATTATATACTTCACCCTGAACTAAATCAATAGCTTCTCCATTTTTTTCTAATTTCCATATGGTATCTTCAGGATAAATAAGAATTTCTGGTTTTTTAGTATCAGGAAATACATGACATGAGGTAAGTTCTACTATCTTATTTGGATTCTCTAATGACTTCAGGTAACTTGATGGAGAATCCAAATTTATCATTTCCCATTGTGTAGTTTCCTTTTCTCCAAACTTAATTTTGGATCCTTTAGAAAGTTTTACCGTTGCATGATTTATATACTCTCCATTAACCAAAGTACCATTTCTACTATGATCCTGAATATACCAATGACTACCTTTCCATGATATCAAGGCGTGAGATTGTGATATATCTTGCTCAGAAAGATATGTATTGGAAGTATTACGATTTCTCCCAAACGTGTGTTGGGCATTAAGACATATGATTTCTTGTGTTTGATTATTTTTAAGAATTGCCATTTTCAGCGAACCTATTTTATATATGAAATTCTTACTCTATTTAAATTTTTACTCTATCACTTTTTAATTCTTATATCAGAAGTGATATAAACTTTTTTAAAATTCGTTATAATACTTTCTTGCGCTCGATATTTGTCTTTTTCTACATCATGACACTAGTATGAAGTGCAAAAACACTTCAATTGATCAAAAAAATATACATCATTTCTCCATAAAAAAATACCAGATATGTCACCAAATCGAAATATATCTATCCCAATTTTCTACTCAATACAATAAAAATATTTCTATATCAAGATATCAGGTTAACAAAAACGGGTATCCAAAAACCTTTTACAACAATCAAAAAAGAACCTATTGCTATAATCACATCACTAAATAATACTTAAAAACAAATAGATACTATCTATCTCGATATAAAACAGTTTATATCTATATCAAAGCATCTTCAGTTAACACTCTAGCAATAAAATAAAAGTATGTTTGAAGTTAATTATGACTCATTCATATGCTTACTTAAGTATTTAGATTTTAGGTTTTACTATAAATTCATAAATTTTAAAACTTAGATGTAAAAAACCATGAATACTTAATTCTACATAACACATTTATAATCACAAACCCAATACACTCTTTTTTTCTGGGGGTATAAAAAAGAATATTTCGTCCCAACAGTTTATATTTTAAAGGTTATTTAGTACCTATCAAATATAAAAAAGATTATCATTTTTTTAAGAAAAAAAACAAAATTAAGTTACTGACTAACAAATACTTATGGTTTTACCTTATGTCATATAAGGTAAAGTGTCATCTTGAATTTTAATTTCATTTTTGACCTCATTCCCTACTCCACCATAAAACACTTAAAAAGAGATCATTACATCTTATAGAATCAAAAAAGGTTCGTTTTATCAAAACAATGAAATAGGATGAAATATTTTTTTACAACAGCATAGTGTAAATTAAGCATTTCAAAAAAGTGACGCAAAAAATAAGTTGTTTTTGAGAGGATATATTTATTTACAGCATCACTTTTCTTATTTTTTGATACCAGAGAGAGATTGGTTTTTTATATCGTGATTAAAATCGAATGGTACAAATATAAGTCCAACCGATAAAAAATAATTGAGCAGGAATTCTAAACCACAAATAGGTGAGACCGTTTCCATCATATGTTCCTTTTTGATAGTTCACATTATTTATAGATGCATAAATATTAGCAGGTAGCATTAACACAAGAAAAATAATAAGCATCCACCCAAATATGTTTTTAAATTTGGGGATTAGAAGACCTACAGCTAATAAAATCTCAAACATCCCTGTAAAATAAACAAGAGCTTCTTTGAAAGGAATAAATTTGGGTATCATAATTGACATTCCTTTGGTAAAAACAAAATGCCCAATAGCTGTAAATACTAACATAATAGACATTGAAATTCTTCCTGACAATGTAAATTCATATTCTTTTTTGAGAATTTTAAGTATAAAAACTGATACTATAAAACTTAATAACAGAACAACTAATGGTTTCATATTTTTCTAAATTATTGAAATGTAAAATTCAGAAATCTACTACGTAAAAACAATGAACCTAAGTTAAGTAATGCGGCTTCTTATTCTACTTAATGCTTGAGGAGTAACACCTATATAGGAGGCTATATATTTTAATGGAATTTGTTGTAATAATTTTGGTCTATCAGTGAATAAGTCCAAATATCGTTCTTCTGCTGTTTTACTTAATAAAGAAAGTTCTCTTTTCGATTTTATCAAAAACATATTTTCAGCCATTTTTCTTCCAATAATGTTTCCACAATCCGTTTTTTCATAAACCTTCTCAAGATCTCTATGAGTAATTTTCCATAAAATGGTTTCTGATAAGGTTTCGATTTGATATTCAGAAGGAGTTCGCATTAAAAATGAATCATAAGCAGTAACAAATTCATTTTCGAATAAAAAACCAAAAGTTAAATCGTGATCTTCTCTTGGAACATAAAACCTCACTACTCCTTTTCTCATAAAGCACAAGTGATCTTCAACCTCTCCTATTTTCAATAAGAGTGAATTCTTTTTAAGTTTTACTTTCTGTAATTTGGAAGAGAAAAATTGCCAATCAGAATCACTCATCGGTTCAATATTTTCAATAAACTTTCTAATTTCATTCATTTGAACAGTTTCTTGTTTAGAACTATCATTATTTTGTTTAAAAACAAAAGTTTAGATTTAAAATTCGGGCAAATTTCTCTGATTTTCTATAAGAAGTGGTTCAAACCTTTTTCATTTTAACATAAAAATGTGATTTTTTGATAAAAAAGTCCTGCAAAGCATATTCAAAAGCTAAAATTTTTAAATTCATTACCATTGACAAACTCATACCAAAATACAGAACAGGGTATTTTAGTACTTTAAAGATATCCATAAGTGTACTTTTTTATAAAAAATTAATTTAGTAGTGAAGTTATTCCAAAAATTGTATCTTTAATTAACTACTTCTCTATTAATCAGTTAATCATGAAATATACTACGAAATACATTATTAGTTATGTCAGTACAGTTAATCCTAATATATCAAATTCTGATATAGCAAAACTTATGGATTTTGTCCGTTTGCACAATAACTCTATAAATATTACGGGTATACTTATCTATTCTGAAGGCAATTTCTTTCAAATTCTGGAAGGTAAAGAAGAAATAGTTAAAATGATGTTTGAAAAAATCAAAAAAGACTCTAGACACTATAATATTATTAAAATGTTGGATAAAAAAACAAAGAAAGTTTCTTTTACAGAATATCATTCTTCATTCACAGTAATATCAAACGATTCGGGCAAAGAAGAACTACAATTATTTTTACAAAAAGAAAAAACAAATAACCCAGAACATTATAAAAGTATCTCTTATCTCGTTCAAAAATTTATGAAGCTTGGTTAGTATATTATTTAAAACTTAAGTGGTATTTTTGCCTCAAACAACACAACTTTATGTCTTTAAAAAGAATTGCCCCTTCGGTATTGGCTGCAGACTTTGCAAATTTACAACGCGATGTAGAAATGATTAACAAAAGTGAAGCTGATTGGTTTCATATAGACATCATGGATGGTGTTTTTGTACCTAATATTTCTTTTGGCATGCCCGTTTTAAGGGATATTGTAAAACACGCCAACAAGACCATTGATGTACATTTAATGATTATAGACCCAGATAGGTATATCAAAACATTTGCTAATTTGGGAAGCAATATCCTTACGGTACATTATGAAGCTTGTACCCATTTACACAGAACATTGCAAGCTATTAAAGCCGAAGGAATGAAAGCAGGTGTAGCCATAAACCCTCATACCAATGTAAATTTATTGGAAGATGTGATAAATGATATTGATTTGGTATGTATCATGAGTGTAAACCCCGGATTTGGAGGACAATCTTTTATTGAAAATACGTATAAGAAGGTTCAAAAATTACGAGAGATTATTGTAAAAAACAATGCCAACACTCTCATAGAAATTGATGGAGGTGTAACCAATAAAAATGCAAAACAATTAGTAGAAGCTGGAGCAGATGTATTAGTTGCGGGTAGTTTTGTTTTTAAAAGTGAAGATCCAATTCAAACCATCACAGAATTGAAGGAGATTACGAATATCTAGATAACAACAATGGAGCAGAATCCAATTCCATCTTTTGATACATGGACTTCAATTTTCCTAATCGTAAGTGCTATGGGATTCTTTTTAAGTATTGTTCTCAGTATTCACAAAAATGCCAGAATTAATAATCTCCCTATAATTTTATTAATTATGGGGTTTTCATTTATTCTATTACAATATGTTTTTTTCTGGACGAATTATTCTTCTATATATCCCTATTTTTATTTCTTTGATTCTAGTTGGTATCTTACTTTTGGTCCATTATTATATATGTATATCACAAAATTTTATCAAAACTTATTCAAGGTAAAATGGTATCATTTTGTCCCGACAGTTTTATCTTTTATCATTAATGCATATTTTCTTATTGTTTCAAGTGGTTTCCAAAATTTTGAAAATTACAAAGACAGTTTTTCTCTTTATATTTTTAAATCAATTCGATCTCCGTGGTTAGCGGCATTGTCATTATTAATTTACCTCATCATCATAAAAGATTTTATTACCTTCCAAAAAAATGAGCAAAAACATCAATATGAAATCATTAGAAAAAAATGGGCTACTTTTCTTATTCATTTATTTCTGATCTTTATTATAGCTTATGTTAGTTACTATGTTTTAGTAAAATTTTCATTCTTTAATATTCATTGGGATTATGCAATTTCTTTTTCTATGACCATTGCCGTTTATGGTATTGGTTATATGGTATACAAAGAACCATCAATCTTTAATGGAGAATTATTATCAAAATTATTCCTAACAGAAGAACAACATTCTAAACTTACTGAAACTACAAAAGATGAATTCTACACTCATTTATTATCCTATATTAAAACAAATAAGCCGTATCTAAATAATGATTTACGACTAGTTCAATTAGCTGATGAAATCGGTTTTTCTAGTCATGTTCTTTCGAAACTTATTAATGAAAAATCTAGAAAAAACTTCAATCAGTTTATCAATGAATATCGATTAGAAGAAGCCAAAAAATTACTTCTTGAAAATTCTGAAGTGAGTATAAAAACTATTTATTATGATGTTGGATTTAACAATAAAGCTACGTTTAACACTGCTTTTAAAAATAAATTTAATTGCACTCCTTCAGAATATAAAAGAAAAAAATTTGAAGTTCAAAATGACTAAAAAGGTAAGAAATTATAATTCTTAACCAGTTTCAATACCTCTTTACTGAACTTTATTCTTATAACTCTTAAAATCTTCGAGCTTATGAGAACTTTATTTTTTTTTATTTTTTGTAGTCTAACAGGAATTGTTACTGCACAAAAATTCACACTAGTAAAAGATAGTATTAATCCTATAGTTTCTGAACCAACTATTAAAGGCACTTACTTTGGAACTTCATGGACAGATATTAATAATGATGGCAATCTCGATTTATTCTATGCAGGAAGCATTTATAAAAATCTAGGAAACGGAAAATTCGAAATTGCAGAAAGCAGTGCAGGTATTCCTGATGCTACATCATTGAACAGTGCTAGTTGGGCAGATTATGAAAATGATGGAGATCTAGACCTTATTTATTCAAGATTTACAACTCCATCTACGCTACAAACTAGAATTTATGCTAATGATGGAAAAGGTCAATTTTCTGAAGTAAATTCTATTCTTAACACTATTAATTCTGCAACATGGAGTGTACAATGGTGCGATTACAACAATGACAGTTATGTCGATTTCATTCTCACTTTTGCAGATTTGTTTTTGGGAGAAAATCATTTCCCTAATCGTTTATATCGAGGAAATAGTGATGGCACCTTTACAGAAGTAACTGAATCGTATGAATTTTTAACAGAAAAAGCAGCGTATACAGTATCAAATTGGATCGATTATGATCAAGATGGAGATACCGATTTATTCATTGCCAGTGGCCCAGCTGCTGGACCTACTGGTACTAAACCTGATTTTTTGTATAAAAATTTACAAATAGAAACTGGTAACGAAGGATTCGAAAAAACAACCAATACAATACTTGCATTTGCCGAAGATCCACAGGATGGTCAGTGCTATAATGCAATTGATTTTGATAATGATGGGGATCTCGATATTTGTCTTACCAACTATTCGGGTGTAAAAAACAAATTTTATAGAAATGATTCAGGTAATTATATAAGTATTGAGACTCCATTTACAGCTTCTAACCATCAAAACTTATCTAATACCTGGGGCGACTTTGATAATGATAGTGACCTGGATGTGATTGTTACTGCCTCAAGTGAAAATGGCAGTGGATACTTTATAAACAATGGTGATGGAACATTTATCGAGAGTAATTCTGATCTTATTAATATTATAACCTCTGGAAACTCAACAGGAACCACGGTAGGAGATTATGATAATGATGGGGATTTGGATTTTTTTGTTGTTGGTCAAGGTATAAAAGGACTTTTTAGAAATGATTTAACTATTAAAAATCATTTTACGAATATTAAACTTATAGGTAATCCTTCAAACAAAGCAGGATTAGGTGCAAGATTAGAACTGACTACAAGAATTAAAGATAAGATCGTAACTCAGAGAAGAGAAATTTCGGCATCTAATACTTTTATGGGACATAATAGCTTGCGAGCTCATTTTGGGTTAGGCAAAGCTTCCAAAATTGATAAACTAACTATTTATTGGCCTTCAGGAAATGTGGATACTTTTAAAAATTTAAAAGTGAACAAATTCTTTACTATTGAAGAAGGTAAAAAAAAACCAATTAGCCCTTCTATTAAAGAAACAAATGCAAAAAAAATTAGTGTAATAGTATTTCCCAACCCTTCTAAAAAAAGAATTAAAATAAAAATTAACAATATAGAAAGCAACACTCCTACAGTAATCAAGGTTATAGATAGGGATGGTATGGTTATCTCAGTAAATGATTTTAGAAACCAGGAAGATATTATTTTAAATACGGCTTCTCTATCCAGTGGAAACTATTTTTTAAATATAAATGTAGCCAAAAAAAATATCGTAAAAAAAATAGTAATTAAATAAGTAGTTAGTTACTAAATTATAAAAAGGTAAGTTTCATCATAGAAGCTTGCCTTTTTTAGTTTTAGAACGTGCAAAATTCATTAGTTTTACAAGAGTAATAAATCTTTTCAACCTTCATTTTAATGAAACATATAGATGTAATAATTGTTGGTGGTGGCCCCATTGGCATTGCCTGTGGTCTTGAGGCCAAGAATAGAGGACTTGATTATTGTATTATCGAAAAAGGTACAATCACCAATTCATTATATAATTATCCAATCAACATGCAATTTTTTTCCTCATCAGAAAAACTTGAAATCGATAATATTCCTTTTATTAGTAATGAGGCAAAACCAAAACGAAATGAAGCTCTGGAATACTATCGCAGGATTGTGACTTCTAATGACCTAAACATTAATTTATTCGAAAAAGTAAGTTCTGTATCCAAAAAAGGAAACATATTTCATATCAAGACAGATAAAGGAGACTATACTGCGCTTCATATAATTATTGCTACTGGGTTTTATGACCTTCCAAACACAATAGATGTACCTGGAGAAAATTTATCAAAAGTGTCTCACTATTATAAAGACCCTCATTTTTTTGCTAAACAAAGATTAGCTGTTATTGGAGCTAGTAATTCTGCAGTAGATGCTGCTTTAGAATGTTATAGAAAAGGCGCTGAAGTTACCATGTTAGTTCGAGGCCCAGAAATTGGGAGGCGGGTAAAATACTGGGTAAGACCAGATATAGAAAATCGCATTATAGAAGGCAGTATAAAAGTATATTATAATGTTACGGTTAAAGAAATACTACCTCATAAAATCAATATAGAAACCTTAGAAGGTAAATTTAGTCTTGAAAATGATTATGTACTCGCATTAACAGGATATAAACCTAATTTTGATTTTCTTAAAAAAATTGGAATTAAACTTTCTGATGATCAAAAATTATATCCTCAGTATAATGAAAAAACTATGGAAACGAATATTAAAAATTTATACTTGGCAGGAGTTATATGTGGTGGTATGGATACTCATGTATGGTTTATAGAGAACTCTAGAATACATGCAAAAACAATATTTAAATCAATTATAAAAAAAGAGACGATAGTCTGAGTTTATAATTTATAAAGACTATCTAATATCAATTCAATCACAAAATCATACTACGAATTCTTTTTTTCTACAGTTTTTGCTTTCTAAAATGAAGCCATATTATGGCTATTCTGAAATTTTACGCCTTGAGTTTACCAAAACTGACTCATCATACGGTTGTATATTTTTATAACACCTTAATTTTAAGTAACTTACATATAGTTGTATAACTATTTTAAAACTGAATTTAGAGTCCGTTTTAGGTTTCAACAAATTATAATAGTATAATTCTAGTTTAATTACCTTTTTAACACAATAAAAGAATAAAATAAACGTTGATGCCTACTAAACCTTAAAACCTATTAAAAAAATGAAAAAATCGTTAAACTTAAGTTATGTTTTATTAATTTTTTTTCCAATCACCATTCAAGCTCAACTATACTGGAAGGATAGTTTTAGTTCTTCTAATTGGAAAAACAACTACGATATGAGCGCAGAACAAAATTTCAGGCATATCCCTAATGGAGGGGTTGATGGAAATGGATGTGTAGAAGTTTCCGTCGTGAAAAACACGCACCACGGAGGTTCTATAAAATACTTGTTTAAAGAAAAACTTGGTTTTGAGCCAGAAGAAGTATATGCTGAGTATAGCGTAAAATATGATAGTGACATGAGGGAATATGGAGGGAAAGCACCTGGTTTTTCAGGGACCTATGATAGAGCCGGATGGGGAAACAGACCCGGTTATGGAAAAGCTGGATGGTCCGCAAGAGGGACTATAAATTGTGATAATCAGCCATATACAACAAACAGATGGTATGTATATCATACTTATACAAATTATGATGCCCCTAATTGTCCTGGTAGTAACAACTATAGAAATTGTAATCCTTTTCCGTATGATGTATCTAACCCTAGGTCTCAACCACATGCCAGTACAAAAACCTGGGGTTCTGGTTTAAATTGGGGTAATAAAGGAGATATGCAGTTTAATGAATGGTATGATGTAAAACAATATATAAAACTAAATACACCAGGTCAGAACAATGGTATATTGCGTGTTTGGGTAAATGGTCAACTGGCTAATCAATATACCAATATAAACTTTAGAAGAACTGATGAGTTAAAAGTATTTGCTTATTGGTTTAATTATTATAACGGCGGATCAAACACTATTCGAGAAACAGGCCATCTAAGGATTGATAATTTTAAGTTATACGGTCCTGATGGAGACGGAGAACCGTCGCAAGTAGCTGTTACTGGGGTATCATTATCACCAGAATCTATAAACCTAAATGTAGAAAACACAACAAACCTAAATGCATCAGTATCCCCCAATAATGCAACAAACAAATCGGTTACTTGGAGTTCTAGTAACACCTCTGTAGCTACCGTTAGTGATTCAGGTATTGTCTCTGCAATAGCAAGAGGAACAGCTATCATTACTGTAACTACTATAGATGGTAGTAAAACAGATACAAGTACTGTAAATGTTACAGATCCAGATGAGGAGGTCACCGTTACTTTATCACCAATACAAGATGCATATTTACAAGGATCAACAAGAAATAATAATACGTTAATAAGAGTTGAAAAAGATAATCGATTAGGTTATCTTAAATATGATTTGAGTACTATATCTGGAAGCATTATAAGTGCAAAACTAAAATTAAAATGCATAGGAGATAGAGGAAATGGTATAGTTAATATAGGATTAGGCAATACTAATAACTGGACAGAGAATAACATATCAAATAGTAATAAACCAACATCTACGGCTGTTATTGGTAGTTTGAATTCTAATTATTCAATAGGAACTACATACACATGGAATCTGGAGACCAATGCATTAACCAATGATGGTAAAATAAGTTTGATTATAACCCAAACCAGAGGAAACGATATTGCTTTTGCCTCAAAAGAAAATTCAGCAACAGCCCCACAATTACAGATTACCTATGTATCAGGAAGGAGGACAGCAATACCTGACACAAAAGAGATTGAAGTTTACCCTAACCCTTTTACTTCCAGTGTAACACTTACATTAAAAGATAACCATGATTTTGATACGCTGGAGTTATATGGTTTGAACGGGAAATCTTATGTTTCAAAAACCATTAATAATAGTGACAAAAAGTTAGTATTAGAAGATTTACATATAAGGAAAGGATTGTATTTTATCAAATTGACTGGTAAAAATACATCTAGAACGATAAGACTAATGAAGAACTAATAACTCAGGATTAAATAACTTTTTAAGTAGAGGGTGTTTGAAAAATCAAATACCCTCTTTATTTTTTATGTTTATTCTCTTGATAGAATACTTAAAATATACCAGAATAACAACATTAGTGAAGCAAATAACCCTAGTGAAGCTCCTACATATTGGTCTTCAGAATATTTATGTACCATATTTGAGGTCTGATAAAGAATAGACCCAGATGCCAGTATAACCATCCCAACACTAAACCAAAGCCCGAGGTTAAATCCAAATATCAATCCGGCGACAATTAACCCTAAAGCGATAAAAAAACCTATAGTTAGCATCGATTTTAAGAACGAGAAGTCTTTTTTGGTAACTAAAACTACAGCAGAAAGTCCTGTAAATAAGGATAGTGTTAAAATTGCTGCCTGATTAAGAATATTAGCCCCTCCACTTTCTGAAATCATCATTGCAATACCAATAAGCGGGATAAAAATAAATGCCTCTGCAACTACATACAATAATAAACCTAAATACTGTTGATTAATATTATGGTTCTTATGTGCCATTTTTTCTGCATAATTCGTTATTAACATAAAACCACCAAGCACAATAAACCATCTCCAGCCTTGCGTTAGTGAAAATGCAAAATTTACAATAGGTTCTATTTGAAAAAACACCCATTCTACAATAATAAAAAGTAGAACTGCCATAGCTAGATGAGTATACGTTTTTTTATAAAATGCAACCCTTTTATCATCACTAAGTGCACTAACGGGGAGTATTTGTTTAAATTCTTCCATAGGTATTACTATATATTGTTAACAGTTTTAATTGGATAAATATACTCGTTTCTCAAGAATCATCCACCTAACTATTTCTCAAAATACTTAAAATTTAGCATTTGTACTACATAGTAATAAATCTTAGGGAATTTTTCTTTCAATTCTATAGGAGATTCCATAAAAACCTCTACCAGAACAGCTATAAATTCAAATTTATCGGTATATGCATAATCCCTTAATATTTGGGTATCTACGATATTTTTTCTTATTTCTTCATTACCCAAATATTGTTCTAATTCTAAAAAAGTATCATAAAAAATTTCACAACTAATATTATTGTTTTTAATAGAATTATAATGTATCACATGGGTAATTTCGTGAATCCCTAGACTTTTTCCTTTATCCTGATGCATATTCCCTTTTTGAAAATCTTTCCATGATAGGGCCAATGCTTTAGATCTAGGATTAAATTCGCCAATATTTTCGGTTTTGTTTAGAATTGAATAAAACGATGTTGGGTATAATACAATAGTGTTTAGATATTCTAATAAATAATGCCGCATACCAAAAGTAAGTTGTATAACCATTATAGCTATCTGCATACGCATGAAATCATCAACCACCAATCCTTCTCTTCCCACAAAATGTGTCTTTTCTAGAAACCTAAATACTCTATGAGCAAAATAACGTTTTCGTTTTTTACTTAAAGAAATATAAAAATTATTCTCATCAAGAAATGCTTGAAGATTATTAGGTAACTTTTTAAGGGTAGGATAAAAATGAATAAAATAAGGTTTCTTATTATATTTCACATAAATTGACTCCAAATATCGAAATACATAATAAATACAAATGGAAACAATTGTAGCTGTTAAGAATACACCAATTACGTTTTGGAGTATAGAATTAGTAGGTACTTCTTCAAATGATAATAAAATCGTTATATATAAGCTCAAAAAAGGGCGATCTAGGTTAAGTCTTCTAAAAATAACGTTTTAGAAACGAAAATGGTATTAAAATAACAATTTAACATTAATTCTTACTAATAAACTTACTGTTAATTCATTATCTTTTAATCTTTTAATCTTTGCATCAGATCAGTCAGTGCTTTTAGAAGCTATCACATTGAGGAGGTTCGAGCTTTTTCTATCTAAAAATATGATTTAGGTTACTCTAATATTTTAAATTGTTTAAAAAAATCATAATTAACCTATACAAAACGGTAACATTTGTCACAAGCTTCAAAATAGGATATTAGTATCTTTGTAAAGCAAAAAGGTTTTTATGGATAAGTATGTAAATGTATTTATTGATGCATTTTTAGGAACAATACAGTGGACTTGGAATTCAATACTTTTTGAGGTTCCTTGGTATACAAATTATTTCTGGGGGGTTATTATCATATCACTTCTAATCTGGACATTAGAAATACTATTTCCCTGGAGAAAAAATCAATCAACATTCAGAAAAGACTTTTGGATTGATGGTTTTTATATGTTTTTCAATTTCTTTATTTTTTCAATAGCCATAAGTGGTTTTTATAAACTACTTGAAGTTCTGTTCACTAATATTCATATTACCTCTCAAAGTTTGACGATTATAGAAATATCAAATTGGCCATCATGGATCCAATTATTTATTTTCTTTATAATATTAGATTTTGTACAATGGTTCACTCATATTTTATTACATAAATACACATTTTTATGGAGATATCATCAAGTTCATCATAGCACAAAAGAGATGGGATTTGCTGCACATTTACGTTACCATTGGATGGAAAATATCCTTTACAAACCGTTAAAAACATTTGCGGTCATGATTTTAGGTGGATTTGAACCTGAACAAGCCTATATCATACATTTTTTAGCAATTACTATCGGGCATTTCAATCATTCTAATATAAAAATTACATGGGGTCCTCTTAAATATCTTATCAATAACCCCGTAATGCATTTGTATCATCATTCATATGAATTACCAGAAGGTAGATTTGGAGTAAACTTTGGTCTTAGTCTAAGTTTATGGGATTATATTTTTAAAACAAATTATGTCCCAGAGGATAGTGGTACAATTGAACTAGGGTTCGAAGGTGAAGAACAACTTTCTAAAAGCTTTCTTGGTCAAATTGTTCATGGTTTTTGGAATAAAAAAGTAAAATAGAATATTTACCATTACTACACATCTATCTCTTATCATTTCATTCATTTTAATATAATAGTTTTTATTGATTTTTAACTTTATAATGAACGTAGTAATTTTTGAACTTCACAATGGCACGATGACATAAAAAAAACGAGAATTATTAGCAATATTTTAACTATTTCAGTAAGACTTCGGAATGAAATTTGACGTTTATAAAACAGTCAGTGTTTAATTTTAAAACCTTTTTATAACGTGATAAAATTAACCTAAATGTCTTTATTTGGCCAAAAATCTACAAGTTCATTGGTTCATCTGGATCCACTATACAAAAACGTAATTTCTAAACTACCTATTACAAATAGAATCAGGTATTGCAAATCATTTATTTATCGAATTAAAGATGATATATTAAATACTAAATGTAAGTCTGAAAAGAGAAAATTAAAAAATATATTAAATGCTGTAGAATCTGAACTAAAAATTTTGATATGTAAATATTGAAATAATCTTCAATTCCTTCAACATTGCGTTGTTCAGCCCCTCACCAATTTTCGATAATCTTGATTCTCCACTAGTCTATCATTAGTAAGTTTTTTTGATGAATTTAAATAATTATAAACTTTAGAAAACCGCTAAACACTTTTTTACGTAGATACGATGAAAGCAAATTATATATGAGGCAAATAAATGGTTAAAAGAAACGAATTTCTAAATGTGATCAAATAAATTGACAGTAATAACACTCTTATTGAACATATAACAATATATAAAAGAATTCAAAAAATGATATAATCAAATACATTAACCCTTAAAATCTAATACATATGACCGCTATAATAATAACTGAAGAAAAAACGTTCACACGTGATGAACTTGTAAAGGCACAAATGAAAATTAACGATGAACTTTTTAACATCCCAAAAGATTACACAGGGATTCTACTAAATACTAAGAGATCCGAAAATCAAATTGATAACCTTTTAAGAGAAATTAAATATTAAAAATTATGAATACGATTAAAATTAGAGTTAAAAAACGACACTTTGATTCAACTATAGCATCGATTTGTGCTGTTCATGGTACCGAATTAATTCGTCAGAAAATAACAAAGTCTGGATATGTAAAAGTTTGGATATCATTTCAAAAAAATGAAGAAGCTTTTCGACTTGGTCAATATTTCTCTGAACAATTAGAAAGAGACAAAAACAAATGCTATAAACAACGTTATACAATACATTAAAAAAATCAATATCTCAAATCAAACTATGGAAACATTAGAAATTAAAAAAGAAGCAGTATCAATGGCTCACAAAAACGCATCAGACAAAGGCAAAAAAATAACAGAACGTATCAAAACTGTAGATGATGTATTGAGAGATAACAATATCACTCAAAAAGAACTAGATATGATGTTTGCTAATATCCCTGAACATTTTAAATATCAATATATAGCCGAATTAATATCTAAATCTTTAAATCAAGGATATACTCCTGATTGGGATAATTTAAATGAGTATAAATATTTTCCTTGGTTTAAAATGAGTTCTTCGGGATTTCGCTACTGTAACTACGATGACTGGAGTTCTGGTTCAAATGTTAGCTCCCGTCTTTGTTTTAGATCTCCACGATTGGCAACATATGCTGGAGAACAATTTATAGAAGTATACAAGAAATTTATGGTGATAGAGTAATACGAATAAACTAATCTTTTAAACAATATAAAAAAGGTAGTATCATCTATTTATTCAATATTTCTCATCAGATGATAAAAGATGATGATTATTAATATAATAATCAATAGATCATTGAAAAGAGATCAGAATATATTTCAAAATATCTATTAGCAAAAAAGCTCATAGAATACGATGATATAAAGGTTCTTTTTAAAGTACCAGAAAAATGTCAGCTGTTTAGATTTAATAGTTTTTAGTTAAAGCTACTCCTAATTTATTTTTTGCAAAACAAATGCAACTTTTGATTCTGCGAAAACAGCATTTTTTAATCAATCGAAGTGTTTTTTTTGCATTTCTTCACAGCACTATGATATAAGAGAAAGACGAAAAATAGGTACAAAAAGCATTTTTATAGCGAGTTAAAAAAAGTTTAAATGGGTTCAAGAATAATCTTTTATAAACTGGAGTTACTACATTTATTTGGACAATAGATTAAGCTTAAAAAAAGTAATTTGAGCATTAATAAAAATATCAAAAAAAAATACCCCGTACAAAATGACTTCTTCTAATTGCTATTTAGATTAATTTACTCTAATATTTTTTTGATTATTCATTCCTTAGTCCATATCCTTTGATCAAGGCTAAAATGTTTTATTATTTTATGGAAAGAATTGATTTCGTTGATATATTTCATAAAATACTTCCCACTTATTACCTTATCATTAAGATTTACCGAAAAATAGTCTTTATCCCAAGGGATGGTCATAAACATTTTTCCTGAGATAAATGTAATAACGGGAAACACTTTTTCTATATTAATTATATCCTGTATTGCCTCTATAATTGTTGGAGACAACACATAATACCCCATTTGTTCATTAGTACAATAAATTTTATAAACTTTGTCCAGTTCAATATTTTCAATCTTAATTTCTTTAAAATTAGTCCCTTGTAGTTTGTCACTCATGCTATCCATTTTCCTTGGAAACATAAAAACTTGTCCAGAGAAATTTTTATGAAAATCTGCATACATAAAAAGGCCTTTATAAAAGTTTTTCTCTTCTCGGATAACATCAAAAAATGGGATTCCTGATCCACTTTCACTATTAGAAAAATCATCTCTATTACCATCATCTCCTTGAAAAGAATTAATAATGCTCGATATTATATAAATAGGTATCAAAACAATAGTTAGAACAAAACTCCAGAAGGTCTTCCAATAATTTACTTGTTTTCTATAGAATTTTATCTCATTGAACAGAATCTTCACTCCATCAATAGTTCCAGACACTAGATCCTCTCCTTCAATATATGTGTGATTATTGAAGAAAGATTTAGTAAAAATACCACTCATTTTTAAGACATCAATATCAAAACCATAAGGGTCATATTTGAAATTAGGGTTGATCTTTTTGAAAATGTCTGGCAGAATTTTGTTTTTAACATGATTAACATATAATATATGGGGTTTATTGATAGATTTCAATCCGTAATACACCCCTAGACTCAATAGAAGCCATAATAACATAGGCGGAAATATTAATCCAAAAAATAGCACAATCATAGTGACTACATTGGTAAAAAAAATCAATGGACGGACAAAAACATTATATAATGTATTCAAAGACTTCAACTTGTTTCTTTCTTTTTCCAGTTTAATGGCTGTTTCTCTAAGAAAAAGTCGTGTTTCATTATCTATCATGTTCCAAATAAATTTTTAACTGATGGATTAATCTTCTCTGCTTCTAGTGCTTCAAAATAAGTCTTTGGCTTATGTTCTGAAAGTGCAGCTACAATATTTGTAGGAATTGTTTGAATACTATTATTAAAACTAATCACCGAACTATTATACGATCTCCTAGAAGCTCCAATTTGCTCTTCAACCTCGTTCAAAGTTCTTTGTAAATGCATCATATTTTCATTAGACTTTATCTCTGGATAATTCTCCATAGTTAGTTTTATCTGTCCGAGTAATTGACTCATCTCATTTTCAAGAGAAAATCTTTTCTCTTTGTCATCATGGTTTTCCTGAATATCTGATCTTAATCTTGTAATACGCTCAAATAGCTCTTTTTCATGAGTCATAATTTTATCAACACTAGATACAACGTTTGGAATTAAATCACTTCTTTTCTTTAACATTACATCTATACTACTATATGCAAACTCTACATGGTTGTTCTTTTTTACAAGTGAATTATACATATAGAATAAAATAGGAATAGTAATAAAAAATATAGGAAGGGTAATAATTATAATGAATACAATAAGTATTATTGCTGTTGACTTGTTCATAAATCGTATTTTAAAATCATATAAACTGAAATTGTTAACATATAAAATTCTCATTTCTCAGAAATGAGATATCGTCTTTTATTTCTAATTTTGATAAAGGTTTGTTGTTTTGATTCCAACATTTCTGTTAGCCTCAATTTTGTTTTCTTGAGAATTTGTACTAAGAATGATTTCAATCACTCCTAGTAATAAAATTGTTTTTTTTCATTTTTTATCTTTTACTGATTAAGTGTTTTAACAACCTAACTCGATTAATATTTAGTAGTTTTTTCACATAAAAAAAGACAGGTTTTTCCGTAAACTAAATAATTGAATTTCAACTTTTTACTCTAAAAAACCTATCTATGGTATTCTACTCTAAAATTACCGAAATATTTTGTGTTATTGATGAGTTTTGAAAAGAATATGAAAGAATATGTTCAAGTCGTTGATAAATCTCTTTTGGAGAATCTTTCAAAACGGTCACAGATGATCACACATATCAAAAACAATGTAAAAACTGTTTAATGACCACCTCTGGAATTAATTGTCTACAGTTTTTTAGCTACAAACTTCAAATCAAATTTCAAACCCAAAATATTAACCAAACCTGCTTATTTTAATAATCAAACTCTGTTGAATATTGTAAATTGTCATCTCCAAATTTTAAAAAACAACTGTACAACGCTAAGTGTAAAAATGTGTTTTACAGCACCAGTTTTTAAGTCTAACTTCTGTTCAAATATAGAATGGTTATCAGATTCCTTGAAAGAGTTTGGTGATAGATGAACCCTTATTCGTCCACTTTTTCTTTGTTGATCATTTTCATCAATATTACCACTTCTGTCAATATAAAAAAATATATCACCGTCCTCTACCCAAACATTTAAACCAATATCTCCTCCTCCATACGGCATTGATTCACTAGAATTTTTACTTTGAGTATCCCATACAACGTTATATTCGTTTAGCCAGTCTGATTTTAATACATCTTGCTTTTTACAAGATGACATGATTTCAGTCACCATAATTAATGTAATAAAATAATATTCTTTTTTCATTGAAAAGTTTTAAGAAAATCGAGTAAGAGAAGCTTCATTAACTCCTACATAATGTTGATTATATGAAGTTTATCTACCGACAGACGACTATGTTTTTATAGGATACATACAGTGTTATTATACTTTGTTTTTTATTTTCCAATCATAAAAATTTGCCTTAAATATTTTTGCAATATTCCTGGCATCATCAATTCCTCTATGATGTGTGCCATCTAGTTTTAGCCCTTCTTTTTTTAATGCTCCACCCATTCCTAGTGGTTTGCTTATACTTTTGATATCTGCATATTGGTGTTTTAGACTGATATGATTTGTCAACCAACTCTTATCAAGTCTATGCAAATCACAATCCTTGGCAAATTGTTTTTTGTCATAAAAACCCCAACTGCACAAAACAAATTCTTGATTTAAATCAATCCACTCTTTAAATTTACTAATTACAATGTCATAAGTTTCTGCTGAATCTATATCAGATTGTTCAATCGTTGTAAGCTCTTTACAAAAATCTGAAAGTTCAGGATTTAGTTTTGGTTTAATAAACTCTGAAAACTCACTTTCAACATTGCTTTCATTATTTATTTTCAGGGCACCAATTTCTATAATTTCGTTCTGTTTATTTATATCCCTGTCTTTCCAACAGGTTGCTTCTAAATCTAATATTATATAGTTCATCAATTTTTATTTTAGTCTTCCCAGTAATATTTAAATTTAAATCTTCTATAATTAGGAAATTCTTTTTTAGAAATAATGATTTTCCCATAGTAAGCCATTTCTTCTCCGACTTCTGGGCAGGGTTCTTGGGGTTCTATCCAGTTTATACTTACCAGATTATCACATAACTCAATGGATATTTCACTTGAAACAGCACCAAAACAACCTCCACCGACATCAAATAAATACACTGCATTATTTTTATAGAATATTTTTGGGTTTTTAGTTTCTTTATCCAAACCTATTTTTAATGCATCTTCGTATGTATCTATTAATTTATTTCTATTTTCTCTACCAATTTTAAAGTCTGTTTCTTTAATTGGTAGTATTATTTTTTCTTGTGCACTTGATATTGTTATAGTTAACAATATTACAATCAAATTAATATTTGTTGTCCGTTTTAAAAAAGAACTCATATTTGAATTAGTTTTTATTTTAAATACTACTCGTTGTGAATTTAGACATTTTTTTAATCAAAATCCGTCAATTCGATTTGCTTCGGTTTTAGGAGAAGTTTATGAAGAATAAGATTGTCGTCTAAAAAAAGTTATTCTTGATACATTTTGTTTTCATTTTATTACGACAAAACACTACCATTTACGCTTTTTCGAACTTTGTGAAGCTGAGCAATTATGTTTTGTTATATTATGTTAGCGGTTTTAATTTTTTTCAATCCAATCCATTCGTGTTCTATATCTTTCATCAAAAGAGCATTATCAAATTTCACTGTACCTTTTGGAAAAATATCTGTATTCTCAAAAAAACTGGATTGAACTTTTTTTACATCTAAAAGAGACACTTTCCAGTTATATGCTTTGAGTTCTAATCCATCAAAGTCATTTTTATCAGGAGAATATCCAATTGAGCCATTCTCAAAAAAATCAGATACACAATTCAGGTTTTCAAATACACTTTCTTCATTCCAGCTGTCAGTTTCATTCGCCAAAATTGACAAAGAGGTTTTGTCATCACTAATAAACGCCACCTTATGGTTTCCATCAGATTCGTTAACATCAAAATCAGCTAGATGATGAATTCCTGGGAAAATAATACCTCCTGCTAAAGAGTTTAATGTCGAAGAAGTATCTCTTCTAGGAATATAAACACCTTCTTTTATTTTTCCGTTTTCATTCCATTCCACAGCAATTCTGTGAGCTCCGTTTTCAGAAGATATTCCAATTTGTTTTGGTAATCCTTTGGGTCTGATCTCTTTTAACCTTATTAAACATATTCCAGCAATACCTTTCCCATTAACCAACTTAGGTTTAAACGGCTTTGGTAAATAATTTTCTAGAACTTCTTTGTCTACTTGATAGTTGATAAGAATTCTTCTGTCAATTATTCCTTTTATTTTCGGTATTTTCATTTTCTGGTCATCTCGATTAACGTCAATTTTAGTTAAATTTTATTCAAATGTTTATTATTTATATAGATTTTTAGAAAGTCTGAGGCCAAATATATGAATTCGATCAAGGCAAGTATCTCTGAACCAATCGATTTATCTGCGCATTTTTATTTCTTATTAAACTTATAAAAATCTAGCATCACAGTAAAAAGGGAAAATAACCTTTCGATCCAGCCAATGAATCTTGCTCTGATCTTATAATGTTAACAATTATATTTATAAAATTAATTGTATTTGTTCAAAGAATATATGTTTATGATAATACTTTATAACAAATCAATAAAAATATAACAAAATCAACTAAAAAATGTGTAAATATTACCAAACCAATTGATTGTTGTTTGTCTGCAATGTAACTATATGCTATTGAAATTAGAATATAAGGTAGTATTAACGCTAATGGTAAAAAATGGACAATTGAGAATAATATTCCAATAATTACGTAACTTACAATTCTAGAGTATTTTCTGTGCGTGGTATTCTGCATAAAACCTCTATAAGTAACTTCTTCTGCTATACCTGCTGTAAGCGCTAATCCTAACAAAAGAGGAATGGCTGTTATAGCATTATGATTTGAAAATGTATTTATAAATTCTAATTGTAGTGTGTTTTCTATTTTGAAAATTATATAACTAAAATGTATAACTACAAAAGTAAACAAGCCTAAACCTATGATGCTTAACATATTTTTTTTATCTAAAATATTAAACTTGAGGCTTATTTTAATATCGTCTTTATTTGTAAATGGATTCCATTTATTTACAACTTTCCAGTATATATAAAGCGTAATCAAAACTAGTATTAGACCAATACCATACTTTGGAAAGTATTTAAGATTAAGTTGTATAATTATTTGATTAATAGTTATAATTGGGTATAATAAAATAATGTTTAAAAATAGTGCTTTTAACCAAGCAGGAATCTTTTGCCAAACTTTTTTCATAATAATATAAATTTTAATTTGAAACAAAAGTATTGGCAGTCAAAAATATAGAAGTCCTTTTAATATTATTGGGACGTATTTTTGTTTAAATTTCTATATGCACTCGGCGTATGCCCTGTTTTTTCTTTAAATATTCTATTAAAAGCAGATTTACTATTAAAACCGTTATCATAGGCAATAATCATAATTTGTTCTGTAGAGGTTATGAGTTCATTTTTTATAGATTCAACTCTATAGGTATTTATTAAATCGTAAAAATTATCAAACTCACTGTACTTAATTATTTCAGTTAATTCTATGGATTTAATATTGAGGTAACTTGAAAGTTTAACTAACGAAAGGTTTTCTTCTTGATAATATTGACTTGTTTCTAGAACCCTTTTTAACTCACTTAATTTATCTTTAAATTGTTTTATTGGTTTGTTATCTTGTTTTGAAATTCCTTTTTCAGGTATACTAATATAATTTTGAGATATTACATTCGAATTAAAAATAAATGACAGTAATACCTGAATTATAATCATAAAACTCAACAATAATCTAATATTAATTATAGGATACAAATAATTAAGAAAATACAGTATAATTGGAATTAAGAAAAGAGAAACCCATAAGCCATGAAACTTTAAAATCCAATTTACACTTATACTTTTTAGGCTAGAAAAATGATTATAAAGAATAATATTAAACTTTTTGATCTCTTTTATACTCTTACCAAAATAAACGGTTGATATTGTAATTACTACTAGGATAAAAACTAAAACTTCTATAGAGAAAAGAGACTTGTTATTGATAATATTTTTTTCAATTTTCATGTATTGTTCTACAATTAATTCATCAGAAACAGATGAATAACTAATTATTGAAAATAACAATCCTAATATGAATGGAAGAAAATTAAGGAATATTTGAAATTTAAACTTCGTGGTATTTAATAAAGATTTTGAATATAGCCATAAAACTACACTGTCTAACAATAACAAGTTTTGATCTAACATTAATAAAATTGGGAATTCTGAAGCTATTCCAGGATTTTTTAATAGAAAAAAAACAAACCTAATAATCCAAATTATATTAATTAAAATAGCTATTTTAGTCGAAATAAGTTTAGAGTTTTTCCCTTTCAACAATTGAAAAATTGCTAATAAATTTATTCCAATACCTATCCCTAAAATAATTTTCATTTTTCTTTATTCAGCCTGTAGCTACCGTTGAGTATTAATGGGTGTTTTTAATGCCATTTATCTATGTTACCTGCAAACGTTTTATTTAGTAAAGACACAATTTATTTTATGCTTTTAGTTGTTTATTTTAGTTAAAGTAGGTTTCCTTGCTAATTTAGCTCGCGCTCCTTCTTCATCTAAATAAATATCTTTAAGCTATCCTAGGGAGTATCATTGTTATACTGCGTTCGTTGTTTATTCTCCAATTTTGTCACCTTCCTATCACAGGGTAAAAATAAAAATATACTCAGAATTAATAATGTTCTATTCATAAAAAAATTAAAACGTTTGATTCCTTCTTTTCAATTTATCTAATATTTGTTAACGACTCTATAATACTCCCCATTTTTAAGACAGCTACTTAAATTGTAAATTTAATGCTGTACATATGAAAAAATCGAGAAGAAA
>CANMLS010000015.1 GCA_947498785.1 uncultured Aquimarina sp. | reverse complement strand
GAAGGTCTAAAAGACGTTCGGTTTAACTCCTGGAATTAAAAATTCAATGCAATGAGTTAAACATTAAGCCTCCGAAGCTAAAAATTCAACTTCTTGAGTTAAAATTTCAACATAATGAGTTAAAAGTTTAACCAACAGAGTTAAACACTTCGTCAAAAAGACGCGCGAGAAGGTCTAAAAGACGTTCGGTTTAACTCCTGGAATTAAAAATTCAATGCAATGAGTTAAACATTAAGCCTCCGAAGTTAAAAATTCAACTTCTTGGGTTAAAAATTCAGCCTCTGGAGTTAAAAGTATGGTATGAGAGTATATAAATAAGTTTCAGATTATAAATTGAAACTGTTTTTTATGACAGTATCCAAAATTTTAAACTCTGAAATTTAATTAGAGAGGTATTGATCAAAATTTGATCTTTACTGAGTTCTTATTTGGTTTTACCTTTTCAATTGTGTTATATCAATTACACATTGAATTTACTGTAATAGAATTCTGTTTTTCACCATATTTCAAAATAAAAGTAAACCCCAACAAAGTTGGGGTTAAATAGTGTATTCCATTATATGCTTAAATGTTTGGACAATCAGCGCATTAAAAAATCTACAGCTTTAAGTTCATCCATATCCAAAACCTTTGGATACTATTAGTTTAAGCTTGATAAATAAACCTAAACTTTCTATACACGAATGAAGTGTGAGATGAGATTCTTACCAGTATTAATCTGCCCTTTTAAAAGTCAAGACACCTATTCCATCTTCGCCTTTAGGTGATATGACTAATTTATTGCTATCCAAACTTACTATTTCAAAATTTTTCTTTTCCTTATCCTCAGTTGTTAAAGTTTTTTTATCTTCGGATATAATCCAAGTTCCTGTCATCGTTTTTCCCCTTGGTCCAACGTTTTCAAAAGTATTATCTGCTTTAAAATCAAACGACAATTTTCCTATAAGTGCTTTTTTCATAGCATCAGCAAACTCCTTCATCTTTTCATCTTCTTCTCCATTCGCTTTGCTATTTATATCTTCTAACACCCATTTTCCTTGGATAACTTCTTTTTTAGATGTAGAACCACAAAAAGCTGTTAATATTGAAACTGTAATAACTAAAATAATTTTTTTCATAATGTTATAAATTTAAGGTCTATTTAATATTTCGCGAAACTAGAATTTAATTAAACTTTAAAGAAACGATATCGGGTATGATTTATAAATTTCATCACTTAATAAACCTTAAAACACTAATAATCAAAATCTAAAAAAACAAGAAATTATATCAATCGTAACAAAATCATCAGAAAGAATAGCGGTTTTTTCAAAAAATAGTTTACTAAAAAATAAAAACCAGCTATTTTTTGTTCTTGCTAAGAAGAAAAATTCAGCATAGCCGTAGTGATGATTAACTTTTATATCGAAACATACTATACATAAAAAAGAGCATTTCAATTAAATGAACTACCTCGGGTTCTGCCTCAAGGTAGTTCATTAGAAAAAAGAGGGGACTAAATCAGTTTTATTATAGTGATTATTATTCGGGTAAGTTTTTAACTTATCAAGTACATATTAAATAACTAATTCTATATTATATTATATTCTCTCAAAACTTTGATTTGTTTTTTGGTTTGTAAAAAGTTAAAATTCTTTTGCCTCTTTCAGAACCAATAATTCTGATGATTTTATGTAACTGATTAAATTTTTAAAAACTTTATATTGTAGTAGTGTTTATCAATCTGCTAATCCATGAATATTTGTATTCGCATCATAGGTTTTGCCATTGCAAAATATAATTCTTTCTTCTATCTTTTAATTAAGGATTCAGTTTAGCAATTGGTACTACAATCACTATTTAATCGATTTGGCAATTTTTTCTGCTAAATTTTGATTCTTTTTATGTGCACGAACCATAGCTTGTTTATCTCCTATAGTATGATAAATTGTAATACTTTTTCCTCGTTCATTCACTGCTAGAAAACCGTTATCGGTTTTCTCGCCCTTTACGATATTTCTTGCCATTAGATCACCCAAATCTTTCTTATAATCCTCTAGAGAATCAGGTAGTCCAATATCAGGATTAACAGAAATGCTTAATTCATTAATTTTATCAGGCAAAATCAATGACGTCGTAAATCCATATTCGTTATCAACAATAACTTTAGCCTTTTTGGGGACAAGAATTGTAAATCCTATTTTGCTATTTTCATAGCTTACAAGTTCAATATCATCACCTTTCTCACTATCGCTTTTCTTTTCTTTTTGTTGATCATTTTGTTGAGTCTCCTTTGCCTTAGAGTCGGCTTCACCACATGACATCAAACTCATCGCGCATATTACTGTAAATAAGTATATAGCTTTTTTCATTTTTTAACTTTTAAATTAATTTTTTGATAAATTTTAGTGGCGAAAGTAAAATTTTCGCTAGTTCAAAAAAAGTTATTATCGGTATGATTTATAAATTTTACCTAAAAGAAAATTCTTTCGATTACAATGATTGGTTATGATACAGAATAAAGAAGATCAAGAAAACTGAGGACTGTTTTGCCAAGCTTAATTTAAACAAGAATATCTAGATCAATTTTATATGAATCTCAATTAAGGCTCTCTATATCTTGATCATTTTAATACCTTGAGAAGGAAAAATTGATTTCCATTCATCTACAGAAAACCTCCATTCATCTACATCGAAAATAGTTTTTGGCGAAAGAAACACCAAATTCATCAATAAAAAGAACACCTTTAGTGTTGTTAAAAAACAATTTTTAACTTAACTTAATAAACTGAAAAGAAATGGGCTTGAACATTTTATTGATTGACGATGATGAGATAGAACGATTAAAATTTGCAAGAGTTTTGCAAAAAAATAATTACCCCCACAACAGTATTGAAGCCAAAAATGGTGAAGAAGCATTACAGCTGTTAGCCAAAAAAGAACAACTGCCAGATTTAATTTTTCTGGATTTAAACATGCCAAAAATGAATGGCCTAGAGTTTTTAAAAGAGCTAAAGTCGGATGCAACTTTGCATTATATACCTGTAATTATATTGAGCACTTCTAACAATCATCGAGATCTTAAGGAGGCTTATCGAATAGGAGCTTCAGGATATATAGTAAAACCATTAAAGTATCAGGATTATGCTCATAAGATCAAATGTCTTATCGAATATTGGACTATTAATGAACTTGTATAAGAATAAATAAAAACTATAACTTGTATGAAAGGTATTGTGTTCACTGAATTTTTGGAGTTAGTAGAAAATAAATTCGGACTGGATGTAGTCGATAAAATCATACAACAATCTAGTCTTCAATCTCAAGGAGTATACACTGCGATTGGCACCTATGATTTTTCTGAAATGCTAAGTTTATTAAAACATTTAAGCGAGCATACTCAATTGAGTATAGATGATTTACTTCTTGTCTATGCAGAACATTTTTTTAGTGTTCTAGCCAATAGTTATCCCGATTTAATTAAAAAATATAAAGATCCAATAGAACTTTTATCCTCTATAGAAAACCATATTCACGTAGAAGTCCAAAAAATATACCCAGATGCAGAACTACCCACCTTTGAGGTATTAGAAAAAACGGATTCTACATTAGTCATGGTTTATAAATCGAGTAGAGCAATGTATAGTTTTGGATTGGGGTTAATGAATAAAACTTTTGAACACTTTGATGCTACAGCAAAGATTACCTTCGAAAAACTCAAATCTGACGGAACAGAAGTAAAATTTAGCATTGTAAAAATAAATGAGTAATGAAAATGTAGACATACTAAAAAGAGCTCTCCAAAGAGAAAAAGCTGCTAGAAAACAAGCCGAAAATATTCTTGAAGAAAAATCATTAGAACTATACCAAATCACTAAAGAGTTACAAAAAACAAACGAAAAACTAATGTATTTGGTAGGCAAAAAAGAATCTGAATTACAAGGTGTTTTTGACAACTTAGTAGATGCATATGTATTGATGGATATATCAGGTAATGTACTAGAAATGAATCATTCTGCCAATCAATTATTTGGGTATGATATCATTGATGATAAGTTAAACGTCATAAATCTTATCTATAAAGAAGATTATCAATATGCTATGAACTCATTTCAAAAGCTTGTTACCAAAGGTTTTTTTTCTGATTACCAAGCCAGAGTATACACAAAAAATAACGGAGTAAGGACGGTACATATTAATGCTAGTATTATTAAAGACAAAAACAAAAAACCGATAGGAGCTCAAGGAATTGTGAGAGATATTACAGAGGAACTCCTACAAAAACAAATATTCGAAGAACAAAAAAAACAATTATCTGTTATTGTTGACAACTCATCTCTTGGTATTGCTCTTACTCAATTTGGTAAAATCATCCAGACAAATAAGGCTTTTCAAAATTTACTAGGGTATACAGCAGAGGAACTTATAAAACAAGAAGTCAAAGATATTTCTTTAAAAGATGAATATGCTGCTTCTGCAGATAGTATGAAACGAATGAATCATGGTGAGATTGATAGTTTTACAGTAAACAAAAGATACCTCAAAAAAGATGGAAATACACTTTGGGCAAAAACCAATGTAGCTGCTGTTCGTAATCATAATGGGGATATAAAATATCAGGTTGCCTTAATAGAAGACATTACAGAACAGTTAGAGTTTGAAAAACAACGCAATAGATTAGTAAAAAATCTCGAAAAAAGTAATCAAGAACTTAATGATTATGCACATATTGTGTCGCACGACCTTAAATCTCCTCTGCGCAGTATGAATGCCTTGATTTCCTGGTTAAAAGAGGACTATCAAGAAGAACTTGATGAGAATGCTCAAAAATCTTTTGATATGCTACTTAAAAAAGTAGATAAAATGGATCATTTGATCGATGGTATTCTTAAGTATTCAAGTATTGATAAAACAGATCAACCCAATAAAAATATTGATTTGGATGAAGTGGTATCAGATATCATTGATGTCATTCACATACCAGATCATATTACTATCAAATTAACGACTACTCTGCCAGTAGTCCAAGGAGATAAATTTAGACTACAACAGTTATTTCAAAACTTGATTAGTAACGCTGTAAAATATAATGACAAAGAAAAAGGAATTATTAAAGTTTCTTGTAAGGATATAAAAACATATTGGGAATTTTCAGTTTCTGATAATGGACAAGGAATTCCTAGTAAATATCATGATAAAGTTTTTCAGATTTTTCAAACTTTGGATGATAAAAAAGAATCAACAGGTGTTGGATTATCCATCGTAAAGAAAATTATAGACCTATATGAAGGTAAAATCTGGATAGAATCAGAAGAAGGAATTGGTACTACTTTTCATTTTACATTAAAAAAATAACAAATGACAGAAACACCCAACATATCATACATCAAAGAATTAGCATCAGGATCAGATACCTTCGAAGAAAAGTTAATAGGAATCGTAAAACGAGAATTCCCCGAGGAGAAAAATGAATTTCTAAATAACTATACAACAAAAGAGTATGACAAAGCTGCAGAAAATGTACACAAGTTAAAACACAAAATTGGCATGTTTGGATTTGAAAAAGGATATCAAACCGCTATAGATTTTGAAGAAGGGTTAAAAAATAATGATTCTTCATTATATTCAAAATTTGTGCTAATTTTAGAATCAATAGAACAATTTCTTAACACTATTTAAAAACCAACATTGTATGAATTGCATTATTATAGATGATGAAGAAACCGCAAGAATTATTATTCAACAACTTTGTTCTCAAGTTGATAAATTAAACGTTATTCAGGATTTTCCAAATGCAATTCAGGCAATAAAATTTTTAAACAAAGAAAAAGTTGATCTTATTTTTTTAGATATTCATATGCCTGATTTTACAGGTTTTGATTTTATTGATACGTTAAAAAATCCTCCCAAAATTATTTTAACCACCTCTGATAAGAAATTTGCTCTCGAAGCTTTTGAATATGATTGTATTGTAGACTATTTGGTAAAACCTATCACATTACCTCGTTTTATTAAGGCAATTCAGAAAGCAGAAAGCGCAACTGTTTTGGCAAAAGTTGAAACAAAAACAGAGCCTTCTTTAAATTCTTCTTCTGAAGAGAATGAGCTCTATATTAATATAGACAGAAGACTAATTAAAATTAATATTCCAACTATCAATGTAATTGAAGCCAAAGGAGATTATATTTTAATTAAAACCGAAAAACAGAATTATACGGTTCACTCTACATTAAAAAAGATTGAAGAAAAATTACCTGATGACCTTTTTCTAAAGGTACATCGCTCCTATATTATTAATATTAAAAAAATTATCGATATAGAAGATAATAGCGTTCTTATTGCCAAAGATGTAATCCCAGTAAGTCGATCCAATCGACCAGAATTGATGAAACGTCTAAACATGCTTTAAAATTTTATCCTTTCTTAGAACCCATTCACCTACAGCAAATTACCACTGATCGAGTAACTAATTTATTTGATGCAAGTATAGATTAATTTTAATCATCAGAAAACTTAATCTATACCGCTATGAAAAAAATTATTACTCTTTTAACTTTATGTATTGCCTCATTAGGATTTGCCCAACAATCTTTTGATTGTAATGAAGGGAATTTTTATCAGGTTATTTCTGGTGTAATGAAGGCATATGATCCTATAACAGGTTCGTATTCTGATGCATTACACACTTATTCCTCTTATAATGCTGGTGGATATAACATAGTAGATGATTATTTATATGCTATCAAAAATAGTGACAAACACCTTTTAAGAATCGCTAAAGATATGGTTATCGATCTGGGAGCAGTGACACCTTCGGGAACAACCACTTTTGGAGGAGGATATGCAGCAGATGTAGATGCTAATGGAAACCTTTGGGTTTTTCAGAACACTAATAAAAAGACATTTCATAAAATAACAAATTTAAAAGATTATAATGGTTCTTCATCTCCTGTTTTTGAAGTAATTGAAGTTGACATAGCATCACCCAGCACTTGTGCAGATATTGCATTTATCAACGGAAATATCTATGGAGGTAGTAGAGGAAAGTTATACAAATGGGATCTTTCATCTGGTACACCTGTATTTTCTAGTAAGTCTGTTAGTAATCTTCCAAGAGCTACTTTTGGCGCTGCCTATGCAGATGCTAACAACAGATTATACTTATCTGATAATAATGGTGGGTTATACTTGATAAATGATTATGAGGGTAATTCTCCAACAGCTACATTACTTAATCTTACAGAAACTACAAATTCTAATGATGGGTTTAAATGTGCTAGTGGTATCTCTCCTTTAGATAAAGATCAAGATGGTATTTTGGATTCTATGGATGCAGATGCAGATGGTGATGGTATTGCTAATAGTATAGAATGTAATGGAGTGAATCCTTATGATGATGATGATGGTGATGATATGTATAACTATTTGGATAACGATGTAAGCGGTAATGGTGATAATGTAGTTCAAGACGCATTTGATAGAGATGGTGATGGTAATCCAGATTTCTTAGACATTGACTCAGATAATGATGGGATCTATGATATTGTAGAAGCTGGTCAAGGAGATAAAGACACTAATAACGACGGAATTTACAATGGATCTGACACTAATTTTCAGGACACTGATAATGACGGTATAGCTGATTCTTTTGATCCTGATCAAACAGGTACTACTTTTATTCCTTTAGATACAGATAACGATACGATCTACGATTGTTATGATATTGATTCTGACAGTGATGGAATTGTTGATATTATAGAAGGACAAGACAGTAATTCGTATATAAGCCTTTCTAATATTGATGAAGATAGAGACGGATTAGATGATGCTTTTGATCCTGATTTTGGAGGAACAACAAATGGTACAGTAAACACAGATGGTACAGATACCTATGATCATTTGGATATTGATTCTGATAATAACGGTATTTTAGACAGCACAGAAGCTTATGATAGTGATGGTGATGGAGTCGCAGAAACAATCGCTTCTGGAATAGATAATGATAATGATGGATTAGATGACAGCTTCGACTTAAGGAAAAGTAGTTTTAATGCTGATAACGGAGGACAAACTCCAGATAGTTTCCCGATTCCAGAGATTTGCGACCGATACAATTATTTGGGAGATTTTTCTTCTGATGGTACTCCATTATACTTAGATGAAAAAGATGTAGTGAGCCAACAAACTATAGACATGATTAATGACGCCTTACCAGAGGGATACCCTGTTCCTGATTTTAATCCACATTATATTTCTTCGGGTTATGACACTGATGTAGTTGTTAAAGAACAAGCTGATATTTGGGTAACTTTTGTAGGTGAAGGAGCAGGATATAAAAACACTTTAGGTTTCTATACCTATGACATTAATAATCCATCACCGTCTATGCCTGTCCCAGAAGATATTACTATTATTTTTCCTAATGTATCCGCTATCGGAAGTGGAGGAGGATTAGAAGTTGGTGATAAAGTAAATATTGGAAGCTTTCCTCCTGACACAGGAATAGGATGGGTATTATTAGCCAATTCATGGTCTGATGGTTGTGTAGGGACAGGAAACTGGCAATTACATTCTAATCCTGATTATAATCCAGAAACTGATCCAGAATTAAGATATCACAATGTATTATTATCCGACCCAGAAAATGAAAGAATCATATTAGGTTTTGAAGACATCAGAAGAGATTATGCTTCTTGTGATCAAGATTTTAACGATGCATTATTCTATATTACCGCTAGTCCATACAATGCCATCGTTACTGATAATTATGTCGATATTGATACTGCTACTGATGTAACTTCTGCTAATGATGGTGGGTTAGAAAGTAACGGAGATTTAGCCAACCTAATTGCAAAACGTAACTTTACTAGAACAAAGACAAACTCAATTTTTAATACCAAAAAATCACAAAAGAGATTTCAACCAGGAAAAAAATCATACAAATCTGGCAACAAAAATGATTTAAGTATTTATTTCCCAAAAACAGGAATATTTGGCACAGAAACTACATATGTATCTAGCCCAGAAGATTTACTTTCTATCACGAATGCAAACGCTATATTCTCTGTGGATTACTATAAAGGAAGTAAAAGAGTAGCAGCAGCATTAGCTACCTCAACAAAGGGTTCTATTTATGATCATTCAAAAACGATATGTGATCGATTAAACGGTTCTAAATTATTAGATGTACGAACGGTAAAAATAAAAAATCATACCATTGTTAGTACCAGAATTGAAAGAGCTACAGGAGAAATCGAATATGCCTTGACGTTCTCGATTAAGAAAGGTGATTCTGAAAATGAAATCTACAGCTTATGGAATATTGGAAATTATCCTGAAGGAGATTATACAAACTTTCAGATATGGGGAGGATCAGTATCACAGGTAGCCAATATAGCCAATCATATCTTAGATTCGTTTACAACAGATAAACCACTAAGAAGTCATAAAGTAAGCCATCGAGTACCTACTGTATTTGTAGAAAAAGGATCATACGCTAATGGTAAGTTGACTTTAAATATTATTAATAAGCATGGCTCAAACCATATCAACTTTAACGGAAACGTAAGAAAAACAGAATTATCTTCAGAAGAAAACATAATACAAACTATTACTTTATCTGGAGCGTATCACGAGCAATTAACTATAGACACAGGGTATTTGTTTGATATAGGATTCTCGATTACAGGAGAAAACTCCCCACAATTAGATGCCTTGTATTTGGCAGATGGACCATGGGGTATTGACTACTTACAACAAGGTGTTACTATTGATACTTTTGAAGTAATAGAGCATGATAAAGAAACAGAAGAAAATACATACACCGTAGAGCGTAATAGTATCGTAAAAGGTAATGTAAAAGAAACTTTAAACTTATTCAGAAATATATTAGCTGGTGAACTTACATTAGACGTATCGAATTATGATGTACTGCAATTCGAAATGTTTAATGATAAAGATGTAGAGGTGATATTAGTAACAGGAGATCTTACTAATTGGAACAATAGACTTAGATATAAAATTTATGCAACTTCAGAAAAAAAGACACATACAATCTCGTTCTCTGATTTCATGAATGGTCGTAAAGAAAATGAATCTTTTCAAAAAGTAAGAAGTGTCGTATTTTCTATCCAGGGAGATTATCAAACCTTTGCACCATTTCATATAGAAGTTTCGGATTTATCCTTTATAAGTACTAAAAGTATCAACCCAGAAATTAATCCAGATACAGAAGATGATGGTGATGAAGTTGGACAAGTAACAACAAGTGATCAAATTGAAACAACCAAATTAATGAACTACCCCAACCCATTTGATACTCAGACGACAATCAAAGTTCCAGGTACGCATAACGAATTAAAAATATCAGTTATTGATATTATAGGAAGAACCGTTAGACAAGAACGTATAGTTCCTAATCAAAACACAATAACTTTTGAGACCAGAGATCTTATTCCAGGGGTGTACTATTATGTAATAAAAGGCAATAACAAAGAAAGATATAAAGGTAATTTTTTAATACGATAATAATACCATTTACACTTTGAATTTACTGTAATAAAATACTTTTTTCGTTCATCCATCAGGATAAAAATTGACCGTAGCTATGGCTATGCTAAATTTTTATTCTTCACATAAACAAAAAATAGCTGATTTTCTTTTACAGCAAATTCAAAATATAACTGGTATAAATTCAGGTTGGTTTCAGATTTGGGTAATAGCGAGAATAGTCTTATGATTATTCTCGTTATTTTTTTAGCTTCATAATTCTTTTATTAAAAACAGGGTTTTTCATAAAATACCATTTTAGTCTAAAACCAAGTTCTACAAATTTAAAACCAGCAGCTGTTGCAGAAGCAATGTTACTATATTTACCATAGATATTAGCATCAAACCGCTGAGAAAACTGATGCCCAAATTTTCCTTCCGCTCTAAAAGTAGAGGATGCTGGGTCATCTTCTACAAACTGTTGACCAAAGGCTGCACTAGCGCTATAATACCAATTCTTCTGCGAATCACTAACAACTTCTAGAAACATTTCTCCCAAATTAAATTGATCAGGGCTAAAATAAATAGTAGGCACCTGATTTTTAAAAGTGATATACTGATAATTGATCCCTGCTTTTAGTACTGGTCTTTGCAAAATAGAGTAATATAAAGATGTAAATAGTAAATTTCTTGTATTATCATCTGTCTGCGAAGTGTAAATATATTGAGTATACCAACCTAAATTAAAATTGGTCCCCAGATTATAATTAAGAATGTAATTATTCATTACAATCTCTCTATTTAATAAATCTGCATTAAAATTTTGCAATTCTCTCTTATACCCAATATCCAGGTTCTGTAATCTAAAAGGTTTTGTTTTTAATACTGCCTCTGCAACCAATTCTGTATAATCAGTAGTAAACCCATCTGCATTCGTTATTCCTACCTTAGATTGAAAAGAAATATTGCCGTTAAATTTATAGAGAGTTCCTAACCAAAAATCATTCGAAGTCGCTTCATTTCTGGTGACCGTATTTTTTGTTGTCCTATAATCATATTGTGCTTCTGTTTTAAATTTGGTTGATAAAGGAACTTCTACTTTTAAAGTAGTACTTACTGCTTCATTGTCTCCATTATCAAAAGTATAGGCCGTTTTCTCTTCTATAAAAGGAGTATGAGATTTCTTTAATGTTCTGATCAATTTTTCTGCATCTGGTTGTTTTGGGTAATATGCTAAGGTTTTAAAAGCATACGTATATGATTTGATATCATCACCAACAGCTCTATATGCATTTGCAATACCTAAATTACCATCAAAAGAGCCTAATTCTTTTTCTAAAATCGTATTGTAGTTTTGGAGACTGGTTTTAAAACGACTCGTATACATACCATAAGTTGCATATAATGCCAATACTCTAGAATGATCAGGATATAATAATTGTAATTGATCTATATTTTCTTTAGCATTCTTAAACTTTCTATTCCATAATAGTGCTTGTATATATCGTTCTATTGCAGATAGGTAGAGTATTTTATCATCGGTCTTAAAGTTTTCTGCTTTGTTTTTTGACTGACTAGCTATTAACAGTGCCTTTTTTTCTTTATTATTCTTATGTGCTACCAAAGCAAGACCATTTAAGGATATGATATTATCTTTATTACTTACAGCTATAGCTTTATATATATTTTCTGCTTTTTCAAGTTTATTAGTGATCAGGTAAATATTTGCTTTATTTAGCTGTGTATCTTTATCATTAGGGAAATCAATCAGGTTTTGATCCAATAGTTGTAGTGCCTCATCATATTTTTTGTCCTGAGCTAGTGTATTAGCATATCCCAGACGAACATATTTTCTAGATAGCAACGCATTTGCATTACCTTTCTGTAATTGTAATGCTTTATTGACCAATATCAGTGCTCTCTCATATTTTTTAAGATTAGAAAGTGTATTAGCATATCCTAACACTGCGGGAAAACTTGTATCATCTTCTTGAGTTAATTTTTCATAGAAGTTTTCTGCATTAGTAAATTGACTATCCCAGAGTAAAGATTCTGCATAATTTAATTTGATCTCAAAATCATTTGGATATTCTTTCAATAATGCTATAAAAATTGATATTGCTTCTTTAGATTCTCCCAAAAGCCCTACTGCCCTTCCGTAACATAAACGAGCAGTCTTGTTTTGAGGATATTGTTTTAGAATGTCTTCAAAAAAAGTTTTGGCATTAACATATTTACCTGTTTCGAGATACTTAAAACCTTCTTGCATGTTTTGAGCAAACAAAGATGAAAATGATACCAAAAAAAGGAAGCTAAAAAAAAATCGCTTTATGTGCATTATTTTGTTTAAGAGTTGGTTAACTATTGTTAAAGTAAGAATAACTAAAAAGATAGCGTGTAAAAACTCAATAAGTTTTGCAAAAAATATATTTTATTCAGCCTCAATTTTAAGAGAAAATATTTTGATTTTAACATACTATTAAGCAATCTTCTTAAAATTGAGAGGAAAACCCCCTTTATTTAACATAAAAAACTAAGACAGGAAGTGTACAAATACATTATAAGAGGAGATAACTTTAAGAAAAAATATGAGGGGAGTTTCTTAATAAAATAATCATCAAAAATTACTATGCCTTATATTTTATAAGGTGTAGTAATTTCTTAAAAAAGAAAGTATCTTTATTAACATCTATAAAATTCGAAAGAATAAAGCCCAATAGTAATTAATGGTTATAAATAAGAGTCTTTTAAAAAAACTAAGCGCAGAACAAAAATTTATGGTCAGCGTTATCATTGTTAATGGAGGAAATTATCTCTACAATCTACTTTTAGGCAGAATATTAGGACCAGAAGAATTTGCAGATGCTGCATTATTAATTACTTTCCTTTTGGTACTATCATTTGTGGCAATGACATTTCAATTATCAACTGCAAAATTTTCTGTAATTTTTGAAAAAGATATATTCAAAAGTTTCATTAATATTACTTATAAATACTCAAGTATTACTGGGGTTATTTTTGGAATTCTGATGATTGTTTTTTCAAAACAACTTCAGTTGGTTTTTAATACTCAATCTTCAACCATGTTTATCCTCTTTGGAATCGGTATTCCTATTTATTTTATAATGAGTGTAAATCGAGGTGTTTTTCAGGGAAGTAAAAAATTTGATAGCCTTGCCCTTACCTATCAGGGAGAAATGATAAGCAGATTAACTATTACTCTTATCTTAATTTATACGGTTACTTTTCAATCTTCTGTTTTGATAGCATTAGGCATAGCTGTTTCCTTTTTATTTGGTTTAATCCCTTTTCGTTCGCGAGATATAAAAATTACAAAAAAATATAAATTACCTAGACCTGAATCAAAATATATTACCAAATTTTTCATACTAACAGCGTTTTATGAATTTACTCAAATCATCATTAATAATAGTGATATTTTGATGGTCAAACATTATTTTGAGACTTATGAAGCTGGATTATATGCCTCGTTAGCTCTTATCGGTAGGGTTGTATACTTTGTTGCCTGGATGTTTGTGATGCTGTTATTACCCAAAGTTGTACAAAAACAAAAAGATGGAGAATCCCATGCTCCAATATTATTTAAATATATATTTTATATCACACTTCTTTCTACAACAATCGTTCTGGGTTGTTTTTTATTTCCCGAATTTGTAATTAACATAATGTTTGGACCAGAATATATAAGTATTGCTCCGTTACTTTGGAAATATGCTATTGCAACCTCTCTTTTTGCTATTTCCAATATTTTTGCATATTACTTCTTATCCTTAGATCAATATATTCCTGTAGTATTATCGGCTTTACTAGGAATTTCTCAAGTAGTATTGATCATATTCTTTCACAATACATTATCAGAAGTCGTTATCATGCAAATAATAGCTATGGCTATTCTTCTCACATTTCAATTATTCTTTTTTATAAGCTACAATAAATTATCTAATAAAGAGCTCAACTAGCGATTAAACCTTTTCACCGAACAATATCTGCAACCCAACGGTTTTGCGCAAATATTTAGAAAAGATTAATCGATCTTTAAAACAATAACAACTTATAAAACAATACGTTATGACTTTGTTAATTACTAAAAACCAAGGGATTTTTGAAATCAAAGGAAGTATTGTAGCAGAAAACACCCAATCTCTTCAACATCATTTCGAGAAGCTACTATCCAATGGTGACAAAGTTATATTATGTATCGATAAAGTTAAAAAAATTGATGCCTTTGGTGTTACCGTATTGACAAAATTATTTAGGAATGCTATGAAAAACAATAAAATATTTTTCATCATAGGAAAAGGTAACAAGGAGGTAAGTAATGCTTTTGGCAACGTAAACTACATCTTAAGAAATGACTTTGTATAAAATGTAGCTCTACAGAGTACTATTATCATGAAACTACACATTATAAATTCATTCAGAAAATTTGAAATCATAGGAAACCTCACCTTAGAAAATATCGAAAAAGTAAAAGATCATTTTAACTATTCATTAGATCATTACGAAGAAGTAAAATATTCTTTGTACTCGGTAAAGAAAACAAAATAGTAACCAATGCTTTCAAAAAAACAAACTAAATCATATTTCTAAAGAAGATTACTAATAATTAGATATGACAAAAACTTTTTGTCAAAAAAACACTATAAACGCCTATAATTCTGAGGTTTCAGTTGTTTTTTTAGAAGGGTTATTATAAATTGTATCTTAATTAAATTAAAAAGACGTACTACCCCATTCGTCCTAAAATCTTGAAACCTATACTACCCCTAAAAGATTTCTATACGATTTTAATTCGTCTCTGTCTATTTCAAAGAAAATAACGCAAATATTTACAGATGAAATTAGCTATTGTAACTGCCTATCCTCCAAGTAAAGTGACCCTAAATGAATATGCATATCACCTTGTCAAATATTTTAGACAACATGTAAAAGTCTCTGAGATTGTCTTATTAACCGATGTTACTCCAAAAGATGCTGATGTACATTTTGAAGAAAAAGGATGTAACATAACGGTCAAGCAATGTTGGAGGTTTAATAATTACAGTAATATTTTTTCTGTAATGAAAGCTATTAAACAGACCAAACCAAATGCTATATTATTTAACCTTCAGTTCATGAAATTTGGAGATAAAAAAATAGCCGCTGCACTTGGGTTATTACTTCCAAAACGCTGCGTTTTGAAAAAAATCCCTACCATAGTTTTATTACATAATATTATGGAACAAGTAGATTTAGAAAGTTCTGGATTTACAAAAAACAAAGTTTTACAAAAAATCTATAATGGAATCGGAACCATGCTTACACGGTTTATTTTATCTTCCGATATTGTTGCTGTGACCATTGATCAATATGTACATATCTTAAAAGAAAAATATAAAGCCGAAAATGTCGTACAAATTCCCCATGGAACCTTCGAACTCCCAGAAGAACCAAAGTACATACTTCCTGATGGGCCATTACAAGTAATGACATTTGGAAAATTTGGAACCTACAAAAAGGTCGAGATTATGATCGAAGCTGTTGAAAAAATTCGTTCAAGAACAGGTGCAGACTTAGAGATTGTAATTGCTGGAACAGATAACCCTAATGTACCTGGATATTTAGAGTCGATGAAAGAGAAGTATGCTCATGTACCTCAACTTAGATTCACAGGTTATGTCGAAGAAGTTGATGTCCCTCGTATTTTTACTGAAAGTGCCATGGTTGTATTTCCTTATACCTCTACCACAGGTAGTTCTGGAGTATTACATCAAGCAGGAAGCTATGGTAAAGCAGTAGTGATGCCAGATTTGGGCGATCTAAGTATTTTGGTAAAAGATGAAGGATATCGCGGAGAATTTTTTAACCCCAAAAGCGTGGATAGCTTAGCTGATGCTATAGAAAAAATTGTCTTGGATCCTATATATCGTAATGTATTAGAAAAAGCAAATTATAACGCTGCAACAGCCTATCCAATGAGTAAAATTACTAACATGTATATAGAACAGTTTACATCCATAAAAGCAGAAAAAAAATATAAGGTCGAAAAAACATACGAGCAAGCATCTTTGTAAATACGTACTAACCCGAATTCGATTTGTCCCAAACACGTATGCATGAGTGAAATTCTGACAATAAATTTACTAATACTAGTTTGTTTAGTATACTAACCTATCAGAAGCGGTAAATAGTCTATCTGTACCATTACTACACGCTAGCATCCAGAAACTGGCTTCTGATCTCCTAAGAGTTCCTGAAAAAAATGCTTCAAAACGACCTTAAGGATCAAAATCTCTACCACGACTATATGAACGATCTGCAAAGTCTATATGACGAAAACCAATCTCATGAGCAACAATTGTTGGCGCATCTATAGGTGAGTAAACATCACCAAATACTCGAGAGTTTAGCACTATTGAGAGCTGGTCTTCCTTTACTTGGAAATCCTGCACTGTGTTCTAAAACAGTACTTCCTCTCTGAGTATTTAGGTATGCTTTCTGAAAAAAATTGCAATATCAGAACTAGATTTTGAAAAATTTCTTCTAAAGGTAAGATTAGTATCTCTACTATAACAAAACCATTTTGGTCATTCATTTTAGTTTCATACATATCTTCTGGACTTAAACCTAAAGATTTAATTTGTGAAGCAACCAATAGTTATTCAGTTTCTTCAGCTCTATCATTTTCTAATTCATAGTATACCCGCCTAAGACAGCAAAACCTAAACAGGCATAAAAAAGCAATTTTTTCATAATTTAAAAAGTTTGAGTTTGTGTTTAAATTACAGTGCGAATATATGTAAATTCAAAAAATAAAAAATCAACAAACATCAACCATGACAGACAATTTTGAATACTACAAAACCCTTGTTTTCAAACGGATATGCCGTAAAAATAAAACTATAATAGAATTATTAAGATGTAGAAATTAATAATCATCTAGTTGATTATTGATAAGTTAAGTTAGATAAAAAAAGTCTTGAAAATGGAAAACACTAAACTTTAAAAAAGTCTTAAAAACCGTATTTTACAGCTCTTTTTCTCGAATAAACTTTAACTTTTTGAGTTAAAAATTAACATCTGGTTATGTTAATTTTTGATAAACTCAAAAGCAGGCTTCTTATTCCCGTTACGATCTATAAACCCAAAGTGTTTTTGTTTATGTTTTCTCCAGGGTAATTTTCCTACAACAGCACTTGGAACTTCTTCAAAATCATATAATGTCCAAGAAAGAAAATGCATGTTTTCTTGTTTAATCATCTCTTGAAATTGCATGTGATATTTTGCCTGTTTATCTTCTGAAGAACCAAACGGACTCCAAAGTCCCTTATTTGAGGATAATCCAAATTCTTGTAAAACAATAGGTTTACGTATGTTTTTATGTAATGTATCATACCAATCAGCAAAAGTATTGAGATCATGATAATAATGAAAAGATACTATATCCACTTCATCTTTCAGCAGGTTTGCAGATTCTATATCAGACCACCCAATGGTAATCAGATGATTTGGATCAAATTGCTTTATCTGAGATGTCATTTCTTTTAACCAAGCCAGTACATTTTCTTTACCTCTGCTATCAAAATCCAGATTAGGTTCATTCTTTATATCCCAAGCAAGAATAGCCTCATGTTCTGCCAAAGTGGTTACAATTTGTTCTGCATGACGATGCGTTAATGTCCAATCCAGCACAGAATAATCACCATAAAAATCAAATAATGTAACAATAACTTTTAGGTTTTTACCTATAGCTTTATCAAGTACTTGTTCTAATTTTTTTAATTTTTCTGCTTTAACTTTTGCCTTACCAAAAACTTCATAAGGCACAAAAATTCGTATCGTATTTAGGCCTGCATCATTAATAATATCAAAGTCTTGACCAATTCTATCAATATCAAAATCTTCACCAAACATATCCCAAGGTGTTTTTTGCGGGTAATAATTGATTCCTTTGATTTGATATTCTTTGTTTTCTATAAAGATCTTATTATCTACTATCTTGGCTAAGGTATTATCTTGAAGTACGGTGTCTATAGGGTGAGCTTCTTCTTTTACAATATGACGTATCCGCCAAAACCCGTCCTCTAACATTAACATTATCTGATAATCTGATTGTAGTTGTGTCTCTAACAGCACTTTATTACCTTTATAAACTCTTTGATATTCTTTCACATTTTTATCAGATAACACGGCCAATTGTCCATCTGCACTGTAAAAATCTAATGCTATATTATGATGGATTGTTGTACTATGTATGGCTATATTTTTCTTCTTATTAGAGTCTATTGATTTTAAAATATTTTGTCGAGCACTTTTAGTATAGTAATCCTCTATCCCATCTTCTTTATTAGTTTGATATGCTGCATTACGTATATACCATGCATTAAGATAATCCTGTTCTATATTAAGTAATGTTTGTTTTTCTATTGGACGTGCTGGATTTATTGTATCCTTCCACTTTAATTTAGGTAAATATACCTGTTCTTTACTTACTGCCAGATGCAACATAGAAGTTCTATCTGCTCCCGTATTAAGATATGACAGTACTTGACTGATTCCGAAAAGGGTTAAAATAATAACACCTATAAAGGAAATGATAATAAGTGATCTATATATATTTCTGTTCCAATCTATCATTGTAGTATTATATTCTTATATTCTTTTTGAACTCCTAAAGCGTTAATTTGAATATCATAATTTCCATTAGGATAAAATCCATCCTGAAGTAGAAACCTTACCATCCCTTCTGATGAAGTTTTGATCTTAGCGTCTATTTTTTTATCCTCTTTAAAAATATTTATCCTTACTACAGCTCCGTCTGGAATTAATTGTTCCATAAAACTCTGTAATGGACCTATGATAACCTCTCTGTTATTGCTATTGAATTGCACTTTAAAATCATCCAGAACCTGTGTATACTCTATTTTTAACACATTACTTTCTGCCATTCCTGACACGTATGCTTTGACCTCCCAAGTTTCCTTTTGATCAGGGTGTAACATTTTAGCAATTGCCTGACCATTAATCGTAATTCCCTGAGTATGCAACAATAATCCATTTCTATCTTTAATTACAAAATCAACCAAAGTCCCATCACTTATAATATTATCATATTCATCTTTTATAACAGAAGTGATAAATTGGGTGATTTGATTACCATCTGCGTATACATGCTTTCTTTTACTACTTATTTTAAAATTTCGAGGTAATGCTGGAAATACATCGACCGAAGATTCTTCAGAAACTGTTGTCCCTACTTTAGAAAACAGCAACAATCTACCTGATTGATCATCTGAAAATATATTCGTCCACCCGATCATATCTTTGCTATATAGTATTCTTTCTTTTACTATATTTAAAAATTGATGCTTCATCACTACCGCGGTACTATCTGGCAATGGATTATCATAAGAATCAGTCGGGACAACTACTTGCATTGTATAATCTTTTCTACCTGCAGTGATACTTGGCGGACCAATATAAGATTCTAAAAATATTTGAGTTTTATCATTTGAAGTAATTTGAATTTCTCCCTGAGCAAGGATTTTGGATTGATGAAATAATTTGTATGTTACTATTCCTTTTTTATCTGTTATAAATGTTGGAATCGTAAATTGATTTCCTTCAGACATATCTGAATCTATAGCAGTGCTCCCATAAGAAGAATGTAAAAAAAGCTGAGTTTTGGCAGATGCGCTAAGTTTAAACTTAAGTATAATAGCGCTTCCTGCTTTAAACACCTTTTCTTTTGTAATTAAAACAGCAGAAACACCTTCTGCTTCTTTCAAAACAGTCATAAACGCTATACTCATGCACACATGTATAGCTAAAAAAGGAATGATATGATGTGCTTTTAACTTCATTAATTCGGAGCTCCTATATACGCATTGATTTCTAATTTCATATAACTAAACCCTTCTCCATCTACTGATATTAATGGCTCTAATTGATGATTATATATTCGATCAGGAACTACTTTATCACTAATCTCTGTATTTGATAAACCATTTACAAAGACATTCTTTAGATCGCTATCTCCTTTTTTAATTTCTGATAAATCTAGAAATGTATAGTCAAAGTATTGTTTTCGCTGTGATCGGATACCTTCTGGAAAATATTGATGATCTACCCATATTAATTCTTTATTCTTATCATAGTAAGAGATTAATAGCAGGGGGATTGTAACTTCTTGCAAGCCAGAGTTAAACAAAACTCCTTCGACATGATCTGTTTGAATAGAAAGCTCATTAATTGTCACTCCTTTATATAAATCAACAGTGGCTACATTTCCCGCACATTGCAAATCAAATACATTGGGTTCATCTTCAAAATTCATAGAGGTAAATTCATCGGGATCAAAGGTTTCTGGCTTATGTTCTTCTTGATCTACCCATGCTATTCCTTCAAAATTAACACGGAAACTGGTAATTTCCTTAGGCATCAATTTATGTTTCATTTGATGTTTGGCATTATATCTTGCCAGCAATATATTTTCTTCATTATATAAGGTCCCGGTTATAACAACATCTGCAGGTACATTATCAATATTTTGCAATTCACCTACAATCGTATATTGATTTTTATAGGATACAATCTTTGCTGAAAGCACTTCTAAAACTGGTTGTTTTAGGACATCTTCATGATATGTTTGTTCTGAGCTAATTCTGCGTCTTCCGTGATTATAGTATTCGATAGTATTTTCTACAAATAATTGATCTGGAGGAATATCCAAATCATAGATTGATGGTTGCACATACCATTTTTCATCTTTTTTCACCAATTCATGATAGAATATTTTATCTATCTTTTCTAAAGGTGTAATCCAACTGGTAAATACTCTTACTTTGGCTGTACTATCAGTCTGTGCTGTAATATTTACTTTAATCTCATCTAGTTTTGCATACGAACTTAGCAAACCATCAGTAACTGCAATCTCCAACATAAATTGATCTTTCGTTTTATTGCTGCTAGGATCCAAATATGAATATGCTCTTTCAAATTCCTTAAAATCTAATGCATCATAATAGGATTCTGTTACATTAATAGGACTGATTTGTTTTGCATTTTTTATATATAGTCTATAAAACCCTATTCCAAAAACTACAATCATAATACCTCCCCATAAGTGAGATATTTTTAAGATTGATTTACGAAACCCTTCATATGGAATTCCAAACTTAAAATATACAGGGAAGCTTTTTTGTTTTGATTTTAATCCATGAATCCAGATCAACTGTATATTAATAATAAATGCGAATAATACCGTTCCTATCGGGATTAAACCCCACATCAACTTTTGAAACAAGGGAACGTCTTCTTTGGGTAAAATACTGGATAATGGAGGCACATTTAATTTTTCCCAAACCATAATCCCATTTTCTAACTGGCGTAACCTTTGCCATCCACAGAAATACAAAATAGGGTCATAAAATTTATCATTTGAGAATACATACTTTAAATTATATTTCTCTGGTACTGTAAGGAATTGTTGTAAAGAGCCTATTCCTTCGACTCCTCTAAACTTAGAATTTTCTAATCGTTCTACTGCCCTTGTAGTCAGTTCAGGTAATCTGCGTGCAGAATGATAATTACCGTCGACGGTCATTGCATTAGTCTGAGCAGAGAGCCATGCCATTTGATCTCCAAATCCCAAAGGTAAATACCTCCAATGATCATGTTGATCTTGTTGCAAAAAATTAAGAATAGGGAGCATTTTAATTTTTTGAGGTTGAAAAGGTCTAAAATATCCAAGGCTCATGGTAAAGAAAACAATGAATACAAAAGTTGTCATAAATAATCCCCCTAAAATTCTGTGATATACCCCTCCATATTTATCCTGTATATTTTTTTTGAGATCACCTTCTATAAAACGATAACCAAATTCTCCAAAAATAGGTAATGCCATAATCGATGCCCATAATGTAAACCTGTCCAGTGTAAGAATATTAAAGGCATTTTCACCTAACATCATTCGAGGTATTGGTGTTGTCCCCCCAGTTCCTAAAATTGTTAAAAGAGTAAATGATAGACCAAAAAATAAATATCGTTTACTATAAAACCGATACCATATATATGGAAGAATAAACAATAAAATTCCCCAGGGAATTAAAAAAAACACTAACCCTGAAGAAGTAACTTCAAAAAAATTATCTCTTGAACCATGCGGAATAGGTACTTGGGTGATAGGATTGTTTTTAGTATTAATCCAATATGGTAGAATACAAATTATGATTAATAATAATGATCCAAATCCAAAACTTACAATTCTTTTAAAAAGAGATAAAAATGTTTTAAAGAATAACAAAAACCTTACTTCTTTATACGATTTCACCTTCTCCCTGGAAGCATCCATAATTACCATCCCTATCAATGGAAAAATAAAAAATACCATTCCAAAAATTGGAGTTACATGATGAGAAGTCACTGTTACCGCAAGAAGACTCAATGCATTTATTAAATACTTGTACTTCCCTACTTTTATCCAGAGGTAAATTTCGGGTAATGCATGAAGTAAAATAGAAAGTCCAACAATACTTGGAAGTTGTCCAAAAATATGTAATGTTTCTATAAACGTTGAAGAAAATACCGCAAAGATAGCGGTATATCCTGCTACATTCCTATTAGATGTAAGTACCAGAGCAAAACGATATATTCCTGTTATAAAAAGAATAATACCAATAATAGCAACAGTAAACAATCCAAACTTCAATCCGCCTATGTATGAGAGCAATCCAATACTTTGATGTACCAAAGGTGGATATCCCATAACAGTAAATCCGGTATACCAGCTATAGTTCCAAGGTTCGAACCAACTATTGGCATAATGATTTCCAAAAAAAAGATGAATCAGCGCATCATAGGTAGATTCTAATGTAAAAAATATAGAAGTACCATGAAAGATTACTCCAACTAGTAATGCACTAATTAAATACTTATTTGTGGATTTATCCATAAAGGCTCGCCGTAGTTTATGATTTAAATATACAACAAAGGTTTGGGTTTAGACGAATGGTATGTCTTTCGATAAAAACCATTCGTCTACGGCAATTTTAGATTCACCGAAATACTTGATTTAAAAGCACATAACACTTTTACATTTGAAACATAACCTCAAAATAATCTAATATGAAAACTGGAATAATCATACCTTGCTATAACGAAGAAAAGAGATTAAATGTAGATGCTTTCATCAATTTTGTACAAAAAGACAATGATTTCCACTTATGTTTTGTTAATGACGGAAGTAAGGATAACACATTAGAAGTATTAAAAGATATTCAATCTCATAATCCACTCAAAGTGAGCATTATTGATATGAAAAAAAATTCTGGAAAAGCTGCCGCAGTAAGAGCGGGTGCCAGATATTTACATAGTAGAGGAGATATGGAGTTTATTGGTTTTATAGATGCCGATTTATCAACAGATTTTGAAGATTTTGATGGGTTATTAAAAACGTTAAAAACAAATAGAAAATTAAGTTTTGTTTTTGGCTCTAGAGCAAAGGATGCATCAGAAAATATTGAAAAAAATAGAGTTAGAGCTATGATATCAAAATTCATCAATATTCTTATTATATTTATATTAGGGCTACCCATTCTGGATACGCAGTGTGGTGCAAAAGTATTTAAGGCAGAATTAGTACCTGTAATTTTTAATAAAAGCTTTTTCTCCAGATGGCTATTTGATGTAGAAATGTTCATCAAAATGAAGAAACATTTCGGAAAAACAGCGATCATGAAGAAAATACATGAACAACCTCTTAAAAGATGGGTTCATATGGAAGATTCTAAATTGGGATTAAAAGACTCATTAGAAATCCCTTATAGATTAATATCGATATGGTTTAATTATAATGTATTACCATCCTTACAATCTTCTATTATTAAAGAAAACATTGAACCTGTAGTAGAAATATATGGAGTATCCACTAATGCATTAGCAACATAATGTATCCTTAAAGCAATCATGCAAAGCACACTCAAAAAGCCTCCAAATTGTCGTTCTAACCTAGAGAAGCACAAAATGAAATCAACATCATTGATAATGTATATCAGTCTTCTTTTAGTGAAATAATAATTAAATCAATTTCTCTTAAAAGTATGATCTTTAGATTATAATGTAAACCAATCTTTTATTTCTTTCAAAATATTTTCATCTCCAACTCCCTCCACTTCAAATTCATTGGTTTTTGGATTATATGTATAGGCAGCGCTCCAATCATCTATATTTTCTACGATTTCATGTATTGCCTTACATATATAAATAAGTTGTTCATTGGTTAATGTCGGATGCAATGACAATCTCACCCATCCTGGTTTATTTGTCAGGTTTTGATTGAGTATATCCTGAATTATCTCCTTTGATGAATCAGCTTTTATATCAAACAAATGGTGCCCATATGTACTCGCACAGGACCACCCTCCTCTTACTTGTATTCCAAAACGATCATTTAATAAACGAACCATTAAATTATAGTGAATATTTTCAACTCCGAAAGAAACACAACCAATTCGTTTTTTATCCGTATCTCCTAAAATATATACACTAGGAATCTTTTTTAACTTCTCAAAACATAATGCTAATAGCTCTTCTTCTCTTTGAGCAATTTCTTTTACTCCCATTTTCTCTTTCAATCGAATTGCCAATGCAGTTCGCATAACCTGCAAAAATCCTGGTGTGCCCCCATCTTCCTTAGTTTCTATATCGTCATAATACCCATACTCTCCCCATGGATTTGTCCACTTTACATTTCCGCCACCTGGAACATCAGGACATTTGGTATTATATAGCGATTTATTAAACACCAAAACTCCACAAGTACCTGGTCCTCCTAAAAATTTATGTGGAGAAAACAAAATTGCGTCTAACTGTTCTTGTGTATCCTCGGGATGCATATCTATCTGCACATAAGGAGCAGAAGCCGCAAAATCGATAATACACAAACCATCATATTGATGCATAATTTTGGCTAGTGTATGATATGGTGTTATAATTCCAGTTACATTTGAGGAAGCTGTAAATGCACCAATTTTTATAGGTCTCTCTTTATATTTTTGAACTTCTATTTCGAGATGATTAGGACATACCAAATTATTTTCATCTCCAGGTACAATAATAACATCTGCAATGGTCTCCATCCAAGAAACATGATTAGAATGATGTTCCATATGTGTAATAAAAACAACTGGGCGTTCATCTTCTGGAATATTGATTTTATCTTTTATTACATCTGGCCAACGCAAGCCCATTATACGTTGTAATCTTGATAATACCCCTGTCATACCCGTACCTGCGGTGACAAGGATATCATTTTCATTAGCATTTACATGTTCCTTGATAATTTGACGTGCATGCTTATAGGCATATGTTGAGGCTTTACCTGTTTCACTAGAAAATGAATGTGTGTTGGCTATCATAGGGCCAATCGTATCACGCATTATATTTTCTATTGGGCTATATAATCTTCCACTAGCAATCCAATCTGTATATAACAATTTTTGGTTTCCGTTTATAGAATCAAACGAATGGTCATTGCCAATAATATGTTCTTTAAACTGCTGAAAGTGAACCGACATTGTAGAGGGTTCTTGTTTTTTACACTTATTTTCTAATTCCATAAAAAGAAGAGTTTAATTTTTTCCTTTATTCTAAAAACATCAAGTTATTTTATCAAAACAACACTATATTTTATATTTTCACTAATAACAAAATAGTATTCAATAAAAGATTTACTACCTTATTTTAACGATTTTCTATTTTATAAGAAATTTATCCAGATAAAACGACATTTATCTTCTACTTCTGTTTCTTCTTACATCAACCACATTAAAAATCTTGGCAACATCTTTTATATGTACTTTACTATCTTCATAATATTCATTTAGAGAATAAAGTGTCAGTATTCCTTCTTCTACATTGTGGCTCGTAATTCTCTTCAAGAGTATGCCTTCTGTCTTATGAACAATAACAAAATCCCATTTATTAATATGCAACTTACTCGTCCAAAAGTCTTGGCGTACATTTCTACAAAGAATCAGATCACCCTCTAGATAACTCTCATAACTTGCATTATCCATCGAGTCACCCTTTACTTCAAAAAACACATAATTACCTTTATATTCTCTATCTGCCAGATACGGTATTTTTGGCAATTCTTCCACATAACTTTCATCTTCAAATCCACCTAAATATCCTGCGTATGCATATTGATTTACCATAGGAATCATCATAATATTAACATTATCTGGTATTTTTTGAATTGTGTTTCCTTTTGCTCCAGCATTATCGATAAACTGAACTGCTTCAATATCGGGCTCAATGTTTTGAACAAATGAAAGTAATTCTAAAGAGGAAACTTGTAAAACATCTGAAATTTTTAAGAATGCTTCTAAGGTGATTGGAGTTTTTCCTTTCAGGTAATTAAACAGCGTTCCTTTCTTTATTCCCGTTTCTTCAATCAAATCTTTTATTTGCTTGCCCTTTCTATCTGCTAATTCCTTGATTTTATGTAATTCCATATTAAAAAACAAAAATTCAAAACCCAACCTTTAATGAAATCTAAATGTGTTAAAGTTTAAAATATTAATCTTTTGCATTTTAAAGGTTCAATATTTTGAACTAAATTTGTATTCTCACGCTAAAATATACAAAAAAATGAACACTGACAACATTCTTATCCTTTCTATGCAATACATTTATTACATAACTACTTCGGTATTTTACACCTATAGATTGTATAAAATTTTAAATTCTTACTCTAAAAAATAATAATACTCCAATATAATCTTATGTATCATCAACATCCCACAAATAAAATTATAACCAATGTACAAAGGGATATATTATATGAACATCATCATTAAACATGTTGAAATTATAGAATGCATTGATCAATTTATTCGATTACAGGCTATATGATCTCCAGAAGAATTAGCCCTTGTAAGAATATCCAAAACAAAATTGTACAAATATCATTGATATCATGAAAAAATTAAATATCCCTATTAAATATGACAAAGACATACAAAGTTACATCTACGAGAAAGAAGTTAGATTTAGGTTTGGGTTCTATTCAAAAGAAAAAACATTAACAGATTAAGTTCGAGAATCTCATAATGTTAATTGTAGTTTGAATGTATTAAAAAAGTTACGGTTTTTGCTTTTTAAAACAAGCGAAAACCGTTTTTATGCTATGTATTTATCATTTTATGTCATAACCTCCTATCCTATTGCTTTTTTATAAAACCTTTTAATGAACAAGAAACCTTATATGCGATAGAAATGGCAGTAGAAAAGTTTTATGGACAAACTGATGTGTTTCTAAGCGAAGAAGAAGATACTGTAATAAGCACAGAATATTTATTCATCAAAAAGGGAAAAGCTTTAAAAAAAGTATATCTCTCTGATATTATCTATATCGAAGTAGAAGAAAAATACTGTAATATCATTACCGAAAAAGAGAAATTTATCATTCTAATATCACTCACAAAAATTTTAGAATTACTAAACCATGTAGGTTTTTCCAGAACACATAGAAATTACATTGTGAATACAGAGAAAATCATTCCTGGCGACAATCTTATTCTATTATCAGGAAATCATAAAGCTACATTAAGTGATACGTATAAAAATATTATAAAAAGGGTACGTACTCTAAAAATAAATTGGTCTGTATTAAAAATTTTGAAAAATTATGTTTTTCTTCTCTTTGTTGCATACTATAACTTTGTCCCTTATAGATTCAGGTATAGTGAAGTTTAAAGTAGCAATCTTAATCAGCCATTAGCACATAATACTTAACTCTTGATACATTGGGTCTTTTTCTATCATTTTTAACAATTGCCTTTTGGCTTCAAATTTCTTTTTTCTGGTATATCCTTCAGAATATCCCGTGATTACAGAGATTTCTTTCATTGATTTTCCTTCAAAGTAAAGGTGTAAAAGTTTTTTATTTTCTAGACTAAGTTTCTGAAAATATTTTATAAAAAGATGTTCTCGCTCTCGATTTTCTATATCAGATATTAAAGAGTTATTAATATCTTCGTCAAAACGATTTTGTCCATCATCAATAATAAGCTTTTCTTTTTTCTTTAATCGATTCCTCCAGAGGTTTCTACAAATACCATAAAAATAAGTTTTCACTGGCACTCTTATTTCTAAAAGATCTGAACTTAGTTTCTGATACAATATAACTAAAGCATCCTGAAATACATCTTCTACATCTTCAAAATTCCCATGATTGTGAAGAATATACCCCTGAACGTATCGTATATTTTCCCTGTAAAAACAAGTTAGTATTCTTTCATCTCCTTCAACAATTCCAGCCTTGATTACTTGATCTTTATTCATCGTTATAGTTAGTTTATACCGTTTCTAGATTATAGAAAAGCTCTTCAACATCGATCATGCTCTTGCTTTTATTATGCAAACATAAATTGACTATGACGTATGTCCTTACAGATTTCTGTAATATGGGCTATTTTTTTTCAAAAAAAGAGACTTATTGGATACTTGATTTTAAATCTACAATCCTTCTTATATTATTATAACAATCCTAAATCCTTCACGATAGCCACCAGATGAGTAGTATTTTTGGCTTTGAAATTGTCAAAAAGTTTACTTACTCTTTTGTCAATTGAACTTTCACTATTTGGAGAGATTTTTTGTTTTATAAGTTTTGTTCTAATTTCTTTTTTAGTAAACCCGTGCGATAATTCTTCCAGCAGTAACATATCCAAATCATCAAGATGAATCATTGTACTTACAGCTGTATTATTAGTTATTTCTGGTGGTCGCATAGTATTATTCTGATACACTCCTCCTACATTCGCTATTAGTTTTTTTACTGCATCTGGCCCCTTACAGACATATCCGTTGATATGGAGTTTATCAAATAACATATTAATTTTGTCTGGTCTATTTTCCTGAGAATATACAATCACTTTGATATCTGGTTGTATACTTCTAATATCTTCTATCAACTCAATACCAGAAGCTCTGGTTTGAATTTTATGATCTTCTCTAAAAGAAAGATCTGTAATCAATAATTCGAATGGTTCCTTCTCATTATGTGCCTTTCTGAATTTTAGATAAGCATCATCGCAATATTTGGCTTCCTGAATATTGTGAATTCCAATTTTATCACTAAGGATTTTTATAATACCTTGATTGGCAATCTCATAATCTTCTGCCACCAGTACTTTAGTAAACATTCTACTAGCTTTTTAATTAGGAATTTGTATTTCGGCTTTGAAGCCTTTGTTTTTTTCTGAATCAAAGATAAGAGTTCCTCGTATAGCCTCAATACGCTTTTCTGTATTCCGAAGTCCATTTTTGGATTTTAAACGTTCTTCTCTCATCCCTACACCATTATCAGAGTATTTAATTGTCAATGTATCGTTAGGGTTAGAAAACATCAATTTGACCAAGGTTGCTTGACTATGTTTCTGCATATTGGTCATCAATTCCTGTAATACTCGATATACAGTTAGTTTTATGGTTTTATCCATACTATTCCAGTATATCTTATCAAATCCTATAGCAATTAAGTGTGTACCGTTCTGCGCATAGTTTTGTAGCATATTATTCAATTCTTCTGCATAAGTCTCGCCAGTCTCAAATTCATTATTCTCGCGAGATATATCTCTCGCTTTATTATAGGTATTATTGAGTTTATCTTTAATTTGAGGATCATTTGGATCATTTTGATATTGTAACATTACCTGAAAAATATCATTACCTAACTCATCATGTAATCGCTTAGAAATGCGAGTTTCTGTTTCGTAGCTGGCCTCAAATTGTGCTATTTTATTTTGCTGATTTAGAGAATACATTTGTTGTCTAAAAAAATAAATTACAAAACCTATAATTGTGAGCAATAATAATATACCAAGTAGGTATATCTCATTTTGACTACGAACTTTAGAAATTTTCCTGTTTTTCAGTTCATTATCTTTTAGTAGGTTTTCATTCTCAAACCTTGTAGGCGCATAGATTTCTCGTGTCTTTTTTCTAAGCTCCATAAGTTGAAGACTTGCCTCTTTAAAATGTTGATGGTCTTCTAAAGAATCTGGATCCAGTTCTGTAATCAAAGTTAACACTTCTAATGATGCTTCATAATCACCAAAATCTTTTATTATTTGATAAGCTTCATGAGCATGATATTTTGCTTTTTCTACATCTTTATTTTTGTAGTATTTGGTAAGATGTATATTGCTATTAAACAAACCATCAATATCATTTAATTCTTTTCTGATTTTTAAGGCCTCCAATAACATGTTTTCGCTTTCTGAGTTCTTAGAATCTTGAAGAAATTTAATATACCCTAGATTACTTAGGATTTGTGCATATTGTCTTCGTTTTTGTATTACATCCTCTTCCTTTAATAATGATTGCAAAATATCAATACTTTCATCATATTTTTTTTGCTCTGCTAAAATATTTGCACGAGTGTTTTTAAAGATCGGTAAGTTTTTGACTCCTAATTGTTTGAGAGCTATTGAATCTTTAATCAGATTCATAATTTTATTATTCCAAAGAAGAGCTTCATCATGGTTTCCTAATTCCTTAAATGATAAAGAAATATTTTGATATAATCCACACTTTATTCGATATTGAGAAATATTCTCCAAATATTTTAAACCATCTGTAGCTGTTGTTTTACAGGCGTTATGATCCCCTAATACTCTTTGAATATTGGACATTGCCATCAAGCATTTCCCAGCATTGACACTGTCTTTAAGGTTTCTTCGAACCTTAAACGATTGATTATAATATCCAAAAGCGTCCAGATAATTGTCGAGTCTTTTATTGTAAAATCCTAGTCTATACAATGCTTTTCCTATATAACCACTATCCTTATTTTGTTGTGCAAGTTGTAATAACAAATACGATTGATCAATCGCTTTTTCAGGACCTTGATATTTATTAAGTAGTTTTGCATATAAATAGTGACCTTTATGCCGTAAAGAGTCTATTTCTAGCTTTTTGGCTCCATGTAAAAAGCTATTTATAGCTTCTAATCTTTTTTCATCTGATTGATTATTAACGGAGGCTATATCATAATAAAAATTTAAAGAATCAATCTTCGTTTGTTTTACAAAAGAAATGCTATCATTATTTTGGATATCTGGACTACATGAATTATATAGAAATATTAATAAAAAGATGAGGGATGTAACAGTCCATTGTTTCATCCCCCAAAAGTACTAAATTAAATTATGATGAGTTAATTTTCGCCTTCCTCTACTCCTGCATCTCCTCCTCTGGTTGCGACTACCTCAGTATGTAGTTTTTCATTTTCTGAGACGCTATCATCTGGTGTACAAGAAGTAAGGTTAACGCATAGGAATAGAGTTAATAATAGTATATATTTTAAAGTTTTCATTGTTCTAAATTTTTTGTTTTTCAATGCTTGGAGTCCGCCCATAGGTGTCAACCCCAGATTTGGCATACCTTTGTATACCCATACCTATGGGAATTAATTTATCGTCATTGGGAAAGTAAACCCTATACAGTCGTGATACCCTACTTTCCCCTTTTGGGTAGCAGCGAACTGTAGTTTGGGTTTTTTGGTGGGTCAGTTTTCACTATTCTTTATACAATCCAGACATAAACCAAACATTTTGTTAAGTTCACATATACTGTGAGTATTAATTTTTGGCTATACTTCGTTTGTTAGGAGGCTTATCCTAAGAAAACGTTATATAGATTCAAAAATCTACATTGTTATAAAAAATACTGACTATTGATGTTGGTAACAGTTAGAGTAAATAATCAAATACTAAGAGGTTTTAAAATGGTAGATACATAATAGATTTCTTGGTTTGTTCTTCCAATTAGCACTTGCTAACATCGTGTAAATTGCCCCAAAAGAAATCGTTATTTTTCTTACTATTTTAAAAGTATGCCTTGGGAGACAAACTTGATTCCTTATAATAACTACTCTTACAAAGCCTATGAAACTAGGGCTTTACGAGAAGTATAATTATCTTTGATTATCACTTCATCTTCATGGAAGTTCTTACTTATAAAATGAAGTATTCTTTCCAGTACATTGTTACCTCTGATATCGGTCATCTTTTCTGGAAGAGGGTTTACAACCGAAGTATATAAACTCATTCCAAGGATGCTTCCGAATACATCGGCTAACAGGTCATTTCTGATCTCCTGCTCCTTGTTAAAAAATTTATTATACTTCATTGTTTTGTCTTTTTTTGTTATCATTAATTGTTATACAAAAATACGAATATTTTCTAACATATACAATTATTTTTTTGAATTTATATTATTTATAATCAATTAGTTACATTCAAAATTAAGCATAGAAAAACCTGTCCGTTTTACAACGGATTTCGGGTGTTTTGGTAATCATTTGTCTATATGACACTTACTTTCCAATTCTCATTTTTTACGTACTAATCAATCCTTATTCATTCATTTAAAAAGTTTTGTAAATTTGTTTTAGATCATCTAATTATATCTTGACATTTCAATTCTTTTTATAGTACACCTCTTATTCTACTTATAATTTTGAATAGGTTTTAAGTTCTCACTTTGTTTTGCATCAAAGAATGCTCCATAAAAAAAGCGTCCAATGTGTAGGACGCTTACAATTCTATATTAGTTCTCTAATTTATATCATTCTAAAGAATGATATAAATAGTTATATAGCGTCAGATCATCAATGAATACTTCTTTAACCCATCGAGTATCACCTGTATTAAACAGTGACTTAGTTATAATATGTATACTATTTGGTTTCATTTTGCTAGACAAATATTAATGATTTTAGTATTATTTTCCAAATTAATTTTTAAATATTTCTAACGTGTATTATGCTTTGGATTCTACTGAATAAAAAAGCCGATTCTCTAGAATCAGTTTAGTTTTTATAAAACATGATATAGAGAAACAGAGCATATTAAAATTCTTACCATAAACATTTTAGAATTTCCTTTTCCGTTTAAGTTATAATAGATAGTTTTGTTAGGAATCATTTTTGACAAAATTTATGGCTTTAAATACGAACAAAATACCAGTAACGATAATTACTGGTTTTCTAGGATCTGGTAAAACAACGTTAATACATAAAATCGCTAAAAATGCAAATGGTAGACGATTAGCAATTATCGTTAATGAATTTGGAGAGTTAGGAATGGATGGTGAGATCCTAAAAGGAAATGATTGTGGATGTGACGAAGAAAATATATTAGAATTAAGTAATGGATGTCTTTGTTGTACAGTTCAAGAAGAATTTCTGCCAACAATGCTTCAACTAATGGAACGTAAACAAGATATTGATCATATCATTATAGAAACGTCGGGGTTAGCATTACCAAAACCATTATTAAAAGCTTTTAATTGGCCCGATTTAAAACCTCAAATAACAGTAGATGCAGTAATTACAGTTGTAGATTGTGTAGGGCAAGCAACCGGAGAAATTTGTGATCGAGATAAAGTACAATCTCAACGGTTAGATGATGAAAACTTAGACCACGAATCTTCTATCGAAGAATTATTTGAAGACCAACTTTCTTGTGCTGATCTTATTGTAATGACTAAGTCTGATTTGATTAATGAATCGGCATATAGACAAGTACATGACATTATTCAGAATCGTGTAGGAGATAACATAAAATTAATTTCTGCTGTAAAAGGAGATATTCCTGTAGAAGTATTATTAGGAATCGATGCTAAAGCAGAAGACCATGTAGATAGCAAACATTCTCACCACGAAAATCATCACCATCACCACGATCATGACCATCACCATGATCATGATCATGACGAAACCATCAATTCTATAGTAATTGAGGTGAAAGCTCCACATACTCCTCAACAATTAGTCGATACTCTAAAATCACTAGTGGTTGAGCATCATATTTACAGAATTAAAGGGATTATTTATGTTCCTGGGAAACCCATGCGTATGATTGTTCAAGGAGTAGCTGATAGATTTGAGAATTATTTTGACAGAAAATGGGCTGATAACGAAATAAAAGCTACACGATTAGTGATTATAGGAGAAGAAATAGAAGAAGAAAAACTACAACAAGCATTAGAAGAAAAACTAATGACACCTACAGAAGCTTAATCCTATGAAAATATATACACGAAAAGGAGACACTGGTATGACTGGTGTTTTTGGAGGAAAAAGGGAATCTAAGGATTCGGCTCGTATCGAATGTAACGGAGCATTAGATGAAGCCAACTCTACTATCGGGTTACTGCGATCAAAATTAGGTAATGATCATGAATGGCAACAAAACTTGCATAAAATCCAAAAGGATTTAATGGATATGATGTCACATTTGGCAAGACCTTCTGATTCTAAAAAAGAAAACCCTAATCCAAAACCTATAGACGGAGCTGATTTTTGCGAACAGTGGATGGATGATATGGAAGCCAAAATAAGTTCCCCTTCTGATTATTTTCTATTACCAGGAGGCAACGAAATTTCGGCATTATGCCATGTATGTCGTACACAGATTAGAAGAGGAGAACGTAGATTGGTAACATTAATGCATGAAGATCCTGGATCTGTAGAAGAATATGTAGTCGCCTATATTAACAGATTATCTGATTTATTCTTTACCATGGCAAGGGCCGAAATGGATAAAGCTGGTGTTGCCGAAGAAAAATGGCAGCTCTTTCTATACAAGCGAAAAAAGAAAAAAACGACATAATTTTGAATAGTATTTATGGAATTGCTTTAGGGCCAGGAGATCCTGAACTTCTTACTCTAAAAGCACTACGAATATTAAAAGAAGTAGATCTTATTTTTTATCCTGGATCTATTACAGACGGAGTAAAAAAGAGTTTTGTATTTCCTATTCTACAATACCACAAGTTAGAAAGCAAAGAGCTAAAAGGCTTTTTTTTAAAGATGTCAAATGATAGAAAGCAGGCTTCTGACATTTATGAATCAACAGTAAAAGAAATTCAGGAAGCATATCATTTAGGAAAAAAAATAGCCATTGTCTGTGAAGGAGATATTAGTTTATATGCTTCTTTCTCATATATATTGGCTAAACTTCAAAACTTACAATTACCCGTATCATTAGTCCCAGGAATCAATTCTTTTTCTTTAGGAGCCGCACAACATAAAGTTCCGTTAAGTTTATTGAATGATAAAATAGCTGTCATTCCAAGAACTAAAAACATTACAGAAATCGCCAACTATTTTTTAGAGTTCGACACTGTGATATTAATGAAAATACGATCTGGATGGAGTAATTTTCAATCAGAATTAGCAAAAAAAGATTGGAAATGTTACTATTGTGAACGTTTAGGAACCAATCAGGAATATATAACAACAGATTTAACCACTCTGACTCACAGAGAAATACCATATTTCTCTTTATTAATTATCAAAAAATGATTAAAGTTGTAGGGCTTGGCCCTGGACATTCAGACTATATTATCCCAATGGCTACACAAGCGATTTCTGAAGCTACTGTGGTCATAGGATATCATTATTATTTTCAATTCATACAACACTTGGTTCGCCCCGAGGCTTTATGTATAGGAAAAGAGCTTAGTGAGGAGGAAAAAAGAGCAGAAATTGCAATACAACACGCCTTAGAAGGAGAACATGTCGTTGTCATTGGCTCTGGGGATGCTAGTATATATGCAATGGCATCTATTGTATATCAAAAAGTTGCTGAGCAAGCATTGGATATTCCTGTAGAAACAGTACCTGGAATTTCTGCTTTTATTACAGCTGGGAGTAAGCTTGGTGCAATACTGGGTCATGATTTTTGTTGCATCTCATTATCAGATTTAATGACACCATGGACAACTATTGAGAAACGTATTCGTGCTGCAGCGATGGGGGATTTTGTAACAGGACTATATAATCCTAAAAGCAAAAAACGATACTGGCAACTTCAAACTTTACAACATATTTATCTGGAGTATCGAAGTCCTAAGACACCTGTGGCTATCTGTAAACAATTAGGAAGAACAGAAGAAGAAATCAAAATCACAACTTTAGGTGATTTTGATGTTAATGATGTGGATATGTTTTGTGTCGTTTTAATTGGAAATAGTCAAACGTTTAACTATAAAGATCATTTGATTACTCCAAGAGGCTATTTAAACAGAAAACCAGAAACAGGGGCAGAAATTCAGCAAGCTAGTTTTGCCGAAATAATGGATAATATCCCACAAAACACATTAAAAAAAGATGTCCTATGGGCGGCCATACGATGTATTCACACTTCAGGAGATTTTGAATATATTAAGTATCTGGAAACTTCAGAAAAAGCGATTTCAATTTGGCATGAATATCTCCAGTCAGGAGGGACAATTGTTACAGATGTTACCATGGTACAATCCGGAATTACAAAAGCGTTTACCACCAAATATAATAATCAAGTTGTGTGTTTATTAAATGACCCAGAAGCATTAAAGTTAGCTAAAAAAGAAGGCTTAACAAGAACACAGGCCGGGATCAAACTAGCAGCAAAAAAATATCCAAAAGCGCTATTTGTCATTGGCAATGCGCCAACAGCACTCATTGAGATTACAGATCAAATCCATGAGGGAGCATTAGCTCCTGCTGGAATTATTGGAGCGCCAGTAGGATTTATCAATGTAATCGAATCTAAAGAAAGGTTAAAAACTATAACACATATTCCTTACGCTTTAATTACAGAAAAACGAGGAGGAAGTAATTTTGCTGCGGCTATTGTAAATGCAGCATTTACTCTTGAAGAAGCTAAACTATGAGTGTTATGGAGGAACAACTGCAACGAATATTTACTAGAGAAGAACAAAAGTTACTGGAAGAAATTTTAGCACATCGAAGAGATGTTCGAGGGAATCGTTTTTTAAATACTCCTATATCTCAAAAATCAATCGACACTATTCTGGATGCAGCACTAGCAGCTCCTTCTGTAGGCTTCTCACAGCCTTGGGAATTTGTATTAATCAAAGATCAAACTACAAAACAAGCTATAAAAGGAACTTTCTCTGAAGAGACACAACGAGCGGTTCTGTTGTTTAAAGACCAAAAACAAAAAGAATATATCAAACTTAAGTTAGAAGGGATTGTAGAATCTCCTTTAAACATAGTAGTGTTTTACAAACCAAAAGAAGGTCCAGTACTCGGACAAACTAGTATGCCTAATATGGGAAAATACAGTGTAGTTTGCGCCATACAAAATATGTGGCTCATGGCTAGATCTCTCAATATTGGGATGGGATGGGTGAGTATTTTGGATCCCGAAAAAGTAAAAAAAATACTTAACGCACCATCAGAAAATCAATTAATCGGTTATTTGTGCTTTGGATATACTGATATGTTTTATAATCAACCCGAATTAGAACTTAAAAAATGGGATCGCAAAAAACTTCAAAAAGATGTAGTCTTTGAAGAAAAGTATAAATCTTCTTAGATTGAAGAATATTATATCAGCATTATGATGATTTTTCATGTAATAGGTATCGCAAATAAGACACCCAGTTTCACGATAGAGCAACAGCAATATATTGCTAATACAACGGTTTTTAGCGGAGGAAAACGCCATTACGAATTGGTCAAAAACAAACTTCCAGAAAATCATAAATGGATTCCCATTGCATCACCAATGACAGAGGTATTTAATGCTTATCAAAAAGCAAACGAACCTATTATCATTTTTGCCTCTGGAGACCCCTTGTTTTATGGATTTTCAAACACATTACAACATAAATTTCCTGATGCAAAAATTGTAACAACACCATATTTTACCTCAATTCAACTACTTGCCAATGCAACAAATACAAATAGCAATCAACTACAAACTGTAAGTGTACATGGAAGAAACTGGAATGCTTTTGATGCTATTCTAATTCAGCAAAAAGAATTGATCGGTGTATTAACTGATACAGAAAAAACTCCAGCCATCATTGCAAAACGCATGTTAGAATATGGTTATTCGAATTATGAAATTATTATAGGAGAAGATATTGAAGGAACTCAGGAGCAATTTTATGAATTGACTTTACCAGAGGCTTCAAAAAAAATGTTTCATCCATTAAACTGCGTGCTTCTCAAAAAAAAATATCATCGCATCATTGATTTTGGAATAAAGGATCTTGATTTTATAGGTTTGCCGAATAGGCCAAATATGATTACTAAGATGCCTATTCGACTAACAACATTACATCTTTTAGAGGTTATAAATAGTAACATACTTTGGGATATCGGATTTTGTACCGGATCTGTAAGTATTGAAGCAAAACTAAAAAACTCATCCCTAGAAGTCTTTGCTTTCGAAAAAAGACAGGAATGCGAAATCATTATACTCGAAAATCAAAAACGCTTTGGTGTTCCTGGCATTCAGACAGTAATTGGAGATTTTTTTGAACAAGACCTTAGTCAATTTCCAAAACCAGATGCTATTTTTATTGGTGGACATGGTGGTAAATTAGAAGAACTCTTTCTCAAAATTCATCCTTTTCTAAAACCAGAAACCAATATTGTTATTAATACAGTCAAAGAAAGTTCAATAGCATTGTTCAAAAAAGGTTGTTCTAATATTGATTATAAAATAATAGAAGAAATAGCAATCACTTTGGATAATCATAATCCTATTACTTTGTTTAAGGCAAAAGGGAAATAAAATGATAAAAAAAGTATTCTTCTGGGGTTTCTCTTTAATTGGATTTACAGTTTTTGGACAGGATATTGTAAAAAAAGAAACTCTTAAACAAGAAATAGATACACTACATTTTAGACCTGGAAATTTTACAATAGTAAAACAAATTTCAGTACGCATAGGCACAGGGTTACAAAATGATTTTTATTCTGAAATCGGAGCAGCATTACATACATGCAGATATGGAGATACAGGTTATTTTTCTAAAGCTTATTACACTGCTTTGGAATGGATGCCCGATCAAAACAACGATATTTATGGCATAAAAATAGGGTACGAGATAAGTGCTTTATTATTAATTACAGGCTTAGAAGTAAAATATCAAACAGATTTTAAAATAAATGATGTCGTAATCACACCAAAAATAGGTTTAAGTATATTTGGTGATGCCAATATATTTTATGGATATAATATATCAACAAATAACACCCCATTTTCTAGAATAAGGAATCATCAATTTTCGATTGTATTTAATTTAAATAAACATTTTCTAAGATATCCTTAACCAATATCTTTGACAATTAAAAGGTCTTAATAACACACGCATGTCAGAATCCACTATAAAAGTTGCAATACTCTGTTTTACAGATCAAGGATTATCTATTGCTAAAACATTACAAAAAGAGTTTTATCGTTCCAAAATTCTCACAACCAGAGATACTACTTCGAGTAAGGATATCAAACAAATTGATTCTGTAGCCGAGCTAATGAAAACTTCTTTTCACAACTATGATGCCTGGGTTTTTGTGGGTGCTTTAGGTATTTGTGTTCGTAGTATTGCCAATCATATCCAAGATAAAACTATAGACCCAGCAGTGATTAATATAGATGATCAAGGCAAATTTGCGCAAGCTGTATTAAGCGGTCATATTGGTAGAGCAAATAGTATCACCAAACAAATCAGCAAAATACTGGACGCACAAGCCGTACTATCTACTTCCAGTGATTTGCAAGAATTATGGGCATTAGACACACTTGCAGAAACATATCGTTGGAAAGTAAAAAGTTCTATTAGTACCAATGAAATCATCTCTTTGTTTGTGAATAGAAAATCAACCGCTCTTATTCTAAAAACCAAAGACAGAGGAACTCAATACTTAGAAAAAACATGTCCAGATTTTGTTGACATATTTTACAACCTTGATGATTGTGATAGAGATCAGTATGAGTTACTAATTTATATAGGGTATGAAGTTTTTGATAGTAAAACTCCAATAATTTCATATTATCCTACTTGTATTGCAATAGGAAGTGGTTGTGCTAAAGATATAGAATCTTCGTTATTAATCAAGGGGTTAGAATCTGCATTAGAAAAAGAAAAAGTTGCTATAGAAAGTGTATATGCTATTGGATCTGCAACGATCAAGAGTGAAGAACAGGCCTATCTGGATTTTGCAAAAAAATATAACCTTCCGTTTATAACATATTCAACCGAAGAGCTTAATACTATTACTGTGGCTAACCCGTCAGAAGTGGTGAAAAAGAAAGTTGGAGTATATGGAGTTTCTGAAGCAGCTGCTGCTTTGATTGCTGATCAGTCGATTTGGCTTATAGAAAAAACAAAAGTATTGACTCAATCAGGTAAAAAATTCACCTATGCTTTTAGCTTATTAAGCGCATATGAGCGTAAAGCTAGTATTGCTATTGTAGGTGCTGGATCTGGTGATCCAGAATTATTAACTCTAAAAGGGCAATATATTTTAGAAAATGCGGATTGTATTTTATACGCAGGTAGTTTGGTCCCAGAAGCATTAACTCATATGGCAAAAGAAGGAGCTTTGGTTCGCAATTCTGCCTCGATGACCTTAGAAGAACAAATAGCAATCATAGATCAATATTATGAGCAAGGAAAATCCATTGTTCGATTACATTCTGGTGATCCTTCGATTTATGGAGCGATACAAGAACAAATGACCATTTTTGACGAAAAAGGATATGAATATTATATCGTACCTGGCATTTCATCATTCCAGGCTGCAGCAGCCCATCTTAAATCAGAATTTACTATTCCCGAGGTAGCGCAAACTATTATCCTTACCAGAGGTGAAGGAAACACTCCAATGCCAGAGCATGAGAAAATAGCAGATATGGCAAAATTAAGAGCTACCATGTGTATTTTCCTAAGTGTTGGTATTGCAAAAAAAATACAAGGACAACTCTTAGAACACTACCCAGAAGACACTCCATTAGCCATATTGTATCGTGTGAGTTGGCCAGATGAGCAGGTATGGACAGGCAAACTTTCAGAATTAACTACAATAATTAAAGAAAATAAACTCACTAGAACGGTTATGATTATAGTAGGAGAAGCTATTGGAGCCCGAAAAAATCGCTCTTGGTTATATGATGATAAGTGGCATCATATTTTTAGAAAAAAAGAAAAAACAATTCAATCCTAATGATACTTGTATTTGGTGGTACTACAGAAGGTAAATTTGTTGCCAAAACATTAGATGAATTGGATATTCAATATTACTATTCTACTAAAACCAAAGTAGAATATATTGGAAAAGGAATTCCGGTATTTGGTGAAATGACTACAGCGTTATTAGAAGCTTTCTGTAAGAAGCATGATATTACTCATATCATCAATGCTTCTCATCCTTTTGCGACGCAACTACATCAAACCATTGCTAATATTTCTCTAAAACTTCCTTTAATACGTTTTCAGAGAACGTATGCTCCCAGAACATCACATCCGTTGGTTTCTTATGTTGATACCTTTGATGATGCCTTGGATCATTTTAATAACAACCGCTATCGATCCTTACTTGCCTTATCAGGAGTCCAGACTATTTCAAAACTAAAAGCGTACTGGAAAAATCACATCACTTGGTTTCGTATTTTAGATAGAGATTCTTCGAGGGCAATAGCTACCAAAACTAACTTCCCTAAGACTCATTTATTATTTGGATACCCCCAAGCTAAAAAAGAAGAAATAGCCTTGTTTACTCAAATAGCACCTGAAGTAATTTTTACTAAAGAAAGTGGAAATAACGGAAGATTAGAAGAGAAAATACAAGCAGCATTAGCAATAAACATACCTATAGTCATTCTAAAAAAACCTGAAATTTCTAATCGGTATCTTTGTATACATAAACCACATGAATTAATCAAAGCAATTAAAAAGTGAGTAAAGAAATAAAACCTGTAGGGGTATGCATTTTTTGTAAAAAAATATACTCTAAATCTGGGATTAACAGACATTTTCAAAAACATTTAGAATCAGAAATGATTCAAGGAGCACCAGGTATGTCCTATCTTTTAAAAATAGAAATGGATACTTCCTGGGGAAGGGCTCCTTATTTTCTATCTCTATGGATGGATGGAGAAGCTACCATGAATGATTTAGATGCTTTTTTAAGAGATATATGGTTAGAATGTTGCGGTCATATGAGTTCTTTTACAGATCCAAAAAAAAGAAAAAATAGCATGGGATTTGATTTTTTTGAAGCTCAGGAGCTATTAGAAAGAGGTAAAACAAAGGAATATGAAGCTTTAATGGAAGAATCAAATGGTGAAATCCCTAAGAGCAGAAAGGTTAAAAAAGTTTTTTCTAAAGGATTAAAATTAATTTATCAATATGATTTTGGCAGTACTACCAGTTTAGAAGTAGTAGTGGTTGGAGAGTATAGTGTAAAAGCACTGGAAGATATCGTTTTACTCTCAAGAAATGAACCTCTAACACTGAGCTGCACTTCGTGTGCTAAAGAACCAGCTACTCAGATCTGTACACAGTGTAGCTATGAAGAAGAGGCTATGTTTTGTAAAAAATGTGCTGAGGAACATTCAGAAAGCTGTGCTGATTTTGAAGACTATGCTTCTATGCCCATTGTGAATTCTCCTCGTATGGGAGTTTGTGGATATCAAGGTGGTAGAATTGATCTGAAAAGAGATATGCTAAAAACACTATAGAATATATTTTATATGGAGTATGTTACCATTTTACACCTGATTTTTGCGTTAGGGATAGTAATGAAAACCCCGCAATATTACTCCTGAGCTTGCCGAAGTGAGCTAATATGAGGAGTTGTAATGGATAGCCCGACCTGTAAGGTAACGCCCGAAAAGTAATTGTTATGTTAAAAAATAAACCGTAAACCAAAGGTGAAGCTTTGAGCGAATTACAAGACATACCCAATACACCTTTACGCAGAGGTTATACAACAGGAGCTTGTGCAACTGCTTGTACAAAAGCTGCTTTATTAAGTTTAGTCACTCAACAAAAAATCAAAGAAACACAAATACAATTACCTATTAGAGAAACGGTTACATTTCTGGTTGAGTTAGTTTCACTCACCCAAAAAGAAGCTACATACTCCACCATAAAAGATGCTGGTGATGATCCTGATGTAACCCATCAGGCAGAGATTATGGCTACTGTCAATCTTAACACCGCAGGAGACATTATTTTTAAAAGAGGGAAAGGTGTAGGACTGGTAACACTTCCAGGGTTAGAAATCCCTGTAGGAGATCCTGCTATAAATCCTGTTCCAAGAGAAATGATGAGTATCGTTTGCAAAAAAATACTATCTGATTACGAGCTAGAAACTAATGGGGTGACGATCACTATATCTGTAAAAAATGGCGAACAATTAGCTAAAAGAACACTTAATAGTCGTTTGGGAATTTTACACGGAATTTCAATTTTAGGAACCACTGGTATTGTGACTCCTTTTTCCGCTGCCTCTTACATTGCTAGTATTCAACAAGGAATAGATGTGGCCATAGCTAATGGAAAAACTGAGTTGTTAATTAATTCAGGAGCGCGTAGTGAAAAAATGTTGAAAGCATTATTTCCAAAAATTGATGATATTGCTTGTATACACTATGGTAATTGGATACAAGAAACTTTTGAGAAAATTGACAAATCCCCACAAATCACTAAAGTATCTATGGGTATAATGTTAGGTAAAGCAGCAAAATTAGCACAAGGTAATACCAATACTCATAGCGGAAAAACAACTTGGGATAAAAATTTCATATATCAACTGGCAATAGAAGCAGGCTACCCAAAAGAAATAGCTAGCAAAGTTTTATCCATAAATATGGCAGGGCGTCTTAGAGAAATTTTTACTTTTACAGCACAGGAAAAATTTTATCAAAAACTAATTGAACGATGCCATTATCATTGTCAGAAAATAGCTCCATACGTGCAGCTTCAAATATATTTGATCAATAATGATGGAATCCATATAGCGTATACTTTATGAATATCATGAATCTCGCCCGTCCACTAATTGCCGGAATATTACATTCTTTTGAACCAGATCATATGTCCGCAGTTTCAGTTTTGGCAGCAGAAAATGCTATTCAGAAAAAAAAAGTGTCTTTTAAAACTGTGTTTACAGCATCTCAATGGGCATTAGGGCATTCTGTTACATTGTTAATGTTTGGTGGAATTGCACTGGTATTTAGAGCAGCATTACTCACCTTTGTTGAAAGTATTTCCTTTTGGGCTGAATTTTCTGTTGGTCCCATTATGATTTGGCTAGGTGTGATGGCTATTCGTAGAAATCATAAGATTAATACAATGATGGCAGATCATAAAAAAATAGAAGCTCATGAGCACCTTGCCAATAATCCTATTCATTTACACGGTAAAAGAGGTGAAGAAATTGCTATGAATCCTATCAATCGATCGTTTTGGATTGGCATGCTACATGGGTTAGCTGGAACTGGAGGAGCGCTTACCTCTGCATTGATTATTAGTGCTGATACTGTATCTGATGCAATATTAATACTTATTGCAGAATCAATAGGAATTATTTTCTCTATGGCGGTTTATAGTTATGTATTGATCTTTACGATGAGTCGTTTTATAGAACGTAATATATCTGTTTTTAAATGGATGAATGGTATCATAGGAATTATTTCTATTCTTGTTGGATTAATAGTATTACAAAGTGTCCTTTTTGAGTAATTCTTTTATTTCATATATACTAGAATCTTTTTACCGTATCTAATTGAGGAACTATCAAATACTAGCTATATAATTCCGTATTTTTACCATATCATACAAAGATACAAATGCAACCAATATATACCTATCCCTTTACTGCGATAAAAGCTCAAGAAGATCTAAAATTATGCTTATTACTCAATCTAATTGACCCGAGTATTGGAGGAGTATTGGCTACAGGAGATAAAGGAACAGCTAAAACAACCATGGTACGTGGGTTGAGTCAATTAATGGGGGGTGATTTTCCATTTGTAAACCTACCTATTGGTGCAACTGAGGATAGAGTATTGGGGAGTATTAATCTGGAAGCTTTAATAAACCAAAAAACAACTGTTGTCGATAAAGGTTTATTAGCGCAAGCCCATCAAGGTTTTTTATATATTGATGAGGTTAATCTATTGAATGATTACCTGATGGATATTTTACTAGATGCATCTGCAACAGGCGGTTATCATCTGGAACGAGAAGGTATCTCCCAATGGGTGGACAGTCGCTTTTGTCTGGTAGGCACTATGAATCCAGAAGAAGGTGCCTTGAGACCACAATTACTGGATCGGTTTGGATTAAGTGTTACCATAGTCACTCCAACAGATAAAAAAGTACGTTCTCAAATTGCTATGCAACGTCTTACTTTTGATAGTGAACCTGTTGGATTCTATAAACAATTCGAAAAAGAAGAACAGGCTATTAGGAAACAAGTTCTTATAGCAAAACAGCAATTACAAATTATTAAAATTCCTGAAAATATACAGGAACAATGTGCTGCATTAACAATTACTAACCAAGTAGAAGGAATGCGGGCAGATATTCTGTTACTCAAAACTGCGAGAGCTTATGCCGCTTATCATAATCAGGCAGAAATAAGCCCAGAAATGGTCAATAAAATAGCACCTTTTGTATTGCAACATCGCGCTAAAGAATATACACCTCCATCTGATTCAAATACTAATGACAACAACGATCAGAAAAAAGAAGAATCACAAGAGAAAACTACACCTCAACTCTCATCCAACAATTCTGAATTTCAATTACCAAAATCTGTACAACAAGGTCTACAATTCTCTGCTCCAAAAAAAAGTAAAAAACAAGAAATAAAATTAAATACTCTTGATGCTATTTCATTAGCTTCTTATCCTTCAAAACAACATACCGAACTTGCTATAGTAAAATCTGTAAAAGCATACTTAAAAACGGGAGTGTTTAGCCCTGTTTATAAACAACTCATTCAAAAATCCACAGCTCGTATTGTATTTTTGGTTGATACTAGTACTTCTATGGCTTTAGATCACCAAATGGCGTATTTAAAAGGAATTATTGAAAAAACCATACTATCATATCCTCTTCAAAAAATACAGTATGCTATTGTGGGATTACACGATACAACTGCCAAAATTCTACAAGAATTCACTTCTAACACCAAACAAATTACTGCTATTAATTATCAATTAAGAACTAGCGGAAAAACTAATTTGGGTGCTGCATTTTTTAAAGTATACGAACTATTGAAATCTTTGAACATTCAAACTACTCAATTATTTGTCTTTACAGATGGAAAAGCAAATATAGGAGCTAAAGATCCATTTCAATATGCTATAACAACATATAAAAAGTATCTAAGTAAAATACCAAAAACTACAATTATAGATACAGAGCGTGGTTTTCTAAAATTAGGTAAAGCCAAACAACTAGCAGAGCAGCTAAAACTCAATTATTCTGTAATTTCTGATTTTTAATTTTTATACAAATGTCCAAAGCATTTTTAATAGCTGCTCCATGGAGTAATTCAGGAAAAACAACACTTACTTTAGGAATACTACGTTGGTTTCTTAATCAAGGATATAGAGTGCAACCCTTTAAGTGCGGTCCTGATTACATCGATACCATTCATCATAGTACTGCTGCCCAAAAACCAGCTATTAACTTAGATACTGTGATGATGCCAGAAGAGCATGTCATCAGTATTTTTAACAAATATCAACAAGCTACCGATATTAGTATTATCGAAGGTGTTATGGGATTGTTTGATGGTGCTGTTAAAGATCATGGAAGCTCTGCAGAAATTGCCAAACTTTTAGACATACCAGTAATTCTTGTGGTTAATGCAAGTAGTATGGCTTATACTATTGCTCCTATTTTACATGGATTAAAAACATTTGATCCCGAGGTTAAAATAGCTGGAGTGATTTTTAATTTTGTAAAAACCGAGTCGCACTATGCCTTTCTTAAAGAGGCATGTGATGTTGTTGGAATTCCATCTTTAGGGTATATTCCTCCTAACGAAGAAATTGCCATACCATCTCGTCATCTAGGGTTACATATAGATCATACTTTTGAAAGTATCATTGAGAAAGCAGCTTCTTATATTGATCATAATATCTCTATCTCTAAACTATTAGAATCTGCAAAAGATATTAAAAATGGTAAGGAAGAAAAACCAATAAAAGAAATAATTCCCAAAACAAAAACGATTGCCATAGCCAAAGACGAAGCCTTCAATTTTACGTATCTAGAAAACCTAAAATGGCTAGAAACTATAGGAAATATCGTTTATTTTAGTCCGATACATGACACAGAACTTCCCCGAGCTGATTATATTTATTTAGCAGGTGGGTATCCAGAATTACATCTTCAAAAGTTATCCAAGAATACAGCGATGAGAACTCAGATCAAAGCAGCAGCTGATCGAGGAGTTACAATTTATGCAGAATGTGGTGGGATGATGTATCTGGGAAAAAGTATTATTGATGAATCAGGAGTTTCCTATCCAGTGGCACAGGTTTTTCCATTCACTACTTCTATGGAAGACAAAAAACTGTCTTTAGGATATCGAAAAGTAGTATGGAATGATTTAGAAATCTGGGGACATGAATTTCACTATTCCAAGGTTTCAGAGGATGATACTATTTTTAATATTGGACAAGTATTTTCTGCAAGAGGAAAAGAAGTTCCCACAAAAATATATACCTATCAAAACGTATACGCCAGTTATATTCATTTGTATTGGGCTGCGTTAAAACAAGAAAACATATGCATTTAGTCGCAACCATACCTGGTGGATGGAATCCTAATGATGATGAAATTTTTTATATAGATCAACAACCGGGCGATATTGTATTTTTAAGTGCCGGAGATACCGAAATTCATACGCTGAATGAGGCATATAAACAATTGTACGAAATAGATGGAGAATCCTTGCCGAGTTTGCGTATGACCAATTTGGTATACCTAAAACAAGAATTAACAATCGACACCTATCTGGAAGAAGTGCTTGAAAAGGCCAAAGTGATCGTATGTAGTATGCTGGGAGGAATTAGTTACTATAAATATTTGGTAGAATCCTTGGTCGCATTGCAAGAACGAATTGGCAATACTATCCTATTTTTGCCAGCTCATGAACCCGATTTTGAATTGATGAAATTATCCTCTGCGGATATTCATATTGTGCACCAGTGCAGGCAATATTTACAAGAAGGAGGAAAAGAAAATACTATTGCACTTTTCAATTACCTACGGCATACCTTTTTTGATGCAAAACTCACTATCACTCCAGCTCAATCCATAGCTGATACTTTTCTATATACTGCGGATAAAGGAATGCTTACCCAAGAAGCTTTAGAAACTTCTTTGGATACTGACAAACCTAACGTGGCAGTATTAGCATATCGCACTCATTATCTTTCAGATAATGTAGTCCCAATACATGAGATGAGTAAAGCATTACACGCTCGAGGAATGAATACTTTTGTAGTTTTTGCCAGTAACTTAAGAGATGCAAAACTAGTAGAGCAAGTAGAACAATTAATGACGTATTCTGGGAAACGAGAAGTTCATACAATTATTAACACTACAGGGTTTACAATCAAACCAATGGATGGATCCCCTTTTATTTTTGAAAATCTAAAGGTCCCTGTATTACAAGCTATATTTTCTACATCCAACAAAGATGTTTGGGAGGATGGCCTTTTTGGATTGCCTCCTACAGATATTGCCATGAATATTGCATTGCCAGAAATTGACGGACGTATTATAGGCCGTGCAGTATCTTTTAAAAAAGAAATAGAAAAGGATACACTTACTGACAGTTCTATTCTAAAATATGAAGCCTATACTCCTGCCTGCGAATTCATGGCAGAATTAGCACTGCGATGGACGACATTACAATATAAAAAAAATAGTGAAAAGAAAATAGCCATTATTTTACCCAACTATCCTAATAAAGATAGTCGTTTAGCCAACGGAGTAGGACTTGATACTCCCGAAAGCTGTATCGTTTTATTAGATGCACTTAAAGCTGAAGGATATCATGTGGGTGAGCAATTACCAAAAAGCGGAACAGAGATCATGCATTGGATTACACAAGTAACTACCAACGATGTAACCACAACAATGACCAGACCTCATGCTTTGGTATTAAATCATGATGTATTTCAACAATGTTTTTCGACCTTATCAGATGAACTTAAAAATAAAGTAACCGAACAATGGGGCTCCCTAGAAGATGATCCATATTTTACAGAAAAAGGATTCATAGTTTCAGGATTTTTATTGGGAAATGTCTTCGTAAGTATTCAGCCTTCCAGAGGGTATAATCAAGATCCACAAGCTATATATCATTCTCCTGATTTGCCTCCAACCTATCAATATTTGGCCTATTATTTTTGGTTACAAACAGCATACAAAACCGATGCGGTGATCCATTTAGGAAAACATGGTAATCTAGAATGGTTACCTGGCAAGAGTGTATCACTAGATCCTGAAACCTGCTTTCCGGCAGCAGTGTTTGGAGCATTACCGCATTTTTACCCTTTTATCATTAATGATCCAGGGGAAGGAACACAAGCAAAACGAAGAAATCAGGCAGTAATTATAGATCATCTTATTCCACCAATGACTCGCGCAGAAAGTTATGGTAGCCTGATGAAGTTAGAACATCTGGTAGATGAGTACTATGAAGCTGCTTCTTTAGACCCTAAACGATCTCGTGCATTAGAAAAAGAAATCGCTGTACTGGTTAAAAAAACAAAACTGAATGTAGATTTAGGAATCACATCTGATGATGTAGATGAATTACTGGTAAAATTAGATGGGTATTTATGTGAATTGAAAGAAGCACAAATTAGAGATGGGTTGCATATTTTTGGAAAAGCACCAGTTGATGAACAATTGATCGATCTATTAATTGCATTGCATCGTGTACCAGGATATGGACAAAAAGGAATTACACAGTTACTAGCTGAAGATCTGAACATTAAGAAAACCATATTAGAAATTCCATATACGGAAGTTATGGAACTTACTATCGAAGAAGTATTTTGTAAAACAGCAGGACAGGTAGTCGCTCAATTAGAAAGTATTGTGAAGCGCTTATTGGTTGTTTATTTAGAAAAAAACAAATTACCAGATCAATACCCTTTGACGGCTCAGTTGTTAGTTCATATCAAATCTAACACCTTGCTGAAAGTTCAAAAAACAACCGATGAATTAAATTTTTTACTCTCTGGATTAAAAGGTCGATATGTCCCATCTGGACCTTCGGGAGCACCAACACGTGGTCGATTAGATCTATTACCTACCGGACGAAATTTTTACTCTGTGGATGTACGAACCATTCCTACCGAAACTGCGTATCGATTAGGTGAAAAAAGTGCGCAATTGATTATTGATCGATACTTACAGGAAAATGGAGATTATCCTGAAACTATTGGGATTTCTGTATGGGGTACATCGACTATGCGTACAGGAGGAGATGATATTGCTCAGGCATTTGCTTTGATGGGAGTTCGCCCTATTTGGAAAAATGTAAACCGCAGAGTCACTGATTTTGAAGTCATTCCTTTGATCAAATTAGGAAGGCCTAGAGTGGATGTTACCTTGCGTATCTCAGGTTTTTTTAGAGACGCTTTCCCAGATGTGATTAATCTTTTTAATGCTGTAGTTACGCGATTGGCAAATCTAGACGAACCTCTCGAAGATAATCCAATCCGTAAACGTTTTTTAACAGAACAACAACAATGGCAAACACAAGGGTTACCAGAGTCAGAAGCTTCACAACGGGCCTTATACCGTGTTTTTGGATCCAAACCTGGCGCTTATGGAGCAGGGCTACAAGCTGTGATTGATGAAAAAAACTGGCAAACTCAGGAAGATCTCGCCAAAGTGTATATTAACTGGAGTGGTTATGCATATGGGAATTCAAAAAAGGGAGTATCTGCTCATGAATCTTTTCAGAATCGATTACAAGCGATGCAAATTGTAATGCAGAATCAAGATAATAGAGAACACGATATTTTGGATAGTGATGATTATTACCAGTTTCATGGTGGATTAGCAAATGCAGTGAAAACGGTAAAAGGGGATAATGCCGAGATTTATTTTGGAGACAATTCAAGACCCGAAACTCCTAAAGTAAAAACCCTAAAAGAAGAACTTTTAAAGGTATATCGATCTCGAGTGATTAATCCAAAATGGATTAAAGGTGTACAACGACATGGATATAAAGGAGCATTTGAAATGGCTGCTACCTTGGATTATTTATTTGCTTATGACGCAACTACTAATCTCATTGATGATTTTATGTACGAAGGTATTACCGAAAGTTATCTATTAACACCAGAAAACAAGGAGTTTATACAACAAAATAATCCATGGGCTTTAAAAGATATGAGTGAACGTCTGCTCGAAGCCATACAACGTGGGATGTGGGCAAATCCATCTGATGAGATCAAACAAGAATTGGAAAGCTTATATCTAGAAGGAGAAGGATTGATAGAATAGTTTCTGATTTTGAATTACTATTGGATACATTTTGAGTAATTTGATAAACAGACCTGTCAGGTTTTAAAAACCTGAGTGGTCTACTATAGACTAGAATCTATATCATGATAAATTATTTAATACCGTTTAATAGGTTTTTTATCCTTTCGAAAGGATACGTTATAGGTTATAATAGGTTAAATGCTGCTTCGAACCACTATAATAAGTACTTCCAAGGGGTAAAAAGATATTTATAAGGGGTTTAGAACTCCTTCGAAGAGGTTCAGAACCACCCTTAACCCCTTAAAGAACCCCCTCAAAGCGGTCTTTTACTCTTTCTAAACGTTTAAAGACCAATTATTATAAGTTGTGAACTGCTTCGAACCACTATGATAAGTATTTCCAAAGAGTAAAAAGGCATTTATAAGGGGTTTAGAACCCCTTCGAGGAGGTTCAGAACCACCCTCACCCCTTAAAGAACCTCTTCAAAACGGTCTTTTACCTCTTCTAAGCAGTTAAAAACCAGTTATTATGAGTTGTGAACTGTCTTATTGTTTTAGACCTGTCAGGTTTTTAAAACCTGACAGGTCTAAAACAATAACAATTTTGGAAATACTAGAGCAGAATCATATTTATAATCGAGGAAATAATAAACAAGATATTTTTCTAGAAAAACAGAATTATTTTTGTTTTTTTAAAATTACTAAAAAAGTATATCCTCCCAATAACAAGAGTTTATAGCTACTGTTTACTTAAAAATCATTTCCATATTTTAGTTGAAATAAAGGCAGATGTTACAAATCCTTCACAGAGTTTTTCTAATTTTTTTAGCGCGTATACTAAGGCATTTAATAAAAAGTATGATAGAGTAGGAAGTTTATTTCAGAGACCTTTTAAGAGAATTAAATAAAAGATGAAAAATTGAGCGAATTGACATTTGAGTAATAAAGCGATATAGACCTGTCAGGTTTTAAAAACCTGACAGGTCTACTATTCATAAAATAACTAGTTTTATCGATCAGCGGTATACCTAGCCCCTCCAGCACAGGGGTGAAACCAACTTACGCAACAAGGGGAGGTTTCAGCGGCGCGCTGACACCTCAACACTGTGCACGGATCAGTAATAACAAGGATTTAATTCATTTAAAGGTTTTCATATTCGCACTTCCCTAGTAGTAATGTGGTATTGTTTTTAGATTGTATCTAATTTAATTTTATAATATCGAATCCAAGCCAATGTTATTTTTTTAAAGAAAAGTGAACCAATGCTTCTATTGGTACATCTAAGAATGTAGTTTTTTATTGATTTGTTATCTAATAAATTAATAAAAAAACATTATGTATATTTTTTTAAAAGAAACAAATATTAATCTTTCTAACTTCAAATTTCAAAATAGGAACTCTTTTCTGTTCGGATGGAATCTAAAAAAGATACAACAGGCAATATTATTATCTATTCTTTTTATGATGCAGTCTTGTCAATCAGATGATATCGTTTCAAAGAAAGATAAAGAATTAAATTTCGAATTAGAACAATTATACAAGTCATCACCTCTAGTTGGATTTTCTGTATCCATTATAGATGATAGTGATGTTTTATATCAAAATTCATTTGGATATGCTGATACAAAGGAAGACAAAAAATATACAGAATATACTACACAAGCTATTGCATCCATCTCTAAAACGGTTATTGCGTTAGCGTTAATGAAAGCTGTTGAGCAAGAAAAACTTGATTTGGATACCGACATTAATCAATATTTACCTTTTGAAGTAAAACATCCACATCATTTAGAAAAACCTATCACCATCCGCCATTTAGCCACACATACTTCAGGAATTAAAGGAGTTCAAGAAATAGATTATAGGTCTTATATTTTTGAAAATCTTTCTGAAATTGATTTTTCTATTTATCCTCCAGAATCCAAACCCTTTTTTGACTTTGTAAAAGCAAATGTTGATATGGATGATGCTACCTATTTAGAAAAAGCACTTGCTACAGATGGCGAATGGTATGACGTCTCTAATTTTTCAATGAATGCTCCGGGAGAAAAATATGAATATAGTAATATGGCTTCAAATTTAGCAGCATATGTTATAGAACACGCAACAGGTATTTCTTATGAAGAATATACACGCCTATACATATTTAAACCTTTAGAAATGAATATGACCAGTTGGGGAAAAGATAACATAACTGCTGATACCCATGCTACACTATATTTGAATAAAGATTTAAAAACCCCCAACTATACTAGAATAACTGTAGCGTCTGGGGAATTAACAACAAACAATTCAGACTTTAACAGGTATTTTATAGAAATGATTAAAGGGTATAATGGAAAAGGGAAATTATTATCAGCAGAGCATTATAAAGAAATATTTATCCACCAAGCAACTCATGAAGAAATAAAAGATACGGCGGGGGGATTATTTTGGATTATTAATAACAAAGGTAATATTGAACATTCAGGAGGGGGTCTAGGAATTGTTACGACTTGCCTTTTTAATCCTACTACAAATAAGGGATATTATTTTATGACTAATATATTAGAAGATGCAGTACTCAATCCCGATGTTTCGACACCAATTAATAAAATTTTGGAAACCTTAGAAATATATATGGATCAGTATTAGTTTAAAGAATTCCAGAACAAATAGATGTAAAGAATCTAGTTATTTGTATGTCTAGGTTCTTTACTTTTTTTAAAATTTTTTTGGTATCGGTACTGTCGACAATTTCGGTTTTATCTGATTTTATCCAGCATATCATCAAAATCTTTTACTAATTCTGAGTGTGTGTTCCGTTTAATATTTTGATCATCTCCTCTTTTTCTAGGAACAATATGAAAATGCAAATGAAATACTTCTTGTTGTGCAGCTGCTCCAGAATTGCTAACAATCTGTATATCATGAATCCCTAGTTTTTCTTCAAATAGCTTTGAAACTTTCTTGACTGAGGTAATTAACGCACATAACTCTTGCTCTGGGATATCAAAAATAGTAGCATAATGTTTTTTAGGAACAACCAATGTATGATATCTGCTTGCTGGATGTATATCTAAAAAAGCATACGTATCTTCTGTCTCATATACTTTCCATGATTTGGCTTCTCCTTTTACAATTTTGCAGAATATACAATCATTCATAAGTTTGAAGTTTAATTGCTTTATACTCTAATTATACACCTACTTTTATAACTCAAATCCCTAACATCTTCTTGATCTTACTTCCCAAAGAGTTTTTAGTTTCACCTGGCTTTTCATCTTCTTCAAAAAGAATTCCTTTTACATTAAGATGATGTCCTACTTGTTCTCTACCATAATCTTGTTCGAAGCCTACTACTTGTTTTCGGTATTTACAGAGTTGACAGTTCATATAAGCAGTTCCTGTTTTGGCCTCTTCTAAACGCTCGTCAAAAGCTTTCATCAATAGTTCATCTGTACCAAAAGGGGCAGTATACTCATATTCCTGATTTGAGGCTGCATTCATATCTGTCACATGGCCGTAAATACGTTCTAGCAAAACTCCAGTAAAAAAGAAAAAAGGAATAACAATTGTACGTTTAAAACCTAGTTTTTCTATCATTTGCAGAGATTCATCAACCTTTGGATATGCTGTACCACTATACGCCGTAGTAGCAAACCCAAATCCCATTCCTTCCCACAGCATACTGGTTAGTTTACATACATCACTATTTGCATCGGGGTCAGTTGTGCCTCTACCAACAACAACTAAACAGGTTTCTTTTCTATCCATTGGGGTCAATGTGGCTTCAGTTTCCTGAATTCGTTTCACAGCAAGATCCAATAAAAATGAATTTACCCCAATGTGTTTTCCCATTGTAATGGTTAAATCATCATGATATCCTTGTATAGTATTGAGTTCATAGGGAATATCATTTTTGGCATGAGATCCAGCAAATAAAATAACGGGGAGCGCATATATTTTTCTAATTCCGTTGAGGTACATTCGCTCTACAGCTGCCTCATAGGTAGGATGATTGAATTCTAAAAAACCGTAATCAACTTCGTAATGATTTTGATAACGTTCTTGTAGGATCGTTACTAATTTTTTAAAGGAAGTAATGGCTGCTTTTCTTCGACTACCATGTCCACAAAGTAATATACCCTCTTTCATACATTTGATTAAAATAAATTGTCTATTAAACCAAAAATAGATTACAACCTACTCAGGAATAACAAACTTACTTATAAAATTGGATTTGCTCCTATAATTAGAACAGCCGGCATTTGTAATGTGCTGTTTTTAATTTGTTCTTCTATACTGCCTAAAGTTCCTGTGATTATTTCTTGATTAGGGCGTGATACATTAGATGCTACATTTACAGGAATTGTATCTTCTTTACATACTTCTAGCAATTTAGGAATTACTCTATGTAAACTTTTTAGCCCCATATATATCGAAATTGTATTTCCGGCTTTGAGCATATGCGCGATTCCTGTAAGTTGCTCAAAAGAATAATCTGCAGTATGTGCTGTGCAAATAAGCATGGCATTAGATTTATTTCTTTCGGTAATTGGGATATTAAAAACGCTAGCAGCGGCTAATGCTGCAGAAACCCCAGGAATTACCTGAAAAGGAATCTTTTTTTCCGTTAGATACCTCGCTTCCTCTGCTGCTCTGCCATAAACATAAGGATCTCCTGATTTAAGACGTACTACTTTTTTACCTAAAAGATAATTTGCTTCTAATAACTCATTTATTTTTTGTTGACGCTCTATTTGATCAGAAGTATCTCCAAATTTACGCCCTACATATATTTTTTCTGAGGCTGTACTTATATCCATGATACTGTTAGAAACTAAATTATCATGAAGAATAACATTAGCTTCTTCTATAAGTCGATATGCTTTTACGGTTAATAAATCCGGATCTCCAGGACCGGCGCCAACAATAGATACAAGATGCATTTTAAATTAATTTTAAAGGGTCGGGATGTTTGTAATTATATTCTAATAGTTTTTTACTCTTCGTATTCGAGATAATTTTATAAACTATACTTTCTTGTTTAATAAAAGTTGGGGGGATGAGTTTAATTTTGTTTGCTGCCAAGGTATAAAAGTCTTTGCGCAAAGGATGATGGTCTGCACAACCATTAATAATTTCTCCCCAAGCATCCTTTTCTATAACAGCATTGATAAGTCCAATACAATCATCTCTATGAATAACATTGATAGGGGCATCTCCATTTTGAACCTCTTTCTTATTAGCAAGAAATCGACCTGGCAAACGATCATATCCGATAAGGCCACATAATCGAATAATTGTTAACCGTTCTTCTAATTGTCTTTGTAATAATTGTTCTACAACAGCAACTGCTTTCCCAGATTCTTTTTCAGGTCGAATTTTTATAGTTTCTGTGACCTCATCATTTGTATTTTGATATACAGAAGTGGAACTAATAAAAATAACTTTTTGGGTTGGCGAAATGTATGGAAGTATACTTTGTATCTGTTGTTGGTATATTTCTATAATATTAGGGATACGTTTGGGCGGAAAATTGATAATAACGACTTCACTATCTATAAGAAAATCTTTATATGTTTTTTCAGAAGCTTCACCTAACTTCAATAAAAATGGTGTGATGCCTAGTTTTTGAAGTTCTGCAATTTTACTAGTCGTCGTCGTAGAGCCTTTTATAATATTTCCTTTTGAAATCAGATCAATAGCAAGAGGTAATCCTAACCATCCACAACCTAATATGCTTATATTTTTAATACACATCTTCTTCAATTCTAATCTGATTGAGTGACATCGACAAATATATTTTTAGAATATGCTCCCAGATTCTATTATCTTCTTCTTTTATCCAAATGGTAAGCAAGTGTTTTCCTTTTTTGTTTTTAAACCTTAATGCCTTGGTAAAGATAGTTCTTTTTTTCAGCCAGATCACTTCTGCAACACTTACTTTACGATCTGCAATGGTTGCAGAAATATCTTTAGGAAGACTGGCAATAGCCAATGATAATTGTAATTGTTCTCCTATTATTTTTACTTCGTATTTATCACTATAATCTACTTGATGAGGTTGATCAATAGTCATCGCAGAATTTTCTTCAACTTGTACTGTTATTGGTTTAGGGTCTTGAAATAAATATTGAAACAATGGATATAAATGTTGATCTGATGCGAATGCTCTTGCTATCAAAACCTCTCCATATACCTCATCTGTTTTATGTTTAAAAACTGGCGGAGCTATTGTTTTTTCATTTTCTGTTACTAATACAGACCACCCTTCCTTATACAATAGATATTCTTCTACTGGTTGATTCTCCTCTATGTGAGATTTCATTATAGCTACTGCTTTCTCTGGAGTTAAATTTTTATACCAAAAATTACCAGGCTGTATAATCCAGGTAGGTGCGTCTTCGCATCTACCATTACACCTGGTTTTTATGGTATGTGTATTGTCCCATAATCCTTCATTACGAAGATATGCTCTTGCTTCTCGTACTGCTATTTCGCTTTTTGCTTTTTGGCAAGAACCTCCATCACAAAATTGAAATGTTGTTGTTACTTTTGGTATGTTTTTTCCCATAATTAGAAGAAATATGTTAGACTTAATTTAGCTAAAAAAGGATTCCCTGGAGTAAAATGAAAATCATCAACTGGAGCGGGTTCGTTTTGAAGTTGCGAAGAATCATAAAACACAGCTTCTATCCATTCCTGATCAAATATATTTTCTACCGATAATCCAATCTCATAAGAGGGTTGAGTATAATTAATCACTGCATCCATCAAAAAATATTCATCTGCAATTACAGATTCATCTTCTATCAGCGGTCGCTCTCCAAGAAACCTATACCTAAGAGATCCTTTAATCCCGTTTTTAAGTTTTAAAGTAGCACCACCTGTTGAAGTGAACCTAGGAGCAGAAGGTATTTTATTGGCATCTTCAGGTTCATCTAGCAAAGTACCATAACTATAATTTAGATCAGTATCTATCCAAAAAAATGATAATGGTTGATAACGAAAGGAGGCTTCGCCTCCAACTCTTTCTGATCGTCCTTTGTTTTCGAACTCAAAGCCATCATCTGGAACAAATACGAATTCGGCATCACTTTTAAGATACCAAGCAGAAATATTCGCTATAAATCGATTTCCGATCTTAAATTCTGTTCCAAGATCATACCCTACAGCTTTAGGCAAAGGATGTATTGATTTTTGATTTACCGCTGCCTGAGAGTAATTTGAATGAAAACCAGAACTTGCCTTTGCATATAATTGCATTTTTTCGGTGAGGTCATAGAAAAGACTTATTTTAGGGCTAAATCTAAAAGCATCTGTTTTACCTTTAGCCAGTTCTGGGATTATTTCCTCTAAGTCAAAGGTAAAATAATCACCTCTCAACCCTGCTAGAATCGAAAATTTATTAGTCAGTTTTAATTGCTCTTTTATATATATACTATAATTGGTCTCTTTAATTTTGAATGTGTTGACCGTTTCTAAAGTTTCCCTACGAATACTATTGTTTAATCCAATTCTATTGTTATTATTTAACACACTTAATCCAAAATCTGTTTTACTCTCCAGCTTACCGATTTTGGTATCCCAAGAAAATTCCCCATTATAACCGAACATGTCACGATCTTCAAACTGATGTATCATATCTCCAAGAATTGGATCATTTTGGAAAAATGTAAAATTAGAGTAGAGGTTATATATATTGGATAGGTAATAAACTTGATTTTTAAAGGATACCTTATCTGATAAAAGAGACTCTAATTGAAAGTTTATATGGAGACGTTCAGTATCTCCTCCTTCGGTATCGTCTATAGCACCAAATCGATCAATACTTCCTGATTGAATAGCTCTTAAAGGGATTTGTCCAGAAGCGTTCCAATTACTGTGAAAGGTAGATATAGAAGTAGTTAAAGTATTTTGATCATTTATATCTAAAGTATATTTAGACAAAGTATTTAATCGTTTTAGGTTTTGCGGACTATCAAAAAAACTTTTGTTGTATGTGCCTTCTATGGCTATATAAGCATTTTCATAATTTTTGGATAAAAAATTCTTTTTGTCCAACAGTGTAACCATTCCCAGTGCTCGAACAACATCATACTGCCCATATTCAAGTTTGATCGAATTTTTATTAAGTCTTCTTTTTGTAGTATATGAAGCTGCTCCAGAAACCGCAAAATTTCCTATAGATGCCTCATGAGGACCTTTATAATAGTTTGCATCTTCTACTGTTTCAGGAATAAGGAAGTGTAAATCAGCATATCCTTGTCCGTGAGCATGTGAACTTAAATTAACAGGTATGTCATCAACAAATACAGCAAAGTCAGTACCGTGATCATTATCAAAACCTCGTAAAAAGATTTGTTCGGCTTTACCGCCTCCTGCATGTTGAGCAATAAACAAACCTGGAACTGTTTTTAATAAATCCTGAGCACTGTTTACAGGCCTAAGTTTTAATGATATTTTGGATACTTGATTTACTCCAATCTCTTTCTTTTTATCAGATTGAATAACTACTTCTGATAATTCTGTAATAGAATAAGGAAGACCAATATTTAAAATTTGCTCTTTTTCTTTTAAATTAATTTTTTTTGTAATCGTGCTATATCCAATGGCAGAAAATAGAATATTGTGTTGGCCTGTTGGTAATGTTATTTGATATCGTCCATCCAAATCGCTATTGACTGTATTATTGTATTCTGCGATTTGAATAGAAACATCTGGAATATTAGAACCAGTATTGGCATCTTTTATAATTCCTTTTAAAATGGTGTTGGATTGTGAAAAGCTGGAAAGCCCCATAAATACCAATACGCCACTAAACATAATTTTTTTCATTAAAAAGTTAAGTTAAGTGGGAAAAGTTATAGAGATAAAAAGAATCCTTCTATAATTGTAAAGAATGATTCTTAGTTATATCTAACTCTTTACCCGAGAGTTATTATTAAAATGATATTATGGCAGGTCTCCTGACTTTACATAATTACAATCACCTTCCCATAGGATTACTACAGTGGTATACCGATCGTAATTTTTAAGTATGTATTACAGTTGCGGGAACAGTTTTGGATTTTCACCAAATTCCCTTTTCATCTTTTATTTCTATAAGAACCATAAAATCAAGGGCGAAGATACTAAATAATAGATTGAATAAAATCAACACGTTTTATTAAAGTTGTTTTTGGTAAAATCTCTACCTTAAAATTTAATTCTTCATACGTTTCTATAAGATGCTTATGAATTTGTATTGATTCTTTGTTAGATTGAGGGCGTTGAGGATCATTGATATAGATTTCCTCCCAGGGTGGTGCAAGAAATACGGTGCTAGCATAATAAGTTTTAAAAGGAAAATTCAACAAATATTGTGGAATGGCACAAGGTTTTGATTTTAAATAAGCAATGGTATCAGGTAATCCTCGGTCTACAAAAGTGTATTGATCTATAGGATTTTGCAATTCTCTTATCGTCTGCTGATATACTAGGTCTACAAAACCAGAAAGGTCTCCCCATGGAGTTTTATTTTTTCCTATTTGCTGCTGCTCTTTAATTATTTTTCTGGATATTTCTTCATAGCATGGATATCCATTTTTTTGTAACTTAGTAATTAAACTTGTTTTTCCTGTACCAGGAGCTCCCGTTATGATATATCTTTTGTTCATGATAGGAAAAAATATATGCTGCAGATTATTACTACAAAAACAAATGTCACTTTTTGGTTAATCTTTGCCACAACTTTTATCTCATGATCTTCTATAATTCTATTATTTGTTCCTATATAAGGCTTATCTATCAGCTTTTTATGATAATAGTTTGGCCCACCGAATTTACAATCCAAAATTGCCGCTAATGCTGCTTCGGGATATCCTGCATTTGGGCTTGTATGTTGTTTCCCATATTTGATCACAAAAAGAATCTTATGAAGTTTTGCAGTCACGATTAACATTAAAACTGCAGTAATTCTAGCAGGCAGATAGTTAACAACATCATCCAACTTGGCAGCAAACTTTCCAAAATTGATATACCGTTCATTTTTATATCCAATCATAGAATCCAATGTATTAATCATTTTATAGCCCATAGCCCCTGGAACTCCAAATAACGCATAATAAAATAGAGGTGCAATAACGCCATCGCTAAGGTTTTCTGACATAGTCTCAAAAACGGCTATTTTTATTTGCTGTTCATTCAGTTGATCTGTCTCTCGTCCTACAATCCAGGATAATCGTTTTTGACCAGAATTCAACCCTTCTTTTAAAGCTTCAAAAACTGCCTTTCCTTCATCGATCAAGCTCTTATTTGCTAGAGCAAAAAACACAAATATGGGGGTGAAAATATAATATCCTATTGGAAAAGGTTGCAACAATTTTTGTGCTGCATAAAAAAATAGTAATACAATACTTACTAATAGTAATGTAAGTAACATTCCTTTGATAAAAATAAAAGAACCTGTATTCATTTTTTTTTCTCCGATCGCAATACTGTTTCCAAATAACCGTATTGGGTGCGGAAGCCATCTTGGGTCTCCAAGTATCAAATCAAGCACATATCCAATGATTAAAGGAACTATTATTAACGTGTACTCCATTCTTTCAAAGCATTAACCAATAATTCATTTTTTTTAGGATCTTGACTGGCAATCCGAATATAATGCTCATCCAAACCTCTAAAATTTGAAGCATCTCTTATTAATAGTTGGTGAGTATATGCTAAATAATCTTTCAATTTTGCAGCGTCTGGTGTTTTTAGTTGCGCTAAAAAATAATTTGTTTCTGAAGATGTAACGCTAAAATAATTTAGTGAGTCAATTTGTTTTTGTAAGGTTTTACTATACGCTAGAAGTATCTTCATATTTGGACAAATTGTATGGTAATTATTAAAGATATAGTTACCCGCTTCTATCGCCATTGCATTAACACTCCATGGCATTTTAGATTGTTGAAGTCTATTTTTTGTTTCTGGATTACACACAATATACCCTAATCTTAGCCCCGGTATAGAGAACAATTTGGTTAATGATTTTACAATAATAAGATTATCAAATTCTTCTAATAAAAGAATACAAGAAGTAATCTGGAAAGTAAAATCAATATATGCTTCATCAATTACAAATGTTGTATCAGGATATTTAATCAATAACTCTTGTAGTTCTGAAGTCGTTGTACTGAAACCATCTGGATTATTAGGATTACAAACAAACACTAAATCGTCTTCAAAATTTGTGTGCTGCAGATTTGAACGTTTATAATACCGAAGGTGCATTTTATTTTTTGTGCAAGCATCTTCATATTCAGAAAATGTAGGAATACCTATGGCTGCTTTCTTGCCATAAAATATGGAGGCGATCATATAGAATGCCTCGGTTGCTCCATTGGTAATTAATATACTATCTGGTTTCAATTGATGGTGTGACGCTATTTTCTCTGCCAATTCATCAGCATTGGGAGTTGGATAATTTGCTATAGCTGGGAGATACTCACTAAGATGTGACAAAAGCTCTTCAGAAGTTCTTTCATACCAAACATTAGAGCTAAAATTAGCTTTAAATTCTATTGCATATCGATATCTATCATCCCCGTGCCCGTAGATCATGATATTAATTGCATTTCTAAGATTATAGCTTCTATGTTTATGTGCTTTTCTAATAAATTAGCGAGCTTATCATAATTCTCTTCTTTATACGCTTTGTAATCAAAATTTGTTTCTGATTTTTCTGAAGAGAAATTTCTCAATATATCTTCTATCACAACAGCATTATCCAAAATACCATGAATATAAGTACCCCAACAATTTTTCTGTCGATATCCTTCAGTCTGTTCTCCTATTTGATTTAAAGGTGCTGTATGTTCAAAAGTAGTTTCTCCCATATGAATCTCATATCCTGTACATATTTCTGGATATTCTTTGAACTTGAAACTACATTGTGTAGTCGTTTTTTCTGCAGTCAATTCGGTTATAATGGGTATAATCCCAAGCCCTGGAAGCGTCTTTACATCACTTTCTACTCCAAGGGGATCATCTATACGGTTTCCTAACATTTGATATCCTCCGCAAATACCTATAATCATTTTTTGTAATTCATGAGCTTTTAAAATCACTTCTGCAATTCCTTTTTCTCTAAGAAATAAAAGATCCTGAATCGTATTTTTACTTCCAGGAAGTATGATAATATCTGCTTCAGCAATACTTCTGGGATCATTAGAATAAAATAAATGTGTTCTCGAATCCTTTTCTAACACATTAAAATCAGTATAATTGGAGATATAAGGAAGTAGTACGATTGCTATATTAACACTTCCCTTTGCACCCATGTTTTTCTTTTTTTGTAACCCCACAGAGTCTTCTTCTTCGATATAGATATCTTGTGCATAAGGGACGATGCCTAATACTGGAATTCCAGTAAGTTTCTCTAGCATATTTTTCCCTTCTTCAAATAAGGAAACGTCACCTCTAAATTTATTAATAATAATCCCTTTTATCAATTCCTTTTCCCAAGGCTCTAGCAAAGCTATAGATCCATACACACTCGCAAAAACGCCTCCTCTATCAATATCTGCTATCAAGTATACATCTGCATTTGCGGCTTGTGCCATTCGCATATTGACAATATCTCGATGTTTTAAATTGAGCTCACTAATACTCCCTGCCCCTTCTAAAACAATTGGGCTATACCTTTCTTGTAATCGAAAAAATGCAGTCTTAGCCTCTTCAAACAAGTGTGTTTTATTATTTCCTAAAAAGTAGTCCTTTATAGTTTGATCACCAATAGGTTTACCATGTAATACTACCTGAGATTTATTAGTACCAGAAGGTTTTAGTAGAATAGGATTCATGTCTGTAGAACAATCAATATTACATGCTTCTGCTTGCACTGCTTGCGCTCTTCCGATCTCCAGTCCATCTGGAGTTACAAAACTATTAAGTGACATGTTTTGCGCTTTGAATGGAGCTGGAGTATATCCTTTTTGTCTTAACAGTCTACAGACACCTGTAACCAGCATACTTTTACCAACATCAGAGCCTGTGCCCACGAACATAATAGGACGTGATTTTTTCATTCTTATTTACTCGGTGAATTGATTCCAAAATTAGGTAAATAATTTGGTTTTTGCTGCTTAAGTAAGATACCTTTCTATTTAACCCACCTTTGGTATAAGAAAATTTACATTAGTTCGAGTGATTTTCGACAGAAAATTGTACTTCGACAGGTTCAATAAAACTATGAATTTCTTTGAAAAAAATTAGTTTTAAGAGTATTACTTTAAACCTTCGATTATTTTTTTCCAATCAAAAGCGGGTCCTATATCCCACTTACCAAATGATCTGTAATTTACATGAGAAACTATACCTTTAAAATTAACCAGTTCATTTTCTTTTACTACACCATATCGCTTATCCTCTGGTAAAAATGTTTTTGGAATATTATATTCTGCTGTAAGATAACTAAGCAGCAGCAACAAACTATTATATTGTTTTTTTGTAAATGTGGCATAATATAGTTCCCCTCTGTAAGGAGAATCAAGCTTGGTATAAAATTGTTTTTCGCTTATATCACAATACACATCTGTATCACTATACACAGTGACTAATTGGTTGTTTATTTTTTTTAAAAATCCAATGTTAGACATTTCTATTGCAATAGTTCTTTTACCACCATTGGTATTACCCCCTATAGCTCCTGATCCTAAATGATATGACCAATAAGCAGACGACCATAAATTAAGTATTTTACCATTTCTGGCGATAATAAATGGTGTAGATACTTCTCTTGTAGGCTTGGACAAAGCTGCTACATCTCCTTTTAAATATCCCGCAGTATAATGCAACACAATCTGTGTTTTTATATTTTCCTCTTGATAGTAAAACGAAGTATCTCCATTCTTAGGTCTGCAATACACATAAGGCATCACTTGGTTTGCACCTTTAATGGGCACTGTCATATCTGTTAAAACAAATTCTTTACCGTCTGAGTCTTTTCCTGTTTCAAAAAAAATTTTCTCATGATTTGTAATACTAGTAGCCTTCATATCTAATATGTTTTTAATAAAAGTAACCTGACGTATGGTATTTACCAAATTTATGTGGATAAGGGTTGAAAAACTTTAACAAATCTGACAAATAAAGAATTTTTTTTTCGATATAAACACACATAGTTATCATCCAACTAAACGACTTGAAACACTTTAAAAAAATCTAATTACTTTATCTTTGCCGCCTTATCTAAAAGGTGAATATTATGCAAGATCATAAAATACTAACATATATTAAAAATGTCTTAGAAAATATACCAGCTGGTTGGTTGAATTTAACCACCCATCGACTTGATATTTATAATGAAGAAATGGCTAAGACTCAATTTTTAGAAGAGTTTGAAGCTTTATTTAATGATCATAATTCTCAATCATTATCATTAAACGAGTTACCTACTGCATTTGACTATATTCGATTAGGTCATCCATTATCCTGTGTATTAGAATGGGCAATTGCCAAGATACATCATCTAAATGCCGATTATGTTATTAGCTTTTCATCAATGACGATTCCTGTGTTGGCAGTGCTAAGAAAAAACGCACTGGAAAATAAAAACACTCAAATCGTTCATACAGGTGAATTACCAGATTTTTTTGATACAGAAATATTACAGCGTGTTTATGGTTATAGATTTAATATTAAGAAAGTAGAGGACTTATCTACTATTTCTGAGTTTGACGGCAGTACTGTTTTTGTTTCACAGCAAGATCATATTTGCAACTTTGATCTCGTCCCCAATGTTGATTTTTTTATTAATATTAATGCTCACCTAGGAAGTATTATATTAGTAAATGGTGAACAAAATGAAAACTATATTTCAGAAATTCAGCATGTAAGAAGAAGAGAAACTATTGCAATGACACCTGCCGATACACTGATTGTCTTAAAACATCTAGTAGGACAATCTTCTTTTGATGATACTATGAATACTTTTGAAACAAGCAAAACACAGGTCTTAGCTTCGATAAAGGAGATCACAGGTACAGGTATAGAGGCTATAGTGGGTTCTAGCGGACTATCTATGCAATATGCAATCATGATGGGTCTGATACACGATGCTTTCGAAAAACATAAAGGAAAGGCTATCAAAATTATTGTTCCTCCAAACTGTTATGGTGGCACCAATGATCAGGCAAGACGAGTTGCCGCTTGTATTGATGCTATTGAAGTCTTAGATCTACCCGTTGATAGTGGCAAAGATATGGTTCAAAGTATAGATCGCGTTTTAGATAAAATTGCCAAGGAAGATGCTATTCCGTATATAATTGCAGAAATTCCAACAAATCCTAGAGTTGAAGTCCCAGATCTTATAAAATTAAAAGATGTTTTGAGTAAAGAACGTAAAACTATGGATGGTGAAACTGCTATTGATCCAGTTTTTATTTTAGATCAAACATTTTGTCCTAATGTACACTTTCTAGGTGAAGGAGACATACTCTCTACAGTTAAAACCATTGCATATGTTAGTGGATCAAAATTTCCGAGTGGCGGTCAATGTACTGCTGGATATTGTGTAGCAAATAAAAAGTCTGAAGCTCTGATGAGTTACATAAAATTACATTTAAGGCTTTGCAATAATGAGGCTACACCGCTTCAAATGGAAATATTAGCAAAACAACTGCCTTCAATGAATCAAAGAATTTTTGATGCTTATAAAAATACACGTGAATTTGTACACTTTATTAACGCTACTTTACCAGAGGCAAACATCAATTTTGTTTCAGAAACACTGGCAGAAAATGGATTTACTCCTTCTGTGTTTTCATTAGATCTTCCTACTAAAGGGAATACCGAAGAAGAAAAAGAATCTTATAAAAGAGCTTTAAACCTTAAATTGATCCACTCAATGATCAATAAAATTCCTCATGAAAGTAAGTTCTGTGTAAGCTATGGGCAGTTAAATGGGTGTTATTGGACCATACCTGCAACTTCTACTCAAGGAACTACTAAAGAAAGGGATAAAGATTATATTGTGCGTGTAGCTCTTTCTCCTAATTTAGATTTTGAAAGTCACAAGAAAGTCTTCTTAGATTTTGTAGAAAGTATTTCATAGTTCAATACCAAAATTTACAATCTTAAAAAAGAAAAAATCTCTGACAACCATAATTTCTCTATTGATATTACAAACGTGAGTTTGGTATAATAAAATCTACATCAATTGTAGTGGCTATTATGAGATACAAAGATACCATGCTGGGTAAACACAACGTGTATTGTTCATTCCTTTTTGCTATCTTAGTTTCTAAACAACGAAACCATCCATAAATACGTACCTGCAAGCAAAAAGAATGGAAAAAATAGCAATTCTATATCAAAAAGAGCTCCCACCGATGAAAAACGGAATCCAAAAGCCGATGAAACCAGGAGGTTATTCTGATAGTGGAGCTGATATATCTTATGAATTAAGACTAAACAATATAGAGGTTATTACTCCAATTAAAAACCCTAACATCGAGGTCGATACCGATTGGGTATTCCCTGATACAAAACTCGGAATTCAAAAAGCTTTAAACTTGGGCGCAAATGTTTTCTGGTTAAATACTGTTCTATATAAAAACCACCCAATCGAAAACATTTTTGACGATGCGATTCAACTTATTGGGCAAACGCCTGAATCTGTAGACATTTTTGATGATAAGATGTATACAAATACATTACTCAAATCTAATAATATACCTATACCAGAAACGACCCTAATAACAAAAGACGGTTATAAAAAACAATCTATAGAATTTACCTTTCCTATAGTGCTAAAACCTATAAGAGGGAGAGGAAGTCAGGGGGTTGTTAAAATAGAAAACAAAAATGAACTAACCGAAAAATTGTCAAATCTTTTTTCAAAAGAGAACTATGGAAATGCTGTTTACATAGAAGAATATTTAACTGGACAAGAGATTACAATAACAGTAATGCCAAAGGGAGAGTATCAAATAAATAATGAAAAAAAGTATTTTGAGCATCCTTGGTGTCTTCCCGCTGTAAAACGATATAATCACCAAAACGGAATAGCGCCCTACAATGGATTGGTAGCTGTTATGGAAAATAGTGAAATATTAAGTGACTTAGAGTTAAATTCTGAAGAAATTAGAAACGTGTATTCTAATTGTATCAAAGCTGCGGAAGTAGTGGGAATAAAAGCACCAATAAGAATTGATTGTCGAGCAAATAAAAAAGGAAAGTACTTTTTATTTGATTTGAATATGAAACCTAATATGACTGGACCCTCCAGACCCCATAGAAAAAACCAAGACAGTTTAACATTGTTGGCTGCAAGAAAAATTGGATGGAATTATTTTGACCTGTTAAATAATATGGGGAAGCAAAAATGGAAAGCCATTAGGTAAATCGAGTAGAGGTGTCTCGTATATGGGGATTCACTAATAAATTTCGCTACAAAATAAAGCGTTCTACTTTATTCAAAATCAGAGTTAAGTTATATGACTATTTTCAAGAAAACTCGGGAAATCACCTTAAATTCAACCTAATTTTAAACTAAAACGAAGTTTTTAGACAAATTGAAGTTAGTGATTTATTAAAATCTAATGTATTTTATTAATAACTTGTTTTTAAAACTTTTAAGTAATTGATAAGTCATTTGTACTTTGGAGAAAGAAATGAAATGCAAAAGATTTCACTATTTATAGATTATATCTTATATCAGATTTGAACAATTTTAGACTACTCAATGTAAGTAAAGGCGTTTCTGTCAAATTGAAAATATGTTTCTCCTCAATTAATTCTATTTCATTTTGATTTTTAGTGCTCATTATAAATTAATTTGCACAGCATTTTTCACCCTTACATCTGCAGTATTTTTTATTATAAAAATGTAACCCCACTAATACCACAGATACTACATAAATAACTTCTTCTGGTAAGGAAAGTATTGATAATTTTTCATTCATTATAATAAATAACAGCAATAGCCAAGTTGACCAAAAAGCATATTTTATTCTTGAATCTGTAGTGGTTTTGGTGGATTGAAGAATTGCTATAAAAGAAAGTCCCAAAAAAATAATATCTAATAATTTCCACCAAACAGAATATCCATCTTGAAATACTGTAGATCCTGTATGCGCAAGTAATAAAAAAGGAGTTGCTAAGCAGTGTAATAAACATAAACTACTGGCTATAATACCTAATGTATCAGAGTTACTACGTATGTGTAAAATATTCAAAATAAAAGTGTATATATTTTAATGAGGGCAAATATAGTATATATTTTATAAATGCAACTTTGTTGCGTTTATAAAATATGTTTATTTTTGTTAATTTTGTATGCGTCAGAATACCAAAGGCATTATTCTTAAAATTGAATGACTCTGGTTCGAGTACTTCTCAATATAAAAATTTGTGTTTTTTGTTGTAAAAATAACTTGAGTAATTTTTTGATTCTCAATTCTCTTTTCCCTTCTGGATTTTTAAGCCAATAATAGTAAGTAGAAGAACTTACTTCCATTACTTTATACATCTACTCCATAAATCTGGATGAATATCTAACTCTATAGCAACTTCAGAAATACTGCCTCATTCAACAGCTAATAAAATCGCTTGAAATTTAAACTCTATGCTATAAAACCATTTTTTATAAGTGTAAATGTATGATTCTCATGCGCAAGGCTGTTTTAAAAATATACAAGTAAAGGTACTAATTCCACTTTGTTTTTAAGTTGCGACATCGTTACTAAACCATTAGCTGAATAAGCTGATGGTTTCACTTTATTTACACTTATTACAGATACCAATTACCAAGAACTGAGTCTCTTGAACGGTAAAACCTTCTAAATTTGGAATATGTAGTGTATTGGGTTGACAAGTTACCTCTTTACATACCTGACACTCAAAATGTATATGATTATGTATCTTATGAGATGTTCCACAACTATTACAAAGTGCATAATACGCTTTACCATTTTTGCCTGTTACGAAATGAACCTCCCCTTTCGCAGCAAATCGATCTAAAATTCTATATATAGTTGTTTTGTTAACTTTTATTGGTATTTCAGCCATAATATCTTCAGCAGACATAGCATGTTCTGTTTCAGAAAGGATTTTCTTGACAAGATTTTGCTTTTCAGTATTTCTTGATTTTTTGATTTCCATGGTACAATATTCAAACTCCTTTACTTTATCGAAAATAGTAATTTTTTAGTCATTAGAGGTTTTTTATATATAATTGAAAAAGTCATGCTTCAATACTTTGTCTTTTAACAAATTTATTTTTACTAAAATGCGAATCTTTTTAAGTTCAGTTACTAGGTTAGACTGAGTTTTTTTAATTATATAGAGAGCTAATAAATGCTCTCCACAGAGCAGTCTGAGTATCCAACAGAAGAAAGTTAATTTTTAGTTTGATGAAAACTGGGAAAGTAGAGAGTTATAACAAGCACATATAAACAACAAACATTTAGCTGATTATATGAAAGCAACAGATGGAGCAGTAGAGGAATTCATACTGAATGAAATGACACAAATTGAATAAAAAAGCCAATTGACAAAGTATAAAAGTAATAGCGGTTTGGGTAAAAACCCAAACCGTTTTTGCGCTTAATCAGGTATGTTATTATCCGAAAAGTAATTGTATTTTAATCAGTTACTACCTTTATACTGGACTATCAGCTTCAATATTTAATCCTCAATTATATTTTGCCAGTTGTCCAAAAGCTCTTTACATACCTTTGTGAATTTATATTTCATTATTGGGTGGATTAAAATGTTTTGAAACGACTTTTTATACTCGAACTCGAAATTCATAGTTATCTCTGTTTCTTCCTTATTAATCTCATGTACCTGCCAATTGCCACGCAACATTTTTAAAGGATAAGGATAATCCAGAGCAGTGGTATCAACTTCAAATGAATACTCCTTTTCCTCATCCCAGAGGCTACATGTTTCTGTCCAGTTGTCCTTCCCATGTGAACAAGATCTGACCATTCCAACTTTTTCTCCTGAGATGATCTTTGAATCATCAATGTTTGGTGCTATTTTATGATAGTTTTCAACATCTGATATGATTTCCCAAACTTTTGACTTGTTTGCTTTAACTATACGTTTAAATGACATGAGTTTTGCATTTGTTCCTCTTTTGGAATCTATTCGTAACAACCCTAGAGATTGGTATATGATGAAGAAGATTATTGGTATAAGAAACAATCCAATAAGTAAATAACCAGAATCTGATATATCAAAGGGTCTAAAAATCAAGACATAGATACTTGTCATAGTAAATATGATATCTTGAATGATTATCCATAGAATTGCTAGCGCTCTTTGCTTTTTTATTTCTACAACCATGGTGAGCGAGAAAAATGTAATTACTCCTCCGACTATCAAAAAAGACATGTTATTAGCAATTTCAAATATGCTTGCGAGTTTATTACTAAATATTAAAATACTTAGTCCAGAAATAAGTGTTGAAACTGCATTTAACTTAGTTGCCTTAATAGAAGTTTTCATATGTTTTTCTTTTTAATGTTTTATCAAAAGTAGAGAGATACATTTTTATTTAATTGATATTTCGCGCCATATGTGTAAATTTGTAATATGAGAGTACAAGGAACTTTTCTAAAGAATTTATTAGACTATGCGGCATTCCAAAATATGGATACCTCCACCTTAAAATCCCTTACTACAAATCCGAATATTGACTTTAACGATATCGAGAAAATGGTAAACGCTAAGGATTATCTCAATGTATTTCAAAGCATTATTGAGGATACAAAAAACAATTCTTGCGGGTTAAATATAGGAGCCTATCTTAATCTGAGTTCATTGGGTCTTGTTTTAGAAATCTCTTTGAGTACATCTAGTATAAAACAAGGAATATATATTCTTGAAAATTTTCTCAAAAGTCAATTTCCAATAGTGTCTCTTACTCTTGTTGAAGATTTGAAATATTATACACTGAGGTTGGAAAGCTCGGTAGAGAATAAGGAACTAAAGAGGGAACTATTGAATATGGTGTTATACATTGTATACAGGGAACTAAAACAGATGTTGCCAAATGAATTAGCTCCACAAATTAAGTTTCCTTTTTCTAAAAAAGAGGAGACGAGTCTATTCTTCAATGAAGAAGTAGAATACTCTGCAGACCATTTAGTCATACTCTCCCATGATCTTGATAAGTTGGAGATTAATACTAATAAGGTAAAAGAGATTGAATTATTGCTTCCAAAATTTGTTTCAATGTTAAATCAAAGTAAGAATAATTCTGATGAGTTCTCCAAATATGTTAGAGATATGACACTGAATATGTGTAATCCCGAAATTCCTAATTTTAAGCAAGTTCAAAAACAATTTACTTGTAGTGAAAGGACTTTTCAAAGAAGGTTGATGGTAGAAGGTACTTCTTTCAGGAGAATAGTTAATGAAATAAAGGAAGAATTATCCCATTATCTATCTAATGAAAAACACCTTAAAACTAAAGATATTGCCTATATTTTAGGATACTCTGAGTCAAGTGCTTATTTACATGCTCTAAAAGGGTGGAAGAACGAATTGAAATTAAAAAATACTGAAGCTAACACGGGCACTGTTACACAAGTTCCTAATTTTCCAAAACAATATTTAAAATAAGCAATTCAAAGAGTCTCAATTTTGTAAAATAAAAATTAGGAGTTATAAAATTAAAGGGCTTAAAAATATGTCAAAATGTTCGTCAATTACATTTTTAAGTAAATCAATAAGTCCCGTCATTCTTCCCTCTCTTTTTACTAGCTTTTGTGTAAATTTTAAATATTTCTATAAATTATAAAAATTTTACTTTTTCTCAAATTCTCTAGGCATCTAGAGCATAATTTTAATATCTAAACTGCATTTGTCCCTTTAAAGGAGTCGAGTGATTGATAATAGGTTTAATCCATTTAGGCCTATCGGGTGTATCATTGTTTTTATTTTAGCTTTTCAATTGATGAAATGCATAACGCTTCATTATGTATCGTTAGCGAAGCAGATAGTACGGCACAGGAATACTTTCCTTTGGTGAGTATTTTTGGCTCACAGGTATCTCCAAGAACACTTAGATTACATCAAAGTATCCTTAAAACCATCTTCACTGTAGTCATAGCTATGGTTATTTGCTATAGAAACATGGGTGACACCGTTTTTATATAACAAAGTAGCTTTTTCATTATCAACCTTAAAATTAAATATATCATCCTGACAACTGTCTGAAGAATTAAATGTACCACACTATGATGTCTAATATTAGGCTCTCCACATTATAGCCAAACCACCCGTTCCTAAAATCAATACAATAACTTTTACACCAAAAGCTTATATAATGTTTTGTCAAACTATTTTTCTAGTGGAACGACTAATTTTAATGGCTCTAACTACTTTTGAAGGTTGGTCGAATTGAATAATGACATCTGCGGTTTCAATAACGACATCACTACCTAAACCACCCATTACGATACCTACGTCACTTGCAGCTAAAACTGGTGCATCATTAATACCATCGCCTATAAAAGCAATCTTAGTATCAGGGTTTTGTTTTAAAATTTCAACTTCATTCAATTTGTCTTCTGGTAATAAACTGCCTTTAGCTTTTTCACAATATCATTTAACGTTACAACAACTTGCTTTTCGGCAAGAAACTTATAAATCAACAAACGCATTGCTGTAATACGAATATCTTTTGACTCAAATAATTGTTCTATTGTTTCCATAACTAATCGTGGTCTTCGTTTCCAAATGGTTTAATAATAAGTCCTACACTAAATATAAAACCATCTGTAGGTGCATAAATTTCAGGGAAAACAGGGTTTTCGTGTGGTGGTAAAACCAATGGTGAAAACCTGCTTTGTCTTCTATCAGTAAAATTCTCAAAATTTACAAATACGCTACCTAATTTAAAATTACGCATTAATAGTAAACCCATAGTAACAAAGTCTGTAGTCTCTGTTCCATTAGATAGAAATTGTTTCCCGGTATAGTAGGTTTCATAACCAATACGCCATTTTTCAGATTCGTACATTATCACACTACCTGCATTATGTTTTGCCGTTAATGGTTTTTGAGGATTACCAGGTAAATAGTCTAGTTTGGTATTAATAAGCGCATAATTTAGGAACCATCTAAAGTCTTTGTAAGTAAATTTAATATTTGTTTCTGCGCCTTTGCTAAAGATTTTATCTGGTGCATTTTCAAATTGAAAAAAATTATTATCTGTTGAATTTAAAAGTAGTCCGTCATTTATTACAGTTACATAGAATAATTGATTTACAGAAAAACCAATCTCATTCGTTAATCGTGTTTGATAGTTAAAATCAAAATTAACACCATAAGAACGTTCTGGGTCTATTGTGGATTTATCTATTGCAAGGACATTTTCAAAGTTGATATACTCAGCTTCCTCTATAAAAATATCTGGAATTTTATAACCTAAACCCCCGCCAATTCTACTTGAAAATCCACTATTATTTTTATATAGTAATGAAATTCTTGGTAGTACAAAGAACCCAAAATCAGTATTATAATCTGTCCGTAATCCTGTTTCTAATATCCAATTATCAGAAATATCATAGATATTATTTGCAAATACTCCAAAGGTCACATCCTTTTGGTCACGCTTTAGTGGTGCATTATCATTTTCATCAAAGTTTGATGTATATAGATTAGATCCAATTATCCAATCTGTTCTTTCTGACTCTCGGTTATATGTAAACTCAGTAAAGGTATTAGTTTGCCTACCATCAAAATTGAAATCAGTAACAGCTAAGTTTCTATCGAAAAATGAAATACTATTTTTAAATTGTAATGAGCTTATAGAATCTAATTGCATTTGATATACAAATTGACTGCTTATTCGTTTTGAAATGTTTTCTTCAGTATATTGATGAATACCATCTTCACCACTTTCAATCTTGATTACGTCTCCACCGATTCTATCGTCATAGGTTCCATTTAGTCCAAGCCATACAGTTGTTTTCTCTGATGGATAATAAAACAATTTAGGATTAAAAGAAATCGATGTTGTTTTTGGTAGATTACTAAAGCCATCATCCTCTGGGTCAAATGCTTTTTGATAATGCCCCGAACCATAAAGTGAAACACCAAACTTTTCATTTCGTTTACTATAAAAAATATTAGCCGTACTTCCTAATCCTTGGGTCTGTGTCAGCATAATATCTAATGTAGGTTCTTCATCTGGCGTTTTGGATACCATATTTACCAATCCTGCAATAGCTCCACCACCGTAAAGTGTAGAGGAACTACCTTTTATTATTTCAAACTGTTTAAGGTCTAAAGGTGGTATTTGCAAAATACTTAATCCACTTGAAAACCCACCATAAAGAGGAAATCCATCTCGCAATAGCTGTGTATATCTTCCATCTAATCCTTGAATACGAATATTAGTACTACCACTACTTAATGAGGTTTGTTGCATTTGTATGCCTGTACTCTCGCGAAGTACCATAGAAATATTTGTAGGATTCATTATGGCTTTTTCTCCTAATTCTTCTGCACCGATAAACTCAATACGTGTTGGTATCTTTTTTACCGTTCTGGTGCTTCTTGTGGATTGCAGTACTACAGCATCTAATTGATTCCCAACTTCTTTTAGTTTGAATAACAATTCTGTATTACTCGGAATTTGAATCGTGGTCTCTATTGTTTCAAAACCTAAAAAAGAAATTATTATTTGGTACTGACCGTCTGGTATTTCTGTAAACTCTGCAATACCATCAAAATTGGTTACTGTTCCTTTTCCTAATGTTTCAAAGTAGGCTGTAGCCCCAATTAAAGGCTCGTTTTTATCATCTGTTATGACTTTTATTTGGATATCAGAAGTTTGTGCCTGAAGTGATAGGCAAAGTATTACCATGAGCTTTATGCTCAATATGTATTTATTCATTGAATTATAATTGAATTAACTAATAAGTTGATTTAAAATCTTCTTGTTTTAGCTAATTACTTGTGGCGGTTGCCAAATATTAGAATGAAAATCAAATTTATAAATAGGTGGATAAGTAGTAATTAAATTTGTAGAAATTTTACAATACTCAAAAAAGTTGAAGGTTACAAAAGATTCATAGGTAATTGACATACCGCAACAACTACAAATACAAATACTAGGACAAGAATCGTCACTATCCTCCTGGTGATTATGGTTTATGCTCAATTCATCTTGGTGTTGGTCTTCAAAATTTTGACCATCAGAACAAGGCTTTGTAGATAGCAACAGTATTGTTATTGATAATATAACTGTTAAAAATTTCATTAGTACAAAGATAAAGATTTAATGATGCAATAGCTGTGCAAAAGTATCAAGAAAAGATTTTCTCATTTTAGAAAGTACTTTTTTATTTCAACCTATGAACCTCGTTTTTACAATATGGGTATTCTAACAACACTTTAAGTTTGCCAGTAAAATCTTTGGAGCATTCAGCAGACTTCTCGTTTTCAAACACTATACGCTTTACTGGAGAGGCTAACCTTGGAATATTAAACCCTTCTAGAATAAATTTTATTCAGTCTGGTCGTGCAAGCAACCCAATGGTCAAAAATATTATGATACTCTATTAAATGTTTAAGAGGCTGGTAGAAAGGATCACGAAAATCTAACAATTATCTCTTAATCGTAATTATTTAGGAACAAAATCCAAAATGTCAATTTTAAAAAACTAGAAAAAAACAGCTCTGATTTTATAATTATGACTCGGGAAAAATATGATCTAGTAATATGTTTATCTCATTTAGGATATGATTACAAAAATGAACCAACGGTAGTAAAAAACAAAAAAGACAAAAATGTGCTGGTGAATCAGATTGGATGCTACTGGTTATATCTAGGGAGAATAGATTTTCATTTTTATAGCCAAAATAATAAAACTTCCTATGGGAGTGCTATGGCTGTATAAAATTCTAATACGATCATTCTTATACGCAGACATATCCAATAAACCAAGAATATTGACCGAAGTACCTTCGATGTAAAGAAATCCGGTTAGCCGAAAACTTACCGGATTGTTTGTTAGTTCACACCTTTTGATTTTATGTTCATTATATGGATGACTCTTGATACTTAGGGATCGGCCAATGATCATTTGCTGCAAACACTCCCATTTTCCATTGGTCAATTTCTAATTCTGTGAGTAAACAATCATCTAGTTGCTTAGTTACTAGATTTACATCGATATTTTGACCAATAAATACTAATTCAATTTTACGGTCACCAAAAGTAACATCCCACTCAGCTTCGATCATCTTTTGATTATCTAGAAATGAACCATAACTGATTCGTTCACTAAAAGGCATTGAAGCCCACCAAACTCCGGCAGGGTCTGTTTTGAGGGAGCCTCCTGCCGAACCCCAAATAAGTGCTTGGTCAGGGCGAGAAGCAAGCCAAAATAATCCTTTACTACGAATAATATTTGATGGAAAGTGATGCCTTGCAAAATCTAAAAATCGCTGTGGGTGAAAAGGCTTACTTTTTTTATAAACAAAAGAACCAATTCCATATTCTTCGGTTTCAGGAATGTGTTCATTTTCTAGCTCTTGTATCCATCCTGCAGACGCTTCTGCTTCCTCAAAATCAAACAAACCTGTATCAATCACTTCGTGCAAGGAGACTTGAGAGTTTTGGGTAGGGATGATATGAGCGTTTGGATTTAATTTATGGATAATATCATATAAATTCCTTAATGCTGATTCTGTTATCAAATCTACCTTATTTAATAAAATTACATTTGCAAACTCTACCTGATCAGTCAATAGATTGACAATGGTACGTTCATCTCCTTCAATATTGGTAAGATTTCTATCTGTTAAATATTGTGGACTAGAAAAATCTTTTAGAAAATTATAGCCGTCTACAACCGTAACCATGGTATCTACATAACTAAACTGGCTCAAGTCCAGTTGCCCATCTTCACTAGCAAAACTAAAGGTTTGTGCGACGGGAATAGGTTCAGAAATCCCTGTACTTTCTATAATCAAATAATCAAACCGTTGTTCTTTAGCTAATTTTTCTACTTCTATCATTAAGTCTTCCCGTAAGGTGCAGCAGATACAGCCATTAGACATTTCTACAAGTTTTTCTTCGGTTCTAGAGAGCGTATTTTCATTTTCAACGAGTTGTGCATCAATATTAATTTCACTCATATCATTGACAATAACAGCAACTTTTAACCCTTCTTTGTTATGCAAAATATGATTTAAAAGTGTTGTTTTTCCTGCTCCAAGAAAGCCACTCAATACCGTTACAGGTAGTTTTTTCATTGATTTGATTTTTTTAAGTTTAAAGTCTATTTTTTTAGTGTTACAGTACGAGTTACTTGGTTAAATGGTCCAGAAATTAAGTTTCCTATTTCATCAACTAATTCTAATTGAATAGTAACTTCTCCCATGGGAAGCCCTTTGATAACGTGAGGAACCCATTCTGTGATTATAAATTCTGTATCATTAATTTTTGCACGAACTTTATTTCCTTCTTTAGAAAGTTTTGTGTTCAAAACAAAGAAATCTAATAATATTTCCTCTGTATCTTTTCCTGTATATTCACCTTTGGGTCTGCTATAAATGAGAGTTGGTGCTTCTATTTTAAAGCCTAACGTATCCTCAGGTTTTTCTCCAACTACTAGTCTACGAACCACTACAGAATTTTCATTCTTTACTGATTCATGGAATGAACGGCTTAAAAAAGAAACCAAATGATGAATACCATCAGGAATTTCTTTTTTGAAGGTCGGTTCATAATGTGCAGAGTAGGGTTGATTATTAAGGATAAAATGGATGTGTTGTCCTTTGCCCGAATTTGCCAATTTTTGTGCGTTTGGACCTTTAGTTTGATCACCTAATTCGTAATTTTCTACTTTAAAAGAAAAATCCATTTCTCCAGATTTTTTAGCAACTATTTCCTCAGAGGTATCTAAAATAAGTGCTGCATCAACATATGCAGGCGAACCTTCTAATTTCTCTAATGTAATTTTGGGTTTCACTTCTTTTACTTTCTCAGTGACTTCGGTTTCCTGCTTATTGATCATCTTTGTTACCTCTTTCTCTTGTTTACAGGAGGTAATTGCAAAAAATAATAAAAACGCTGCGATAACTTGATAATGAGTTTTTTTGTTCATTTGGTTTTAAATTTTAAATAATATTAGATTTTTTTTAAAGGTTGTTTTTATGAAGTTCATCAAAATTCCATATAGATTCATTTCCTTGATTGGTTATTGTAAGGTTCCCTAATTGAGTAGCACTGTTGTCTACCTCATTTAATCGACAAATTATTTTAGTAATTTGGCTATATTCGACCTGATTAGAAGGCTCTATGTTAATGGTAATGTCACCACCCGCAATGGTAAGGATATTTCCTTTTTTTTCTACGAGCTTACAGCCTAAATATCTAAGTTCTTCGGTTACACGGCGATAATCATTAGGTATACAGCTCAGATAAATTTCTTTAATTCCGTTAAAAAGTTTTTGTTCGGTATAAGTAGGTTCGAGGAACGCTTCACGTGAATATGTAGCATGGTGCTTTCCATAAAGATTATCTAAAAAAGCTGGATTGTAAAAACCATACCAAGTATGCAATGCTGTTCCTGGACTAGGTGTATAAAAGGCTTTAAACCAAGTGTACTCAAGGTTTCCTAAAGACATTTGTACAGTTTCAGTAGCATAAAGAAACGAATCTTTATTTGCTTTTAATTTAGGTTTAACACCTAAATGAAAATGCTCATCGTTATTTTTTAAAGAGAAGCCAATACCACTTTTTCCTACAGACTCATTATAACGGTTTTTTGGACCTAAAATCTCAATGTAATGTTGATGTCCTCGCAAATAGCAAATAGATGCTTTATTATGTATTGGAGCAAAATCTGGTAATCCCAGATCCATAGAAGCATACTTATTTTTCCAATTATTGTCTTTTATTAATCTTTCATAAGTAATACTATCGACAACTACATATAAATGATTAAACAGTAACTTAGATATATCTTTATTAAAAACTGCATCAATCTTTTCTCGGTCAATAATAACCTCAGAACCTTCTTTTTTTTCTTGTTTATTACAAGAACCAAAAGAAATTGAAATAATTAAACAGATAGTTATTCGTTTAAACATACAACCGTTTTTTTAAATATTATTTATCAAATAATTAATTCTTACAGCAATGATTGGTTTATTATTGTACATCTTTAACAGCATTTAATAAAATGGTTTTGTCAATTTTTTTAATAGTTATTCTAAGTATTTTTTTAGATATTTCTTTAGTATTTTTTAAGCTGCCTTGGAAATGTTCATTGTCAAGATTGAATCACTTTTTTAGCTATTAAAACTTTTTTCATTTTTAAGAGATTAAACGATAAGAGCACATCAATAGCATTGTTATAATAATAACTTTTTTTATAGCCTCCGTTCGTTATTCAATGAAATCGAATCTCATTTGTTTTAGGATAAGAGATAGTCATATTAATATCTAGTTAGGAGATAATTTACCGTATAACAGAACTTTTTTTTCGATGATTCCTGGGGGATAAAAAACTTCATTATCCGTATAGTACACAAAACTTTGGGTAACAACTCTGTGCTCTTTAAAAGCTTTTCCTAGTATAGACGTTTCTAGCAGGTATTTTTGTTGTTTTTGCAAGTGTCTAGATGCCAAAAGCATTATTCTTAAAATTGGATGACTTTGGTTTAAAAAATATTTTGGTAATGTTTTATCCAGTTGTAGCAATGTTCTATTAACATTAAAAAAAGGTTCAACTTCTGGTTCTAGTACTTCTCTATAGAAAAGATTTGTGTTTTTTGTTATAAAAATAACTTGAGTAATTTTTTGATTCTCGATGATGTTAACAAGACTTTGCTGAATATCAATATCCCATCTAAAATTAGCCCCAAGAGCCGTATAGAAGAATGCTTCATTACGACATGTATGTCTTAAAACACCTTCCATATGGTCTGTTGGACAAATCAGAAACAAGGTGTTGCCATATTCTAGTTTGTTAAAAATCATACACTTTCTTCTATATTGAATGGTAAAGACGAATGATGTACATCTATTTTTAGTTTTCCGTTTGAGTCTTTACGATATCCAAAGGTGTATTCAACTTTAGTATCTTGCCCATTTGTATCAGTAAAAAAATAATTTCCCATGGCTAGTGCCCGATTTTCTTCCAATATCAAGGCAGCATTCTCAAACCTAACTTGTGTCCAAGGCTGAAGAGCAAACCCTTTATCTTCAGAATATTTTGAATTACCACCAATGAAATAGGAAATCGCACCTTCTTTGGTAATTCTGAATTGATGAATTGCAGCCTTAGTAGGTTTAAATAATACTTCTTTATGGTCGAAGTCGTATAATCTATTTACGAAGTCTTTGGTATAAGTTTCTATTTCTGATCTATCTGATTGTAGTGCTCCTATTTGAACAACTCCTTGCCCCCAAACTTTTTGGGTATTTTCAATTTCTTTTATAGAGATCATAATGAATTTTAAATTAATGTATTTATAATATTATTAGCGAGAGCCTAAATAAAGGGTTATCTAAAAATGATAGAAAACCTTTTTAGTAATTGAAGGATTAGAAAAATTTAAATTAAATTTTCTAATAGGAAAGATTGAGCTATTATATTGCTTTATGTTTCATTACATCATAACACAACTATAGTGATTGTGTATGGCCTATTAAATAAAAAAAACGATATAAATTAAAGTACTGGAGGAGGTTTGTTATAAACACTTTCAGGAAGTGTTACACAATATTCAGATGTTTCGTAGCCAAAATCGACTGTATATTCTTGATCGCGTGTTACAGAATTTTGTTCTATTTCTTCGAAAGTATCACCGATAAAAGGTGTTAACTGATTCGATATGATAATGATTTCACATAATTCACAATGTGCGTCTTGATCATCATCAGAAAAATGAGAAAATGCATGTGCATTAGCAACTCTTAAAAACACAAAAGCTGTAACAAAAAAGAGAGAAATTATATTTTTACAACAGTTCAATCTCATATGGTAAATATAGTGATTAATAAAGTTTTTTTTGATAGTAAAATGATTAAAAGAAACGTTTCCTTTTAATATGTTTAAAAAAATGACTCTCTGTTTAAAACAATTTCTAGTTCGTTAAATGGTTTTTATGTTTACAATTTATACGGTGTCACCCCATGACTTGTAGTCAAGGGTTTTTCAACTTTCTCAAATTATAATATAAATCCTGTTAATGTGATAGCTACAGTATGTAGTGTGAGAAGTACTTATTTAAATAGAGGTTATACACATTTTTAAAATAACAGGAACAGGGCTCGAACCTGTGACCTTCTGGTTATGAGCCTAAAAATTCATTATTCATTCCTACTGTTTATAAGGGTTTCACGATTTTGACGTATTGCATTTCCACACATTTCAGCACGTCTAACAAACGTGCTGAATTAGTATTTTTCAAAATTTAAAACTTTAAAACAAGTTACTAAAATTATTTTAGAAAGTTTAAGTAGCACGACGACCTCTATTCTCATTTTAAAAGAATCGGTTCCTTATAAGGAATTAATAACTAAAAAAATATAAGTCCTCTATATCCATCTTTACTTTTATCTTTATTGTCAATTTTTTGATAAACTATGCAGAGAAAATCTTGGGATACAGCTATAAAACATCTTACTAGAACATATAGAATTCCTAACCGATGGAGGAACAGAAAATGTAAATCATACGGTAAGCTCATTTATCAATGATAATGAAATACCTATACAACATCTGATTGCTCAAAAAGACGTAATATATTCTAACTCCATGATAGAATCTGTAAATAAAGTCATTAAGCATCAGTTTTTATTTCCTAAAACTATCAAGAATAAAAATAACCTAGAACAACTACTCACAGAATCCGTAAGCACTTATAACACCATCAGACCACAATTCAGCCTTGGTGGAAATACTCCAGAAGAAACTTTTAATGGAACAGTCATCCAATTTTCTAAATATTCCCAGAAATTCAAAGAACAAATACAAATAAGGAGAAAACACCATCAAAACAATCAATGCGGTCGTTGCGAATAGTTAATTCTTATAATCGAAAACAAAAATAAACTAATGAAACCGATACTAGTTAATTCATTTTAAATCAACAAAACTCCATATATCACAATTAACTTATTATCAACACAGTACCTTATAATAAACGCTTTTTTATAAAATAAACGTAGAAATTGCACCTCTGGGATACAAAGAACATCTGTTATCTAACCTTAATGTCATTCATGACATTCATGGTGCTATTTAGCACATAAAACATGCATTTCATCACACTTTCCTCCATACACCCTTCTTTTCTAAACTAGTTTTGTAATCAGAAATACAGAAATTCCCTACTAAAACAAAATGATTATGAACCATTATATAAGTTCAAAAAAGCAAATCTATACCACAGCTTTATCACAAATATCCAGAGTTTTCATTTTCAAGAAAGTTTGGACAACAACCTCTGTAGTCAGGAAAGCTATATTACATAATTGTTGACTTTTCTTGATAATTCCCGAAATAAGGTATAGAAATTATGAATTAGGAGAGTCATTTATACTTCGAAGTTATTTGAGGTTTTATTCTTACTAACAGAAAAAACCTCAAATGATTTCTTCTTAAAGAATCAAAGAATATCATTTTAATAAAAAAACAGGACTATATGAACCATCAAATAGCCTTGGTAACCATTCACCTGAATGGACTACTATTGCCAGAAGATACTTTGGCAGTAGAGGCATTTACCGATTTTAGCTGTTTATCTTTTAGTGATAGTAACAGCGTCGATAACCCGGATACGTCTAACCTAAGTGAGTCAGTGTTGAGTGTATCCTTTCATAATCAAAACCTGAATCTACGAAAAGGCATATACCTATACTGGTCATGGCGGTATTCCCATACTAAAGGAGGTAACTCAGGTAATAGTCAGGACGACTTAAAAGGCTTAAGCTATCGACTTATTAAGTGGTATAGTGATCTAACTCAAGACCCTTTGTACAAAGTTACCAAAAACAGGAAATTTGAAGAAGGAGGCCATGAACACCTTCATCAAAGAAAATTTTGCTTGGGAAATACCTGTATCTGTAAGACCTTGAAAATATGAAAGACGATAAATTTTCAATAGACATCCTAATTATTTTTGCACTTTTATTCTGCTTCTTTTTGGTTTTTACAGATTTATACACATCATACTATAACTTTATTTTAGCAGAAGGGATTGACAATAAATATTTAACAAAAGTTTTAAATAATCTTTATCTTAAAGTTCCTTCTTTAAAATATCCACCTCTAATTCGTACTATATCTCTTGGTGTTTTTATGTTTTCTTGTTTAGGTTTTAAAGTAAAAAAAAGACCAGAAGATAATAGTCAAATGAAAAATTATCTTATTGGAATATCAATTTCTGTTATAATGTTTTTAGGAATACCCTTTTTTAACGCAGGGTTATATATTGATCTATGTATTTCTTTTTTATCCTATACTGGCGTGATCTGGAGTTTTATACACTTAAGAAGGCATTTTGATTTTTATGGAAATAAGGATGAATTCAATGAGAAAAATCAAATTTTCCAGCAAGAATCAGAACTGAAAAAAAATCCATATTCAGTAAATTTTAAAACAGATAATGGTTTGGTCAATGTCGTTAACCCCTTTAGAGCCACAATGGTTTTAGGAACTCCAGGTTCAGGTAAATCATATTCTGTTATTGAAGAATATATTCGACAGCATATCCAAAAACAATTTACCATGCTAGTATATGACTTTAAATTTCCTTCATTAGCTAACGAAACTTATGCTTTTTTAGAATACTATAAGAAAAATTATAAAATTGAACCTAAGTTTACAGTTATTTCACTTGATGATATTGCTCGATCTAATTTTGTCAACCCCATTAGTCCTAACCTAATCAGAAAAGCTGCAGATGCCATCGAAGCCTCACAAACTGTACTGTACAACCTAAATAAAGAATGGATTACCAAAAAAGATTTCTTTGCTCAATCTGCTATTTCGTATTTCGCCTCCTGTATATATTTTCTTAAAATATATGAAGAAGGTAAATTTTGTACACTTCCTCATGCTATTGCCTTAGCGTCTTGTCCTGATGAAAAGGTTTTTAAAGTCTTTATGAATTACCCGGAATTAAAATTCTTTATGACACCTTTTGCAGATGCTTTGGAAAAAGAAGCATTCGAACAACTTTCAGGGCAAACTGCTTCTGCAAGGATACCCTTATCACAATTGGCTACTAAAGAATTATTTTGGGTAATGGGGAATAATATATATCCAGAATTGAATATTCCTTTAGGAATTAATAACCCTGAAGATCCTTCGATTATGATATTAGCCAATTCTCCTGCTACTCAAACTACAAATTCTCCTGCCTTAGGACTCATTGCAACACAGATACTTAAAGAAATTAATCAACAGGGGAAACAACCTTGTTCTGTATTAATAGATGAGTTGCCTACGATGTATTTCATGGGATTGGATAATCTTATTGCTACAGCACGATCCAACAAAATATCTACTACTATAGGTATGCAAGATCTGGAACAACTAAAACGGGATTATGGAGATAAAATAGCAGAAACCATATTTAATATTGTAGGTAATATTTTTAGTGGATCAGTACGGAGTGGTACAGCAACTAAGCTTCAGGAGATTTTTGGTAAGAAAAAACAAAAACTAAAAAACATATCAGTCGATACTAGCTCCACATCATATTCTATAAATGAAAGCATGGATTATGCAATTCCCGTATCCACAATATCTCAATTATCACAGGGAGAATTTGTAGGGATTGTAGCAGATAATTTTGGAGAAGAAATAAACAGGAAAATATTTAGAGGAAAAATCAAAGTAGACAAACGAATAGATCAAATTAAAAAGCCAATACCAGAAACTATTGAAGAAGAAAATCTAGATGAATTAATAGAAGGAAATTTTAACCGGATTGTGACGGAAATAGATATTCTAATATCTAATGAGTTGAATAAATAACATCTATTAAAAAAGATTTTAATCAGAGATTACAAAGGAAGAAGTAATTAGTTAGCAATTAAAAGAACGATAATGAAGATAAGTATGTTTGTGAAATATTCCTTATTCATTTTTACATTACTGTATTGTAATTTACTAGTAAATGCTCAAAATGACAATCAAGGTTTAGATAAATGGCTCCCTGTTTTTTTTCCTCTCAAAGAAAAAGATTTTGTTAGAATGTCATCCATATTTGGGTATAGAAAGCATCCAATACTACAGGAGATAAGAAAACATAAAGGAATAGATCTGGTAGCAGAAAAAGGAAAACCAGTATACGCTAGTGCCGATGGAGAAGTTACTAAGTCAGATTTTCATAAGCAATATGGAAAACGAATCTTAATTACACATTCCGGAAATATAAAAACTTTATATGCACATCTGATGGATCAGTTTGTCAAACCAGGACATCACATAAAACAAGGCCAATTAATAGGAACTGTAGGAGAAACAGGATTGGCAACAGGGCCTCATTTGCATTTTGAAATATGGGTTAAAGAAAAAAAGATCAATCCATTATTATTCTGGGAGTTGGTTCTTGCGCAAAGAAAAGGTGTTAATAGTAACAAAGTAGAAAAAAATCATGGATAAAAATAAAAAAATAATAGTCGGTGTAGTGGCAATTATAATGGTAGGAACACTTATTGGAGCTGTGAAATTCATCCTGTTTTCAGAAAAAGAAGATCAATCAAATGGAGTAGCAATATCTATTCCTATAGTAGATGAAAAAAAGATAGATGATGCTTCAAAGATGGAGAGTTATAATAAAGAGCCCTTAGATTCTATTGATGTAAAATTTATGAATACAGCAGAAAATATCTTTGGAAAAAAACCAGAAAAAGACACTCCTTTTACTAAAAGTATAGAAAATCGGAATGACTCCCTTGATGAAAAGTATGTTCAGGAAGAGAACACTAATGAACAGGATCAGTTTGAAGAACAATTAGAGAGGATTATGGCAATGCAGAAACAGATGGAAATCCAAGAACAGATGGAAATGAAAAGACAAATAGAGTTATCACAGTCGCAGTATTCGACACTAGGAGAAGTAAGTCCGGCCCTAGTTACCAAATTAGCAGAACAGTCTAGCGATAAAATTGTCTCTCCCTTAAGTAAAGTTTTAAAACAAAAAAACCATTTTCATGGGGCAGTACGAGATACTGAAAAATCAGTCCTCGATCTAGTTCCTGTAGAAACAATAGATCAGGGTGTGATTGTAAATGGTAGTACAGTAGCCATAAGAACAAAAAGAGAGATGAAATTACAGGAACCCAAAATAACCATTCCTAAAGATGCCGTATTATATGGCAAGGTAGTTTTTAATGGTACAGACAGGTTACAGATTGATATCGAAAGCTATAAGAAAAATACAAAGTTATACCGCCTTAAAATGGATGTTTATGATTTTGATGGCAGAAAAGGAGTCCATTTAGGAAACAGAACTTGGTCAAAAATTCCATCCGTAATAGCCAATGATGTCTATGACTACGCGTATACAAAAGGGACTCAAGGAAGTACCTTTGGAGGCGGAGACAATTCTGAGATTAAGATGGAAGAAGCAAAAAAAGTAGCTATTCTATCCGCTACTAAAGAAATATCCAAAGAAGTATTTGATAAGAGAAGGGTATTCATGCCAAGAAAATATCATTTGTGGATTAATTTAAAAAAGGAAAAATAAACTAACCAATCTTATTAAGTGTAGTGTTAATTATAATTTTCGAGACAAATGATGAAAAGTATAGATATAGACAAAGTATTCCCTATTTATAGAGTAGAACAGAATCTCTTGATTTCTAAAAAAGGAGATGTGAGTATAGTTTACCAATTAAAGTTACCGCAAATATATTCGCTTAGCAGTGATGATATAGATAAAATAAATGCTGTATTTGAAAAAGTGATTCGTTCCCTACCTGAAAATACAATCATCCAAAAGCAAGATTATTTTTTTGTAGATGAGGTAAAAGAAGCGATTACAGATGGTAAAAATATTTTAGCCAGAAGTGATAATCAGTTTTTTTATGAAAAACCAACACTAAGTCATGAGTGTTACCTGATTATCACCAATGATTCTAAAAAGAAAGTAAGCTTTAGTAATAATCAGAATTTATATAAAAAATATTTAACGCAGATAGAAACTTTTATAAATAAAGTAGAAACTAGCATCTCATTTTTAACAAAAGAAGAGTTCTTCACGGTTAATAGAATGCACGATGATCAGATTATAGAAATAATAAGTAAATATTTTTCCCTCTCTAAAAAAGAAGACACAAACTTTAAGGATGTATTTGTAGATAAAAAATTACAGGTTGGTGATAAGATAGGAGAGATTTACGCTATAAACTCTAACAATCAATTACCATTATCTATAGATAGTACAGTACATAATAGTGATTTTTCTACCCCAAAAACCAGTTTTCAAATTCCTTTTATTCAACCGATCTGTGTGGGATTGGACTGTAACCATATATATAATCAAGTAATCTATATTGATAACTCTGAAGCTGTATTTACTAAGCTTAAAACCAAGCTGAACCAGTTTAAGAGCCTGGCTTTACTTTCTAAAGAAAATGAAGTTACCTATGATCAAATTAATGATTTAGTAGAAAACGTAATAGAAAATGAATTAAATTTTATCACACAACATTATAGTGTAATTATTTGGAACGATACAGAAGAAAAACTAAAGGAAGATAGAAATTCCTTAGAGAACGCATTCAGAGAAATAGGTATTGCACCCTACCAAATAAAATATTCTCTACAGGATATCTATTTTAGCAATTGCCCTGGCGCAACCGTGTATATACCAGAAGAATATAAGTTTATTGGGATATCAGAGCAAGTACCATCTTTAATTAATTTTGAGAGTTATTATGATAGTAATGTAGATGGTATCCTGTTTTGTGATCGTAAAAATGGAGCCCCAGTACGATTGGATCTTTGGGACGAACCTGTAAAAAGAGGTCTTATTGTTAACCGGAACCGATTAATATTTGGTCCTTCAGGAACGGGTAAATCTTTTTTGATTAATCATATTGCCAGTCAATATTATGAGCAAGGACACCATATTGTAATGATCGATATCGGAAACTCTTATAAAAAACTCTGCCAACTGGTCAAAGGAGAGTATTTTACATACGATATCAGTACCCCATTAGAGTTTAATCCATTCTTTCTTAAGGAAGAAGAAATCTCAGTAGATAAAAAAGTATTCCTTATCTCATTAATCATTTTTTTATGGAAAGGAAACGATCCTTACCTAAGAGAAGAAAAGCAGATTATCGCTCTTTATATAGATGCATATTATGAAAGTATTGTTGCCGATACAAGTATATTCCCTTGCATGTCTACATTTTATGAATTTGTGGAAAAAAATGAGGTATTGGATTATGAAGATAAATATTTTGACAAAATCAGTTTTCAATTATCCTTAAGGGATTTTCATGACGGAAAATATGCGCAGGTACTTAATTCAAGAAAGCCTGTAGATTTAGTCCAGGCACGTTTTATAGTTTTCGAAATGGATAATATAAAAGATCACCCCATATTATTCCCATTGGTTACAATGCTCTGTATTGATGTAGTAATGGAAAAAATTAGAAAAATGCCTAGTGTTAAAAAATCAATCTTCATCGATGAGTGTTGGAAACCAATTTCTAAAGGTGAAATGGCAGAGTTTATCAAATACCTATATAAAACGGTGCGTAAATTCTATGGAGAAGTTGCTATAGCCACCCAAGATGTAGAGGATATCTTAGAAACCGTTGCTGGTCCAGCAATGATTAATAATACAGATACCATGATCTTATTGTCTCATAAAAAGAAAATGGCTTCCAAAGATAAGTTTGCTCAATACTTATCCTTTAGTGAGTCTGATTTAGAAAAGCTATTCTCTACTGATAAAAGAGAAGTGTATGTCAAGGTAGGTAATAAATCCAATGTTTATAAAGTAAGTGTTTCACCAGAGCGATATGCCTGTTATTCCTCTAATGCAGACGAAAATAAAGTCATTTTTAAGATATATGATGAAAAACAAAATATGGAATTGGCATTAAAAGAATTTGTAGAAATCAATAATTAAAAAAACAGTAAAATGAAATACATCAATATGCTTATCATTATATTTTCAAGTATATATACCTATGGACAAGATGGATTTGATAGAATAATACAGGAAGATACCCTCTCGGCAATAAAAATAATGCCCGTTAAACAGCAATATCTTAAGGCATTGGCACATCAGGATTTTCTATATGTGTCTGATATTAAAACCACACATTTGATTTTTGACGAAAAGGTAAAATATTTGGATATAGGCTCTCCTTATTTTGTTGCAGATACTATAAAATCAATGATTAAGCTAAAACATATAGGAGAAGAACCCGCAGATCGGGATAAGAGCAAAGCATCAAACCTTACAGTGATTACAGAGAGTGGCACTTATTACTCATTAGCAATGACTTATCTCAGAAATCCTGAAATCCTGACGTATAAAATAAAAAAAACCTATGAGAAAATCCCATTCATATGGAAAGAAAAACAGAAAGAAAATGAACAAAGGTATGCGTTTAACAAACTATGTAATGCGATAGAATTAGGGAAATCAGACGATATAATTAAAGAAGAGCGGGATGAATTAAAGATAAAAATGACAGGAGTATTTTATCATAAAGATTATATAGCGATACGGATAGAACTAACCAATATGTCAGTAATTGATTTAGATATTGATCAAATTCTTATCCGATCAAAATTGAATAAGAAAATTACATCTGATTATTTATATCAGGAACGCACTATTAGCCCTTTACGGATATGCAATAAAAAGTTTAAAATTGTGGGCGGAGAACGAGAAAAAATGACATTAATATTTGAGAAGTTTACCCCTAATGCAAATGAAAAATTGTTTATAGATGTCTTTGAAGCTAATGGTGGCCGATCCGTATCCATCACCCTCCCTAGAAAAAAAATGTTAAACCCTGAAACTGTATCCCTATGAGAACGATTTTTTTAGCCTTGTGCTTATATTATTCTGTAGATGCTATTTCACAACCAGTAGTAGTACCTTTTGGACCTTATTCCGATCCAGCAGGACTGATTCTCCGAGAGTTTGAAAAACAAGAGGTTCGAAAATTTGAAAGAAAAGTTCACTCTACACAATTGGATATGGGGTCTTTGGCAGTACCAAGCAATTTTATTGATTGGTCCAGAAGTTCTTTAGGAATGCCAATAAAACGTATCAACTTTATAGAATATATTGGAGTATGTAACTCTTATGTTAATCCCTTTAAAAAAAGGAAATGCCATCGTATGGTAACCTATTTGCAAAGAGCTAATACAACAGTTCTTGATGTATTAAAAACGCAAACAACCTATAGGGTTAATAATGGAATAAAAAAACAAATACAACAAAAATATACTAGTATTCATAATATGATTATTCGGGAGTTGGAATTAATAAAGCAAGAATCCGAAAAAGACAACTTGTTTGCAAAATTTATAATCAAACAATAAGTATGAGTCAAACAAAATCCTATCACAATTATGAATGCTAAAGTTTTAATTTCACTTTGTATGTTATTAAGTTTTTCTTGTATTCAAGGACAGTTCGTACATTTTCATTGGCATCATGCTAACAATGATTCTGACACCCGAAAAAAATTGACCGAAATAATTATCGCTATAGCATTACGTGACGCATCGTTACATAAAATGAATAATTCCTTAAAGCAAATGATCAGAAATCAAGAAGATTTATTAAGGAATGATTATGCAAAAACAAAATATGACATTGAGCAAGATAAAAAATTTAAAAAAGCAATGACAATCACGGGTGTTTTTGCTACAGGAAGTACAATAGCTTCATATAGCAACGCTTCATATCTGACCAATAATAAAAAAGAATACATAAAAAGAATAAATAGCGACAAGCTAGCCTTGGCGTTTCTCAATACTATAGATAACAAAGCGATACATACAGATAACAGGCAGCAGATATATAGGCTAAGAAATAAATTGATAAAGCTTTATTCTAAAAATGATAAGGTCATTAGAAAATTACTTCTGTTACCCGCAGCAGCATATGCTGTAGAAAATAAAACAGAATTACTGAAATTATTAAAGGCTTTAGACATTGTATTGTGATTCTTTGGCCATTGAACCTTAATAGTTTCTCTTTAAAAAACATCTACTGACTTAATATAATAATTTAAATGAAGTAAAAGATAAGGAAACATACTTATGTAAAAGTTATTACTAAAAATATTTAGCTATCGGTTTAGATTTTAATTTTATGAACAAATAGAAAAAATGAAAAAAATAGTACTTATATATTTCATGCAATGTACAGGTTTATTTGGACAACAACCTTTGGTGGATGTCGGTTCTAATGCTCTTTCAATAGCCCATACTATAGAATATAAAAAACTAGGAGATAGTGAATCTAGATTAACAACAAGTGTTCGTAATTTTCGAAATGATTTTAGAAAAAGGCTAAAATATCTTTTGGGAGGAGAAATTGCAACCAATTTTATAGCGAATTATATTAATAAGAGGTTTGATGAAATTGATAAAAAACTCCTTGATTTAAGCTATAGAAATACAAGACTTGGTCTATTATTTTATTCAAAAAAAAAGGAAAGAAAGAAAAACATTGACCTCCTAGAGAGGCAAGTTTATAACTTAAAAAATGGATTTGCAAAAAATGAACTTCCTAGAGTATTTGTGCTTTTAGGAGAAGAAATAAACTTTTATCATGATATTATAGAATCACTTACCATACTAGAAAGACAAGTAGATATTATAAATAATGATTTAAATCAAAGCGAATTAAATAGGTTATTGTTAAAAAAATAAAACTGTATAGCTAAAATATTTTCAGAAAGATCAATACTACAACATGTTTCTTAACAGAAGAAATTAAGTATTGGCAATAAAAAAGAACGAGTTTTTAGGTAAATATTAAAAAAACATAAAAATGCGATTATTACTATTTATATGTGCTGTCTGGAGTATGTCGAGTGTGAAATCACAAGTCAATATAACAATCACGATACCAACATATAAAAACGACATGTTTTCTAAAAAAGCTTATAGTGAAATAAGTAAAGAAAATAGAAATATTGCTACAAAAACAGCTACAAGTGTATGGTACTCAGGAATGCTTCAAAGAGCGGTTGATTATGAATATTTAAAATTAAAATCTATAACTCCATCACTTGTGGGCAATGGTAATTCAGTTAAATTTTTTATACAGAAAACAAGTTATAGTTATATCGAAAAAAAGTATCCAATTAGTAATCCTGTGAACGCAACATTATTTAAAAATATTGCCATAAGGAATAGATTTAGAAAAAAATTCCTTAAAGAGAAACTACTAATTGACAACTATTTGTCAGGAGATATTTATCTCTCTGAAGGCGAACGGATATTCCTCTTTATGGCATCACTAGAAAATGTAATCAATATAACGCTGGAGAATGAAAGTTATTAAACAAACATTAGTAATAATAATATTTGGGTGGTGTGATATTGTGGTAGCACAATCTCAATCTTGGGACTTTTTTGATGAAGTAGTAGCAGGTCAAAAAATTGCTATTACAGGTGCTTTAGTAGCAGAAATAATCTTAAGAGATCAACAAAAAGGACTTTTTAATCGATTGGGAACATTAGAAAAAGAATATGAAAAAAAAAGAAATGCTCAAGTGAGTGCTTTGGGTTCTGCTAAGATTAACGCGGCAACATCTACTGCTCTAGTAATAACAAAATTAAAAATAGATGAACTCATAAAACGCGTCAACATCCTAAATAAAGTTTACCTAAGACATGGACTTCAACGATATGAATCTGAACTTTATTTAGAAAAAAAATATCTGGAACGTATTCAAAAAGACCATATTTATCAAGAAGGTTCAATTGCGCTCAGTGGTGGGGCTGGTTATAATTATACAGCATTCCTGAAATTATTGATACGTGTTATAGAGATCAGAGCTAATGTAATGGACATTGAAAATAAGTTGGATAATCTGGCAACACTTAATAGGGTACTTATAAAAAAATAAAATACGATGGATTTAATACAAGTAGTTGAAAATTTTGAAACAACACTTCGACCCAAAATAGAAAATTTTGTTACAGAAATATTGCCATATGCAATGATTCTGGGGTCAGGTATTGTCTTTATTTTTGTGGGCTATAAGGTGATGCGGTATATGGCTAATCCCGAGGATCGATTAGATCCTTATGCTATCATACAACCAGTATTGGTATTGGCTGCTATGACGTTATATAAAGACCTCATTGATCTTTTGCTCCTACAACCTGTAGATTTAATAGGACAAATTATTGATGCAATAGCTCTACAAACAAGTGGTATAAACGATCCTAATAATTTCGAGCTAGCTTTTAGAGGTTCGATTACTCATGTACAATCTACTGGTGCAGAAGGTAGTGGTGTTTATGATATCATGCAAATCAACCCTTTTCTAGAGATCATCCATTTACTGATTTACTTTGTTGCTTCTGTAGCAGGTGGGTATATAATGTTTCGACAATTAATTACTAAATATATATACCTAATTCTTGGTGTTTTTGTATTGCCTCTTTCCCTAATTATAGGAAACCAAAAAGTATTAAGCAGTTGGTTTTTTGGTTTCTTATCTGTGTTATTGTGGTTGCCAGTATTAAAGATAATAAAAATGATCATCCTTCTTCTTCCAGTAACCGGGACAAGTTTTACTGATGTCCTACTATCTGTAGCACTTCAACTGGTTATGATATTTACAATTTTGCAAGTGCCTAAATATGCAAATATGCTGGTCAGTCAAGGGAGTTCGATTGGTAATAACGTAGGTAAGAGTGTTGCAGAAGGAATCAAAGGAGGAATGAAAGGAGGAATGAGTAAAATGGCAAAATCTGTAAAGAACTCTATGGCAAAATCTGCCAAAAAATAACTACTAAAAATTAAAATACGAAAGTATGAATTATAGAACACCTAAAGTATTAGAGAAAAAACCCATCGTAATGGGATTAGACTTAAAAATGGTAGTGGTATGTGTATTAGGGATCATGCTATTCTTATTTACCATATTCACTTATTTTTTTGTAGCCTTCATTTTCCCTATCATTTCTGGAGGGTATTTGATGGTTTGTAAAAAATATTCAGGCAAAAAAGAATTGGTTAATCTTATAAAATTTCAGTCAGGGATAAAATGTATTCATATAAACAAATCTATAAAGGATATGGTCAAAAACACTACTCCTTCAGATAGTTCGTAGGATGTTTATCTCAAGTTTCTAAAAGATAAACCATATCTTTTTTAGACATCTCGACAGGTTCAGAACATTCATAAACTCTTATTTTTTTAGATAAGATACCAATACACCTCTCTGTTTTTATAAAAAGAGTTGGTCAGGTACTCCTTACGCCAAAAACAAGCAGAGTAAAACCTCCTATTTTAAAAATCAAATCATAAATCAATAAATAATTATACATGAAAAATCAAAAATCAAATTTCAGTATTATGAAAACTAGAAAATTATCATTTGTCACCTTTTTTTTATTGCTCTTGTTTAATGTTAGTCCAATATTAGCTCAATCACAATCAAGTAATATTATAACTAAAATGAATACATGGAAAGATACATTAAAGAGTGTCTTAAATGTAGGAGTAGCTGTTTTTGCTATTGTCGGGGGGTTCCTCATTTTTATTCAATATATGCAAGGAAATGAAAGTGCCCAGAAAAACTTTATAAGATTTGTAATAGGTCTTTCCATATTTGGACTGGTTGATCTTATAGCTAACGTATTTCTAACGTAATAGAGAAAGAATAAGAGGATTAATTTTTGCTAATTCAGAGCCTCTTATTGCATCATTATTAATCAATATTTTTAGAAGTGTCTACTTCGTTATTTATCTCCAAAAGTAAAATATCTATAGAATGAGTTAAAATTTAATTCCTCCAAAATCCTTTTAGGATTAAAGAAATTATTTTGACATTCCTATAAAAACCTAAATAACCCATCTAGACACTTCTAAATATTCGTAAACAAAAAAATATGGATTTAAAAGCATTAAAGGATATTCCATCCAGTTTTTCTCTGGCAAAAAGATCTTTAATGATTTGCCTGATAATATCATTACTTGTCACTGGTGGTAGCTTATATTGGTCATTTATGATTAGTAAAACATTTACAGAAACCACCTTTGTTCTTACAGAAGATGGACGTGCGGCATTTGCAAGAAGAGTAACATCATCAGAGGTAGATTCTTACAGAAAACCAGAGATCATTAATCACGCCAAGACATTTCATAAACTGTTCTGGGAGTTTGATCAATTTAGTTATGAAAGAAAAATAGGAGAATCCCTTTATCTCATTGGCGCGACAGGAAAGCAATTATATCTTTCCTTAAAAGCGCAAGGGCACTATTCTACTATAGAATCGCAAAATCTGGTACAAAAGCTAGAAATAGATTCGATAAAAATAGATGATAAATCAGTACCGTATCAAGGGGTTTTGTATGGTAAGCTAAAAGTAAACAGAGTCTATCAGAAATCAGAAAGTGTAGATAAAATGACAGCTACATTTGATCTCCATAATGTGTCTAGAACCGAAAAAAACCCACACGGATTGTTAATAGAGAATTATAATGTAAAAACACAAGTCATTAAAACAAACTAATTTATAATGGAAGAAAAAATGATTTGGACTGGGAGTCCATCACAATGGATCAATTGTGCCTTTTATATGCTCTGTATCCCATTGACACTTGTATTTGGGTTAGGAATTCTTTTAGCACTCTGGAAATATTATGACACGAAGTTAAACAAGCTAGAGGTAACCAATGAAAGGATCATTGAGCACAAAGGGATTTTATCAAAAACCACTGACGAACTGGAGTTGTATAGAGTAAAAGACCTGAAACATCACCAACCATTTTTTCTTCGTCTGTTTGGAGTATCTATTATTATTCTGGATACCACAGATCAATCTAACCCAGTATTAAAATTAAAAGGAATTAAAAACGGAAAAGAACTCAAAGAATCCTTACGCAAAGCTATAGATCAGCGTAGAGATCTTAAAATGGTGAGAGAAGTCGATTTTAGATAGCGTATTAATATAGTTAAATTTTAAAATAATAAGATTATGCCAGATTTTAGCAGTTTTGAAACACCCCTAAATGCAGATGCACCCAATCAAGGTAATCAAGAAAATAATGTTGTAGAAAAAATCTTAAAGAATTTATTTCTTATACGGGAAAGATTAACAAATGAAATCAAAGATTCTGAAAGTGAAATAAAAACGAATAAGAATGAAATAATAAAGCTCACAGATGATATAAAAGATTCTGAAGATAAAATTAAAGAAAAAAAGAATCTATCATTTTTATCATCAATTTTTAGCACTCCTCAAGATACTAGTAAAATAGAATCGCAGGTAGTCCAGAAAAATAAAGAAATAGTGATTCTCGAAGGAAAAATAAAAGAAAAACAGAATACGAACCAAGAAAAAAATGAACAAATTAAAGAGATAGAAAAATTACAAAAACAACTAAAAGATAAATCTCCTGAGTTTGTAAAAGGTTTTTTAAATGAATATAAGTCTGGTAAAGATGATATTTTAAAACCAATAGAAGAAACATTAAACCAAATAAAAGGTGACACTAATTTGGAGATCAACAGAGCAGATTCATTACAATTATTATCAGATACGAAGGAGCTTTTAGAAAATTTAAAAACACAAAAAGATAATATTAACAAGAATGTAAAAGAGTTTAGTGTAGATAAAAAAATATCCACTGAAGATCTAAAAAAGTTCGATTGGGAAAAACCAATAAAAAACAACTTCTATCATAATATTACTCCCATAAAAGATCTTAATCATACGCGAATACAGTTATATGAAGCTATTGCTCTTGATGCTCAAAATATAGGTTCTAAGACGATTACAATGCCTGAGGGTTTAAAAAAAGTAGATGATATTGAAGGTGGTGATAATCAAATCGTTATTAACGACATAGAAAGTGAACTAGATAAATTAAAAGAAGAAATAGGCAAAGCTACTGATTTAGAAGAGTTGGACAAAAGTACTGCATCCTTAAATGAATATATAAAATTCTTCAAAGAAAGCCAGAAAACTTTGGATGACATAGAAAATGAACATAGGCAACAAATAATGGAAGTTATAGAAAGTGCAACAAATACTATTGTCAATAATACATCACCAAATTTTACATCAAAAGAAACAGGACCTATTTTGTTAGAGAACCTAAAGGCATTAAATACCTATGATACATCTCAAAAAGAGTTAAGTGAAATACTAATAGATCCTAGTGAAAATAAAGACAATGTAGCCAAAAAAGATATTTCATATTACTTTGTAAATGGAGAAGGTAAAGATCAACATAAGGTTCAGGAGAATAAACTTCGCTTAGGTATTAATGAAAATAAAAAAGATATCAATAAAAATATCATTCAGAACGTGAGTGCTTATGAAAATCTTCAGGAAGCACAAAAGACTCTGGATACAAAAATAGATAAGTCTAAGACCCTCAACGGAACTGAAAGAAAAAACGAAAATGTAAAAAACAAAGCAGTAACTGTTAAGGCAAGTCTTAATATCACTATGGATAAAATACAGAATAATAAAGACATACTAGATGCAATAAATCCTAAATCTGAAAAGCCCTGGGTTATTCCTGAAAAAAATGATACGAGTCTTAAGAATTTCGTAAAGGAGGTCGAACAGATGACGGGTAAAATAGACAGTACCGTAAAAAATATTTTTCAGGATTTACATACCGATATACAAAATGTAGCTTTAGTGCAAGGTAATACCCAAATGCGTTCTTATGAAGATAACGGGCTTTCGGTAAATCGTGTCTTAACCACGGGTACTATTGCTTTAAATGATATAGACCCTTTAATAACAGAATTAGAAAAAATTTCTAACAATATTGATGCAGAAGTAAAAGGAGCTGAAAATAATATAGAAAAGATAGAGGCGTATTTTGGTTTAGTTCAGGCAACTGCCAATACAGCGGAATCTGTTGCCCAACTTACTGTAGGTGCGATGGGAGTACCTGTTTCTGGTGGTACAAAGAACACCAATAAGACGGACAAAGATGGAGATACAGTAACTAAAGAAAAATCAAGTACTACCCTAAAAATACCCCGTACGAAAATAGATGGTATCATAAGTGGTATTGGACATTTATCAACTCTCGGTTCTAAACACTACTTGGAAAAAATAAAATGTACAATTGATACTTCTATAAAAAATGCTAAGCTTAGTAAAGACCAACTGGAGAAAATCGTTGAAAAAGCAGGAGAAGCTCAAAAGGCGATAACAGGTAAAGAAGAAATTTTTCTACCACAAATAAAAGCTGAGGAATTCCTTAGAGATCATATGTCACCAAATTATAAGGATGAAATGTCGGGGACATTAGTCGCTAAACAGTTTAAAAACACAGATGAATCTGCCACTACAGCTTCAAAAATAGAACGCGATCACACCAGATCTGATACTCGCAAAAATGATGCTATAACTACTCTTGTGACATCAATAAGCAACATTGTTAACGGAAAAAATCCAGTAGTCAAAGAAGTAAAGAAGCAAGGCATTAAACGCTAAATAGGAGTGTAAAACTATTTGGAATTTTACAGAATGTATCAGGTCATAGTATGGCCAAAAATTTGTTAGAGATCCCCATAATACATACCTATTTTCTATAGAGGGAAGAGGTATCGAGTCCTTAACCTCTTGATTACGAATCCGTTTTTGACAAGTTTTATATGTGCCAAATTTATTTTTCCTTTAAAATGTCGATGGAGAACAGAGAGCAATTCATTATTTTTAACGACAACATTGGTTTTCTTCATTAGAAAAATAAACCGAATTATTCTTTTATCACATAGAAAATCAATGCTTTAAGTCAATTTCTTATTGGCTTAGTTGTTTTTAAAAAACAAACTATATTTTTACCATGTACTAAATAACTGTAATCCTAATTATTCAATAATTCTTTACATTTTTATTTGAAGTCGAATTCCAATTTTAGTAACGAAGTCATTCAGATTTTTATTTTTTTTAAGCGATAGTTATAAATGTTAGATAGTTGAATCCTTTCCAACTTGGTTGTAGTAGTGTTAAATCTATTCAGCACAGATCTGTAACTATCTATCCAAGCATTGGTTCTCTCTATTACATACCTTTGTTTATATAATTCTTTATCAAAATAGTGATGGTTGCTCCTATTGCTGTTCCTTTTGTTTTTGGCGATATTGACTATAATCCCCTTAATCTCACCCTCATTCCTGAGTTTTTATGAATAAAAACCATAAAACATTTACCTTATCTAGTTTTCCTTTTAAGGCTTGATCTCAATATTTTTTACGGATACGACCTGTAGTAGCTAGTTTAAAATCCTTGTTCCTTGATCTATCACAGGTAGCAATTATAGCAACCTTTTTTCATTACTAATCCCTTCTTTACCATATTTTTACCCTCGCTTCTTGCAAGGACGGTCTAAATTACGGTTGCCTTTCTCTGGATATCAAAAAAAACAGATCATCCCTCTCTACAATGCCTTCGAATCCTTCTACAGAAACACTCCCAAAGGAAGGAAAGAAGGAAGGAATTTGTGTTGCCAATCAAAGGAGGTTTGAATCGAAAACACCTGTTTCCTTGGCGCTTTTGAGTATACTATACCCCGAGAGTAAATAATATAGATACCCGTGGATTTTATCTTTTTTCTTTATACCAAACCAAAATTTGCCAGTTGTCTCACTAAAATTCTTTTTACAATCATAACCATAATAACACTAAACATCTTTGAGTTTACCGTTGGCTCGTACTTTATTTCTAGAGCAATTAGGGCAAGTAAGTGGTTTTTGTTGATTGTCTTCAACTAATTTAGCTTCTTCTTTTGATAGCGCAAGTAAAGAGGTAATTATTTGTTCTTGAATTATTGTTTCTGAGCTAATGAAAAAAATCTCTGAAATCTTCTGGTGTTATAGTATTACAAAATATATAATCCAAACAAATCTAAAACATATTTATTCTAGAACTTAGCCAAAATAATTAATCTATTGATTTAATTGAAACATGAAAAAACAAAGTAAAAACATGTCTGACCCTGAAGTATCCAAAGTTGAAGAAGCGATGAAGAACTTCAAATCAGAATTGGTACGCTTCCTACAGAAGCATTATTATTGGGACAAACACGAAGCACAAACTATTTATCATGATGCTTGCCTTCTTGTTTTACAACAACTAAAAAAAGGATCTCTACAAGAGATTAATAAAGCATATTTACTTAAAACTTGTAAAAATATCGGAGCGAATGCATATCGTAAAGGTTTAAGGGAGAAAAAACAATTCTTAGCATATTGGATCGAAACCTCCAAAGCATATCTAGACACTCTCTATAAAAATTATGGAGTCTCTGTATTTGAACCAGAAGAACACCTCGAGGTTCATGCCAGAAAAGCTCTAAGGGCGTTTAGTATGCTTGATGAAAAATGCCAACAGATAATTCAGCTAAAATATGTAAACGGTCATTCACATAAAGCCATTGCTAACCAATCTGTCCATATTAATACTGCGGATAGCGCTAAAACGACATTAAACCGCTGTTTAAAATATTGGAGGAACTTAAATAACAAAATTACATCATGAATAAAATAGCCTATCCTAATAATTTAATACAAAAATTTCTAAATCACGAACTGACTCAGGAAGAGTTAGTCATATTCAAAAAAGAATGGGCAGAAAATCCTGAATTCGTAAAAGAGGTGCAAGATTATGCTAATCTTATTATAGCGCTCAAAGCAGTTGATAGATTTGATCATGTAAACATTAGAAAACCTTCAAAAATATTTTCTCTATATAAACATCCGGTAATTGCAGCAATTATAGTATTGAGTTTTTTAACCATACCCGCATATTTTGTGATGCAAAGTCCTTCAGAAAAAACTCTTGCACAAAACTACCTTATTGATTATAGATTGTACCCCATGCGAGGTAATGAAATTAATCAAAAAAACAAGCTTGCTAAAGCCTTACGTGCCTATAATAACCAACAAATACCAAAAGCTATCGATTTAATGAAACAGGTAAAAGATAGAAAAAATGATGTCTATCTTTTTACACTAGCCGACCTTTTCTTAAAAGCAAATCAACCAGATAGTGCAATCTATTATTATCAAAAAGGAAGCATATATAATAGCACTGATCCTTATGCGCAATGGAATAGTGCAATGGCATGGTTACAGAAAGGAGAATTAAAAATAGCTAAAGAAAAACTATCGCAAATAATATTGGCGAAACATGCGCCTTATGACCAAAAAGCCAAAGCATTATTAAAAATCCTGAAAACACCTAGTTTCAGAATAAAGGCTTTGTTTTATTAAACCTAAACCATCAAAAAAGCACTTAAAATCTAAAAAATGAATACAATATTTAATATCCTCTATAAAACCATATACTCGAATATAGTAAACTTCCTTCTTTTTCTTAAAAGAAAAGAAAACCTTGCAATCTTGCATTTTGCTATAGTCATTACTTACAACCAGGCACAAATAACAACAATAGACACTACTGAAGCGGGAGAATCTTTAAAACTAGCATATACTTTACAAGCACAAGCTAAACATGATAGCGCTTTTTATTATTTTGAAAAGGCTTCAAAATTATATAAATCACACAAAATTTGGAATAGGTATATAAAATCACTCAATGGTCAGGGATTTACTGCCAGTAAGCTAGGCAAACAAAAAGTCGGATTGGATTTACTACAAGAAGCAATAAAAACTGCAAGCTTACATCTAGAAAATGAAAGCGATGTTACAGCAAAATCGTATTACTATATCGGAGCTATCAATGAAAAATCCGGGCAATATCAGTCTGCAATCAAACAGTATCAAAAAGCAATTGAGATACATAACAACCAACTCCCCATTGATCTACTGGAAATTGCTCGTATACATAATTACATAGGAGTCTGTTACTTATACTCTGGACAGCATAAAAAGGCTCTAATTTATCATCAAAAAGCACTTCATACACGTATAGAGTATCTGGGAGATAATAATAATGATGTCGCTCATTGTTATAATAGTATTGGGGTTGTTTATGACGAATTAAGCCAGTATGATAAAGCAGAGTATTATTATCAAAAAGCTTTAGAGATTCGCCTTAATCTGTTTGGAGAAAACCATAAAGATGTTGCACAATCTTATTATAACATAGGAGGATTACAGGCTAATTCGGGACAATTAAATAGTGCGCTCTCCTATGTACAAAAAGCATTATCAATTTTTAAGAAAGCACTAGGAGAATGTCATACCAATGTAGGTGCGGTCAACAATAATCTAGGAAACATTTATTTAAGACTAGGAAATTATAAACTTAGCATACAGCATCAACAAATTGCATTAGAAATACTTACGGATCAATTAGGTATAGATCACCCTCACTTAACTTATCCTTATAAAAGCATTGGTACAGCATACACACTATTAGGACGATATAATCTTGCCCTAAAAAATTATCAAAAAGCACTAGACATAGAAATTAACAGGTTTCCTAAAGAACATCCAAGTCTTCGAATGACCTATACCGGAATGGGAGATGTCTATAACTTTCTTGGTCAATATCATAAAGCACTGGACTATTATCAAAAAGGATTACATATCCATATTAAACATTTTGGACTCGAAAATCCCGAAACGGTTAACCCTTATATTAATATAGGTGTCGTATATAAAAAATTAGGAGATTATGATACTGCCCTTGAATACTACCAAAAGGCATTAAAGATAGGTTTAAGGACCTGGGGAGAACACCATTTAGATGTGGCAGATCCTTACCAAAATATGAGTATTATTTATCACGAAAGAAAACAATTTGATCTAGCATCGGATTATCTTCAAAAAGCATTAAAAATCCGAAAAGATCTTTTAGGAGAAGACCATCCTAAATTGGCTGAATTATATAGCAATATGGGGGATGTTAATCAAGAATCCGAGCAGTATGATCAATCATTGAAACATTATCTTCTTGCTCTTAGGGTATTACGAAAATCTGTAAATTCACATCATCCAGATATAGCAAGGTTATACAATTCCCTGGGAAATCTTTATTATAGGCAGCATAATTATAAGCAGGCTTTAGACTATTATCAAAAAGCTATAATTAACAATGTTCCCGATTTTACGGAAATAGAAATAACAGCTAATCCAGAACCTAAAGGATATCTAAATGGTCTTGTGCTTCTGGAATCACTACAAAGAAAAGCAGAAATAGTAAAGCAATTAAAAAGCATATCTAATGATCCCTGTTATAAAGATCTTTTGAGAGAAACCTATTTACATTGTGATGCCCTTATCGATCAACTACGACATGCAGCATTCAATGAAAGTGACAAAATGCTTCTGGGAGAAATTTCGACAGAAATTTATCAAAATGCTATAGTGGCTACTGGAGCTATACAAAAAAAACAGGCTACATCTGATTCTACTTCTTTACATACAGCATTTTACTTTAGTGAAAAAAACAAAGCAATGATCCTCTCTGAAGCCTTACACGAAAATTCTGCGAAGCGCTTTGCCCAAATTCCTGACAGCATGTTAACTAGAGAAAAAAGATTAAAAGAGGAGTATGCTTTTATTTATAGAAAACTAACAGACAAATTAGACACTCTAAAAAAAGAGGAGTACCAAGATCATCTTTTTCAGATAAATAAAGATCAGGAAGCATTGATCTCTCATCTAGAGCAACATTATCCAGATTATTATAAACTAAAATATGACACAGGTACAGTTAATATACCACAATTACGACGGGCTATTAATGAAAATAGTGCACTCATTTCTTATGTTTTGGGTCATGAGACTTTATACATCTTTACGATTACTAAAGACTCTACAGATATGCAACAATTCCCCCTACCTGATGATTTTGATGATACTCTTCAACAACTTCTGCAACTACTTAACACGTATCCTGATCAGAAAAATGCCAAAGTAGACTATCAAAATTATACACAAACGGCTCATCAAATCTATAATTGGATACTTCAAAAATCGTTGGTACAATTAGATCCACAAATAGATACTTTAATCATCATCCCAGAAGGAAAACTGAACTACCTAAGTTTTGATGCTTTGTTAACAGACTTGTCTAAGAAAGTCAATCCCAGTAATGACTATTCGAAACTTAGTTATCTTACAAAAAAATATAAGATCAGTTATGCAGTCTCGGCGACCTTATGGTACGAGGCTTCTAATGCGTCTACTAATAATCGTAGTAACAGTGCTTCTAATATTTTTGGAGGTTTTGCACCAGAATACAAAGAACAAGTTGTTCAAGACTCTATTGTGCCAAAACTTGTTACAAAACTAATACGTGATGGAGAAATGCCCTTACCAGGAGCAAAAGAAGAAGTACAACAGATTGCAAGAATTATTGGCGGAGATGCCTGGATTGGAGCATCGGCAAACGAAAATATGTTTAAACAAAATGCTTCCCGATATCAAATTTTACACCTTGCTATGCATGCGCTTTTGGATGATAATGAACCTATGAATTCAAGTTTTGTTCTTACAGCTTCACCTCATTCTGTAGAAGATGGTTTTTTATATGCTTCAGAATTATATGCAATGTCTATTTCTGCTGATTTAGCGGTCTTGAGTGCATGTGATTCTGGAGGGGGATCTCTAAAGAAAGGAGAGGGTTTAATGAGTTTATCCAGAGCATTTATGTATGTCGGTTGTCCTGCACAGGTAATGAGTTTATGGAAAGTATCTGATCTTGCTTCTAAACAGATTATGATCGATTTTTATAAAGGGCTTAAGGATAAGAAAACAATTGATATGGCTTTAAGGGATGCCAAATTAACGTACCTCGAACAGATAGGTCACCCAAATTATTCGCATCCCTTCTTCTGGTCTTCTTTTGTTTCTATAGGTAATATGGAAAAAATTGATATAACTCCAAAACAGAATATGGGTTGGTGGTATTGGATAATAATTGGTATTGGTATTCTATTATATATTTGGTTTACTACCAAAAAGCATGCATCTGGATCCAAAAAATAAAGATTACAAAATAATTTTCTTACCCCCTACCAATAATTGTTACCCCAGTTATAATCTCTTATAACTGGGGTACTTTTGTTTCTAATATTCCTATCTGATAGCCATTGGTATGAATAATCTGGTTTTCTATGCTAAAACTAAGGGTGTTTCCAAGTAGTAGTGAAAAATAGGGTGATTATACTAAATGCTCCATCTGATAAATTAAATACCTCCATGTCATCTCAATATAGAATATCCACGAGTAAAATCATTTTTGTAACTCCTCCCTAAAAGTGCTTTTGTATTATCTTCAAGAATGATTAAATTATCATTATAATGTACTTCTTTTACTTTATTCATATTCACTATATAATTTCGATGAGAACGGGCAAATATAGATTTAGGCAATCTTTTTTCTAAGTCAACAAGCGTATGTTCTAATAAAAATGTTTTTTTGTCTGCCATTACTTTTGCATATCTGCCTTCGACCTCTACATACGAGATATCCTTAAAGCATATTTTATAAAACACACTCTTTTTTTTAATAAAAAAAGCATTCTCAACAGCTTCTCCACTACTTTCTCGTTCTTCTTTATTTTTCGTAAACTTCTCTAATGCTAGTTCAATAGCATATAAAATTTCTAACGCATTAAAAGGTTTTAATAAAAAGCTGAAAGGTTGTTCTGTTTTTGCCATTTCAAAAGTTTCTTTATCCATATGACCTGTTAAAAAAACAAATGGTTTTAAGGTGTTTTTATTACTATTGACTTTGTTTGCAAAAGTAATCCCATCAGGAGATCCCTGTAAGTAAACATCTATGATTACGATATCGATATCTTCTGTATAATAAAGTCTCAATGCTTGTTTAAGATTAGTAGCAACTGCAACAATTTTGTAACAATATTGCTCCAGATGTGTTCTTAATACTGTTGCCTCAAAATCATCATCTTCAATAATCAATACGTTTATCTTTTCCATGATTTAATACATTTTGAGTTTGGTAATTTTACAAAAACTGTAGTTCCAATATTTTCTTTACTTCTGATAGTTAAAACCCCTCCATTTCTTTTTACAAATGAAAAACATAATTGCAACCCCAGACCCGTACTTTTTCCTCCCTTAGTATTGGCTGCGATTTTAATTAGTGAATTAGGCAATTCTTTTAAGGTACTATCATCCATACCTATACCTGTATCGGCTATTGATAGGATCACCTCCTTATTGTTTTGTGTAATTTTAATATTTATTCCCCCATGGTTTGGTGTGAATTTTATAGCGTTATCGATTAGATTTCGCAATACAACTTTTAAAGAATTAATATCTCCATATACTTCTACTTGTTCCGGTATTTCAATTTCGAATTGAATCTGTTTCATCTCCAAAACAGGCAAAAAAACATGTGAAACCTGATCCAATAAAGAGGGTAAATTGATATTTTCTTTTTGGAAAAATATACTCTTGTTATGAAGCAATATCCAATGTAGCAGATTATCGAGTAGCAGGTATGTTTTATTAGCTGCACTACTTCCCACACGTACAAGCTCACTTAATTTATCTACATTACCTTTACCCTCTTGTAGTTCAATTCCCATCTGATCAGTAACCGCAATTAGATGATGGGCAGGAGATCTTAAATCATGTGCTAAAACAGATAATAGTTCATCTTTTAATTTGTTAAGAGCATTCAATGATTTATTTTGAACTTTTACGATTTCCTTTTTTGATATCATTATTTTATAAAAACATATCCCCAAACACACAACGACAAAAAACGTCAAATTACTAATTATAAGTGCTTTAAATAAGGTTTTTTGTGTTTTTAATGCGGATATATAATCTAGGTTACATTTTTCCAACAGACTGATTTTAGCATTTTTTTTAGACAACTCTATTTTTTTCTTTTCTGTTGCGAACTTCCATATATGCTCGCCATTACCTAGGCTATCGTTTATTTTATTATATTTTTTATAATAAGTTAGTGCCTCTTTGTAACTAAACATCTTCTCTTTTGCCATAGCCATATTTATATATACTGCTTTAAGGGTCAAAGGGTTTTTTATGGCTTTAGCAATTGTCAATGCTTTTTGATATAATAGTAGTGTTGCTTTTTTTTTAAATTGTGTATCATAAAGGCTTGCCAAATTCATGTACAAAATAGGCAAGCTACTCTTTTCATCAAATTGTTCGCCAAAGGCAATTGCATTTTTATAAGCCATCTCAGCCGCTTCATAATTTTGTAAATGCATGTAGCAATGCCCTCTGCCTTCTTCTATTTTTATTAAAAATCGGGAAGTTGGATATTCTGATAATGCCATTTCTGCTTTTTCTAATAATAGAATGGCTTTTTTATATTCCTTCTTCTTAAGATGAACGGACGCCATATTTTCATAAATAGAAATGCTAGGTTTTGTATCACAACTTAATTGGAGCACTCGTTGCAAAGATGAATACGCTTCTGATAAAATTCCTTTTTGTAAAAAGAGTTTTCCTTTCAAAAAATAGTAAGCTCCTACCATTGCAGATGATTCTTTCCGAAAACGGTTGCCTAACTCCTCTTCAAGAAAGGCTAGCTCTTTTGAATTAATATCCTCTTTTCCGGTAGCTATTATATGATAATTATGATAATATTCGGTTGTTAGATGTTTATTAGGATATGACGTAAGTGTAAAAAGAATTTGTTTATTTGACAACCCTTTTTCACATACCTCACAAAAACTCTGCATTACATGAGACATGTCTTCTATATCTAAGTTATCATTAGCGTATGAATTTGATAAGATACCAATCATACTTATAAAAAGGTATATTTTAACCATGATAGTATAGTTGTTTTAATTAGTATTGATATGAATCTGAAGTTTTATGAGTACTATTAATTAGCCTTCTGGTACTATCTCAATTCGGATGAAAATAAAAACAACTATAGGTCTGTGTGCTGCCAATCACTATTATATAAATCGCAATTGACAGAAGATTAAAAATGGTTCTCGGCTTGTGTAAAATGTTATAGTAATTCATGATGTTTATTTGCGCCTGATACATTCTTTACGAATTTAAAGCTAGGTTTTAAAAATTATTTTTGGTTATAGATTTATGCCCTTAGTTATACCTATGTCTGATATAGGAAAAACGTAAACAGTTTTTGTGAATTTTTTTAAAAAAATAACACAAAGATTTTTCAAGTTGGATGTTTTCATTTACTTGTGATGACCAAATTAAGTGCTACAACACAGATTAATAGTAATATTATATATCGATTGCTCCATTTGATTTAGTTTTCTTTGGCTCTAGTTTAATCTAGCTATTATTTGTATATTAATTTTATGGAAATAGATGATTTAAAAGAAGTTATTCTGTCGTTACCTATTGCTGATCGTGATGTTTTGCTAAAAGATTTAACAGATTCACTTCAGAGTAGTGATTTATCTAATCAGGCTTCACGTCGTCACATTTTGGACAATAAAATGGGGCAATGTCCTCATTGTTGCCATGATAAATATGTTCGTTTTGGTGTGGATAAGGGTTCACAACGTTATAAATGTAAATCTTGTAATAGAAGTTTTACAGAATACACAGGTACTTGGATGACTGGTTTGCAACGAAGAGATGTAGTGTCTGCTTATTTAGGTTTGATGGTAAAGGAAAAGAGTCTAGATAAAATTAGTGAAACTCTAGGGATCAATAAGAAAACAGCCTTTGACTGGCGGCACAAGATATTAGCTTCTCTAGATAGCAAGGGTGATCAAGATGATTTCACTGGTATTACCGAGAGTGATGAGACTTTTTTTCTTCGGTCTGAAAAGGGCATGAATGTAAAAGAGCGCAAATCAAGAAAAAGAGGAGGCAAATCTGGTAAGAGAGGTATCAGTAATGATCAAGTTGCAGTGATTGTGACTCAGGATAGAAAATCAACATTAGACCTTAGTGTGGCTACACTTGGGCGTATTGGAAAAGTAGATCTAGAAAATGCCATTGGTAAACGGGTTAAAAAGGGTGTCGCCATATTATATTCAGTTTTCAGATAAAAAATCTATAAAATTAGGTACTTCGTTTAGGTACTTCAGAAAGCCCTGCAACCTCTATCCTACTTTTAAAACAATTAGTTCCTTATAAGGAACTTAATACATAAAAACATAACTTATTTATATCATTCATTAATGGTACTTTTACTGCCATTTTTAAATAAGCTATGCAGAGAAAATCTTGGGATACAGCTATAAAACATCTTACTAGAACTGGAATCATTCATGACATTTTATCTCCT
>CANMLS010000014.1 GCA_947498785.1 uncultured Aquimarina sp. | reverse complement strand
AAACATTTGCAAGACAGATTAACTCAATTAATAAAATCTATGGATAAGGAATTGATTATCTCCATTACAGCATATGACATCTATACAAAACCATTAATTGAGTAAAATAAAATATTAAATAGTATTAGTCCCTAATAAAACCAAACCTCTGCACTTTCAGTGCAGAGTGATTTAGTACGATGAATATTTTTCAGGCAGCTATTTTCGATACATTTTGTCTTATTTCATTGTGACAAAACACTGGAGTAGATATTTTTTCTTGTATTCTTCTTAAATGTACAACGGGTTACTTTAAACAAAATATGGGTAAGTTTTTCTCCCGTCAAGAGATATCATTTCTGATCTAAGTTTACTGCTATAAAATTCACCCTTTTTCTACTGAAGCTTCAAAATAAAACTAAACTATAGCTAGAGATATACACGGCTTTTCTTTTTCGCCTAATCAAAAAATAACTGTTTTTTATATGAGTGTTTTTAAATCAGAATTGAATTATATTTTGAAACAATTATTGGTTTTTTTCTTTTTTTCTAAAGTCGGTATTATAGATTACTCCTAACTGCAATCGATCAAAATTAACACCAGTAAAGTGGTTTTTAAGATATCCTAATTGTATGCTAAAATTAGATTTTACATTATATCCAACAGCCCCGTATAATCTATTTTGACCAAAAATTGGTTCTTGTAGGTTGACAAATACTTCATCATATACATTGATAAACCATTGTTCATTAATAGGGTAGGTGAGCTGTAATCTGTATCTTGCTCTATGTTCGGTAAAATCATCATTCTGTGTACTGATAAATCTTTGTTCAAGACGATATCTGTGTTCAAATTTAAATTTACCAACACTGTTTTTTAAAATAAACTGTTCAAAGATTCGATGTTCATTGGAGTTTTCTTCATCAGGAATATCTTCAAAAGTACCATCGGTATTAATAAAACCATATCCAAGAGTAGCAATTGCCTTATCATCGATATGATAATTTAATCCTGTTCTTAAGAGTAATTGATTAAACGTTGAAGTCATTTCGTAAAAACGGAATTGTGCTTCAGAATGAATACTAAAGTTGTCACTGACACGATTGGTACCAAAATACATATACCAGGCACCAAATTCGTCTTCACCATTATCCTGAGCACTCGAAAAATTAATTATAGAGAGTAATACTAAAAAAAGAAATAGATTTTTTGTGTTCATGTATGAATTATATTTTGAGTTTTTCAAAATTAGGAATTAATTCTGTAGACAATCTGATTTGATATTAAATAAACAGTGTAAAGATAAGATAAACCCATACTAGTTTTGATATAAAATTATACTAAAGAAATTACAGTTTTTTTTTGTTGATCATTTCAAAAAAGGATTTGCGATAAGTATCACTGATAGGTAATGCTTTATTGACCATATAAGCAAGTAGAGAATCGGTTTTGATAATATGATTAATGGATATAATGTAGGATTTATGAATCTTAATAAATGTCGCAGAAGGAAGCGTACTTTCTATATGTTTTAGTGTGCTATATGTAATTATTTGTTTATCTAATAAATGAATCGCTACATAATTTTTTAGCCCCTCGATATAGAGAATTTCATTTATATATACTTTTTCATAATTATTTTTTCCATCGGTCTTTACAAATAAGTATTCTTCGGTAGATTTATTTTGATGAATCGAAGGTTCTTTTTGCTTAATTTTAAGTACTGCCTGATAAAAACGATCAAACTCAAATGGTTTTAATAAATAATCAACAGCATTAAGTTCATATCCTTCTATGGCAAATTGAGGATAAGCAGTGGTAAAAATAATTTGTACTTTATCTTTAATAATTTTTGATAACTGAATTCCAGATAAATCTGGCATCTGAATATCAAGAAATACAAGGTCTATATTTTCATTTTCTATATGTTGTAGTGCTTCCAAAGCTTTTGTGGTACTATTGATGAGGTCAAGAAAAGGTACTTTTTCTACATAGATTTTAAGCAAACGTATTGCTGGCGGTTCATCATCTACAATAAGGCAACGTAATGATTTACTCATAATGGAATTTTTAAATAGGCTTTAAAATAAGATTTTTCTTCTTTTTTATACAATGTAAAATCATTTTTAAAAAGAGCAATTAACCTTTTTTGAACACTGGAATATCCAATTCCCGATGCTGCATAATGCTCTGATGTAGCAACTTTATTTTTAGTATTGATTTCTATGCTTTCTGGTAGGATAGTGATTGTGATATTGGCTACTTCAGAGGTGTCATTAACAATTCCATGTTTAAAAACATTTTCAACAAAATGAATAAGCAACATGGCAGGTACCTTTTGATTTGTAACAACCCCATGTACTTGATAATTCACAGCTAGATTATCTTCGTAACGTTTTTGGAAAAAATATATATAATCTTCAATAAACTTAAGGTCTTTTTCTAAGGATATACTATCCTGTTGAGCTTCATAAGTAACAAATCGCAAAAGGTCAGAAAGCCTATGAATGTCTGCGGCAGTTTTGGATTGACTTTCTATGAGTTCAGAATAAAAACTATTTAGGGTATTGAATAAAAAGTGAGGCCCCAATTGAGATTTAAGTAATTGTAATTCTGCCTTTTTATTTTCAATTTTTAATTGATGAAGTGTTTCTTTATGGTCTATGAATCTAAAGAAAAGATAGATCGCTGTACTAAAAAGTAGACTCTTAGAGGCATAATAAGAGTTGTCAAATACATAAAACCCAAAATGGCGAGAACGTTCTGTGTAATTGTGCTTTCCTGTCATGGAGTATAATAGCACTTCTTCTAATACATATCGGATACCGGCAAATAAAAATGCCAGTACAATGATTCCTATACTAAATTTAAGGATGTGTTTTCGCGAAAGCGTAAGAGGGCACAATACTTTATAGTTTAGTACATAAATACTAAAAAAAGTAATGTACATAGTGATACCAAATAAATATATCGGGTAATCAAAGTATTCAATCCAACTAATTTTATTCTTGTAAATATAATCACCATATAAATCCATTATGATGATTAATGTACCAAGTATGGTATGATATCTCCAACGGTATTTAAATGCTGTCATGATTCAAAAATAGCACTTAGAATATTTAATTTATCCTTATATGGTTGCAATCCTTATTTTCTTATACGAAAAGGGTGAACTATACAACCAAATATCTATTAGTGCAATTATCCCTTTTTTATCCTGTGATTTACCTGTTACATGTAAATTAAAAACCTATTAGAACACTAACCCTTTATTTTGTTTCAAAATCAAAAAACGATGAAACCAATTGCCACACTTATTACGTTACTTCTACTATTTTTTTTTAAAGAAAAACAATCAGAGGATGTTGTAGCCAAAAATCAAAAAGTGAACAAGATACCGGTTATCGATTCTGCATATGTTGCAACTAAAACGGCTTATTTCAAAATTAAAAATGGAATCTAATCCTAAGATATTCTTAAAGTTCAGAGGTTTACACGCTTCTAAAATTCTAACTAATAATTGTTATGATTTGGGTAATTTGATTACTGAACTGGCACATCAGAATAATACTAAGGCAACGATTATAAATTCCTGAAATTATCATTTTATTGATGAAAAACAGGAACAGAAGTGAATTATTTGCAACAATATGCTTGGTACTATAAACGCTTGCGTGATCTTATGGTATTAGGAAAGAGAGATGAATGGACCATTATTGATTTGATCGCTATTTGTGATGATATCCAGAATGGTCATTTGGCTTTACCCAGAGACGGAGATTATCACCGTATCAAAAGCCTTATAGATGGATATGATTATCAATTAATTCTTCCATTAGATACAGCAGTGACAACCAATAAAAATTAATATAAGAAGCATTAATAAAGATTCAATTTAAAAACAAAAAATATAATTATGCGTACCATTATTTTGATAATATTACTCAATTTAGGTTTATCATCTATAGCTCAGGAACAAAAACCTGTTATTAGTGTTTTAGGAATGACTCATTTACATAATCCAGGAGCTGATGCAGTAAATATGGATATGGGCAATATTCATTCTGATAAGAGACAGGCAGAACTAAAAGAAGTTATTCGTTTGGTTTCTGGATTTAAACCCACCAAAATTGCTATAGAAATGAACAGAAGAGATACATTATGGAGTGAAACTTATTATAAGGATTTTTTGAACAATACACTAGAAAAAACGATACGTGAAGATGACAGATCTTTTATGTCTAGTGAAACGGTACAAGTATGTTATCCTTTGGCTAAAATGATGAATCATAATAAATTATATAGCATTGATACTTCTGCAAATTTTAATACCGATACTGTAATAGCATATGCAGAGAAGCATAACCAAACGGAAGAATTGAAGGAGTTTGAAAACCTAATACAAACGATGCAAAGTGATGTTGAAGCCATAGCAAAAGGTTCTATCTTGGAAATTATTCAATTCGTAAATTCAGAGAACTTTGACAAGAATTATAATCAAAGATTTTATTTGAAACATCTGATTAGTTTTGGTAAAGATGATCATTATGTGGGTACTCAAGCTGTTTCTGAATGGTATCTTAGAAATTTAAAGATTTTCACTAATCTTCATAGAATCGTTGAACCCAATGATAGAATTTTAATAATTTATGGAGCTGGACATAAAGATATACTTGTGGACCTTATTAAAGATAGGATAGATTGGGAGTATTATGATATTAATCAAATATTACATTCTAAATAAATAGAAGAGAGGTTATTTAGATTATTATTTCTCTAAGTGTATGATAAAAATCATTCAAATAAGCCTAAATCACTACTGTTTAAATGTATATGGGGGACCTGTCAGGTTTTCAAAACCTATAAGTATTCATTATAAACAACTTATAAATATTTGTTTTTCAAATATTTATGTTTTTATCATTTTTAAAAGGTTAAACATAGGTGAAACAAAAGTCATTTTTCTCTGGAGTCTACCTATATGGAGTTCTTTAAAAACATCAATAAGATAGTTAATTTTTTCATCTTTCTAAACCGTTTATCAAAAACAACCTTTATTGATTTCTGTCAGCCAACCACCTGATAACTCTATAGTAGGTTGTTTTTGATAAACCAAATTCATTACAAACGCGATCTCTATTCTCATCAGGGTTAACTTTTAAATACTCTCTGATCTCTATTGCTTTTTGTACAGATTCATTTTTTGGTCGATCATGTCTGCCTGTCTTACTTCTCCTTTTGTGGTAAGGATACTTTTTAAGATGGCTTAGTTCAAAAATCGCATCATCGTTTTCTAGAACTTCCATGCCCCTTGGTGTTTTTAGAACCCTAAACATCATTGATAGTACAGTATTATCATTTTGACTTTGAGTATAGTTATAGATAAAAATTGAAATATCGAATTTTTTATAGTCTTGTACCAATACCGTATCTCCTATCAATTCTAGAATGATTGATTTTTCTTTTCTAATAAACTCAACAGCTTGTTTTTTAGTTGCTTTTACTTTTAAAGCCTTTTTGTTTTTTTGATCGTCAAGCCATTTCTCTCTGGCAAGATATCTGGAGAGCGTATTTATTTCATATTTGGTAGCCAAACGTGTTTCAAAACCATAAGTATCTTTACAATCATCTTTCATAGTAATATCTTCTTTATATACAAGGTGTTAAAAAATATAAGACTGATAACTTACTCAGGCTGTAATCCAACACCCTGTATAATCCAGTATTCCCCATAATGATTAGAAGACTTTATTTGATTTCTAACTTCTTCTTTTGCCCATTCTTTTAATTCTTCAATAGATATACCAGGGTCTATATCATCATAGGTAACCGTAAAAGCTTTTTGAAACCATTCTGGCCCTAATCCTTTTCTTATAGAAACCTGTACAGCAAACAAATACATAAAAGTTGGCTTATTTAACTTTATTTTCTATCAAAAATACAAATAATTCTAGTGCTTTATATTTACGATTATCTGCTGAAATTATTAATTCAGTATAGATAAGCTATGCAGGTACTATATGTAAGTCTATTAATTTATTCTCTACTTAAATATTACAACATATAATATTTTGGTTAGAATAGTTTGTTTAGTTTAAATAAAAGTTTGTGGTTTTTCCGTATACAACTTATATCTAATACTTTATATATTTGCTATAATAGTATTACGCTTTTAAAGTAAAAGTAACTAAAGAGAAACTACCCCACCTTTTACCCAGTTCATTTTTGTTTTGGCTCAAGCCTCATGATTTTATAATTCTTACTATTTTAGTGTAATTATAAAATTATCAAAATGAAAAATTTATTACTGTTGTTAATAGTGACCTGTATCTCTTTAGTTGCCTGTGAAAAAACAGAAATTAATGAAGAAACATCAGAAATTGAAGAATTTGACACTCCTATATATAAAACAGACAAGGGAGATATTATTCGACCGGGAGACAAGCCAAACTAATATAGTAAGAAGACTTTTTGGCTCTTTTTTAGTTGTACTATCTGTAGCTATTCTCTTTACAGATAAAGTAACTACTTTTGGTCTAACTGAATCTTTTGGGTATAGAAACCCAGAAACCTTAATTTGGATGATTACTCAAAGTATTGGTCCAATTTTGTTATGCATTGGAGCAATGTTAAAACCCTTCAGGTTCTTTTATTTTGTACCAATTTATATTTATTTTATTCAGGTATATTGGGCTTTTGATCATACTATGCAAGTTGATGACCCTATACTTCATTTATATGCCATAGGATTTAGCATAGGTATTTTTATTCTCTTCTGCTTCACATTAGTTGTTACAAAACAATTAACTAAAACAAATCGAATTTTAGTGAAGAATATTAAGAAATCAGTACGCCATATAGCGATATACATATCTAATAAGTATATCGAAAAATTGCCTAAAGAAGATCAAAAAGACTATACGATAGATACAGTTGATTATTTGGATTCATTAGACTGATTAAAAACCAAGGTTATTCAATATGATGAATCGGAAGGATGCTTTAAAAAAATTAAAGGGTAAAGCTAAGTATATTGATTCAGATGTTTTTCAAAATATTGAAGAACGAATTAATAGAGATATTCAAGAAGATATCGAAAAAGAGAATGAAGAGTTTATCAAAAAAGCGCTACTGATAATTAACCAAGGTATTAGCGCAAACCATCTAAAAAATATGATTTTGTCAGATCTTTATGCTTCCAGATTGATTCATAGATTATCCTCGGATAAGTAAAGTCTTAATTAAAAGCTTATTCTTTCAGATTTTTTAAAATTATAGCTAGTCTCTCATCAAGTATTTTATTTATATCTTTCATGGTAGTCAACTCTACTTTATCTTTAAAACGGTCTCTTTTCATTAAAGCTTCCCAATTTGACAAACATAAAGATTCTAAATTATTCAAATCTTCACTGTTCTTGATTATGTTGTTTTTTGAATTTATCCTGTTTAAAGTTTCATTTTTATTTGTCAAATTATATGACTTCTGTTCAGGTATTTTTAATCCAAGTTTTGTAGCCTCTTTTGTTAGCCCTAATTTTATTATTATTTCTTCTAATTTTGTTAAAGACAAACTCCTTATTTTCAATGCCTTTTTTAAGCCAACACCTGAATATCCGATAAGATCTCCTAAATTATCCCAAGATATCCGGTCAATTTCTTTTTTCTCTTCAATTAGTTTATGTAGACCTTCAATTAGGCCTTTGTTCTTACTTTTTTTCTCCATTTTTTCAAAAAAACCAGTTTAAAAAGTTTGTATAGTTTATAAAAGTTTGTATATTTGTTGTGTTCCGATATTAGAACAAATGTATGCAAAATTTTACTAAAGAAGAATTAATAATTCTTAGAGGTGTTCATTCTGTATTAGGCAGAAAATATGGTAAGTCTGGAAGATATGTCTCTTTAATAGCTAAGGGAGACCGCAAGGCAAATACACAAGTTGCAAAATCAATTCTAAAAGATTTAAAATCGATATTAGAAATTTTAACAGAAAAGGAGAAGCCTTAACTATATACTTTAAGTTTTAAAAAAAATACGATATCAAAACCCAAAAATTGCTATGAAAAATATAATAAACTACAAACATCATAAAAAGTTTATTTGTCATATCGTACAATATCTTCATATGGATATAGAAGATTTTGAAGAACGCTTGGAACAAGGTGGTTGTTATGAACAAACCATTAATAATTGGATATTAAAATTATACAAAAAAGGAGTTACTTCTGAAGATGCAATTCAAATCATTTACCGAGCAAGAATTTTTATGATCACGAGAAATAAAATAGGCCTTGATTCAATTGAGAATTCAAGGCATTAAAAATACTGTTGCCAATCAATTATGGATAAAAAAATAAATTTTAAGTTGAGTTTTGTGTAGCCTCCAAAAAAGATATCAGGTACTTCATTTAAATTAAATGTATCCCCCTTAATGAAGTGCCTTGATGTCTTTGTAAAAATGACACATATAAAACATCTTAACTGAAGGTAACATTTTTATTTTTTATAACATACATACTATAACCAACCAAAACTTTATGATCACCTACCAGGAAAAAATAGTACAAAATATCACCAGACAGTTCGATGGGATGAGTAAAATCGAAGTGTATGATATCTTGCAAAAGATAGAAAGCCTATTGTTAGATTTTAGTACCCCAATACAGTTTACAGAGATTAAAAATGCATTAGAAGCTTCTTCCAGAAAAGATAATGTAACCGCTGTAGATGAATATGGGTATTGTTATTTAGAAGACGAATGTCAATATCTTAAGATATATAAAATCAAGTCTTTGTTTTCTGATTTTTTGGGTGGAGAAAGCTTGTATTTCACTATTCCTGGTCAGTACGAACTTATCCATTATGACAATAGAAATATAGAAGAAGCTTTTTGTAATATGCATCTGGCTCCTATAGTATCACATTTTTTAAAATGTAATCATGCAAAAAAACGTAACCCTAAGACCAAACGCCTCTTATTATTAGAGTTGTTTGACCAGATTGACCCAGAATGATTTGATAATATGTTCTTTTTTTGCCTCAATATTGATATAGGGTGCTTGAACGCAGAAGTGGGTTAAGCTTTAATTTTTGTTTACTGGTCTAGCGTAAATAGAAATAATAAGTTCAAGTGCCCTGATATCAAATATAAAATGTAAAACCGTAAAAGTTATAAGTAAAAAGTATATCTCAAGCTTAGATTCTTTGAAAATTAGTTGCTTAAAAAAAACACCTTACGGAAATCCATAATTATAACTTACGGTAAAACCATAGTTTTACTTTTTGTTTTAAGCCATAAAAAAAGGTGAAATTATTTTTCCCAGTTTCATTTTTTGAAACTACTATAGGTTACTATTGCAAAATGAAAGATAAAAAAACAGGATGTATTGTAATATTAAAAATGTAGCCTATGAAATTTATGAGATATAACAGGGATTTAAAAATTGTTAGAAATGTTTTTTTATTTCAAAAAAGGAATTTGAAAGCCTTGTAAAGGAAAGTTTTAATATGTAAATAATTGATTGTCAATATTTTTGAAATAAATATAAAATAAAAGGTTTAGCCGTAATGATAGTATTGTTTTAATAGTTAAGGGTGTTTTTCCCCTGCTCAATACCTTGATTTATATAAGTATACGTTGTATGTTTGCGCCCGCAATAGTATAATGCTAAAATTTTGTTAATAAATGTTTTAGAATAGTGTGCTATTGCAGCCCAAAACGCCTCAAAATAAAACCTATGGATATAAAACTACGTTGTAGCCTTATATTATCATTGCTATTGATTGTATCCCTATATGGATTTACAGATACAGAAAAAGAAAGGGATACCCTTGCTTTACATACTGCCAAGGGTGTATTAGAAGAATCAACGGCACAATTTTTTCAATTTCCAGCATTAGATGCCAAATTTCCTGTTCAGAAAAACATAGCCATTTCCTCTGCTCCAGAGTTTAGTTTTGATAGGCTAAAACAAGAATTTCCTATGTCATCTGATGATATAGAGAAAGCCAAAGCTGAGGCAAATGCAGGATTTAGAGAAATAGACAGTACAGGGAGATGGATTGGTTCTTTTAGGAACGATGATATCCAGGTATTACCCGTTGGGATCAGTCACAAGGTCAATGGAATTACCTATCAATTAGGGTTTGTAAACGCAAGATTTACTAAGGAATATACAGAGCTTACCGTATTTGTAAAAGTGATTATCCCGCAACCCGATGATAAAGGAAAACCAACAGAGCTTCTTTTTGGTGCCGATAATGTAAAACTCTCTCACCAGGGAGGAATTATAGGGGATGCCAACCTGGTTTTATTAGGCGATGTATTTATCCCTTTTAATAGCGGAAATTGGTTGCTTATCCTCAAAGGAGGACTTAATTATAACACTGGGGATACTCAAAACAAAACCTATGTTGCTATTGATTGTGATGGGGTCAAGGAAATGAGTATCGAAGGTGAGGTGCAATTTTCTCGTAATATGATCATACCTGTTGACCCTAACGGAAATCCATTACCAGAAACAGTTACTTATCATGGAGCAGTCAAAGAACCGATACAGATCCCTAACAGGGTAACCGGTGCTTTTAGGGCTGTCGCTTCTGATTGGAATGACCTTATTGTGGATATTAGTCTTTCGCCTTTTGTTTTAGCAGGACAAGAAGATAAATTTATGTTTTCTGTCAATCATGCCGTTTTTGATTTTAGTGATTTTAGGACAGAGAATGTCAATTTTCCGAAGCATTATCATGACAATGGATACCTGCTTCCCAATGCCAATACATGGCGGGGGGTATATGTGCAATCTTTACAGGTAGGGCTGCCCCAAGAATTTAAAACCAAAGAAAGTATTTCAGAAAAGAGAAGGATCTCTTTTGAGGCTGCTAATCTGATCATTGATAATTATGGGGTATCCGGTTATTTTTCAGCAGAAAATATCATTCCGTTAAAATCAGGTAGGACTTCCAAGTCAAAATCCTGGGCATATTCTGTGGATCAAATCGGGATAGAGTTGGCTTCCAATACCCTTGTAGGTGCAAATTTTAATGGTCGTATCGTACTCCCGATCTCTGATAAAGCAGGTAAGAATATTCAGGGAGAAACTGATGGAAAGCTAGGATTAGGGTATCAAGGTATTATTTCAGAGAACGAGTATGGATTGGTGGTGTCTACTCTAAATACACTGAGTTTTGATGTGTTTAAAGCAAAAGCCGAGTTACTACCAAATTCGGCAGTAGAACTCATGGTTATTGATGGTAATTTTCGCCCCAAAGCTGTTTTAAATGGCAGAATGGCTATTTCTGCAAGCCAAAAAGAATCTTTAGCCCATGAAGGGGAACGATATACCACTGTAAATGATCAGGGAAGGGAAGAAAAACATACTGTAGAGTTTAAAGGGATAGAATTTCAAAACCTGGTATTACAAACAGAATCCCCCGTTATCCAGGTCGATTATTTTGGGTATCGGGATGAAGTAAAGATTGCAGATTTTCCGGTGTCTATTGCCGATATTGCTTTTACCGCTAATGAATTTGAAGTTGGGCTATCATTTGATTTGATGGTCAATTTGATGGGGAAAGAAAGTAAAGGTTTTGCAGCCACTACCCGCGTAGGAATTTTTGGAAAACTATATGAAGAAGAATATAAACAGAAATGGAAATATGATAAATTAACCATTTCAAAGATTTTTATCGATGCCAATATTGGTAAAGTAGGATTTTCTGGAGAGCTTTTGCTATTTGAAGATGATGTGGTGTATAATGATGGGCTCACAGGAAAACTGTCCTTAGATATTTTTGGGACAGAAGGCCTTATTGAAGCCAAAGGACTTTTTGGCAATAAAGAAGGGTACCGATATTTTTATGTTGATTTTATTGGTGTTCTCCCTGCAACAGTACCTATTATGCCCCCTATTGGGATGTCTGCTATAGGGGGTGGATTATCCTATAATATGGAGCGGGTCGCCCATACTTTTGCAGATAGCTCACAGGACAATATGGTTGCTGATGATAAAGGGCTATCCTTATCGGGAATTGTGTATGAACCTAATAATGAAATTGGTTTAGACCTAAGGGCAATGGCTTTTTTAACCATGCAAGGCACCCAGGCATTTCGAGGAAAAATCATGCTAAGTATGATCTTCAATAAACATGGAGGACTTAACAGGATTGGATTTGATGGATATGGAGAATTTATGGCGTCAGCCTCTGTTGGAGTATCCATTAAGTTTGATTTAACCGCATTAAAAGAAGCTTTAGGATTGCCTAAATTTTTAAACAAATTAGCTCCGGATGAAGTAGAACTGGTCAATCTAAAGAAAGAGTTTGCAGAATCCAGTATTAAGGGGGATTTAAGTATCTCATATGATTTTAATAATGATACCCTACATGGCGAATCCAATATATACATTTCTGTAGTCGATGGTTTAATACGTGGACGAGGAGCAGAAGGCAGGGCTGGATGGGCTGTTTTTCATTTTGCACCTTCAGAGTGGTATATCCATATTGGTACCCCTACAGATCGTTTGGGACTTAAAATGGGTATAGGCTCTTTTAATATAGAGACCGGAGGTTATTTCATGATCGGAGACCGTATTCCGGGAAGTCCACCCCCACCGCCCGAAGTAGCCGAAATATTAGGGGTAGATATTGCTAAGCTCGACTATATGAGGGATGAGAATGCCCTTGGAGAAGGTAAAGGTTTTGCTTTTGGTGTTGATTTTAGTATTGATACCGGGGATATGAATTTTTTAATCCTGTATGCTCGTTTTCAGGCCGGGGTTGGTTTTGATATTATGGTCAAAGATTATGGAGAAGCCCGTTGTATTAATACCGGGGATCAGGTTGGGATCAATGGATGGTATGCCAATGGACAGGCCTATGCATATTTACAAGGAGAGTTAGGGATAAACATAAAGCTGTTTTTTATCAGAAAAAAGATCCCGATCATCAAAGGAGGGGCAGCTATTTTAATGCAGGCCAAAGGCCCTAATCCATTTTGGATCCGGGGATATGCAGGGGGATATTATGAACTCCTTGGCGGATTGGTAAAAGGGAGTTACCGATTTAAAGTTACTATTGGAGAAGAATGTGAGTTGGATAATGCTTCTCCTTTGGGAGGTATTAAAATGATTACAGACTTGACCCCAAAAGATGGAGATAGTGATATTGATGTTTTTGCAGCTCCGCAAGCTGCATTTGCGATGAGAGTTAACCAACCCATTGTGATTCCCGAAGATGAAGGGGATAAGACCTATAAAGTAATCCTGGAACAATTTACTATTACCGATCAGTCAGGCAAAGAAATTGAAGGAAGTCTAGAATGGGGACAAATGAATGATCGGGCCACCTTTATTTCTGATGATATCCTGCCTCCGGACACCAAACTAAAAGTCGGCGTAGCGGTCAGTTTTCAGGAAAAGGTGAATGGGGTGTTTAGAACCATTAAAGTAGATGGACAAAAAGCAATAGAAAAAGAGCATCGCAATTTTACAACAGGGGGTGCGCCAGATCATATTCCTTTACATAATATAGAATACTCCTATCCTGTGGTAGATCAACAATTGTTTTATCCTGGAGAATATGGTACCGGGTATATTCAGTTACAACGCGGCCAGGATTATCTTTTTGATTCTACGCAATGGAAAAGTATGGTAAAGCTGATCGATGAACATGGTAAGGTTGAGACCTCTGCTTTTGGATATAACACTAGTGATAATAAGGTAAGTTACCGACTTCCGAAAGTGAGTAAAGAAACCAACTATCAGATGGCTATTGTAAGCTCATCCAAAAATACCCAAGGTACTGCTAAGAAAAGTACAACGACCCAGAATAAAGATTTAGGGGGTGAGAATACGATTGAGATCAAGAAAAATCAAGCTCAAAACATTTTAAAAGAAGGTGAGATAGAACGATTGGCCTATGAGTTTAAGTCAAGCTCTTATAAAACATTTGCTGGCAAAATACGTGACATCTCTATTTCAAATTACGATATCGGTAAAGTGTTTTCTGATGTAATCTATCTTACGACAAGGGTTGAAAAGTATGAAGGCTTTGATTTGGTTGAACTTGAAGGGAATACATATTCTTCAAACCAGCCTTTGGTCACAGCAGAAGCAAGCCTTACAGATTCATATTATCAAAAAGACATGAAACCGATATTGTACGGGCAATATCCAATTGCCAATACCTATTCTTTTAACAGGGACACAACTATTTATGGAGTAATTCCTAAAAAGGCATTGCCTATCATGACCAGTTATACCACCAGTTTAGAAAATGATACCAACACGCCTTGGCGTTCCACACGTTTTCCGTACCGATATATTCTGGCAGAAGTCTATAAATATGACTTTGATGGTATCCTACGGCAAATTTATAATGATTATACCAATGGTGTTTTAAAACAGGGAGATGCCGCTATGAAATTTTTAGATCACACCTATACCTTTATGAGACCAGGGAAATACCAGATACAACTCAACTATATATTACCAGGAGGTATCAAAGGTACTAAAGCAACGTATAATTTTAAAAACCCAATCTCATTGTAGTATGAAGGTATTGAGAATTTTTATACTCGTATGCTATGTACTTCCTGTCGTAACACTGGCACAGGAGGAAAAAGCGCAGCAAGATGCCATTCGTGTTTTGGTACGCGCATCAGAAGGTAAAGTCCGTTTACGATGGGCACCAACCTCACCTTCTGCATGGCTCAAATTAAATCGATATGGGTATCAGATAGAGCGTTTTACGGTAAAGAGAAATGGAGTGCTATTACCACCATTTCAGGAAAGAAAGGTGGTAGAACATATTGTTCCCCAACCCTTATCACAATGGAAAAGCATTGTAGATCAAAATGATTATGCTGCTGTATTGGCACAATCCCTATATGGTGAGACTTTTGATGTAGAGGGAATGGGACAAGGAGGCCTGGCACAAATTATTAACAAGTCCAAAGAAATCGAGCAGCGTTTTTCATTTGCGCTAATGGCTGCCGATATGAATTTTAAAGCTGCAACTATGGGTGGCTTGGGATATGAAGATACTACTATAGAAAAGAATGTAGAGTATTTGTACCGTATCAAAAGCCTTGTGCCAGGGGAGCTGTTAGCGATAGAAATGGGTTTAGTCGTTATACAAACCACCCCTATAGAACCTTTGCCGAGCCCTATAGAATTATTTGCAGTCCCTGATGATAAAAGTGTGTTACTTACCTGGGAGTATGCGATGTTTAAAACCATATTTACTTCTTATTATGTAGAGCGTTCTGAAAATGGCACCGACTTTACCCGTTTAGGAAATACCCCACTGGTCAATCTTAATGATACACCCGAGGCTCCATCAAAACGTATGTTTTATGTCGATACCTTATCTCAAAATAACAAAACCTATTATTATCGGGTAAAGGGGATTTCCCCCTTTGGGGAAGAAAGCCCTCCATCCAAAGTTGTTGTTGCAAAAGGAGTTAAAAAATTGTCTGCAGTACCTCATATTACGACACATGAATTTGATCTTACTGGAGGAGTAACTATTGCCTGGGAATTTGCAAAAGAAGCCGAACAGGAGATCACAGGGTTTGAGCTCCATTGGGCAAGACAAGAAAAAGGACCGTACAAGACCGTACAGACAGCTATTGCTTCTGATGTACGTAAGACGGTATATACCCATCCAGAACCTTCGAATTATTTTAAGATTACAGCGATAGGAAAAAACAACCAAAAAACAACTTCTTTTCCTGCTTTTGTACAAACGATCGATTCTATTCCTCCGGCTATGCCTGTAGGGTTAACAGGAACTATAGATACGTTAGGGATTGTGCAATTAGAGTGGGAAGCCAATACAGACAGTGACATTTTAGGATACAGGGTGTTTCGTGGACATATAGCCAAAGAGCAAGTCTCGCAACTTACAGTTTCCCCAATAGAAACTACGGTCTTTAGAGATACCGTACAGATTAAATCCTTGAATAGCAAGGTGTTTTATCAGGTTGTTGCTGTGGACAAACGTTTTAATATGTCTGAGTATTCGGAGAAACTAGCCCTTAAAAAACCAGATATAGTACCTCCTTCTTCACCGGTATTCAAAGGGTATAAAGTTACCCAGGAGGGAGTTTTTCTTGAATGGATAACCAGTAGTAGTGATGATGTGGATTCACATTCGCTATACCGCCAAAAAACAAATGCCCCTGAAAAAGGATGGCAATTATTGTTACAAACCGATACCATTACCCGGTATACCGATCAAAACCTGGCAGCGAATACAAAATATCGCTATGCCATTTTCGCCAAAGATCAAAGTGGGTTACAATCCTTGCCTTCTACACCGATATCGGTAACCAGCAAAGGTGTGGAACAAAAAAATATCAAAGGATTTAGCGCATTAGCTGATCTGGACCATAATCAAGTTGCGCTGTCCTGGAGAAAAATGCCGGACGACGTATCAGAAATATGGATGTATAAATCAAAAAAAGAAGGGGAACCATTTTTATGGCGACAATTACCCCCAGATGTAACAACATTAGAAGATACAGATGTTAGCCCAGGCAATTGGTATGTATATACCATAAAGGTTACCTCTGTATCAGGAAGCCATCCCGAAGTAAAATCAATAGAGGTGTATTACTAAAAAGCATACTATGAGAAACATATATATAATCATCATTTTTTGTCTTGGACTTATTTCTTCAATAGATGCCCAGATTAATATTACCGGTGATGCCTATTACCAAAGTGATATCGTTGGGTATATGGGACGTAGAAGTAAAGGCTGTGGCGATATTGATGGGCTTCGGTGGATAAAAGTGTTTAACGCTACAGAACATACCTTATTTAGTGGTAGGGAGATTTTTTATCCATTTGATGTAAACTATACCTCCACTAAAAATAATCCTGTTACAAGAATGGAGATCAAAGCCATTAACCGATGGAAAAATGGTGTGGGTACTTGTGATAGAGGTCCTGACGATGTTTTTACACGATATAATGATCTTAATTTTTGTTACTCTCGTTATGTAAGGGACCCTGGAGCTGGACTGAGGGAGTTGACCATTACCAATAGACCGGTGGTTAACCTTACCATACCCACAGACCCTCTGTATTTGGGAGATTTAAATCAATTGAGAATAGCACTGCCTGATCATTTAACAAACTCGCAGTATCAATGGAAATATAAAGTGGGAAACGGCCCAGATCAAACCATTCCTACAGCATATAACGGGCGATCTGTTTTGGATATTCAAGGGCGTAATTTTCTTACAGAAGCTGATTTTGGAAAAAATGTAGCGGTGTGGTTAGAGATGAATTGTGACGCAGGAGAAAAATTAGCAGAAGGTATAGCCCGTAGAGATGCTTTTATCGAGTCTAATGATCGTAGTATTACGGGTTGTCCACATATAATTTTAGGAGGAGGACCTTGTATTACAGCGTATTACGAAGCTCGATGGCGTGAGCTTTTAACTCCTGAATTCATCGCAAGGTATCAAAGCCGAAGGTCCAATCCTGTTGTATTCACTTATTTAAAGGCAGCACCAACAATTTATGCTGTAGAACAAACCCCGGTAAGTTGCCGAAACTCAACAGACGGAAAGGTTAAAATTATTTTTAATACAAATTTAGAGTCAGGGGAAAAGTTTGCTTCTATATCCCTTAAAAAAGGAAGTGACCTTACTACCCAGATAGATATTACTAGGTTAAATTCAGAGCCAGGAGGGAGATGGAGCTATACATTTCCAAATAATATATCCCCAGGCATATATGAGGTTAAATTGTTAGGATCTTATAGAGGTACAGCAACCTATACCGATGGTGAAGATCATACTGCTACTATCGAAGTTAGAAGACCATCAGTTGTACAGTTTGATATCACAGAAGTGATCAATTCCAGGTGTGATGATAATGATACCAATCCTGATAATAATAATGATGGGGAAATTTTGATAACTGCCTCAGGGAATAATAATCCAGGGGTATATCAGTATTCCTATCAACTTGATGGGGGTGGTTTTTCTACCTGGGCAGATTTTAATGCCGGTGCACAACATAGAATGCGTTTCTTAAAACCGGGAGATTATCAGATTAAGGTTCAAAAATTAGTCCGCAGCAGAAGTGTAGCCTGTATTGCATATGTACTTAATGCAGGTGAACCCACATCTGTAGTCAAAGTAGAAAGGGTAACGATTACAGAACCCGATGAGCCGCTCCAAATCGAGTATGCCTTGATTAATGAGCCCAGAGCCTTTGGTTTTGAGGATGGTCGGATCAGTGCCCGAATATTTGGAGGGACAACATTTGGTGATGGCAGCTATAGGTTCGAATGGAAAAATGAAGCTGGGGATGTACTCACCACCTTCTCTACTGAAGTGCTTCCCGGAGATCAGGGATATAGGGTGATACTACACTCTATTGGGGCTGGGAACTATTTTTTAAATGCCTGGGATGCTAATTATGATGCAGCTACGTATAGAACTGGATGTTTTGAAGTGAATTCTGAGTATACACTGGAGCAGCCAGATCCATTAGAGGTAAACATTGAAATCTACAACCCTATTTCTTGTCATATAGACAATGAATACAGTGACGGCATAGATTTTAATATTCCCCTGGGGCTTCCGGATCAATTTCAGGATGGGGCTTTGATTGCAACGGTAACAGGAGGGGTGCCTTTTGATAAATTTGCAAATTCAGCCGGAGAATGCAGAACCTCATTTAGAAGATATTGTTACCGTTGGAAAAAAAATGTAGGTGGGGTTTGGCAGGATATCGCGGTTAATGACAGTATTATCAGAAACCAAAGTGTAGGGACCTATGCACTTAATGTTGAAGATAAAAACGGAATCGTATTAGGGACCTATGCCCCGGTAAGTACGCCTGCTGGGCAAGAATATCAATTGGTAACCGCTATCGATAGTACCACATATTTATCACAACCCGATAAACTCGGCATCTCTTTTACCAGCACAGTGATTAGTTGTGCAAATGGAAATGACGCAGAGGCCACCACAATAGTTACAGGAGGTACACCCCCCTACAGGTATGAATGGAGTACTGGGGAAACAACGGCTACAATTCAAAACCTTATTGCAGGAATATACCTGGTTTTTGTTACCGATGCCAAAGGGTGCCAGATAGAAGGACGTGTAAAAATTGAACAACCCAATGGGCTGGAGATATTGCCTGTATCGGTAGTAGCACCCACATGTTTTGAAGGGAGTGACGGACAAATAGAAGTGAATATTAAAGGGGGTAACCCACCCTATCGATATACCTGGAATACAGGAAGCACATCAACTAGGATTGATGGATTGTCTTCGGGAACGTACCGAATTGAAGTGATCGATACCAAAGGATGTAAAGCATTCTATGAAGTGCAACTTACCAACCCTGACCCTATTCGAGTTGTTCTAGAGGAAAAACGTTTTCTCTGTGAAGACCAAATATTAGCCTTGGATATCACTATTGATGATCCGGGAGCTACGTACCTGTGGTCAAGTGAAAATGGATTTACCAGTACAAATAGTGCAGTAGAAATTACGGATACAGGAAGATATACCGCTACCATCACCAGTAGTTTAGGCTGTATCGGGACAGGTACTATGGATGTAGAAGTTTTGGATCTCCCTATAGATGCTTATTTTTTGATTGCAACGCAAGGGTATACCAATCAGGAAGTTATCATGGTTAATATTAGTGACCCTTTGGGAGATCCTGTAGAATGGACCATCCCGGAGGAAGCTGAAGTCGTCTCAGAAACACCAAGAGAATTGGTCCTCAAATTTGAAAAAGAAGGCACCTACGATGTGAGTTTAAGATCCTATCAACAGGACTGTTACCAGGATTTTACAGAAACCATATTTGTGCTTCCTGCGATAGAAACTCCCGAAACCACAAGTGCTCAAGGTGAATTTATTGAAGAATTTATCGTATTTCCTAATCCTAATGATGGTACGTTTAAAACAAAAATCAGTTTGGCAGAAGATGCCAATATCACTGTAAAAATAATAGACCTTGTATCAGGGGCTATCATCCATAAACGATCAGAGAAAAACAACCGGGATTTCGTATTGGATTATGCGGTTACAGCCCCTACAGGAGTGTACTTAATCCTATTGGAAACCACAAAAGGAACAGCTGTACGAAAATTAGTGTTTGAGTGATAAATGAAAAATCACAAATAAAAGACACCAAACATAACCTTGAAAAAGACTTAAAAAAAACAATAATTATACAACTTAAAACTCATGAAAAAACAATTTTTAAATAGTATTACCCTGCTCATTGTCTTTAGTTTACTTTTTTATTCCTGTTCATCCAGTGATGATAGTAGTCCTGAAGATCAAGGCGGAGTAACCATTGATGGAAAACTAATTATAAAAAGGGTTGATGCCAATACTGTTGTATTAGAGTATGATGGTACAAGTGCAAATAAACTAAGTTATGGGATACGAAAAACAGGGGAACAAACTTTTGAAAAGAAAAGTGTAAGTTCTGTGGAAACCCATATAACCGAATTGATCCCCGCCCAACAATATGAAGTCACTTTATTGGCAACAGGAGACACGGATTTTAAATCTGAGATAAAAACAGTAATTACACAACCCTTTAACACTTTTGAAGATCAAAGTACAAAAGTAGAGCCTTTTGGGGAGTTGTTTTATTCAGAAATAGGGTTTAATCATCAATTAAAGACCGATGTATTTAATGAAAATGCAAACCTCAAGTTCTTTTTTGTACACAAGGATAATGAAAACGAAAAAATAGAATCCGTACACACCTATACTAATGGTATCCTTACTTTTGAAGCTCCTAAAGACTGGGGAAGCGAACCTTATGAAGAGTTACGCTACTACTACCTTTCTTATCAAGTGGATGGTGGAGATATCACAAAGATATCGCAACCAGAATTCCCGGAAAGTTATATCACCTTTGTAGTGTATAATCCAACTCCGCATATCACTAAAGTAGAAAGTATTGAAAAAATTGAGAATTGCGGAGGAAATACCTATTACAAATTAAAATTTGATGGATTTTTTATAAATAACCTTGAATTTGAGTTACGTAATCACCGATATTTTAAAAGTTCCACAGCTTTTATTACCAGAGATGATGACAATACCGAATTTATTATTGAGGAAGAACGAATAAGCGGTTGTCAATATTATAATAGGGATATATTTAAAGAAGAAATTTATCTTGATCCAAAGCAACCATTTGGAATGCATAGGCTGCATACCAATAGACGTATATCTATGCAACAGCTGGAATCTACAACCACCGATGCTAAATTTACGTCTGGTAGTTATAAGATTCGGATTGTATTTAGCAATGATGCTGGGGATTTTTATGATACCAATACCTTTTCGTTTACCCTTCCATAAAAAAAAGTAAATGTTCAAAAAACCCAAATACTACTTTTTATTACCGCTATTGTTATTTTCTGTGGTTGTACATGCACAGCTTTTTCCTGTAAATGTAACACCGCAGATAGTACCTCCATATAGTTTAAAACTATCAGAGTATAGCACAGCTGTTTCAGAGAAATTATTTGTAAACCTGTTGCTGATCGATATCGATGAATTTAACCGACCAGTAAACTTAAAACTGTATATAGAAAGCAACGCAGGGGTATCGATTCAAAGTAATGATGTGGTTGTAGGGGCCAATCCTATTTTTCTGGACGGTGGAGTTCCCCTGCGACTGAGTAATTTGGATCTGCAACCCTATTTTGCGCTTCAAAACCTAAGGGGGATTACCCCGCAGCAGTATAACAGACCTTTACCAGAAGGGTTATATCGTTTTTGTTTTGAAGCATACGATCCAAGATCAGGACAACGCATTTCTCGTAAGAGTTGTGCTACGGTATATTTGGTGCTTAATGATCCCCCATTTTTAAATATTCCTAATCGTGGGGAGCAAGTGGCGATGCGGGATCCACAAAATATTATTTTTCAATGGACGCCCCGTCATCTTAATGCGACCAATGTACAGTACGAATTTACATTGGCAGAGCTTTGGGATGACCAGATGGATCCACAGGCCGCTTTTTTGGCAAGTCGACCACTCTATCAAACCACCACATTTGCTACCACACTATTATACGGCCCGGGAGAAACCCCTTTGTTGCCCGATAAGAAATATGCATGGCGTGTTAGGGCACTGGTAAGTGATGGGATCAGTGAGACCTCGATATTTAAAAATAATGGCAATAGCGAAATTTACCATTTTGTCTATGCAGGCAATTGTGCAGAACCGGGATATGTATTGGCAGAAGCCGGGAGTAGTACAAAAGAAAGAATTCTATGGCAAGGCAATGGGCATATAAAATACAATGTACAGTACCGTAAAAAGAATGCAGAACGTGCAAAATGGTATGATAGCGGAACATTAAATGAGGAAACGACCCTGTATAATCTCGAACCGGGTACACCGTATGAGTTTAGGGTTGGCGGACAATGCCTAGAAAACGGGGCATTTACCTATTCTCAAATCTATGAGTTTAGTACCCCCGGGGATGATCAGACCTTGACCTATAATTGTGGGATTACCCCAGAACTGGTCATTACCAATCAAGAACCCCTGGAAAGCTTAATGACCAATGATGTATTTACCGCAGGGGATTTCCCGGTGACGGTAAAAGAAATAGGATATGGCAATGTTACCGGTCCTACTCCTATAGGAGGTAGTCCCGATGGTGGTGATGGGATATTTTCTGGTTGGGGATATATTACCGTGCCTTATTTACAGGACACCAAATTAAAAGTAAGTTTTACCGGGATCAGGATCAATACCGATTATCAATTAATAGAGGGTATGGTAATGACCGATTACGATCAAAACTGGGGAGGGGTTAGTGATGTTAGAGATGAGTTGGAAACTCTTCAATCTATTGGAGATGCGATTTTAGAAATATTAGAAAATTTTACAGGTACTCCAGAACAGATTGCTGATTTACAAGAACAAAATCAAAACCAACAAGCAGAAATAGAACAATTGTTAGCAAACCCTTATGTTTCAGAAGAAGTTAAAGAAAACATAAGGCGATACGATGAAGCGTCTGACAATTTTGATAATGAGTTAATTGCAGATGCTTCTGCAAATGGATATAAACCTGATGGTTATAATACTTCCCAACAACAACAAGCACAATCAAGGCTTAATCAAAGTATTGCCGAGGCCAATCAGCAAATAGAGGACGCTAAAGAAGAAGATGCATCAGGAGCAGAATTATCATTTGAAGAAAAGATACAATTTGATCCTGAGATTGATTTTAGTGAGTTTTTTGAGATCTATCTTTCCCCTGCAGGAATACCGATTAAGTTTTCATTGAATTTAGATGTAAAAAAACGTTTTTTAAAGAAGAATGCGCTTGGAGTCCCCAAGGGCGTTTTAAGTGGATTTACTATTGGGGATAGTATTTATAATGGATATTATCGAGGAAATGAATTTACGGGTTACAAAACAAAAAAAGGAGGGAAAGTCTATAAATTTGAGGATGTAGAAGTAAGTAGTTCAGGTACCTTAAGGGCAACGGTTATTGTGGAAAATAAGCTGTCAAGTTGTAAACCTTTTTACATGTCGGGCTCTTATCGTTATTCAGAATTAAATACTACTGGATCGGGAAGCTTACTTACCAAACCTATTTTGTTTGAAGATCAGCCAAAAGGATTGCTAGCTCTTACCCATGACGAATGTTTGCCTAACATTGCCAGGGTCAACTTTGATAACTATATATTTGGACACTATAATCTCTTTGAAAAGGGAGGTTTTTTACGACTTGCACGAACCAGCGAAGGAGGCATTGCCTATGTGTATTCTATTACTGATGGTGAGAACGAGATTACTCATTTTCAATATAATAAAAAACTTGGGAAGTGGTACCTAATGCAAGAACCACCTTTTGATTGCCTGTCCTGCGATCTTAATACAATGTTTGCTGATTTGTATGATCCTAGTGGTATCGGTCATTTTACTTTGGATGCTGCTGGAATGGTACCATTATTTGGTGAAGCTTTTGATGCGGCAAACGGAGTCTGGTATGTAATAGAGGGAGATGGTACTAATGCGGCTATATCATTTGCATCTACGATTCCTTTTGTATACGCATCTACAGCCAAACATGTTGGAAAAATCATTAAATTAGCAGAAAATAGTTATATAGCGGTACGGTTTGGGACCCAAACAAAAATATCGCAAGCGTTCCTTGAAAAGTTAAAAGTTCTTGATTTTGATGAATCGTTCCTAAAAAAGTTTGATAGTGATTTAGCTAATGCCGACTTTGCTGAAGCTATTGCTAAGAATCCAGAGTTGATTGATGCGTGGAAGGTGCTTGATGATGCAGGAGTCGATGATGCAATACGAATAAGTACTGATGAGCTTGAATTAGTTAGCAAGAATATTGACAAAATTAAGGTTTTTGATGGAGGATATAATGCTTGGAAGATCAACAACACAAGGGGTGGATTAATCCCTGAGGTATTAAAAAGCGCAAGAGCAAGAGTACGCTCAATCTATGGTGATGAATACGTAGATATTGTTCTAAAACAAAAGTTTGGAAGTGAACAAGGTGCTGCGGCTGTTATTGTAGATAAATTTGGAGATGCAGGAAAGAGAATTCTTGATGATGATAATATTAAAACACTAAGTGATGCAGCCAAAGCCATTGTAAAGGATAAAAGCATTATGCGTTTCTATGACCAGCATATGTACCGTGCGGTTAATGAGACTTCTTATAATTTTGATAAGCTAAAAAGTACAGGGGTTATAGATGCGTCACCATCAGCTTATCCTACCTACATATCATTAGATGATTTTACAGATGCTGCAAAGGCAAAAGATGTATTACAATTACCTAAAAAGCCGACCTGGGTAGCAGAGTTTACTCCTGATCAAGTAGTAAATGATATTCGTTTTGCAAAAGGTAAATTTAATCAAGGTGATTATACAGAGGTTTTAACCCAAGCATATCCTGATTGGGGAAAAGGTGGAGGAACACAGTTTTTGACCAATGCTGAGATTAAGGTTTCTAAACTGAAAAATCTAGAGACAGGAGAGATAATTGATTTTGGAGCGATTAGAAAAACATTAATAGATCTAAAAGCAAATACTGAATTTAATAAACATTTGTTTAAAGGCGAGATCAAAAAAACTATAAGAGATGGTGCTACTCAACCTACATTCTCTGTTTCAGGTGTACATCACACAAGTGCTGTAGATAATGTAACAGTAAAAGTAACTAATAAATCTACTCTAGATGCCAATGGAGTATATACAGGTAAAGTGTCTATGTATCATGATGATTTAAAACCAATTAATGGAACAGGTTGGAAAGCTAAGAAGAAAACTTCTACATTTTTTCCAGATTCTTGGGATCAAGACAAAATATTAATGGAAATAAGTCATGCGTTCAATAACAAAGTTCTTGATAGTGGCAATAAATACATTGGAACTTCTTCAAATGGTATCAAAATAGAATTGTGGATAAAAGAAGGAATTGTAGATACAGCTTACCCCATAAAATTAAACTAAATATGAAGTTCTATTGGAAAAAAATATTGGATTTACACCTGCCTAAATTAGAGGGCAATAGCGTCCATAATCAATTAAGTATTAGTATTGAGGGATACGACATTGAATCTATGAACAATTTAATAGAAGAAGTGGAACAGGTATTAACAGGTAATTTAGTTCAAACAGATTTTTCTAGTGGAGAGCTGTCAGATTTTGTAGAAGTTTACAAAGAAGAATCAAGATTATATCCAGTTTTTGAAGAAGATGATCATTTAAAAATATCTACTAAGGATTTGCTAGAAATACTAAGACAGTGGCGAGATTTTATATCCAACCCTCCAGATAGTAAGATTGGGGCTATTAAATAGTATTTATATGATAGATAAAATCAATTTTTTAGACAAAAAAATTAAAAGTCACCATATGACTGTTCAAAAAATGAAGTTATAGTAGATTGCGAATTTGTTAGTGAAGTAGTATTAATCTCTTTAGATTCGGGAAATAGTACAATAGTTCATGATATACTATCAGGTAATTTAAAATACATAACGATAAAAAAACCTGAGCTATTGGAAACACTTAAAGCTTCACATGATTTTATTGAATTAGTATAGACAATAAAAAAAGGAGGTAATCTTCTTTTTCAAATAAATAAATGAGAGGATTTACCCTAGGGTAATTTTAAATTTTGAAAATATGAAAAAATCAAAAATCAAAAAGAAATTCTTATTTCATTTAGAACACTTTTATCGCAATTTTGGTAATGAATGGTCGATTGATGAGTTTCCTGAAGAAATAACTAAGTATAAAGAGTTTCTTTTAACCTTTTTACCAGAATTGGAAGAAAAAGAAATAATAGAATTAAAATCGGATAAACAATCTTTTATAATTATAAAATTACCATCAGAGGTTTTTGGAGATAAATAAAGTAAAAGATTTAATAATAGTATTGTAAGTTGTTTTGAAATGAATAAAAAAGCAAAACACTTAGAATATAAGATACAATCTCATATTATGGTACTTTGATTAGAGTTAGTCATTAATACTGATTTAGATAGTAACAAATCCAAAAGCAATAACATTAACAATTAATATATAATAACCCAAATTTTTTAAAACAATGAAAAAAGTAATTTTAGTAGCAACCGTATTTTTAAGTGCCTTATCCATCTCTTGTAGCAGTGATGATGATGCAGCAGGACAAGACCCAATCATTGCAAAATGGTTCTCTTTCTCTGAGGCCGATATCGTTGATGGTGTTGTTGGTACGGCTGTAGAAGATTCTGCCTGTGAAAAAAGAGGCTCCTTAGAGTTTAAAGCAGATGGTACCTATGTCTCTACTCCGTATATCGAGGATAATGGAGAATGTATTATTGATGGTATTACCAATGGGACTTGGGAGAATTCAGGAAATGGGAAATATCGATTTAAGTTTGGTACATCAGACAATGAGGCTTCTGTTGAATTTAAAGATAATACCTTAATCATTACATCAAGTGAATCCGTAGATACGTATTCCAAATAAAAAAGAACAGGACACCTTAGATCACATATAGATTGATGATTTTAAGGTGTCCTTTTATATACAATATGATTTGATATATCAGACAGGTTTATTTTCTATATAAATTTGATCTGGATAATGCCCTTTATGTTTTTATTTAACATATATACTCCTATTTCATAAGCATTTGTACGATTGTAATCACAATCTATCTTGATATTAAACATATCCTATTGAAGAAACTTTTACTCCTCTTTTTATGGTTCCCTCTAAGTGTCCTTTCTCAAACGTTGGACTATGAATCTATTACCCAAAGTAAGCCATTCAAGGTTAGTGGACAGGTATCTGCTACAGGAGTGTATTATAATTCTAATCAAAATAATAACAGAGAACCTTTTACGTATTTCTTACAAGGAGCACTTAATATCAATATCTATAGCTTCTCTATTCCTATTTCTTATAGTTTTTCTAATCAAGGAGAAGATTTGGGATATCAATTACCATTTGATTTTAATCGTATAAGTATACATCCAAAGTATAAGTGGGTGACAGGGCATATCGGTAATGTAAATATGACGTTTTCTCCCTATACCTTAATTGGTCATCAATTTACAGGAGGAGGAGTAGATGTTACGCCACCTGGCCCGTTAAAAGTTAGTGCTATGGCTGGTCGTTTATTAAAAGCAACCAATGATGATGATGACCCCAGAACTATCCCGGCTTTTAATCGAATGGGTTATGGGTTAAAAACCAGTTTTGAAAAAGAACGGTATAAAATTGGAGTGATAGGGTTTTATGCAAAAGATGATCAAAATTCTATTGATTCAATACCAGAAGCTAAAGGAGTTTTGCCACAAGAAAATTTAGTGATAAGTTTAGAAGGAGAAGTTAAACTGGGGAAAAGCTTTAGCTTACAGGCAGAATACGCGTCTACAGCAATAACCAAAGATACCAGAGCAGAAGAAGCAGATAATTCAGGGATTTCACCAATAGCAGCAATTTTTAATAACCGTGCCTCTACAGAATATTATAATGCGGTAAAAACTCGCTTAGGATATGCTTTTGGCCGGGTAAATCTTGGTTTAGGATATGAGCGTATCGATCCAGGTTATGAGACGCTTGGAGCATATTTTTTCAATAATGATTTTGAAAATATCACTTTAGATGCTTCTAATACTTTTTTTAAAGATAAATTAACGTTAGCACTTAATATTGGATACCAAAGGGATGATCTTGATAATCTGAAAGCTAACAATACCAATCGTACCGTAGGGTCATTAAATGCTACATTAGCAGTATCAGAACGATTAAATGTTGCAGGGTCATATTCCAATTTTAGTACGTTTACCAATATTAAACCCAACCAGTTTGATGAGATTAATGATGGTAATCTTCTGGATGAACAAATAGAAGAGTTGGATTATAAGCAATTATCTCAAACCGCTACCTTGACCGTTAGTTATGTACTTTCAAATAAGAAGACTTCACGCCAAAACCTTGTTACTAATTATGCTTTAAATGATGTATCTAATGAGCAAGGAGGTATTGTAAGACTAGGAGATGCTTCTACCTTTCATAATATGAATATAGGTCATACTATAGATTTTTCTGAACGTAACCTTAGTATTAACACAGCAATTAACGGAACTTATAACACTATAGGTAGAGAAGAATCTACTACCTGGGGACCTACGGTAAGTGTAGGGAAACGATACTTTAAAAAAACCTTAAACACAAGACTTTCTGCTGGATATAACAGTTCAAATAGTGCTAATGCAAATACTAATGTCACTAACCTAAGAGGATCAGTAACCTATACTTTGAAGGAAAGACATAATTTTAATCTTAATGCAATACAGTTATTTAGAAATGGAGGGAATAATGGTGGTTTAAGTGAGTTTACTGCTACTTTTGGATACAACTATGCTTTCGGACTCAAGAAGCCAAAGATTAACTTCAAAAAGAGAGAAAAGAAAGAGAAAAAACCTAAGGAAGAGAACGATTCGATTAAAATTCAATATAGAAAGTATCGTTACGAAGGCTTACCAAAAGATATTACCCCTCAATTGTTAGGATTACCAGAAAAAGAAGGGTTCGCACATATCATTAAAGATAAAAAAGGAAGGTTAAGTGAATTAGGGGAGCAACTTAAAGAAACTGAAGAAAAAGATAAAAGGGTTTATAAAGAAGTAGCTGTTAGTTACCTTAAAGCTATGGATGAATATTTAGGTTTTGCAGAATTTTACAATAAAAAAATCTATGAATCTTACGTTAAGCTGGTGAATGAAGCCAAAGAAATAGATCGTCAAATACGGGATGAATTTACCGTATTGAGTGCCAGAATTAATAGTGCAGAAGAGAAAAATCCAGAAGATCTTGAAAAACAAAAAATACTCGAAAAGCGATATGAATCACATACCAAACTTTTACAATCGTTGTTACAATGGAATTTAAAACCTCAGGATATCGAGAATCCCGAAGGTGATATTAAAGTGCTTAAAAAACGTAATGCCTCAAAAGTATTTACAATGTATCAGAATGAAGTTTCAGAAGAAAAGATTATAAAATTTATTGAAATACGACTAGCTGATATGTTCCATAAAGTGCTTAAAGAATAGTGCTACTTTTTTACTGTGCTTAGGTAATAAAGCAATAGATGTATACCTCTCCATTTTTTTATTATGCAACACTTTCTTTGCCTTTATGTCTTAATAAAGTAAGGAAAGTATAAAAATTTAACAAATTCCATAAAATTGGTTTAATTTTTGTGCGTTCTTTATAATGATAAGTAGTAGTCCTACCCCAGGCAATTTAGCCGGCTTATCGGGAAACAGAAAATAGTAACTAAATAACTTAACCAATATGGAGCACTTCGGTGTATTCTATGGTATCTTCCGTGAGGATATGCCATTGCTTTTGTCAGGTTTTTTACCCAGGGGAAAATATCTAACTTTTTTAAAACGCTATTATCCCTATATATTTACCCATTTCTCCATGGTGGTCAAAAAAGGATCCGAAGGTTCTTTTACCGTTCTTAAAAATTCAGAGACCCCTTTCTATACCTATGAAAGTTCGCTTAAAGAAGGGTTTAAAAACACTTTGCTAACAGAAATCAATCCAAACCTACTGTCATTCCTTTTGGATCATATTTCCGTACAGCAAAGTAACATTCAGGAAGTACACATCAGGGAAACTGAAGAGCGTTATATAGTAGATATCTTTATCAATAGAAGTTATACTACTTTATCCAATACAGCACTTTGTTATTATTACTATTTTATATTGCTGCGACCTACGTATAACGATTTCACAGAATATTTGCATCAACTCTATTTTGATGAAAGTATCAGTGAAGAAAAAAGGGAAAGTAAAATTCGTAAATACCAACTAAAACTGAACTACTATATCGCTACCTTGGAGAAAACATACCTTACTGATACCTCTCAAAATGTATCATTGCATAAAGGTATACAAGATGTTTTTCGATGTATGCACCGATACTTGGATCGCATACTTATCTATATGGAAGAATGTTGCGACACATATTTAGATAAAGAGTTAGGAGTATCTTATGAGCAACGACGACAATTCATTTCTACCTATTATGATGTTTCTCAAGAATTAATTGTCCTTTTCAAACAGCAAAAACTCCCTAAAGAAATTGAAATAGAACTCTGTAAACCTTTATATAAAATTACTTCAGATACTTTTACTCCATTAACTTATATAAAACGTGAATTTTACCGCAAATATATAGACCTGTTTACACGTCTGTTTACAAAATTGGAATCCCCGGATCACGATCAGGTCTATAGCCTTATGATTGCCCTGGATCTGAATACCCATAATGTAGGTAAGGCAATGAGTATAGAATTACTCCATCGATTGGAAGATTTTTCTACCCAGACCGAACGACAAACCTACCTGTACCGTCAGCTGATACGGGTAGAAGAAGTCCCGGTGACTTCCCCCATTAGTTACCATCCTGAGTTCCCAAGCTTAAAAACATATTTGATCAGTTACATCAGACAGCGTATAGCCCTCTCCCATCAAACCTATGAAATTGAACAAATCAATACTAAAAAGATACCCGGTTCAGATATGGGTATCGTGAATATTACCAAGTCCAAAGTTGTAAAAAGAAAAATAAACCTTACCATCCCGGAATTAGCTTTGTTTGCACGACTGTTTACAGAAATAAAAGTTGTGAGTGTCAAAGAAAATAAACAACAATATTTTAAATTCCTTTCACAAATCTATATGTCCAAAGATGATAAGGATATCTCAGAGAACAGTGTTAAAAATGCATTCTACTCCAGTAGTAAAGATACGTTAGCTTCTGTTGAGCGCCTTTTAATCCGGATGCTAAATACTATCCAGAAGTTTAAGGATTCCAAAATGATTTCATAATGCAGGTCCAACCTTTTAAAAAGGAATCGTTAAGCAGGATATTGGTATGGCCCTTACAGATGCCCTTTTTATGTTTTACCCCCCCCTATTTTTTAATCGATTTTGATCACTTTTTTCTGTGGTCTTTTCTATAATTAATGTTAATATTTTAACAACCTCTGGAAACACCAGTGTTTATAGGGGTTGCATTTAAGTACGGTTTTGAACGGTTTTACTGGGGTTTCCAGTGTTTTTTTGCGCATTTATAATTTTTTTTCTGTGATTTAATGTGAATTAGCGTGACACCTTTAAACTTACAAACATCTAAAATTCAACACTTTGTTGTCTTTTCTAATGGGGTTGCGCAACCCTTGCGCACCAAATTCGCTTTTGTTTTTTTGTTTTCTTTATTCCAGAGATGTTGAAAAGGTGATTTCCGAGATATCATCCGGGGGCTAAAACCAGAATTTCACTACCAGTAGGATCCTGTTTTTTTTAAACTGGTATTGAAATTAAAAACCAAGCTTTCTGCATCCTTTAAACAAAGTAGAACATATTCAAAAATATAACAATGGAATTAATTGTATTCGAAAAGGACAGTTATTATAAACTCATGGAAGAGACTATGGTACTCATGTATAAAGTCATCCATGAAAAGCATCAACAAATCCAGTCCGCAACAGAAGAAGAGCATGATTTTCTGACTACCGAGCAAGCGCTTAAGTTAATGGGGTTAAAGAGTAAGAAACGGCTCTATATACTCAGGGATGAAAAACTCATTGATTACTATCAGCATGGTAGGCGAAAACTATATTCTAAGAAAAGTATTATCGCCTACCTCAATGGACAAAAGATTGTATGACATACACAAAAAACACTTCATTAAAAATGGTTTTCGGGGGATAAATATTCCTTATCCCCCCAAAAACCTTAAAAAATCATATCATGACCACAGAAACAATACCTCCTATACGCCCCTACTATGATTTTAGCACGGTCTTTATGGCCACAAAGGCATTTATAGATCGGTACAACGAAAAACACGATCAATTGACCGAGCGATTGAATGCCAACCACAGGGCCACCGCAGAACTGATTACGCGATTGTATGCCAAACAACTCAATCATGCCGTTTCATTGGGGGAAGATATTTCAGAACAGCTCCCTGGCTTTAAAACCTATAATCCAAGTTTGGCTTCCTGTAAAGGGTGTACCGTTCGCACCATTATTAATCACAAGGAACGGTTAAAAGCAGCAGGGTTTATCAGTAAAGAAATCCATAGAGGAAAAACAGGAGTTGAACTCTGGATCAATCCGCAGGTTTTTGCCCCTAAAAAGTTACCCACAACTAGTGGAAACATCCAGGGGATTATTAAAGACATTAAAGGGGCATTATGCCCTGAAGTGAAAAATTTACACCCATTAGTTCATGTACAACAGGAACAAAAAAAGAATAATAATAGCACTGTGGATAAGTTCATAACTCCGGAAGAAGGAGTTCACCTATCGGCTCACAGTCCAAAAGAAACTAACGTTACAGGAACCGTACAGGAACAAGACAAGAACACGGAGGAAAGCCGGACTTCTGACTCAAAAACCCAAACCAGGGGCGCAAAAAAAATGCGTAAAAACGGGTCGGATCCGGCTTTTTTATTACAACTGGTCCGTGATTTCTGGAAGTATGCCAGATTGTTGTTGTTTGCAGAGCTGATCCTGAGCGAGGTAGAAGAAAATGAAATCTTAAACCATATCTGGGTATCGGTATATCGAAAATTCAGGGTCAAAGGCAATAAAAAAGATTGGGAAGGCTACCAACAAATTCTTTATAAGCGTGTAGATATGGTCTGTAGGTACCTGGAGCGCAACCCCAACCGCTGGGTAGCCCCTGCGCATTTGTATTTCAGCCCGGATAATAAGCGTAATGGCTTTAATAAAACCTACGATTGGTATCTCAAACAGGAAATCCTTAAAAAAGAGATCCGAAACCAAATCCTAATCCAAAAAACCGAAAAAGAGTGGCAGGATCATGATAAGGGAAAAGGAAAAAACAAACATAAAACCCGATTGCAACTCTTTAGGATTCAACAGCAACGCTTATCTACCTACAAGGACGATACCCTGATGAGGGAATACGAAAAAAGTCTGCAACGAACCCTTCTAAAACCTATTGCTATATGATTTCGCCAAACTTACCGAGTATATCACTCTGCAAATGTATTGTATATTTTCATGATGGAAATTCCAGGACATTTTATTCCCTGGATAAAACCCACAAACGTGCCAAACCCAATCAAGCATTAGGAATTCGAAGGTTAGAGAAAATGTTGAATGTTCGTTTTAAAGGCTTGTGGGAGACTGCTATTATTTATGAAAACCAGCCCAATGGAAAAGAAATTGCCAAATACAAGAATGGAATCCGTTTGTTTTAGGAGTAAACAATTGCTGTAAACAATATCATTCCAAGGGTTTACCAAGAGGTATAAGCCTGGTAAACCCTTATATATATAGAAAAGGAGTATATATACTCAGAACATATTTTTGTAAACAGTCTTAATTCTGACATAATTTAATAATCAACACCGAAAGCTTCAAAGATCAATCGTACCTCATAGGGGTATAATAATTGTCGTCTTCCAGTGTCCAATCCATCAATTTCTTTCATTTTTCTGCGTAATGTCTGTCTGCTGATGCCAAAAAATGTGCTTAATTCCTGTTTTGTTTTAAAGGTAAATTTCATATTGTATTGTGATTTAAAATGTATTAATGTGTATTAGTGTGATAAGGAGTTACAACAACTTAAATTAGTCATAGTTACCTCTCGTACACCCTTAATTTACTACTATTTTTATTAAAAACAACTTTTATTTTCCAAGATACAAAACCCGTTTTGAACCCTCTTTTTTTTGACATTCCTTTGATAAAAAACAAAGATTATGTTCAAATGGATTGCAGGTGGTTTGGCGGCTTTTTTTTCGATTCGGTATTTATCCCGGTTGCAAAGGGCAAGCACTAATATTACTTCCCGGATTCGGGTAAGCATCCATAAGGTCAACCTAACCGGAATAGAATTAAAAGCAGCGGTTCAAATACAGAACCCTAATCCGGTAACCTTAAAACTGCAACACCCTTTTGTCAAAATCTTGTTTAAAGACAAACTATTAGGAAGTTCAACTATTGAAAACTCGATCATCGAGATTCCAGAAAACAGTCAAAAGGATTTTGATTTACAGATACAATCCGCAGGTTGGTTAACCCTGATCCAGATATTAGGCACCAAAGTAGTCAGTGATATCCGATCTGCTAACCCTATCGAACTCAAAATTCAAACCCAAATTATCACCAGGGTCAATGGTTTACCCTATGAGCAATTTGATAATATTATACTAAAACTCTAATGCAGGCACAGGCGAAAAGACATATCAATCCAGGAGTTCAGTATACTACATTCTTTCCTAAAAGTATCCAAAACGATACTGTTATTGTAGGTGCTGGCAAAGCGAGATTACACGATACCCTGCAATTAATGCAAAAAGTCATTGCAGAAACTCTTGATGATACAGCAATATTAGCAAAGAAACTAAATACTAAAAACCTCTCTGCGGTGTGTAGGAACATCTGGAATTTTGTGTATGGTCATATTCAGTATAGAATGGATGCCACTGGGATAGAACAAGTCCGCAGACCTTCACGCACATGGGCAGATAGAACTACCGGGGTAGACTGTGATTGTTATACCGTTTTTATAGGAAGTATCCTTACCAATTTGGGGATTCCCTATCAAATGAGGATCACAAAATACGGAGGCAAAAAGCACTTTCAACATATATATCCTATTGTCCCTTTTAAAGGAGGTCATATTACTATCGATTGTGTGGCAGACCGTTTTAATTATGAAGTCCCCTATTCTGAAAAGAAAGACATTGATCCAAAGGGAAATATCCTTGCAGAAGAGCTATCCGGACTCAGCGGAGTTGATATGGCAGCAATTAGCCTGGATGCTTTACAACAACCCAAACTTCCTTTAAGAAAGATAATCCAAACCGCAGAAACACCACCATGTGTGGTTAGGGAAACCCTGCCAAAGAAAGTTAAAAAGAGTATGACATCGGGTAGGGTTATATCCCCATTTCGATTTGATGATATGTATACCCATAGCAATATGAAAAAGAAAGATGATTTTGACCTACTCAATTTCCTGATCATTTCAGGGATATCAGTTGCTGCAGGAATTGGAGTATTAAAACTATTTGCCAAAAAGACAAAAACCTCTCGAAAGAGAAATCAACAACTGAGGGCTAAACAATAATAAACTGGGTATACAGCCCGAAAATAATAGAACTATGGAATTACACCGATTAGATGGATTTGACGCCACAGGATTAGATGCATCAGATATAGCAGATTCTCAGGGCATGAGTGAGATAATACATGGAGTCTCTGACTCCGTCCCGGATATTGCTTACGAGATATTGGATGAGGATGGTAATGTGATCCTGTATGCCGATGCAGAAGAGAATATTTATGTTATTGATGGCCTGCAGGGTTTCTTTAAAAAGATAGGACGCGGACTAAAGAAGTTTGCCAAAAAAGTAGGTAAAAAAGTGATCCGACCTGTGGTTAGAACGTTTAACCGTTTTCTGAACCCGGCTACCATCTTACTTCGTAACGGATTTTTACTGGCCATGAAGATCAATATGTTCAAAGTTGCCAGTAGGTTACGTTTTGGATACCTCAGTGAAGCACAAGCCAGGAAGATGGGAATTGATATGAGAAAATTCTCAAAACTTAAAAAAACCGTTGAAAAAGCAGAAAAGATTTATCGTACTGCCGGAGGAAGGGGAAGAAACCTAAGAAAAGCTATTCTAAAAGGAAAAGGGAACAAAGACCGCAAAGTCCCATTAAGTGGTTTTACTATCGGAAGTATCGATACTGAACCAGATATATATAATGATCCTTTTGAAAAATTTGTAGTAGAAGCAGATATTGACACCATTGAGGCTTTTATGAACAATGAGTTTGAGGTGGATGGGCTTGGTGCAGTGGCTACCGGAACGGCTACTGCTGCTGCCAGTGGTGCAGTAGCAGGAATTGCAGGTATCCTGAGTAAAATAGGGAACATTTTTGGCGCAGCGAATAAAGTAAAGCAAAGTGCACAGACTTTATTTCAAAAACCTGCACGGCCTGTTCGACAGCTTCCAGCTCCAATTCCCAGGAGTATCCCAAGGACATCCAGTTTTCGTGCCTCCCCATTTTCAAGGGGTAGCTCTAGACCTACATCTTCGGTAATCTCCAGGAACAGGGCAGTAACCAATACACCTCCTGAACAAAAGAAGGGCTTTTTACAAAAGCATAAAACAACCTTACTGGTCTTAGGAGGATTGGCAGTGGTAGGCACAGGGATTGCCATTGCTGTGAATTCAAACAAGAAGAAAACGGCAAGGCCTATTTCTGGTACTCCAAAAAAACGTGTGGGAAGAGGTAAACGAAACCTAACACAAAGGGATGCATTGGGCAGGTTTACCAAAGGAAGCAGTCCTCGTCGTAAAAAGAAAACAGCCACCAAAAGGAAAGCCCCGGAAAAACTAATTCCGAAGGCATTATTATAGAAATCAAAAAAGAGATTTCCGCATCGCGGAAACTATAAAAACAAGTTTTATTATGAAATCAAAAGCAAATACAAAAGATAGCCTTTTGGAAGTAGGCAAACACCTTACTACTGGAATATTAGGAATGGTGGCCGGATCCGCTGTGGGAAGATACTCCCTGGCACTGGGTGCACTCACCATATTCGGGGGAGCCTACTACGGTAAAGACTGGATCATTTCCTCCGGAGTGGGAATGGCATTCTCCAACGGTTTTGGCAAAAAAGCAGAGACCATCAATGGTATTGACGGGATTAAAGATAACCTCGATGAAGCTAAAGACCGGGCTGTAACTTCTTTAAAAGCCATAGGCAAAAAGTTATACCTGGATAAATTATCCCCTGCTATGGCGCAAAAGCTGTCCCTTGGAAACCTTGAAGACCGCCCTTTGGTCTTTATGGGATCTGAAGTAGCAGATCAGGGTGATTTTGATACCAGTGAAGTGGATGAAATTATCCAAAAAATAGAAGCTGGAGAACCCATACCAACTGCGGATATACATCAGGGTTTTGTAGAAGGCCTGAATGATGAAATAGGTGAAGCGGATTTTGGAAGTATTGATATTGCCCAACTCAATGGAGCTGAAGATATCTCCGAACTCAATGCAGTAGCATAGCACCCATAGGGTGCCTTTAAAAACAAATCAGTAGCAATAAATACATTATAAAATGAATACGATGAAAAAAAGTTCAAGATCACAGTTTTTAGAAATTGTGAATGCCCATATCTCGCTTCGGGATCAGGCCAAGAAATTTGATCCAGCTATGGTCAAAGTAGCTACAGGGATCAAAGAAGGAAGGTTACAATTGGCAGATACAGCCTACTATTCAATCAAGTTTGCAGGGAACAAGGCCAACATCGATATGTTTGAAACACAAGACGCCAAGGAGATCGGAATTACCAATGTCACCCAGGCCAAACTTCAGAAAGACCGGTTATTTTTATGTAACCGTATCATCTTACTGGCCTCAGAAATTGAAGGGGACCTTCCCGGAAGTGATTCAGAGCTTAAAAAGGTGATCAAGCAAACTAATTTTGATAGTATCAAAAAAGTAGGCGGATTGCAAAACGGGGTATTCTCCCTGATTGCCAATAAAAAGATCATCATCGATGAACGTCCAATGCAGGATTTTGCTACCGATGGCAATACAACGATCAATATCGGAACCTACTTTTTAGAAAGTCCCCGCTTTATCCGTGATGATGAAGAATTCGAATTCAATATCGAATTGGGTGATGATGCTCCTGAGAAGGCCCTTATCAAAGTTGTATTGGCAGGAACGGCAACTGTCCCTGCATAAGTCGGTCGATAATCGACATTTAAAATAATAATGAAATATCACTTTAGATGAATAACGAAGAAAAACCAAAAACCAAAGAGACCAGGGTCGCTTTTTCCTTTAAAGTAAATAAGGCAAATGGGCTGTTCACCGTTGATAATCTGGAACTCCCAAAACATACTAAGCTAGTCAAAGGATTACAATTGATTTCAGAATACCCGGACCGGTTATACTATCGGGGAAGTCAGCGTATTGAAATTGGTGGAGAGGAACTCTTTCCAGATGGATTTGATAGCAAAATACTAATGTCCTCGCTCAGTGTTGCTCCAAGGGAGCGCTTCTTTGAGCTTGGAGATGTATTGCCAGGAGATCTTTCGGTAAAGGTTCGCTACCAGGATAAAGACCATAGTAATGCTGCTTTTGGGCAAGGCTATAAAGTGAGCCTGATCATACTCATTGAAGAAGTCGTATGACGACAGCAAAAAGGTCTCTAAGAGATATTTAAAATAGATAGTTATGAAGTGTTTAATTCATTCAGGCAATAAAGAGCATACCGAAGGGTTAATAATACGGAGGAAGTTTGTCCCATTAAAATTTACTATTCATAGGGAAAATCAATTTCTAAACGCAGCGGCCAAACTTCCTTTTACTACCAATGTTGTTATCGGGATATTGACTACATCCAACGTTCAGAAAAAATGTAGTGATATTCCTGGACCATCCCGTTTGTATTATGGAGTATCTCCTTCCAAAATGGAAGACACCTCTTTTTTGGAGCTCAATCCCGGAACGACATATACCACAAACTATCCCCGGAATGTTACCATAGAAGAGCAAGTAGGAGGATGGTGGTATTATGCACATCCAGTAACGGATACCTTTCCTTTTATTGCTTCAGGGGATATTCCGGCGACACCCAGAACTCCAATAATTATTGATGTTCTTCAACCCGGGCGATGTACTCCGGAAAAATATTACCTCTGGAGTTATCCCTTTTATGGGTATGCTTTTATCTCGTTCAACTCACCTATACCGTAACTAAAACCAAAAAAGATGATCCTGGGAACACTATCTCTATTTCAGAAAAGAGGAATTTTTTATAAAGAACATCAACTTACTTCTGAAGATAAATTTTCGGCAATGATTGATTCGGCATTAACACCAGATGAGGAATTAACGCTTTCAGACATTCCTGAAAAGTATCAAATTACCCCTGTAGCTGAATCTGGGGCAACAGATTATATCCATGCCACTTTTGAAGATGAAGGCAAAGCCGAATACCCATATGAAGTTACAGTATGGTTATTGGTTGAAGAAGTCCCGGAAGCCCAGTCTATAATAGACATTTAAAATAGAATATGAATCATATCTCCACAAGAGTGAAATAATAAATCGCCCTATGGGCGTGAGATAATAAAACAGACTATGTCAATGCATGAGGAATTTGCACTGCAGTATGCAGAGAGAAGAGCCAAAGAAAAAGGATACGAATCCTACCGTATTGTATACCGGGAATTTATCATCCCTGCTATGGGTATGCTAAAATTCCAGGCGTATAATGAAATCTGGTTAGTCACCTATATCGATTGGGGATTGATGGTCAAATCGGACTATGGGCGCTATGATAATTGGTATACCAAGGAAATCAGGGAAAATATTCATGAACATGCAGATCGTATTGAGATTACCAACACCAGAAAATACCAACGTAAAATCCGCTTTTTACAAGTGATCTTAAAAACAAATGATGATGGAAGCAAGACATAGAAAACCCGGATCCGTTCGGTTAAATGATACGCAATATGCAGAGATGGAAAAACTAGGCTTTGAAAGCGAGAGTGCCTATGTGAAATACAAAATGGAACAAGGTCAGTCGAAGCTCGAGGTATTAAAAACACCACTATTAGAAAATAACTCTGTTAGAAAATTACCGGTTGTAAACCAAAGAAAACCTCATACCCATGTAGTAGAAGACCAGCTGACCATACAACGGTTATCCATAGAAAACCAAAAGCTCCAGGAGAGGATCGAAGAGATCAGTAAGAACAATCAGGAAACTTTAAATGGGGTACATCATAAGGTACATTCCCTGCTCCAGGAGGAACTGCAAAAAAGGGATTTTGAAGAGCTTAAAAAATCCTACGCAATGCGTAGCGATAAAATAAAAGAGTTAGAAAAAAACCTCTCAGAGGCCAAAAAAGAAACAGAAGCCAAGCAGGAAGAAATCGAAGCTTTGGTCAAGAAATTAGGATTTGTAGAATTAGGAAAGGCCCTGCTTCCCGGAGCGATCTCCGGGCTAGCTAAACAGTACCCCAAACAAATGCAGGGGATTGCAGGCACTTTGGGAAGATTAGGTCTCAATGAGACAGATAGAAATATAAATGATAGCGAGGAGAATGACTATTTACTTCAGGTATTAGAGCATCTTAGTGAGCTGTTTACAGAAGAGCAGTTCGAACAAGTAATACAACTGATGATCCAACTAGGAGAACAGGTCAAAGAAGATGACAACCTGATTCAAAAAATAGGCTACTATCTCAATCAATTACAGCAAAAGAAAGAACAAAGAGATGAAGAATCTAAGTAACTAAAACTTCTTAGATACTATATAAAACTCAGCAACTTTAAAGAATCATGCAAGCACAAGTTACCATAGGATTAGAAGTAAAAGACAAAACAGAAGCGCACCAAGTCAAAAAGGCTTTTGAGACGATGAACAAGCATTTTGGTGCCAAAGGCATTATTCATATGGAAAAATTGTTCCTTAATGATGCTTTTATCAGGAACCTGGTTAAAATGAAAATAAATAAAAAGTAATATGGCATTACCTGCAGCAACTCTAGCAGTAGAAGCTATAAAAAACAGACCAAAAATATCTGTAAGCAAAGATGTAACTACAGTCCTACTAGCTAGTGGATTGGGTATTGGGATGTTCTTTGCTATACGGGCTTTAGTCAGGAAGTTTAAACGGAACAACCGCGAGAGGCATGCTTTACAACCTGGTAATCCTGCAAACTTTGCAATCCAACTGAAGATGGCTTTTGAGAATGACAATGCTTTTGGTTGGGGAACAGATGAAGAGGTGGTATTTCATACCATAGAACAAATTCCCAATGCCTCTATGATGCGAAAAGTAGAACGTGCCTATAAAGATTTATACGGAAATAATCTATCTGCGGATCTAATAAGCGAGCTTTCGACAGAAGAATTTGCGATTGCCCAGGAAATTATCAATTCAAAAACATAAAAAAAATGATGGAATCTAAAACAGTCGCAAAACGACAATCAAAAAATAAAACGACCCAAAAACCACTTTCTAGAAAAAAGGTACTGATGTATGGTTTAGGGGGAGGATTGGTATTAGGGCTTGGATATCTAGCCTATACATATTTTAGTAACCGTGCAGCCAATCAAAGAAGTGTACAACAGCCCATACCTCCGATCACACCTGGAACCATAGTGACCAAACCTTCTCTGCCAAGAGTTGCTCGTAAACAGTTTCCATTAAAAAGGGGAACTCGGGGATCACTGGTTAAGATGGTGCAAGAAGCGCTCCTTGCCAAAGGTGGACAACCTGCACTGATCATTAAAGAAACAAGCTTTAGAAATGGTAAAGTGGATGGAGTATTTGGTAAAGGAACAGAACGGGCATTACGTGCCGCGGGATTTCCTTCGGCGATAACAGAAACTACATTTACCACCCTGGTTGGGAAAACTGCCAATGCTAGTGGGTTTCATCCCGCCAGTATTGCCAATGAAATTATAGGAGCTGCCAACAAACAAAATCTATTTGGAGTTCTAAATGGATTGAAGAAAATAAGTTCTGTTAGTCAGTACAAAATGGTTAGTACTTTTTTCCAGAATGTAAGGATCCTGGGTACACGGGTAACTTCATTGGTCAATGCATTACTCAGTGTGGCTTTTAAAAACAAAGAACTGGAGAAAGTGAAGATCAGGGCAGAGTTTAGAAGAATGGGGCTTAAACAAAACGCTCGAGGCGTATGGTTTATTCCAGGGATAGGAACTATTGGATCGTTTGATAATATAGGTAATCAAATCACCCAGGAATGGAACCTTGCCGTTATAGAACGACCGACACTACTTCAGGCAACCGATGGATCCTTTATTGTTCCGGAATTAGCTCCTGATACCGTAGTGGGTTATATCACAGGAATAGAGAATGGAAGGACACGAATTCTAACACAATCGGGGGAAACTGTATTTGCTCCTACTACCAATCTATCCTCCCTTTAAGTGAAAAGCGAAAAACGTAAAGTGAATAGTTAAAAAAATATACAATGAAAAAAATAATCAATTGGTTTAAACGGATTTTTGACAGTGATCTTCCAATATGGGGATACCTTAAAGTATGGAGAGAATTATCTTCTTTAGCTGTTGGATTGATCCTATGGGTTCATAGTGCAGCGTTTTTGCATTGGATTGATCCAACAGCAGGAACTTATGATGCAGGTATCTTTCAAGTATACCTCTTTGCCATTATTGGCATTTTTATCCTTCATGGGATTGTACGGATCCTCATGAAACTCATCTGGCCTACTTCAGAAGAGTACCTGGACCATCAGTTTAGAAACGATTTTAAAACCATAACACCATGGCAAAAACTAAAGTTATCTACGTTTATCTTCTTTGCTTTTTTGTTTGCAGTCACCTTTTTAGCCAGAACGCTGTAACACAATATTCAAGTATAAGTGAAGAGGAACTAAGACAATGTGTAAAAGAATTGTATGATTCTCAAGTGGGGGTTCGTGAGGTTGGAGGCGAAAATAGAGGAGTTTCTGTGGAAATGTATTTGGAAAGTGTTGGGCTAGGTCGTTCTCTGGCTTGGTGCGCTGCGTTCGTGAGTTGGTGTTATCAGCATGCAGGAGTGGAAGCTCCCAAAAGTGGCTGGGTGCCCAGTTATGCTCTGCAACGTAAACGGATTTACCAAAGGGGAAAGTTCCAGAAACAAAAACCACAAAGCGGTGATGTATTTATGATATGGTATCATAAACTAAATCGTCCGGCTCATATTGGTTTTGTAGATCATTGGGGAGACAAATGGGTTGTAACTGTAGAAGGTAATACTAATACTAATGGATTAAGGGAAGGTGATGGTGTATACAGGAAACGAAGGCTTAAAAAGCAAGTGTGGGTAGTATCAAACTTCGTCAGTAGCACTGACAGGCAAAAAAATATCAACTAAAAATGCTATCAAAGAGTTTACAAATATTACGAAACAAGGGGTATGAAATATATAATGAGCCTTATAGGCTTAATATTGTTGGGTATCGAAGTCGTTTTATTAGGAGTAATAGATTTGATGATGAAATACATGTATTCTACACCAATGATCAAGGGAGGTGGGTGTATCATATCTTTAAAGCAACCACAGATCCAGGACAATATTGGTTAGAAAACCCAATGCACCGACAAGGGACGGCATTTTTAAAGAAAGGACAGTATCTAAATTCACATAGTATAGGATTACATCGAGGGGTATATAAGGCACTCGTGCAACGAAATGAGGTAAGTGTGATCCGTGATTATGAAAGAAAAGGATGGTTTAAATGGTTTGAATCAGGAATCCAGGATACTGGAAAGTTTGGGATCAATATCCATAGAGCAAGAAAACAAGGAACCACCAAAGTCATTGATGACTTCTCGGCTGGTTGTCTAGTATTTGCTAATGCTGAAGATTTTAAAAGGTTTATGAATATTGCTAAGGAACACCAAAAACGATATGGAAATAGGTTTACAGTAACCTTAGTGGATTTTAGGGATGAACGTAGAAGAAGGTTAAGCAAAATTGCCTGGGGATCAGTACTAGCTGCAGGAGGATTGTTTTTATTAAATAGAATGAATTAATGAAGGTATCTAAAAACACAAAAAAGGCAGGGTTAATACTTATAGGGAGTATGCTAGGCTTTATTGTAGCCAAAAAATATTCTCCAAAAGAAACCTATCCGTTTATCCTGATCGGTGGGTTTTTAGGGAATGTGCTTGGAGAGGAATTGATTAAAGAAATACCTAAGGGAGCACTGCCTCCATTACAAAAAACTTTATAAATATCCAATTGAACACTGAAAATGAATGGATTAGATTCGTGGGGTTCGAAATAAAACAATGAGATTATGAAAATTAATACGGAAAGCATTTATATCGTAATGCAGCCATATCCTGGAATAGAAGATTTTGAGGAGTTGTTCGTAGATGCAGAACGGAACCTTGCCGACATAGAAGATTTATTTTCTGGAGGGATTAAAGCAAAGGATATTTTTGGATTATATCCCGATAAAAAAAGTGCATTAAAAGACGCACTCAAGCTTTGGAAGGAAGTTACAAAAGAAAAGACTCCTATAGACGATAACAAAAAAGAACGGTTTAGAGAATTTGTAACCGGGCTTGAAAAACTATCTAACACTCATAATATTGCTATTGCTGCAGTAGGTGGAGTTTACATTTTTGATGAACCACAAATGATCATGTATGATGAGGATCATACTTCAGGAGATTTAGTGGCCTATTGGGATAATCAAAATTGATATCTTAATTATAGAAATATGAAAAAGAAACAGCATCAAGGGGTTTATTTCGAAGGAGAATCTCCTATCAAACTTAAAGCATACTATAAGTATGAACTAGCAGCATTGTACAATGTATGCACCAAAACCTTCTCTTCATGGATTCACACCTATTTAGAAGAATTACAACAGTTTGGGTATAAAAGAAGCACTAAACTCCTTAGGCCTGAAGTAGTAAGGTTTCTTTTTGAACGATTGGGGGAACCTTAGGGCGATAATCGCTATTAAAAAAGTAAAACTCTATTTAGTTATTGATATTCTTATTTAGAAAATTAATGAGTTAAGGATATATTCATGAAGACTTTCCGCAATACGTTCTACACCTCTTATTTGGTATTCAATTTCTAATTCTTCTGAGGCAAAGCTAACATTTTGGCCATGATAAAGATAAATATCAAAATTATAGTCTTTCCAATAAATCCTATATGTATTCAGTTTTTCTTCAAAAAAAGGATGTAAATTTTCCTTACATTTTTTTAAAATTTCATTTTGATCCATATCAAATTCAAAACTGGCAAACCCATATTTTTTGGTAAGCCTTATCCCAGGCATCGGAAATTGAAGAAGTTCTGTAATTTCTTCAGTTTCCAGAAATTCTCGTAGCATTGCGGATGGACTACTATTGTTTGTTTCAAGATTAAGATGTTTCTCTTCCTCTACTGAAAAATCTTTTTTTATTTCAGAATTATGAAGGATCAGGTTTACTTCATCTGTCAATTTTTGATATAATTTTTCGTTCTCCCCTTCTTTACTGAATAGTACGCCTAGTTCATTATTTTTAAGCTCTGAATATTCATAAAGGTTCATAGAGGTAAGTATTCCCATATTTTCATTTAGATAAGCCTTGGCATGCAACCCATCTTTATAGAGCAATCTACAATTAGCTAAGGAATCTAACTTGTTTTTCTCAGAAGGTTTTAATTCAGATTTTCCATAGACCAACGTTATGGATATCTTTTTTTGATCGGCTCTTTCAAGACGTTCCAATAGCCCTTCAGAAATACTCAAATATGGGGTCAATAAAATAATCTCAATTTGAGCTTCATCTATAACTCTCTCTATAAAATAAGAAATACCCCGAGTGGAAATAATATCAATCATAAGTTGGCAATAATTGAAGCTTATGAAAAATTAAAGGAAATACAGGTTTTATGTAATGTTTGATTTTCTATTTCTAAAGATATTTCAAATATGAAAAATTCCCTAATTTTATTTTTATGAAATTATAATAGACATATAGTGCTATTTATAATACTAAATTACAATCAATAGTTTTAGAGAGTATATTCAAAATCTCATTATAAAATCTCCATCCACAATTAATCTTTCGTACAAAACAGAATCAACCCGAAACCAGCTTAACCAACCTCCTTATCATTACCAAAACAAAAACAAACGGTAATGAAACGCAAAACCAAAAAAAGAGCAACTTCAGGAAAATCTGCAAATACGAATAGGGTGACCATGATCAGTAGAAAAGCCAAAGAGATCAGAAGAAAGGGAGAGCCCTGGACAGATAGTATTAAAAGAGCCTCTAAAGTACTTAAGAAGCAAGGAAGGTTATAGATGAAACCTCAAGAAATAGTATTACTCGACTTATTTTCTGGAGTGGGTGGTTTTCCATTAGGCTTGAAACAAGCAGGGTTTACAATCAAAAAACACTATTTCAGTGAGGTTGATCCTTATGCTATTGCCAATTATTCCCATAACTTTAAAAATGCTATATATGCAGGCCCTATCGAAAATATCAAAAAAGGAGCTTTTGAAAAACCAGACATTGTCTGCTTCGGTTCCCCATGCCAGGATCTTTCAATTGCTGGAAAACGGGAAGGGATCAAAGGGAGTAAAAGCCGGCTCTTTTTTGAAGCAGTTAGAATCCTTGACACATATCGTCCCGGTCTGTTTATCTTTGAAAATGTCAAAGGGCTTTTCTCCAGTAACCAAGGCAAAGACTTTGAGATCGTACTGCGATCGTTTGCCAACATTGGGATATATGAGCTCCAATGGCAATTGCTTAATACTGCCTGGGTACTCCCCCAGAATAGAGAGCGCATCTACCTTGTCGGATCACTTAGAGGAAAACCCCGACCTGAAGTATTTCCTATCGGAAAAAGCTGTAAAAAGACTGAAGATTGCACTCGAAAAAAACTATCGGAAAGGGGCATTTCTCCGACAATTGATACCAAAGTAGGGGATCATGGAAGTTATGCCCCATATATTTTTACCATCAGAAGTGGTCGAAAAGTAACAGGAGGATCAAAAGTAGAATTTCGAAAAGATGGTAGCACCAATTGCATTACAGGAGCGGATCAAGATAACCTGCTGATCAATAACTGGACCCCTCTTCGAGTAGAAAGAACAGAGAAGGCAAAAAAGATTCGAAGAGCCAATCAAAAAAAAGGAATCGACTATGCCCCATTTCAGGAAAAACAATTTGTCCCTCGTAGTGATGGAAAAATGGGGACTATTACTGCCCATCCTCAAAATGAAAACCTATTATGCAGTTTAGGAAACGTTCGCAGGCTTACTCCATTAGAATGTGAACGGTTACAAGGTTTTCCTGATCATTGGACAAAATATGGTATTCAGGATGGTAAACAAATTGAACTGAGTGATAGTAGACGGTATCAGCTAATTGGAAATGCGGTTAGTGTTCCTATCGTACAAATCGTTGGAGAAAAAATTAAAACCAGTACCATTTATAAAGTGAGGAGGTTAAAAATAAAGAAACCTATAATTCTGAAATCTCCGTTAGATGGTTTAGGAAGAGCTGGGAAAACACCCATTAGCTACTATGGAGGAAAACAAAACTTAACCAAACGCATCCTTTCATTAATTCCTAAACATAATCTGTACTGTGAACCTTTTGTGGGAGGTGCAGCAGTGTTCTTTGCCAAAGAACCAAGTCCTGTAGAAGTAATTAATGACCTTGATGGGAAAATGGTTAATTTCTATAGGGTCTGTAAACTTCAGTTTGCTAAACTTCAAAAACTGATTCAATCCACTCCCCATAGTAGAAAGTTACATATAGAAGCAAAAGCAATCCTTCAGGATGATACAGAAAAGGATATGGTTAAGAAAGCTTGGGCAGTTTGGGTACAAACCAATATGAGTTTTTCATCCCGTATTTTCGGAGGATATGCCTATGAGAGAAAAACCAATGGAGTTACTAAAACTATAATGAACAAGAAAAATGGGTTTACTATTGATATCTGTGATCGATTGAATTTGGTGGATATCGAATGTAATGATGCCCTTACCGTTATAAAAAGCAGGGATACCAACGAAAGCTTCTTCTATGTTGACCCTCCTTATTTCAACTCTGATATGGGTCATTACAAAGGATATAGTAAACAAGACTTCACAAATTTATTAGATGTATTATCAAAAATAAAAGGGAAGTTTCTGTTGAGTAGTTACCCTTCTGATATATTGGAAAACTATAAAAAGAAGTACAAGTGGTCACAGCAATCTGTAGAACAAATCGTTTCTGTGACTAAAGGAAAACGGGATAAAAAGAAAACAGAAGTCTTTACTGCTAACTATGATATTGGTAAAACAGAACAATCTCTTGCAGGGATACAAAATGAAGGGATATTGCTAAAGTCAAAAGCACTTAGGATGCGTTTTGCTTTGTTAAAATAGCAACCTATCAGGAGCGAAATCAAATCAACCCGAATTGGTCGATGATCAATTGTATAAAATTGTTACATGAACAAACATTTTATTTCTTTTGACAATTATGAAAAGGGTATTGCCCAGGTAAACATCAAAGCTTTACCAGAAATACTACAAAAGGGGCATCAGTTCTTTATAGAAGCCAAAGGATTTTATGCACAAGAAAATGAGATCAAAGAAACTATTGATATCTATCTTGATCAGTTAAACGAACATTTGTCCACAGAACAGAATACTACTCTAGAAAATAATAACACAATAGCAGAAGGGTTTATCAAAAAGTTTCTACAAATGCATCACACCATTCAGCATCGGGATGCATTGAAAGATTATATTTTTGATCTTCAACGTGCTATCTCTAAAAAAGAGATTACCAAAGACGATCCACACGCATATCATATCAAGCAAATTCAACAAAAACTGATTGTGCAACACAATAACCTGATCTTAAAAGAAGAAGTAAAAATCATTATTAACCGTAAATGGAGAAGACAGCTTCATAATATCTTAGCAGGAACAATAGGGACTTTGGGTAGTTTTGAAGAATATACTTCGAATAATGATATTGCCCTGCAGATTCCAAAAACAAAAAGTTCTGAACTTTTTACAGCTATCAATAATCAACCAAAACAAACCATTAAGAATACATTTCGCCTGAATGGTGCATTAGGGGAATTATTAGGTGATTTAGAAAAATTTGAATTAGCACTTACTATTGAAGGAGATCAGGGAGGAGGAAAAACAAGGTTTACGTATCAACTGGCAGATGCTTTTGCAGATATAGGTAATCACATTGCTATCTTTTCCCTGGAAATCGGAAGTCGTTCTGATTTGATTACCCGAATGAAAGAAGAGTATTTACAAACGAATAATCAGGATCAAATTTTTATCACAGATCAATTACCCGAAGGCTACAAAACGATTTCAAATGCAGCTAAAGATTTTGATGTAATCATTATCGATAGTTGGAACAAAACAGGATTACCTTCGCAGGATTTTGATCGCCTTCGCAAACAACACCCAAATACGATATTCATTGTAATCTTTCAACGTACTACACAAAAAACAATTAGAGGAGGGACAGCTCCTCTTTTTGATGCAGGCATTAATATTGAAATCATCAAAGCAGATGATACCTTCAAAAATAATTATGCCATTACTTCTAAAAATCGATATGGTGTAACAGGGATTAAGTATAATATTTTTAGTAAAAATATTATAGAAGCTTTCTGACAAAAAATAAGCTAATTATTATCAATTAAAAGGCTTAAAAAATTGGTGATTTTATTGAACTTTTGATTAGAAACCTGGAATACAAACCTCTTAAGTTCAATAAAGCGGTTCATTTTATAAGTTTACAAATTATCACTTAAATGAACTGAAATTTTGTTTGGATATACTCCTTTTAGCACTCCTTAGAATTTGATATGCGAAAGGCCGATTACAAAAAACACATCAAGATCCAGACAAAGCGTATTACAAAAAGTACAGAGAAACAGAAATGAAAAGCTAAGGGAGATTAAATAAAAATTTCTATCTTAGAACCAACGTAAAAAAACGAATTACCCCATATCTGGATCAGCTCCGGGTATGGGGTGTTTTATTTTTAAAAGAAATTAAAGCATAGAATGAAAATCCTACAAGCAATAAAATGCATTTCTGTGGAAAACCGTAATTAATATATTAATGGATTATTGATCTTGTAGGTATAAATAATAGAGTTGTTACAACAGGAATTCAAGTTATTCAAGTTATCCAATAAAACAAAAAAACGGGAGATTAGATATGGGTTTGATCTTTTAATAATAAATAAACTATAAATTAAATGTCAAAGCAAAAAATAAGCATTGGAGACTTTAGTAAAACAGAATCTCAAGGATGGATTATCAATCGCTCTATTGAAATTGAAAAGTTAATGGATAGTATAATGTTAGCATATTTTAATCCTGAAAACGCGGGCAATTTTCTCCAAGTGGTTTTACATAGCAGTGTAATGCATTATGGAGGAAAGGTCAAAGTCTTAATAGTAATAGGTATTGATAAATCAATGTCCGAAGATTTGCGAAGTATTGGAAGAATCAGAAATTCTTTTGCCCATACTAATATTAGCGGTAAAATGCCCATCACAAAAACCCATGATAAATTAGAAACTAATAGTGAGGAAGTCCTTCGGGTTATGAATGCTAATGGGGAATTAAAAGCAATACCATTTAAGAAGTTAATGCAAGAATTTCTATTAATTTATAAAAGAGTAGAACCTAAACTAAAAGAGTTAATTAAGAATTTAAGCAATTAATCTTAAGTTTTTCTAGATATGAATTCAAATAGTTAAGTTCTCGACTAATATTACTTTTAAAAATGAAACTAGATAAAAATTTATTTTGGACATCAAAGATTGCATTAATCATTTCCTTTGTTGGTTTTGTGTTACTCATTTTATTTAGCATTTTAAACTCATTTAATGATTGGAGCTGGATTATTAATCCTGAATTAGCAGATAATTATGGAAGTTTGATAGGTGGGGTAATTGGCTCCTTATTTTCTTTAGCGGGTATTTTTTTGCTCTATGAAACTATAATTAAACAACAAAATACTTTTAATATTCAACAGTTTGAGAGTAAGTTTTTTGAACTTTTAAAATTTCATCGAGAAAATGTTCGAAATATCGTTAATTACAGAGTTCCTTCAGAAAAAAAAGAACAGGTTTCATCATCATCTTATTTTGTGGAATTGATTGATCAATTTGATGTACTCTATAAGAGTATTGAGAAATATTCAAATAATACATTAAGGCAATCCGAACTAATAAACATTACTTTATTAGTTCTCTATTATGGTGTTTCTAATAAAACTAGGTCAACTTTAGAAAAACAATTGGACAAATATGAAAGTTCTTTAGTTAAAACAATTATAAATAATCTAAGAAAGCTAAAGACTAATTATGATAGTGGTATTGTATATTATGGAGGTCATCAGCACAGACTCAGTCATTACCTAAGACATTTATCACAATCGGTAAAGTTTGTTGATAGATCTGAATTCTTAAAAGAAGATCAAAAATACGAATACATAAAGTTATTAAGAGCTCAGATGACTCTTTACGAACTGAAGTTTTTGTTTTATGTTTCGTTTACTCATATTGGAAGTAGTTGGGAGAAAAAATATAGTCTAATAACAAAATATAAATTGATAAAAAATCTTCCAGAAGAATTAGGTAATAATATAAAACCTAAAACTTATTATAAACTTCAATATGATTGGGAATCATAAATTATAAAAATGATCAAATGAAAACTAAAATTGACCTAACTACTTTATCTATAGAAAAAGCTATTGTTCACGATATACCTAAGCATAAGAAGAATGATTTTTCCGTTGCTCCAACTTTTAGTCAGCAAGAAAGTGAATTAACAACAGAGTTGAAATTATTTTTTAAAGATAGTATATCTAGAGCTTTAGGCAGAGATAGAGCATTTAATATTTGTTATGACTCATCAAGTGATTCTCCAATTAATAATTATGTTGATCTTATGATAGATAATGATGACAGTTTTGTTAATAAATCTAAAGATATTGGTCAACACCTCTATAACGTTCAGAAAGGTAATAATGCATCAGGCATTTTATTTATTTTAAAATGCCTTTTATCAAATAATTCGGTTTGTATAATAATGAAGTTGGAAAGAGATGGGGGTGCTCAACTAACTCTAAACCCAATAACAAAATCATTTGATATTGAGCAGGTGGAAAATTTAATGCTCACTGAGAAAACAAAATTATTTAAAATCTCGCTCCTGCTCAATCGAGATGAATTTGGATTTGATTTTGATGGCTATATAATGGATTATCAAATAAATAGTAAACAAAGAAAGGAATTATCTTCATTTTTTGTTTATGATTTTTTAGGATGCCGTCCATATGATGACCCAAAGGTAACAACTCAGAGATTCTATAATCTTACTAGGACTTTTATTCAAACAACTGTCCAAGATAAAATTGATCAAGCCACATATATTCAGCACCTTAATTCCTATTTACAAAAGAATAGCACTCAACTTAATCCTAAAGAATTCTCTGATGATTATTTCAAAAATTCTTTTTTTCAAGATGAATACAAAGCTTTCTTAGAAACAAAGAATTTTGATTATAAGACGTTCAATAAAGACCTTGCTTTAGTTAATTCGAAAATCAAAAAATTTACAGTTGCCTTTCAAAATGGGATCATGATTTTGGGAAATCAAGGATCTTTTGAAGATAACGTTGATTTACTGGAGTTACCTAATGGTAATCATCAAGCAATTATAGAATCTAAGATTCGAAAAGTAGATTAGTGATGGTGGATATAGAAAGTATTAAAAAAGAATGGGATATCGATAAACCATTATATGAAAAACTTGGTAAATCACTAAAAGAGCATTTTAGTCAACAATTATCTAAATACGAAATTTTACCAGAAATAAGCTGTAGAACTAAAGATCTTTTAAGTCTAATTAAAAAAATTCAAAGAAAGAGAATAAAAAAGGATTATAATTATAGCGACGTTAGTGATAAGTTAGGATTGAGAATTATTTGTTCCTTTGTTACAGATTTAGAAACTGTGGATAAATGGATAAAAGAACAATTTATCATTGTATCTGTTGAATACAAGGAAGATGATTTAGATTTCAATGAACTAAACTACACAAGTAATCATTATGATTTAAAAGTTAAAGAAGAAAAGTTTCATATAGATTATTTCCATAGTATTAAAGATTTAGTCTTTGAGGTACAGGTAAGGACAATCAATCAACATGCCTGGTCTAGCACTGCTCATATTTTAACATATAAGAAAGATATTGAAATACCTAAAGGTTTTAAACGTAGAGTTTACCGATTACTCTCTTTATATGAAATCGCCGATGATGAATTTTCATCTGTAAATGAATTGTTATTTGATGAAAAAAATAGTTTAGTTTATAAATTTATAAAGCAATTAGAGGGAAAAGTTTTTCGGTTTTGCAGGGTTGATTTCGATAGAGCACTTTCAATTGATAATTTTAATAAATTACTATCGAAATTCGACGACAATAAAAAAGTATCATTATTAGAAACAGTTGATAAATTTATTAAAAGTAAAGAGGAAAAGCTTGAAAGAGTTTTCATAGAAAACACTGAAAGATTCTATAAAATTCCGATAATTACTCAACCAGAAATTTTTTTAATATTTTACATGATGGAAAAACATGAAAATGTCTTAGAAGAAATATATTCAAATGAAATGGATTGGAGTGAACTGGAAATCCTTAAAGGGATATGGGTTTAACTCGATAGGCGGAAATGTTTTCCGTGTGGCATAGTAAATTAAAAGTTCAATAAAACGATGACTAAAACTATTAAATTTCACATTGTGACTAGTGTAACTAATTTGATGAAAATTTCCTAATTAAAAGAAAAACAAACTCTACATACCAATATTGTATTTATGCCAACTTTTTTTGATAGACTTGCTAATTACTATAATTCGATAGGTAAAACTCTAAAGGGCTCAGCGGATGAGGCCTCGATATTTCCGAATACTACAGATGTTGGATTTTACAGAGAGATGATATATTTAGAGTTTTTAAAAAATCACTGTCCCAGAAATTGCTCTGTAGATTTAGGAGGTTTTTTATATGATTTAGAAGGTAGAGAATCTAAACAAATGGATATAATTATTTCTCTAAACAGTTCTCCTGTACATAAATTAGAATATAAGTCTTTTGGGCCTGTGGATGGGTGTGTAGGAGCGGTCTCAATAAAGTCCAAACTTGATAAAAACCAGCTATATGATGCACTTGAAAATATTGCTTCAATACCTCCAACAAGTAATTACTCTAAAAGAATCCCAAATGGTCTTTCTCTTGGGCACACGTCTAATTGGCCGTTTAAGATAATTTATGCTTCAGATGGTAATAGCGCAGAAAATATATTAAATCATATGTATGATTTTTATAAAAACAATGAAGTTAACATAGATCGTAGACCTGATATTATACATGTTGCTGGTAAATATTTCATAAGAAAGATGGATGGCTCATCTGAATTGACTCGTGTAAACGGTGAGAAATATGTGCCAATGTATGGGGAAATGAGAGGATTTGTAACAGAACCTGACAGTGAAGCCATAACAATTACCATAAATAGAATACAGAAGATCGCAAATCTCGCTTCTTTTATATGTTATGACTATGACAAAATCACGAATAGCACTTACGAATCTATTGTAAAACTATTCCATAATAAGTAATTACTTTAGTTAATAATTTAAAAGTTCAAATAAACGATGGAAGAAAAAACAGTAAAAACTGTCCAAGACTTAGCAAATATTATTAATCATATTAGTATTCTGAATAGGAAAGAAAATGGCACTTATAATACTGTTATTGCTAGTTTAACAGGTCTACTACTTACAGAATTAGAAAGCATAAGCGATTTTTTACAAACAGAAGGTTATAAAAATTTAAAAGAATGGGAACTGTTATCTGAAACTACGGTAAATAATGAGTTAAAAAACATACATCATTCTATTAGCCTGAACGATTTACTTAATAGCAATTAACTTAAATAAAGTTTAATAAACCGATGATAAGCAAATTAGAAATACATCAATATATTGATGCTTGTATAGAGCGATACAAACAAAATTATAGTACAGAAGATGATAACGAAGATTTCGATTTTCTAATGTTTAGATATTCACCTTCCATTCTATTTTTTGAAACGAAGTATGGTGCTATTGAAATAAGTAAAGAAATTCAGAATGAATTGATGAATATGAATACATATTATATCGATAAATGTCATAACTGGATTAATAGTTTAAAGTCTAAATAAACGATGAAGAACAAGAATTAATAATTTACATAATGGATATATATGTACCTGTACATATATATCCATTGTTATATGGCATTTGAATACAACTAAATGATAAAATCGACAGACATAGATTTTCAGCTAATAACCCCAACTCAGTTTGAACAACTTTGCTTTAAATTAATTAATAAGCTAGGCTATGAAAAAGTAAGGTGGAGACAAGGTGGAGCTGATAATGGCAGAGATATTCAGGCTGTAAAAAGAGTGCAAAATGATTTAGTTCTATATGACGATGTATGGTTTTTCGAATGCAAACATTATACAGGAGGTGTTCCACCTGCAGAGTTCGAATCTAAATTTGCTTGGGCTAATGCCAAAAGACCTGAACATTTAGTTTTTATTCTATCATCTCATATCACAAATAACGGACAAACCTACTTAGACGAAAGAGCTAATGGCGTCAATTATAAAGTTCATCTAATTCAAGGGAATGAATTAAAAGAAGTTCTAATAAACCATATCGATTTAGTAAAAGAATTTGGGCTAATCAGCTCTAATTTAGCTCTTATTCAATTACTAAAAGATAAATGGATAATTCACGATGAAATAGCTGATTGGCATCCAGTAATTACAACAACGCAAACAACAAACTATGAACATCTTTCAACTAATGAAATATTCTTGTTGTCAGGACTTTTGGAAATTCACGATACCATAAGCTATTCAAGTGGAAAACACGATGAAGATAGTTTCTATGATAAAAAACACGAAGTGATTGAACTTGCAATAAAAGTTTCAGAAGAGAATGGTTCTGAAAAGACAAGTTTTGGTTTAGAAATGTTTGAACAAATAGAATGGATAGAAGAGAAAAATTACGGAGAGATTTATTATGATTATCCTAATGAGGATTACTTTCCTCACAGTACGGTAAATAAAGTTAAACTAAATGGGATTCCTGGTTTATTTGGGTTTATTACCACACTTATTGGAGACAACAAGATTATTGTCCCTTATTTTCTATCTCAAGATTCTTCATTGACTTTACAGTTATTTTCTCGAATTAATTCAGAAGACTTTGACAAAATAATGACTAGTTATGAAGAATCGAGACCAGAAGAGCCAGAAGTTGCCGAAAATGAATTGTCAATGGAAAACTTTAAATGGGACGATACTATCGATAGTGAAGAATAAAAACGCCATATAACAACACCTATGCGATAATGCGGGGTTTTGGTTTAATCGAAAAGTCATTGTCTATTTGGTTTGTCGCCAAACTATTAAATTTAGTATTTTAGAAAATATAAAAACAAAATATAAACTTTGGCTAGGTGTGAGCTCGAAAACCAGTGATTTACTGCTCCCGCACTACGCATAGTTAAACGTTGGCAACACTATAAGAAATGACCGAACTAAAAATAAAATGGGAAGAATTTATTGAGGAAATTAACTCTTTAAAGGATAGCGGAAATAATCTATCAAGTTCTAATCCGAGAGGGCAAGATAAAGAAGAGAGTTTCTCCAACGATTATAATCTGTGGAGAGAAGAGGTTATTGATTTTTTCAACAAATCATTTGGAGAGAATAATGAGTATAGTAGAGACTTTAAATATGCTAACAAAAATAAATTTAAGTTTCAGAGTCAAAAAAATAGTAATCAAATCAATTTGAGAGAACTGAAACAAGATTTGAGAAACGATATTAGATACATTGATTACAACAAAAACATACTTTCAGTTTCTGACTTAATTACAAATCCGTCACAAGTTGACTTACAATTAAGAACGAACTATACATCCGAAGATATTTTAGAATTAATTCTGGAAAAGCTTTACGAGTTATACGATGATAACACATATGCAGTTCTTCCTATCCTTGAGGGAAATGGAATCAAACTAAAAAAGCAGAGAGAAGAATTTGATTATGTGAAATTATTGGAGAATAAAGGATATGTTCAAAGTAATAACATCGGACAAATTGCAGATGCTCAATTGACGATGAACGGAAAACTCTACATTGAGGAAAAAAGAAAGACAATAAAACCAAACTATCAATTAATTAGTGAAGACAAGAAAACGATTGAACTAAAACTCGATGAACTATTTAAAAAGTTGGAAGAATTGGGATTTGGGCAACAAATTATCTTCGATGAACTTGACGAATTAAGAGATTTGTTTTCCACGTTAAACAAAAAGAATTGGGGAGAATTATTGAAAGGGAAAATTGTGGATTTAGGACTTTCCCAAGTTATAAACGCTGATATGATGAAATTGATTTATGAACATATAACGAACGATATTTTACGAATACCATAGATAAATACTATTGCCAACAATGCTATAATTCATTGTGGTTTTGTGCCACATCTAAATAAAAGTATAAATTAAACGGCTGGATTTCGGCAGAATAATCCTGCAGATGATTCCACAACGAAATCATAGCCGGAACGTTAAAAGTTCAATAAAACGATAAATCAATGGAAGAATTAATAAAAGGGAAAATAAAGAAATTCACTGAAATAAGTAGGAAACTCAATCTGAAACATTCCGAAACTAAGCCCTACACATTGGCACAATTTTTTGATTTTGAAATTATCAGATATGATGAAGATGTGGAAACCACTATTGATTTCAAAAATAAAGATCAACTTATTGAGGTGTTGAAAAATTTGAATCCCAATAATGTGACTGAACAAGCATTGAAGAATTTAGAAAAGAAATTTCTTGAAAATAATGTAAATCCAGGAAATCAGTTTTACCTGAAACTAAAAACTGGTGGTAGTGGTTATGGTAATGGATAATTTTATAAAGTTCAAATAAACGATGAAAAGTATCAAAGAGAAAATTGAAGACAAAGAAGATGAAGTATTTCGAAAAGTCTCATTGCTAATATTAAATGATTTAGAAAAGTATGGTCCTGAAAAGGTCGCTAATGAAATAAATGAAGCTTCTCAGGGGAATTATTATGTTGTGCCTACGGAAGAAGGTGTTCGAGAGTATGTAAGCAATTTAATCAATAAAAAGTTCAAATAAACGATAAAATGAGAAAAAATACCATAATACTAATTTTTACCTTTGGATTTTTATTTCAATCCTGTAAATCAGATGATGATAACAATTGTCCAGATATAATTGAAATAGTGACGGAAGAAGATCTAGAGTTAGCAGAAAGATGTGGATTAGACCCTGCTCCACCACTTGGGAAATATTGGGTTTCAGAAAACTATAAACTCTTAAACAAAGTTCAATAAACCGATCAAAAATCCAATACGTTATTCAATGCTTCATCAGTTTTTGTATGATCAAAATTAGATTGGTAACCAATAGTTGTGCTTAAATGAGAGTGTCTGTATAATTTCTGTAGCATTTGAACAGGTATTTTAGCTCCTGCAATATTACCAAAACTATGTCTGGAGATATGATTGGTAATCTTTTTATCGATTTTTGCTTGTTTGGCAATCTTCTTTAGATGTACATTAAATTTTCCTGCTGCGGCATTTATTTTTCGTTCAATATCTCTAGGATCCTTTAAGTTCGCTTTTTTTAACTCAGGGAATACAAAATCATTAGAATTCATTTTATCTTTTTCATAGAGAGATAATATGCGCAGTGCTTTTTCAGGAAGTTCTAGTGAATCTGGTTTTTCGTTTTTACCCATCTGATAATACAATCTACCACTTTGAATATCGTTCCACTTTAAGTGCAATGCATCGCTAATACGGATCCCCGCCAGATAAAAGGAAAAAAGAAATACATTTCTGGTATGCCATGTGGTTGAGCCTTCTTCTAATTCTAGAGTTTCAATCTTCTTTATTTCCTCTTTATCCAATCCTATTTTTAAAGTCCTACCAGGTTTCACCTTCAACTTACGTTTTCCAAAAGGATAATATTCTGCATCTACAATACCTTCAGTAATGGCTTTATTAAATATAGTCCTTACCACTGATAAGCAATTTGCCCTGGAAGTTTTGGATTTTAGACCATTTGCTCTCATGTATACCTCATATCTCTTGAGCAAAGCTTCTGTAATATTTTCAAAATGAATATCGTCTCCTTTAAGAAACTTTTTAAACTTTTCTACTCTGCTTACATCTGAAGAATAACCCCGTTTGTTGGATAACTCTTTTTCTTTAAGATATTCTTCGGCCAATTTTGAAAAAGTCATTGAATCTCGATTCCCTTTTAAAATTGTCATCAATTGACCAGCAGTAAACTTTTTACCTTTAGCTTCGAAGTCAAGGATTAAATTCTTTGCACGTACATATTCATTATCAATAAGGTTATTTAACCGTTTGTAGCTATGATGAGATTGTCTTACTTCCCTTTTTTCTTCATTCCAATCTTTAAGCTTTATGTATTCCAAGAATTTATACTTTGGAATACGATCTTTAGTAATCCGTAAAGCTATTGGATGCTGCCCTTTAGAATTTTGTTTACTTTTATATAATAAAATTTTAACTGAAGCCATATGATAACTATTTGTATTCAAGACAAATATAATCAATACGGTTAAACATAGGTTAAACTATTTGAAGGTTTTAAATGATTTTAAGCAACACTAACAAACAATGTAAAACTACTAATGGCAATGATTATTAGTGATTTACGTTTCTTAGTGTCACTTAATATACATACCTATTAGAATTTCAAAACCTGACAGGTCTTGATAAATTCTTGATTTCAAAGTTAAAATGATTTGTAAATTAAAATCACCAATGGTCTTATTTGTTTTTGTCAAGAGAAGTCATTTGCTAATACCTATAAAAAAACAGCCCTATTCTCTTATTAAAGAATGGGGCTGTTGAGATCAATTACGATGTGTTAATCAAGAGTAAATGTCTTAGCTTCCTTAAAAGGAGAAATTTCTAATTTCTCGATGGCTTCACGATATGGTTTCCAATCGCTATTAAAAAAGGTATTGGTCTTATTTAAAGCATCTTGTAATGCATCTTTTGCATGCTTTATAAGCGTATTCTCTGTAGAGGTTAATCCATTCTGGCGACTACCAGAATACCAACTTGCTGTTCCCAAACGCTGCATAACAGTAACTTCTGGATAACGAGTGATTCCTTGGCGTTTATCTTCTTTACCAATATAAACTGCAATTACACTATCAATTTTCTTAGAAATATCCTTAGATAGTTTAATCTGATCTTTAAATTTCTTTTTATCTAATTTTTGAAATTCTTTCTGATATTTGGAGACTATTTCTTTACTTTCAACCAATTGTTTTACTGCATCTGCAGCTGTTTGTTGCATTTTTTCGAGATCTTTAGAAATAGCATATATATCATTGATATTTTGCTGAGAAACTTTTAATCTAGGGTCAGATTGTACTTCCACCATAGTTTCCGATTTTTGATCACCATATTCTATGATCAGTTTGTATTTTCCAGGTTTAACACTAACACCTTTGGGTTCACTATCTTTTTTCTGGATTTTTCTAGAAGGTTGATCCGCCCCTTTTTCATCCATAAACCAAGCAGCCTTATATATTCCAGTAGAATCAGGAGTTTTCTTTTTTAATGTTTTGATTAAGCGATCTCCATCATAAAACTTAAAATGAATAGAGTCCCATTTTACTTTAGTTTCTTCTTTTTCATTCTCTTCTATGTCTTCTTCTTTGTCCTCGGTTTTGTCAGAGTTTTCTTCTTTCTTTTTTTCTACCTGAATATAATACGATATCAATGAACCAAAGTCTTTATTTTCACCATTATATACAGCATCTCCGCCAAAGCGACTTCCTGTTGGTTGTTGGTATGCTGCTTGATATGCTATTGAGGGTTCAAATACTTGAAGTTTTTGATTTAAAACTGCACTATTTTTAGCTAATGCTCTTAACGGTTTAATATCATCTAATACCCATGCAGCTCTTCCAAAGGTTCCTATGACAAGGTCGTGTTCTCTGGACTGAATAACTAAATCTTTTACAGGAACAGTAGGAAACCCTTTGGTCCATTTTGTCCATTTGTTTCCTGCATTAAGGGATATGTATAATCCGTCATCAGTACCTAAAAACATTAGGTTTTTTTCAACAGGGTCTTCTATAATACACAAAGCATAACTTTTTACATCATTTTGATCTACAATACGTTCCCAGGTTTTACCATAATCTCTAGTTCTATAAGCATAAGGTGTGTAATTAAATCTACGATAATCATTAGCAACCAAAAGCGCTTCTCCTTTATTTTTATTTGAAGCTTTTATTTGTACAATCCAGCTTCCTTGAGGTAACCCTTTTATGTTTTTGGAGACATCGGTCCAATTCGTTCCTCCATTTTGTGTAATATGTAAACGTCCATCATCGGTACCAACCCAAAGCATATTTTGTTCTAATGGAGAAGGCTCGACTACCAAAATAGTACAGTGATTTTCTGCTCCAGTTGCATCCATAGTTAGCCCACCACTTTCTGCTTGTTTTAATTTTTCTGGATTATTAGTCGTTAGATCGGGTGATATTACTGTCCAGGTAAGTCCTTTGTCAGTACTTTTGTGCACGAATTGACTTCCAAAATAAATGGTGCTATTATCAAATGGATCAATATTGATTGCAGCATTCCAATTAAAACGTAATTCTACTTTTGGATCAGAATGCGTAGGACGAACTATATAATTATTTCCTGTCATCCAATCATATCGACTCACATATCCTTGCTGACTCATTGACCATCCATATCTTGAGTCATCTCTATCCGGTACTACATCAAAACCATCTCCAAAAGAAATTTCCTGCCAGTAAGAGTTTCGTATTCCCTGAGCTTTCCAAACATAAGCAGGACCTCTCCAACTACCATTATCCTGCATACCGCCATATACATTATAAGGAAACTCATTATCTATATTGATATGATAAAACTGTGCTACAGGTAGGTTACCTATAAAACGCCAGGTTTTACCACCATCACGAGTTATGTTTAAACCACCATCATTACCATCAATCATATAACTTCCATCATTTGGATGAATCCACCATGCATGATGATCAGGATGTACACCGTTATCTACTCCATATGCAGGCATTAACTGAGAAAAATTCTTACCTCCGTCTTCAGAAACATTTACATACGTAAATACAGAGTATACTCTATTTTCGTTCTGAGGATCTACAAATATATCTGAGTAATAAAATGGACGATTACCAATATCTTTTTTGTCATTTACTTTTTCCCATTTAAACCCTCCATCTGTCGATTTATACAATGCATTCTTTTTTGCTTCAATCAATGCATATATAATATTAGGCTTGTTAGCCGCAATTGCTAGTCCAATTCGTCCTAGTTCTCCTTTTGGTAACCCATCCTTATCGGTACGCTCTTCCCAGGTTTTACCTCCATCATGAGTGATATAAAGGCCAGAGCCATTACCACCAGATTTAAAAAACCAGGGATCACGTTTATGTTCCCACATTGCGGCTATCAATTTGTTAGGATTTTTAGGGTCTATTACCAAATCAGCAGCGCCTGTTTTGTTATTGTTGAATAAGATCTTTGACCATGTAACTCCACCATCAATAGTTTTAAAAATACCTCTTTCTGGATGTTCTCCCCAAGGAGAACCAATGGCAGCAACATAAACGATATCTGGATTAGTGGGATCGATAATTACTTTATGAATATGTCGGGTTTGTTCTAATCCCATGATTTTCCAGTTTTTACCTCCATCAAGCGATCTGTAAATACCATAACCTCCATTAAGACTATTTCTTGGATTTCCTTCTCCTGTTCCTACCCAAATTACAGAAGGATTTGATTGCTGAATTGCAACAGCTCCAATAGAAGAAGTAGCTTCATTATCAAAAATAGGGTCCCATTTAATACCTCCCGAAGTAGATTTCCATAAACCTCCTGATGCAGTCCCAGCATATATAATATCAGGGCTTGAAGTAACTACATCGATAGAAGTGACACGACCACTCATACCTCCCGGACCTATATTACGAGGGGTACCATCTTTTATAAGGTCCATGGTGAATGTTTGTGCTGATACAGAAGAAATTATACCTAGAAATAGTAATAAAAATATTTGTTTTTTCATTTCGTCAAATATGTGTTAATTATAGTTGTATTTGTTGTTCTAATGTGTTGAAAAAGTAAGTCTTTGGATATCTGTTTTTTAATTCTAATAATTCTTTCTCTTTTATGCTAGGTGAAATGTGGGTAGCGATTACTTGCTTTGGATTAATGTATTTCTTAATCAATTCTGAAGCATTATCAGGCAATAACATCCAGTACGGAAGAATAGCAATATCAATAGCCTCATCCTGCAATTTTAATATATCAAATAGATTAATTTTTTCAAGCCAATTAGTATCTCCTACATGAAGAATTTTCTTTTTATTGATATGTACAATATAACCAATATTCTCAACAGAGATATGTCTTTTTCCTGCATGATTTATTTTAAAACTTGTAATTGTAATTCCATTTAATTTAGAAGTCTGTTTGCTATAATTGTCCGTTTTTATAGTAATTACTCTATTTCTAAATCCATGAAAATTATTGGTGATCTGACTGGCTCCATAAAGGAATGCCATTGTATTTAATTCTAAATATTCCTTTGTAAGTTGTGCACTAAAATGGTCTCCGTGATAATGCGTAAATAAAATAGCATTGGGCTTTAAATCAGTATTAATTTTATTCACCATTTTTTTAGGCGGAAATAGATAATCATCGCCATATTTTGTATGCAAACCATCAATTAAAACTGAATCTTCTCCTCCAGAAATAAATACTCCCATATTCCCTGTATAAGTGAGCATTACATTTTCTTGTGATACGCCAGAGACATAGAGTAGAAAACTAATGAAAAGAACAAATAATTTTGGCACCTTTTGACGGATTTATTTAGAAGTCTCTAAAGTAAATAAAATGAAAATGCTAATGTCTTAAAGGGGTGTTAAGGTGAAATCAGCTACATTTGGAGGATAAAACCACAATAAAAATGAAATTTATAAAACTTACTCTCAAAAACCATACAATTGTTCATGGGTTTGATGCTCGTAATCAAGAAATAATAGAAGAGGTACACGTTGAAAAAGCTTCTTGAAAGTTGATTGCAATAGATAGAATCTTATCGGTAAACGATAGGTATATTTTAATACAATATGCTTATGATAGAATTATATACTGGGAGTATATGGAAAGTTTTGAAGAAGTACAGAGGATGTTAGGATAAATTCTCAAAAACAATAAAGAAATTTTAATCACTATTGCATCAAGATAGGTAAGAGGTTTTAGAATTATACCTTTTTAAATTCTTGTGGAAAGGACGTAGGTTCAAAATTCCAAAAATAGGGTAATAAGTAGTATGTTATTATTACAATAAGTATAATAGATATCATATTTAACCAAAACCCTTTTTTCATCATATCTGGAATAGTTAGGAATCCAGCACCAAACACAACAGCATTTGGAGGTGTTGCTACAGGAAGCATAAATGCGCACGAAGCAGCAATAGTAGCTCCTACCATCAATATAAAGGGATGTACATCAAGCGATAGAGACATAGATGCCAGAACGGGTAATAACATTGAAGTAGTGGCAACATTAGATGTGATTTCGGTTAAAAAGTTTACTGCTGTGACAATAAATACTAGTAATGTAATAAGGTAAACTCCTTGCAATAGAGTCATTTGAGTTCCGATCCATATGGCGAGACCAGATGTTTTAAAACCAGCAGCCAAAGCTAACCCTCCTCCAAAAAGTAATAAAACCCCCCACGGTAATTTAACTGCAGATTCCCAATTCATTAAGGCTTTTCCTTTTTTACTACTAGGAAGAAGAAAGAGAAGAATTGCAGCAGTTATAGCAATTATGGTATCATCAATCGCAGAGAAAATAGGTTGTAATAAAAAGGATCTGGTAATCCATGCAAAAGCGGTAAACATAAAAACACCTAGTACTAACTTTTCTTCAAAAGATATGCTACCAAGTTCTTTTAGTTGCTTTTTTACTTCGTCTTTTCCTCCAGGAAATTCTTTTTGTTTAAATGTAAATGCTATTTGTACCAAATATCGCCAACAAATAAAAAGCATAAGTGCCGAAATAGGTAGCCCTATGACGATCCAATTAGTAAACGTAATTTCAAAATCATAAATCTCCTTAACAACACCAGCCAAAATAAGATTGGTAGGAGTTCCAATTAATGATGCAACTCCACCAATAGATGCACTATAAGCAATGGCAAGCATTAGTGCTTTTCCAAATATTTTGTTTTCATTTTCAGTCGTATTTGGATTATCTGCAAGCTGGCTAATAATTGCAATTCCTATTGGTAACATCATCACAGATGTCGCAGTATTAGAAATCCACATGGACAAAAAAGCTGTTGCAATCATAAAACCAAGTATCATATTTTTGACGTCTGTACCGATAAGATTAATGATGTTTAATGCAATTCGTTTATGTAAATTCCATCTTTCTATTCCTATAGCCAATATGAATCCACCAGCATATAAAAAGACATTATGATTACCAAATGCAGCAGTAGTTGTTTTTATATCTAATCCACCAGAAAGTGGAAATAAAATTATAGGTAATAATGAAGTAGCAGCAATAGGAATTGCTTCGGTAATCCACCAAATAGCTACCCATAGAGTACTTGCCAATATAGCATTAGCTTCCTTGTTTAAGCCTTCAGGGTGAAAAAAGAATAGTACAAGAGTAAAAGTTAAAGGGCCAGATATGATCCCTATTTTTTTGATACTTATATTCATGATATAGTAATACGTATTAAGAAATCATTTCATATGAATAACTTTTTGTGAAGTTAGACAAAGTTGCACAAACTCCAAAATAGAAGTAATATCATAAAAAGATATTGTTCATAGCATTGCGTATTTATATAAAACCTAACGGATATTAACTGAACCACTATGGACTTAAAGTCCATAGTGGTTCAGTTTAATTATTACTTTATCGGTCAAAAGTATGGTTCAAATTTACTTGAGAAATCAATCCGTTCTAACCAGCCAGGTATCACTATATCTATTAATGGGATATTTATTAGTGATTTATTTTATATAGCATTGAACGATGATATGATTTATACAAATGAAATTGTTATTGTCACTTATAATGGTTTTGAAAATTATCTTCGATTTAAAATCAACATGGTAAGTCTAGAAGTAGGTAATGATAGTATTAGTTATCAATAGATACCTTTTCCAGCTAGCAAGCTAGCTGAAGTAAAAAGTTTATAAAGAAGCTTCAAAAGATAATTTTAAACTTTTTTAATTAGTTTCAATGTTTTACTAAGGAGTCATGATCTTAGAATTATCACTGTTTCTTGCCGAAATAAGTCTGAAATCTTTATTCACTTTAATGATATATATTTTACCTGTATGTAGATTAACCATTTTCCATCTAAAACCATATGAAGTTTCAAATATGGCAGATCTTGCAGTTTTTCGTAAATCAATTTTGTCAATATTTTCAATAACTTGACTAGCTAATAAATCAAGACCTCTCTGTTTTACTTCTTCAGTAGAAAGTTTACGGTCTTTAGGATTTTGTAGATATTCAATTGAGAATATATGTAAACCCTTATGGGTATTCGTATTTGGATACAGAAAAAAGGAATAAAGTATTAAAAGGGGTAGTATGTAATTTTTCATATTCTGACGATTTAGGTAATTACATACTATGTTGTTTATGTAATTACATTGAGTTTACATTTATTGTCATATATATTTTTGTAGTTTATTAATGATCATCTCAATGAGGGGTTTTATAAAGTTAAAAAATTGTTAACCTTTTTTTATTATTATTATGTTAAAATGATAATAAAAAATACTAATTAATTTGTTTTATGTAAAATTTTAACAATTAATTTATTAAAATTCAATTTTAATAATAGTGAAAAGCTATTTTTTGTATAATTTTTTTACCAGCTTCATAGTATTTATCTCCATTGACCCAAAAAGGAGTTTCTGAATTATTAGTAATATTTCTACATGCCAAAACATAAGATTGAAAAAACTTTAGTAAATATTCATAATCCAAGGTATCTGGGTTATCAGTAACCTGATAATAATATTTGGTGATTTCTTCATCAAAAGCGGTGAATCCCATACTAAATGTTAGAGCAGGAATACCTTTTGCAGCAGAATTAACATTATCTGATCGGTCAAATAATCCTTATTCCAGAGCTGGATCATCAATTGCTTTTAATCCAAATTTAAGAGCTGCATCAATGATATCTTTTTCGACAGTTGTTCTATGTTGGTAATGGGAGATGGTTTACACAAGTTAAAGATCAAGGTTTACACTAAATTAATTTCTAATCTTGTTGATTACTGTTTATTTCTAAGATGCTTTTTATCAAAGAAATATAAAAAAAATATGACCTTCGATTTCAGTTTTAGAAACAGTAGATTTTACTTTTTCGATATTATCCTATGCAATAATAGGGACTACTAAAAGAAATAGTAATGTTGTGAAAATTAATTTTTTTATGTGTGAAAAGAGATAAGATATGTTAACAAAAATAAATGTGAGTAACATAAACTTAAAGAATATCTGCTCTATTCAAAGATAATAAATGCTGATGATTGCAATTTTGGGAATAAGTAAGAGACTATTTTTGGTTTCAATTATCCAAAACAAATGTTAATTCTGATTTCTTCAAAGGTCGATTCGCAGTAATCTTTTACAAAATATAGTAACTTTAACAGATGAAAAAGAAAAAAGATTTTTTAAAAAGGGGCTTTACCTTTAAAGCCTATGAAGCTCCCGAACAATCTCCGTTCGATAAGCTTTTTGATATTTTTCAGGAAATTATCACTCATACTTCTGGTGATCTTGATGAAGCTTTGGATTGGATGAAAGAATTGGATAAAGAGTATGAGTTAACAGATGAAAAATATACATTAGATGACTTTGTAGAGGATTTAAAGAAGAAAGGGTATATCCGTGAAGAGATTGATAAAAATGGTAAAGGAGGAATGTCGATTACCCCCAAAGCAGAACAGGCTATTCGAAAAAGAGCATTGGATCAGATTTTTGGAAAATTGAAACGAAGTGGAACAGGTAATCATAGAACAAATTATGTCGGTAGAGGAGATGAACACTCTGGGGAATTTAGAAACTATCAATATGGAGATTCTCTGGAACGAATATCCATGACAGAAAGTTTAAAAAATGCTCAAATTAATCATGGTATTGGAGACTTAAATCTAACAGAAGAAGATCTAGTCGTTGAAGAAACACAGTTTAAAGCTCAAATGAGTACGGTATTAATGATTGACATTAGCCATAGTATGATTTTATATGGAGAAGATCGAATCACTCCAGCCAAAAAAGTTGCTATGGCATTGGCCGAATTAATCACTACACGATACCCCAAAGATACATTGGATATATTGGTTTTTGGTAATGATGCCTGGCCAATTGCTATTAAAGACTTACCATATTTACAGGTTGGGCCATATCATACTAATACCGTAGCAGGTCTACAATTAGCAATGGATATGTTGCGAAGAAAACGCAATACCAACAAGCAGATTTTTATGATAACAGATGGTAAACCTAGTTGTTTAATAATGCCAGACGGACAGTATTATAAAAATAGTAATGGTCTAGATAAGCATATTGTAAATAAATGTTATATGATGGCTCAGCAAGCTAGGAAATTACATATCCCGATTACTACATTTATGATTGCTCAAGATCCTTATTTGATGCAATTTGTACGAGAGTTCACATATGCAAATCAAGGAAAAGCATTTTATACTGGATTAAAAGGGTTAGGAGAAATGATTTTTGAGGATTATGAAACCAATAGAAAAAAAAGAATCAAAGGATAGCACTTTACAGATTAGAAAATAATACTAAAAAAAAGAAAAAGAAAAATTTCGAAATAAATGAAAATTGAAAAAATAAATACGCTTGGACAATTAAAAAAAGAAGGGTATAAAAGTATATCTATTAAAGACGAACTTAGAAATAACCTGAGGACAAAAATCGGTAATAAAGAAAAAACCTTTACAGGAATTCATGGTTATGAAAATACAGTCATCCCCGAATTAGAGAGAGCTATTCTTTCTAGACATAATATTAATTTATTAGGTTTAAGAGGTCAGGCAAAAACTAGACTGGCGAGACAAATGATTAACTTGTTGGATGAATGGATTCCTATTGTAGATGGATCAGAAATTAATGATGATCCTTTTCATCCTATCTCAAGGTATGCAACTAATTTAATCGAAGAAAAAGGGGATGATACCCCAATTAGCTGGTTACATAGATCAGAACGTTTTTCTGAAAAACTAGCTACCCCAGATGTTACGGTAGCAGATATTATTGGTGATGTAGATCCAATAAAAGCAGCAAACCTAAAATTAAGCTATGCTGATGATAGAGTGATTCATTTTGGTATGATCCCTAGAGCCAATAGAAGTATTTTTGTAATTAATGAATTACCAGATTTACAAGCACGTATTCAGGTAGCATTATTCAATATTTTACAAGAAGGTGATATTCAGATTAGAGGATTTAAACTTAGGTTACCACTCGATATGCAGTTTGTATTTACAGCAAATCCAGAAGATTATACCAATCGAGGAAGTATTGTAACACCATTGAAAGATAGGATTGGATCACAAATCTTAACGCATTATCCTGAAACTATAGAAGTAGCAAAAACAATCACACAACAAGAAGCTAAACTGGATACAAGACAATCAAAATTGGTTTATGTGCCAGATATGGCAAAAGACATATTAGAACAGATTAGTTTTCAAGCGAGAGAAAGTGAGTTTATTGATCATAAAAGTGGCATAAGTGCAAGGATGAGTATTACTGCCTATGAAAATTTATTAAGTACAGCAGAATACCGAGCTTTGCAATCTGGAGATAGTACGACTTTACTACGATTAAGTGATTTTGTTGGTATTATTCCAGCGATCACAGGTAAAGTAGAGCTAGTATACGAAGGAGAGCAGGAGGGAGCTGCATCTGTAGCACATTCTTTGATAGCAAACGCAATAAAAACACTGTTCCCTGATTATTTTCCAAATATAGAAAAACTAGAAAAGCAAGATTATGAAAGCCCTTACCAAGAATTAATAAACTGGTTTTTTGAAGAAAGTGGATTTGAATTGTTGGACGATGTATCTGATGCAATATATAAGGAAAAACTAGATGCTATAGAACCACTTAATGATCTAATTATAAAGTATCAACCAGAATTGAGTAAAGAAGATTGTTATTTTATGAAAGAGTTCTTATTGTGGGGATTAGTAGAATATAAAAAACTAAGTAAATATAGATTGTCAGAAGGATTTAGGTTCAAAGATCTTTACGGGAGCTATATCAGTGGTTTATAATGTATAATTACCACCAAACGACAAAGAATCGTATAAAAGAATCTTCATTTTCTTTCATCCAAAGAAGTGGAGATTTTTTTTGCGAAAGTGAGGATTGTATTTGTGGTAAGATTTCTTCAAAAGAAAGCCAAGTAGTACAATATTTTGGATTAGAAATCCAATCTTTTTTTTGAGGTAAATAAAATTGAGAACCTCCATATTCTTCAATAGTAAAAGCATTTGATTTTATCCAAAAACCAACAATACATTTATTGTTTATAAAAGGAAAAGTATCATTCTTTAAAATAAAAGGAATAAACAAGTATGATATAAAACAAACCTGCTGATCAATTTTTGATGAGTCAAGATGTAGGTTTTCTAAAATAGGTTTGGTTTCTTTTTTATAAAGTAGTGGAAACTGTTTTAAGGTTAGTTTTTTTACTTTTTGAAGCAATGAATCTTTTCGATTTGGACCTGTCCACCTTTCAAGTCCATCTCCTAGTGTGGTATCATAAACATAAAACTTACAAACGAGTTCTATATGTAATACTTTATTTTGTTGAAGATCTTTAACAATAAAATCTAACTCTCCAATTGTAATTTTATCATCGAATACCTGAATATTTTTTGCAAGAATATCGAAACGTTTGGATATAGTAATACAATATTCAAAAAAATGCTCTACACGTTTACCTAAAACCTCATTTTCTCTAATGTTAATTTCTATGTTTTCAGGATGAATTGTGTTTTTGGTTAATTCTTCAAAATTAAAAATAGTGAAATAAGATGATGTCTCACTTTTTAATAATGAAGTACTATTTGTAAAACCCAAATACTGATGCTTGAGAGACATTTATGTCAATTTTGATTTAGCAAATACAGAAAAGTATTTATTAATGATGGGTTTCAGAAGTTTTCGATCTACAGGTTTAGAAACAAAATCATCACATCCAGCTTCTAATGCTTTTTCAATATCTTCTTTTGTCGAATATGCGGTTTGTGCTACTATAGGAAGACCAGGTCTTATTTTTTTTATCTTTCTTGTTGCAGTATACCCATCCATAATAGGCATTCTTATATCCATTAAAACTAAGTCTATAAATTTGTTGTCTTCACAGATTTCTACAGCTTCTTTACCATTTTCTGCACGGTGAATAACAAATTTGTATCCTTTCATTTTCAATAAAATAGTTTTTAAAAATAAAAAGTTGATATCACCATCTTCTGCAATCAAAATAACCTGCTTTATTAGAGTGTTTGATTTGGTTTCAGAAATGTCATAAACATTATTTTTATTAGGATCTAGGATAGGGTGATATGGGATCTTTAAAGTAAAAGTAGACCCTTTGTTAAGCATCGAAGTAAATGAAATATTTCCATTAATCAATTTTGCGTTTTTTAAAGCAATAGATAACCCTAAACCAAGTCCGTCATAGCTTTTTGTAACTTCTTTTTCAGATTGCGAAAAGTTTCTAAAGATTAATTCCTGATCTTGTGGTTTAATACCAATTCCTGTATCAATAATTTTGATAAGGATATGATTGTCTATTATTTTACAAAAGATTTCAATACTACCTTTGTTTGTAAATTTAATGGCATTATCAATAAGATTATATAAAATTCTATTGATTTTTAATTTGTCCATTAATATAATGCCTTGGTCATCTGTAAGAGAAGTATTGAGATGAATAGCAATATTTTTAAGAATAGCTTTGCTTTGAAAATTAGTAAATTGCATTTGCAATATTTGGTTAAGATTCATTTCTTCAAAACGAACCTCGACTTGATTGGTTTCTAGTTTTGAGATTTCAATAATGTCATCTATAATATTGATTAATTGATTACTACTATCTATAATGATTTTTGAATATTCTTTTTGTTTGTCTGGGGTGATATTAGGATCATTAATTAACTCTGAAAAACCAATAATACCATTCATTGGAGTACGCACTTCATGAGATATATTATGAATAAATGCTGTTTTTAATTTATTACTTTCTTCTGCACGTTCTTTTGCTATATTTAATTCTTTGGTTTTTTGTCTAATCAAGTACTTAAGATATCGATTAAGTAGAAGAATTATAATAAAAGAAAGAAGAATAATTCCTGTAAGTACTATCCAAAAGCTTGGTTTTTTATAGAATGGAATAATGGCATTATATAACCAGTTGTCAAAAATGATTTCTTTTTCATTATCGGTTATACTTTTGGTGATTTTTGAAAAAATTTGGTTAAGTATCTCATTATCTTTCTGTACTGCAATACTAGGAGAATAGTTGTATTTTGTCTCAGAAACTATTTTAAGATTATCCAGATTCTCTGTATTAGTTAAATAATTAGCAACTGCTTTTGGACCAATATAAGCATGATATTTACCCGAATTTAGGTGCTTTAGACAAGTTATGTCGTCAATTTCAGTAGAAATAGTTAGATTCTTTTCTTTCTCTGTAAGAATTTCGTGTATACCATAGTCTTTAGGAACTGTTATGGTTTTATCAAAAAAATCTTTAAGATTTGACCCATAAGAAGAATCTTTTCTGGTTATAATCGAGTAAGGGGATTCAAAAAGTTTAGAATAGAATTCAAGGTAGGAACTACGTTTATTGGTTTGTTGTATTTCTAATATGATATCAACTTTATTACTTTTTGCATCATTTAATAATTGTTCCCAATTGGTATATAACTTTTTTCGAAATTTATGATCTATTTTGTCCTCAATCAATGTTAAGTAATCGATCAAAATACCATCTATTGTTTCATTCTCATTAATAAATTGATAAGGGGCATAATATGGAAACACCCCAACAGAAATACTATCATTGGCTTGTAACCAATTTTTTTCATTTTCTGTAAGTATTTGAGATTTAGAACAAGAAAATAAACTTACTAGTACAAGTAACAAAAGAAAAATATATTGTATTCTTTTTAACATAGTCGTTATCTAAATACCAATTACTTTTCTTCCCCTTATTAATAAAGATACCATTTAATAGGAACACTATCAAAAAAAGAACAATCTTATTCATAAAACAAATACAATTATGTAGTATCAGCTAAGTTAATGATAGTGAAATAATGGTGTTTTTCATCGGTTTAAGCTCATTATTTGTTTATTTCGGTGCCATCTGGATACAATGCAAATCTTCCTTTTGAAGGGGTATGTACATGATCGTAACCAGACCAGGGCCAACCTCCAAATTCAGTTTGTTGATATTCTTGTATAGCCTCTCTAATTTCTATTTGACTATTCATAACGAACGGTCCATGTTTTACTACAGGTTCATTAATAGGTTTCCCTTGCAACAGCAATAAGTGCCCTTCATGATCAGTGTTTTTAATAGTTATTTCCTGATCAGATTCTAATACTATTTCATGATCAACGGGTATAGTATATTCTTCTGCAACGATTTCTTTTCCTTTAAAAAAATACAATGACCTGCTAAGCCCTGTGGATGCTTTAGGAAAAGTATAGGTAGCATTGGGTTCCATTTTTATAGTCCATATTGCTATTTCATTTTGTGGATCTGCGGCCCAGGAATCTGGAGCTGGTTGGGGTGCGATTTCACCATCAAGTTTTCCCGCAATTAAGGTAATTTCAGTATTGTTTTCATGATCATCAATCACATTGATTTTTGGAATTTCTTCATTCCATAACATTTTAAAATGAGGCTTCACCATTTTTTTGTCTCTAGGAAGATTAAGCCAAATTTGAAATAATAGAAAAGGATTTTCTTCTTTAGTATTTAATAATGGAAACATTTCAGAATGTTGCACGCCTTTACCCGCTGTCATCCATTGTACATCACCATTTCCAAAGCGTCCAGCCGCTCCCAAGGAATCAGAATGGTCGACTAATCCTTTTTGTACTATGGTTATGGTCTCAAAGCCTCTGTGAGGATGTGCTGGAAAACCAGGTATTTTGGTGCCGTGATACATACGCCATCCATCTTTTAGGGTAAAATCCTGGCCAATATTTCGTCCTTCAAGTGAAGCATCTGGTCCTAGTTGCCCATTTCCCTTGGGGTATTGATCTTCATGATACGCACAAAATAAAAAAGGATCACTGGTTTCCCAGGGAAAGCCTAATGGTTTGATTTTTTTTATAGCCGTCATAAGTTAGTATTTTGATCCTTTATTAATATTAGATGATGACTTGGTTATAAATGCTCTAATGTCATCATTTGCTTGAATTAGATCCTCATTGCGTAGATACATCATATGTCCACTTCGATATCCTTTAAAACTAAGACGATCAGTAAGTTTTCCGTTGGCGTTTAATTGCCACATTACATATTTCGCATTAAAGTAAGTGGTTGCACCATCATAATATCCAGATTGTATCATTGTATATAAATTGGCATTCATAGCCATTGCTGTTCTTAAATTTTCTCCAGTACGATTGTCTTTACTTCTATTCCAGGGTCTAACAGGACCAAACATATTGTATTTTAGATCTGTTTTAAATTTTAGCTCCTGGCTGTAATAATAGTTTATAGCAGGAGTAAATGCATGGAGCCACGAAGTTAATTCACTATTATAGTCTGGATTTTCTCCAGCTTCTTTGATATCCATACCTTTGTATCGAGAGTCTAATCTACCAATAGTATATCCTTCCTTGTCACGCAAAAGATCTTTCCAAAAATAAGATTTTGGTACTTCTAGATTATGTTGACGAATTGTTTTTTTGGAAAGACCAGAATAGTAAGACATCTTAGCGATTACTTCTTCTTTTTTGGAAGCATCAAGATATCCACTCTTTACTATTAATGGAAGTAATTCATTGATTGTATATTGTTCGACTTCTGGCAAAACCTCTAATAAATCTTTGCTTTGAAGTTCTGGAGGTAACATCTTATGATACCATGCGGCTGCGGTAAAATAAGGAAGGCGATTCGCCACCTCTACAGGGCCAGCAAATTTGAAACCAATTTGGGTAGGAGAGACCAGTATTACCCCGTTAAGATACATCCATTGACGATTTTGAAGTTCTAGAGCTAAACCAGAAACTCTAGTGGTACCATAACTTTCTCCTATAAGATATTTTGGAGATCTCCAACGATTATTTCGAGTCACAAATGTATTGATCCAATCTGCCAAGTATTTTACATCTTCATTTACTCCGAAAAACAATTTTTTATCGGGCATTTTTCCATCCTTATCGGGGATCATTCTAGAGTATCCTGTATTTACCGGATTTACAAATACGATATCAGCAACATCTAGTACAGAATTGGGATTAGCTTTAATTCCATATGGTTGTATCGGGAACCCTTCATCATCTATTTTAAGAATACGAGGGCCAGTATATGCGATATGCATCCAAACTGAAGCAGAACCAGGGCCTCCATTAAATGATATTAATAATGGTCGATTTTCATCATTTTTGACATCCGATTTTTTATAATAGGTATAGCATAAAGATGCAATGGGGATTCCAGTTTCATCCCATACAGGCTGAAAACCAACAGTTGCGGTATAAGGAATTGTTTTTCCTTTTATAGTTGTGTTGTGTGAAGTAACTATTGTTGTATCAATAGGAGTTTTTATGTGTTGAGCTTTTGCAGAAATTGAAAAAACAAATACAATTGATAATAAAGAGAATACGGTTTTCATTTTGAAGTATTAATAATGGTTATGCCTAATTTTTACTAGCATTTTGAACAATTTCCTGAAGTTTTTGATCAATCATCTCTTTTGTGATCAATTTCCCTTGTAGCATTACGCCAAAAACTTGTTTTAAAGCTTTGCTGTTTTCTAGCGGATTAGAATCCAGTAATACGATATCTGCTTCTAACCCTTCTTTGATTTGCCCAAAAGTATCTTCCTGATCAAAAAAACGAGCTGGATTGATGGTTCCTGATTGTAATATCTCTAATGATGTTAACCCGGCCTCTACCATTCCATTTATTTCATGATGAATAGAAAACCCTGGAACATTAAATAATTGAGGAGCATCAGAACCCAATAGAATTTTATTTCCGCTACTAAGTTTTTTAAGTAGTTTTCTTCTTATGGTATTAAATTGTTGCCATTGCGCTTCATTAAAATTAGGGTTGTCTTCAGTATACTGAGCTTTTCTTTGTTTCCAGTTCTGTAATGTTGATGCGGGCATATATTTCATTTCAGGATCTTTAAGTAATTCATCTGCAGAAATAGGGGCAAACCACCGTTCGAATAAACTTTGTGTGGGAACAATCCAAATATTATTATCGTTAGCGAATTGAACTAATTCATCTATTTTTGATTCATCTGCTAAAGGTGTGAAGTTATACCCAAAAAACCCATTATCCTCAGGGTTTACATTTTCTGAATCTGCTACTAAGCCTTCTAGAAAGCCATCGATATGATCAATTGATGCGTATTTGCTCTCTATAGCATGTCGTATTCCTACATCGACAGGGACGTGTCCAGAAAAAGGAATACCTACTTCGTTTGCAGTCTTTACTAGTTGATCAAATACTTCTAATTTAATTCCTGGATGTATTTTCAAGAAATCATACCCTTCTTTTTGATATGTCGTTATTTTGGTTACAGCTTCTTCTTTAGTTTTAATTGAGTTACCATTAAGAGACGGGCTTGATGTAAAAATTCTCGGACTTTGTATTTTACTTGTTTTGGCTTTTTCTCTTAATTCTAAATGATAAGGATGCCCCAACATGCCTCTTATGGTTGTAATTCCATTAGAAAGATATAAGAATAGAACTTCTTCAATGCGTTCTTTAGATGATGTTGTTGGCTGAGGAATATGAGCATGCATTTCTGCTAATCCCGGAATAAGATATTTTCCCGTAGCGTTAATTTTGGTAAGATACCCTTCTGGATTTTCAATGGTATCAGAAATTCTTTTGATTTTCCCAGAATCAATTACTATATGTTGTCTTTCTAGAACAGTACCTTTAGCAACATCAATAATATTTGCATCTGTAATTAGAATAGCGGTTTTACTTACTTGTTTTTGTGGCTGAGCACATGATACAATAAGCAAAGTTAGAAGTATGAAAAGTGAATTTTTCATTTTTTACAATTTTTTAAAGCGGAGTGCATCTTCGCTTGTGAATTTACTTTTAAAAGAGAAGGCATAGGGTGTTTCTCCATGTTCTTGTAAATGATATAACCTCTCTTTGGCTTCTTCGGGGGAAGGTTCATGACCTTCTTCTATATACCAGAATGCCATATGCATACGAGGCATTTTATGAAACCATTCTTTTTTACGTTTTAAGATATCAGAATGAGCTGTTTTATAAACAAAATCAAATAATGTTTCGGCATTCTCCCAAACAGACATATTAATGATTAAAAAAAGATTATCAAATACTGTAATTGCAGTGGCATTACCTTCCTCTCCTTTAAGTCTCCAGACAAAACCTTTACTTTGTTCTGCCAATATATTTATACGATCTAGATTATTTACAAAATCTTCCATAATAGGATCGTTGATTGGAGCTAGCATTTCTGCAATGTTTACTTGAGCAAGTTGCATAAATATAGTATTTTTTAATTATGTCTGATATGACAACCACATCCTAGACTCATAAAACTTTGAGATTTCTTATGCCACACAAAAGCTTTACTATAGTTCGCATTTTCCAACCAGAATTTATTTCTGTTTTTGGTAGTATTGTCTATTTTGTTCATAGTATTTGTATCAAATAACCTACCACTAACTATGGTATATTTTACTGTTTCAGTATTTCTAATATTTTCTAAAGAATTCCTGTAAGTAATACGTTTATTTTTCCTTCAGACAAGTGGATATTGTAAATACCTTCCTAAAAAGTCAAAAATAATAGTTTCTCTGTCTGGACTTAGATCTAGATTCTCCCAGATACCTTCATCAGTATTAAATTTGTGATCCTTATGATTAAATTCTCCTTTTGGATTAGAAATATCCCATTTTTCTTCTTCTTTTTATCATTCTGAACTTGAATAGTTGTTATAATTAATAATCCTAATATCAAGAAAGAAATGATGTGTTTGTGAATGATAGTAATTTATGTAATCCGAAAATAAGGATTTATCACATAAAATATCTTAAAGTGATGTTAATGCAATTTTGGGCATAAAAGGAATCTTAAATCTTATGTTTTTATCTTCAATTGCCGTTTTATCCTTTATGGATTTTTTTACTTCTTTATTTCCAAAGTTATAGGTCAAATTAAAACGAACCTATCTACTATCCTACATTATTTCGTATTGATAAATCTCTAAATCCTGTATCTCGACGCCAGAGAGTGGTTTGTAAAATATAATTAAAGGCTAATCGAGCAGTTAATTTATCAGAGAAAAACGTTTTTGAAGGCTAGATTTAAAGAACCTAAACTTTTAATTTGATACGTTTCTTACCCAGATACATGGATAATATAAAACGATTGATGTTTTAAATAGAATTACCAAGTCCCTCTCGATTTTATATTAGCTTCACAGAGTTTAATAATTTCTATAATACGCTTATCACGGGTTTCCTGACGTTTTGCATTATAGAGCCAATAGAGGTAACTTTTTCGATATCCTTTTGCAAAACCTTGGTAGTTCTTAAAAGCTTTTGGACTTTGAACAAATGCCTGTTTTAAATCTTTAGGAATAATACCGTTTTCAACATCATCCAGCGCAATCCATGAACCATTTTTTTTAGCAGTATTAATACTTATCAATCCACTCTCATGCATTAAATTGTTTTTAATTAATTCGATGATATAATTCTTATTAACTTTACTCCAACCACTTTTGGGTTTACGCGGACAGAAGTACTGTCTACGACGCTGATCATCTAGTCTTTTAACGGTAGAATCAATCCAACCATAACAGAGAGCAACTTTTACGGCTTCTTCCCAACGCATACTTGGTTGTTTACTCTCAACTTTATAAAAGATTAAGTATACTCCTTGAGACATATGATGATTCTCATGGAGCCAAGAACGCCATTCCAGATCATTTTTAAAATATAGTTCAGGGTATGAATTCATAAATAATATAAATGTTAATAATACCAAAAATAATATATTAAACCACTTCAAATTAGAAAATATATATAAACAAGCGTATTGATCATAAAATTGTAATGATTAGAAGGGGGAGGCTAAAATACATTCAACTATGATACAAAACGGATCATCAATTTTCTTAATATAAAATTAATTGTTGCTTTTTTTATCCCAGGAATATGCAAAATCTTTATTGTATAATATCTCCTTTTTTGTTTTAGTATTATTGATTTGATTGAGCCAGATTATTTGTTTGGGACTCCAATATTGTTTTGATGATTTCTTATTTCCTAAAGCACTATTTATTTTTGTTTTCTGTAGTTCGGTTAAAGGCAAATATTAATAATTAGTATTTTGTAAATAGTATTGACTGTCTTTTGATGCAATACGATATGAACCGTCATTAATAATTGGATAAAAATCTGCTTGCTTAGCATATGTGTCAAGTTGATTTTAATTTACAAATTTGCAGATAAAGAAATGTCCCTATTTCAGGGACATTAAGTTCAAAAATAATATAAATTAGCCTTATTCTATTCTTTGATATATTAGACCTGGACCATCACAAGCAGACCAGGTTCCTGTTAATATGTTATTTGAAGTAACTTTTATAAGTTCTTTGTTCTCTGCAGTACAATTTCCTATAAGTACATTACTCACAGGGTATAAAAATTCTATATAAGTACCGTCTGCTAATGTTATGAAAGTATAAGTGCCCGATAATTTGGTTGTTACAGCATTAACTTCTCTCGACTTAATAAATGTTTTATCAGATTTCAAGACATAATATTCTTGCCATTCCATATCTTTTCCAATAGCAGGAGGAATATTGGCAATACTGCCCGACATCTTAACTAATTGCCATTTTTGAGGATATTGCTTAGCATCAAATTCAGTAGTTGTTGATTCGTCTTTATTAGAGCAAGAACATATAATACTACAGCAAAGTAAAGTAAATATAAAACCCTTCATGGTTGAGCATCTTGGTTTAGTTATTTATTAGATGCAATGTTTATAAAAAGGTTGCGTCGAGATTGTATCTAAACATTAAAATACTAATACATATAGAATTACTTCTTCTAATTTACCATGATATTATGTAGTTTGTTCTGTTTGACCTCTAAAAGAGTACAATAGAAATAAGATGCAACGTTAGTATACCACTCATATCACTTCGATATTTCTATTTTTTTTTCTGTTTACCCGTAATTAGATATTCTACAAGATCATCATGTAGTATTTCTCCAGTATTACTATTAGTAAAAACTACGAATCCCATATCTAAATCTTGATACATTACTGCAAGGCATCTAAAATCTCCATTATTACCACCATGCCCAAAACTTGGACCAAATGGAGTTTTTTGCATGTGAATACTCAATCCAAAATAATCTTGCCAATCTTTTGATCTAGTATCCTTTTCATCTTTTGGTATCTCGGTTTGTACTTTAAACATTTCCTGATATGTTTCAGGTTTTAACCCTTTTTTATCTGATAACCCTAATAAAAAATTAGTGAATGTTTTGGCCTCAGTATGCATACTCCAAGCCATACCAGGACTGTTTGGTAAAGTGGTTTGAGAAGGTAGATTATCAAAATGCCCATTAGATACTACTTCTGCGAGATAATCGTTTTTTGAAAAGTAAGTGTTTTCTAATCCTAGTGGAGTTAATACTTCTTCTTTGAGTATAGTATTGATGTCCTTACCCGTAATATGAACAACAACTCTTTTTAAGTATTCAAAACCTTCTCCAGAATATTGATATTTTGTTCCTGGAGTAAATTTTATATCTATTTTACCATCTTCATTCATCCATGCCCAATTAGGAAATCCAGTCTTATGAGACATTACGTGGCGTGCTGTGATCAATTTATATCGATCGTCGTGTGCAATGTCTTCAAAAGGTAAGTATTCATATAAAGGTTTATCTAAATTAAGAATTCCCCGTTCTACCAATCTCATAACAGCAAATCCAAAAACGGGTTTGGTAATAGAAGCAGCTTCAAATAATGTTTTATCATCTACTTTTTCTTTAGTAAGAGTGTTTTTTACTCCGTATGTTTTATGGTACACAACTTTACCATCTTTGATTAATGCCAGTGAGACTCCTGGGATTTGATAATGCTCTTGATAGGTATTAATGAATTTATCGATGATTATTGCTTTATTTGTTTCAAAATCATGCAATATTCCTTTTTCTGGTATTATGTCAGGATTGGGAACTACAGAAAGTTGAAGAACTGGGGCATCTATTGTTTTATCAGCAATCACGGTTACATACCTTTTTTCATTTTGAGTGTCAATTCTAATTAATTTTTTATCTCTAAACTGACTTTCGTCAGAATAAAATATTCCTTTTGCAGGAGAAATGATATATTCACCAATAGGAATGTCGAAAGTATAATTTCCTGTTGAATCTACTGCTGCTTGTATCCAAAGATCAGAATTGTTTTTTGCAGTAAATCGAATTTGATCAGGGTATTTTTTTTGTTTTGAATCTTTCCAGACAACTTTTCCTTTTATGGTACTAATTTTTTCTTTTTCTTTCATGAGGATTACATCTCCTAGTCTTCCAGGAGCACTACTTTTTCCACCACCATTTCCCCAGGCGATAAAGGAATTAGAGTTTTTATCATCATCTGCATCTTTGTCAATAAATACATGATCAATCCCTATTGATTTACCAGCTTTTAATGTGTGATTTAATGTTATTTTGCACTCATAGATAGTAGTAATACCATTGCGTTTGGATATGATTTCTATATTATCCCAGCTGGTTTCTTTTTTTGATGGATCCCAACTTACAGATTGATCATTGGTGTTTTTAAAATATTCACTAAACTGATATAAATCAACACCTGATCCATTGGGAGAATGCTGTTCATCGATGTAGAAATTAAAGCTGTCTTGTGTATTCCAATCTGACTCATCGGATGTATCAACAACATGAGATTCATCAGTTACAACAACAATAACATACAATGCTTTCTCAGAAAGGTTATATCCTACATTAAAATAAGCATCAAAGTCGTTTTTATTTTTGAGATTCTTGCCGTAAGGAAATTTATTGATAGAGTAACGTTCGAGATCTGTGGGCCAGTCTGAGATATCTCCATCAATTTTGATATTAGAGATAGGGTATGCATAGGCAATAGCTCCATTCGAAATTGTAACCAGATCTTTTGTAACTGCTTTTGGTAGAGGAGAACTACCAAAAACAACATTAGTAAATAATAGCGTGATTAGCGCTGAAAAAAAGATTGAAATATGTAGATGTTCGTTTGATTGAAAGTTTATTACACGAGTGAAAGAAGTAAATTGTGAGCTCATTGTGATTAGTTTGTTTAAAATAAATAACTGCATTTTTAAAGAAAAAATGACTATATCTGTTTTATAGATACAATGATTCAAAAAATGTTACAGTTTTGTTGAATTTCTAATCAATTTATACCAAAATTCTTTTAGATAATGTCTTTTTTAATTTTGTATTAGTAAAGCTATCAATTATAATCCCACTAGGATGAACTGTTGCAAAGTATTTGCTTCCTCAGAGCTTGTTTTAATCTGACTTCAATGACTATATCTTGGTTTTTTAATAGCTTATGTGTGATATTTCTTATATGTTGAGTTGATACTCCAAAAGGGTACATATGCAGATTGCTTTACAATGTTTTTATTATTAAAATTGATATCCAATTCGTAAATGTAAATTTATTGCAGCTTCTCCTTTGTCTTTGATAAATCCAGAGTTTTTAGAAAAGTAATGAATATAACCAATTCCAATTCCGGTTTCATAGTTAAAATGTTTTCCAATATTTCTTCTAATTCCCCAAGTTGGAATTATAGATAGGTTAGATACTATTTTTGCATCATCTCCAAATTTGATAAGCAGATCATTTAAACGTAAAGTAGTTTTAAGAGTAAAAAAATTACCACTATTATGATCTATTCGTTTTGATTTTTTTATTCGTTTATTTAGGTTGTAATACCAACGAGATTCTATTGAAGTACTAGTTACAAATAAGAAACCAGCATCAGGATAATAATCATCATTCTCATAAGTGTCAAAACCCAATTCGGTTCTAAAGACAAATTGGTTTGATAGTTTCAATTCATTATAAATCCATAGTCCTGCAAATCCTGTTTGAATACCAAATATTGATTTTTCGACACTAGGTTCTTGTATGTTTTCAGTTGTATTTTGTGATTTTACGATTAGTGTAAGGCTACAAAAAAAAAGGGTCAATATATTCTTTTTCATCATTGTTAATACTTATAAATTTGACCACAAATCAATGAATTTATAAAAGTTTAGATTGACCAATGGAAGCATTGGTGCGTTATAATATGTTAAAAAGAGAGATATTAGCTTTCTAGCATTTTTTTTTGATATTCAGAAGGAGAAAACTTGGTTTCTTTTTTAAAAATTCTATTAAAACTGGTTCTGGATTTAAACCCACATTCACAAGCAATTCCAAAAAGGCTATAATTCTTGTATTGTTTTGAGTGTATTTTTTCTTTTACAGCTTCTACGCGACATTTATTTATCAAATCATAAAATGTAGTATTCATATGTTGATTTAACATTGTAGAAAGTGTTTTATCTGTTGTAGAAATTTGTTGTGCCAATTTCCCTAATGTTAAATCCTCATCTAAATACGGATGATTTGTAGCCAAAAGAAGTTCAAGCTTATTTTTTAAGATTTCAAATTCTGCTCTCTTTGTAGGGGTGATTGTTTTGTGTTTTATGTTATTGATTTTATCTTTTGTTTCGATATTTAATAAAAAGGATGGTAACAATACTTTGGATTGATTTACCCCATGATAGCCCAAATAAATAACTAAAATTATCATGGATAAAACAGAAATGTAGTCTGTATTGAATTCAAAATCAGTAAAAAAGAACTCATAGGTTTTAATTACTACATTAAGACTTATAATACTTAGTCCCGAAAGGAACAGAATCTTTACCCAATTAAAATCATGTTGTGTTAGGTTTGAATATTTATATTTTGTTAGCTTTCTGTATTTTGATAATAATCGTAATGAAAGAAATAGATATAGTATGAAATATAAATTTTCGATTTTTATAATTATGCGAATAAAATTTGAATGTGTATAGGCAAGAGCTTCTATTTTGAGGACATTATATAGTATTGTCGGAATTGTAATGATAGAAAGAAATAGAAAAGCAGGTATAAAATGTGCTAAAGTGTTCTTTACGAGATTATCTTCTTTTAAAAATAAAGATTTCACATATAAGAAGAATAAAGGTCCTAAAACCGTTGTGGTGATGTCATTGGGTAAAAAGAAAAGGTGTATTAACCAAATAATGCGATGCAGTAATGCGTAAAAAAAAATGGAGACACACAAAAGAAGAAAAAACTGTATAACTAATATTTTTTGAGGTAGTTCTTTATTTTTTGTTTTTAATAGCTGGAATAAAATTATAGCTATAATAAAGATGCCTCCTACTAAAAAGAAATCTAAAATTAAATCCATTAGTTAATGTTTAATCTATTTTCAATTATTCTAAGCTTCAGTACATTTTGAATGTTTTATAATAGCTCATAAACGTATTGTAAAAAATAGAGGTGTGTATCTTTTTCTTTTGCAGCTATTTCATTTCATACAATTCCAACACTTTTTTTAAATCCGTCGAATCATTTATTTCATAAAAGTAATCTAATTGCCATTTTTGAGTTTTTTCGGCTTGTTTGTTTTTTGCAGTATCCCATTTTGGATAAACTCTGAATGCTCTTTTTCCTTCTTTCAGTTCTGTTGAGATTATTCCTTTCTTTATCAATATAGATTTAGGAAAAACAAACTGCCCAAATTCTTTTTCAGTTCGAACATTCACAATATAAAAATCAACTTTGTCGGATTTGCCATATGGCTCAATTTGTCCGTTTCTGTTTCGTTTCCAGAAAGTAACGAATTGTCCGATTTTTTTTTGCGTAATTTTTGCACTTCTACTTAAAATAACATTTCCGTTTAGTTCGAATTGACAAGCATCATATTTTTTACTTTCGGGTTCAGTTTTAAAGTTTAAAATATTAAGAGAACATTTATCATAAACTTTAGTTTTGATATGATTAAGGTTATTGTCCATTAATTTTATTTTATTCTATTTATCAATTCCTAAAATGATTACTATAATTGCCAAATATAAGAATCGGTACAGGTCAAATATGCCTAAATCAATTGATTTTTTTTAAATAGAAAGATTTTTTTGTTCTGGTATTGAAAATATAGTTTCCTTCAAAAAAAACAGGATAAAATCATATTATTAATGTCAGTCTCGAAATTTGAAACTACTATCTCTTATCCTTGTAGTTAAATTAATAATAACATTTTAAAACAAACAATGATGTCTAAAGACAATTTTGAGCAAAAGCTCCCTGTTTTTAATGCCATGTCGGCAGATGAAGTAAAAACACCTAATATACCGGTAGATAATATCCTGCAAGAAGCAGAAAATCTTTATGTATGGGCTACCCTTGATAAAAATGACCTGGTGAATAACTCAGGTTTGATCTGGGATAGCTATGCCGAGGAGTTACCTATTCGTGCAGGAGCATTGCGTCATGCCCAATCGGTATGGGTTAGTGAACGCTATGGGCAGGAAGAAGCCAATAAAACCTGGAAAGAAGAATCTCCAAAAGCCTACGAGCTTAGAGATGATCTGCTAGATGATTTTAGATATGCGTTTAGAAAACGTGTCGATTTGTTAGGTCGAGTACGTGAGATTGCCAATGGGGTCGGTAATGCTGATATGATACAAGATCTTAGTGATCTTAGCGTATTGGGCAAAAGTAATAGCCAAGAACTTGATAAGGTAAAATTTAAACTTACCAAACTAGATACAGCGGCAAATCTGTCTAATACTATGGCAGAACTGCTTGCCAAAGCTAACGGAGCTATTCTAGAAAACTCTTCTGCCAAACTGTTGCGTGATAAAGCCTTTACACATTTAAAAGAAGCAGTAGATGAGGTGCGGGATGCGGGTAAATATGTGTTTAAAGATCAACCAGATCGATTTAAAGGATATATAAGCAGGTATTATAAAAAATAATCCCTTGATATCACTCGCCCCGGCAGTAGTTTACTGCTTCCTGGTATAGAGATGACCTCTCCCGGCGGCTATCTCATGCCTCCCGGCAATAGATTGATAGCTCCCGGCACTCTGGTAATGCTTCCCTGCATGATGATGAGGCGTCCCTGCTGCCGGGAAGCTTGTTTTTGGCGCAGGGATTTACTTTGTATATGCTAGGAAAAGAATATTGATTGCCAGAAGACTTAAATATACTGCAGGAAAAACTGTTATAATCCTAAAGGGTATGACATCCTCACTAATTTTTTGAAACTAGCGAGGAGTTATCCTTAATTTATACATTCATTAGAAAATCGATTATATTACTAATCTTATTGTATAAGAAAGAGGAGGCTTAAGTTATTATAATAGTTATTTATTTAACCTGTGAAATATAGTGTTAGGATGTTCTGAGGATGTAAAACCAGTTATTTTCTTGTTTTTATCCATTGTAAAAGTAATTATTTCAGTATTACCTATGTCTGTAAATGTAGTATTGTTTACATGAAAAATTGGATGCTTCATACTATCGATTATAGCGTACAATGATTTTTCTCGTGGATTAATTTTTAGCTCTACGGTAGTGTTATTTAGATACTTATATACTCCCGTATAAATTTCTAAACTTTGACTATCGTCTAATTCTTTATAGGGGTTATCATCAGATAATATTAACCCTTCCCCAGGAACCCACTTATCATATTCCATATAATATGCTATTTTCCTAGCTTCATTAAAACCTTTTAGTTTTGCTACAAGGTGTAATGCTCCATCGATACCCGCAGAAATACCAGCGGTAGTGATTACTTTTCCGTTATCTACAAACCTTACATCTTTTCTGACATTGATTTCTGGATATTCTTTTTCTAGTTTGTCTAATGCACTATGAAACGTAGTGGCTGTTTTACCTTTTAAAACTCCAGATTTGGCTAGAGCAAAAGCTCCGGTACATACAGAGAAATGATATTCGGTTTTTTCTTGGGTTTTGATCCAATTAATTACTTCTGGATCGTTAAAAGCAGAATTATTACCTCCAAAAAAAGCTAAAATATCTGCTTGAGGAGCATCTTTATGACTATAGTCAGGGAGTATTTTTAATATTCCTTGTGATGTAATGGGATCTTTAGTTTTTGAAACCGTAAATACTTCAAAATTGGCATAAGCAAATACTTCCATTGGTCCGCCAAAATCTAGTATTTCTACACCAGGTTGCAAATAGAAGGCTATTTTTTTCCTTTTAAGAGTGTCTTTTTTTAATTCTTCTTTTGCGATAAGTTTCATATTGCAGTGAGGACAAATTAGGGGTTTGTTAAATTTTATAGTATCACAACTACTGGCACAAGGAGGACAGACATATATCTTTTGCGATTGTTGTATCGATGTCTTTGATGTTGCTGATATGGTAATAAAAAAAATGAGGGATACGATTAACTTTGACATTGTTTTTTGATTAATTTAATGATGTAATAAAAAATAGTTTAAACTAGGTCAAAGTTAAACTTATACATACTCTTGTAGAAGGACAAGTATGCACAGTATCGGGACAGATATTATAAAGAAGTAATGTTTGTAGGTAAAGCGCTCTGATATTTTTGTAGTAAAGATAAGGTATCTTCAAAAAAGAGTTTAAAAATCTAAATATATGTGCTCCTTAATGTTTGTTCTGTTTTACTCGCAGGGGAGTGTCTTAATTTCAGAAACAAATACTTCTTGAATGACCAGAGGGTTTAAATTAATAAAATCAGTTTCTGTATTATAATCAATAGAAATATCTCTATTACATATTTTATTATTGTTGTCATTATCCCATTTTACAGCTAGATAATATAGCAGATCTCCATTTCCTGTATTGGGTTCTATCATAGACTCTGGATTAGATGGAATTGTAAGCGCTATAGTCACAGGTAGTTCATTAGACTCAAAGTTTTGAGTAGTGATTAGTGTGGCCGTAACATCTGCATAGCTATTATCAATACCATAAACCGAAATAGTGAATTTGGGATTAGTAATACTTACTTATACTACACTTTTCAACTCTAGTTTTATTGAACTATTACCATTATCATCAAAATTACATGATGTACATATTAATGCTACAAACCATATACGATGAAAAATTTTCATTAAAGAACGATTAGTGATTTGTAATTTGATTGCTTATATACTATAGATGTATAATTTTATGAAAGGTTGCGGTTTATTTTTATAATCAAACTGTTTCTGTTTCTTCTACCATTTTATTTCTTAACTCAATAATTTCTAACAATGTTTTAATTTCTTTTTTAATACTTTTTCTGATAAAACTAATAAAGATAATAGCTCCGATAATATAAGAAGCATCTATGAGAATCATTTTCCAGGTACTGAAATAGAGACTAAATTCTGGAGTGATTATATAAAACCCTATAGAGTATAATGCTACAATAATGATAGTTACCGGGCCATGAATTTGCTTTCTGAATTTATGAAAAGTAATGGTGTTGTTTGTTGCTTCTAGTACACTATCTATGAGATCAATTTTCTTTGATTTTAATACGCTTATATATTCTATTACAATTCTGGTCAATAATCCTCCTAACATAAGCGTTACTCCAATTCTACTTAAGGTTTCTTTTACTGGAGCAACAAAGTAGAAAAAAGCGGCAATACCGATTAAAGTAATAGATAATACAGCGATGTTGCCATAATGAAAACGGATACCAGAATTTTTCTTTGCAGTTATAGAAACTAAAGTTTTATTAATTACTTCGGGACTATTTTCTATATCTTTTTTTTCTTTGAGCCATTTGCTTTGTAATTCATCAAATTCATTTTTCATGTTCTAATATTTTTTTAAGACGTTTTTTTATTCTGTGAATTTTTACCCTAACATTAGTAGGTTTGATACCTAGAACATTAGATATCGTATCATAATCTTGCCCTTCTAATACCATCATGATCATTAATCTATCCAGTTCTTCTAATTGTCCGATGGCTTTGTATAATCCTTGTTCCTGATCAGGTTCTGGATTTTGAGATTCATCAACCAATGCGTGTTCTATTTTATCCATGGATAGTCGATTTTTCTTTTTTTCTTTTCTAATGTATTGAAGACATGTGTTTACAGTTATTCGATATACCCATGTTTTATGAGTGGATTTGCCTTTGAAATTAAGAAGAGCATTCCAGATGTTAATGAATACTTCTTGTGAAAGATCATTGGCCAGATCAATATTTCCTTTCATGAAACCCAGGCACATTTGTCGTACCATAGGATAACATTCTCGATACACGGTTTCGAAAAGTTGTTGATTCTTTTTACTCATTTGCTAAAAATGCATTTACTTGTGCATAAAACCATTCTGGTTGGTCAAACATAATGAAGTGTTTACTGTCTGATGCCATTTTTATGGTTTTGTTTGTTAAGGTAGCATATTGTTTTTCATAATTGGATTTTGCAATTTCGACGTTGGGGAATGATGCACCTAAAATTAGAGTTTTTGCAGTAACCTTATTAAGTACTCTTCTTAAATCTAGTTTTAATAAATCGGTATATCCATAAACATAAGTTTTACGATCTGCCTCCATAATCCAATGGATCAAAGTATTTACTTTTTCTTTTTTATTCGTCATATTTTGAGCCATCATAGTCGCAGTTTGTTTAAATTGTGCTTCTTCCATAGCAAGTATCTGCTTATTATAAGGACTTTCGTATTGTATATTACTTTCTGGGACTCCTGGCATCATAAGCTCACGCATACAGGGTATTGCATCTACGATAATCATACTAGTTATAGTATCAGGTAATGCCGCAGCAAGATCGGTAGCTAGATTTCCTCCCATACTATGTCCGATTATTTTGACATTAGTTAGGTTTTTAGTTTTGATATAGGTTATCAATTCTTTTTTTATGGTGTCATACCAGGGCATTGGGATAGGTTGATTACCATTAAAACCTGCATAAGAAATAAGATGAGCCTCATTTTTTGAAGTTAAATGATCAACAGTCTCCTCCCAAATAGATCCGGGAGTTGTAAACCCAGGTAAAAATAATACCGGAGTTCCTTTTCCTACAACTTTAACTTTAAAAGCTGATGTTTGACCAAATCCCAAACTAACGATTGCTAATAATACAATGGTGATTTTTAATGTTTTCATGTTTTTTATTGTTTTTAAGATTTATTTTTCCCTTTGATGCAGAACACAATGAATTGTTACACGCAAGAGTGAAAAAAAATAGAAAACATGTCGGTAAGAGGTGAAAGCCTGTGTTTACAAAGGAAAAGGAGAAGAAGAATTTATGAAGTAATAAATATTTTCCTTGTTGAGGTAAATAATACTAAGAATAAAAGTTATTTCTTTTTACGTATATCAATGGTATAGAGCCAATGTATACTTACCCAAAGTTTATGTTTGGTATCAGAATTAAAGAAATTACTAATTCGATAGTCTAAACCAAATTCAGTCTTACTTCTTCTATTGAACTCGTATCCCAGAAAAGGCAGAAGTCTGATTTCTAAATCTGTTTCATTTTGTTGATATGATCCAAGATATTCGTTACTAAACTTAAGATAGAATTCTTTGGAGTCAATTTGTTCTCCTGATAACGGTTTTTCATAGGTTACTCTATATCTCAAACGAAATTCTGGAGCTTCATTACTCGTAAAAGTTTGATCTGTTGCCAAGCGATGACCAATTCGGCCTACATGAAGTAGTTGAACATAATTGTACTGTTGAATTGTGCGATGAATAATCTCATCATCCTTTATTCTAAATAAATATCCACCATTAAGCACTCCATGAGCTCCAATTTTTGTAGAAATCAGAGAAGTTAAATCAGTAAGAATATAAGAATATTGAAATGAATTTTCTTCTGTATCATCGATGAATACTTGTCGTGATTCTATGGCATTAATTAATTTTGTACGATTAGAAAGTTTTGAAGATAATGTGAATTTGGGAAGTATACCACTTGAGAATTCACTTTGAGCGAGTATATCATGTGTTAGTAAATTGATACACAAAACTAGAAATAGAATTTTTATGGTGGTGTTATGCATGACTAAAACTGTATATTATCAGAATTACGCTGTACGATCTCAAGAAATTTTATAATAGTTCCCTTTGGATCAATTAAGACTTCATACAAATGATAATTTTTTTCTCTTTTACCTTTTATGACAATCTCATAAAGGGTGGTATAAGAATCTTTTGATGCTTTTTCCTGCATCAAACTTAATAATGTTTGTCGATCTGATTTCCATTGTATTTGTGTTTTGACAATAGTATATTTGGTAAAAACAGAATCTAATGGACGAGTAATATTTGTTTTTGTTTCCTTAGGAAGTGTTTTAAAATGTATAGTTTTCTCAATATCGATAGGGTTTCCTAGAGTATCAAACTCAATACTAAATCGTGCCTTGTTCTTTTTGGTTTTAGCTTCTATTGTCTTTCCGTCTTGACTTTCTTCTGCATACCATTTTATAGTGTTTTTAAAAAAACAACTATCTATAAATGATAATGCTTTTGGAGGTACAATATCTGGTCTGATTCGATATTCTCGTTCAAACTTTGTCTGAGCTGCCGTAAATACGGTAAAAAACATTCCGAATATGATTATTATTTGTTTCATTAAAAGGATGTTTTGAAATGTAAATCGATGCTTAGAGGAATCATTAAATTGTCATAATACATTTACGATTTTTCTGGTTTCATTTATTTTATAATGTGCATATAATTAATCCACGTATCTGCTATAAGCTTTGCAGAAGCGGTTTTGTCAAAAATATCTAGTATGATAACTTCTTTTTTTTGGTTTTTCAGGAAACTTATCTCCTTTACTATTATAAGATTCAGAGAGTAGTACCATAAAATCAGTAAAGGTTTCAAGTAAATATTCTTTGTTTGTGATTGTATCCTTCCAAAATGTTCTTTTTACCATTTTTGGATACGCTGCGCGTTCGAATTGTTCTGGTTTTACGTTATGTTGTGCTTCAATATAATCAAGAGCTACTTGTTTAATCGCTAAAGAATCTTGTTTGGTTTGGCCATCGACTTCTAAACGGTTAATATTATAAGGCAAGCTAAGCATAAATGTATTTCATGGATTGGTTTTTATGTTTAAAGGTATAAGATGTCTAACGATTAATTTTGAAAGTTTTCTTAAATGTTTGAAATGGATAAATCAATTTCAGATTAAAAAGAATAACAAGATACAAGATTATTATATGAAGAGAATTTTATTTGAATTGATTGTTTTTTATTGCTGAATTGAATTAAAATATTCCTTTGGAGAAGTTCCCATCAATTTTTTAAACGATTTATTGAAAGTGGTTTTAGAATTGAAACCAGCCTCTTGTGCGATTCCGAAAAAGGTAAGGTTTTTGGATTTTTCAGAGTTAGCCAATGCTACAAATTCTTTAATACGATAGTAATTGATGTATTCGAAAAAATTCATCCCAACATTTTCATTGAGTAATCGAGCAATCTCAGGACTGCTCACTCCGAGCATTTCTGCAAGCTCTGTCTTTAATAATTTTCTGTTGAGGTAAGGTTTTTTCTCGATCATTAATTGATCTAATTGTATTTTTAGAAGATCGAGATCATTTTTGGATAATTTTGATTGCGCATATTTTTTATGGATTGAAGGAGGAATGATCCTAAACAAATCTGGTGAAATCATACCATAATATGCAATAAAGAGAATAATTAAAGCAATGCTTAGCCAAATCGATTCTCTCGCTGTTCTTTCTATCATTTCAAATCCAAAAATACTGATGAAGTATACAATAACCCAACACAATAAACAGATACCGATGGCAATAAGGAAATTTAGGAAGAATTGAGTTTTTACGCTATAACTTAATTCATCTCGTAGTTCTTTTCTAAAAGAAAAAAATAAATGTAAACTCATGGCCCAATAGGTAATATTGAATAGCAATCCAATACCAATAAAAATGGTTATGGTACGAAATAATTCCCCGCTTTTTACTCTTAAACCTATTTCCGTATCTGTAGGAAGCATAAATGTAAAAATCACAAAAATGATGTAAAAGATTCCTGGGAGATAGTGTAACAAATCCTGATATGAAAAACGCTTGTTTAGTAGCGAAGATTTAGTGAATAAATAGATTGTAGATCCAAATAAAAGTGTTGCAAATTCTGAAAAGGCAATGAATCTAAAGTTCTTACCAAAAACTTCGGATATATAGAGTACACGCCCTGATAAACCAATCATAAGGACGACCACCAAAAAAGCTACATAACGATTGATGTTTTTCCTGTTTTTTGATGAAAAAATATAAATAAAGAGTAAGAATATACTCTGGAAATATCCAAAATATACTAATTGATTTAAAAGTGTTTGCATAAGTGTTGGGTTAAGTAGGTAGTTTTATAAATTGTTGTAAAACTACCTACTCTTTGTATTGTTAAAAATAGTTACTTAATCTGAAACTGATTAACATGTTTTACCGAACTGTGATTCATTTTTAAATTCTCTTTATAGAATTTTTCAAAAGCGGCTTTATTTTCCCATGAAGTGATGACCAGATAATCTGGGTCATAATGATATCCAAATGGGGATGTACCCTCTACAAATTCTATTTCTATCTTACCACCAGTTGTTTTACTTTTTTGTATCCACTCTTGTTTAAATTTCTTGAATGATTGCTTGTCATTATGCCAATATGCCGTGGTGATATTATACCTATCAGGATCAATTTGAAACGAAAGATCTTCTTTTAATTCATAATATGTTAGACCAAAAGTTGACCAGATATCTCTTCTCTTTTGATGAAAATCAGGGATTGTATTTTCTATGTCTTGAAAAAATTTTTCTCGACCATTGAGAGAATCCCAATACCCAAATACCATAGCGTCTGGGTGGTAGTTTCCCTGAGTCGGACTTCCTGCGACTGCTAATCCAGGTAAAGGATGATACCCCATTTTTTTGGCAATAGGAAATACAGTCTTAAAATAGTTCTGTAATTTCCACTTAGCATCAGGTTTTCTATTTATAAATAAAAGATCAAATACTTGCCCTTTTTTTTGGACATATGATTTAGTTTTTGATTGCGCCTGTAGATTTAAAAAATTAAAGATTAATAATAAGGTTAATAGTGAGATTTTTAAAAGCTTCATATGTTTCTTTACTTTAACCCACATTATGCATTAAAAAATCTATTACATCTTTGAACTACTGCAAATACTGGTGCTTCACTATATTTTTTAATTTCACCATAACAGTGTTATGCAGAAATTAAGAAAACATCAGTATTTATGGTATTTCAAAGCTTCATCACGAAGTTCTAATACATAAAACGGGTTTAATTAATACTAGTTAATTGATGAGGCAAATGTAGAGGCTGCTTTCTTAGAATCGAAGTAAAATAGGGGGTTAGAAGTACATATACCGTATGCGTACTTATCTATGAATATAAAAATAAAAATAGTGAAGCTAAAAAAAATGTGTGATTAGGAATTGATCATTTACCAGATATGGTTTTGTCAATACTGTATAATGATATCATTTGTTTTTTAAGCTTAGAAGGAGGAATACTTTTTAGCATAAAATTTCTAATTCTACTACCATATTTAATGTTACCAATTTTACCCATTTTCCAGGATTGTGCTACTATCGAATTTACTTTTTTAGATCTTAATCTATAGAATTCTGAAAATGCCTGAATAATATCTTTTTGTGATGCGATTAGATTCGATAGATAATATGCATCTTCAATAGCTTGTGAACCTCCTTGTCCAAGATTAGGAGTCATGCCATGAGCAGCATCCCCAATTAAACATATATTATGATGATGCCAGGTTTTCAAAGTTTTTAAATCATTAAGATCTGTTCTGATAATTTTTTCAGTCGGTGTATGTTTTATAAGTTGAATAACTTCTGCATGAAAATCAGAAAATAAATCTATGAGGTTATCTTTTAAAAATAATCTATCATCTTTCAAATTAGGCTCACTTAACGCAACGGCAAACCAATATACTTGATTCTTTTGCAATCTTGAGATTCCAAACCTTAACTGATTTCCCCACATTTCTATTCCATTATGATCAAAAGTAGAATTCATTTCATATGCTGCAACTCCTCTCCAGCAAGTTTGCCCAGAGTACCGTAATTCGCTTTTTGGAAAAAGCTGAGATCTTACCTTAGAGTGAATGCCATCTGCGCCAATAAGATATGTTGTAGTAGTTTGTGAATCATCTTCGAATAAAATTTTGATCTTTTTATCGCTTAGAGAAGTATAACTTTTAAAAGCTTTTCCCATGGTTACTTTTTCTTTGGGAATATTTTTAAGTAACAGTTGTTGTAGTTTAGCGCGATGAATTGCAATTGTAGAAAAACCGAATTGTTCTTTTGCAAAACTTTGATCGGTATCAGAAATAGGGTTTAATTGTAGGTCTGCTAATGTAATTCTATCTATAGAATTTCCCTGAAGTTGAACATCTTTTAGGATACTAGGATTGATCCATTCAATAACCTGAAGCGCGTTTGGGGGCATCCAAATACCAGCACCAACTTCTTTTAGTTCTGGAGCTTTTTCATATATATGATATTCGATTCCTAATTTTTCAAAAGCTAAAGCTGTGGTAAGCCCACCAATTCCTGCACCAATTATTGATATCATATCTATTGTTTAGGTTAAATTGCCTACAAATATAATGTCAATTTCTTAGAATAAAATGTTCTTATTGGTGACAGGATTTGGATGAGCTCATCTTACCAAAAAAAGTTTCCTCTTATTCGAGAATATCAGAAAAAGTAAGGATAAATCCATTGAGATCTATTATTGCAAACTCATTAGCACCATAAAATGTTTTATGCATTGATTTTATAACATTGGTCTTGTCTTTTATGGTTTCATACCATTTTTGCAAGCCCTTAACTTTAATGTAAAATGTTAATGCACCTCCACTTTTGTACTGTTTAAGTTCTTTGTATTCTAATTGTATAGAGGTTTCTTTTTGGATCATTATTTTAACCTCTCCTAATTTTACAAATGCCCAGTCTAATATTCCTTTTTCGGGAACTGTTTGTAACAATTCAAAACCTAAAATATTAATATAATAATCTAATGTTAGGTTTACATCTTTCACCATAAGATTTGGCGTTAATGATTGTAATATCATAATCTATCTTTTTGTTATTAAAAAAGTAAAAATATAATCAATGGAAAAAAGATACTTTGGAAAAAAACGACATTATCTAAAATCGGAAGGAATTTGCCCTGAAAAATGTCTAAATTCATTTGTTAGATGCGAGTGGTCATAATAACCAAAATCAAAGGCTATATGTAAGAGACTCTGATCTGGATTGTCTGAGATATTTTTTTTTGTTTGATTAAATCTGGTGATTCGTGTAAATTCTTTCATGGTTACTCCAACATTGTGTTTAAACTTTCTTTCCAGTTGACGTAAACTAATATTAAATCTCTTTGCAAGTTTTTCTATATTAACCGATTCTGAAGAATGTAAAATGAAATCTGTAACAGAAGTTATCAATGGATCATTCGGTTTTTTATTATTATTGATAATTTGATATATAATATGTTCAATATATTTTAATCTATTCTTAAGGCTTTTTTGACTCTCTAATTCTTCTAATTTCTCTATATCAAGTGAAGGAATCAATTCTGAAGCTTCTATAGTTTTGTTTTTAATTTCAAATAAAGGATGAGAGGTTAATTTACTTAATTGCCCCGGTTTAAAACGAATACCTAATAATTCAGAATCATTATCTAATGAAATATCTAAGAATGTAGTCATCATTCCTGATATTACAATTGTTTCTTTAGGAATAGAGCTGGTGGCTTTACCAAGGTTAAATATTAGATCAGAGCAACCATCTGGCAAAACTCTTTGATGTTCAAACTGATTTAAATCCTTTATTAACCAATAAGAATCAATGATGTTTTCTAATGTATTTGTGGGAGTATATTCCTGATATTTCATTGTCTCTGATAACAGTATTAGTTTTTAGAACTTAGTCATACTTTATGTTTATGTGGTTTCATTTGACAGATCTATTTTATATAAGATAGGATTAAATGCTTTGGAAGCAACAATAACCTTATCCCCAACAGTAAGATTCTTTATTTCATCTTCTTGAGCAACTACTTTAACAAAATTAACTTCTATTAATACTGTAACAATATAAACGAGATCTTCCTTTTGTATCTGAATGATTTCTCCAGAAAACTGAAATTTCCCACTTACTCGTTTATTTGTGAATATATCAATAGGAATTCCTTGTTCGGTAATTTTCCCGTTTTTGAGAATTATCACATGATCAGACATTTTTACAACTTCGCCTATATCATGACTGATGAGAAGGGTGGTTAATTTAAATTGCTTGTGTACTTCTAGAATATAATCCTGTAGTTTTGCACGCATTTTTGGATCCAATGCAGAAAGTGGCTCGTCCAATAATAAGATATCGGGCTTTCTAACCATTGCTCTGGCTAATGCAACACGTTGTTTTTGACCTCCAGAAAGGTGTTGAGGTTTTCTATTTTCTAGATTCCCTAATTCTATAATAGCAATTAACTGATCAATAATTTGTTTGTCCTGTCCTTTCTCTAATGCAAAAAAGAGATTTTCTTTTACGGTCATGTTTGGGAATAAGGCATAATCCTGAAAAACAAATCCTATTTTTCGTTGTTGAGGTTTAAGACATATTTTTTGTTCGGTATCTAACCATGTTTTTTGTTGAACAGAAATTAACCCTTTGTCGGCTTTTAATAATCCTGCAATTATTCTAAAAATAGATGTTTTTCCAACTCCCGATTCTCCATATAATGTAGTTAATTTTCCTTGTTTCAAAGTAAAATCTACATCAAGAAGCATTTCTCCGTCGACTGCTGTTAATTTTTTTTGTAATGCAATATGTATCATTTCCAGAATCTTTTTAAATGACCTCCATTAATCAGATATACCATTAGTAGTATGCAAAAACTAATGAGAAACAAAATAAAAGAATACCAGTTTGCCGTAGAATAATTAAGTGCTTCGACTTCATCGTAGATCGCAATCGAAGCTACTTTGGTTTTACCAGGTATATTTCCTCCAATCATTAATACAACCCCAAATTCTCCAATAGTATGAGCAAAAGCAAGAACAATTCCTGTGAGTAATGAAGGTTTTATATTAGGAAGAAGAACTTTAAAAAGTGTTGTGGTTTTTGATTTTCCCAAAACATAAGATGCTTCTGAGATGTTTGATGATAAATTTGAAAACCCAGCTTGTATAGGATGAACCATAAAAGGTAGACTATATAAGACAGAGGCTAGAACCAAACCTTGAAATGAAAAAATAAATTGTATTCCTAGGTATTCATTAAGCCAATTGCCAAGAGTACTTGATGGGCTGAAAACAACTAATAAATAGAATCCCAAAACCGTTGGAGGTAAGACAAGAGGCATACTTACTAAAGTTTCGATTATTGGTTTGAACCAAGATTTTGAATAGGCTAACCAATACGAAAGCGGGATAGAAACAACCAATAACAAAAGTGTTGTCACAAAAGCTAACTTAAACGTTAATAATAAAGGCTGCCAATCCATCATTCTGATAACATTATTTCATTTGTCTTGATCATCGCTGTTATTTCTTCATCTACACTAAGTTGTAATTCATCAACTGCATTTTTAGTAATTATGGATACTATATTATCTATACCTATATTAATGGTAAGTTTGCTTAATAATTCTCCGTTTTCTATCGTAATAATTTTGCCGATTACTTTGTTTTGCATACTTACAGCATGTTCTACACCCTTGCCAATGATAACTTCTGTTTCTTTAAAAATAACCTTGACAATATTTCCTTTTGTTAAATAAGAAGCTGTGTCTGGTGTTTCTACAACAATAGTTTTGAAAGGTGTATTATCAACATAAATCTCCACTAATGAAAGAGTTCCATTGGCTTTAATAGCTGTTATTTTTCCTTTGAGAATATTCATTTATCAATGTTTACATCATACCCATAATCTTCCAGAATTTCTCTCGCTTCAGAAGAGAATAAGAAATTGTAAAATTCCTTAATATTAGTAGTATTAATATCTTTTTGTTTGATCATAACTACGCCTTGGGTTATGGGTGAATATACAGCTTTATTAATGTCAACCCAATTTCCTTTATTTTTCATAGCAGAAGATAATACTACTGATTTTGATGTAAAACCAATTTCTGCAGATTTTGAAACAATAAATTGATTGGTTTGTGATATACTTTCTCCAAAAACCAATTTGTGCTTTAGATTATTATAAAGACCATAATGCTTTAGTACTTCTATTGCTGAAGTCCCATAAGGAGCCGTCTTAGGGTTTGCTAATGCAATATGCTTGATTTTTTTGTTTGTAAGTGTTTGTAATGAAGGGGGTATATCATTATTCATGGTCCATATCACTAATTTTCCATGTGCATAAATTTCTGGTTTTTTGGTTGTAAAATCACTAGCGAATAAGTCATTAGGATATTTCATGTTTGCAGAAATAAAAATGTGATAAGGAGCTCCCTCTTTGATTTGAGCTGTTAATTTTCCTGAAGAACTAATAATCAATTCGCAAGCTACACCTGTTTTTTTTGTGAATTTTTTGGTAATATCCTCTATGGCATATCGCATATTAGAAGCTACAGCAATAGTAACTTTATTATGATCATTTTTTTGGTGATCACAAGCGGAGACCATGAATAAAGCATAAGCTAAAAACACATATTTAAGTATGTTTGCCCATTTTATTTTCAAAGAAGTTACCTTAAATTGATTCCTCATTTTTTATGTTTTGATAGAAGAAAATATAGATAATTTCTTCTGCCAAAGATACAATACTCTTTTAACGCTAATCTAAGGAATGTTTTTAAGGTAATTAAGCGAACGGATGTAAGGATTTATAATTAGTTTATTAAATGTTTGTAAGGTCAGTATCTAATAATATGATTTCTACGTGTTTTGCACTAATGTTATGATTTTACTAAAGTCATTGTTTTGTAAATCATCTTTATCTATACAAAGATAAAGGTGAGCTCCATTAGAACTAAAACCATAACCTTCATGACCTTTCATTTCAAAAGAGATCAGATTTATATAATTTTCACTTTTATCATCATCACCAAAATGTTGTTCTGCCCATTCTTCTGAGATCGTATGTTGAACTGAAAATGGAACACCTAATAATAAGTTGTGACTAAAAAGCGTATGCAAATCATTTTTTGGAGTAGGAGGTTTTAATCCTGTCTGAGCTGCCATTTTTGTATGCATCTGAATTTTAATTGCATCATCCATCATATTATTAGCAACTTGATCAATGCCATCGGCATCGTCCTCAGAAATAAGGTCATCTTCGAGTAGCTCATAATTGAAAGGATACCTAGGAAGTTGGAAACTACTTTTAAAATGTATTGTTCTAGGTGTTAATCGTTGATCAGAAGGAATGATTTCTGGGATATCTGCAAACATGAGATTTTCAGAATCAGGAAAATAGTATGTTTTAAAAGCATCTTCAACATCATATTCCCACATGATATCATCTGTAACAGAAGCAAAACATAATAAAATTCCTTTATCTGGAAATTTACCCTCTACGTCAAAAGGTTTTATTTCTTCAAAATTGAGTTGAAAAAAGAAAGCCATTGGAGCTTTTTGTCCTAATGCTTGTATTGGCCACACAAAATTAGAAGGAACAGCGGGTTGGCCTCCAAATCTAGAATTTTTTAAATGATGATCAGATTCTTGTTCATCAACCGAAAAAATGATATTTGGGATAATAGATTGAATTACGCCTTCAATTTTATCCCATTCGTATTCTTTTATCTCGTCAATGATTAATTGTTTTAAGTAGCTCATGTTTTTTCCTATAAATCATTTTACTTCAAAGATAAATACGTTCGATGCCTTTTATCTCCCTGTTTTCAGTGAAATTAGAATTATACTACTTCTTATATAAATTGATATTGAGTTGGTTACATAGATTCCTGTTGTTTTAGAGGCCTTTTTATGCTAAAGTTTATCTTTTTCACATCATAATTTTTAATCAGTTAAGACTTCACAATTGAAACCATTGGTTTTTACTAAGTTTATGATATCCTTCTCATCTAAATTTTCAGAGGTTTCAATCCTTAACACATTGTCAATATCTTCGATATCTATAGACCAATTGATTATTGTTGATAAGCCATTTAATAAAGGTTTTATAGTTTTAATTTTTTTCTTTGTTTTAATATCTGTTTTAAATATTAACAATTTCATGGTTGTAATTTATCTATTAGTGTAATGTATTTTAAGTATTAAATCTAAAACGTATTGATTATTCTTCGCGATCACTACTAGGTTCGTTGTTTATACGTTCTACATATTCCTTATATGCACGATCTCCTTCTTCTTTCCAAAAATCATCATAGTATTTCCATTTAAAAAACTCGCTTTTAGATTCTTTTTCACAATATGATTTTGAGCGTTTAGAAGAATTATGACTTTTGCCACTACTCCCAGAACTCCCAAGAATAATTTTGAATAGTATATATAAACCAACAGCTTGCCAATATGTAAGTAATGGTAATCCAAATATTACTGGCATTAGCCAGTTCCAAAGCCACATAATAACAAAACCAAATAAAATTGCTAATCCCGTAACCGCTAGTACTCCTAAAATTACCCACCCTACTATTTCTCCAAGGGATTTACTTCTAAATTTATGTTTAAAGAAATTTGTCATTTTTTTTATTTTAGATTATAATTTTTTTGTTTCAATTTTTTTATACAATAATGAAATAGCTCTATGTCGTCTTGACATCAAGGTACCTTCTGGGATTCCTGTTTCTTGACTAATCTCTCGGTATGTATATCCTTCAAAATCTATTGCTATGATGATATCACGATACACAGGTTTTAGGTTCCAGATGGTTTTTTTTAGTTCACTTTTCATTTGTTCAGAGTACGAATTATCTTGTATGTCGTACACTACTTCAGCAAATTCTGCTAATCTAATTTCGTTTTCATCTCTATAAAGAGTTGATTTTTTATTAGACCTCATCACATCGATGATTTTGTTTTTAATAGAGCGATATACAAAACCAGCCACATTATTAATAGGGGAATACCTATCGGCTCCAGAAAACAATTTTAATGCTACGTCCTGTAGAATATCCTCAGCATCACGATTCACCTCAGCTTTTATCTTAGAATTGATATAAGCTTTAAGAGAAAGATATTCGTTGCTAAAAAACTCAGAGAGTTTTTTGTTGTTTTCGGATTCCGAAGTCATTTAAAAACTATTTCGATAGGTCTTCATTAATAAAGACGATACTTTTTAAATCTATTGCATTATTTCAAAAGTATTTTTATCATTCATTACTTTTTATTTCTTAAAGAATAAAAAAGTAGTGTGGGAGCTAAGTCGAAAGGAAATTGTAATTGTCAATATTTTATATTCCTAAAAAATTGACAACATGATGTGTATTATATTAAGTTGTAGTATCTGTGTCAAATATTGGTTTTGATTTTACTAGCCAACATTTCTGCATATTCAAACCCATTAACATCTTTAATTCCATATTGTGGATAATTCAAAGAAGCAGAAGCATGATCTCCATAAAAGAAGTTGAATAAAATACTGTAGTCACCCTTTTCTTTGTGCTCTTCATAGAAAACTTTTATAAAATCATATTTTTTATCCTTATCTATTTGAATAATACTTGTTGTTCGCTGTTTTACAAAGATTTCTTGATTAACATAATCCTCAAGTGTTTGTATTTTTGAATTGTTTAACCAAAATATTGTACGATACACATATTCTAAGGTTCTTTGTTTTATAATAGCTGCATTATAGTTTTCGCTTGTCCAGAAGTATGGTGTACAAAATTTTCTGGTTACTAATGCATTTAATTTAAATTTACTATCAAAATCTGTCGTATACCGATTTGTCCACCCACCCTTGAGATCATCGGCTAGATTTAAAACAATTTTAATGACTTCTGAATTTTGATTTTCATATTTGGTATTTAAGTTTTCTGTAACTTCTTTAATTAACTTTTCAGCATTGATATTTTTTAATTCCTTTATTTTCTGAAGTACATGTTCTTTGGCCATAGGGTTAAACCCACCAATTGGTAAATCCAAATCTCCTTTTGTTTCTCCTTGAAGTTTAGAGATATAGGTTTTAAATCGCTCACTGGATATGGGCTCATTATATAAATCTTCTATGAAAGAAAGTACAGGTATATTTTTAAACTTCATTTTGATTTATTTTAAAGCTTTGGATACTTAATAATATTCTGAATGAATTTTGATACGCCTTTATCATTTTTTTTGTTAATGTATCTAAATAGTCAATTATTAGTGAATATTAATGCTATTAAGAAATTGATTCCTTCAAAGCCAAGACAATTGTCAGTTAAATTAACAAGATTAACCCCTCAATATCATATCAAAATAAAGTTAAACCCAGAAAGATTTTGATGGCTAAAACGGATTTTGAGTTGAGTTATTGATTACTTTTTAAGAGAACAGCTTTTTGTTGATCAAACTCATCTTGTGTAATCGCACCTTCATCTAGAAGTTTTTTCAACTTCGTTAATTTATCAATACCATCTTCTTTTGTTTTTTGTAAAGGCTGGTTGACAACAATTCTAGCAGGAGATACCTCACTAGATAGACTCCAAACCAAAGAAACTACCCATCCCACAATGCTCCATCCTAAAAATAAGTTTAAAGCAATGATTGCTACCGTATTACTTTTTCCTCGCATTAATGCAATAATAGAAGGTATAAAATAAAATATAGCTCCAACTATAATGAAAATAACAAAAACAACTCCAACAGTAGTGTCGCTTGTATTAGATTGAAATAACAAATTCATAAAAGAATGTTTAGTTTTTATTTAGTATTGATCATACATAAAATAAGAGGATTAGTAGTTTATGTATCTAAATACGAAACTACTGTATTTTTTCAAATATTCATATTACCCATAAATAAAGAAGGTGTAGATTTATAAATTTAAAGATAAAATTAACCTAAAGTACAACACATATAAGATATTGTTCATGTAGAGTTGAATTTATTTTATTTTACCATCATGAAACCCAGCTCTTTTCCAATTATCATTTTCTAGTACCCATATGTTCGTGACTCTAAACCCATTTTCTTGTATATTACCTTGTTTTGTGTTAGAAACTAATATTTTAGCAGTTACAATAGCAACATTATCATAAAATTGTACGGTTTCTTCGCTCATCTCATAGGCATTAACAATTAGATTTCCGTTCTCAATATCCTTATTTCTCTTATGCAAATAAGTAATCCAAGTGTTTTTATGAATTGATTTTGAATTACCATTGGTATGAACATAATTATCAGTAATCATCGTCTCTAATTTTTCTACATTACTATTTTTGAATGCCTGATTAAATTCTGTTATAGTTTCCCAAAGTTTTTGTTCGTCATTAACGGATGATTTATTTGTATTAGAGGAACAACTTAGAAAAACAGTTGAAATCAGAATAAAAAAACTGGTGCAGATATGTGTGATTTTCCTCATGATATTTTTACTGTAATACGTGATTTGCAATATATATACTATTCTAAATTGTGACAATTTTTTAAGATTCTTTTATACTCATATTACTGTGATTATATTACAATTATCATCTATATAAAAGAAAATATTGATATAAAAATGTTAAACAAAAACCTAGATCAACTAAAGGTTTGGGATTTTGGTAGGTTCCTATTACAAAGCTGGTACAGGATAAATAACTCGATATCTTTGAGAAGAAATTGATTCTAAAATTTGTGTGATTATCCTGTAATATTAAAGTTACAAACAAAATCAAAATGCTGGTTACGGCAAAATAACTTTTTTAATAGATAGAAAATAAAATATCTAAATGTAATATCGTTGATTAAATATTGTATTTCATTTTAAGGATAAATAGTCGGCTAATTTCTTGACTTTGAAAAAATGATATTATCATGATTAGCTTCATCTTTTCTTTGTTCTATTAGAATAAAGTTATGACGTGTCAAGAGTTTTTTTGAAGCTATATTATTTCTATGGGTAAAGGCTTCAATTTGATCGAGTTGAAGTTGTTCGAATCCATAATGTAAAATACAGGATAATGCTTCGCTCATAATTCCTTTGCCCTGAAAATCGGGACGTAAATCATATCCTACTTCAGCAATTTTTCTATCTTTTGAAAAATTCCATAAACATATAGTACCAATTAGTTGAGGAGTATTATCCAGAGTAATACTCCAAAATAGTATAGCGTTATCCTTAATTTTTATATTGATATTAGTAATGAAAGTAATTGCTTCCTCTATCGTATTTGTCTTTGTCCTTTTTATAAATGTATTAACCTCGTCATTAGATCGTAGGAATTGAATGTTTACAGCATCACTTTCTTTTACTTGTCGTAACAATAACCTTTTGGTGTGTAATTCGGGAAATGTTGCAGATTTCATTTTTCATTCTTTATGCTCTAAAGCTAAAGTATTCAAATCAATTATTTTATAAAGCAAAAACCGTCAAAAACTTAAGTTTGACGGTTTTTTAGGACGAGACAAACTAAAGCGTTAACATTGTAATGAAGCGCAAACTCCTGCAGTATTACACGCCAAAGGACATTGTAAATCAGGTATGCTAGAGGTGCATAGACCACTAACTCCTCCTTTAATTTTTTCTGCACTAAGTCTAGAAACCGTGTTTTTGTTAAGCTTAAGCTTTTTTAACTGTTTCTTTTTCATGATATATAAATTTAAATTGATTAATACTTTAATTTAGATAAAATGAAATCGGTTTATTAGTGACATAATGTTAATTAACTAAACCTTAACTGATTAACAGTGAATGTCTTAAATTGTATTACCTTTTTGATTCTTGTTGTATTTCTGGTTGATCTTTTACATCAAACTGAAAAATATCATTTCGCGAATAATGACCAATGACGTCAAAGTCAAGTTTACTTTTGCTAATTTCTTCCAGATCTAATTCTGCCACTAAAACTCCTGATGTATTAAATAATGGACCAGCAATTACTTTACCCAAGGGAGAAACAATAATACTACCTCCTGGACACATGTCTTCAGGTTCATTTTCTACTATAGATTGATATTTTTCTGGATACATTGATTTTGTATAGAATTGATTACATCCCAAAACAAAACACCTGCCTTCCAGAGCAATATGTTTCATGGTAGAAGTCCATTCTTCTCGAGAATCAGCAGTAGGGGCGATATAAATTTCAACCCCTTTTTTATACATAGACATTCTGGCTAACGGCATATAATTTTCCCAGCAGATGAGGCCTCCCAGTTTTCCGATTTTTGTTTTGAATGTAACCAAAGATTCTCCAGCAGCTTCTCCCCAAATAATCCTTTCTGTTCCTGTAGGTTTTATCTTTCGGTGTACACCTAATAGACCCTCAGAAGGAGAGATATATAACATAGAACAATACAACGTTCCATTTGTATCTTGTTTTTCAGTAGCTCCAATAACCAGATAAATGTTATTGGATTTAGATAATTTCTCTAATCTTTTAAGATCTTCACTTTTGAGGTCGATGCTGTTTTTAGTGTATTCAGCATAAAGAGCTCTTCCATCATCGGTTCTACGTCCGATTTTTGCGCCAAAGGAAAACCCTCTAGGATACCCAGGAATAAAAGACTCAGGAAAAACCAAAAGCTCACAACCCTCTTTAGCATATTTTTGAGTAAGCTCTTCTATTTTTATAAGCGTTTTGTCTTTGTCAAAAAAAACTGGACTATCCTGAACTAGGCCTACTTTTACTTTCATAGTATATAGTTTTATTTCTCTTTAGTCGTTGTATCTAATATCTGTAAGAGTGTTGGCATTCTATAAGAGCCATGCATTGATAGTATATGATCTTTTGCCTCTTCTAGATCGATTCCTGTAGCAGTTACATAAAGAGGTTTTGCACTTTCTCCCCTATATACCTCATGCACATGTTTTTTATTATTATGAAAACTTGATTTGGCAACTCCGATTATTGGAATTTTATGATCCAATTCCTCATATAAATGTCCTCCTAAACCTAATTTTTTGTGATCATCGAGGTAAACATAACCATCAACAATAATACATGTAATATGTTTTAGGTCAAATTCTTGTACTATTGTAGTGATGCATGGAAGCTCTCTCTTGTAGAATTCTCCGGGAACATATGAAGCAATATCTTGTACTTTCTTCACGATAATATTAGTAGGAAGATCATCGTTCCAGTTATCAAAACATACGCAAACAGATTTTGCATGAGTTTCATAGTATTGTACGTCAAATGCTAATTTCATTTATACTATTCTTCGGTGCATTAGTATTCAATTATGATATTTATTTAAATAAAATTACAAACCCTCCGATTGCTGTCATGATTAGGATAAACTTTCGATATTGGTGATCCTTAAATCTTTTTACGGCTTTAATACCAATAATAAAACCTAGTATAACTCCAGGGATTAGATATAAATCAATCGTTAGTGTTTGCACACTTATAGTCTTCCAACTAAAAATATGAAAAGGTAATTTAAAGAGGTTAATAATAAAAAAAAGCCATGCAGCAGTACCAATAAATTCATTTTTTGGAATACGAGTTGCCATGAAAAAGATATTTGCAAATGCTCCTGCCAGATTTCCAATCATAGTAGTAAACCCTGCAGCAAATCCTGTTGATCCGATAAACCATAGTTTGTTTGGAATATTCTTTTGATTATATCGATCTCCAAAAAACATAATAATTACACTAATGATAATAATTACAGCCATACCTTTCTTAAAAATACTTTCGGGAAGATCCTTTCCTATAAACACAGCGATAAGTACACCACCGATCATCCATGGAAGAAATTGCAAAAGATAATTCCAGCGTGCATGTCTGTTATAATAAATTACAGCCAAAATATCAGCAAAAATCAAGAGAGGTAATAATATTCCTGTAGAAGCTTTTGCTCCATGAACTAATGCCATCAACGTTACTATGACAATTCCCATTCCTTTAAGACCTGATTTTGACATGCCTAAAATGAATGCTGCAATAAATGGGATGAGGTGTGATATCATTTTATAATTTGTGGTTGTATATAATACTCATTATCAAAATGAATTAATCACTTGAATATCTTTATTATCAAAAGTATTCATATCGGGTAGTGCTGCAATTACATCTTCAAATGTAATCGTTTTTTCTATAAGTTTTTCTGGATGCAATTTACCATTTTTGATCATGTTCAACATCTCGGGATATTTATACGTTTGCATTCCGTGACTACCTATAATTTCTAATTTATCAGAGAGTACCTTATCCATAGAGAAAAGACAGAATAAATCTTGATTAAGTGACGAGTAAATTAATAATATTCTCAATAGGTTTAAGGTCTTTTTGAGCCGTAGTTATGGATTCTAATACGCTACTTCCCACAATAGTAAAATTTTCTTGTAATACCTTAATACACATTTCGGCATCTTTAATTTTTACTCCATTAGCAACTTGATAATATGTTTTGTCATAATCTGTAGGTTCTAAACAATCAAAATCAAAATGTAAATAGAGATGTGTTATATTTTTAGAAGCTAAAGTCTGAATAAGTTCATCTACATTAATTTCCTTAGGGGTATATATACTATCAATATCTATACGTTTTTGCTCTGTATCATCAATATCTCGTAAACCAATATAGTGAATTTGAGAAGCTAGAATACTTGAAGATAGGAGTGGAGCCATTTTTTCCTCTCCCTCACCGAGTAATGTTCTTAGAGGCATACCATGAAAATTACAACTAGGAGAATCGCACGGACGATTAATATCTGCATGAGCATCAAACCAGATCACACCTAGATTAGGATATTTTTTATTTAAATAAGATATAGGAACAATCTCTAGACCACAATCTCCACCAATAGTTTGTATTGTTATAGGTCGAGTAGTATCAATTTCTTTCTTCAATCTAGATAATTGTTCTGTAATGGCATCATAATTATTGATATAATGCTTTTGTACTCCATGTTTTCCGGCAGGGATTGTAGATAATGGAATATTAATAAATTCTGGGTCATCCAAATAATCCAATATTGCTTTTGCTCCAGCTTCAATATTTTTACCCGAACCAGATCCTTGCCATTGAGGGAAATATATTTTCATTTCTTTATAAGGATTTAACATTCATATAAAAATTTGGATCAACACGTAACGATTCTCCTTTACATTCTTTTGTTTGCCATGTTGCATTAGGTTGTATCCACTGTGGAGTATCATCAATAAAAACACGAACAGGCATATCAAACTTTTCAATAATATTTACATATCGATATTTCAACTTTCCCTTTTCAAAAGTATATTCTAGAGTTGGGATTTTGGTAGTTCTAAGATATTGATCAAAAAACTGAGTAAGATCAATTTTAGTTTCCTTACTGATATAATCTTCAATTTGTTTGGTTGTAATAGTTTGATGATAAAATGTAGAGTTAAGTCCCCTAAGAATGGCTCTCCATTTTTCATCATCTTCTATCAATTGCCGAAGGGTATGTAGCATGTTTGATCCTTTAAAATACATATCGCTGGACCCTTCTTTATTTACATCATAAAAACCGATAATAGGTCTATCGTTTTGAATATTTCTTCTAGTACCAATTACATATTCTGATGCAGCTTTTGTTCCATAGTGATAGTCCAAAAATAAACTTTCTGAGTATGCCGTAAACCCTTCGTGTACCCACATATCTGCTGCATCTTTATAGGTTATATTATTAGCAAACCACTCATGTCCAGATTCATGAATGATTATGAAATCAAATTTTAATCCCCATCCAGAACCAGAAAGGTCATTCCCCAGATATCCATTTACATATTTATTACCATAGGTTACAGAGCTTTGATGCTCCATACCCAGATAAGGAACCTCTACCAATTTAAAACTATCCTCATAAAAGGGATAGGGACCAAACCAGTGCTCAAAAGCTTTCATCATCTTTGGAGCATCCTTAAACTGTTCTTTTGCTTTATTCAGATTATCTCTTAGTACATAATAATCCATATCCAAAGTGCCTTTTTCACCTTCATATTGTTCTCCAAAATGTACATAATCTCCAATATTAATATTTACTCCATAATTATTGATGGGATTATTTACAAACCAATGAAATGTTTTGGTGTTATTATCAAGTTCTTCTACTTTACGTAATCGCCCATTAGACACATTCATAAGATCTTTGGGAACATTAACACTGATCAAAAGACTATCTACTTCATCATACATATGGTCTTTATTGGGCCACCAAACACTTGCTCCTAATCCTTGACAAGAAGAAGCTACAAAATGCTTGTTGTTCTCATCTCTTTTCCAGGAGATACCACCATCCCAAGGCGCACGAACAGCTTCTCTGGGTTTACCACTATAAAAAACAGTTATAGATTTGATGTCGTTTTCTTGTTGAGGAGCTTCAAGTTTAATAAAATGTGCATTACCTTCAGGCGTTACAGATAATTCTTTTCCATCCTGAATTACTTTTTCGATTTTCAAAGGAGACTGTAAATCAATTTGTAATATATTATGAGCTTTAAGTATTTTATAAAATACGGTGTTTTTACCAGAAATTGTTTTTTTGTCAGGATCTACTTTTATATCCAGATGATAATAGGTTAAATCCCACCATTCTCGTTCTGGAGTTATGGATCCTCTAAGAGAATCTTGTCGTGTAAATTGTTGTTCTTGTGCAGACAAAAGTTGTATTTGAAGTATGAGTAGTAGAAAAAGAAAAATTCTATGCATTGTTGTATTTGTATTATGCTAAAAAGAGATATTTGATTCTAAAAGTAAATAAATTATTCTTCTTTAGAATGAATCCACTAGTTACAAGCGTTATTTTATCATAATTTTAATAGGAAATGAGTGTAGATTAAATTTTTGAAACAAGATTTTAAGTGAATTATAGGATTATTTTCTGAAGTAATATCTATATTTACTAATAACCATACTTAAATATGAATTACATACGAGAACTCAAGGATATTTTGACTTCAGATTATTCTAATACAAGAAGAAAGCAACAGAAGTTAGATGATTTAGCTAGAAATAGTTACCCTACACGTATTCACCCTAATAGCCAAGGCACATTTGATCTTTTAAAACGAAAAGTAAAAGATAAAATAAAACAGTTAGAAGAAAAACTTGTAAATGCTAGTGGTGCTGATCAAAAAGATCTGGAAGCTAGATTAAAAGAACTAAAAGATGCCCAAAAGGAATTTAAAAAAATTGAAGAGTCATCTACCATGTATTCTCTAAGTATAGATAAATATCCTCGATTTGAGTATTTTGGGGAAAATAATGAAGGAACAGTGTACTATGATGGTACACTTAGATTTTTAATCAATGAATTAAAGCATGTATTTCAATTTGAAACAGGTAAACTAGAGTTTTTAGAAATAGGTAATGTACCATTACCAGGTTTAACTTATGATATATATGATGAATTAGCAACCTATAAAAGACAATATGCATTTGATGGTATGTTAAAGTTGAACATATCCCTTTCAGAAGATGATATATCCACTGGTCTTAAAAAAGTGGGTACAGGTAATAAAAATCTTGGTACAGTAGAATTAAAGAAAATGAAAGATATCAAGGTTGCTGTTATTATTAAAATATCAGATAGTTTTGTTAAGGAAGGATTATATCAACGTATTTCACAAAAAGAATTAAATATTTATAGTAGCGCCAAAGATGTTTTTAATGCGAATAAACAAAATAGATTTGAAAGAATTAAGAACATTAGTTTAGGATCAGCAGAGAAGAAAAAACCGTATCTTGAATATATCAAAGTGTATATTAAGCAAAAACCTATCATTTATGCGAAATATTAGTTTTTTAATTTTCAGTATATTTTTAATTTATGGATGTAAGGCTCAAAGAAAATTAGTGGGAAAAAATTTTAATTATTCTTATACTAAAGACCATACAGTTCTTGATAATAGTATACATTTTAAAAACGATAGTACATTAAGTATTGGTGGTGGAGAAGGACAGTATCAATATTGGAGTTATTGGAAGTATAAAGCTTTGAATGATAGTATTTATTTTATAGCCCCTTATAAACCTTTTGATGAAAACTATATTAAAGAAGTTATGTTCGACACAATCAAACTAAAAGTTCAAATGTTAGATGTTAAAAACGATACCATTTACTGGAAAAACGACAAAGAATTCATCTTTAGAGAGCGTCTATTTGAATTATTTGAGTATAAAGGAATTCCACTAGAGGATCAGTAAAGTTTTAAGTATTGTTTATATAAAAACCTCTTATGATCTATGCGAAATATTAATTTTATTATTATTCTGTTATTTATAATACAAGGATGTAAAGCACAAAGAAATTTGATTGATAAAATATTTATATATTCATATAGGAAGGAGATAACAGTTCTAGACAATAGTATTCATTTTAAAACAGATAGTACATTAAGTTTTGGCGGAGGAAGAGGGCAATATTCATATAGCTCACATCCAAATTATAAAATACTAAATGATTCTACCTATTTTATATACTATCCTAATTTTAAACGTACCAAACCAACCAAAGAAGAATTAAACGATACCATAACCTTAAAAGTTCAAATGGAAGATGTTTTTAATGATACCATTTACTGGAAAAACGACAAAGAATTCATCTTTAGAGTATAATACTCCCCATTTTTAAGACAGCTACTTAAATTGTAAATTTAATGCTGTACATATGAAAAAATCGAGAAGAAA
>CANMLS010000013.1 GCA_947498785.1 uncultured Aquimarina sp. | reverse complement strand
TTCTTCTCGATTTTTTCATATGTACAGCATTAAATTTACAATTTAAGTAGCTGTCTTAAAAATGGGGAGTATTATAATAGCCATCTTTTGTTGGCTATATCTTCTTCTCTCTTTATATTAATAGCATCTGTTACCGGAATTATTTTGGCGTTTGAACCCATTTCAGACTCCATAAAATCTTTTCGTATTAAAGGAAGTAACGATCTTTCTCTAGCAGAAACAATACATACACTACAACATCAATATGATGAAATAATTAGTTTTGAAATAGATGCCAATAATGCAATGATCGCATCTGTAATTACTAAAGAAGGAAATAGTGAAACAATTTATGTCGATCCTACAAACGGGGAAAAGCTAGGTAAACCTACAGAAAAGGCAACCGTTTTTAAGTTCGTAACCAATCTACACCGTTCTTTATTTCTAAAAAGTATTGGAAGGTTTTTTGTTGGATTTGTGTCATTTATATTATTTATAATAGCAATTACAGGTGTCTTGTTAATCTTAAAAAGACAAAGAAGTATTAAGCGTTTCTTTTTTAAAATTGAGAAAGAGTATTTTGCTCAATTTTATCATATAGTTTTAGGTCGATTACTGCTTATACCAATACTTCTCATTGCAATAACTGGTGTTTATTTGTCTTTAGAAAAATTTTCTTTACTTCCAAAAAACACAATATCTCATCAAATAAACACAGAAAATAGTAAATCTACTCCAAAAATTGCTATCAAAGATTTTGATCTTTTTAAAACTATAACACTTAAAAATGTCAAAGCGATAGAATTTCCATTTTCTGATTCTGCAGAAGATTATTTTCTTATAAAATTATCAGACAAAGAACTTATTGTAAATCAATTTACAGGAACAATCATAAGTGAAGAACTATATCCATTCGTTACTTTGGCATCCCAATGGAGTATGATATTGCATACAGGAAAAGGGAGTATTTTATGGTCTATCATATTACTTATAGCCTGTTGCTCTATTTTGTTTTTTATGTATTCTGGTTTTACAATGACAATTAAAAGGCGCAAAAAAAGTAAACTGCATTATTTTAATTATGATAAGGATGAGGCTGAATACATTATTCTGGTTGGTTCTGAAACGGGAAGCACATTCACCTTTGCCACTCTTTTTGCAAATGCACTTTCTGCAATTGGAAAAACCGTTTTTATTTCAGAATTAAACAACTATACCAGCTATAAAACAGCACAACATCTTATCATATTCACGTCAACATACGGGGAAGGAGAACCTCCAACAAATGCAAAAAAATTCGAGAAAAACTTCAATACAATTCAACCGAATAACAACATTCATTTTTCTGTTGTGGGGTTAGGTTCCCTAGCATATCCAGACTTTTGCAAATATGCACTTGATGTACATCATACTTTAGAATCTCATCCCCTATTCACATCGACTATAGCCCCGTATAAAATAAATAATCAATCTTTTGTAGCCTTTAAAGATTGGGCTTCAATCTGGAGTTCTACTATGGGACTTTCCTTACATATCAAACAACCTCAAAAAAAGAAAGAAAGAAAAAATAAAGTATTTACAATACTCGATAGAACATCGATCAATAAAGATGATACATTTTTACTTCGTTTGCGAACGAAACGTACCATTGATTTTCAATCTGGTGACCTTCTTTCTTTCTCTCCAAAAGAAGATAAAATTGAGCGTCTGTACTCTATCGGGGAAATAAATGGAGATATTCTTTTAAGTATTAAAAAACATGAATTTGGGATTTGTTCAAACCACTTCAGTAAACTTCAAATAGGAGATACTATTAATGCTTCGATAAAACAAAACGCTACATTTCATTTTCCAGATACTGAAAAAGAAGTTATTATGATCGCTAATGGAACAGGAATTGCTCCTTTTTTAGGAATGATCGCTAGTGAGAAAAATATGTCAAAAACTCACTTATTTTGGGGTGGACGTACTAGAGCTTCCTTAGAGATTTATAACGATTTTATTAAAAAAGAGCAATTATCGAGTTTTCATACCGCATATTCGCAAACTCAAAAGGAGAAAATATATGTTCAGGATTTGATAACTAAAGAGGCTGATTTGATTAGTAATATTTTAAAAAACGATGGAGTGATAATGATTTGCGGTTCTATTGGAATGCAAAAAGAAGTACTACGGGTTTTAGAAACTATTTCAAAGACAAAATTAAATCTACCATTAAATACATTCGAAAAGAAAAATCAAATCAAGGTAGATTGTTATTAACTCATATGAATTCTATTATGTGATATACCTAATAACATATTATATCTATTCTTAAACCGTTCCTTTCTTTTTCTTATAATGCACACTATTTCTCCAATAAGAAACACCTCCCAGAACAATCACAAAAGCAATAGAATAAAACACAAAATTAGGAGTAATTACTTTATCACCACTAGCATACGAATGTAGTCCTTTGAGATAGAAATTCACACCAAAATATGTCATAATAACTGATGCGACGGCAATAACAGACATTAAATTAAACCACCACCTACTTCGCAAACCAGGAACAAATCTCATATGAATCACAAAAGCATATACCATGATGCTTACCAAAGCCCAGGTTTCTTTTGGATCCCATCCCCAATAACGCCCCCAACTTTCATTAGCCCACATTCCACCAAGGAAATTTCCTATGGTTAACATTACTAACCCAATAGTGAGAGCCATCTCATTAATAATAGTGATTTCTTTTATAGTAAGCTCTATCTTTTTCTTATTCGACTTTGTCGTCAGGATGATAAGCAACAAAGCAAGAATTCCCAAAATAGCTCCAACAAAGAAGGGACCATAACTCCCTACGATTATAGATACATGAATTAACACCCAATAAGAATCCAAAACTGGTTGGAGGTTAGCAATCGCGGGATCTGTCCAATTTTGATGTGCATAAAACAATATGATAGCTGCTACAAAAGTTGTTGCCGCCATTGTCAAATTACTTCGTCTACCAAAAGCTAAACCTATTGCTAATGTTGTCCAGGCAACATATATCATAGACTCGTACGCATCACTCCAAGGTGCATGACCCGAGACATACCAGCGTATAATCAATCCAGCAGTATGCGAAATAAAAAGTAAGATTATGATTCCTATAGAAACATTAATCAAACTTCTGATCACTATTGAATCCTTAAATATTCTAGCGATTACAAAAATCATCAATAATAATCCGATTACCCCATAATATCTATATAGAGTTCTAAAAATATCGTATTTATTTAAAGCAATCTCGGCTTTGATTTTTTTATCAGTAGGTAGAACTTCACTACCAAATTTCTTTTGAAAACTTTTTATACTTTTTATATACTCATTTGGCTTGCTATAATCTCCCGTTTTACGTGCCTCCAAAAGAGATTGTCTATAAATAGGAATTATCTGTCTGGTATATACAGAATCCATTCCTGTAAACTTATATTCGTTTAACTCTGGAACAGAAACCCATTTATTACCCTCATCACCAGGTACTGGAAAAACTCTAAGAATACCCCCACCTAGTGCTTGATTTAGTAAATAAAATTTCTCATGAGTTTTCAAGAAATCTTTTTCAAAATAACTAGGAGTATTCGTACTACTTGCTTTTTCTAGATATGGAGCTAATTTATAGGATCCATCTGGCTCTACCAAGTCAATTAAAGAAACTCTTTTTTCTGTTTTTGGAACCCCCAAAATTTTACGAATACTATCATTGTCGCGATGAATCTCAATTATAGGAATACTATACCAGATAAAAGGATTTTCAACCATTGAGACAAATACCTGATCTGCAGTTAACCCTTCATATGTATCTTTTTTACTAAGCTTACGAAGTAGTTCTGATGAAAAAGTATTCACAGGCTTCATTCGCCCACGCTCATCCTGAATTACAACACTACCAAAATTAGCCGCATGTTCTTTTGGTACCGTATTTGCCAGAATAACCGAATCTAATTGTTTTTTACTTGGTAATGTCTCCAAGTGTGTATTATGATCTGGTGTTTCTTGTCCAAAAGAAAATGTAGAGATCATTAATATCAATAGCATTATCAATGTTTTCTTTTGCGCTTTTACTTTACTCAGCTTTTTCTCTAAATCCTTAAAACGAGAACCTTTGGTAAATAAAATCAACATTAGTCCAAGATATAATAACATATAGCCTGCATAAGTAATCAAGGTCCCCCAACGGTCATGATTTACAGAAAGTACAGTTCCTTTTTCATCTGGATCAAAAGATGCCTGAAAAAAGCGATATCCTTCATGATCTAAAATATGATTCATATAAATATCATAAGGCTGAGAAGAATTTCCCTCTATAATATCTACCTTACTTTTAAATGATTTATACACATTTTTCGTACCTGGATATTTTTTGGCAATAAAGTCATTCAGTTTTAACGCAAAAGGAAGTTCCATTTGTTTAGACCCATACTTAAAATACATATCTAAACCTTCTAATGAGATTTTTGTCATATCATTATTAAATCCTTTACCTCCTAACAGTTTGACTTCTTTACTTTGTCCATTTGAAGAAACATTAATAACCAAAGCGTCTTGTTGACCTTTTTTCTTTGTTTTGATAGGTACAATATCATATTCACCATGAACTACTGGGTCTGGTATCACAAATTGCATTCCTGCAGTTTGATATAATGATCTAAGCATTAAAGGTTGAAGACTATCTTTAAAAACGAGTCCTTGCATTTGATCAGCCATTCGTAGAAAAGAACCATCAAACGGAGAATCAATAAAATATTCATCATTCTTATAGGTAATATTTATTGCTCCTTTGGTGGGTTTATTAAAAGACACCAATACATTGTGTATATTGGATATTTCTCCTTCTTTTAGAAAATGATTATGACGATTACCATCTCCTGCTTCTACTATTTTTAGGTAATTATCCCCTTCTTCTTTTTCTACTAACCCTAACTCTGCTCCTTGAATATAATTTTTATACTCAATAGTAACAGGTTGTTTATTATAATCAGTATCAATGGTAAAATCATTACCTGTTGCCTCTGCAAGTTCTAAGTCTTCAGAAACAATCCGACGACGAGGTTCTCCATTAATTTCGCCATCCAAAAAGATAGTTAAATATGTTTTCTCAGAAAGAAAAGTTGATGTAGTTTCTCCTTCTCTAATTGGCATAACTCCCTCATAACTAATATATCTAGTTACAAAAGCTCCAATGATGATCAAAATAAAAGATAAATGCAATAACAAAGTAGCCCATTTCTCTTTTTTATACAACCTATATCTTACAATGTTTCCACAAAAATTAATACAAAAGAATACCATTATAGCTTCAAACCACCAAGTATTATAAATCCAGATTCTTGCGGCTATTGTACCATATGCATCTTCTAAAAATGTCCCTACTCCCATAGAGGCTGCAAAAACAATAAATAAAATTGCCATTAATCGTGTAGAGAATAAAATATTCGCTAGCTTATCTTGCATAATACCTTTCTTTTTTAGCTCGGCAAATTTAATGTTTTTAGGAGGATAATTTACGATAATGTTCTTTTGATTTTAAGGTTTTAACAGAAATATTAACGTTCCTCTTTTATTTAAGATAATTATACTTTATTTATACAAAAACATATTGTTTCAGGTCTTTTTTTGACTCTATCTCCTTTTGGAGGGAACGCAAGAAAAGTCAAAGAATTTTCAACAGTAGAGAGATCATTTGGTTTTATAAAATTAAACCTGATCAGAAAATTTTGTACAGAAATATCTATATTAGAAATGTTTTTTATCTGAAATAATTCTTATCGAATACATGTTTTTTAAAACAAAATGCGACCATATCTCACTTGAAAATCTTCTCTTATATTCTATTCCTAATTCTAGCTAAGTACGATACCATGATAGATGTTCAAAATGTTATGTTTAGTCATACTGGAAATATTGTTAGATTGTTTTGTGGCAGAATCAAGCCCTACTGACACATTACCAGAAAATCTGGGATGGTTTTTGGTTGTATATAATTAATTTTAAATAACACATCTTTAGGGGCAAGAAAATTATAGCTGTAAAATTGATTTTAAAATCATTATCATAAACGTAACAATGAAAATCTGTATTGCGTTACTTTTTAAGGTAACTTCCTTATTTTTGCGAAATGATTAGAGTTATAATTTTAGGTGCAGGAAACGTAGCTAAACATTTATACAATGCTTTTTACAATCAACAAATGATTACTATAGTGCAATGTTATAACCGTAAAGGTTTACCTCTACATAGTAATCAAAGGCAAGATGCAATTACATCTAATATCAGTGCGCTTAAAGAAGCTGACGTATACATTTTGGCTGTAAATGATGATGCGATTAAGGAAGTTTCTGAACTATTACCTTTTAGAAATAGATTAGTTGTTCACACATCAGGTAGTGTTCCAATGAGTATTTTGAATACTCCTAATAGAAAAGGTGTATTCTATCCATTGCAAACATTCAGTAAAGATAAAAACATCGACTTCAGTACTATCCCTTTCTGTTTAGAATCTGAAAACAAAGAAGATACAAAACTCTTAAAAAAAATAGCATATATGTTTTCAGAAAAAGTATATGATATTTCCTCAGAACAACGCAACATACTACACGTATCTGCCGTATTTGTAAATAATTTTACTAATCATTTATTTTCAATAGGAAATGATATTTGTGCGACACATGGAATTCCTTTTGAAATTTTACATCCTTTAATTGCTGAAACTATTGAGAAAATAACACAAATAAACCCAGATTTGGCTCAAACTGGACCAGCATTACGAAATGATACAAAAACAATTGAAAGACATTTAGGAATCTTAACAGATACTACACAACAAGAAATATATCAAACACTTACTAAAGCAATACAATCTAAATATGGAAAAGAGTTATAAAGAATACTTACAGCACATTACCACTTTTATTTTTGACGTAGATGGAGTTTTAACCGATGGAACCCTACTCATTGATAACGATGGGCATCTGCTTAGAACTATGAATGTTAAAGATGGATATGCGCTCAAATCTGCTATACAACAAGGTTTTAATGTATGCATAATCTCTGGAGGGAAAAATGAAGGCGTAAGAGAAAGACTTAAAGGATTAGGGATAACTGACATATATCTTGGAGCACACCATAAAATAAAACAATTAAATGAATATCTGAATTCAAAAAACATAAAATTAGAAAATATTCTATACATGGGTGATGATATTCCTGACATACCAGTTATGGAAATGATAGGATTACCAACTTGTCCTCAAGATGCTGTAGCAGAAGTAAAAGAAATCTCTAAATATGTATCTCTCAAAAAAGGAGGTAAAGGTTGTGTAAGAGATGTTATAGAGCAAGTACTCAAAGTCCAAAGCAAATGGATATCTAATTTTGACGCAAAAGCATAATTCACATTTATATTAGTATATGAAACTTGTATTTGCCACTAACAACAAGAATAAATTAAAAGAAGTTCAGGCTTTAGTTCCTAATCATATTGAAATTGTTAGTTTAAGTGATATTGGATGTACAGAAGACATTCCTGAAACTTCTACTACTATCGAAGGTAATGCCAAACAAAAGGTCAACTATGTTAAAGATAATTATGGTTATGATTGTTTTGCCGATGACACAGGCCTAGAGGTCGAAGCTCTAAATTATAAGCCTGGCGTATACTCTGCTAGATATGCTGGTGAGGATAAAGACGCAAATGCAAATATGGATAAACTTTTGAATGAATTAAATTCCAAAGGAAATCGTAATGCTCAATTTAAAACAGTAATTGCGTTAATACTTGATGGAGAATTAATAACATTTACAGGAATTTGCTCTGGAAATATTACTGAAAACAAAAAAGGATTAGGTGGTTTTGGCTATGACCCTATTTTTCTCCCCAATGGATATGATAAGACTTTTGCAGAACTCCCTTTATCAGAAAAAAACAAAATCGGTCATCGCGGAAAAGCTGTACAGCAATTGATAAAACATTTATCTTAGTTACTGAGCCCCAGGAAAAGCTAACATATCCCCCATACCAACGGTAAAAAGCCAATTTCCATAGATAGCATGCTCTATAGACACCAAAGTAGTTGATTTTGTCTTTTGATAAGTATATGCAAATAGTAATCCTCCTACAAAGGTTAATACCTGTACAAGGAAACTACCTAAAAAAAGATGTGCCAAAGAAAAAAGAATAGCATTGATAAAAATAAATAACCATTTATTATTTATCAATCCAGAATATCGATTATAAAAAAAAGTTCTATAGATAATCTCTTGTGGCCAAACAGATAAAAACGTATAGACAAATAGAATTATAATCCATACTACTGGTCTTTTCATTAAGACAGAAAACAACTTATCTGGAGCAATCAAAAAAACATACATTCCAGTAATTACAATAATAATGGCAAGTTTGACAATCGTTTCTTTCCAGAACGACTTCCAATATCTTTTATCAGGAAATTTCAACTTTAATTGACCTTTTCGTTTTAGAAGAATCAAAATATAAACAAAACAAATAATTGTAATTATTGCCTTAATTAAAATAGGATACGCTATCAAAAAACTTATCGGCAACAAAATAAAAAGTAAAAACAACTCAAAACCTTTATATGTACTGGTTTCCATTAATTTATTTTTGACTAATTTCTATATAAAAAATGAACTAAATATCTTTTTAACAAAAAAAACCTCCAGGGTTCGAGGCTTTTTTTTGAGTTAGGGGTAATTTAATTTAAAAACGCTTAGTTTAATTCAACAGGACAATCAATATTTTTAATGTTTAATTATATTCTTTCTTTCGTACACTTCAAAGATATAAGTAATGACAGAAAACTTTTTAAAAATTAGACGAACCACAATTACACACCGTTCAAATGCATTAAAGTATCGATGAATCACAATTACCTTACTCAAAATTGACAATTTCAAGAAAAACTTACATAAAAAACCTCTTGGGGAAGAGGTTTTATCAACAATCAATTAATCAAAAAATTTAGTTCAATGAGGATAATCAATATTATTAAATAGGTATTTGTTACCTACAGTACTTTAATGAAAAAGCCTCAGGGGTATGAGGCTTATTAGGTTAAGGGGCAAAAAAAGTTTAAAACAATCCAATAACTCAATTTTTCTCTTACTTTACTTCTTTCACACTTCAAAGGTAAGATGTATTACTAATTAAACAATAAAAACATAGTTTTCAAATTTTTATATAATCGATAAAACACAAATAAATCCGTTTAAACGCATATTTTGAATAAATAAATGAATTTCACATATTATAATTCTACAATAACTTCCTTCTTCTTGTAATTAAACTTTATTCAGACATTGCATAACTTTTATTAATATCGTAACATTACATCCATAAAATTTCGAATACCACGCATGGAAAGTCACAACATTACACCTACCGATCCCAAAAACGAGGATGTTATTGAAAATAAAGAATTAAATATATGGGAAGCCTTAATTCCTATATTTATTTTGGTAGGAATGCTATTTTATAATGTTTATTTTGCTTTTGGTGATGATGCTCTTAGCGGTAGTAATCAGTTTATTTTACTTCTGGGAGCAGCTGTAGCTGCTATAGTAGGTTTTTTCAATAAAGTATCCTATAAGCAGATGATGGAAGAAGTAGCCAAGAATGTAAAATCCACAACCGGAGCGTTACTTATACTATTAATGGTAGGATCTCTGGCTGGAACATGGTTAATTAGTGGTATTATACCTACAATGATCTATTATGGGTTACAAATTCTTAATCCTACTATTTTTCTAGCAGCTTGTGTGATTATATGTGCTATAATATCTATTGCAACAGGAAGTTCATGGACTACATCAGCTACTGTGGGCATTGCTTTAATAGGAATTGGTGATACACTAGGGATTTCTTTAGGTATGACTGCTGGAGCTGTAATATCTGGAGCTTATTTTGGAGATAAAATGTCACCTTTATCTGACACTACAAACCTTGCTCCTGCAATGGCGGGAGGTGAATTGTTTTCACATATCAAATATATGACCTATACCACGGTTCCCACTATATTAATAACATTACTCGTTTTTATAGTAATTGGTTTTACCATTGACACTTCGGGGACGCCAGAAATTGGTGAACAACTAAAAGCTATAGAAGAGGCTTTTAATATTTCTCCATGGTTATTTATTATTCCTGTTTTAGTGATAGGATTAATTATAAAAAAAACACCTCCTTTGATCGCTTTGCTTGCAGGAACCTTGTTAGGAGCTATTGCTGCAATAATAGCACAACCAGAAATTGTAATGCAAATTGCAGGAAGCGAAGAACTTACTTTTAATTCTGCATATATCGGTGTTATGAAAGCCATGACTGTAGATACAGCAGTGGAGAGCAGTAGTGCAGAGCTTAATGATTTATTTTCTGCTGGTGGTATGTCAGGTATGCTAGGTACGATTTGGTTAATAGTATGCGCCATGGTTTTTGGCGGAATTATGGATGCAATAGGAGCTCTAGCTAGAATTAGTAAAGCTCTTTTAAATTTATTTGATTCTGTATTCGGGCTTTTTGCCAGTACCGTTGTAAGTTGTTTAGCATTAAATGTAACCGCATCTGACCAATATTTAGCCATTGTTGTCCCTGGAAGAATGTATGCCAAAGCTTTTAAAGACAAAGGTCTCGCTCCCGAAAATCTTAGTCGTACTCTAGAAGATTCGGGTACCGTAACTTCTGTTTTAATCCCATGGAATACTTGTGGAGCTTATCAAAGTGGAGTTCTGGGTGTTCCAGTAGTTGATTATTTCTTTTTTGCTATTTTTAATTGGTTAAGCCCGTTTACAACATTACTTTTTGCAGCATTCAGAATAAAAATAAAACAACTATCAAAAGCTTAATGTATAAATTTATTTTATCGGTTGAAATTATGACTACTTTTTTCGACCAAGGCGAGTAGCACAAATAAATGAACCCTCAACCACAAATTGTAATGCCGTAACTTCAAATAAAGCCGCATAGTGATTTGTTATATTTAGAAATATCACCTTAAAATTCTGGTTTTAGATGGATTTGATCAGTTCACCTATAGCATCCATACAATTGTGGTATTGTTTTCTTTTCATTTTATCTATCAAAAGTAAATCTTATCATACTATCTTTGTTACCCATAAAAAAAACCTCTAATGAATATTATAGAAAGTTTACAATGGCGCTATGCTACCAAAAAATTTGATAATACCAAAATTTTAAGCCAACAAAAAATAGATACACTAATTCAAGCTTTTAACCTTACAGCGACTTCTTATGGTTTACAACCCCTTAAATTAGTAATCATAAAAGATAAAGAACTACAAAAACAATTAACAGAACATTCCTGGAATCAGACACAAGTTGCCGATGCCTCCCATGTACTTGTATTCTGTATAGAAAACGAAGTTGGAAAAAAATATATCAACGAACATTTTGATAATATAAAAGCTACAAGAAATACTCCTGATGAAATATTAAAACCTTTTAAAGAACAATTGGTAGATTCTTTTGAAAACAAACCTTCAGAAGAGATTCTTAACTGGGCTGCAAAACAAGCATATTTGGCAATGGGAAATTTACTAACGGTCTGTGCAATAGAACAAATTGATTCTTGCCCTATGGAAGGTTTTATCCCAGAAAAGTATAATGAAGTTTTAAAATTGAAGGAATTAGGACTTTCATCTGTATTGGTATTACCTATAGGATATCGGGCAAAAGATGACATGTTTTCTGAATTTAAAAAAGTAAGACGTCCTATTACTGATACTATTATTACACTATAACTATCTAGAGAGTAGACACCTTAGACTTTACTCATCCAACATTGGCTAATAATAATTAAAAAAATATAAAATACAGATTGCAAAATCAAAACTCTTTTCGGTATTTTTGCCCAAAGAAGTTTGTTAATTTAATACTGTAGCTATGCCAGGATTTGAGTTATTTGGAGCTGAAGAAAAGAAAGAAGTTCAAGATGTTTTGGACAATGGAGTTTTGATGCGATATGGATTTGACCCTATGAGAAATGGTCATCATAAAGCTTTAGAGCTAGAAAAAGATTTAGCAAAAAGAATGCAAACTCAATATGCTCAAGTAGTATCTAGTGGTACAGCTGCTTTAACCGTAGCATTAGCATGTGCTGGTATTGGCTCTGGTGATGAAGTCATCATGCCCACTTTTACATTTGTTGCCAGTTTTGAAGCAATATTATCTGTAGGTGCAACACCTGTTTTATGTGATATTGATGACACATTAACCTTAGCTCCAAAAGCAGTAGAAGCTGTTATAACACCCAAGACTAAAGCAATCATGCCTGTACATATGTGTGGATCTATGGCAGACCTTAAAGCACTGAAGGCCATTTGCAAAACTCACGACCTTATATTATTAGAAGATGCTTGCCAAGCCATTGGAGCAACCTATGATAATAAACCACTAGGAAGTTATGGTGACCTTGGTTGCTTCTCTTTTGACTATGTAAAAACAATTACTTGTGGTGAAGGCGGTGGAATTATTACAAATTCTGAAATATTTGCAGACCGAGCACATAAATACCAAGATCATGGTCATGATCACATCGGTAATGATCGGGGAGCAGAAACTCATCCTTTTTTAGGGTATAATTACAGGTTATCAGAATTAAATGCTGCTGTAGGAATTGCCCAATTAAGAAAATTAGATCACACTCTAGAAATACAAGAGAAAAATTATACCATATTACGAGAAGCATTATCTTCAATTCCAGAAGTTACTTTTAGAAGAGTTCCAGATACAGGAGTTGAAAGCTACGCTTTTTTAAATATATTTTTACCAACAGAAGATCTTACCAAAAATGCATATAAAGCCCTTAGCGAATATGGTGTTGATTCTTGTTTTTATTGGTATGACAACAACTGGCATTATTACAGAAAGTGGGAACATCTTTTCGAACAAAAATCTCTTAGTAAACTTTCTCAAGAAATACGATCTGGCATACAAAAAAGTAACAGGACTTTTGAAGCTAGCGACCTATGGATTAGCCGTACTATTTCATGTCTTATAAAATTAAATTGGACTGAATCAGAAACTATAGAGAGGGCTTCAAAAATGGTTAAAGCTATAGAAAGTGTTTTAGTAAAAAGTACACTATAGAAGTAGTCAATTTTTAATACTCTACATATTCTACGATTTCAAGACCGTAACCTATCATGCCTACACGTTTTTGTTGTACCGTATTAGATACTAAACGTAGTTTATGAATATTAACATCATGTAATATCTGTGCTCCTATTCCAAAATCTTTACTATCCATAGTTATACTGGGAGCTTTCATTACTTCTTTTCCATTCTGAATTTCTTTTAGTGAACTTAAACGCCCCAAAAGGTTAAGCGATTGGCTTTCTTGGTTAATAAAAATTATTGCTCCTTTGCCTTCAGAATTAATGCGTTTAAACATAGCATCTAATCGTTTATCGGCATTGTTAGTTAACGTCCCCAGAATATCATTATTAAACAATGTAGAATTCACTCTGGTCAGTACAGGTTCATTTTCTTTCCATGTACCTAACGTTAACGCGATATGAATTTGATTATTTGTAGTCTGTTTATACGCTCTTAGTCTATAATTACCAAAACGAGTAGCTATATCAAAATCTTCCTTTTTCTCAATAAGTGAATCATGTTGCATTCTATATGCCACAAGGTCTTCAATAGAAACTAATTTGAGATCAAATTTCTTAGCAACTTCTAGTAACTGAGGCAAACGTGCCATAGTACCATCTTCATTTAATATTTCAACTAAAATCCCAGCAGGTTTAAACCCTGCTAACCTAGCTAAATCTACAGCTGCTTCAGTATGTCCAGTACGTCTTAGTACTCCACCATTTTTTGCTCTTAAAGGAAAAATATGTCCTGGTCTTCCTAAATCATGAGATCTCGTATCTTCATTAACCAAGGCATGAATAGTTTTTGCACGATCATGCACAGAAATTCCTGTGGTACATCCATGACCAATTAAATCTACAGATACAGTAAATTGTGTTTCATGTAAAACCGTGTTATTTTGAACCATCATATTCAGATTCAATTCTTCACAACGATCAATAGTAAGTGGCGCACAGATTAAACCTCGCCCATGAGTAGCCATGAAATTAATCATCTCTGGAGTCACTTTTTCTGCAGCCGCAATAAAATCTCCCTCATTCTCTCTATCCTCATCATCAACTACAATAATCACTTTTCCTTGTCGAATATCATCGATTGCTTCTTGAATGGTGTTTAGCTTAATTTTATTTAAGGTTGTGGAATTATTTGACTTCATTTTTTGAATCTTATAAACTAAAGACAAAGGTAATTTATATAATCTTTATTTTTAAGTTTCTTAAAGATTTTATCGCACTACTTTTATATCTTGTTTCATTGTAGATTTAAGATAAAAATAACCAAAAACCATAAAGTAAGATTCCCAAACCTACAAGTACTACATTAGGTTGCCTTGCTCTGTTTATGAGCATTTTATAGAACTGATGATGATAATTTATTACAAAAACACAGCATCAAAAATAAGAGGCCAAGAAAAACCAGACCTGCAATTATTTGTCGAGAACCAACAAATACTATCTTTAAGTTTTTCATAATCAAAATGATAAATCCCATCTATAGGTACAATCTTGTATATAGCTGCTGTTATCCTTTGCTTCTCTTTTTTAGCTTTTTCTTGTGTTGTTTTTTTGCAACGAAATCACGTATAGGCTGTATAAATGTATCAAAGATAAAAATTCCTTGATCTGTAGTCGCTCTATAAGTAAAAAATATACTTAAAGGAAATATAATAGATGTAGAAAGCCAAGAACCAATAAACGGAGGTATACCACCTTCTTCTGCACTATTCTTTGCAAAAATTCCTATAAAATGATATGTCAAAAATAACCCTACACCAATAACAATAGGCAATCCTAATCCTCCTTTACGAATTATAGCGCCCAATGGAGCTCCTATAAAAAATAATAATATACAAGAGACACCCAAAGCGTATTTATCATGTAGCGACATTTCATATTTATTTAGAGCTCTTCTTCTAGAGATTAGATTTCTGTGTGAGGTATCTAACTTTCGAATTATTCCTTCAGAATTAGATATCGCTATATGATATATTTGTATTTTTTTTTCGGTAGAAAAATGATCTCTTATTTCCAAAGTATCACTAGTTGCTTTAGGAATCGAATCTATATCTAAATTTTTATTTAGTCCTTCAAATCCTATTCTTCGATCAATTTCGGTTCTCATATTCTTAACCTCATTGTTTACCTGTATTGATAACGTATCTATTTCCCCTTTTAACCCATCAACATTAAGCATGTTATACCCTTTACTATATTGTTGTGCATCAACATCTACATTATCTAAAGAAGAAAGATCTAAATTTAGAACATATTTCTTAAAGTATGTTTTAGCAAAAGGTAATTTATCTCTCTTCTTTGGAGAGTTTTGCTGAATTTCATCATAATAATTACCATCATTGAGTATAAGTGTAATAAGATCAGAATCAACATTACCTTTTAACTCTCCGTTTACAGCTTTTATTACTGTAAAATTACCTGGCCTTGCTGCTTTTTTATGAATAATAACATCTCTTAGAAACTGATCATTATCACCATATTTTTCTGCCACCTTAATGTTTATATCTCCTATATCATTAAATTGATTAGCAGTAATTACTCTTGCTGGTTTTATCTTAACGAGATTTTTTCTGAGGTTTATAAATCTTTTTTCAGAGTCTGGAATTACTGTATTAGAAAAAAGAAATGCTCCTATACCTACAAAAAAAATAAAAACAGATAATGTTCTCATTGCTCGTTGCAACGAAATTCCAGAAGATTTCATTGCTGCGAATTCATAATTTTCGGCAAAATTCCCAAAAATCATGATTGAAGTCAATAAAATAGTCAATGGTAAAACCATAGGAATCAACCTTGGTGTTGCAAAAGTCAAAAATTTTAAGATCACGGAAAAATCTAAATCTTTACCTGCTAACTCTGATATAAACAACCATATGGTCTGTAATAAAAGGATAAACATGATAATGATAAAGAGCGGAAAAAATGTCTTTACAAAAGTAGTTAAAATGTATCTATCTAGAATCTTCACTCGTTTTATCTATTTTAACAACCTACATAAGTATAGGTCAATTAAAAATTAAAGAACGGGTATAAAAATACACGTTCTTTAAAATGTTTTTTAAAGTTAAATACTTAAATTCAATCCAATCGATTAATATAGTAATTTTCATATTTTGATTCATCGAATACAAATAATGTTTTTGAAAGTGGTTGATTGGTTTTAAAACTATTTACAATAATTGTAACATTAGTACCATTATTTTGCTTCTGAATCATTTTGTAAATATGCTTTGTTTGTTTATCAATACCAAGCAGTATTTCTTTTAAATCACTTTTGGAATCAATAGGCATTAGTTTTACAAATTGAATTTTTCTTCCTTTTATATCCTTTACAACATCCAACTTATATGAATACCCTTCTTTATAGAAAGTTAGCATTTTTGAAGGGGTGATACTAGCTCCATCTTCTTCATCCTGAGATGAAATGTTTATCTCTTCATCTTCGGGAACAACTATATGAAGTTTTTTACCGTCATACATTTGTTCGGTCCCCATAATCTTAAGAAGATATTTATTCCCTTGCAAAGTTACATCTCCTCTAGTTTCCTGAGAAACGTTCTCTGCTGGATTATTTAGAGAATATTTAAAGTCTATTACAATATTAGAGTATCCTTGTACTTTTTTAGAAACTTCATCCAAAAGGCTCTTTGCATTTTGAGCCTGCACAGTGGTTGCGCCTATTACAATTAGTAAAACTATTATTATCTTTCTTATCATTTTAAACATTTCTTCTATTAATTACTTATGATTGATTACTTATAATCACCTTATTAGAGGTTTATTCATTATCTAATAACTCTTTAAGAGATGATAAATCAGAGACTAAAACTTGTCTTGCTTTACTCCCTTCAAAAGGTCCTACAATCCCTGCAGCTTCTAACTGATCTATCAATCTACCTGCTCGGTTGTATCCTAATTTCAATTTTCTTTGTAATAAAGACGCTGATCCTTGCTGTGCTGTTACAATTACTTCTGCTGCTTCTGCAAAGAGTTTATCTCTATCTTTTTTATCTATATCAAGACTTGTGCCACTTTCTTCTCCGATATATTCTGGTAATAAGTGTGCATCAGGATATGCTTTCTGACTTCCAATATACTCTGTTATCCTTTCTACCTCTGGTGTATCTACAAAGGCGCATTGTATCCTGATTAAATCATTTCCTTGAGTAAATAACATATCTCCTCTACCTATTAACTGGTCTGCCCCTCCTGTATCTAGAATAGTACGTGAATCTATTTTAGATGTAACTCTGAACGCAATTCTAGCAGGAAAGTTTGCTTTTATCATCCCAGTAATCACATTTACCGATGGTCTTTGTGTCGCAATAATAAGATGTATCCCAATAGCCCTTGCTAATTGAGCTAATCGTGCAATTGGTGTTTCTACTTCTTTACCTGCGGTCATAATAAGGTCTGCAAACTCATCTACTACAAGCACGATATATGGCAAGAAACGATGTCCATTTTCTGGGTTTAACTTTCTTGCTTTAAACTTGGTATTATATTCTTTAATATTACGCACCATTGCGTTTTTCAACAAATCGTAACGGTTATCCATCTCAATACACAGAGAATTGAGTGTATTAATCACTTTGGTATTATCAGTAATTATTGCCTCATCAGTATCTGGCAATTTAGCCAAATAATGTCGCTCGATCTTATTAAACAAAGTTAACTCCACCTTTTTTGGATCCACGAGTACAAATTTTACTTCTGCAGGATGTTTTTTATAAAGTAATGAAGTAAGAATTGCGTTAAGTCCTACAGATTTTCCTTGTCCTGTTGCCCCAGCCATAAGCAGGTGAGGCATTTTGGCTAAGTCCACTACAAATGTTTCATTCGAAATTGTTTTACCTAAGGACAAAGGTAATTCCATCTCAGCATTTTGAAACTTTGAAGATGAAATTGCAGATCTCATCGATACAATAGTAGAATTCTTATTAGGTACTTCTATACCAATAGTTCCTTTACCTGGTATTGGTGCTATAATACGAATACCAAGTGCAGCCAATGATAATGCTATATCATCTTCTAAATTCTTTATCTTAGAGATTCTAATACCTGCCTCGGGTACAATCTCATAAAGTGTTACAGTAGGGCCTACGGTAGCTTTAATCTGTGCGATCTCTATCTTATAATTTTTGAGAGTTTCAACGATACGATTTTTATTTTCCTCTAACTCTCCTTGATCTATAGTAATTCCTCCTTTTTGAGTTGTATAATCTTTCAAAAGGTTAATCCCTGGAAATTTATAATTTCCTAATTCTAATTTTGGATCAAACTCACCAAAATCTTTAACTAATTTAGCACTTAGATTTTCCACAACTTCTTCTTCAATAGTTGTTTCAACCTCCATTGCTATATCTTCTGGATCATCTTCTGATTTTATGATTAATTTTTCAGGAATATCATTATCTCTATTTTTTGGATTTCCATAAAAATCATTAACGGTTGGAGTTAATATAACCTCCTCTGCTTCATTCTTTTTTAGATCAACCTTTTTATCCTTCTCCTCATCTTTTTTACGATAATCTCTGGATTTGGTTATTATCGCATCTATTTTTTCTTTAATACTTGAGCCAGAATCACCTGAAGTTGTTTCTGTAGTATTATCACCTGAAACGGTTTGCCCATTACTATTAGCGGTTAAATCTGGCTCATAGTCCTTGGCAATATCTTTTTGGGTCTTTTTTAGTGAATCCGATATTTTTTCTGGAGTATACCTAAGTCGCACTACAATATATACTATAGCAAAGAATGCCAGTACTAAAACTGTACCTATAAAACCAATATAATCTCTGAGAAAATCATTGGTTTCATATCCAATGACACCTGCCAATAGTCCTCCATCTTTTTCTACAAAACCTAAGACTACTGATATCCATAACATCACCAATAGTCCCCAAAACCAAAACCCAAATAATCTTTTTCTATTAAGGTCAAAAAAAAGATACACTCCGGATAGTGAAGTTAACACAGGGAGAATCAATGCAGAAATCCCAAATCCCTTAAAAATAAAAAAATGACTTACACCAGCTCCAAACTTACTTAACCAATTTTTTGGAGATGAAGTTCTATCATAAAATTCAGATATTTCACTCTGGTCAATTTTCCAATTAAAGAAAAATGAAATAAAAGCAAAAAATAATCCTATCCCCAAAAAGAACAAAAAACTTCCCAAGACAACTTTTTGTTGTCGAGTTAATATGAGTTTTTCTCTTAGTGGTTTTTTAGGTTTTTTTACTACTCTCTTTTTTGTACTTACCTTTCTTTTAGCCATTTTTTGAATGTCTTCTCGCAAAAATACGAATATCTATAATGGAACGTAAAAATGACTTAAAAATTTTCTAAACTAAATATGGTACATAAATGATCATTCCTATAATTACAGCTGTAAACGCAGCGATAAATACAGCTCCTGCTGCTATATCTTTTATAAAACCTATTTTATTATGAAAATCAGGATGTATAAAATCTGCTATAGCTTCAATTGTAGTATTCAATCCTTCTATACTCATGACCAAACCTATAGCAAAAATCTGCAAAATCCATTCAATTGCAGTAATCTTAAAATAAAAGCCTAAAGAAGTCATAAGTACAGCAATTCCAACTTGTACCTGAATACTAGGCTCTGTTTTTATTAGTAAAACGGCACCTTTAAAAGCATAGCCACAACCTCGTAGTCTACCTACAATAAATTTTAAAACTTTATTCATTAGATTTATAACAATGGTTTAAGCGCAGCAGAATAATCAGGTTCCTGTACAATCTCTGAGACTTGTTCGGTATACATTACATTGGCATCTTCGTCCAAAACAATAACAGCTCTTGAATGTAACCCTTGCATTGGTCCGTCAATAATCTCTACACCATAGTTTTTCCCAAATTCACCAGTCTTAAAGTCAGAATGATTAATTACATTATCTAACCCTTCTGCTCCACAAAAACGTGCTTGAGCAAATGGCAAATCTCTTGAAACGCATAACACTTTAGTATTAGGAAGGTTACTAGCTTCTTTATTAAATTCTCTAACCGAAGCAGCGCAAACCCCTGTATCTATAGATGGAAAGATATTGAGAATAACTCGAGATCCATTATAATCTGATAGTTTTATTATTGATAAATCTGTGTTGACTAATTCAAAATCTGGTGCTTTCTGCCCTATTTCTGGTAATTCACCAATAGTATGTATTGTATTTCCTTTTAATGTTATCGAAGCCATAATAAATGATTGTTATTTTTGAGGTTAAAATTAGTAAGATTAATAAGATTAAATGCTAATATTTATAAAGTTTTTAGAAAATAAAAAAACCTTCTAAATTAGAAGGTTTTATTTATCTATTGATCCTAGAACTCTTTTCATAAAATCATTAAGAGCAGCTTTTTTTGAACTCCCTTCTTTTATCATTTTATCAACCTCTAAAGCTCCATACATATTTGAGATAAGCTCTCCTATAACATCTAATTCTTCATCTTTAAGAGAAGGAATTTCTGTTAAGGCTTCTAAGGTTTCAATGGTTTCAACTACGAAATCCTCATCATTTTCCTCAATAAAACCAGTGAGGTGTTTAATTATTGGTAACTTCATCTACTAATTCTTTAAGAACATCAAATTTATTTGTTTGAACCTGATTTTTGAAAGAACCTTCTTTGAAAGTTGCGAATGTAGGAAGGTTATCTACAGTAGCCATTTTTCTTGATTCAGGATATTTTTCTGCATCCACAATGACAAAAGTGGTGTTTTCGTTTTCTGAAGCCAATTTTTTGAACTTTGGTTTCATTATTCTACAGTTACCACACCAAGATGCAGAATATTGTACAATTACAGTATTACTATCCTGCACAAGTTGTGAAAGGTTATCTTCTGTTAGCTCTTGAACCATATGAATTTAAATTTAGATTAGTAAAGAATTTCTCCAGAGTGATTTCTCTGGAGAAATTAAAAATATGAGGTTATACTTTAATGAGAAGCTAAATAAGAAGCAACTCCTTTTCTATCAGCATTCATTGCATCTTTTCCTTCCTCCCAGTTTGCTGGACATACTTCACCATTTTTCTGTACGTGTGAATATGCATCAATCAATCTTAAAAATTCTGCTACATTTCTTCCTACAGGCATATGATTAATTCCTTCATGAAAAACAGTACCTTCTTCATCTATTAGATATGTTGCTCTATACGTTACATTGTCACCTTCTACTGTAACAACCCCAGTTTCATCATTATATGCCTCGTTAGTAATATCAAGAATACCTAGAGTACTAGAAAGATTACGATTAGAATCAGCAAGAATTGGATATGTAACTCCTTCTATACCACCGTTATCTTTTGACGTATTCAACCATGCAAAATGAACTTCTGGAGTATCACATGAAGCACCTATAACCAAGGTGTTTCTTTTTTCAAATTCTCCTAATGCTTCTTGAAAAGCATGTAATTCGGTTGGACAAACGAATGTAAAATCCTTAGGATACCAAAAAAGTAATACTTTTTTACCTTTGTTTTTCGCCTCCTCTAAAACATTAAGTTTAAAAGTATCCCCCATATCATTCATTGCATCAACGTCTAGATTTGGAAATTTTTTACCTACAAATGCCATAATATAATTTTTAAAAATTTATAATTGATTAATTTTTTGACAGCACAAATATACACCTACTTGAAGAACTAAAATTGTTACATAATTTTAATTCTTTATATTTAAATAGTTTTTTCTAATCATAAACAGTTTTCTTATAAAAAGAAATAATTCCTACAAAAAAACATACTTCCCTACAAAAATTACGGACAAATAGCACTTTTTTTACGGTGAATTGCACGATGTTAAATCTATTTTCGTATTTTCGTCAATGCATATTAATCAGAATTATTAATAATTGAAAAACGTTTTTAAACATATAACCCTCTTATTTTTAATAAGTTTTACTCAATTTATACAATCTCAATCTTCTATAATTTCAGATAGTATTCAAAGCTATATCAAAAAGGCTGAAAAATTACAAGAAGAATATAAGTATGAGCAATCTTTTGAAATAGCCAAAGCTGCTCTTCAAAATGCGCAATATAATAATGATGATAAAAGTTTAGGATATATCTATAATATTATAGCAAAGAATTATGAAATTAGTGAAAATGATAATAAAGCAAGGAGTAATTATAGAAAAGCACTCACCTATGCACGAAGTTCAAAAAGTACAATATTAGAGACTGATCTATATAATAATCTTGCACGTGTTTATACTAAACACAATCTTACCCGAAAAAAAGCAGTAGATTATTATAAAAAATCATATGAATTCGCTATAAAATTAAATGATACATCTAGAATGATAAGACCGTTATTAAACCTCGGCGAATATTATATTTCTAGAAATGATTTTGATAGTGCTTATGAATACCTTGCACCAGCAAGAAAACTAGTTCATAAAAAATCTCCAAATCTTGTCAAAACTAAGTTAAGTGGACTTTTGGGAAGGTATTTTATAAGTGTTCGAAGATTTGAAGAATCCGAAGAATATATTGATCAAGCCATATCATATGCTCTTGGAGAAACCAAAAACACAGAAAACAATGATGAAATGATCTCCACTTTTTATGAGGAGCTTGCTTCTGCCTATGAAGCAAAATCTGAGCTCTATCGTAAACAAGATGATTACCAAAGAGCATATCATTTTCAGAAAAAACAGTTTCAAAATATATTACAAGCAAAAGATTACAAAAAATTAATTGAACTTCAACGTGCTAACATTAAATATGAAGTTGATGTAATTAAGGAAAATATTAAAATAGCACAGGATCAAAAAAAAGAAAGTGAATCTGAAGTTGTTAAATGGAGAATCAGTATTATTCTTGGTATCATACTAATTCTTATTTCTCTAGCTTTCTTAATTAGTTCGTATAAAAACAACATCCAAAAAAGAAGACTTAATAATGATTTAATTGATAAGAATAAGGAATTAATTAGTGCAAAAGAGACTGCAGAACAAGTATCAACCTTAAAATCTCAGTTTATATCCACTGTAAGTCATGAGCTTAGAACACCTTTATATGGTGTTATTGGACTTACATCTTTATTAATGGAGAATCCCGACAAAAAGAAAAAAAATGAATACTTAGAATCTTTAAAGTTTTCTGGGGATTACCTTTTGGCATTAATCAATGATGTTTTACAGTTAAGTAAAATAGAAACTAATGAGGTAAAATTAGAAAAAGTTTCTTTTGATGTTAGAACTTTAATAGAAGGTATTGTTAATTCTCTTCATACCAAACAAAAAAGTAATAACAATACAGTACATATTGATATTGATAAAAAAATAAATACTACACTATTAGGAGATTCTGTCAGGCTTTCACAAATACTGATAAATCTTATTGGTAATGCTCTTAAATTCACCAAAGATGGAAATATTTGGGTTATCGCAAAATGTCTGGATTCTAAAAAGGATAGCCACGTTCTACGCTTTATTGTAAAGGATGATGGCATAGGAATTCCTAAAAACAAACAACAAACAATTTTTGACAATTTTGCTCAGGTAAAAAATGAAAACCAAGAATATGAAGGTACTGGACTTGGATTGGCTATTGTAAAAAAACTCATTCATCTTCATAATAGTGAAATACATATTAATAGTAAAGAAGGAAAAGGTTCAGAGTTTTATTTTGATCTATTCTATGAAAAAGCCGTTAAAGAACAAGAAGTTTCTTTAAAATCTGGAGAAAATCTTAGTATAGGTACAAGCAATTTTAATGTTCTTATCGTAGATGATAATAAGATTAATCAAATTGTAACTCAAAACATTCTAAAAAAGAAAGGATATACGTGCAACATTGCTAGTAACGGTATGGATGCAATAGAAATGATAAAAAACGAAAAATTTGACCTTGTATTGATGGATATAAATATGCCAGAAATGAATGGTCTTGAGGCAACCAAAGTAATTCGTACGTTTAATTCAAACATCCCGATTATTGCACTAACGGCTGTAGAAGAGGGAGAAGTAAGAGGTCAGGCACTTTCTGTAGGTATGAATGATGTAATTATCAAACCTTATGACACACAACAATTCTTTCAATCTATAATGAGAAACATTTCTAAGGTGAAAATGTTTTAGTTTTTGACCCTGATTACTCAACATCAAAAACCTTTTATCATATAGATTTAATATGTTAAATCGTATTCGAATTCTTCTGAATACCTTAATTTAGATCCAAAAATTTATAAGACTTACATCATTAATTATGGATACACAAAAAATAGGTTTTAATACAATATGTACTCATTTTGCAGAAATTAGAGACGAGAAATTCAAAGGTGCTACGTCACCAATATACATGTCTACTTCGTATGCTTTTGAAGACGTAGATACAATACGTTATCCAAGATATTTTAATACTCCAAATCAGGAAGCATTATCTAAAAAAATAGCCAAACTTGAAAAAGGAGAATCTGCCTTAATTTTTGGCAGTGGAATGGCAGCGATAAGTACAACGTTGTTTACTTTTTTACAAAAAGGAGATCATATTGTTTTACAACGAACTCTATATGGAGGAACTGCAAATCTCGCTAATGAAGAATTTGACAAACACGGAATAGAATTTTCTTATGTAGACATTCAAACTACAGAGGGATTCAAAGAAAAGATCAAATCTAATACCAAAGTAATTTATATAGAAACTCCTTCTAATCCTCTATTAACCATTATAGATATTAAAGCTATCGCTGATTTGGCCAAAGAAAAAGGAATCATTACGATGATCGATAACACCTTTGCATCGCCAGTGAATCAAAATCCAATCGAATTAGGAATAGATATCATTTTACATTCTGCTACCAAATATCTTGGTGGTCATAGCGATATTCTTGCTGGAGCTGTAGTTTCTTCAGAAAAAAATGTAGATAAGATTTTTCAAGTTGCCAAAAATTTTGGAGGAAGTTTGAGCGATTTTACGGTATGGATGTTAGAGAGGAGTATAAAAACTTTAGGAATTCGAGTAAAACAGCAAAACAAAAATGCATTAAAACTTGCAAAATGGTTAGAAAAACATGAAGACATCTCTGCCGTCTATTATCCAGGGCTAAAATCACACCCTGACCATGAAATTGCTAAAAAACAAATGAAAGGATACGGAGGTATGTTATCCTTTGAATTAAAAGAAGGACTTAATGCTAGTAAGTTTCAAAAAGAATTAAGACTAATCAAAAGTTCTATGAGTCTTGCTGGAGTAGAAAGCACTATATTATCTCCAACTCTTACTTCTCATGCTTTACTTACAGAGGAAGAAAGAGCTATACAAGGAATAAAAGATGAACTATTACGATTTAGTGTAGGTATTGAAGAAAAAGAGGATTTGATATGGGACATCCAACAAGCCATAGAGAAAATAAAAATTTTAGAATTAGAACATTAAAATATGAAGTTAGACATTCTTGCAATAGGAGCTCATCCAGATGATGTTGAGTTAAGTTGTTCAGGGACCATAGCCAAAGAAGTAGCGCTAGGAAAAAAAGTTGGAATCCTTGATCTTACCAGAGGTGAATTAGGAACTAGAGGCACTCCTGAGATTAGGGATCAAGAAGCCAAAAACGCTGCAAAGATACTAGGAGTTTCTATACGAGAAAATTTAAATTTCAGAGATGGTTTCTTTACAAATAACGAAGAACATCAATTAGCAATTATACAAAAAATAAGAAAGTATAAACCCGAAATTGTGCTCTGTAACGCAATTGCAGATAGACATATTGATCATGGTAAGGGAAGTAAATTAACAAGTGACGCTTGTTTTTTATCAGGTTTAAGAAAGATTGAAACTTTTGATGATCAAAAACTACAGGAAGCTTGGAGACCAAAACATGTGTTTCATTATATTCAATGGAAAAATATTGAGCCAGATTTTGTTGTTGATGTAAGTGATTATATAGATGTAAAAATGAAAAGTGTTACTGCTTATGAATCTCAATTTTATGATCCCAAAAGTGATGAACCATCAACCCCAATATCTAGTAAAAATTTTATGGACAGTATTCAATATAGAGCAAATGATTTAGGAAGAATTATAGGAGTAGAATATGCTGAGGGTTATACTGTAGAACGCTATGTAGCAGTCGATTCTATTTTTGATTTAATATAATATCATTTTTTGTTTTGTAGAAACGTAAAAATGACTTATTTTTGCACCCGAAATTAAATGGTGGTTGTAGCTCAGTTGGTTAGAGCATTGGTTTGTGGTACCAAGGGTCGCGGGTTCGAATCCCGTCTTCCACCCATAATAAAAAAGCCCTTTTTTAAGGGCTTTTTCTTTTTATTACTATTTGTACTTTCTAACTAATCGTTTTCTTTTTTACTAATTCCGTCTACCACAATTCTATTTTTTCTATTAGCTACCTCCCAAGCTGTATAAAACACTAATTTTGCCCTCTTAGCCATAAGATCATATTCAATCTTATCTGGTGTATCAGTCTGTTTATGATAATCCTCATGAACGCCATTAAAATAAAAAATAATAGGGATATTATGTTTTGCAAAATTATAATGATCACTTCTAAAATAGAATCGATTAGGATCATTTTCTGCATTATAGGTGTAATCTAAATTCAGTTTTGTATGCGCCGAATTCATTTTTTCACTTATATCATGTAATTCAGTACTCAATCTATTACTACCGATCAAATACACATAATTATTTTTATCTTTTGCTTCATGATTTTTATCGATCCTTCCTATCATATCAATATTGAGATCTGTGACTGTATTCTCTAGCGGAAATACTGGATTTTCTGTATAATATCTAGATCCATATAATCCTTTTTCCTCACCAGTAACATGTAAAAACAAAATAGATCTTTTTGGACCCAATCCATCCTTTTTTGCTTTCATAAACCCTTGTGCTATTTCCAATAAGCTAACTGTTCCAGAACCATCATCATCAGCTCCATTAAATACTCCACCATTTTCATCTACTCCTACATGATCATAATGTGCCGATATAACTACAATCTCATCTGGTTTTTCAGTTCCTTCTACAAATGCCAAAACATTTTCTGACGATTTAATTCCTCCTCTAAAAAAACTTTCTGGTATTTCTTGAAAGTAATCATCTTCTCCTAATGGAGAAGGTATCCCCATTCTTTTGTATTGCTCTTTTAAGTATTCTGCAGCTTTTTTCTGTCCAGGTTCACCTGTATCACGACCCTCAAAATCATCTCCAGCAAAAGTATATAAGTATTCTTTTAATTCATTTGTAGTTATACTTTCTGCATAAGTAACGGCAGTAAAATCTATATTTATGGCTTCAGTATCCATTTCTGGATAGTCTGTTGAAGAATTCTGGGAATTTCCACAGCAACAGATAATAAATGAGCCAACTAATAATAATGTGTTTTTCATACAAGCATTTAATTTAAATCTCGTACAAGATACTCATTTAGCATCATATAGATAAGTGAATATTTTCTTAAAACAAATAACTTCAAATTATTTAAAAAAAATCTTTATAGAATTAAAAAAGGTTACTATATTTGCACCCGCATTCAGGGAATACCTGATGAGACTAAACACTGGAGAATTGGCAGAGTGGTCGAATGCGGCAGTCTTGAAAACTGTTGAGGGTCACACCTCCGGGGGTTCGAATCCCTCATTCTCCGCTTAGGAATTACTAAATTCCAACAAAAGCTCGTAAACATAATGTTTACGAGCTTTTTTAATGTTATCAATTGATAAATAACCGCAAAAATTTTAGAGAATTTATATTTACTTTATTATTATTCTTTATCATATTTTTTAAGCAATTTTTATAAAACAGAATAAACTATTTCCATTGGTAAGTCATAATTTGGGTTTCCTCCTCCTGAAATAGTAATGAATTTTTGTACCGAAACCGTTACCAAATCGGTTTTTTTTGAGGCAAACACAATGCTTTTCTGATTTTTCGCCATTCATGTTTAGTTGTCATCATTATCGTTCTGTATCTATTGCTACGTTAAAATGTATGAATTCTGAATTAGCGACATCTGTCATCTCGAAGAATGCTTTACAAACTTCGTTTTCCATTACTATTGGCAATGCATTTTTTGCTTTTTCTAAAGTAGTCCAATACAAAATATCCATCCATTGCCCATCTGCAGTAACGGCTAGTTTACGACTTATAAAACCATCTAGTTTTTCTAATATTGGATTAACGGCAATAGCACTCTTTGCTATTTGTTCCTTAGTGAATTCTGGTTTTGCCTTGAACAGGGCTACTTCTACAATTTCTGCTTTTTCCTGTTTCTTAGGGCTTAAATACACTGGTGAACCTATTAGCATTTTGGTCAAATTAGATTCAGGTAACATAGTGGCAAAAAACTTTTGACATGTTTCACTTTTTAGTTCTATTTCAGATGCTTTTTCAAAGGATTCAATGTCTCTATAATACACCGCATCTCCCATCAATTTTGGGTTTTCAATTCCAAAAATCATCTTTCGCCCATAATAGCCATCAAAAGTATCTACCATAGGATCTATTGCTCTGGATAGTTCTAACACTTGTTTTTTAGAATATTCTGGATTTTGTTCGCCCAATACTAATACAACTGTACCTATTTTATGCGCTATTTCTGCTTTAGAATTTACTGTGTTTGCTTCGTTCATTTTTTTTGTTTTATGTTGGCTACAACCAAATATGAATACTGCTACGATAACTATTAATATATTTTTTTTTATCATTTTGTACTCTAGTATTAAACAATACTTTGGTAGTATATTTTATCAATTAACCATTCATTTCCTTTTTTAACAAGCAATATATAATCGCTTCCTTTTATGTTTTTGACCCATTCTAACTCAATTTTCACAAATGCTATTTTGTCCTGAATATCAATCATTTGAAATTCTAGATGTATATCGGGCATAACATTTTCCTTATTATGGACGGCTACCCATTTTTTGATTTCCTCGATATTAGTAGTCGTTACTTCTCCCCATTCTTGTGTTTCATAATTGTATAGGGCTCCAGTTTTAGAGGCGTTTTTAGTGAAGTTTTTGTCAATTAGAGTGGTATCCATGAACTTAAATGCTTCAGGATATGACTTTACCACATTCATAATTTTGTTTTGTTCCATTATTTAAATTTTTTAATGAACCAAAAGTAAAATGGCAGTGTGACAACCCTATGTCAACTGGGGTTGTAAAGATTTTTAAAATATTTGGCAAGATTGAAATCTTCCTGACAATCAAAGGTCTGAAATGTTATTTTGATATCTAAATTCGGTCTATCCGAAATTTTCGAAGTTCTTCTCTCCATCTACAATAGGCAATAACTACCCAAACTTTATATTCGGTAAAATACAGTCCAAACTATTCAATATGGATCAAGACCAATTGTTGTGTTTAAGTTAATCTAAGAAGAAGAACTCTATTAATCATATATCCTATACTACTACTGAAGAATCCTATTTATTAGATTAACTATAATTTAATTTTGTCTAATACACATAATAATTAAAAATCTTATTTATGAATAAAGGCAAATTATCATTTTCATGCAGCTCTAAGGAAGGAGTATATGTAATATCTACAGGGAATCTATACAGAATAATTGCTGATGGTAAAAAGACAGATAATCAATTCTCTTTAATGGAAGCGATTTTAGAACCTGGACAAGGAGCTCCTCTTCACATTCACACCAGAGAACACGAAGCCTTTTTTATTCTAGAAGGAGAAGTTACGTTCTATTTAGAAAATTCGGAAATTAATGCTAAAAAAGAAGACTTTGTATGTTGTGTACCAAATGAAATACGTGGTTTTAGGAACATTACATCTAAAAAAGCTAGAATGCTACTATTTTATAGTTCTGCAGGAATTGAAGAAATGACCATGCGTAATGGAAGCATCATTACTCAGGATAACAAATCATCAAACATCCCTGATAAATATAGAGTACAGTGCTCTGCACTATCAGAAGAGTATGGTGTTAAAGAGCTTAATCTAGACTTTATTAACTAATAAAATATAAATAATTGAAAAAAAATAATTCTGCCCACATTATTTTTTATTTGTTTATGCTGACGCTAGTTTTCTATTATTTTAATTGAAATTATCTCCAAACCATTTAATTATATAGGTATAACGTTAATAATTATGGAGTTTTTAATTCCTATTCAAGTTTGATGATATATAATATGAACAATACAGAAACTCATATCTTTAATCAGCCAAAAAACTTGTGACATGCGAAGCAATCAAAAGCCATGAACCAGGCCTACGGAACATATATTCTCTATGAGGAGTTAAAATAAGCAAAAACCCTATTTATATAGACTTTGTCATAAGTTTATTGGCTGTTTATGTATTTTTAAGAATATTTTACTAAATAATAGGGGGTTTGCTTTTTATGGGGGTAACCAATTTTTAGTACATTCTATATGACAAAAAGGTTTTAGAAAAATCAATGGGGTGATAAATACACAAATTACAAATCTGAGTAAGACACTAGATATAAAGTCATCAAATAATAACTGGAGAGGTATAAAAAGTAGAGAATTTCAATGAAGTGTAATATTCCAATAAAAAAAATTAATGCAGATAATAATGCTTATGCTTTTCACGAACGTTTTTTCATTCAGGATGTTCATGCAAAACTTAATGGAGAAACCATGATTGAATTGCTTCATAGACACAATTTCTTCTTCATTTTAGTATTACAAAAAGGCATAGGACATCACGAAATTGATTTCAGATCTTACAGTGTCACCAATTATTCTCTTTATTTTATAAAACCAGGGCAAGTACACCAATTAACCCTACAACCAGAAAGCAAGGGATATCTTCTTTATTTTAGTGCCGATTCATACTATGCTAATAATAAATCACTAAATCAATTGCTCAATAAAGTTAGTAATCAAAACTTTTATCAATTAGATCTGCATTTTTTTGAAAAAATATTTCCATTACTAGATGCTATCTATGACGAATACATTAATAGAAATAAAGGTTATGAAGAAATAATAAGGGCAAATTTAAACATCTTGTTCACAAAGTTAACTCGTAATCATGATAATAAAAACACAAACGAAACCGATAAGTATACTCAAGAACGTCTCGAAGAGTTTTTACAACTTTTAGAAAAACATATAGTTAATAAAAAGCTAGTCTCCCAGTATGCAGGTATGATGAATCTATCCTCTTATCAACTCAATAAAATTATAAAATCTTCATTAGACAAAACATGTTCTGAAGCAATAAAAGAACATATCATTTTAGAAGCCAAAAGACACTTGTTAGCAACATCAAATCTAGTCAATCAAATTGCCTTATCCTTAGGCTATGAAGATGTTTCATATTTCATCAGATTATTTAAAAAACATACTGGCCATTCTCCTAATGCGTTTCGTATAAACTTTAAGAAAGTCCATATCAACTAAAATTTTATCCTATAATAGTACTGTTACTAAATCTAATTTTGTCAACTAAAAAATCTGTTTAATCAAAATTAGAAAAATGAATATAGTAGTTAAAACACTCATCGTAGGCATTGGCGCTACTTTGGCAATGGATATTTGGAGCTTTATTTTAAGTTTATTTAATATTAAATCTTTAGACTATCGTTTTGTAGGTCGTTGGATTGGAAATATCCCTAAAAGACAATATTTCCACAACAACATTATGAATACACCTTCAATAAAATATGAACTTATTATAGGATGGATATCTCACTACTTAATTGGTATTTCATTTGCTTTTTTGTTGTTAGTAATTTATGGTAAAAGTTGGTTTAACAAACCTTTTTTATTCCCTGCACTTTTAATTGGAATTATAACCATTATAGCTCCATTTTTTATAATGCAACCTGCATTTGGTTTAGGTATAGCCGGTTCTAATTTTCCAGAACCAGATATATTAAGGTTAAAAAGCTTTATGGCACATTTTATATATGGTATAGGGCTTTATGTCTCTGCTTTACTACTTATGTATGTCAAGGCTTAAAATCTACGTCAAAAAACAACTAAAGGATGGGGCTCAATAGTTTCTAGGTATTTAGTAATATGAAGTTATAGAAAGAGATCTTAACCGAATTATTTACAAAACCAGAAATCCCTATTTATTCGCTTAAGAATTACCAAATTCTATTAAAGATCCTTAAACATTATATTTGAGTTTTTTAAATTTTCATCAATATCAAATAAAAAAGGAACTAAGTCCTATGTTACATTATACAAATATTTGAGCTTTTCTGAAGAGGTAGAATAAAGATCATCTATTCTATAGAAAAAAGTATTTTAGCAATACGGTTTATTATGTTATTGAAATTAAAAAACACAAAAGAAACAGTTAATTAAATTGTTACGTAATGATAAAACATTCTGACATAAGTAATAAGGAACTATATCAAAAAATAAAACGATACGAAATAGTTTTAGGAGGAAACAATAAATTAAAGATTTATGGAACGCTACAGTGTAAATCGGGTAAGAGAATGAAACGAGAAAATCGTGTTTTTTTCAATTCTATAAAAGATGTAAAACAACAAGACTACAAACCTTGTGGACATTGTATGCGTAGTGACTATAAAAAATGGAAGAATGGACTTATTTAATGCTCATATAAATAAAAACATACTTCCTTATGATGGCGAGGTTAATTATTACGGTACAATAATGTCTATTAAAAAGGCACAAGAATTTTATAATTTACTTTTAGAAAACATAAAATGGCAAAACGACAAAGCCATTATCTATGGAAAAACTATTACAACAAAACGTAAAGTTGCTTGGTATGGTGATAAACCATTTGAGTATACTTATTCTAAAACAACAAAATTAGCTTTGTCTTGGACAAAAGAACTCTTAGAGCTTAAAAAAATGGTTGAACAAAAAACAGGAGAAACATTTAATTCTTGTCTACTCAACCTATACCATAATGGAGAAGAAGGAATGGCCTGGCATAGTGATGGAGAAAAAGCTTTAAAAGAGAATGGAGCTATAGGTTCATTAAGTTTTGGAGCTGAACGTAAATTTTCTTTTAAGCATAAAGAAAGTAAATATAAAGTAGATATTGTTTTAGAAAAAGGAAGCTTATTAGTCATGAAAGGAACTACACAGACCAATTGGTTGCATCGTTTACCTCCTACCAAAAAAGTAAAAATTCCTCGAATAAATTTAACATTCAGAACGATTAAATTATAACTCCGCAAGAATTGGGTTTTAACAATCTAATGACCATGGTAATTTTGTTCTTTTAATTTTAAACAAATATAAATGCAAACATTAAAAGATCAAGTAATATTTATTACAGGAGCTAACAGAGGAATTGGCAAATCGCTTGTTAAAGCGGCTTTAGAGAAAGGAGCTATAAAAATTTATGCAACTTCGAGAGATTTAAATAAAATGCCTGATTTTAATGATGATCGAATTGTCCCGTTACAATTAGATATCACAGATAATACTCAAATTTCGAAAGTAACAGAGGTAGCAAAGGACACTCAAGTGCTTATCAATAATGCAGGTGTTTTGAGTTATGGAAACATTTTAGAAGGAGAAATTAGTACTATTGAAAACGATATGAACGTAAATTATTATGGAACTATACGTATGATGCGTGCTTTTGCTCCAATTTTAGAAAAAAACACACCAGCAAAAATTGTAAACATCGCTTCTATTGTCGCCTACTCTCCATTTCCTTCTATTGCTGGTTATTCTGCTTCAAAAACAGCTCTTTTTTCAGCAACACAGTCAGTAAGAATAGAATTAGCCAAAAAGAACATCGAGGTACACTCAGTAAATCCAGGAGCTATTGATACAGATATGAATAAAGGAAGTGATTGGGATATGCCAGCACCAGATGGAATAGCAAAAACAATATTAGAAAAAATAGAATCTGGAGAATTAGATATCATTCCTGATAAAATGGGTCTAGAAATGTTCAATGCCTGGGAAGAAAGGCCTTCAAAATTATCTGAAATCTTTCATAATATGTACTATGGAGAATAATATATAATAACAAAAGTGACTTTGGTTATCAAAGTCACTTTTGTTATTATTTATAGCTAATGAAAAACACTTTTTTACTCATCTTCAGTTTGATAGACAGGATTAATTTATGTCTTCATAAATCTTGTAAAAAATTAATCTTAGTTTATTTAGTGAAAACTATGTCATTTTTGATTTTTTTTAATTCTTAACGACTTAAATCATTCCTTATATGTATATTTCTAAACTTTAATATATAAAATGGTTTAAATTTTTTTTAATTCTAACGAAAAATTGATTATTACTCCAATCGTTACATATTTTTCAAAATACTGGCCTCTGGATGAAACAGCTATAGAAATTCTAAACAGTCGAATAGTTGAAAAAAAGCTAAAAAGGAAGGCTCTTATCTTAAAGGAAGGTCAAGAATGCGATCATTTTACTTTTGTCGTCAAAGGGTGCTTAAAAATGTATAAAATTGGCAAAAAAGGAAATCAGCATAACTTACAATTCGCCACTGAAAATAATTGGATAGCCGATTATGGGAGTTTTTACAATCATGAACCTAGTGATTTATACATAGAAACTCTAGAACCTTCGCACATTTTACAAATTAGAAAAAATGATGTCTTCCATTTATATGACAATTCCTCATTATTTGATAGAAATATCAGAATCGTAATTGAAAACACATTTATTGAACAACAAAAGAGAGTGCTTCAGACTATTAGTTCGACTGCAGAAGAACGCTATTTATATTTCTTGAAAAAATACCCCAATTTATCCAACAGAATTTCCAATGTTCAAATAGCATCTTACATAGGTGTTACATCTGAATTTTTAAGCATTATTAGAAAAAGAATCACAAGCATATAACTGTTTTCTTAAACTATATTATTGTTTTCTCCTGAGAAGTATCGATAGGTTTGTATCATCAATAATCAATAAAATTAAATGCAATGAAGAATATGCTATTTTTGATATTCTTGTTTATTATTAGCAGTAATCTTTCTTGCGACAAACATCAAAACGATACAAATATGATTGTAGAAATTACCAAATTTAAACTTAAAGACGGAATAACTGAAGATCAGTTTCATCAAGCTTCTTTAGAATTTAACAAAAATTATTGCTCTCGCTGTAAAGGCCTTATCCGCAGATATTTGGTTAAGACAAACGATGGATATAAGGATATATTTTTATGGAAAAGCAAAAAAGATGTTGAAAGAGTACAAAAAACATTCATAAACGATGTGGATGCAATGAAGTTTGCAAACTTGATCGATTCTGTAAGTTTTGAAATGAAAAATTATTCTGCCATTGGGGTTTATGATTTTGAAAATTAACTTTTATAGAAGCAATCTTTAATCTGTTTCTTTTCATGGATAAAAAAGGGCAATACCTTAATAACCAAATGTAAATTAAAACAAAATACGACAACACAAATGCATCAACTTCAAATGCTATTCTAACTGGATAGCTTACATAAATTGTCCTATAAAAAGAGAGACTATTTTATATTTTGTACTGTAATGACCACAACGCTCTTTCATTGCTAAAACATTTGTTAATTTATATGGATTTTGTTCTATGCACATACTTTTACTATGACAAACAGGGTAGTTACCAATTAAAATACGATATACCCATAGTTCTTTTAAAATTTCCTAGCCTTTATTTTTTAGAACTTCCCATTGTTCTTGAGTCATTACACCTCTAAAACCTACATGATCCTGACTTGTGTCTTGGCTAGAGTGCATTCTTGCACTGGATCTGTAACTACTACAGTAACTACTATTACACAAAAAAGATCCTCCTCTTTGTATTCTCTGGGGTGTATAAGGCTGTCTTGGATCAAAAGGTTGATCTGCTCCTTTTGGATCTTTGATAACACCTTGATCAGCGCTCTCTTTATAATAGGTTACATTATACCAATCTGAAGTCCATTCCCATACATTACCAGCCATATCATACAACCCATATCCATTGGGTTCATAGGTTCTCACTGGAGCAGTTGTAAAATACCCATCTTTTAAACTATTATATAGCGGAAATGTTCCCTGCCAAGTATTTCCATAAGTACTAATGGCAGTATCATTACCCCAGGGGTAAAGCTTATCTTGCAACCCTCCTCTAGCTGCAAATTCCCATTCTGCATCTGTTGGAAGTCGTTTTCCTGCCCATTGTAAGTATGCTTGAGCATCATCCCAGGAAACCTGAACTACTGGGTGATCATCTTTTCCTTCAATCGAACTTTTTGGTCCTTGAGGATGTTTCCAATTAGCCCCTTTTACCCAAGACCACCATTGTGACCAATCAAACAGATTATCTGTATCCACAGGAGTAAATACCATAGAAGCAGCAACCAACATAGAATCATGTGGCTTAGGAGTACCTGGAGGAACTTGTTTTTTTAATTCTTCCCAATTTGGTTTTTTCTCGGCAGTGGTAACATAACCTGTAGCCTCTATAAACTTTCTGAATTCTGAATTTTTCACTTCATTAATATCCATCCAAAAACCAGAGATCTTTACCTCATGTGCAGGTTTTTCATCAGCACGTGCATATGGATCATTTTCTAATGCACCCATCGTAAATTGATCTCCTGTAATCCAGACCATTCCAGGAGGACCATCTTTAGGAATCTCTGTTTCATTATTTTTTGATTCCTTGATTTTGATAGCTTTTGTAGTCTGCTTTTTTTGATTACAAGAAATACAGAATAAAAGAACAATGCTTAATACAAGCGTGAATCTCATCATAAGGTTCAATTTACATCTTTAAAAATTCATATTTAATGTTGAAGTGGTTTAAACTTTTTTGATTCTAGCGAAAAATAGTAGTTTTTTGATCAATTGAAGTGTTTTTTGCTCTTCATAGCAGCGCTACGAAGTAAGAAAAAGACGAAAATTGAGTGAAAAAGAGCATTTTTATAGCGAATTAAAAAAAGTTTAAATCACTTCGTTAAATATAATCACTCTTTATCAGTAAAAAGAAAGAAATATATAGAAGTTTAATAAACTATATTTTTAAAAGCTCTTCAAGCATTAGAATATCAATTATTTTTTTCAAACTTTTGCTATTTTTGATCTCTGAAATTATTTAAATTTCCTACTATTCGTTTTCCATGATAGGATGATCCATTAATAAATTGATGTAGTTTTTGAATATTATTATCTGTTATTGATCCTGCAGAAATTATTTCTAATTCATTTTTTGCGAGAGCCACCATTCTTTTTAAAATAACTTTCCCTTCATTTGCTGTTTTTTTGCCTCCAGAAGTTAATATACCCGTAATACCTTTTATTTTTAAGAGATGATCTAATGCCGTAATGATATCAGGAGTTTCGTCGATTGCCTTATGAATTACTATTGCCATAGGCATAGCTATTTGGGTTAATTTAGTAATTCTATCTATATCAAGAGTATTATCTATTTTCAAAATTCCAAATACAACTCCATCTACTTTACTTTTGTGGCAATCTAAGATTTGCATTTTCATTTCTTCAAATTCATCTTCAGAATACACAAAATCCCCTCCTCTAGGTCTTATCATTACATGAATAGGAATATTTATTTTTTCTTTCGCTTCTTTTATAATCTCTAACGAAGGGGTTATTCCTCCAACACTTAAGTCTCCACATAATTCAATCCTATTCGCTCCTTTCTGTTCTGCTAGTTTCGCCTGAGAAATTCTTTCTACGCAAGCTTCTTTTATAAACATATCTTATTCTTTTTATACAATACTTTATTATATGTATATGCTAAAAATGATATCTTTTAAATGCCTCCATTGCTGCATAATCTGCCAATCCTAATTGATGATACTTCATAGCAGTATCTTGATTTCGTTCTTCTGCTCTAACCCAAAACTCTCTTGAATCATCTCCCTGAAACATCACTCTATCTTTCTGGGATTGATGAAAAAATATGGCTTTTCTTTTTTTAACTACTTGATCTGGACTCATGGGAACAGCCATATCAATTTCATGTAATCCCCATTCCTGCCATGCACCTCTATATAACCACACCCAACATTTTTTCATATAATCATCTAATTTTCTTTTTTCTATTGCAGAAAATAATGCATCCAAACAAACTCTATGCGTTCCATGAGGATCGGCCAGGTCTCCAGCTGCATAAATTTGATGAGGTTTTATTTCTTTGATTAAATCTGATATTATTTCTACATCTTCTTCTCCTAGTGGTTTCTTTTTTATTGCTCCTGTTTCATAAAATGGCATGTTCAAAAAATGTACTTTCTCGTCAGGAATACTAAGATATCTTGTAGCTCCCAAAGATTCTTTTTGTCTAATAAAGCCTTTTAGAAACAACAATTCTGGAGTATTAAATTCAAAATTATCTAATTTATGAATTGCTTCTACAATGGTATTAAACACCTTATTATTCTGATCTATTGAAGTAACAACTTCAGCAAATTTTAATGCTTCATGATTAGATACTGCTATATTTCCTGAAGTTTGATACGCCACATGTACATCATGACCTTGCTCTACCAATCTATCTAGAGTACCTCCCATAGAAATCACATCATCATCAGGATGAGGGCTAAATATAATTATTCGTTTTTTTTCTGGGATTGCTCTTTCTGGTCTTGAAGTATCATCTGCATTTGGTTTTCCTCCAGGCCATCCTGTAATCGTATGCTGAAGTTTATTAAACATCTTAATATTTAGATCATATGCATTTCCTTCTTTAGCCAGCAAACTCTCCATACCATTATCATTATAATCCTTATCTGTAAGCCTTAGAATTGATTTTGAAGTTAACTCACATAACCAGATGATAGCATTACTTATTGTTTCCTCGGTCCATTCGCAGGGACCTACAAGCCATGGAGTTTTATTTTGTGTAAGTAAAGAAGCTGCTCCTTCATCCAAAATAAAGGTTGTATTCTTATGTAGTTGGAGGTATGTTGCAGGAACCTGAGACGTAATTTCTCCTTCTATAGTTTTTTTTATAACCTCTGCTTTATTCTCTCCCCAAGCTAATAAGACAATTCGCTTAGCTTCTCTTACAGTACCAATTCCCATAGTAATTGCTCTTTTGGGAACATTTTCTATTCCTAGAAATGAAGATGCCGCATCTGTTCTTGTAAGATGGTCTAAAGTAATAAGTCTTGTTCTCGAATTATAATGTGATCCTGGTTCATTAAATCCAATGTGTCCCGTTCTACCGATCCCCAATAATTGGAAATCCAAACCTCCATATTCCTTTATTTTATTTTCAAAAGTTATACATGTTTCCAAAATCTTATCAGGATGAGTATCTCCGCTAGGTATATTGATCTGATTTTCTGGAATATCGATGTGATTAAACAAATACTCATGCATAAAATCATAATAGCTTTGCACATTACCCCTTTCCATAGGATAATATTCGTCTAAATTAAACGTAACTACATTTTTAAAACTTAATCCTTTTTCTTTATGAAGCCGAATCAATTCCTCATATACTTTTATAGGAGAAGAACCTGTTGCTAGTCCCAGAACACAGTACTTCCCGCTTTCCTCTTTTTGACGTATTAAAGTAGCTATCTCATGTGCAACTCTACAAGAAGCGTCATTAGAATTATCATAAACTACATTATGAATTTTTTCGAATCTAGTATTTTCATAAATCCCTGCTTCTTTATAGCTTATATCTTTTAAGTTTGTGAATTTAATTTCAGCAATCATAGCTCTCTATATTTTCGATTATTTAATATAATTATTAAAAATAATAGTACTCTATTCCTATTCATAGAAAATTCGATGAACAACATTTTGTAAACGTTGAATTTGGAAATAAGAAAGTTTTAAAAAAAGAACAGCTACATTATTTCTCTCAATGGATTAATAGATATTTATTTTCTTAATCGCTATAATATGTCCCAGAATTAGGTTCATAAAGCTTTAGTTGTATAGAAATTGTATCGAAGACGAGTAAATTTTAATCAAAAAACCTTGTTATCCTGAGCATGGACAAAAGGTTGATATAATTTTTCTTCTGCAACCTCGATCGGATTTGAGAGGTCAATATGAAAATCAATTTGTCGACTTTTTTAAACCAAATTCTTATATTAATATCCTATTTGCTTTATATTACTTTTACAACCAAAAAGAAGGATACGCTGGCAATATAAATATCACAAAAGATGTTTTTCTTTTAAAATCATCTTTTTCACTTTCTCCTTCAATTGAAATATAAGAGTTAACCTAGACCATGTATTATTTTTACACCTTGTATAAAGAACAAAAACTATTATTTTACTTTATAGTAATTTTAGACAAAAACTGATAATATTCATTTTTAACCTGCTATTTGTATTTATCTTGGTCGACGTTAAAAAGTATATCATAGACCTTGTCATCTATAATTCTTGCACTTCCTATCAATGCTGCATTTTCTAAAAGTTTACTTTTATGTATTGGAATGTTAACCTTAAGTTCATTAAAACAAATCTTTAGGTCTCTTTCAAAAAAAGTCCAAGCATTAGAGATATTACCTCCAATTACCACTGCTTCTGATTTAAAATTGTATAACCACGGAGCTAAAAAACAAGCTAAATTTTGAGAAAATTCCTTAAAAATTTGTGTCTTAATATCTGAATTTTGGGTATTTACTATAAGCTCTTTAACACCTTCTATTTTCTTTCCAGAAATTTCTTGATATCGACGTTGAAACCATTGCGTTGAAAAATAGGTATCGGCTATATCATCTTTAAAAGGTAAATGATATAATTCACCAAACTTGGGAATATCAATACCCTGTTTTACTGGAATTCCTTCATTCAAAAATGTTGCTCCTAATCCAGTTCCAAGGGTAATTGCAACACTTTTTTTATAGTTGACTAATTCTCCTACCCAGGCTTCTCCAATTCCAAAACAGGCTGCATCATTATAAAATCTAACAGAAACATCAGCATTTAGATTTAGATTTTCTATTATATAGTTCTGAAGGTTTATATTGTACAAAGCTTCAAATTTTCCTTCTCCTTTTTCTGGAAAAATCCCATTATAATAATCAAATGGTCCAGGAATCGCTATTCCAATCCCTTTTAATTTTTGCCCTTTCAGATCATCTATTGCAATTCTTAAAACGGAAATCCAACTAGTTAATATAGCATCAAGTGTATCATCGCATCTTACCTCTGTTTTATAGATATTCTGAATTTTATCCGGAAAATTCTCATCTATTGTTGCCAACTTGATGTGGCTTCCTCCTATGTCTACGCCTATTATCATTTTATATTATAAATATTACTACTGTATCTTATTTTTTAATTTATGCCCTTCTACTCCATAAAACACGAGATAAGCATAGCATATTATAGGTATTAAGAATGACAATTGAATTCCTATACTATCGGCTATTGCACCTTGTAATAACGGTATTAAAGCTCCACCTGCGATCATCATTACCAGAAGAGATGATGCTTGACTGGTATATTTTCCTAGATCTTTTATGGCTAGCGTAAATATGTTTGACCATAAAATTGAATTAAACGCTCCAATTGCTATAGCACTCCAAAAGGCAATTTCTCCATTTCCAAGTATCATAATCAACAGTAATAGTATTATAATTCCTGCAAATAAGGTTAATACTTTTGAAGGCTTAACCCCTCCTATCAAAAAAGCTAAATAATTAACAAGTAAAAACACAATAAATAACCATACTCTGGAAAATGGTAATAATTGTAACGAGAATTTATCTGCTTCTACTTTTATCCCAGTAATAAAATACAAGACAAAAAAGAAAAGTACAGATAACCCTGCCATTAAAAGGTATTTTTTTGTATTGTCGGTTATGCTTCCCATAGAAACAGACCCTAAAAATCTTCCTATCATAGAACCTCCCCAATAGTATGATAGAAATATTCCTGCTTCTGCTTCTTCCATTCCCATGATTGATTCGAGACCAAAGAAGTTTATTAAAAAACTCCCAATAGACACTTCTCCTCCAACATAAAAAAAGATAGCAAACATCCCTAAAACAACATGTCTAAACTGTAATACACCTAATCCTTTCTCTATTTTTTCAGTATTGACAAAAGATGGTAATTTAACAAATTTTATAATGATGGCTAGTATTAGAAAAAGCCCTCCATATATGAGATAAGGCATTTTTAAGGAATCTACCGTAATTTCTCCATTAGAAAACATTTTATACAAGAGTATAGCACCAATAATAGGTGCTAAAGTTGTTCCAAAAGAGTTAAATCCTTGAGCCAAATTAAGCCTGCTTGATGCAGTATCTGGGTTTCCTAGTATCGCTGCATATGGATTAGCTGTTATCTGTAAAATGGTTACTCCAGAAGCTAGAACGAATAAGGCTCCAAGAAAAATTCCGTACCGTTGATAATTAGCTGCTGGATAAAAAAGGCAACATCCAATACCACATAGGATAAGACCAATTATAATTCCGTTCTTATATCCTATTTTAGAAATAGGATCTCCCTGACTAACAGAGATTATAAAATATATAAGCGAAATCACAAAAAAAGCTCCAAAAAAAGCAAACTGAATTAATGCTGCTTGAAAATAAGAAAGTTCAAATACGGCTTTTAAATGTGGAATTAAGACATCATTCATTACAGTTATAAATCCCCACATAAAAAATAAGAAGGTAATTGTAATAAAAGGTTTTCTGTAATTCATCTTTTGGTTATCCATAGCACTTTGAGCTTTTATCTTTATTTTTTAATTTGTATATATCATTTTATAACGTGAGTTCGGTATAAGAAAATTTACGTCAGTCAGGGTGATTTTCGATAGAAAATTATATCGAAGACAAGTAAACTTTCAATCAAAAGCCTTGTCATCCTGAGCATGGACGAAGAAAAACCACTCAATTCGACGGTTTTTTAAAACCAAATTTTATATCGAGTTCACGTTTGTACCATTTCTAACTTATATTTACGCACTAAAACTTGCTTTTTTCTACTGATACTTTAAAACAAAACTAAACCGTAGCTATAGAACTATGCTTGATTTTTATTTTTAGAGTAATCAAAAAATGACTATTTTTTTGTGAGTATTTTTAAATCAGAACTGGGATTACTTATTGTATTTAAAAACCTGTATCTTATTATTATTATTTGCTACCAGAATCAATTTTTGTTTTTTATCTTCTAGCATTTTCATTTTCCTAACATCTTTATTGGTAAAAAAACCACTTTCGATAGCCGTTTGGGGAGTAAAATCTCCATTTCCATTACCGTAAAGTAACAAGCCTGTACCTGCATCATTACGCATAGTTTCTATTTCAGACACAAATAGATTTCCCGCTAACAAAACATCTAGATTTCCATCTGTATTAAAATCTTTTATGATCATATCATTTATATTAGAAAACTGTGCACTATTAGGTAAAGTCGATACTTTAAAAGTACCATCCCCTAAGTTTTCTATATAAGAACTAGCAAAAGTATGTGCTTCATAATGCAAAGCTTCCTTTAGATTATCATTACCATAGACTTCATTTATCTCTAAAGAAGCAAAGAGGTCATATTTTTCTATTTTCTTCTTAAGACCGGGAACTTGTTGAGCAGAACATGAAAAACCCCTCAACGGATAGTGTTTTCCATAATTATAATACCCTAAAACTATATCTTTACTTCCATTATTATCAAAATCCTCATAGTAGATATCAAAAGGTTTATCGGTAGTTGTTTTATACTTATAATTTAGTCCTAAATTACCTGCAATAAAGTCTGTATCTCCATCATTATCAAAATCTCCTTTTTCTATACTAAACCACCATCCAGAAGAACGGTCAAACTCTGAAATATTTGATTTTTTAAATTTTCCTTTCTTATTTTCTAAAATTGTTATCGGCATCCACTCTCCTACAACAATCAAATCTAGGTCTCCATCTGCATCAAAGTCATCCCATGTTGCATCTGTTACCATACCTATCTCGTTTAATTCTGGAGCTATTTGTTGAGTAATATCAATTAATTTTCCTTTTTTGTTTTCCAAAATATAACTTGAAGTAGGCTCGGGATATGATTTTGGAGTTAATCTACCTCCTACAAATAGATCAAGATCACCATCATTATCAAAATCAGAAGGAATAACACAAGATCCACTAACTGTTGGTAAATTCACCTCCTTACTTTTGATAAAATTAGCTTCCCCATCATTTATATATAATCGATCCTTATAGTATTCTGATGATGCTGTATACTCATTACCACCACTTACTACATATAAATCACTATCTCCATCATTATCTATATCTAAAAAAATTGCATCTACATCTTCAAACATGAGGTCATCTTTGAAAGATTTCTGCTTTGCTTCTGTAAATGATCCCAATATATTTTGAATGTACAATGAAGCAATATGATCTTTGGCTGCTCCAATATATACATCCAATAACCCATCATTATTAACATCTGCAACAGCTAATGCAGGTCCAAACTGTGATAACTTATGAGGTAATAAAACCTGATCTTCATAATCATTAAAGATATTTTCTCTATGCTTATGTTTTAATTTCTGAAGTTTAGTTATATCTTCAAAAATAGAGTTTTGTACTTCTTTTTCTCCAGCTTCTTTTATAGTTGCTTCATCCATAAAAAGAGTAATTGTCTGATTGGTTTTTACATTCTTCATCCTAGTTTGATGATGATTTGGCCAATCTATTATCACTTCTTCTATATATTCAATGTCATCTACTCCAAAATGCACAATATGTTCGCTAGTAGAATAAATTCCTCTGACCGCTGTCGTTTCGGCAAACTGTTTTTCTTTTTCATAGTTAATAGTAACTTTGGTTCCCAAAGTATTTCTATGATTTTTATCCAGCAACTTAAATCTTAAGAAATTACAACCTAAGTTTTCTCGGGCATTATTCTTGTAGATAAATGCTTTTTCGTTAATATTATTTACCACTATTTCCAAATCTCCATCATTATCTAAATCTGCGTAAGCTGATCCATTAGAAAATGTCTTTTGATCTAACCCCCATTCATCCATCACCTTAGAAAAAGTATAATCACCGTTATTTTTAAAGGCGTAGTTTTTTAATTTTTCTGAGGGTAAAATTTCAACGGTTTCTTTTAAATCAAGAATATCCCAAATACTAACATCTCCTGCATTTGGGTTATTTTTAACAAATGTGTTGGCAACATCAACTACATAATCAGCCAATTTTTTGTTGGCATCTGTATTACGTATATCTCTTAATAATCCATTCGTAACATAAATATCTTTTAATCCATCATTATCAAAATCTGCGATTAAATTAGCCCAACTCCAATCTGTAGAAGATATATTGGCTAATTCTGCAATCTCACTATATGTCCCATTTCCATTATTGAGCTGAAGTGTGTTAAACATATATTGATAATGTCCTCCATTATTAACAACCTTCCAAAATGCCTTTGGATTCATTCCACTCATATTAGATTTTAACCTTACATTATCTTCAGCAGCCATATCAGCTACCATAATATCTAAAAATCCATCATTATTGATATCAGCAGCATCTACTCCCATACTGAAATATGACATATGGTTTAAAGCTTTATTTGCCACATTCGTAAATGTTCCATCTTGATTATTGATGTAAAAGAAATCTGGTAAGTAAAAGTCATTAGCGATATATAAATCTGTATATCCATCATTATTGAAATCTGCCGCAGATACACTGTTTGCATTACTTGTTCTTAAGACGCCTGCTTCTGCACTAACATCTACATAATGGGTATTATCAACATTCTTATAAAGTTTTGAAGCATATTTGAGGTCATTTTTAAGATCAATTCCAAAAAATTTAGAATAGCTTCCTGGATTAGGAGGTTGATTAAGTAAAAAAAGGTCTACATACCCATCATTATTATAATCAAAAAAGGTAGCGTGTCGGGTTCGCTGATTATTGTCAATACCAAATTTTGCTGATTGCTCTGTAAAAGTGAGATCTCCATTATTAATATATAACTTATTTTTTCTCAGATCCTCATCATCATCATATAATTCACGACAAACATAAATATCGGTATAACCATCCCCATTTACATCGGCCAATGCAACTCCAGAAGACCACCCTCCATTATCCAAAATCCCTGCCTTATCGGTTATATTCTCAAAAGTTAAATTTCCTTTATTAAGATACAACTGATCTCCCACAAGATTACCACCAAAAAAAATATCTTGTAAACCATCATTATTAAAATCTGCTATACCAACCCCGCTGCCGCCATAATAATTAGAATACAGAAGAATATTTTTTTCTTTAAGATCTGCTACATCATTAGAAAAAGATACTCCTGTTGTACTTGGAGAAAGTAATGTAAAAAGTTTATTCTCCTGAGCGTTTACGCTTATAAAAAATAAAAAGCTAAACCAATATATAAGTATTACTTTCATCTGCTCTATTTATTATTTTATGGTTGTCAGATGGAATTTACCCATGAACTAAAATCAACATTAATCTTATGTTAAGGGCTAATTTCATGGCTTTCAAGATAAAAAAGAAGGGATTAATATCCCTTCTTTTTTTAATAAAATCAAGTATATTTTAATTTACGTCCCACCATACTCTGGTAGTAAATCGATCAGGACCTTGTCTTGCTATTACAGCTTGGTAATTTTGGGGGTTTGTAGTTTGTTCTCTCTCAAAATAACGAAGCCTTCTTGGTATCTGACCATTACTATCATTACCAGGATAGTTAACAGGAGTTAACACAGGAAACCCTGTTCTTCTCCAATTTGCAAAAGATTCTATATCATTTAAAAAAGTAACTATCCAATATTGTGTATTCACTTGTTCAAGACCATTAGCAGCATCAAAAGGGTTTGCAGTTAGAAAATTTGCAATCTCCATATCAGTAATACTTTCATCTTCTATATCATACATATCCATTTGCCTCATAGCAGCTCTTATTCCAGCCTCATAATGAGTTGCTGGGTCTCCTCCTGCAATTCCCCAACGAATATCAGCTTCTGCTAACATGAATTCAACTTCTGCATAACTCTGAAAAAAGTAAGGAGCATCTTGTCCTGTAATTAGATTTCTATTAGGTTCAGAAAAATTATTAAGATCATCCCCTCCAGGAATTCCTAAAACTGTTGTAGCATCAAGACCGTTAGGCAATCCCCTTTGCAAAGCTGGATCATTACTACCACTAGTTTCTCTATCTTCATCGTCATTTGGTAATGCTGCATAAATACGTAGTCTAGGATCCCCTGCTAATGCATTTATAAAAGTATCACTTAGCCTTATACCTTCATCTTCATTAAACCCTTGTCCATTCCCATTTCTATTTATACCATCTGGTCCATCTTTATGTTCAACAAAAGCGATATCATCATTTGATTGCATTACCCCACCATCTATCGCTCTTTGTACCCATTGTTGTGATGCTGCAGGATCAACTTTTATTAATCGTAACCCCAAACGTAGCATTAACGAGTTTCCAAAACGTTTCCATTTTTCCTGATTTCCTCCAAATAATATATCAGCTTCACCAAACTGAGATTCTCCAGTGCCTAGAGCAGCCGTAGCTTCTGCCAACTCATTAAGCATATCGGCATAGATCTCGCTTTGTGGATCGTATACTGGTCTAAAATTCTTATCGATAAAACCTTTACCTGCTTCACTATATGGTATATCTCCATATAAATCGGTAATTCTATGATAGATAAAAACACGTTGTATTCTTGCAATAGCAAGCATTTCTTCAGAATACCTATTCTCGGGATCAGTTTCTAACTGAAAAATAATGTCTTCAATGATCTTAACCATATCATTGTATCCTCTTTGGAACCAAGCTCCTGACCATTCTGCATTATATAAGTATTTATCTCCTGCCCAAATACCTCCTGTAGCAGACATATGCTGGATCATGGTTGAGGAGTAAATTAAATTTGCCCTTAGGTTTTCAAAACCATCTCCTGCAGATCTCAAAATAACATTAGAAAACTTTGATCCTGGATCTAGTTCTCTTACTGCATTTGGATTTTCATTAAGCTCTTCAAAACCATTGTCACAAGAACTCGCTCCAAAAAAGATTATTAAAATTGCTGTGATAACTTTTTTCATATTGAAATATCTTTAGAATTTTTAAAACTTTAAATTAACGGTTAGTCCGTAACTAGCGATAGAAGGCAATCCAAAATATTCTAATCCTTGTGCATTACCGCCATTAAATCCAGCTTCTGGATCTATGTTCTCAGAGTCTCGCATGATAAAAAACAAATTCCTTCCTACTAAAGAAACATTAGCTCCTGTAAGAAATGTTTTATCTAACAATTGTGAAGGAAAACTATATCCTAGACTTAACTGACGTAATTTGATAAAATCTGCATCTTCTATTACTTCTTCAGCTACTCCTGAAATTCTACCATAATATGTTTGCAAAGTAGAATTATCATGTGTAAAAGTAAATGGATTACCTGCTTCATTTACACCTGTTACAGTAAGCCCTCCTTCTCTTCCTTCTAATGTACGTTTGTCTAATCCGTTTGAAAGTGCAACTGCATTTGTTCCTGCATATACTTGTCCACCAAATTTAGCATCTATTAAAAAGCTTAAATTAATATTCTTATAACTAAAGGTATTTGTAAGCCCCATGGTCCATGGAGGTACTCCTTCTCCCAGAATCTGACGATCTGGATTCTCTACAGGTAATCCGTCAACATCATAAACAATTTGACCTTCATCATTTCTTAGATATGCAGTACCATATATCACCCCAAATGGTTGACCTACAATCTGGCTAACATTAGCTCTACCTGTTCTTACATTACCAACTGTGAGAATATTATTCTCATCATCTGTAGCTATTATTTTTCCTTCATTAAATCCTAAATTATAGCTTACATCCCAACTGAAATTAGGGGTTTCTATAGGAGTTCCGCGAAGTAGTAATTCAATCCCCTTATTTTCCAGCTCTCCTATATTAGATAAAATATTAGAAAAACCAGAAGTATTAGATATATCTACTGGAAGAATATCCTTCTTTGTAGTATTCTCATAATACGCCATATCTATACCTAATCTATTATTAAAAAAACTAAGGTCCAAACCAAATTCTATTTCTTCCTTACTAAAAGGAATTAAAGCGTCATTTGGTAAAGTACTTGTTGAAATCTCACCCAGAGGCTGCCCTAAATGATTACCAAAATTACGATATGGTAAACTTAATTGATATGGTGTTTCGGCTCCACCAGCTACCTCTGAATATCCAGCCCTAATTCTACCAAATGTAATCCACTCCGGCAACTCTAAAGCACTAGAAAACACAAAACTACCACTGACAGATGGATAAAAATCATTATTTGGTGTATCTTTATTGGCTCTTGATAATGTAGAAAACCAATCATTACGACCTGTAACGGTAAGATACATATAATCTTTATACCCTAACTCAAGAGAACCATAAATACCAGAAAAAGCTAATTCTGTTAGTGTTCTTTCCTGACTACTATTTTCTACGTTTCCTATTATCTCATTTGATGTTATAAAACGCTCTCCTCTTAACTTTAAAAAATCTCTTCTTTGGGTATTTTTATTAACCCCTGCTAAAGCTTTTACTCTAAAACTTTCAGTAATCTGCTTATTAAACCCGAGAATTAAATCTGCATCTACCTGAGTAATAATATTTTCTCTTTCTTCAATACTTCCTTGTGGGGTAAAGGCTGTACCAAAACCTTCTATCTGTGTTGTTCGAGTTGTTGCATGATCAACACCTGCTCTTGCTGTAATATCCAACCAATCAAATATTTGATACTTCACTGTCGCTGAGCCTAATATTCTATTTCTTCGATCAAAAGTTCTAAAACGTTCTGAAGCCCAATACGGGTTTTGTACAAAAGGGTTAGAAGATATTCGTTGTTCTACGCCCGTTTCTGTAAAACCTGGAGCCAGACTTTCTATATTGACATTTGCAGGTAATAAACCTGAAGAGAAGTTTGCATTTCCTGGCGCATCAGATACTCGAGGCCTATTCGTTATTTTTTCATTAATATATCGTGTACTAAGATCTAAAGATAACTTATCTCCCAAAACTGATCCCAAATTCAAAGAAAATGATTTCCTTCCAAGTTCAGAATTAGGAAGTATGTCTTTATTATCAAAATTAGTTACAGCAAACCGATAATTAGTCTTCTCGTTATTACCAGACAATGCTATTGTATTTATAAATGTAGTTCCTGTATCGTAAAACCTTTTTAAGTTATCACCTACGTTTGTGTATGGTCGTGATACGCCATCAAACTGAACAGAAGTTGGAATACTTCCTAATCTTGGTCCCCATGAAGAAAAAGCTGCATCTAAAGCCTCGTTCATAGTAGTAGGAGCCACTCCTCGATTACCCTGCCCATATGTGGTTTGAAAATCTCTTATATTAGAATTTATCCTTTCAAAAGTAATTTGATTACTATATTCTACGCCTAGCCCTTTTTGTTTTTTACCATTTTTTGTGGTAATTATAATTACTCCTCCAGAAGCTCTAGATCCGTACAAAGCACCTGCGGCACCCCCTTTTAAAACACTTACCGATTCTATATCATCAGGGTTAATACTGGAAATTCCATCTCCAAAATCAGATCCTCCCCATTCACTTGCTGCTCCCAGTTGAGTATTGTCTATTGTTACTCCATCAACTACATATAACGGTTGATTTGCTCCCGATATACTAGATGCACCTCGAATCACTACTCTACTAGAACCTGCTGTTCCTGTAGAAGGTGGTGTTATATTAACACCAGCAACCTTACCCTGTAAAGCATTTAGAGCATTTGCGGTTTTAACTTCTGATATTGCATCTCCTTCTAACTGTGTAACTGAATATCCGAGTGTTTTTCTATTTCGTTCGATTCCTAATGCAGTAACAATAACTTCATCTAATTCCTCAGTTCCTACAACTAAGGCTACATTAATTGTACTTTGACCATTGACTACAATTTCTTTTGTTTCAAACCCTACAGAGGAAAATACTAAAACAGCATCTGATTTAGGTAGCTTAATAGAATAGTTTCCATCAAAATCGGATAAAACTCCTACCGAAGTCCCTTTGACTATAATATTCACTCCGGGTATTGGAGCACCTCCTTTGTCATCGGAAATAGTACCCGACACTATTGAATCTTGTGCTAGAATCGTTTGAAAACCAACAAAGGATACAAACACTAGAAATACTAGTAACTTATTACGCATATTTGATTTTTTAGTTTACATTAAATTGTTAAATATTTTCCCAGACTTTTATAAAAGTCAATATAAATGTTGTAATATCATTAAGTTTTAGAAAAGTTTTTCGACCAATGACGATGCTGAAAAGTTAAAGAGCACTATTCTTAAAACGTTTGATACTTGTTTTTTTTATTTTTTAACAGCAAAAGCTACATTTTATTATAACTAATGCTAAATCTAGATTAAAAAAATAGGCCTTATTTTAAATTAAAGTTTAGATTTTTTGAATTCACAAGTCGTCCATGTGATATAAAGAAACTGTCCCATACTTTATTATTTATTTTAATAGATTCTATATATTCTCCCCCACGAACAGTATTAGAAGTAATCACTAAAGTTTCATTGTTATAATACTCTTGATCTAAATGAATAGTTATTTTATCAAATTTTGGAGTACAAAATGTATATATCGGTTCTGCAGGTGTAATAGGGTATATTCCCATCATTGAAAATATTGCCCAAGCAGACATCGTTCCTGTATCATCATTACCTGGTAATCCATCTGGAGTATTTTTATAATATGTGTCTAATAAATTATTTACAGTTTTTTGAGTCCTCCATTCTTCTCCCTTTACATAATTAAATAAAAAAGGGTATGCAATATCAGGTTCATTAGCCATGTCATATTGTTTATTATCAAAAACCTTTTGAAGCTGTTTTGCAAATGGTTTTTCTCCTCCCATAAGGTTTTTTAATCCTTTCACATCATGTGATACCATAAAAGTATATTGCCATGCATTACCTTCTATAAATCCTAGATTTTTAACAAAATTAGCCCCTGTTTCTGGATGATATGGAAACAACCAGCTTCCATCATCATTTTTTGGTCGTAGCAAATTAAACTCTTTATCAAAAAGTTTTCTATAAGATATCGAACGCTCTAAAAATCGTTGATAATCTTCTTCTTTCCCAAGTTCTTTTGCTAATTTTGATATTGCAAAATCTGTAATATTATATTCTTGTGTAGTCGAAACAGAACCGCTATGTATTGTTTTTGTGGTTAAATACCCTTTTTCTAAATAATCCCTGATTCCAGGTCGCAACGGATTGTTCTCTAATTGATCCGCGCTTTTCAACATTGCTTGATATGCTTTTTGTATATCAAAATCCTTAATCCCTTTAAGATAAGTATCTGCAATAACTATCCCTGCAGGATCGCCAACCATCGTTGTTGTCTCTGTAGCATTTAATTCCCATTTAGGCAGCCACCCCGTTTCATCATAAATCTGCAGCATGCTTTTTATCATATCAGATTGCTGTTTTGGATATACCAAACTCATAAGCTGATGTAGGTTCCTATACGTATCCCAAAGAGAAAAAACGGTATATCGGGTTCCCTCTGTTTTTAGAGTCTCTCTAGTTTTCATTTTAGGATATTCACCATTCATATCATTAAGTATACTTGGGTGAATACCTGTATGATATAATGCTGTATAAAATTTTATTTTATCTTCTTTTTCACCACCTTCTACTTCAATTTTTGACAAGTATTGATTCCACTCTGTTCTGGTTTCTTTTCTAATTTGATCAAATCCTTTTTCAGAAGTTTCTTTTTCCAAATTTTCTCGAGCATTTTCAATACTCACATAAGATATTCCTATTTTCATTTCTACTTTTGTGGGAGAATCAAAATGGTATCTCATATAACCTCCTATACTATCACCAACTACTTCTTTTGTGAATCCTTTTTTAATCCTTGTCTTACCATTATATTCTTTCATCCATTCAGCTTCGACTCCTTTATATTTTTTTGGTGTTTCCCAAACACCAAACTCATCTGCTGGTATCGAAAATCTTGCTACAAAATAAACAGGATAAGCTTCTTCTGGTTTATAGTAACAAAATGCTCCAACAGAACGCATTCCTTCTATTTCTGTCGGAGAAACTACTTTTATCCTTCCTCCTTGTTCATTAGTAAGTCCTAATCCCAAATTGAGTAAAATATTAGCTGTTCCTTTTGGGAAAGAATACATGCTTACTCCAACTCTGGTAGTAGCAGTAGTTTCTACCTTAACATCATACTTGTCAAGTACATTAGAATAATATCCTACTTTTGAAATTTCATCTGAATATGTAGAACCATAAACAGAAGCATTGGTTTTTATATCTCCTGTGGTAGGCATAGTTATAATCACCCCTAATTCTGGACATCCTACTCCACTTAAATTTACATGACTAAACCCTGTTAAAAAAGTATTTTCATGAATATAAGGTGTCGATAACCAACGATTGTCTTTTTCTAATGGTAAATTCTGATTTCCTGAAACATTAAATGGAGAAACGCTTGCCATTCCTCGAACAGCGATAGGTCCTGGATTAGTAGTGCCAAAATTTGATGTTCCTATAAATGGGTTAACAAAATCTACAGGTTTGTCTTGAGAAAAAGCTAAAGAAACTACCATTAAAAATAAAGTGGCTATTTTTTTGCTCATATTAATAAATTGCATTCTATTATTCATAAATTACATAAGCAGACACTAACCAATGATTTGTTTGGTTTTCTTCATTAGGAGTACCTGGAATTTTAACTTTAACGGTATGATTTCCTTTTTTTAAATTTCCTAAACTACTTTTGAAAGGTAAAACCATTGAACCTGGACACCAGTTAGATCTTGATATATCTGAAGAAGCGAACCGTTCTTCAACCTGTTTAAATATTTTTTTATGATCCTTATTATAAACATAGGCACTGTCTTTTTTAGCCCATACTCCAGAGGAAGGATTATACCTCCTAAAAGAAGCACAATCATCTCGCCATGGTATTTTATCTATAACTAGATTTGAATCAAAAAACACTTCATTTCTTAATTTAATAAATTCATCACCTCCTTCATGCCCTCCATGGCCTGTCGTAGTATAATACAACTGAGCATTTTCTATATCTCTTTCGATCATAAAATCTAAATCAAGTGTTGTAGTAGCAAAAAAATCAGGTATAATTTGTCCATCAACATAATATATAGTATTAAGTAATGGCAATACTTGTACTTTTGTTTTTTCTCTACCACTATACGTTAAGGATAAGTCTATTGAATATCCTTCTTTGGTCCATGTATCTATCCAAACACCTATATAAAATGATCCAGTAACCAGAGTTTCGAGTTCTGAAATATCTTTTTCCCAAACCACCTCTTTTTCCCACTTTGGTATATAAACTGGCCTGTTATACTTTATGCGAGGGTATTTCTTTTCATCGCTATAATGTCCTACTCCAAATGGTGTCATAAACCTTAACAATTCTAATGCAGGTGTATAGTTACTTGTTCTCAAAACACCTTGAAATTTTTTATCTATACTAGATTTACTCGAAAAATTCTCTTTCCCTAAAGAAATATCAATTATATCAATTTGTTCTGGATTAGTTACCACAAAACAAGAACCGGACTTATCCCATTTATCTCCGTCTGACCTCAGCGCTAATCTAATAGAGACATCTGTTCCTTTTTCATATTTAGGAACAGATATTTTTTTATATACGACACGTCCATTTTGAAGTCTTTTAACTCCTATAGTATCTTCTATTTTTCCACCAAAATTTATACTGCGGTTTTTAAAAACATCTATTGTAATGGATTTATTCTTTTTTTGTGCATTGCCCAAATGTAAAAACAAAAGCATCAGTAAAAACAATATATGGGTAGAATAAGAATATATTTTCATCGTTTGATTTTTATTAAATTAAAGGTGAGCTTGATATATCAATTTTAAATCGATCCTAAATCATCAAATTGATTGATTTTAATTGTAAAACGAATAAAAACTGTTATATCAAAATATTACACAAACTCATTCTCGTAAAACACCTATCATCACTTCCTTTAATTCCTGACAATTCACCTAACCAATCTGGCTTCTGAAATACGTCAATTCTTTATCCAAAAGTGTAAATTCTCTCATGATTTATTATCTTACTAATTCTTTTTATTGCTTAGAGAAAAAGGTACTGCCTCTTCAGACGTAGCCCATTTCTTATTGGGTATATTCTCCATCATAAAATCTAATTTTCCTCCTTGCTGAATTGTATCAAAATTTAAATAACTTTTATTATACATTATATCATTGAGCGAAGCTGATCGAACATATACATTTTCATTAGAATTATTAGAAGCATTAATTATAAATTTATTACCGTTCTCTAAGGTCATTGTCGCTTTTTTAAATAAAGGACTTCCTATTACATATTGATCTACTCCTGGCGTAACGGGATAAAACCCTAATGCGCTAAATACATACCAGGCAGAAGTTTGCCCATTATCTTCATCTCCACAGTATCCATCTGGTGTTGCAGAATACAATTTGGTTAATACTTCACGTATTTTTTTCTGAGTCTTATAAGGAGTGTTAGCATAATTATATAAATAAATCATATGCTGAATGGGTTGATTACCATGAGCATAATTTCCCATATTAACAATTTGCATTTCTCTAATTTCATGAATTGTAAACCCATAATACGAAGCATCAAACTCAGGAGGCATTTCGAATACATGGTCTAATTGCTTTTCGAATTCAGTTTTTCCTCCCATTAACTGAATCAAACCTTCTATGTCATGAAAAACCGACCATGTATAATGCAGACTATTTCCTTCAGTAAAAGCATCTCCCCATTTTAAAGGATTAAAAGGAGTTTGAAAACTACCGTCTTTATTCTTACCTCTCATTAATTTAGTAGATGGGTCAAATAAATTTTTATAATTTTGAGATCGCTTATAGAATGTTTCTGCAACATCTTTTTTTCCTAGCTTTTCTGCCATCTTAGCAATGGTGAAATCGGCATAAGCATATTCTAATGTACGTGCAGCATTTTCATTGATTTGTACATCATAAGGCACATAGCCTAATTTGTTATAATACTCTATTCCTTCTCTTCCAACTGAGTGTATTTCGTTTCCGTTGGATAAAGGTCTTCCTTCTGAAGTTGTTGCATTTTTTAAAATGGCTTCAAACAAAATTTCTGTATCTATATCTGGTATTCCTTTTAAAAATGCATCAGCAATAATAGATGCCGAATTAGATCCTATCATACAATCTCTATGTCCAGGGCTTGCCCATTCTGGAAGCCACCCAGATTCTTTGTAAGTGTTTGCAAGACCATTCATGATTTTACCATTTAATTCTGGATACATCATATTGAAAAAAGGAAAAACCGCTCTAAAGGTATCCCAAAAACCATTATCAGTAAACATATATCCTGGTAATACTTTTCCATTATAAGGACTATAATGTACTACTTCATTTTTCTCATTAAACTCATAGAATTTCCTTGGAAATAACAACACTCTGTATAAACAAGAATAGAAAGTTTTAATGTTATCTAAATTGTCATCTTCAATCTTAATTCTATTCAATTCTTTTTCCCATGCATTTTTAGCCTTAGTTTTAGTTTGCTCAAATGTATCTGTTCCAATTTCACGATCTAGATTTAGCTGTGCTTGTTCTAAACTAATAAATGATGAAGCTACTTTTACATGCACTTTTTCTCCTTTTGTTGTTTTAAATCCAATAATTGCTCCTACATGTTTTCCTTCGTTTTCTACCGAATTCTTAAGTAATTTCCATTCATCTCCCCAAGTATGATTAATTTCAAAATCTTTATCAAACTGAGCTACAAAATAATTATGGAAATTATCAGGAACTCCGCCGCTATTATTTCTACAATATCCAATAATTTTTCGTTCTTCAGGTATAATTTTGACCATCGATCCTTTAAAAAAAGCATCCAACATAATGTAAGATTCTTCTGCTTCTGGGAACGTAAATTTGAAATGTGCTGCACGTTCTGTAGGAGAAACTTCTGCTACGATATCATAATCTGCTAAATACACTTTGTAATGATGTGGTTTCACTGTTTCTGCCTTATGAGAAAACCAAGAAGCTCTTTCTTCTTCTTTATATTTAAGGTTTCCTGTAACGGCCATTAATGAGAATGCTGCATAATCATTTATCCATGGGCTAGGTTGATGTGTTTGTTTAATTCCTCTTATGGTATTTTCATCATATTTATATGTCCATCCATCTCCCATTTTTGAGGTCATCGGTGTCCAAAAATTCATCGCCCAGGGAGTTGCAATAGCTGGATACGTATTTCCATTTGATAGATCGAAGGAAGAGTCTGTACCCATAAGAGGGTTTACATAATCTGTTAAGTTTAACTTTACCTCCTCTTGAATTGAACTTACTACAGGGGTTTGTTTTTTTGAGTTACAAGAGAAAAGAAAAAGAATTGATATAAAAAAAACTTTTAATACTTCTCCTGTTTTCACAATTACTTTATTGTATTTTAAAATCGGCATCTATTAATTTATTATTTATTGTAGTACTTTTTATAGCAAAATTAAATCCTGGGCGTAAGCAATAAGAACCATACTCTCCATTTTTGTTTAATGCAATAAACCCTACCTGTAAATATTCTAGATCTTTATGATTTTTATGCACTTTATAAATTCGCTCAACAACTTCTTTACAGGCGTCGTAAGGGGATTTTCCTTGACGCATCAACTCAACAACCATAGCACTTCCTGCCGTTCTTATCACAGCTTCTCCTAAACCTGTTGCAGCAGCAGCTCCGATTTCATTATCCAAAAACAATCCTGCTCCAATAATTGGTGAATCACCAACTCTACCGTGCATTTTCCAAGCCGCTCCACTTGTTGTACATGCTCCTGACAAATTACCATCTTCATCTAATGCCAGCATGCTTATTGTATCATGATTCTCAATATTAATCACTGGTTTATAATTTGATTTTTGTAACCACTCTTCATATGCTTTTTTTGATTCTGGAGTAAGTAATTCTTCCTTTTCAAACCCTTGTTCTAAAGCAAATTGCAAGGCTCCTTCTCCTGTTAACATGATATGAGGAGTTTCTTCCATTATTTTACGAGCGACAGAAATTGGATGTTTAATATGTTGTAAAAAAGAAACTGATCCACAATTACTATTATGATCCATAATACAAGCATCGAGAGTAACATTTCCTTCTCTATCGGGAAAACCTCCTAATCCTACGGTTTGTATCTCTGGATTTGCTTCGGCTGTACGCACTCCTTGTTCTACTGCATCAAGAGCTTTACCTCCTGCACTCAATACCTTCCAAGCTTCTTCATTAGCAGGTACTCCGTGATTCCAGGTAGAAATTACAACAGGTTTTATAACTTCACCAATAATCTCTTTCTTCGTATTGCTTTGTTCTTCTCTAGCGTTATCTTTGGTGTTACATCCTAATAAGGTTATTACCAAAAACAGTATCAAGTATTGATATACGCAGGTTCTCTTCATAATTAATATATTTTATTTAACTCAGGTAATTTAAAATCCCTAAATACTGAGTCATTTGGAGTATCGCTCATTTCAAATTCTAGGAGCCCTCCATTCATAATAGTTTTATGCTCAATAAATAGTTTTCTATATGGTTCACCATTAAGTGTAATTTTTTTTATATACTTATTTTTATCTGAAAGGTTTTTGGCTTTGATTTTAAAAATTTTACGATCTGCCAACCGTATTTCTGTACTTTCAAAAAGTGGTGATGATAAAAGATATACTCCTTGAGCTGGATTTACAGGATATAATCCTAAAGCGCTAAAAATATACCAAGATGACATTTGTCCACAATCTTCATTTCCACAATGTCCATTAGGTTTATTTTTATATTGTTCTTCTAAAATTTTACGAGTTAATTCTTGTGTTTTTGAAGGTTGATTTACATAGTTATATAAATACGCTACATGATGACTTGGTTCATTTCCATGCGCATATTGACCTATCATTCCCGTACTAAATATAGGTAACTTATCGGTCGACTCTGGATAATAAGAAAACATAGAATCTAGTTTTTGGGTAAATCGTTCTACACCTCCTGTCTTTCTTATTAATCCATCAATATCCTGAGGAACAAACCAATAATATTGCCAAGCATTACTTTCACAAAAATAGAGTGTATATTCTTTGGGAATAAAAGGCTCTATAAAGTTTCCTTCAATATCTTTTGGTTGCAACCACGATCTTTTTTCATTATATATATTTTTCCAATTTTCAGAACGGTTCATAAAATATATATAGTCCTCATCTTTTCCGAGATCTTTTGCAAACATTGCTATACACCAATCATCATAAGCATATTCCATAGTTTTTGAAACTGACCAGTTTTCATGATGTTCATCAACTGGTATATACCCTAGATCCCTATATACATCAATTTGTCTTTCATTTACCATTGCACTTTCCTTACAGGCCTTATACGCTTGTTCAACATTAAATGTAAACCCTTTAAAATATGCGTCAACAATTACTGGTACAGCATGATATCCAATCATCATATTGGTTTCATTACCCTGCATAGACCATACGGGTAACACCCCTGTTTCCTTATAATGTGCTAATAGAGATTGTATCATATCTGGTACACGTTCTGGCTGAATGATTGTATATAATGGATGTGCAGCTCTAAATGTATCCCATAAAGAAAAAGTATCGTAACGATCAAATCCCTTTGCATTCGCAATAGTATCATTTGCACCTTTATAATCTCCATTAGGATCACTTAGCAATGTTGGTGCCAGCATAGATTGATACATCATAGTATAAAAAATACTTTTCTTGTCTTTATCAGATGTAGTAATCTTTATTTTATTCAATTCGTTTTTCCAAACCGCTCTCGCATTTTTCTTGTAGTTATCAAAATTAAAATCAGAGGTCTCTTTTGATATTGATTGTTGTGCTCCTTCAAAACTTGCAGTAGAGATTCCTGTTTTTAGAACTATTTGTTCTCCTTCTGTGGTAGTATATTGCAGTTCTATTCTAGTCTTTTTTCCTTGTACAGGAAGTGTAGTAAGTTTATCATTCTTAAATACCGAATATCCTCTAAACGGTTTTGAAAACTGCATTACAAAGTATATTCTTTGATCTTTTGCCCAACCTGTCGACATACGATATCCTTGTAATGTCGAATCATTTACTTTTTCGATATAGGTATCTGTGGGATCGTCCCAATTTATTGCATACCCGAGGTCAACATGTATTGCAGTAGCAGCATCTTCTGGAAATGTATATCGCTGTATACCTACCCTATTTGTTGCTGTCAATTCTGCTGTGATACCATAATCTAATAAATCTACGGTGTAATATCCTGGAGAAGCATCTTCTTTATTATGATTGTATTTGGAAAATGGTTTGTAGTTATTCTCTTTTATTCGTTCTGAAAATCTACTATTCGTGGGCATTACTAAGATATCATATAAATCCCCTGCTCCAGTCCCTGTGAGATGTGTATGAGAAAAACCACTAATAATAGCATCTTTATAATAATACCCCGCTATTCTATCCCATCCAGGAATCCCTATATCAGGACTCAACTGCACCATCCCGAATGGAAGCGTTGCACCAGGATATGTATTTCCTGGTCCATCTGTACCAATAAATGGATTTACATAATCAACTACTGATGATTCTTCAGGTAAATCAATTTTTTCCTTTGGTTCTTCCTTACAGGACCAAAGGAATAGTATTAAAACAATATATGTGAAATCAATTTTTCTCATTCAGACAATAAATTAGACCATATTTAGGTCTATATAAAAATTATTTCTTGGAAGCTTTTATCACTTCAAACTGTTCTTCAGTAATTGCGTTTCCATCAAAAAAGGATATTCCTGAAGCTCCGTTATCTTTAGCTAATTGAATTGCTATATCAACATCCTCTGCGCTCATTGGCGGTAAGTATATCCCTGTATGCAATTTAGTTTCTTTACCTTTGAGATCTTTTACACCTTGTTTGGTAGCAAAACCAATCCAATCTACTTCTTCATTATAAAAATTATGATATATCATTGGTAACACCTCATCTACATTCCATTTATCCCAACGTTGCCTTACCATATGATCAGCCATTTCGGGATAAGGAAACACTGCTGCTGTTAACTTTTTATTATACTTATGAGCTATAGTATATGCTTCATCAACAACTTTTTTTACCTGATTAAGCCTAAATTGTTTCCATTCTATATCTATTGCAATATTACTAGCATCTTTAGGGTTCTTATGATGCTTTTTCTGAAACGTATCAATACACACATCACAATAACAAAAATCAAATTCTGGTAGTTCTTCATCTTGAACCAAATTATATTTTGGCAATAAACCAATAGGTAAAAATATATCTGGATACCTAATGTAATCTATATGCACACTAGTAACCCCTTCTACTTTAGCCAATCCTTCTACAAGGCTTAAAACATGATCTCTAGACTCTTTTCTGGTAGGACACAACCATTGATAATAATCGATATAAGGTCGTGTATCATAACAGGATTTTCCTTCTCTACTCACCGCATACCATTCTGGATGTTGAAGTGCTATTTTATCTTCAGGTCTATTCATAGCAAACATCCAAGCATGTACTTCTAGTCCTTCTTTGGTAGCTAATGGGGTTAGTTTTCTCAAAACTTCTGCATCGGCTTCTGTATTGATGAGCACTGCATCTATTCCATTTTCCTTATATTTCTTGAATTCTGCTTTATAATCTTCTTCTGATTTTGAGGGTTCTGCAGTTATCCAGGTCCAATATTTAAAAGGAGTTACCTCAACCATAGCCTCAACTTTATTTTCTATTTTTTCTTTTTTATCGCCTGATGTACAGCTTAAAAGGATAAGTGCAATACAAATTGAAATATTTTTAATCATTTGGATATCAATCTAATTTTTGAATAATTTTACCATCTTCTCTAATAATGAATAGACGCTTTGTAAAAGGACAAATCACCGTTATATTAAAACCAGTTTGGTGATTTTCTATAGTTCGAATAATTTTCTTCTCTTTAATTTCAGAAACATCATCAGATAGTTCTAAAAAATTGGTTGCCCAACGCTTATTCTTTTTGTAAAATTCTTTTTGTTTTCTATACAAATGGTACAGAGTTTTTTTTATTTTTTCGTCATCTGGTATTTTAAATATGTCTTTCTCTCCTACTTCTTTTGAAGAAAAGTATACATATCCCCAATCTTCTGGACGATGCATATTAATCACTCCTATTGGCGACCATACCCAGTTATATTCATGTTCAATTTTTCCTTTATCATTCTTTTTTCGATAATATTTATTATTCTGAAGTTGAAAATCCCAGTGTACTCTCGAAAAATTTACTCTCCAAAATTTATCTTTAGGAACATTTTCATGGAAATATGATGTTTTAAAAACATCAAAAGGAATTGCTATTTCAATTGACCAACCTTTATCTGTATCATTTGGGTTATTGAGAGTACCATGAACCTTTACAGAAGATGTAAACCCATTTGCATCCCAATCATTGAGCACAGGAGTTCCTTCTCTATATGGTTTTGTGATAAACAAATCCCATAATGTATTTAAAGGATTTACCTCAAACTCATAATAATTATGTGTATCATTATCAGGATCAATAAAAATTTCGAAATCATTATTATGAAAAATAATAGTATCCTTTTGTTTTAAATTTCCCCATACATGAGGCTCTTCCATTTCTGCAAAAAAGTACACATGAGTATCATCCCAAAGTATTTTTACAGATGTATTATATTTTGGGATTTTATTTCCTTCTATATCTATAAATAAATCGGTAGATTTTACTTTTTTCCAAGCCTCTTCTGAGGGAACACCATCAATAATAATCGATTCTGTCGTATGATATGCAATATATGTTTTTGGTAATATTTGAGCATAGCTAATTGTTGTAATAAAAAAGATTAAAAAAAGATTTAATCCTTTATGCATAGTTCTTAAATTAAAATGCTTTATACCAATCTTCATCACTTTATAATGTATTTTCTTTGGTAAACTTAATAATTTCACTTATTCTTCCAAATGCTAATGCCACTACTGTATCTGCAGCACCATAATAAATTGCTATTTTATCTTGCTCGACATCCTGTAAAGTAGCGCAAGGAAATATTACATTTGGAACATCTCCTACTTGTTCATAAGACACAGAAGGCGTTAACAAATATGGTTTTGTCCTATATTTTACAATATCAGGATTATCTCTATCCATAATAGCGGCTCCCATAGCATATCTAAATCCATTACAGGTATTGATAACACCATGATAAAACATTAACCATCCTTCTTGGGTCAAAAAGGGTACCGACCCTGCTCCTATCTTAGTACACTGCCAAGCACTATCTGCAAAAGGAGTTACTTGCATCACATTTCTATGTTCTCCCCAATACTTCATATCTGGACTATAACTTATAAAGATATCTCCAAAAGGTGTGTGACCATTGTCACTTGGTCTGCTTAACATCGCATATTTCCCATTAATTTTTTCGGGAAACAACACTCCATTTCTATTAAACGGTAAAAATGCATTTTCGCATTGAAAAAATTCCTTAAAATCAAAAGTATATGCTATTCCTATAGTTGGGCCATAACATCCATTGCACCATGTAATCCAATATCTATCCTCTATAAAAGTTACACGAGGATCATACTTATAATCAGAACCAATCATTTTGGTATTTCCTTCTTGCATGATAATAGGATCGTGATTGATTTCCCAATCGATTCCGTTGGCACTAAATCCCGCAAAAATGTTCATTTGTACTGCCTTATTATCACACCTAAAAACTCCAGCAAAACCATCTTTAAAAGGAACAACAGCACTATTAAAAACACTATTTGATGTTGGTATAGCATCTCTTTGTATTATTGGATTTTTAGTATATCTCCAAATAACATCATTACATCCTATAGGTTTATCCTGCCAAGGGATTTGATTTTTCACACTTTTATATTTTTATAGTTAATACTACTGTTGCTTAGAATATATTTCAAACAACAGTAGTACAATAAAGTTTAGTTTTTAATTAATTTATGTAAGACTGTTTTTTTATCACTTTCTAGTTTTATTATAAACATGCCTTTTTCTAATTTTTCGAGTGCAGTAAACTCTACAATTTTATTTTTCGAATCTATGTTTTTCTCAACAAGTAGCTGTCCTGAAATATTATAAATTTTCACATCGGTAAAATCATGATTTTCTGGTAATTTTAATTTTACTTGATTAGTAAATGGATTTGGATAAGCACTCAAATCATTATTCAAACTTTTGATAGGTTCATCATCCAATTCATTTAAAATTGTCTTATTTGAGTTTAGCACTATTCTTGTACTAGAATTTTCATATATTCTTATATTTTTAAAAGAACTATTGTTACCTCTCCCATTATCATTATCATTGACTAAGACTAGATTCATCGCGTTTCCGGTATATGAATTCCCAACTGGAATTACATAAGTCTTATAATTTCCTTCACTAGGGTAATTATCATAATCTTGGATACCCCAATTTTGAGTACCATGTACTTTAAAAATTCTGTTACTACTTAATGAATTATCCTCATCAAAACCGATTCCATGAATTTCGCCTTCTGCGGTGCTTTTAAACTCAAATTCAATAACAGTGTTAGCCGTTATCGAGTAAGTATCTATAGAACGTTTCCAAGTGTTATCTACCAAACGAGCAGCATCTCCATTATCTTCAACAAAATTGATTTCGTCTGTATCCTGATTCGAATATGAAGCTAATGTAGTTGTACTAAAATCTATACAATCAGTGCATCCTACTAGAGGGTTAGATGTTCCTACTGGACCAAAAAGTTCGATCTCGCATATCTGAGTTAAGTCTATATTCCCTCGATTCTTAGTTGTATTTATTCGATAATATGTATACTCAATAGTATTTGCAAAGCTAAATTCTTTACGCTCAAAACGGTTTGCCCAGATTTGTCCTGACCAACTATTTAATGTGATCCAATTCGTTCCATTATTTGACCCTTGTATATTAAAATTATTAGGATCTCTGTCAGGTACATCATTTGCACTAGTTAGTGCAATCCTATTCACTACAACTGCCGATGGCAATTGAATTTGAATCCAACTTGGGTCCGAAGCACTAGGAACTCCTCCGTTATCCAACCATTTACTCCAATTGGTATTCTGCGTACCATTTGTAAACAAATTATCAAATGCTTTGTCTGCACTTTCTGCAGTGTTAATTTGTGCTCTGGCTGTTATTACACCAGTTCCTACTGGATCTGTATGATCTATTGTAGTTGATGTTCCTGTAGTAAAACTCCAGACTGTACCTGTAGTTGTTCCTAATGAATTTACTTCATCTATTCTCCAATAATATGTGGTAGCAGTATTTAGTGTTCCTGGATTATAAGATGTATTTGATTGATTCCCTTTAAAATCCTCTAATTCCAAGAGTGAGCTTGTTCCAAAATAAATATCATGAGAATTAGCTCCAGATCCAGATGACCATCCAAGAGAGCTATTTATACTAATACTTGATGCCGCATTAGAAGGGTTAGGTGAATTGGCCACTCCTGGAACACTCCCCGAAGAAAGTGCATCATTAATCGCTCCTGCATAAGCAGCAACAGATGGACTACTATCAAAATCATCATAGATCCACATAAAACCTCCCGTAATACCACAGTTATTTTGCCAGGAATTCATTCTACTTTCTACAGCAGATACACTAGATTGCCCAGATCCTCCCCATAAACCAGGAAAAACGGGTATTCCAAAATCCCAAGTTGACGAACAAGGGTTATTTCTACTACCTCCAGCATAACATTGTAAATAATTTCTATCAATATTACCAGGATAGGATGCATTTACCTCATTCACTAATGTTCTCCAAAAAGCACTATTGCGATAAGGAACTATTGCATTTTTATATCCAAATCCAGCTAACATCTTTGTAAATGCAACTGCAGATGGAGCATGATATGTAGTTTCATCGTCATTATTAAAAGCATCTATCCCTGGAATCGCTGCTTTTAAAGCTTCAAAATTTTTATAAAGTGTTGTTCCCGGTCCAAAACCTTCTGAATTATGAAAATTTTGAACTGCTGCAAAAGTTCCTGAACCTGCTGCTGCAAGTCCAAATTCTACTCTATTTATTGATGTTGGTGCTGTTTTTAATAAAGCTATATCTGCCGGAAAATTAGGATAGGACTGATTTCCTACATATACTCCATTTTGAACTAAAGGAAACTCTCCATTAAACCCAAGGTCTCCATTAGATTCGATATGGATGGTCCATACAATTACCGTTGTAAATCCAGAATTTCGTAATTCATTAATTGAAGAGTTTCTATTGTTATAAATTGGTCCTCCTGCATATATAGCCGATTCTTGCCCAATACCTCGAGTACTTACTGTCACCAATAGTAACAGTAATAGATGTTGAAAAATACTTTTGTGCGTTTTCATAAATATATTATTTGGTTAATTGATTTAAAAAATCTCTTACTATATATCACATCCAGATTTAACCTTACTCCCTTATTTTTTTATCTTATTATACCATGTTTTTTTTAAAATTATAGATGTTATTATCATTAAAACAACCACTATACTTAACTGATAATATTCTTTGATTAATAGATATATTGGAATCAATACAAATGTCATCTGCCAAATAATTCCTATTACACAATTAAAAGTATCTTTCCAAAAATCATGATTTGCTTCAAATGTGGAATCTTCTTTTATTAATTCCTTATAAACTGGTTTCCAAAACCCCCATGGTTTGGTCGTTTTATAAAAATTTTTTAAAACTTCTATATTATCAGGTTTACCCAAAAACACTCCCAAAAAACATCCTAAAAAGGACATAAATAATACTATTGGAAATAGGTAAATAGCGGATGTTTCTGGAAAAAAACCAGGAACAATAGAAGCAGCAATAAGGCCTGCTAACATTCCCCCAAAATATCCATATGAATTAAAACGCCACCAAATCCATTTTAGCATATTAGCAGCTGCATATCCACCATATAATGCTGAAGTTAGCCATATGGTAAGTGAATTAATTGACGATGCAAAAAAACCAAATATCAAACCTATAATTACTATTAAAATAGAAGATAGATAACTGAATCTTATATAGGTTTTGCTGGTTGCATCTGGTTTTATATATTTTTTATAAATATCATTCACCAAATATGCTGGTGCTGAATTAATAAAAGCTGCAAATGTCCCCATAAACGCGGCTAACAATCCTGCGAGTAGTAATCCTTTTAACCCAACAGGTACAAAACGTTGAATTGCTAATGGTAGTATTGTTTCAAAATCAATCCCCGTTCCTTCCTGTAACTCTGGGCCTAAGTACACTAGTCCTAAAATTGCAAAGCCAGTAATCATTAGGTAACGAGGAATAGAAAGAACTACTATTGTCAGTCCGCTCATTTTTGAAGCCTCTCTTTCATTTTTTGTAGACAAAATTCGTTGCATATCATAACTGGGTACCGGACCAGCAAGACTTGCAAAAATTCCTTTGAAAATCATCATCATAAATAAAAATCCGAAAAGAGAAAAACCATCTTCATCTATCTTAGAATTAACGCTGTCAATATATCCTGTCCAATCCAGATCTAGTTCCATTCCAAAAAATAAATCTTTCCAGTTTTCTGGGACTGCTGTTGATATTTGCTCTGCTGTTACCGAAGTAAAAGCAATATACCCTATAACTAAACAAGAAATAGTCATTATAATAAACTGAATTACTTCTGTGCCTACCACACTATACATTCCTCCTTTTAATGTATATAGTGTAGTAATAATTATAATAATGAGTGCATATGCTTGTTCTGAAGAAATCAGGATTGATCCAATATTGAATGATAAATCCCATGGAAAAAATATGGTTGCAAATTTCCCGATTCCTTCAAAAAAATAGGCTATAAACCCTAAAGTACTAATGATTGCAAATACGGTTACAATAATATGTGACAGACGTGCTCCTAAATCTGTTCCGAATCTATATGTTATCCATTGAGCTCCTGTCATTACATTGGATCTTCTTAACCAGGCTGCTAAAAAAACCATAATAAAAACCTGATTCCATACAGGCCATATCCAAGGCAACCAAGCACTTTTAAGTCCGTATACGAACATCGCAGTAACGGCCCACATCGTTCCAGAAATATCAAACATTCCAGAAGCGTTAGACAATCCCAAATAATACCAAGGGATTTCGTTTCCTCCCAGAAAATAAGATTTCATGTTTTTTGATGCTCTCTTAGAAACGTAAAATCCAAAAAAAAGTGTAATACATATATAACATAAAATTATTACAATATCAATGGTTGCAAGGTTCATTCAAAATATATTAGTTCTTTACACCCCAATCTTTATTAGGAGATGCTCCCATTACAAAATGTAATGTCCCTCCTTCTATTATTTCTTGATGTGTAATGTATGATCGGTTAAATTCTTTTCCGTTGAGTGTAGCTGATTGAATGTATATATTCGTATCAGAAACATGTTCTGCTTCTATTATAAAATTGGTATTTTCTGATAATTGTATTGTAGATTTTTCGAATATTGGACTTCCTATTTGATATTCTCCAGATGCAGGGTTCATTGGGTAAATCCCAAGTGAACTGAACACGTACCAAGCCGACATTTGTCCACAATCTTCATTTCCACTTAATCCGTTAGGTGTTGTATTATACTGAGTTTTTAATATTTCACTTACCCAATATTGAGTTTTCCATGGAGCATTAGCTTTATTAAACATATATGCTATGTGATGACTTGGTTCATTACCATGTGCATACTGCCCTATTAAGCCCGAAATATCAGCTGAAATATTATCTCCAGTAATTTCAGAATCTTCTGTAAACAGCTGTTCTAATTTTTTTATAAAAATTGTATCACCTCCAAAAAGTTTAATCAATCCTTCGACATCATGAGGTACAAACCAACTATGTTGCCAAGCATTTCCTTCTGTATAATCTGCATGTACTCTATGTGCAGAAAATTTTGGATCGAAGGGTTCATGCCAATCTGTACCATTTTTTGATTTCCCTCTCATAAATCCTGTATCTGCATCAAAAAGATAGGAATATGCTTGAGATCGTTTTAAAAAGTATTCATAATCGTCTTGTTTTCCAAGATCTTTGGCTATTTGAGCTACACACCAGTCATTATATGCATATTCTAAGGTTATAGTGACTGACTCATCTAACAAATCATATGGGATATATTTATATTTTTTATAAAACTCTAATCCTCTATCGTTTTGCATCATCGTCTCCTTCATTGCTTGATATGCTTTTTCGATATCAAAACCTCTTATTCCTTTTACATACGCTTCTGCAATTACAGAAACCGAGTGATAACCAGTCATTGTATTCGTTTCATTAGCATACAAAGTCCAAACAGGCAAAACTTTTTTATCTTCATAATACTCCAACATTGAATTAACGATATCTGTGACCTTATCAGGAGTTAAAAAAATAAGTAAGGGATGTTCTGACCTGAATGTATCCCAAAGAGATAAGGTTGAATATGCAGTATAGTTATCTGTAAAAGTGATACTATCATTTTCTTTTCTAAAAGAACCATCTATATCACTAAAAGTAACTGGAGCAACCTGTGCATGGTACATTGCTGTATAAAAAATAGTTTTTAAAGAATCTATTTTTGTTTCAACTTTTATTTTTGAAAGCCTTTGTTCCCAAGAAACATTTGCTTTTTTCTTTACACTATCAAATTCAAAGTTGTTTTTATATTTTGAAATGTTTTTTTTAGCATTATCAATGCTAACAGAAGAAACTCCAACTTTTACTTCAAGCTGATTTTTGGATCCTTTATTAAAAAATAGTTGTGTAGATGTATTCTTTCCATTAACAATATTAGTTTTATCTATTATAACATTATCACTGTAGAGGTCATATTCATTAATAGCTTTTGAAAACTGCATAACAAAATATACTTTTTGATTTTTGGCCCACCCTGTGCTATAACGATATCCAGATACAGTAAACTTATCCTCTATATTTATATTTGATGCTACAGTCTCATCCCAATTCATGGCATACCCTAAATCCAAAACTAATGATTGCTCATCACCATCTGTATAGGAATATCTATGAAAAGCCGTTCGTTTATCAGCAGTTAATTCGGCCGTAATATTATAATCTTCCAAAAAGACACTATAATATCCTGGATTTGCGATTTCTTGATAATGTGAATACTTAGATTTATATGCTAATCCATCTCTAGTTTTAACAGAATCTGATAAATCAACCTTTTTATTGATTGGCATTATTCTGATATCATTGAGATCACCAATACCAGTTCCACTAAGGTGTAAATGACTAAAACCAATAGTGGTTGAATCTGAGTAATGATACCCAGAACACCAATCCCATCCAGAAATACCATTATCTGGACTTACCTGAATCATACCGAATGGTACTGTTGCTCCTGGATAAGTATGGCCATGACCTCCAGTACCTATAAAAGGATCAACAAAATCGGTTACATTTATTTCTTTTGTAGTATCCTTATCTTTTTCATTTTGTTCTTTTGTATTACATGAGAAAACTACTATTAATACTGTTGCTAGTAATTTAATATTGTAAAATATTTTCATACATTCATAATTTTGTGATTAACTGAAAGAGGTATCTTTAAAAAACAAGCATCCATAAATATAATTATTACATTATATTACATTCTCTTATTAAGCTCTTAGTTATCACATTTGATGAAAAAAACTATTTTTTTTTCAATGTTTCTTTCATCTGTTTATATTTATCTCATCTATGATTGTTATTTGGGGAAAAACAATAAGATCATAAATATTTACAAATCTTACTTGTAAACGAATAATTTTAGACCAATAACAAAGCAACTCGGTTAAACGTCTTAAAAAAGGAAAAAAACATGCTTAAGGAAATTAGAAACATTATAAATATAACTCCCGATAACAACTATTCTGTAACCCTGAAGCATCATATCATATTCTGGTTTATTTATTTTGTTTTTACCACTTTTAGATGGGGTAGTTATTTTAACGATTATATATATTCTTTTAAAACCACTACATTGGGTTTTATGATTCATATGACATTAAGTTATTTCAATATATATTACTTAATGCCTAAATTTATTCATAGCCGGAAGTATTTCATTTATATTGTATCAGTAATCATTTCTCTTTTTGTTATGCTCTTGGCTAAATTTTATTTGACTTATTTTATGGTCAGTCACAATGTTTGGCCAGAAGGTCCAGAAGTAACCAATGAATTAACTCTTAATTATGCAATAGAAATGATGCTTGGAGAGCTTTATGTAATGGCATTTGTTGCAGCAATCAAGGTAACTCTAGACTGGTTAAGAGAACATAAAAAACTAATTGATGTAGAAAAACTACAACTAGAAACAGAATTAAGATTCTTGAGAACTCAAATTTCTCCACATTTCTTTTTTAATACTTTGAATAATATTTATTCACTCTCTGTAGAAAAATCAGATAAAACTCCAAAGACAATATTAAAACTTTCTGAGTTAATGAGATACCTATTACATGAAACAAATCAAAAAAAACAGAGTCTTACCAAGGAAATTATGTGTCTTCAAAACTACTTAGATTTGGAACGAATTAGATATGGAGATTTATTAAAAATTAATATCAATATTTCTGGAGAAATAGAAGAAAAAGAAATTGCTCCAATGTTACTCCTTTCCTTTATAGAAAATTCTTTTAAACATGGTGCTAATAAAAATATAGGAGATATAGAAATAAACATAGATTTTAATGTTTTAGATGATTTTCTTTACTTTAGGGTCTCAAACCCTATTCCAACCATAACAAATAATAATGAAATTATAACCTATCCTGGTGGCATAGGAATCGGAAATGTAAAAAAAAGATTAGAATTGGGATATCATAGAGATGAATACAACCTTGATATCACTACAGATAATGATCAATATGTCGTTGATCTAAAAATTAAAGTATAATGAATTTAAAATGTGTAATAATAGATGACGAACCATTAGCGGTTAATGTCATCAAGAACTATATTTCTCAAACCAAAGGATTAGAGCTTTTAAACTCATTTAATAATGCAGTAGAAAGCATTGATTATATGGCTGGAAAAAGCAACAAAATAGATGTTTTATTCCTTGATATTAATATGCCATTACTAGATGGTTTAAACCTTTTAAAAAGCCTAAACTATAAACCTTTAACAATAATTACCACTGCACATGAAGAATTTGCTGTAAAAAGTTATGAACTTGAAGTATTGGATTACTTGGTAAAACCTATTTCTTTTCAAAGGTTTATTATGGCAGTAAATAAAGCCTTCAAAATTAGAGGGTATCAACAGAAAGATGACATTCCTACTTCGAATGAAAGATCATATATTTTTATTAAGATTGACAAAAAAAAGATAAAGAAAATCTATCTTGACGAAATATTATCCGTAGAAAGTCTTCGGGATTATATTCGGATAAATACAATATCTAATAAATATATTATCCATCAAACCTTAAGTAGTTTTACAGAAGATTTACCTTCTGATAAGTTTATAAGAATTCATAGATCATATACTATCTCCATTGATAAAGTAGAAACCATTGAAGGAAACAGTATCGAAATAGCAGATATACGATATCCGATTGGAAGAAGCTATATCAATGAAGTTAAAAGCGTAATTTTTAACGAAAATGACAACAACTTACTCTCTTAATAACATCATGTCTTTTTTATGCGGTTAGATATTAAAACAAAATAGGTTAATATAAGTTAATAATATATCAATATAGATTAAGTAATAGCAATCACTAAATTTTATATTGTGAAGCATTAAATTCATTAAAATGTTAGCAAAAGCGGCAATAGCAGACGGTAAAGGAATCTTTACTTTAGAAGAGATTGAAGTTCATCCTCCGCAAGGAGACGAGGTACTTGTAAAAATTCAAGCAGCAGGGTTATGTCATACTGATCATGATTCTTTACATTGGGGTAGACCTGTTATATTAGGCCATGAGGGAGCTGGTATAGTCGAAGATGTTGGAAACAAAGTGACTACAGTTAAACCTGGTGATAAAGTAATACTCAATTGGGCAATTCCATGTGGAAGATGTTTTCAATGTCAAGAAATGAATCAACATATTTGCGAAAATAACTCACCTGTAGTTGCTGGTGATCAATTACCAGATGGTGAAGTTTCTACAGGACATGCTGACTTAGAAAGAACATTATATAAAGGGCAACCTATCGAACGCTCCTTTAATATAGGAACATTATCTACACATACTGTTGTCAAAGAACAAGCTGTTGTAAAATATGATACCCATATCCCATACAGTTCAGCATCTATAATTGGATGTGGTGTTATGACTGGATATGGATCCGCTGTGAACACAGCAAAGATCAAACCTGGATCATCTGTAGCTGTCATTGGTAATGGTGGTGTAGGATTAAATGTAATTCAAGGAGCTAGAATTTCTGGTGCTGACAAAATTATTGCAATAGATCTTAATCCTACACGATTAGAAATGGCAAAACAATTTGGCGCAACTCACACTATTCTGGTAAATAGAGAAGATAAAAATTTACAAAATGCTACTCAACTTGTAAAGGAAATTACTGGTAATGGCGGTGCCGATTATGCCTTTGAATGCACAGCTATTCCTGCTCTAGGAGCTGCTCCATTAGGGATGGTTCGTAATGCTGGTACAGCAGTACAAGTAAGTGGTATTGAAGAAGAAGTAACCATTGACATGAGCTTGTTTGAATGGGATAAAATTTATATCAACCCTCTATATGGAAAATGCAGGCCACAAATTGATTTTCCTATTTTACTTAATCTTTATGAAAAAGGAGATTTATTATTAGATGAAATGGTAACCACTACATATAAATTTGAAAATTTGTCTCAAGCATTTGATGATATGTTGGCGGGTAAAAATGCAAAAGGCGTTATTGTTTTTGATTAACTCTTTTTTTATGTCAAAATTTAGAACTCTAGAAATTTCGGATCCTCGTTTCGAAGCCAATAACCTAAGGCATATTACAATTAAAAGTAAGAACCTTAAACATCGGGGAGATATTAGCGTATTTGTTCCTCCTGGAGAAAATTACAAAAATCTACCTATTGTATTACTTTTACATGGAGTCTATGGTAGTCATTGGATTTGGTCTCAAAAAACAGGTATTCACTTACAAATGAAATCATGGATAGAAAACAAACAAGTTTCTCCTATGATTATAGTAATGCCATCAGATGGATTATGGGGAGATGGGAGCGGATATTTACCTCATAGTAATTCTGATTATGAGAAATGGATTGCAGAAGATGTTATAGATGCTACGGTAGAATTAATCCCTCAGGCTAGCAAAACTTCTAAATTATTTATTTCAGGGCTGTCTATGGGGGGATTCGGTGCTTTAAGAATAGGTGTAAAATATGGACATAAGTTTTCTGGAGTTTCAGGATTGTCGTCAATAACCCAGTTATCAGAAATGAAAGCGTTCATAGAAGAAGATTTATCTCTTTTAAAACAAAATACTATAGAAAACGAATCTGTTTTTGAAACAATTATAAAGTATAAAAAACATTTACCAAAATTTCGTTTTGATTGCGGAATATCAGATTCGTTATTAGAAGGGAACAGAAAACTTCATAAACAATTAGAAGAACAAAATATCCCACACATCTATAAAGAATACCCTGGAGGACATGAGTGGTCATATTGGGAAGAACATATCAAAGACACCATTTATTTTTTTGATAACATCCTTAACTCTGAGAATATCTAACGAAGAAAAATTTAAAATACACAATCTAGTACAATTAAAATCCCTTTATTTTTTAGATAAAGGGATTTGTTTTTTTTAAAACCTGAGGTATTTATTTAATTTGCAATTAAATTCAAAGTATTTGAAGTTATCGCTCTGCTTTCTGCAATAATCTTTATAGGCCCTTTATTTTTTGCTGACTGAACAAATAAAACGGCTCTCCCATCATGAGTTACTATCTCTCTTGCCTTATGAGGCTGTGTATTCATTTCCCAACCATTATCTACACCAATATTTCTACCTTCACCCTCTATAGAAAAGATTACTTTAGCATCACTGTCTGTTATCAAAGTTCCATTTTCATCTAAAAGTTTTACCTCAACCACAGCAACATCATATCCATCAGCATCAATTGTTGTTTTATTTGTAGTTATTTCTATTTTAGAAATTTCCTTTTGAGATTTTAAACTATATTCATCAACCTTTATATTATTATTATACCCTACAACTTTTAATTCACCATCAGTATACGGGACTAACCATTTTAAAATATGATCATCTTCTACAACATCAATTAATTTTTGTTTCCCTAGTGATTTTCCATTAAGGAATAATTCTGCTTCTTCACAATTTGTATACGTTTGCACCACAATAACTTCATTATTTTCATAATTCCATTTTGGATTTACTTTATACCATTCCCAAAGACGCAACATATTCCATACTGGTGGAGGGGTCAGTTGCATCTCAAATTCCCAACCGTCTTGTTCTGTATATGAAAATTCTGATTCACTTGCCGGCGTGGTTACCATATATATTTTGGGTTCTGTTTTCCATAATGTTTCGAAGAAATGTCCTCTTGGAGTTTTGAATCCTGCAAAGTCGAAGAAAGAAATATTTAATCCTTTACGGGGCCAAGGTCCTGCTTCACCGATATATGCAAATCCAGTCCATGCAAATATTCCCGCAACAAAATCTCGATCATTTACTTGTTTCCATTCTGAATATGCGCCCCAATTTTCTGAACCTAATATTTTTAAATCTGGATAAGTTTGATGAGCTATATCATAATCGGCTTGGCGATAATTGAAACCATATACATCAATCGCGGTTCCATAACCACTTACCATCCCAATAGAAGGTAATACACTTCCACAAACTGTAGGGCGTGTAGTATCTTCTTCTTTTACCCATTTTACTAATCTTCTAGCAATAGTTACTAATGGATCAATTGAATCTATATTTTTCTTAAAAACAGGTTCAATTTTTTTAGCGTCATAAACGGGTACATATTCATAACCAGCAGCATTAGAATCTGGATTTACATCATTAAATGTTTTTGAATAATGAGGGTATGTCCACTCTATTTCATTACCAATACTCCACATAAATACCGATGGGTGATTAAAATCGCGGTGAATCAAATCCTTTAAATCACGTTCTGCCCATTCGTTAAAAACTTCGGGATAGGCTTTTGAAGCTTCCTCAGATGCTGCATTATCCCCTAGATACACCTTACTTTTATCTTTAGGTTTACTCCATTCATCAAAAGCTTCGTTCATTACCAAAAGTCCTAATTCATCACACACCTCTAACAATTCTGGTGAATGTGGATTATGAGCAAAACGTATAGCATTAGTGCCAATAGATTTTAATTTATTCATACGATATTCCCATATAGCTTTAGGAACAGCAGCACCAACAGCTCCTGCATCATGATGTAAGTTTACTCCTTTGATTTTCATACGCCTTCCGTTTAATGAAAAACCAGTATTTGCATCAAAATTGAAAGTACGTATACCAAACCTTTGTATTAAATCATCCACCCGTACCCCATTTTCGAGTACTTCCACTTTTAAATGATACAAATTTGGAGTTTCAATAGACCACAACTTTGGATTCGCCATTTTTATAGTAGTATTTGAAACCAAATTATCTAACCTCGCCTGCTCTGTTGTGACTGTATTTCCTTTATCATCCAAGATACTATACTGTATAGTAAGATTCTTTTCTTCTTTTGGAGATTGATCTTCTAATTGTGTTCTGATATATATGTCTGCAGAAGAATTACTCACCTTAGAAGTTGTAATCTGAACTCCCCAATGGGCAATATGCAAAGGTTCCGTTTTTATTAATTTGACATTGCGATAAATTCCAGAACCAGTATACCAACGAGAATCTACATAGGCAGAATGATCAACTTTTACAGCAATTGTATTTAGTGTTCCATCATACTTTAAATAAGGAGTCAAGTCATATATAAAAGAAATATATCCGTTGGGACGTGTACCTAATAATTTTCCATTAATCCAAACTGTTGAATTGTTATAAACTCCATCAAATTGGATACTAATTAGTTTATTTTTATCAGTTTCTGTCAAAAGAAAGGATTTCCTATACCAACCAATACCTGCAGGAACAAAACCTGTGCTACATGCTACATCGCCTTCCTTTTGATAACCTTCCTCAATACTCCAATCATGGGGCACATCTAAAACTTTCCAATTAGCATCATTAAATGATGGTTTAGAAGCTTCTGATTCATCACCTAAATAAAATTTCCAATCATAATTAAAATCCTCTATGATACGAGAAACTCCTTTACGATTATCGGTACATGATGAAAAAACAGACAAAATGCACACTAATAAATAAAATAACCTCATAACTCAACTTGTTTTGTATTCTTTAAATCCCTCTCAAATCATAAAACCTAGGTGATTAAAACAAAACTAAAACATTCTAGCAGTTAAAATTTACACTATATTTGCAATATCTTTAACGTTATTTTCACCTGAAACAAGTCATTACAAATAATAAAATTGCTGTATCTCTTGAAAAGATAGAAACTCCCTTACACTCATCTTTTCATACAGGAGTTTATAGTCAGCCATACTTTAGTGGAGCATGGCATTATCACCCAGAATATGAATTATTATTGATAACAAGCGGAAGTGGAAAAAGGTTAGTTGGAGACCATGGAGAAAACTTTAAAGAGGGCGATCTAGTATTATTAGCAGGTTTTTTACCTCATGCTTGGATCCCTGATGACAAATATTTATTATCAGATTCTATAGTTCATTGTGAATCAATTTATGTTCAGTTTAAAAAGGATATTTTTGGTTCTTACTTTGTAGACATTCCTGAATTAAAAGGAGTTAGAAATATTTTACACGCTTCTGAACGCGGAATAAAAATTACTGGAAAACACAAACAGACCATTATAAAGCTTTTAAAAGAGATTCCTGAACACTCCTCTTTTGATCAATTATTAAAACTCCTCAAGATATTAGATTTAATCAACTTATCTGGTTTTGAATCCTTAGCTTCTGAAGGTTATCTAAAAAAGAGTTTCTATTTTAAATCCAATCGTATTCTTAAAGTACATGAATACATCATGGAAAATTATCAAAAAGAAATTTCGGTAGATATTTGTGCCGAAATGATCAACATGACGGTCTCTTCTTTTTGTCGGTATTTCAAAAAAGAAACTAGCTATACTTTTACCAATTATCTTAATAAAGTACGTATTGATTTCTCAAAAAAACTACTAGCTAATACCGATTTACCCATCAAGGAGATTGGCTTTGAATGTGGCTACAACTCTGTACCTTACTTCAATAAACAGTTTAAAAAAATAGTGAATACCTCTCCTTTTACATACAGAAAATCACTAAAAAAAAATGAACAAAACTAAAGACAGGCTTGTTCATTTTAAAAATAAGGGGCAAAAAATATATCGTTACTTAACCTACTCTATTAATAAATTAGCTGGTTTAAAATCTATTGTTGAGTCAATTAGTTTTGATTGATCAACTTTTTTATTTGCTTTAATAAACTTTGTACCTAAAACATAGGCTTTGGGATTGTTAATAGCATCAACTGCTAACAATATGTTATCTTTAAAATACCAAATTGAAAATTTTGGATTTTCACTTTCTTCATTCCGCACCAATACCTTATCATATCCTGTAGACAAACCTACCATTTGTAATTTGATATCATATTGATCTGACCAAAACCACGGCAAAGTGTTGTAAATCAAATATTTATCACAAATAGCTGCAGCTGCCACTTTAGCTTGATCAACCGCATTTTGTACAGATTCTAATCTAATAAAACGATCATAATGAGGATTATGATGATAAGTACAATCACCTATAGCATAAATATCTTCATCATTAGTCCTAGTCGTTTCATCAACTCGTATACCATTTTCTATTTTGAGTCCAGCATTTTTTGCCAGTTCCAAGTTAACGTGAATACCAACACCAATTATTACAATATCAGCATCAAAACTTGAACCATCAGAACAAACCACTGTATCAATTCCTTTTTTAGTGCTAAAAGAAATCACATCTTTATCAGTTAGTATGTCAACACCATTCTTAGCATGTAGTTCCTGAAAAAAATGTGACATTTCTGGTGCTGTAACACGTGCTAAAATACGTTTCTCACGCTCTAAAACAGTTACGGTAGCACCCATTTTTTGAAGAGAAGCAGCTACTTCTAATCCAATATACCCTCCTCCAATTACTATGACCCTTTTATCACGACTTATGGTTATAGCATTACGTATATTTTCTACATCTTCAGAGGTACGTAATGAATATAAATTATTAACACTCTCTATACCTTGAATTGATGGAATAATTGGGCGTGCACCTGTAGCCAAAATTAATTTGTCATAAACCTGTACAGAGCCATCCTCTAAAACAATATTATTTTCTGAACGATTAATTGAAATAACTGTAACTCCTAATCTGAGTATAATATTCTCCTTTTCATAACTTTCTACTGATTTCAAAAAGTTTTTTTCACTAGCATCTTCATTGACCAAATACCCTTTTGAAAGCGGTGGACGGTGATATGGAAGAACAGGATCTTTATCAAAAAGTATAATATTTCCTTTCCATCCTGCCGACCTCAAAGAAAAAGCAAAATTGACACCTGCATGACTTGCTCCTATAACAACACAAATCTTATCGTTTGAAAAGTTTTCTGACATCAAATTTAATTTTATTCTCTTTCTGCTACTTGTAGTACCAATCCATCTAATGTATCAGTAATTTCTATTTGACAGCACAATCGACTATATTCATTTGAATGATCATTAAGCTCGAGCATATCCGTTTCTATTTCGCTTGCTTCACCTGTTTTTTTAACATGTTCTGGAGTTACATGTACATGACAAGTAGCACACGAACATACACCTCCACAATCTCCATCGATACCTGGTATGCTATTATCCACGGCAAGTTGCATCACAGAACCAGAAGTTCCTTCTAATATAATTGACTTATTATCGGTTGTAACAAAAGTGATCTTAGCCATAAAATTTCTTTATCTAATTTATCTTATTTTTTTTAAATGTTGAAGAGAATCGAGTTAAAGAGCATTAAAATTTACTGAAATATTATCATAACCAACTTTACGTTTGAATTGATCCAAATCCTCTATATTTTCCTTATAATCAATAATATCAATAGATTTAACTTTCTTCACCAAGCTACCCAATAGAATATTCATTATTTGACGGGCATGTGTTGCTCCTAGACAGTTATGATGACTAAAACCAAAACCAACATGCGGATTAACTTTACGATCTAATACAATTTCATTTGGATTCTCAAATACTGAAGCATCACGATTTGCAGATGCCCAGCACAATGAAATTCTAGAATCAGCTTTTACTGCATGCTCACATACTTGAGCATCTTCGGTTACGACTCGCCCCATTTGAGTTAATGGGGAAAAATATCGAATAAACTCTTCGACTGCTTTACCTATCATATCAGGATTGTTACGCAAGCTCTCCAACGATTCGGGGTGCTCTGCTAAATAAGCAATTGAATTTGTGATTGCATTAATAACCGTATCCCGACCACCAGCAAAAGTTAAGATCATAATGCCTTTTATTTCTTCATGAGTTAATTTTTTTCCATTTACCTCTGATGCCAATAACATCGAATACAAATCATCTCCTGGGTTCTCAATTGCTACACCTATTTGTTTGTCTATATAATCATAAAGTATATTGGCTTTAGCACCATCTAATGCTTCTCCTTCGCTACGAAAAACATGGGTTCCCCATGAAATCCATAATTCAGACTCTTCAAAAGGAATATTAAGTAATAGTGTTAATGCTCTTGATTGTAATTTTAAGGAAAAATCTGCTACTACTTCAACTGAATCTTTATCAATAACTTCATTAATGATTTCTTCAATTTGTAATGCGAGTTTTTCTTGATATTCAGGTTGTAAAGGTCTTTTAAACCAAGCTTCTATAAGTGATCGATAATTTTTGTGTAGTGGAGGGTCTACTTCAAACGGTATTTGACGAGTATCTCGAATATTTACTTCAGAAGGAATAACAATACGTCCAGGCTCAGCTCCAGATTGATATGTTTTCCAATTATGGGCACATTTACGCACATCTTTAAGACGCAATACCATTGTAACTGGATCATCTTGATCATTCATTTCACTGTAACCTTTATCTATTCGAGCTTCTTCAAAAGGGTCTGAAAGTTTACTTTTTTCCATCTTATTTATTATTCTTTTCTATTTCGACATCAATTTTTATCAAAACCTTAAATAATATAAATGCTTGTAATAAAATTATATTTAGCCTATAGTTCATTTAGAAAAATTCAATTGAAAAAAGCGTTAATTCAAGTGTTTTATTGTAATGAAATGAAGACAAAATATATCGACAATAGCTTTCTTTAACCAAAACCATATTCTCTATACATTTCTTTATCATTAGCTATTAATATTAAATCACTTTAATTGACGAATTTTGATTTAAAAAATATCTAAAATGCGCAACAGGTTATTTTTAATTACAATATACCGATTCTTATTATACAAAGAACGTTAGATTGTTTTCATAAATATTGCCCTATTTTATCTTATAGTTAAACTATATTGTCTTTTAATTTTAACATTAATATTTTTTGAAAGAGAAATCTAAGTAAAAACAAAACCCTATATTACATAAATAAAGGGTTTATTTTGATCTAATGAAGATATTATATATTATCTAAAAATTACATATGTAGACAATACAACCAAACATATAAGTATACCTACTATTTTAACGTACTTCCATGGTGTTACATCTACTTCTTCGGTGTATGTTTGAACATAATCATCCTTTCTTGGTTTTAGTTTACCGATAATCAACATAATAGCAACAGTTAACACAAATGTAATCGCCTGCATATGTAACATATGTAAATCTGTTGCTTCAAATCCGTTTGCCAAAATTATATACCCAACATAAACAGTAAAAGCAAATATTACTCCTACTTTGGCCGCCAAAGCTGGTACTCGTTTTGTTAAGAAACCAATTACAATAACGGTTAAAATTGGAATACTATATGCTCCATTTACAGTTTGCAGGTATCCAAAAATACTGTCGGCATATACCAAGAATGGTGCGATTAACATAGAAAAAAAGGCTAAAATAACTCCAAAGCGTTTACCCATTTTTACAATCTGATTATCTCCTGCTTCTTTATTTATAAATTGCTTATAAATATCAACACCATATAACGTCACACAACTATTTAACGCAGAATTAAAAGAACTCAAAATAGCACCAAATAACACCGCCGCAAAAAAACCAACCCAAACATCTGGTAACACATCAGCTACTAATTTGGGATACACATCACTAGTATTTAAATTTGGACCATATTTATGAAAGGCTATAATCCCTGGTAAAACTACAATAATAGGACCTAATATTTTGATAAATGCTGCTAGTGTTAATCCTTTCTGCCCTTCAGCCAAGTTTTTGGCCCCAAGTGCTCTTTGAATGATTTGTTGATTACTTCCCCAATAGAACAATTGTACCAGCATCATACCTGTAAAAATAGTCGCAAATGGAATAGATGAGTCTGCTCCTCCAACTGCATTGAATTTTTCGGGATGTTCTGTAGTTAATTTGGTTAAACCTCCAAAGACACTACCATCATCACTAATAGCCAATAATCCAAAAACAGGTATTAAAAGACCTCCTATTAACAAACCAACTGCATTTATCGTATCAGATACTGCCACTGCTTTTAAACCACCAAAAATAGCATAAATAGAACCTATTATACCAATTCCCCATACGCAAATCCAAACTGCCCCCCACTCACTTACTCCGAGCATTTCAGGAATACCAAACATTCCACTAATTGCTTTAGATCCAGTAAAAAGCACCATGGGTAATAATACTACAGCATATCCTGTAAGAAACAATCCAGAAGTTAATGCTTTTGTAGTACTATCAAAGCGTCTTTCTAAAAATGTTGGAAGAGTTGAAATTCCACCTTTTAAATATCGAGGTAACAAAAATATTGCTGTAATTACCATAGCAATAGCAGCCAATGTTTCCCAAGCCATTACCAAAATACCATCCGTATATGCATCTCCATTTAATCCGACAATTTGCTCAGTAGAAAGATTTGTCAATAACAAAGAACCAGCAATAACCGTAGCTGTAAGGCTTCTTCCTCCTAAAAAATATCCTTCTGAGGTATTCTCATTTGTTTTTCTGGTAGCTAAATATGATATTAAAGCCACTAATAATGTAAATCCTATAAATGAAATAACTCCCATAATGTTTTAATTCTATAAATTCCTGTTTAGTTATAGCAACGAATATATCAATACATTATATATATTCATAGAACATATGTCTTTTTAGTTAATAATTTTTGATCAGCTAATATCTATTTTAATAATATAAATCGTAATAAAATTTTAATGCAACATATATGGTATGATTTACTTCATTTGTATACTATTTACAATTTAAATAATTCAACCCGTTGTGTATTTAGACATTTTTTCAACCAAAATCTGTTAATGGTAGTAGTGCTTCGGCTTTAGGAGAGATGTATCAAGAATAAGATTGTCGACTAAAAAAAGTTATTCTCGATACATTTTGTCTTCATTTAATTACAACAAAACACGAAGTGACGCTTTTTTCTAGTATTCTTCTTAAATGCACAACGGGTTAATTCGGTTATTGAGTTTACACGGGTCGCTTCAATTTTATGAACATAAAAATTAGAATTATTGATTTAAAGCATTTTAACCTCCTAGTTTATGTTCTAAGATTTGATCGCTTCGGATAGAAATAGTATATTTCTTCCTACATCAACCCAGTACATAAAACTATGAGTATTCATTATTAGTCAAAAAACCTAAAAAACCACTTCAAAAAGTTAACATACAGATGATAATGATTCTGTTTCCTCAAAAACCTCCTTTTTTTCTTTTTTTGGTGATGTTAACAAATGAAATTAATAGAGTTTCTTTATGCAAGAATGCTTTACAAAACCCTTTTCGTATTATCAATAAACACCAATTTATTTTAATTTGGATAGTAAAGCACATAAACAATCTTACGAACTCATGTTGAGTTAATTTTTTAATGAAGCAGTATAAACTTTTTGATCAATTGAAGTATTTTTTATACTTATATCAGTACTACGATCTAAAAAACACCAAAATCATGCTTAGAATAGCATTTTTATAATGAATTGAAAAAAATTAGACAATTTCAGATTCAATCTTTGAATTAAAAACATACATAAAAATGCACCATATGTTCAACAAATAGCTTCTTTTACAAAGATCATTTGTGTATAAATTATACAAAAACAAAATTACTTTTTTATAAACATTGAAAAGATTCAGCAATATCTTCAAGTATATATTCATTTTACTACACTAACAATCAATATTTTACAAAAAAAACAAATATTTTAAAAAACCATTAATTCTACAAAAAAAACTGTTCCCCATTCGTTTATTCACCCCTTAAAAACCACACCCTTTTTAAGGGTTTAACTCATTTACAAATAAAACATTTGTCTTATGAATTGAAACATATGTTACTTGTAATATATCAATTTATATGAATTTTTGTTAAGATTATTAGAAAATCTAAAAATTAACACACAAAAATTACAAAGTATGAAATTCAATTTACTTGTGAACCACAAGCATAAAAGCTATACTATTTTACTTTTGCTAGTAATGAGCTTTGGTGTGATGCAAGCTCAGTCGATTACTGTAAAAGGTACAGTAGTAGAAGGAGATAACCCCTTATTGGGAGTCAATGTTATAATCAAGGGTACACAAAATGGTACTGTTACAGATTTTGATGGATTATATGAGATAAAAGCTAATGTTGGTGATATCTTGATTTTTTCATCAGTTGGTTTTAATAGTAAAGAAGTAACTGTTGAAAATAAACCTAAACTTGATGTATCATTAACTACTAATGTTTCTGAATTAGATGAAATAATTGTAGTTGGATATCAAGCGCAATCCAAAAGAGAAATTTCTGGTTCTATTAGTTCTGTAAAAAGTGAAGTCTTGGAAAGGCAAGCCGTAGGAAACTTTGCAGAAGCATTGCAGGGGCAACTTGCAGGAGTAAATGTCCAGGCACAAAGTGGTGCTCCAGGGTCAAAAATAAACATCCAGATTCGTGGTGCTAATTCATTATCTAGTAATGGAACTGCTGACTTAAACCCCAATGGAGGAATTGCTAACCCCGCAAATAATTCATTGGGACCATTATATATAATAGATGGCGTTCCTTTTTCTGACAACCCAAACATTAGTCCTAATGAAATTGAATCCATAGAAGTACTTAAAGATGGAGCAACTGCTGCAATTTATGGTTCTAGAGCATCCGGGGGGGTGATTATTATTACTACAAAAAGAGCAAAGTCTGGTGCTCTTAATGTAAACTTCTCCACTTATACTGCTATAAACAGAATTACATCTAGTTTACCTACGCTCACAGGTTCTGAGTTTATTGCTTTAAACAGGCAATTTCTACAAAATTCTGGATTACCTTTTGAAATTAATGGTGTCTTAGCTATAAATCCAAAAGCACTTGATAACAATACAGATTGGCAAGAAGAGATTCTTAATGATAATGCTGTAACGAGAAACTACAATGTTAGGTTATCAGGAGGTAACGATGTAGCAAACTTTAGTTTAGTTGCCGATAACCTTAATCAGGATGGTGTTTACAAAAAATCGGATTTTAGACGTACAAACCTAAGACTAAATGGTAATTTTAAGAAAGGGAGATTCAAATTGTTTTCTAGTATGTCCCTGAGCAGATCGGATGCTAATAGAGAACCATGGGCTATATTATACGAAGCTATAAAAGCACCTGCCACAGAAGCTGGACCTGAAAGTCTTCAAGAAGGAAATTCATTAACAGGAAATGAAAATCAATTCAATGTTTTTGGAAATATTCTTCAGAAACTTCAAGAAACTAGTACAAATGAAAGTAACAGTGCTGGTGGAACACTACAATTTAGCTATGAACTTACTGAGGGCCTTAATGCCAGGTTTAATCTTAGTGGTAACAGAACAACTACTAGAGCTATATTCTTTAAGCCTGGATTTAGATTTGTAGACGAAACTACTGGAGTATTAATTCCAAGTAGAGCAAATCAAGCGATAGCTACGTTACAAGAATCAACCACTACGTTTGAACAAACCTCTGTAGAAGGGATTTTGGATTACAAAAAACGTTTTGGTAATCACAATCTATCACTACTTACTGGATATACTTTAGAAAATAGACTTTGGGCAACAACAAGAACTACTGTTAATGAATTCGTAACTAATGAATTGCCAGCTATTGATCAAGCGATTGATAGAGAAAACATAAGTGTTAGTGGTAATGACACCCCTTCATCAATCATAGGAATAATAGGAACTTTAGGATATGATTATAAAGGAAAATATTTAGTTAGAGGAAATATTCGTTTTGATGGATCTAGTAAATTCGAACGAGAAAATAGATTCGAACCATTCTGGGGAGTATCAATTGCCTGGTCTGTAGCAAGAGAAGAATTCTTTAAAAACATTTCTGCTTTTTCTTTTATTAATGATTTAAAGTTAAGAGCCAGTCATGGTGAAGTGGGAAATCAAAATATTGGAGATTTTCAAACCGTACCTTTAATTACCAATAATCTAAATGTACCATTAGGAACAGATAATAATATCGCAAACGGTTTAAATCAAACTCGAATTTTTAATAGAGATTTACGATGGGAAACTAGTATCTCTGATAATTATGGTATTGATCTGAGTTTATTTAATAACAAATTAACCTTTACTGGAGAATATTATACCGTTAAAAAAGAAGATTTATTATTTAATGTGGTATTACCCGCTAGTGCAGGAGCTGAAGGAGCAAACGGTCAACCACCTACAGTAGCTTCTAATATTGGAGAATTAACTAATGAAGGAATAGAACTATCAATAGGTTATAAAAACCGTGATCATGCACTTAAATGGGGTGTAAGCGGTATATTTACTACCAATAAAAATGAAGTAACTAAATTAAACGGAGCTAATTCACAAATTACAGGTGATCGAATTACTCCTGGAAGTAATGCTCTTTCTATTTTCCCTGTTAATTTTGCTAGAGAAGGTTTTCAGGCAGGAGCATTCTTCCTATTACCAACAGATGGTATTATTCGAACTCAAGAAGAATTGGATCAATATCTACTACTTGGCGGACTTGCTGAAGGAGCACAAATTGGAGATGTAAGACTTGTTGATTCAGATGGAGATGGAACCATCGATAATAATAATGATCGTATTTTTGCTGGAAATAACACTCCTGATTTCGAAGTAGGTTTAAACCTAAATTTAGACTATAAAAACTTTGATTTCAATATGAGTTGGTTTGGTTCTTATGGTAGTAAGATATTAAACGGTCCTAAAGCATTAGCTTACAATCAACAAAATCACAGAGATCTATTATTTGCATATACTCCTAGTAATCCTACTTCTGATATCCCTATTAACAGAGAAGGTACTGTTAATACAAATTATTCACCTATTACAGATAGGTTCTTAGAAGATGGGGATTATATAAGACTTAGAAATGTTCAATTAGGATATAGTCTTTCTAAAGATATATTATCAAAAATAGGCGTTTCAAAATTAAGAATATATTTAGGTGCATCAAATTTACTTACCATAACCGATTATACAGGTTATGACCCAGAAGTAGGTGGTGACGGCTTATTCTCTAGAGGTTTAGACAGAGGATTTACACCTATTACAGCATCGGGTCGAATTGGAGTAGAAGTTGGATTTTAAAAAAAAAAGCAATGAAAAAAATAGCAATAATTTTATCTTTCGTCATTTTAAACACAACATTCTTTAGTTGTAGTCAAGACGACCTTTTGGAAGCTGAAAACAGAAATTCATTAAGTGCCCAAAATTTTTGGAAAACGCAACGAGATGCTGAGGCAGGGATTTATTCAGGGTATAGTTCCTTACAATTTAATGGCGTTTTAGGATCTACAGCAGTTCTGGCCTTGGCTTTGCAATCTGAAGCTGGTAGAGTTGGAAATATAGGAAGAAGATCTGAGAGTCTTGAATTTGATAATGCTTTAGTTAATACAACTAATCAGGATATTTTTCGTCAATGGGAAGATTTATACAAAATAGTCTTTAGAGCAAATGCAGTATTAGCAAATGTTCCAAATATTGAGATGGATGAAACTGTTAAAAGGGAAATCCTTGGTGAAGCATATTTTTTACGTGGTATAGCCATGTTTTGGTTAGCTACTAATTTTAATAATGGAGCTGTACCCTATCCAATAGTATTACCTCAAAATTTAGAAGAAACAAGATTTCCTATAGAAGAAAGAAACGTTGTTTTTAATCAAATTATTGAGGATTTAACTATGGCACAAACCAACTTAAGGGGTCGATTAAACTGGTCTAATGAAAAGCAAGAAGGAAGAGCTACATGGGGAGCAGCTACCTCTATTTTAGGAAAAGTATATTTATATGAAGAAAATTTTACAAGAGCAGCAGAAGAATTTAAGAAAGTTATAGACTCTGGTGAGTATGAACTTGTAAATGATATTGCTCAAAACTTTAATGAAGAGGGTGAATTTAATTCAGAATCAATTTTCGAAGTTCAATTCTTTATAAATAACCCAATTAGTGGTGGTAATTTTGGTGATGGCGAAGGCAACAATACTAATGAGTCTACATTAAGACCAACATCTTGGCAACGACAAGGAGGTGGATTTGGTTTCTTATTTTCTACCCACTTTACTTCTTCTTTATATCGTAATGAAGTAATTGATCCTAACTTACCAATAAACCAAACACCCGTAACAATCTATGACGAAGGGTATAAGCCTAATGCTAGTGATGCCGATAATGCACCTTTTATATTAAGTTCAGACAGAACAACATCTGTACGTAGTAACGCTTCGATAGCTTTTGAAGATGATGGCTCTTTATATTATGGACAATCCACAAGAGAAGTTTTTACAAGGGTACTCTCTAGAGCACAGGTTAAAAAATTTGCGAACCATACCTTAGAAGCAGAACCTAGAAACTCTGGAATTAATGAACGAGTAATTCGATTAGCAGATGTATACCTTATGTATGCAGAAGCCTTATTACGTGGACAAGGCAATGCGGCAATACCAGAAGCACTTACATACATTAATAGAGTAAGACAACGCTCTGGATTGATAACATTAGAAGCTTTATTTGCTGGAGTAGCTACCTCTCCTATAATCTTAAACACGTTTTCTAACCTTAAACCTGATTCTGGAGATACTCCTGTCGAAGCTCAGGCAAAAATAGATGAAATCACAGCTATAAATGATGCATTAGACCCAACACTTAAAATTCCTGCTCAAGCATTAACCGCAGATAATATTGTTCTGCATTTATTTAACAAGGAGAGACCTGCAGAATTTGCATGGGAAGGAAGAGGTATTTGTTGGCAGGATTTAAGGAGAAGACCTGGTGGTCCAGCAGCACGATTTATAGAATTAGGTGAAGTACTTTATGCTCCTACAACTCTTGATATTGCAGATTTTGAAATATTACCAGAATTTGTAGAAAATAATCTCCAGGATTTCCAATTCAGGAAAGTGAATTTTGGTCCAGAAGATTTGTATTACCCACTTCCATCGCAAGAAATAATACAAAACCCATTATTAAATAATTAATAGAATTTTAAATTATATTAAATATTATGAAAAATATATTTAAAAGTACAGCATATGTTTGTTTGATCATGGGGTTTATAATCTCCTGTACAACAAACGAATATGAAATCCCTAATGACAGAGGTGGTAACGCCTTAATTATTAGTAGTATTAACACAGCCTTAATACCAGGGGAGACAGAAGTTAGAGCTGGAGATACTTCAAAATACAACGATCTCTCTATTTTTTCTAATGATAGATTATGGACTTTTCCTGAGGGAGCAGTAGACATTTTGGGAAGTGATAACGACACTTCTACCAAGGAGAAAGAATTTACTGTTATTTTTAAGAAACTTAAAGATGATAATCCTCGATCAATTGAAGTTATTTTGGAACCTACCTTTAACGGACCTGTTCCTCCAGAAGTTGCAAAGGACACTGCGTTTGTAAAAATTCTTCCTCCTATTAAAGCAAATTTTACAACAGAAGCACCTATAACCTTAGTTGATGGTCAACTGCAAATTGAAGCTGGCGAAACTGGAATTTTCACTAATACAAGTAGTGAAACAGAGACAGCTGAGTGGGCAATTGTAAATAACACAACAAAGGTGATAGATTCTGTAAAAACTATAGATTTAGAATTTCAATTTAAAGCTTTGGGTTTATACACAGTTGTACTTAGAGCCTTTGATGATAAACCTTTTTCTCAAGACCTTAAAAGTGTTAATCTAAAAGTTATTCCTTCCTCAAAACCCTTAACAATTGCACCAGAAGTAATAGAAAACGAAGATGGACAAATCATTATTTCGTATTCTAGAGATTTAGACCCGACATCATTAGATCCAATATCAAATTTTACTCTTATGGTAGATGCTGCTCCTGTCTCAATAAGTTCTGTTTTGATAGATCCAGATAACCCTTCGAATTTAATTGTTACTCCTACTGTTAATATTAAAAATACACAAACTGCTACCCTAGCATATGTGGTAACTAATTTAAAATCTTCAGATGCTTTTCCAGCACCATCTTTAGCAGAAACAATGATTGAAATTTTTAATCCTAATCTAATAACAAAAGATCCTACTTTTGAAGAAGGAGATATTCAGTGGAGTACTCCATTTGGAACAGACCCTGCTGGGGTTATCAGGGCTCAAGTATCGCCTGGAAATGATAGCAGTTCTGCTATGAATATTCAAGGAATTGATGTAGGAAATAATTTTATAATCTCCTTAGAAGATGCGTTTCAGGTAAAAGCAGGTAATCAGATTAGATTAACTTTTGATTATAAACTACCTGTAGGCTTCCCTGGCGATACGAATTTTACCTTTAGAATATATGAAAAAGGAATTTTTTCAGATGAGTATAGAAATTTTACCAATGTAGGCTGTTGCGGTCTTGTAGCTGATGGAACCTGGCAAACACGAAGTATAATTCTCGGTAATGGTGCAGCAGGACCAACAACTGTTCCTGCTGATTTCTTAGGAGGTATTTATATGCAAATAATAGCCGATCCTGCAGGCGGAGCTAATCCCGAAATCTTATTAGATAATTTCGTTATTCAACATGTAGAATTATAATTGAAATAAATTTATTATTATATTAACGGGCTGTATTATTACAGCCCGTTTTATATACAGCATTTATGTTAAAATACATATTCATTTTTTCGATTTTTATTCTAAGTTGTTCAACGCCAAAAACAGAGAATAACCCTACCTCCTCCTCTACTTTATTCGCATTACTTGATCAGAGTAAAACAAATATCACTTTCAATAATAATATTACCGAGGATTATTACAATTTTTTTGGAGTATTCAACTATGCCTATAATGGTGCTGGAGTTGCTATTGGAGACATAAATAATGATGGTTTATCTGATATTTATTTTGTAGGAAATCAAGTAGAAGACAAATTATATTTAAATAAGGGTAATTTTATTTTTGAGGATATCACAATCAAATCTGGTATTAAACAAAAAAAGGCTTGGCACAATGGCGTTGTGATGGCAGATGTTAATGGAGATAAGCTATTAGATATTTATATCACAGTTGGTGGGTGGAATGAACCAGAACAGAATCGAAAAAACTTACTTTATATTAATCAGGGTAATGCTACTTTTAAAGAAGTTGCCCAATCCTATGGCATTGCAGATTCAGGATTTTCTTTAATGGCTTCTTTCTTTGATATGGATAACGACAATGATTTAGATTTATATCTTACCAATAGACCACATCAATTCTTTTTAGATTCAGAAACTATTATAAAAGGTAAAAAACAATCACCTGATTATTCTAGAGATAAGCTTTATAAAAATATTGATGGAAAATTTATAGATGTTAGTCTTACAAATGGTATTGCTAATACATATGGTTATGGTCTTGGATTAATTACCAGCGATCTTAATAAGGATGGACATACTGATATTTATGTAGGTAATGATTTTTTTGAAAATGATTATTACTTTAAGAATCAAGGCTTAGGAGTTTTTGATGAACAAATTGATATGTTTTCAAATCATATCTCCTATTACACGATGGGTGTAGATGCAATTGATATAAATAATGATGGTTTTGAGGATCTTTTCTCATTAGATATGTATCCCAGCGATTATGTGCGTGCCAAAACTACGATGGCTCCAATGAATGTAAAATTATATAACTCCCAACTCGAAAAAGGATTCTATAACCAATACATGCATAATGTACTAAACATTAATAATGGTAATGGCTTTTTTAGTGACATAAGTCAACTTGCAGGAGTTAGCAGTACAGATTGGAGTTGGGCATGCTTAGGAGCTGATTTTGATAACGATGGTGATAATGATATTTTTGTATCAAACGGATACAAAAGAGATTTATGGGATAGAGATGCTAATAATAAACGTGAAGAATATACTTCAAAATCTATCGACAAAAGTAAGAGTCCAAATCAAATTATTAAAGAAGTCGTTAATTTGTACCCATCTGTTAAACTTCGAAATTACATATTCGAAAATCAAGGAAAATTATCATTTACAAATAGAGCTATCCCTTGGGGGTTAAAAGATTTAAGCTTTTCTAATGGTGCAGCCTATGGAGATCTTGATAATGATGGTGATTTAGATTTAGTTATTAATAATATTGATAATAAAGCATTCATTTATAAAAATACATCAGAAAGCTTAACTCAAAATAATTTTATTAAAATCAAATTAAATGGCCCAAAATTAAATTCAAATGGATTAGGTGCAAAAATTACTGTTTTTCATCAAGATAGCATTCAATATAAAGATTTTAAAACAGTTAAAGGATATTTATCATCTGTTACTCCAATTATACATTTTGGTCTAGGCAAGATAAAAAATATTGATTCTTTATCTGTTGTTTGGACTGATGGCAAACAAAATGTTTTAAAAAACATTATTGTAAATCAACAAATAACAGTAGAGTACACTAATTCTAGTGATGCTATTAGGCCAAAAACGAAAAGAACTCAGCTATTAACTGAGACTACAGATAACATTTTCGAATCACCCCTGTTGCATATCGAGAATGAATATGACGATTACAAAAATCAAATCTTATTACCTCATAAATTATCTACTTCGGGACCTGCTTTAGCTGTAGGAGATATAAACAATGATGGATTAGAAGATTTTTTCTTAGGAGGAAGCAAAGGTTATTCTTCTCAAATACATCTTCAAACAAAGGATAATAAATTCATCATAAAAGAGCAACCTATCTTTATTGCTGATAAGGAACAAGAAGATGTTTTTGCTTATTTTTTTGATATTGACAATGACAAAGATCTTGATTTATATGTAGTGAGTGGTGGTAATGAATTTGAGCCTGGAAACAAATTTTATAACGATCGATTATATCTGAATAATGGTTCTGGTAATTTCTCAAAATCATCTAGCCTTCCAGAAATAAATACTAGTGGCTCTTGTTTGGTTCCTATAGATTTTGATAATGATGGAGATCTCGATTTATTTGTAGGAAGTCGACATATACCAAGAAAATACCCTAAACCTCCATCAAGTTTTATATTAGAAAATAGAAACGGAAAATTTATCGATGTTACAAATACTGTTGCTCCAGAACTAAAGGATTTGGGTATGGTAACTTCTGCTGTTAGTAGTGATATTGATAATGACAGCAATAAAGAATTATTAATTGTTGGAGAATGGATGAAAATACATGTTTTCAAATTAATGAATGGAAAGTACCATGATATTACAGATAATTTGGGACTTGCAAAAACTCATGGATGGTGGAATCGCATTGTAGCAAATGATATTGATAATGATGGTGATACCGATTTTGTAATTGGTAATTTAGGTTTAAATTATAAATTTAAAGCCTCACCAGAAAAACCATTCTATGTATTTGCTAGTGATTATGATAAAAATGGGACTCAGGATGTATTTCTTGCCAAAAAACTCGATGACAAGCTAGTGCCTATTAGAGGTAAACAATGTTCTACAGAACAACTTCCTGATTTAGAAAAAAAGTTTGGGTCTTATAAAGAATTTGCAAATGCAGAATTATTTGATATCATAGGTAAAGATCAAAAGGCTGCATTAAAATATCAAGCAGAAATATTTGCTAGTGTTCTATTAATAAACGACAATGGTAAGTTTGTTGTTAAAGAACTACCAAGAGAAGGTCAATTTTCTGTTGTCAATGCAATTGTTATCGACGATTTTAATCACGATGGTATAAAAGATATATTACTTGGAGGAAATCGCTTTGAAGTAGAAATTGAAACTACCAGATCAGATGCCTCTATTGGAGTTATACTTTTAGGAAACAAAAACGGTGATTTTAATGCTTTACCTTATCAGGAAAGTGGGCTATTTATAAGGAATAATGTAAAAGATATCAAAAAAATAAACTTTTCAAATAATAAGAAAGGGATTCTTATTGCATCAAACAATAGTAATTTAAAATGCTATCTTATTAATTAATACCTGCTGCTCATTTTGAAATGAATTAAACTTTTAGATTTAACATAGTATTCTACTAGAATAGCTTCTGCTTTTCCACTTTTTATTGGCATTTTGCATTAAAAGCCAAAGTCTAGATCATTAACAAACATATAATATAGGTGTTCTCACACGTTTTTTGTTATTCCCCGCAGTGTTGCTACCCTTGCTCTCATTATTTATAGTACTCTCTGTAATAAATATGTGTATCCCTCTCCTTTTTTTACTCTTCCAAATACTATAACCGTTCTTCCCTGGAACAAGGAAACATTGCAGAAGTACAAGGACAAGCTTTTATATATGGGAAAGGATAATCCTTTATAATGAATATAAATTCTGGGATTAAAAATAAACAGGATAACTTTACTAAAGTATTTATTTAACCTACTTAAATCTATACTAAACTCATCTTGAATTTTTTAGAAGGATTTATCCCAATACATATAAACATTATATCATTTTATATCAAGCAATCCGTATTTATATATTTTCATGACAAAGAAAAACCTTAAACGCATAAAAAACATTTGTTCTACAAAAACAAACATCTGTAATTCGAAAATTTATATATTAATTAGAAATTTATAATGTAATTAAACATGACTACGATTATCATATGAAATCAAACTTATCTACTCTTTTTAAAACCTTTTTATTTGTTTCTGCTTCTTTATTTATTTCTAATTGCACAAATAATACCAAGAAAAATCCAGAAAAAACACCCGTTAAAGAATCGTCTCCTCCAAAATATAAATGGCAAGACATTACTTTATCAAATGAAGACCGTGCAGATGCATTAATTAGCGAACTTACTCTAGAAGAAAAAGCTTCCCAAATGTTAGACGTTTGCCCCGCCATTGAGCGTTTAGATATTCCAGAATATAATTGGTGGAATGAAGCTTTACATGGAGTAGCTCGAAATGGTAGAGCAACAGTTTTTCCTCAAGCTATTGCTTTTGGAGCTACATTCGATGAAGATTTAATACAACGAGTTGGAAATGCTATCTCTGATGAAGCAAGAGCAAAATATAATGAAGCCATTAAAATTGGAAACCGAAGTAGATATGCTGGATTAACATTCTGGTCTCCTAATGTTAATATATTCAGAGATCCCAGATGGGGTCGTGGACAAGAAACATATGGAGAAGATCCTTTCTTAACAAGTAGAATAGGTGTTTCTTTTGTAAAAGGTCTACAAGGTGATAATCCAAAATATATGAAGGCTGCAGCTTGTGCCAAACATTATGCTGTGCATTCTGGACCAGAAGAATTAAGACATGAATTTGATGCAGTAGTTTCAAAAAAAGATCTTTATGAAACGTATTTACCCGCCTTTAAAGCATTAGTGCAAGAAGCAAAAGTAGAAGGTGTCATGGGAGCATATAACAGAACCCTTGGTGAACCTTGTTGTGGTAGTCCATATCTTTTACAAGATATATTAAGAAAAGATTGGGGATTTAATGGTTATATTGTTTCAGATTGTGGTGCGATAAGTGATTTTCATAGATTTCATAAAGTAACAAATACTCCCGAAGAATCTACTGCCCTTGCTCTCAAAAGTGGTACTAATATAAACTGTGGAAATGTATATTCTAATATAAAAAACACTTTAAGTCAAGGACTAATTACCGAAGAACTATTAAATCAAAGGCTAAAGGAAAATTTATTAACTCGATTTAAACTTGGGCTTTTTGATCCTATTGGTTCAAACCCTTATGATAATATAAAAGCAGATGTGATTGATTCTGATAAACACAGGAAAATAGCACGCGAAACTGCTCAAAAATCAATTGTTTTACTTAAGAATAAAAACAATGTACTTCCTATCAAAAAAGATATTCGAACAGCATATATAGTTGGCCCTAATGCTTCTAATGAAGAGGTTTTACTCGGCAACTATTATGGCGTGACGAGTAATACACAAACCATTTTGGATGGTATCGTAGGAAAAGTTAGTCCAGGAACAAGTATCAATTATAAATCAGGTGTTTTACCGTTTAGAGATAACGTTAACCCTATCGACTGGTCTACTGGAGAAGCAAAACAGGCTGATGTTTGTATTGCTGTTATGGGGATATCAGCTTTACTAGAAGGAGAAGAAGGTGAAGCTTTGGCTTCTTCTGAAAAAGGTGATAGAACCAGTTTAAAATTACCTCAAAATCAAATTGATTATATCAAAAAATTAAAAAAGGACAGTAAAAACCCATTAATTTTAGTCTTAACTGGAGGTAGTCCCATTGCAATTCCTGAAATTCATGATTTAGCAGATGCTATTCTTTTTGTCTGGTATCCAGGTGAAGAAGGTGGTAATGCTGTTGCAGATGTCTTATTTGGTGATGTTGTTCCTTCTGGAAAACTTCCAATTACTTTTCCCAAATCTGTAGATCAATTGCCTCCGTATGAAAGTTATGATATGAAAGATAGAACTTATAAATATATGGTTCAAGAACCATTATATCCATTTGGTTTTGGATTATCATATACCCAATTTCAATACAAAAATCTAACTATAGATGATCAATTTAATGTATCTGCGCAAATAACCAATACAGGAAATGTCGAAGCCGAAGAAGTCATTCAATTATACATAAGCTCTCCTCTCGCTGGTAAAGGGGATCCTATTTACGACCTAAAGTCATTTAAAAGAGAAAAACTTAAGCCTGGAGAAACCAAAAATATAACTTTTAAACTAAGTAAAAATAATTTTAATCAATTTGATGAAAATGGTCATGAAATTTTAAGAGATGGAAATTATACCGTCTATCTTGGTGGCACACTACCCTCACAACGAAGTCAAGATTTGGGAGCTACGCCTGCAATTACAAAAGAAATAAATATTAAAGAGTAGCTAAGTTATATTTATTATATCTAAAGTTTGACTTTGAACCAAGCAATTAAAAGGACTAACTCTAAAATAAAATTACAAGTAAGTATTATCTATAAATAGCCTTTCTCCATAATGAGAATTAACAAGGATATTATGACTAAATAGCTATTCAAAATCAATCCCTTTATTTTTTTTTGAATTGTACTCTATTTTTCTGTTTTTCCAATAAAAATGAACCAAAAGACATCCTGTATCAACAAAAATGTTTGAAAAATCCATAACGAATTAATGTATTTATTACATTTATTACAATAATAGCCCACACACAATGTAATATTCTATAAAACAGATACTTAAAAAATAAAATTTCACTATCTTGTAAGTATAAAAACATAAATCAAACTCAATTTATTTAAAATCTGCAGATCAAAAAAATGCTTTTGAGTCATAGAAGCGACAATTAATTTTCTAAATCACATTTTTAATAATTTTCACATTTTTTTGTGTGTAAATAAGAGATTTATTCGTTTGTTTTATAGAAACACCTTCGCTATGAAATGTTTTATCACATTAATCATCATAAATATGTAGATGTAAAATTTAAATCAATCCAACATTACTTATAGAGAAATAAAGAATCGTATAATACCCCCTTATGTTTTAACTAGACATAATTAAAAAACTAACAAAACAATGAAACAACTAAACACAAACAAATTAATACTGATATTATTTTTATTAATATCTCCTTATCTAATGATAGCACAACTTCCTGGAGGAAATAACCAATGGGACAATGTTTTTGCAGACGAATTCAATGGTAATTCTGTTAATGAAAATATCTGGCGTATCAGAGTGCAAAACGTTTTTAGAAGAAATACATTACAAGTTAATGGAGGAACTCTAAAAATCAGAAATATTTACTCTAATAATGGTGTCATTTCTGGCGGATGGATCGATTCAAAAAGACAATTCCGAGGCGAAAATAAATATGGCTATTACGAAGCCAGAGTTCGTATCAAAGGAAGGGCTAATGGTAATATATGGCCTAGTTGGTGGGTCTGGGGAGGCAATTATAGAAATGGTGCTCCTGGTCCCGATGCTACAGAGTTTGACTTGATGGAATATAGTGGCAATTCTGCACGATGGTTTAATAATAAAGCCACTACTTCTCATCATTATAGAGAAAAGAAAAATATTAACGGAAAAAGTCATATAACTTCAACATACGCTAGTGTACAAAATAGAAACGCTTTTCAGTGGCACACTTGGGGTATGTTATGGTCACCTACTGAGGTATCTTTTTATTATGATGGAGTAAAATATATGACATCTGACCAACCTAGTGATGCTGCTTTAGAGCCATATGGTATGAAACTTATTTTTTCTTCAAGTCCACATACTGTAAATGCAGATCCAGAACAGCCAGATAATCCTTTACCTGCAAATGCTGCAAAACCTGGAGATAATCTTGCTACTTTCGAGATTGACTGGGTACGAGTATACAAAAGAAAACCGGGAACAAATCCCCCTTCTTCTGGTGCACCTATTGGTTCTGTAATTACTCTTCAAGGAAATAATGGTAACTATGTAAGTAGTGAAAATGGGATTGATGCTATGAATTGTAATCGAAATTCTCCTCAAGCTTGGGAAAAATTTACTGTTGTTAATGCAGGAAATGGTAAAATTGCTCTTAAAGGAAATAATAACAAATATGTAAGTAGTGAAAACGGTAATACTTCTGGAATTACTTGTAACAGAACATCCATAGGTGCTTGGGAGGCATTTACCTGGAGGACTAATAATGGAAAAGTTACTTTAAAAGGCAGTAATGGAAAATATATCAGTAGCGAAAATGGCACTCGTACAATGACATGCAATAGGAATTCGGTTGGCGCATGGGAACAATTTACAATTTCAACCACCTCTAAATCTGAATATTTAGCCGATGAATCAGAAAAAAATCAAATTCGTATGTTTCCAAACCCAAACAATACAGAAGTATTAAATTTAGATTTTAATCAAAAAGTCGAAAATCTATCTGCTACTCTGATAGATATGAAAGGTAGAATAATACTTGAAAACACACTAACAGGAAGTAAACAACAGAGCTTAAACATTCAAGGTTTACCTAAAGGGATTTATATGCTTAACCTTAAAGGAGAAAAGATTAATAAACAATTAAAATTCGTTAAAGAATAATCAAATTCGATTTCCCCAACCACTTCAAAACACCTCTGTAAATATATACCCTATACAGAGGTGTTTTTATATATAAAAATGAAGTGGGGTTATTTAGCTTTAAAATTCTATACTTTATTTACTTCTTAAATACATATGTTATATAAATGCAAACATCTGTCACGAGTGAGTTTCTATCTAAATCAGAATTTAGCAAAAAAAGAATGTAAGTATAGAACTTATATCTTTCAATAAATAGCTTAGAAACTTTTACAGTTATGAAGAAATACACTTTCTTATTTTACTTTTGTTTTATATGTATACATGTATTTGGACAAAATCCTCTTGTAACACATATGTATACTGCAGACCCTACTGCTCGCGTATTCGATAACAAACTATATATTTATCCGTCTCATGATATCGTGCCAAAACCTGGAGAAAAAGCTCCAAAGTTTAGCATGCCTGACTACCATATTTTCTCTCTTGAAAATGGATCTACTTGGAAAGACCATGGTAGAATATTAGATCAAAACGAAGTGCCTTGGGGTAAAAAAGATGCATATGGGATGTGGGCACCTGACTGTATAAAAAAAGGAGATACATATTACTATTATTATCCAGCTCCCCCCGAAGATGAATCTTTTTTCAGACGAATTGGAGTAGGTACCTCAAAAAGTCCTACAGGACCGTTTAAATGGGAAGAAAACTATATCTCTGGTGTTAAAGGTATAGATCCTGGTTTACTTTTGGACGATAATGGTAAAGCATATTTATATTATGGTAGTGGAGATGACATATATGTTGCACAACTAAAAGATAATATGAAAGAAGTAACTGGAAACCCAATTAAAGTAGAAGGTTTACCTTTTGGTTACAAAGAAGGATCATTTCCTTTTAAACATAATGGAGTTTATTACTATACATTTGCTCATGTTTTTCCTGAAGAAGGATATACCATTGGTTATGCAACTAGTGATAATCCACTAGGCCCTTTTACTTATAAAGGGAAAATAATGGATAACGTTGGAAACGGAACAAATCATCACTCTATCGTAAAATATAAAGGAAAATGGATTTTATTCTATCACTGGTGGGAAATTAGTGGATATAGCAGACTTCGTTCTATGCGAGCGGATTATATGGAATTTAAGGAAGATGGAACCATTAAAAAAGTTAAACCTACCTTAAGAGGAATTGCAAAACCAACCGTTGGAGATACTATTCAGATTGATCGATATAATGAAATTAAAGAGGCAAAGACTGCTTTTGTAGGAGGGAATGAACCAAAAGGCTGGATGGTTTGTGACACAAGAATGATGGGGTATGTAAAATTTAATGATGTGGATTTTGGAAAAGGTACTGCAAAAACTATTGCTGCCCGCTTTTCTTGCGGGCAAAGAAATGGTAGTTTTGAAATTCGATTAGATAATCCAAAAGGCAAGCTTATAGCAGATTTTCCTTTACATTTCACAGGTGGATGGAATACCTGGGAAACTATGGAAGCAAAAATTAAAGAAAAGGTGACAGGAGTTCATAATATCGTTGTTATCTTCAAATCATTATGGGGAGCGGATAAAATTGCCAATCTTAATTGGTTAATCCTTAAAAATTAAACAAACATCTTATTTAATGATTTATATAAACAAAAAAATCCTGAAGACTGATTCAGGATTTTTTTGTTCACAATACTTTTAATAATAGTAGTCCCAAAAGTCATATTTCTCTCCATAAATATTTTCTTTTTTATCTCCTAATTCGATCGCTTTATTCTTCATTTCCTTCTTCATTTGATCAAGTAACTCCTTATATTTAGGCTGAAATGATAAATCTATGGTCTCCCATGGATCCTTTTTTATATTAAAAAGTTGTGTTACTCTAGATCCTGATTCAAATTCACCTTTTCTCTTATCAAAATCTTTTGCTCGTACATATTCGATCAGCTTATATTCTCCTTTTCTATATGCTCTTTGAAATTGTTTATAAGCATGATACGTGGATTCTCTATGGTCCTTTGTTTTTTGTTTTATAATCGGCATTAAGCTCTTACCTTTTACAGAGTTGGGTACAGGTACATTTACAATTTCACAAATGGTAGGAAAAATATCATGAATATAGTTATATGTTTCTATCTTTTCCCCCTTATTTTTCATAACTCCACCAGATAAAATAAAAGGAACATGTACTCCATCCTCATCGTAAACATTCTGTTTTCCTATCAAACCATGATTTCCCACTGCTAAACCGCTATCTCCAGCTAAAACAATAAGCGTATTTTTATAATCACCACTTTTCTTTAGGGCTGCAATCACTTTCCCAATCTGAGTATCTAAATGGTTGATTATCGCATAATAATCTGCTAGATGTTGCTGTGCTACTATTTCAGTTCTAGGCCATGGAGCTAATTCCTCATCACGTAGCACCATATGACCATTGTCAAACGGATGTTGCATCATATACGATGGTGGTAATTTTATATTTTCTGTTTGATACTTATTTCTATATATTTCTGGTGCTTGACGAGGATCATGAGGAGCATGAAAAGCCAAATACATAAAAAAAGGTTGTTTTTTGTCGTAGTTGACAATAAATTTTGAAGCACTTTTTGCAAAAATTTCGGACGTATGTGGTCCATTATTCTCTGTCCCTATAGGACCTCTTTTATCCTGTTCATTTAGGGCTCTACGAACTAATTTACCTTTGTTATCATAAGCTAATAAATAAGCATCTTCTTTCTTATACTCTCCCTTTTTATCCCAATCCCACAATGGCATTCTAAAATGGTCTGTAAGATAAACCCCTCTGCCCATAATTCTATCTCCAGAATCAAATGATCGACTAAGAGACTTGTTATCTTGATGCCATTTTCCGACAATATGTGTATAATATCCTTCTTTTTTAAATGTTTCTCCGATTGTAAAGTGTTCTTTTGGAATAACATGCCCTTGCCCTTCTAAATCAAACAAATTTCTTCCAGATAATAGCATAGCTCGACTAGGAATACAAGTTGCTCCAGAAAATGCTCCCATTAAATAGGTGTTAGAGAATGAAATACCTTCATTTATAAGGGTATCCATATGTGGTGTTTCTACTTGTTGATTCCCCAAAGCATGAATTCCAGTATATCGATGATCATCTGTATAAATGATTAAAACATTAGGTCGATTAGTATTACTTTGCTGTGCTTTTATAGAAGACAACGATAATAATAAAAACATTATTATTCCTAAATCTGTTATTTTATATTGTAAATTCATTTTATTGTTTTTTTACATTTTCTACACCATTATTTATACTATATATTACGTCATCCAAAACAATAGATGTTCTTTCATCTGTATTTTCTAAACTAAAATTCATATCAGACATTTGGATATTTTGTATATGCCGACCAAAAAGACCATAGGCTGGTAGAGCTTCAAAAAAACTAAACTCTGGATACTTATCAATTTGCTCACTTACCGCTTTTAGTTCTGAAATTTTCCCTTTTCCGGGGAGTGTAATATCAATATTCTGAAGTTTTATTTTTCCTATTTTATGATTAGGTGTACCAGTCATAAAAATACCACTGGGAGGTGATACCCTAGATGTTTTTATATCTCTGGTTGTTGCTATTATATTTTTAATACTAATATTATCAATAGAACCTATATTTTGTTTTTCTGCATCTCTATAAGTTCGTAAACGTTCTCCCAAGCGAATAAAAATTGGCATATCCACTTGTTTCATTGTTATATTTTCAATTTCAATATCATGTATATTACCTCCATCTACACTTAATATTTTTATGCCTCCTCCTCTTGTATCTTCTATTTTGCAATCAGAAATATGAATATTATAAAAATCTCCCATAGATTCTGTTCCAAATTTTAAAGCCCCCCATTCACTTTTTAAAGCACAGTTTTGTACTCTGATATCATACGTCGGCAAAGGACTGGTTGTCTTAAAACAAATAGCATCATCCCCAGTATCAATTCTACAATTTTTAATAACTGCATTGAAACTGGAATCTAAATCAATACCATCATTGTTATGATTTGCATGACTATAAATACTTACATTATCAACTTCTATTGCGTTAGATTGATAAAAATGACATGTCCAAGCTGCAGGTTGTCGTAATTCTATATCTCTAATTTTAATATTTGACGACTTAACAAAACGTAATAGAAAAGGGCGATTTGCACCAAACTTTTTATTACTAGAAGCTATACCCAACATTTTCTTTTTTACAGAGATATTCTCATGTGTAAAAGCAGCTCCATTGCCATCTATACTCCCTTTTCCAACAATACTAATATTAGATACTCCTATACCTCCAATAAGGCAATTCCCACGTTCTTGTCCTGTTGCATCAATGAATGTATCTATACTTTGATAATCATACGGATTAGAACTACCAACCAGTTTAGCATCTTCATCAATATGAAGTGTTACATTATCTTTTAACATAATTGTTCCACTTATATAAACGCCTTTTTTTAGAACAACAATTCCACCTCCATTTTGACTACAATCATCAATAGCCTTTTGAATCTCTAATGTATTTATATGTAAACTATCTCCTATTGCACCATAATCTGCAACGTCAAATTGACCAGATTTTGTAGAACAAGAAATCATTGTAAAAACTACAGTGAATACTAAAAACATGATCTTTTTATTCATCAACTCCTTTTATTTTATTTTTAAAATAGTATTCTATTTATTCCTCCAGAATCATATTATAAATAGATATAGAAAATCAGATAACACTATTTTTTAATTCATACCATATCCAATTAATATAGTTCTTTCCTTTGAGCTATATTATTTTCTCTTTACAATTTGTTTTTCTGAAATAGGTTTTCCATCAGTAAATACATTATTAACTTTCCCATTAATAACATCATCAAAAACAATTGGAGGTCTTTTATCACTATCCTTTGTTTTCAAATGAACATTATCAATATGTAAATCTTTGATATGTCTTGCATAAATACCATATGATGGTAATGTACCTACCAAATGAAACTCTGGCCACCACTCATCAAGAACATCCAAAGTATATTCTTTAATATTAGTTTTTTGAACGTCTTGAAGAGTTCCTCCACCCGAAACAGTCATTTGTATATCCTCTAGCAGGATATTTTCGATATAATGCCCTGTTATTCCTGTAATAAATATTACCGAATTTTTATCTAATTCGCTGTTATCAATAACCATACCTCTAAATATAAAATCACGCATAGATTTCATAGGGTACATTTTTTCTGGTGAATCTACACAAGCTTTTTGTTGCGCAAAAGTCATAAAAATGGGACGTGGTACATTTTTCATGACTAAGTTAGAGAATACCATATTTTTCATTTCTCCACCTTCATTCATCTGAATTTTTAATCCAGAGTCATCGATATTACTAAAGGTACAATTGTTTACCGCTACAGACTCAAAATTACCCCTAGAAAGAAGACCTATTCGCATACCTGCCCATTTACTTTCGAAGGTACAATTGGTTACTACTATATTTTTACAAGGAATATCAGGTTGAGATGCTTGTAGACAAATAGAGTCATCACTGGTATTAAAAGAACTGTTGGAAACACGAACATTGGAACACCCATCAAAATCAAGTCCATCCCCATTATGATTAACACGGCTATGAATTCTAATCCCATCTACAGTAATTTCATTACAGTACAAAAATGCAGAAGTCCATGCAGCTGGATTAATAATTGTTACATCTTTTAAATGAATATCATTACTATTCATAAATCTAATTAACATTGGTCTTCCCGTTTTACTAGTAAAATTCTTTGGATGGCCATTACCATCAATAATTCCATATCCTTCAATAGCAATAGATTTTGCTTTATCAGCAAAGATCAAACAACGATCCATGTGAGGTTCATTCTTATACATATTTTTATGAGTCTTATCAGAGTAATCCTTTATATCAGGACTTCCTAATAGCACTGCTCCATTTTCAATATGAAGGGTAACAAAATCTTTTAGAAAAATAGTTCCTATGACAACTGTCTTACCAGCTGGAATTACAACTTTACCTCCTCCATTTTTTGCAGCTGTATCTATCGCTTTTTGTACAGCATGAGTATCTTTTTGTACCCCGTCTCCTTTTGCTCCAAAATCCAATACATTATATTCTTTTGAAAAGGCACAAATCGTCAAAAACAGAAAAAATAGTATTGTAAAATTTGACTTATATTTTTTCATATGTTTTCTCTCTATAAATTATTCTATTATTTTGTCTTTAGAACAATAGTTTCTGATTTTAACCCTTCTGAAGAGGCTATAATTTTAATTTCTCCAGCTTTATTTTTTGACTTTACCACCAATAGACACAATCCATTAAACGCTTTTCTATGATTAGCTTGAAATGATGTGGTTGCGGTTTGGTCACCATTATCTACAGCCGCCAGAACTCCTGCTCCAGTAACTTCAAAACTTACATCATTTGCTGCTATTGGACATAGATTTCCTGAAGCGTCTTCTATCTTGACTGTTATAAAAGATAGATCGTTTCCATCGGCTTTAATCTCTGTTCTATCTGCTATCAAATGTATTTTTGCTGGTGATTTCGCTGTTTTAATCTCTTTTTCTGCAACTGCTTTTCCATTTTTATACCCTATAACTCTTATGCTTCCTGGCTGATAAGGCACATCCCAGGAAAGACGATACTTTGAGATATACATTCCTTTTTTAAAATCATGAAACTCTGCAGGTACTTTTGTTGTGTCTACTCCTTTTACTTTCTTACCTAATGATTTTCCATTTACAATCAACTCGACTTCATCGCAATTGGTATACGCATACACAGGTATAATATCTCCTTCTTTACCTTCCCAATTCCAATGTGGTAAAACATGTACCATAGGTTCTGTTGTCCATTGACTTTGATATAAATAATATCTATCTTTTGGAAAACCGCATAAATCCACAGGAGCAAAATAAGAAGATCGTGATGGCCAATCTAAAGTCCAACGTCCATTAGTACTATTGTCTTTTCCTGCATATGGTGTTGGCTCTCCTATATAATCGAAACCAGTCCAAATAAACTCTCCCAAAGAAAATGGATTTTGTTCCTGTGCATCAAATTCTGCGTCTGGAAGATATGCCCATGGTGGTCCTACAACTGCATCATAACTAGATACATGATTTGTGTGTTTTTGCACAGCTGCTTCGATCGGAAAATGATACACTCCTCTACTACTTGTTTGCGAAGATGTCTCAGAACCATACAGAATCAAATCGAGATTTTGTTCTTTTATTTCTGTATAACTTAACGGCCAATAATTCATTCCAACTATATCAACCTGATATGCTAGTTTGTTAACAAAAGGTGCGGGATAATAATTAAATCCAATAGTGGTAGGTCTTGTGCTATCTTCATCATGACAAATATCATTGAGGTGTTTTGTTAATTTCCATCCATCCTCTTGACTTTGTTCCAATATTTCATTTCCAATGCTCCACATAATAACAGAGGGGTGATTGCGATCTCTTCGTATCATATCTCGTAAATCTTTCTCATGCCATTTGTCAAAATATTTATTATATCCATTAGGTACTTTACCTATTTTCCACTCGTCAAAAGCTTCTACTATTACTACAATTCCTAATCGATCACAAACCTTTAATAATTCTGGTGAAGGTGGATTATGACTTGTTCTTAACGCATTCACCCCCATACTTTGCATAATTTGCATCTGTCTTTCTTTGGCTCTATAATTAATAGCAGTCCCTAAAGCTCCTTGATCATGATGCATACAGACACCATTAAGCTCTATCCGTTTTCCATTTAAGATAAATCCTTTATTGGCATCAAAATCTATAGTTCTAATTCCGAATTCACTATCATAAGTATCTACAATATTTCCATCGATAAGTACATTACTACTTACTGAATATAAAACAGGTGCTTTGACATCCCATCTTTTAGGTTTATCTATTTTAATGGTTTGATTTATATCTTCTTCAGTAGATTTTTTAATAACTATTGGTGATGAAATTGAAGCAACTATTGTTTCGTTTTCATCTTTAAGAATAGTTTCTAAAACAATATCTGATGAAGAGATGTTAGTATTCTTTATCGTCGTTTTGATGTTAACCGTAGCTTGTTCATCAGTAACTTCTGGAGTAGTTATATATGTCCCCCACTGCGGAATGTGTACTGAATTATTTACTTTTAAACGTACGTTTCTATAAATTCCTGCTCCTGGATACCATCGTGCTGCCAGATCTTCTGGAGATAATTGTACTGCAATTACATTATCTTCTCCAAATTTGATATGTGGAGTCAAATCAAATTCGAATCCAATATACCCATAAGGTCTTTCTCCAATAAAAGTTCCATTGAGCCATACTTTGGCATTGTTCATAGCACCATCAAATTCAATAGATATCTGTTTGTTACTATATTTTTTATCAACTATAAAATGTTTTCTATACCACGCTTCTCCATGTACAGGCAAACCTCCAGTTCTCAAATCACTTCCTTTTTTGAACGGTCCTTCTATTGCCCAATCATGGGGTAAATTCAACTTTCTCCAATTAGAATCGTTTAAAGTAATGCTTTGACCATTATCAACCGAATCCTTTAGAAAAAGCCAATTCATATTAAAGTTTTGATCAGAAACAGAGGATTCTTTTATCTTATTATCTTTGATACAAGATGTAAATAGGCATCCTATAACTAAAGTTAAGATCAGCATTGATGATTTAAAAGTATTCATAAGTAACATTTTAATCTAATTATTTGTTGTAGGAAATCAAAACTTCATCGTTCCAAATATTAAAGAACTTAAAGAATAGAACTAACGCTTTGTAGTTCTTATTTTTTCTAATTCAATTTTAAGTTCTACTACTTTTTCTGGATATTGAGTTGCTAGATTGTTTTTTTCTGAAGGATCTTCTTCAAGATTATACAATTGAGGAAAATACATATAGCCTCCTTCAATATTTTTACTTTTTTCTATAAAATCTGGTATTGTTTTTTCTTTAGGAAACGGATCTATATATTTCCAATTACCTTTTCTAAGAGATAAAGTATATGATTCTTCCAACAAATATTCTCTTCCTTCTTTTTCTTCAGATGATAATAAAACAGGCAATATATTTTGACTATCAATCGCTGCATTATGAGCAATAGGTTGCTTGATCAAGTCTGCTAAAGATGCATATAAATCTACCTGACTCCATAGTGCATCACTTATTCCTGGCATAATTTTCCCTTTCCAAAAAGCAATAGTTGGCATTCTTGTTCCCGCTTCATATACACTATACTTACCCCCTCTATAAATTCCTGAAGGTTTGTGATTCCCAAGTTTTTCTTCTGCCAAATCTTCATACCCATCATTTAAAACCGGACCATTATCACTAGTGAAAATTACTAAAGTATTCTCTAGTAAATTTAATTTCTCCAACGCATTCATTACTTCTCCTGTCATCCAGTCCATCTGTACAATTGCATCTCCTCTTGGCCCCATAGTACTTTTATCGTGAAATTTTTTATTTGGCAATCTCGGTACATGAATATCGTGAAATGAAAAGAATAAAAAGAAAGGATCTGATTTGGCTCCTTCAATAAAATTAATTGCTTTATCTGTTAATACATCAGGAAAATCCTCATCTGTCCACAACGCTGATATTCCTCCATCCATAAATCCAATTCTACTTATTCCATTTACAATAGTACCACTGTGCTGGGTATCTGCTTTTTGTCTCAATAACTCTGGGTTATTAATACCATCGGGCATATCGCCAAATTTAGAAACGTAACTCACTTTTATTGGATCATTCTCGTTCGAATTATTAACGACTTTGCGATTTTCTACATATACAGAAGGCACTCTATCTCCAGTAGATGGAATCAAAAAACTGTAGTCAAAACCTATTTCTAAAGGGCCTGGTTTAATTTCTTTATTCCAATCTACACTGCCATCTCCAAGTCCCAAATGCCATTTCCCGACAACCCCGGTTTTATACCCTCCTTTTTTAAGCATATCGGGCAATGTTTCTATATTTTGATCAATAATTAACGGTGCATCCCCTTTTAGAACAGTTGCGTTATTTCTAAATGCATAACTACCTGTTAATAGAGAATATCGTGAAGGTGTACAAGTAGCAGAACTACTATGAGCATCTGTAAATTTAATCCCTCCCTGGGCTAACCTATCCACATTTGGAGTTGCTACACCAACAGCGCCATAAGATCCTAAATCACCATACCCCAAATCATCTACATAAAAAATAACTATATTAGGTTTTGATAGTCCTTTTTCAGTTTTTTTTATTTTTGTTTTATGAGAATTACAAGAAAACAAAACTGCAAATACACCTAAAAACAACAGCTTAATTTTATACTTCATAATACTTTGATAAAGAAACATCATTCGTTCTTACAAATATTTAAAATAATAGGTGAGAATCCTAAATTTCACTCTACACCTATTGGTTAAAACAGAAGAATAAATGGTTTATTGAGCTATAAAAGTATTACAAAGCCTTTTATATTTTTATTTTTTGAATCTCTTTTTTTTAATGCTACATAATACATTGTACTTCAATACTACATTCTTGAAACAAAAAACATATGTCCTATACTATAAAACAATAGTAGTTAAAGAGAGGTATTCGTTTTTATACATTGAATTCCAAAACAAATAGCATTTTGAAATGAAATTAAACTCTTTTTATTTATTTTTTTTGATGGTATATATCACAACAATATCATTTGCTCAAGATTTAACAATTCCTCCAAAAAACTATATAGATTCTATACAAATAGAAAATGCAGTTGCGCGACTAAATAACGATTATCCGCTTTCTGATCAAACCAACAGCAAAGCATGGGTACTACTCACAAAATACTCTGATGAATTTGATCAACCTAAGTTGAATGAAAAAATTTGGCACCCTAATAATCCTAGTTGGAAAGGGCGACAACCTACATATTTTCATGGTTCAAATGTTTCTCTGGAAAATAATGAACTTATTATTCGTGTAAACAAGCATAAAAATGAAAAACTACCTGAAGGGTATACTCATAGTACAGGTTTTATTAAAAGTAAAAATAAGTTTTTATATGGGTATTTCGAAGCCGAATGTAAATTGATGGATGCTCCTTGGGTATCTGGGTTTTGGATGACAAACGTTGATAAAGACTGGTGGACTGAAATAGATATTTGTGAGAATGCACCTGGTCTGGAATATAACAGACATGATCTAAATTCTAATATTCATGTTTTTAAATCTCCAAAGGCTCAAGGTGATGTAAAAAAACATTTTTCGAGAACTCAAAAATTCTATTTTCCAAAAGAGTTACAAAATGACTATCACGTCTGGGGATTAGAATGGACTAAAGATTACATACGATTTTATATTGATGGAATCTTGTTTAGAGAAGCAAAAAACACACATTGGCACCAACCTCTAGAAGTTAATTTTAACTGCGAATCCAATAAATGGTTTGGAGCTTTACCAGATGACAATCGTCTGGATGGTGAATTTCATGTAAAATATTTTAAAGTATGGGAAAGAAAGTAAATATGAAAACTCTAAAAATTATTATGCTCCTTTTATGTATATCAGGAGCCTCAGTCATTGCTCAAGATAATGAATTGCCCGAAGGTTATCCTATTACGGATAGAACAAAAACAAATTTAAACATTGGGTGGAAATTTCACTTAGGAGAAGTAGAGGGAACTCCAGAAACTACAGATTTTGATGACTCTAAATGGGAAAAAGTTTCTGTTCCCCACACCTTACAATTGGTTTCACATGAGATGGATAGTATAGGAGAAAGCTGGATTCAAAAAAAATATTTGAGAGATTTTGGTTGGTATAGGAAGACGGTTGTAATAAAAGCAGAACCCTCAGAAAAGGTATTTCTTGAATTTGAAGGAGTTCATAATGTGGCCGAACTATGGGTAAATGGTAAAAAAATAGGTGCTCATGAGGTAAACGGTTATACTCCTTTTCATTTTGACATTTCTAATCATGTAAAACATAATCAAACAAACTTAATTGTAGTAAAAGCAGATAACAGGTTTAATGAAACAATTTCTCCAGATCCACACAGAAGTGATTATGTAAAATTTGGTGGTTTATATCGAGATGTATTTCTGGTTACTACGAATAAGGTTCACGTATCTTATAATTGGGAAAAATTTGATGCTGGTGTTCATATTACAACTCCCACGGTAAATAAAAGAAATGGTACTGTATCTATTAAAACCACGGTTACTAATGAAAATTCAACTCATAAAAACTGTAAAATAGAAACCCGTATTATCAATGCAGAAGGATATGTTTTAAAAAAGCTAGTTAAAAACATAAGAGTCGCACCTAATTCTGATTATACATTAAGACAAACCTCTGGTTTAGAAAATGAAGATTTCCGTTTATGGTCTCCAGATACACCCTATTTATATCGAGTTATCTCTGTTATTTATGATGAAGAACGAGCCATTGATTTTGTTGAAAACCGCTTTGGGTTTAGAACATTTAAACTTGTAAAAGGAAAAGGATTTGTTTTAAATGGGGAGCCTATTTTTCTTATTGGAGTAAATCGACATCAAAATTACCCTAATATTGGCGATGCTGTCCCAAATTCATTTCATTACAATGAAGCTTTACAATATAAGAAAGCTGGAATGAACATCATCAGATTATCACATTATACCCAAGACGATGCTTTTATAAAAGCTTGTGACGAGTTAGGGATGTTGGTATATGAAGAGCCTTCGACATGGATAGAATGGGGAGATGATCTATGGTTTTCAAAACTAGAATCAGCAACCAGAACGATGATTAGGAATCACAGAAATCATCCATCGATTGTTTTTTGGGGAGCTGGGATTAATCATAGAGGGCCTGTGCCTAGGATGCAATATGTAACTAAAGAAGAAGATCCTTTTAGATTAACAGCTTCTGCCTCTAGCCCTTGGAACGGTATTCTTAATGCCGGTATTACAGATGTATATGCAACAATGGATTATAGGAGAACAGAATTTACAGAAAGTGATTTTGAAATGGTTATGGAACATGGTAGTTCTCCAAATGCAGAAGTAAATCAGTTTCATATCTCTCGTTATAAAGGAAGCAAACAAAACATTGCAGCTATTGCCTGGTTAGGTGCTGATTACAACCACTTATTGCCTAATGACGATCGGTGGTCTCGTGATTATATGACTAATTATGCGGTTTTAAGTTCTTATAGAGTTCCTAAGCCTGTATATTATTGGTATCAATCAGAGCTAGTTAAAACTCCAATAGTTCATATTGCAGACGAAACCGCTTCAAAAAACGGAAAAATTAGAATATATAGTAATTGCCAAGAAGTGGCTTTATATCATAATGGAAAGTTAATTGGAATACAAAAACCAGATAATGATATTACCAAAGTAAATTTGGATCACCCATCATATACATTTCCTTTTAATTGGAATGAAGGTACTCTAAAAGCAGAAGGCTTAAACAATGGACAAAAAATCACAGAACATATTCGAAAAAAAGAAGGTAAACCCCATCATATTGAAGTAAGTTATAATATAAATGATCAACCATTTTACATAGGTGGTTCTGATTTAAGATTAGCACATGCATATGTAGTTGATAAAAATGGTGAAGTCGTTACTTCTGCTACAAATAGTATCCAGTTTACCATTTCTGGTGAAGGTAATTTGATTGATAACGGTAAGATTAGTGCTAATCCTGCACGTTTACATAATGGAGTAGCTTCTATATATGTAAAAGCCACTGATACTCCTGGAAGTATTACAATAACTGCTAAATCAAAAGGGTTGCAAAAAGGAAGTGCTACAATTGTTACTTCAAAATTTAATACTAATGAAATTCAAAAAAATGCTAAACCTATTTTTGATTACCCCATTCTTAAGGTTGATATAGGTGCAAAAAACCAACTTGTACAACACGAATGGTTACCCTGGATAGGGGAATCAGATACAGACCTTATATTTAAGAATAAACTTTATGAAGATTTAGAAATAAAAGTAAGCTCAAATGATAGCATAAAATGGCATGAAAATAATTCTGTTTCTGGTGAACTTGGTTTTATATCATCAGATGGTTTATCTACTAAAAACGAAAAACTTGTTTTTAAAATATCAAACCTGAAAAAAGGAAATTATTTTATTGAAACATATCACCATGTTGCTAAAAAAAACGCAAAAATATCAAATGAAATTGAAGTCGTTATTACAGATGCTAACGGTAAAATTATAAAAGAAGCAGATGATCATATTGTGGACTATTATAATAATCAATCAACAGGAGAACGCAAACCTTTTTTAATAAGATCTTATTTATCTTCTGATGGTAATACACCTATTTATCTCGAATTTAAAAATTTGAAAGAAGAAGGAGACTTATGGTTAAATGGCTTTATACTAAAACAAAAGTCTAACTAAATCTTTCTTATTAAAAATTAATCTTAAAATTATGAGTGTTAAAATAAAAACTCTATTAACTCTTTTATTTATATCAATTATCTCTTTTTCTCAGAATACCAAAGTATTGATTGACTTTACAACACAAAAATACATTGGCTCCGAAAGTGAATTGAGAAGAGAAAAATATTTTAACATTCATAGTTCTTTTACCAGTCGAGGATTAGCTTCTCATGCAGATTATCTTTTTGATCAATTAGATATAAATTTTGGTAGAACTTTTGGTGGACCAGCTCCTTTTAATGAATCTAAAACTGAAGCCCCTAACCCTAGTAAAGGAAGGAACAAAGGAATCAATTCTGTAAAATATTGGGAAAACGCACCTCTATTTAATAAATACAAAACCAATGATTTTATTATCACTGATCATCCAAGAACCGCCTTTCAGCTTAATATGGATCATGATAAAATTGCAGCATTTGATGTTGAGTATATAAAGAATGCTTTCCCAATTATGCCCAAATATTATGAAGTAATGAATGAACCTTTTGTACATGCTATAGATTATGTTGATACTTGGCCAGAAACAGATGCTGTTATCTTAGAAATGTCCAAACTGTATAAAACGGTTGCAGATAAAATACATGCTGAAATTCCAAATATAATGGTTGGTGGTTATTCTTCTGCATGGCCAGAAGTCGATCGGAAAGGTTTTGATCATTGGAATAAAAGAATGAAATTATTTATGGATACTGCTGGAGAAAGCATGAAATTCTTCTCAACACATTTATATGATGGTAGAAATGTTGCAGGCGACTTTAATTACAGATCAGGAAGTAATGCTGAAGCAATCTTAGATCTAATTGAAGAATATAGTTACAAAAAATGGGGAATCGTAAAACCACATTTAATATCAGAGTACGGATATACTTCTAAAGGACTGTTAGGAAAACCCTATTCTCCTAAATTAAGTGGTACCTGTATAAAATCTTACAATAATATCTTAATGTCTCTTTTAGACAAACCAGATCGTCTATTAAAATCAATTCCTTTTATAGTAGCAGACGCTAATTGGTTTTATAAAGATAAAAAAAAGAATCCCGATGGCCATTCTTACCCATGGGTAATCTTAAGAAAAAATAAAAGTGGAGTTAAAGAAATTACAGATTTCAAAAAATTTTACGAGTTATGGAAAAACGTATCTGGAAAAAGAGTAGATATCATCTCTAGTAATCCTGACATACAAGTTAATGCTTTCTTAAAATCAGAAAAAGCTTATATTGCATTGAATAATCTTCATGATAAAGAACAATCTATAGTATTAGATTTTCTTAACAAAAGTGCCGATCTCGTAAAGAATATTACATTAAGAAGGCTATATACTAATACTGATGGTATTCCTGAATTAATCTATTTTACTAACCTCTCTGTCATGAAAAGTATAAGCCTTAAATCAGGAGAGACTGTAATATTAGAATGCGATATTGATCCAACTTCTTTTTCTAGTTCTATAATAGAAAACAATTACTATTCTAAAACATATTTACAAGAAATTGAAGCTAACAAGACAATACGTTTTGATATCGACAATGTTGAAACAGCAAAAAATGGTAGATCTTTTATAAGAATGGGAATTGGAAGAAAACACAAATTAAGTAAAAGTCCAATGATAACCATTAATGGACATGTTGTTGACATTCCTTCTAATTGGGCAGGATATGATCAAGCAAACAGGGATCAGTTTTTTGGAATGATTAATATCCCATTCGATATAAAATATGTATCTTCTGGTACAAACAAAATTGAATTAAATTTTCCTGATACAGGAGGACATGTAAGCTCTGTCATTCTAAATGTAGAAAAACTGAATACAAATTAATGTATTTAGCCTGCTGTATATTTAGAAAATTAATAAAAAAATATCTAAGTGCACAACGGTTGTATTTATTAACTCACTAACAGACATCTCAGACTTTCCTTTTTAATGCTTGTAAGAGATTTTTCTCTTTCATTTCCATATTTTATAACAAACCTAAGTTGATCCTTTTCTTATAATCAAGTTTATGCAGCTCTTTTCTAGTATTCTAAAATGTTATATAAAATGCCTAATTTAATATGAGTAAGGTTTTAACACCACATTGTATTTGATTGTTGGTATACCAATATCCTCTCCAATTAAATTAGAATCAGCCCCAAACCTACATAAATCCTTAAGGTTATAATCTTGGATTTCTTATTGTTCAATTTCCTTTTGTGAGTTAACCCTAATATCTTAATCAATAATAAGGTTTTCTATCTTTTAAGAAAGTACTCCAAACACTATAACCAACTGACTAAAAGCAAGATCCCGAATATTGCTTGTTTAACATAGAAAATTCGAGCTGTTACATTCAAGATGAACGACCTTTTATTAAAACATTTATACTTTAAAGACAAAGAATACTCAATATGCATATGAATGTGATCCTTACTTACAACTCTTTTCAAAATATGAACATTCTATATATCCGGATTTGCAAATCCTAACATCCTTATTGAATATCTTCTGAAAAACAATATATCGATGTTTAGTTGCGCAAACGATATGGAAAATCAAACTGGTTATCGAGTAAGAATTTTTCCGTAATTTGACATTCACAAAACCAAAACATTTATAGAAACTAAAGTAACTACAATGAAATTGCAAGATTTTAGCCTTTAACTGGATAAAAAAAATAATGTTAATACCTTTTTAATGAATTCTTTTTTATAAATATAAATATGTAACTTTCTTGAAATAAATTTTATGAAATCCTCAACAAGAGACATCATATTTAGACTAAAAATAGCGAGATGGTAAGTAATGGTAAAATTTACAGAAAAAAAATGAAGAGTAATTAATGATCAATTCATAGACAAGAAATTTATTTTTAACATATTATTTGGATAAAAATTAAAAATAAACTAATCTTACTCTCTATAATTGAAGAAAAAGTCTTTGATTATTAAAGATTCTTTAAAAAGAATTCAGGGAAAATAATAGTATAAAAATTTACGTAAATAGAAAGTTTCTTGATTGAACATAAATCCATGTTAAATCAAGACTTAATATATTCTCTAGATTGTATATTGATTGCATAAGAGAATAATTAATTTGTTAATTCTTTTATTTACTCATTTTTTTGAATAAGAGTACTCAATAGTTTAATTATGATGATTTATATTTTCACAGAGGCTACCATATAAGGAAAAATATAAAACCCTTTTCTGAGTTAACACTGTAATGAACAATACCAAAAGATTATTCTTTTGTTTATATCATAGGGTTTATAGAGATTTCATTTAAAATTAACCTGTTGAATTTTTATTCAAATTTGACAAACAATATTTTAGTAGCAAAATGAAGATAACATCAATGTAGTTACTGAGAGGTTTAACAAAATCAATTATAGATGCTTTTGTAGACACTTATATATTATTATAAAAATATACAAGTATTATAATAGAGTAAGAGGTATCATTTTATGGTAAAGAATAAAAAAATAGATATAATAATTGCTGATGATCATCAAATTTTTTTAGAAGGTATTGTATCGCTTATAAATGACACTAAGGATATAAATATAATAGGTACAGCATTAAATGGACATGATGTTTTAGAACTTCTAAAACATCAATCTGCAGATATAGTTATACTAGATATAAATATGCCTGAAATGGATGGTATTGAATTAAATACGATTCTTAAAAAGAAATTTCCTACAATTAAAACTTTGGTATTAAGTACATATAGCTATCCTGATAAAATTGCACATTTAGCCAAGAATGGCGCTAATGGGTATTTGTTGAAAAACACGAGTAAAATCGAGTTACTTAATGCAATTTATTCTGTTGCTAGTCATAATAATCATTTTTCTCCAGAAGTAAAAGATAAATATATGAATAGTATTTTTAACAAGGATGATAATGCAGAAATCATATCAGAGTTAAGTGAACGGGAAAAGGAAGTTATAAAACTAATCACACAAGAGTACACTGCTCAGGAAATAGCAAAAAAACTTTTCATTAGTCAACATACAGTAAATACTCACAGAAAAAATCTACTTTCAAAACTAGATGTAAAAAATGTTGCTGGACTTGTAAAATATGCGATAAAAAATGGATTAGTAGAATAAGTTGTGATTATAGAAAACTGAATTTTTTAGAACTAATAGTTATGAAAAAAAGATTGAACCTTGTTTTTAGAAATACTACCTTTTTATTGTTTTTTGGTTTTTCTACATATGCACAAATTGATAGTCTTAAGATAAAAATTGAGAATTCTACAAAAGACGAAAAAGTTATCATTTATAAGGGTTTAGTTGAAAAATATAAAGAAACTGAAATCGATAAAGCTCTTGAATATGCTCATAAGGGATTAGCATTAATTAAAGATGAAGACATTAGAGACGTAGGGTATTTCTGTTCTTCATTAAGTACACTCTACTCCAAAAGTTCAAAGCTCAAAAAAGCTCTTTCATATAGTAAGAAAGCTCTTTCTATAGCTAAAAGAATAGAATATCAACTTGGTGAAGCTTTATCCTATCAAAATATAGGTGGAATTAATGACGGAATGGGTAATTATCAAGAAGCACTCACCAATAATTTGAAAGCATTAGCAATTTTTGAAAGCATCGAAGATAAAAATTGGTCGTTCTGTGTAATAATTAACCTAGGAAACCTATACTCTAAGCATTTTAACGATTATATAGAAGCAAAAACATACTATGATAGAGCACTTAAATTATCGCAAGATTACTGTGATCAAAAGAATGAAGCAAAAGCCTTAATAAAAATAAGTCAATTATATATAGAGCAAAATATTTTTTCTAAAGCAAAAGAAAAATTAATAGTAGCTGATTCGATTTTGACCTCAGAAAAAGAAAATTATCCTTTAATAACTAACTCAATATTGTCTAGCTTATCTACAATATGTATCAAAGAAGGAAACTACGAAGAGGCACTTAATTATTCAAAAGAGTCTTTAAAAATAAGATTAGAATCTGGTATTTCTAATGATAATGCTTATGAGTATTTAAGATTTGCTGATATTTATGATAAGATGGACAACAAAAAATCGGCCTCATCATATTTCGAAAAAGCAGAAAAAAAAGCATTAACAAATAATGAAATGCATGAATTGTTTCACGTCTATCAATTACAACATCAATATCATATTAAGAACAAAAATTTTAAAAAAGGATATGATTATTTATTAAAATATACGACTATTAAAGATTCTTTATTTAATGCTAAAAAAAACAAACAAATGTCTGAGCTTCTTGTAAAACATGAAGCTAAAAAGAAGAAGCAAGAGATTTTTATCTTAAATAAAGAAAAAGAACTGCAATCAGAAGTACTCAAAAACACACAAATAGAGCTGAGCAGAAAAACTAGAATATATTATGAAATAATTGTTCTGACTATAATTTTATTGATAACATTTTCAATGTTATTATATTTTTATCGACAAAAACTGAAAAATAAAGAATTATTAAGATCAAAAAATGAGGAAATTAATAAACAAAAAACCTTAAAATTGATTCGTGATCAGGAAATTCAGAATGTAAAAACTAATCTTATATGGCAAGAGAAAGAGAAAGAAAGAATTTCTGGAGAACTTCATGATGGTGTTGCTCCCTCTATAGCAGCAGTTAAATTTGGTCTCTTGAAAATATCTGAATCATTAAACAACGAAGCTAAACTTAAAAAACTCATACAAATAGTAGATAATGCTTATGAAGAAATTCGAAGTATTTCACATAATTTTTCTTCTTTAAGAGTAAACAACACTTCATTTATTGATTTACTAGAGGATTATCTTAATGAAATTGGAAATATTAATTCTATTAAAGTTGATTTTCGTTGTAATGCTAAAGAAAAAATGAATCAAATTTCTGATGAAATTAAAGTTGATATTTATAGAATCATACAAGAGAGTATGAATAATATACTCAAACATTCAAAGTCTAATCGTGCAGAAATACAATTAACATGGAATAAGAATCACTTAAACTTAATAGTCGAAGATAAAGGAGTTGGTTTTGATCCGAATAAAAAATCTTTTGGCATAGGATTGAACAGTATTAAATCAAGAGTAAATATACTTCAAGGAGTTATCGATATCGATTCATTTATTGATAGAGGTACAATCATTAATATTGATATTCCTGTTGGTGTTGGCTAAATCAATATTTTTTTATGTTTCTGCAAATATATAACAGGTTACTATGTCATTATAAAATGGCTAGATATCTGTGACCTTAAATTTTCTTCCTCACCTCACATCAAATAACTTAACATGCAAAACAATTATTAAGTAAAAATTGATGTAACTGTCAAAGCACAAATCAATAAACGTGTTTTGTGTTTTGGAATTATTCATTTATAATAACGCATCTAAAAAAAAGAATTATACCAAATAAACTTTTTAATTACGTTAATTTTGTTTAAATTTCGGCATGGGAAGGAAATCGAATACTAAAGTTATAGAAAGTTCAGAATTACTTACAAAATTGAAGTCTAAACAAACCTGGAATTAGTACCTTTCACTGGACACAAATAGTAAACCTTTAAGTATAGCATATTACTTTTGTGCATATGAAGAAAA
>CANMLS010000012.1 GCA_947498785.1 uncultured Aquimarina sp. | reverse complement strand
GTGGTTTATACAGTAACTGCAGAAGATGGTAGTACACAAGAGTGGACTGTTATCGTTTTTGTTGAAGGATCAGAGCCGCCAACAGGGAACGGTTCAGAATTTATAACGACTTGGGATGCTAGAGAAATCACTATACCAACAAATTCTAATTTCACTTATAATTATAATGTAGATTGGGATAATGATGGGATTGTAGATCAAGAAGGAATTACAGGAGATGTAACCCATACTTTTGAGACTTCAGGAAGGCATACCATTCGTATTAGTGGCGTTTTTCCTGCTATAAGTTTTTCTTCTATTGCTGAAGATGAAAGAACAAAAATTATTTCGATTGATCAATGGGGTACTGGAGAGTGGTTATCTATGAGCAGAGCATTTTACAAATGCACAAACCTTACAGTTCCAGCAACAGATGTTCCTGATTTAAGTAAGGTTACTGATCTTGATTTTATGTTTGCAGAGGCTACATCTGCCAATCCCGATGTTAGTCAATGGAATGTTTCTAGTGTGACAAATATAAGATTTATGTTTTTCTTAGCTACATCTGCTACTCCAGATGTTAGTCAATGGAATGTTTCAAAAGTACAGTTTATGCAGAATGTGTTTGATAAAGCTACATCTGCCAATCCAGATGTTAGCCAATGGAATGTTTCTAATGTAGGTTTTATGAGCAATATGTTTAGAGGTGCTGTGTCTGCGAATCCAGACGTTAGCAACTGGGATGTTTCTAATGTAATTTGGATTTTTGGTATGTTTGAAGACGCAACATCTGCAAATCCAAATGTTAGTAAATGGGATGTTTCTAATGTAACTAATATGAGAGGCTTGTTTGCTGGAGCTACGTCTGCAAACCCAGATGTTAGTGATTGGGAGGTGTCTAAAGTAACAAATATGGGATCCATGTTTAGAGGTGCTGTATCTGCGAATCCAGACGTTAGTAAATGGGATGTTTCTAATGTAAGAGTGATGAATTTTATGTTTTCTGGTGCTACATTGGCAAATCCAGATGTTAGCAATTGGAGAATTGGTAAAGTTGAAGATATGAACTCTATGTTCATTGGTTCTACTTCATTTTCTGTAACAAACTATGAGAATCTTCTAATTAATTTTGCTAGTCAACCTCGTCAGAACAATGTTCGTTTAGATACTGATGTAAGAGCTACTTCTACAGATGGATTGGCTGCTAGACAAACCTTAATAGACGACTCATCATGGTTGATTAATCATGAGTTTTAGTAGTAAATAGTTATAAATGGATGTTAGTTGTAGTAGGGAGTTATAGATCTATAATCTATTCTTTCTCTAGTTCTTACTTCATTATACTTCAATAAGTCTCATGGATTATAGATTTTAACAATCTATGGGGCTTATGCTGTAGACACATTTGTTGTAAATATAATGTGAATTTTTGGTAAAACAGCTCTTGGAGAACCTCAATTTACTTAGTTCATATAAAATGTTGGTTCGCCTATAATACTATTTACATAGGATTAATTTGTGTAAAAAGAAATGGGTTAGAGATAACCATCCCAAAATAAATTAAGATAACAATTTTGTTTAATTATAATCAACTATTTTAAAAATGAAAAACAAGAAAACAATTACTCCTTTTTATTAGGTATGTCAGTCAAGCTTTTAGTGTCATCATGTACCAAGGATGATGAAAATATATCATCAGAAAAAGAAGGAGAGTTAACAGTAGAGAACAATGTTGTTCCAGAAGTTTCAGAATATATAACAATTTGGGACGCTACAGAAATTACGATACCGACAAGTCCAGATCCACGCATTGTCTACGATTATAATGTAGATTGGGATAATGATGTAATTGTTTGACCAAGAATGAATTATAAAAGATGAGACTCATACCTTTGAGACCCCAGGAAAGCATACTATTCGTATTAGTGGTGTTTTTTCTGCTATATCTTTTTCTTCTGCTAGAGAAAGGGTGAAAATTATCTCGATTGATCAATGAGGAACAGGAGAATGGTTATCTATGAAAAGAGCATTTTTTAGATGCTCAAACCTTACAGTTTCAGCTACAGATGTTCCTAATTTAAGTAAGGTAACTAATATGTACAGGATGTTTCAACAGGCTTCATCTGCCAATCCAGATGTTAGTAACTGGAATATTGGTAGTGTATCAAACATGTCTGGAATATTCGCTGATGCTACTTCTGTAGAAGCATTAGCTAGCTAGACAGGCTTTAATAAATGATTCATCATGGGTCATTACAGGTAGTACGTTATAGTAATTTAACGACTATTGTAGGAGTTTGGGATAATCTATGATATTCTTAAGTTTCTATAGATAGATATGGTTAAAGAAGTCTCGCAGGTAAATAATATCTACGGGACTTTTTTTTGTTAATTTATTCCTCGATGGGTTGCGATCCAAAAAAAGGTGATTCGAATTACCTTTTTATCACTTCGAACAATCATGTAAGGTAGTTCGAGCTATAACCTTAGCAAGAAGATATACCTTGTTGATCCTTATAAACGACTCTGGGGCACTTTGAATTATGTTTTTGTGTCAAAATATTCAGTACGAATAAAAACTCAATTACTAAATAGCTCTTGAGAGTAGTTCCGTGCCCTTTTTTTTCTAGCATGTTATGCCTTTTTTGCTTTAAAGCAAAAAGATAAAAAAGCAAATTTTAATCAGAAATGGTATTAAAATTAAACCAGCTTTTATCTATTTCTTTATAAAAGAGAAATAGAGTTTAGTATTTAAGTAGGGAGGTTGTTTTTCCATAAAGGAACTCTAAAAACTAAAGTAAAAAGCATAGTAAGCTCACATAAAATTGTAAATTTGCGGTCTTAATTTTAGAGGAATGAGCTACGATTTTAATACTATTGAAGCCAAGTGGCAGAAATATTGGGCAAAGAACGGAACGTTTAATACGGAAAATGACAGCGAAAAACCCAAATATTATGTTTTGGATATGTTTCCATATCCATCAGGAGCAGGATTACATGTAGGACATCCACTAGGATATATAGCCAGTGATATCTATGCTCGATATAAACGTCATAAAGGATTTAATGTATTGCATCCGCAAGGATATGATTCTTTTGGGTTGCCAGCAGAACAATATGCCATTCAAACGGGTCAGCATCCAGCGATTACAACTAAAGTAAATATTGCACGTTATCGTGAGCAATTAGATAAAATTGGATTTTCTTTTGACTGGAACAGAGAGGTTAAAACCAGTGATCCAAAGTTTTATAAATGGACTCAGTGGATCTTTATAGAACTTTTCAATTCTTGGTATGATAAGGATGCAGATAAAGCGAGAGCAATTGTTGATCTCGAAACTATTTTTGTTAAAGAAGGAAATGCAAACGTAAATGCAGTTTGTGATGAAGATATACTATCATTTACAGCAGAAGATTGGAATGGTTTTTCATCAAAAGATAAGCAAGAGAAATTGTTAAAATATAGATTAACCTATTTAGCAGAAACCGAAGTAAATTGGTGTCCGAAATTAGGAACTGTTTTGGCGAATGATGAAATTGTAAACGGAGTTTCAGAACGTGGTGGATACCCTGTGGTTCGTAAAAAGATGACACAATGGAGTATGAGAATTTCTGCGTATGCGCAACGATTATTAGATGGGTTGCATACGATTGATTGGCCACAACCGCTCAAAGACTCTCAATCGAATTGGATAGGACGATCTCAAGGAGCAAGCGTAACCTTTGATGTAAAAGATCATGAAGCTACTATCGAAGTATTCACAACGCGACCAGATACTGTTTTTGGAGTAAGTTTTATGACCTTGGCTCCAGAACATGAATTGGTTCAACAGATAACAACTCCTGAGCAAAAAACTGAAGTAGAAGCGTATATTGAAGCTACGTCAAAACGCAGTGAGCGTGAACGTATGGCTGATGTAAAAACCATTAGTGGAGTGTTTACGGGAGCGTATGCAGAGCATCCTTTTACCAAAGAATCTGTGCCGATTTGGATAGGAGATTATGTATTAGCGGGATATGGCACTGGTGCTGTGATGGCTGTACCATGTGGAGATCAACGTGATTATGACTTTGCAAAACATTTTGGAATCGATATTCCTAATATTTTTGAAGGAGTTGATATTTCTGAAGAAGCGTTTGCTGATAAAGAGAAAACTATTATTGGGAATTCGGATTTTCTAAATGGTTTAGATTATAAAAAAGCAACAAAAACTGCTATTTATGAGTTAGAAAAGATTGGTCAGGGAGAAGGAAAAATTAATTATAGATTGCGTGATGCAGTATTTAGTCGTCAACGGTATTGGGGAGAGCCATTCCCGGTATATTATGTAGATGGAATGCCACAAATGATTGATGCAGCGCATTTACCAATTGCATTACCCGAAATAGAAAAATATTTACCTACAGAAACGGGTGAGCCTCCATTAGGTCGTGCTACAGTTTGGGCTTGGGACGTCAATAATAATAAAGTTGTGTCTAACGATTTAATTGATAACACTAGTGTATTTCCTTTAGAATTAAATACAATGCCAGGTTGGGCTGGGAGTTCATACTATTTTAATCGATATATGGATCCCCATAATGAAGAAGAGGTGTTTTCTAAGGAAGCAATTAATTATTGGAAAGAGGTAGATTTATATATTGGCGGGAGCGAACATGCAACAGGTCATTTGTTATACGCTCGTTTTTGGCAAAAATTCTTGTTTGATCGTGGCTATGTTCCTGTCGATGAGTTTGCCAAAAAATTGATCAATCAAGGAATGATTTTGGGTACTAGCGCTATAGTGTATAGGATTAGTGGGTCAAATACATATGTTTCTAAAGGGATAAAGGATGAGTATGATATCGAAGAACTTCGAATTGATGTTAACATGATTAATGCTTCAGATGAACTGATTCCTGAAGAATTAAAGAATTGGCAACCTCAATTCAAAGATGCAGAATTTATTCTGGAAGATGGAAAATATATTGTTGGTCGTGAAGTTGAAAAAATGTCTAAGCGATGGTACAATGTAGTCAATCCAGATGGTATTTGTGAGCAATATGGTGCAGATAGTTTACGATTGTATGAAATGTTTTTAGGACCACTAGAACAAGCAAAACCCTGGAATACTTCGGGAATCACTGGTGTACATTCTTTCTTAAAAAAACTATGGAAATTATATCATAATGGAGATGCTTTTAATGTAACTAATGGCGAGCCTACCAAGGATAGCCTTAAGACGTTACATAAAACTATCAAAAAAGTAGAAGAAGATATTGAGAATTTTAGTTTTAATACTTCGGTGAGTACGTTTATGATTGCAGTAAATGAATTAACTGCTCAGAAATGTAATTCTAGAGTAATATTAGAACCATTGATAATATTGATTTCACCATATGCGCCACATATTGCAGAAGAATTATGGCAAAAATTAGGACATAATAAATCTATTGTAACAGTTGCATTTCCAATATTTGAAGAAAAGCACTTAGTAGAAAGTACAAAGCAGTATCCGATTTCATTTAACGGTAAAACGCGTTTTACCTTAGAATTATCTTTAGATTTAGGTAAAGATGAAATCGAGGCCGAGGTGATGGCACATGAAAAAACAAAACAACAATTAGATGGGCGAACACCTAAAAAAGTAATTGTTGTTCCTGGTAAGATTGTTAATGTAGTTGGATAAGTAATTACTTTAATAATAATTGACTCGATGGCTTTAGACTATTTTTAGTACCAAGTCCCTAGGGGTGGATATTGTTTTGAAAAGTTTATAAAATCATGCGTTGAGTCTGTAGAAGTATATTTTTTTTGGTAAACTATAATACATCCAATAGAAACTCTTAGAATTAGTGACAGGAATATTAACCACAACTGCTTTTTTGCCACAAGTTTATAAAACTTGGAAAACAAAATCTACAGATGGTTTACCATTGTCAATGTTATACATTTTTATTGCTGGATTACTTTATTGGGTTATTTATGGTTTTTTTGGTTAATAGCTTACCTATTGTTTTAGCATATTTCATAACTGCGACATCAGGATTTTTATTAATTTATTTTAGGTATCGTTATAGAAAACACGATAAAAAGATATAATTTTTTATTTTTTAACAAATAAAGTAATGACTTGTTAAAATTATTGATAAAATATTTTTGAGCTAGGTTTTATTGTTTTTTTTTATAAAAACAGCTATTTTCGACCAAAAAATAAGAATATGATAATCGGTGTTCCTAAAGAAATCAAAAATAACGAGAATAGAGTAGGTCTTACCCCTGCTGGAACTATGGAGCTCGTTAAACATGGTCATACTGTTTTTATTCAACAAAATGCTGGCCTTCAAAGTGGTTTTGAAGATGAAGAATATACTAAAGTTGGAGCTAAAGTGTTGCCTACTATTGAAGAGGTATATGAAACAGCTGAAATGATTATTAAAGTAAAAGAGCCTATAGAGGAAGAATATACTTTGATTAAAAAGGATCAAATAGTATTTACATATTTTCACTTTGCCTCTAGCGAACCTCTTACCAAAGCGATGATTGATAGTGAATCGGTTTGTGTTTCTTATGAAACGGTGGAGGATCCTGATCGTAGTTTACCGTTATTAACTCCGATGAGTGAAGTGGCAGGACGTATGTCTATTCAGCAAGGAGCAAAATATCTTGAAAAGCCATTAAAAGGAATAGGAATTCTTTTAGGTGGTGTTCCAGGAGTAGCTCCAGCCAAAGTATTGATTCTAGGAGGAGGCGTCGTTGGAACACAAGCAGCAAAAATGGCAGCAGGAATGGGGGCGGATGTAACAATTTTGGATATTAGCATAAAAAGGTTACGCTATCTGGATGATGTGATGCCAGCTAATGTAAATACAGAATTTTCTAGCGAACATAATATTCGTAAACATATAAAAACTTCAGACTTAATCATTGGAGGAGTGTTAATACCAGGAGCCAAAGCGCCTAAATTAATTACTAAAGATATGTTGAAGGAGATGCGCTCAGGAACAGTATTGGTTGATGTTGCAGTTGATCAAGGAGGTTGTTTTGAAACGACAAAACCTACGACACATCAGGACCCTGTATATATTATTGACGATGTAGTGCATTATTCTGTCGCAAATATGCCAGGAGCTGTGCCATATACTTCAACTTTGGCATTAACGAATGTCACTTTGCCATACGCAATACAATTGGCAAATAAAGGTTGGAAAAAGGCTTGCGCAGAAAATGAACCGCTTAAAAAAGGACTAAATGTTATTAATGGTGACGTAGTATATCCTGCGATATCAGAAGCTTTTGATCTTCCTTTAAAGGAAGTGAATGGATATTTAAAGTAAACTAGATTTTATTGGCTAACTCAAGTTTATTTAAACAAAGACCTCGCTTTTTGGCGGGGTTTTTGTATTTTATGTGTCATATTAATAAGCATAAAAAGTTTTAAATCATGATGGGATATTATATCATTGCAGGGATTATATTTCTTGTGAGTACTTATGTAAGTAATCAACTTAAAAGTAAATTCAAGAAATATTCTAATGTTCATTTACAAAATGGAATGAGCGGAGCAGAAATCGCAACCAAAATGTTGCATGATAATGGGATACAAGATGTAAAAGTAATTTCGACTTCAGGAATGCTTACAGATCATTATAATCCATTAAATAAGACAGTTAACTTAAGTGAAGGTGTATATAATCAGCGTAATGCAGCAGCAGCAGCAGTTGCTGCTCATGAATGTGGGCATGCTGTGCAACATGCTACTGCCTATAGTTGGTTAACGATGCGATCAAAAATAGTACCAGCAGTTGGAATTTCGAGTAAACTCTCAAATTTGGTTATTATGGTGGGATTAGTTTTATCTGCTTCAGGAATGATATTCGGAAATACTATTTTCTTGATAGGTATTTTGCTCTTTGGGGTGACTACTTTATTTACCTTTATAACATTACCAGTGGAGTATGATGCTAGTAATAGAGCACTGGCGTGGTTAGAAAAGACTAATATGGTAACAAAGGAAGAACATGCTGCCTCTAAAGATGCCTTAAAATGGGCAGCCAGAACATATTTGGTAGCTGCTCTAGGTTCGTTGGCAACATTACTCTATTTTATTTCTATTTTTTTAGGGAGAAGAGATTAAATGATATTTAGATCAGACCTTATTATTTGTTCTTTAACTGATAAGGTCCGATTATATTTTAATTTGCCGATCAATCTGTTGATCTAGAGATATAAAAGTTTCTGTTCTGGATATTCCCTCTATTGTCTGAATGTTTTTGTTTAAAACATTCATTAAGTGCTCGTTATCTTTACACAGGATTTTAATAAAAATAGACCAATTTCCTGTGGTATAATGGCATTCAATTACTTCAGGAATTTCTCGTAATTGTTTTACAGCTTTAGGATTACTTACAGCTTTATCCAGATATACACCAACAAAAGCCATGGTTTTATATCCTAATACTTTAGGATCTATAATAAACTTTGACCCCGAAATAAGTCTTGACGCTTCTAGTTTGCGAAGTCTTTGGTGGATAGCAGCTCCAGAAATCCCAATTTTTCTTGCAATTTCCAGAATAGGTCTTCGTGCATCCTCCATAAGATTACGCAGAATTTCTTTATCGATCCCATCAATTTTCAAAGGCGAATTTTGGTTTTTCATAGAATACAAAATTACAATTGTTAATTAAAAATACAATTTATGCTTTTAATTAGAGTGTAAAGCTAGATATTGTTATCGAATTGATGGTTAAAAAGGCCGAAATATGTTTTATTGTAACACTTTATTAGATAGAGTCACTACCTTTTGAGTGTCGATAATTAGTGTTAACCTTTTACTCCATCGAGATTATAACCAAGATAGTCCCGTTCTTTTTCTTTAAATATAATACCATATTCTTCAAGCTCATTGAGTATTGGGACATATACTTCCTTATGAATTGGTATTTGAACCCCTGTTAAAGAAATTTGTTTATTGAGTATGGCTAGGGTGGCTATTGCGACCGGAAGCCCAACTGTTCTAGCCATGGCTGTATATGTCTGGTCTTCACCTATACTTACCATTGTCGCATCTATTTGTTTTTGTTGACCATTAAGTTCATAACCAAATTTATGATACATAACAATCATATCCTTATCTCCATCATCCAAGGTCCAGTTATCCATCAAAATCTTCTGAAGTCCTTGTGCAGGTGTTGCATTTGGAATTCCAATTTTTTTGTTAGGATTAAAAAGGTCAAGCTCTAGAAGCTTGTCCCACATAATATCATCTTGATCAATTTTTAGATAATGACGAAGTTTTAACTCTACCGAATCAGATGGAGAATACGCTAAAAACGAGTTTGTGAAATCTCGATAGCTCATATGTTCAGAGTTTATAATGGTGTAATCATCAGCTGTCATACCTAACTGAACAAAAGTATTCCAAGCTCTGGAGAATCCTACTCTTCTTATCGTTCCTCGATAAAGGGTTAGAATGTTCTCTAATCCATAGATGCTTTGATATTTCAGTGAGTTTCTATTTGCATATGCCTCAAAACGACCATAACCTTCTACTTCTAAAAATTCTGTTCTCCTAAATAGTTTGTGATAAGGTATATATTTAAATGAACCTTCCTGAATAAACTCTGCTGCTCCCCCTTGTCCTGCTACTACTACATTACGGGGATTCCAGGTGAATTTGTAATTCCAAAGATTGGTGTCGCTTTCTGGAGCGACTAACCCTCCTGTAAAAGATTCAAATAAAATCATTTTGCCTCCTTGGTTGCGTATGCGATCTATGACCTGCATAGCACTCATATGATCAATACCAGGATCTACTCCAATTTCATTCATAAAAACTAATCCTTTTTTGCGAACTTCAGGGTCGAGTTCCTGCATCTCTTTACTTACATAAGAAGCGGTAACCATACATTTGTTATACTCTAAACAATCTTTTGCAACTTCAATATGAAAACGTGCAGGGAGCATAGAAACTACTATGTCAGCATCTTGAATAACATTCTTGCGAGAGATTTCATCAAATACATCCAAAAGAATTGCTTTAGTATTTGGATGATTCTTTGATAAACTTTTGGCATTCTCAATAGAAATATCACCGATAGTTATATATAAGTTTTCGGTAAGAGATTTATCCTGAAAATATTTAATTAATACTGCTGTAGATTTACCTGCACCAATAACTAAGATCTTTCGCATACCTGATGATATTTTAATAACTTTGATACGAATGTAGTAAATACCTTAAAAAGTAGGGTGTCAATTTTAGAGGATTAATTATGTTTTTAATAAAAATATGTCTGAATTTTAAAATCTGATAGCCAATATTGTCAATTATGAATAAAATATCAACAAATAAAACAATTTTGATCACAGGAAGTGTAATGGGGTTACTTGCGGTGTTATTAGGAGCTTTTGGGGCTCATGGTTTGGAGAAATTAGTAAATGCAGAGCAGATCGATTCTTTTACCACAGGAGTTAGGTATCAGATGTATCATGCTATTATGTGTCTAATTTTGGGGAACATGACTATTTTAAGTTATGCTTCTAAAAAGAAGATTTTTTATTTATTCTTGGGAGGAATAATCCTTTTTTCGGGGTCAATATATCTTTTAGTGATAGATGAAGTATTGGGAGTTTCTCTTTCAAGTATTGGTTTTATTACTCCTTTAGGAGGTTTTTTGTTAATTCTAGGGTGGATTTTCTTTATAATTTCGTTAGTTAAGATTAAATGATTTTTTATCGGTTGGTGTGATTATTATTTATAATTTTGCATGTATATAACAAAACACAACATATTTTTATGGAACGACTGTATCCAATTACGAAAACGTTTTCGTTAAAGCATTACGGTATTGAAAATGCTACAATGCGCTACCAATTGTCACCTCAAAGCCTTGAGGATGAAGTAGTGCATAAAGGTCAAGGGAAAATTACATCATCAGGTGCACTGGCAATTAATACTGGTGAATTTACTGGTCGCTCTCCTATGGATCGTTTTATTGTTAAAGATCATATCACTCAAGATAAGGTGTGGTGGGGAGATATTAACATTCCTTTTGATCCCGATGCATTTGACGCACTATATAATAAGGTAACGAATTACCTTTCTGGGAAAGAGGTTTTTGTGCGCGATAGCTATGCTTGTGCAGATCCCGAATATAAATTAAATATACGGGTAATTAATGAGTATCCTTGGTCAAATATGTTTGCGTATAATATGTTTTTGAGGCCAACAGATGAAGAGTTAAAGGGTTTTGACCCAGAATGGTTAATTGTTAATGCACCAGGTTTTATGGCAAATCCTGCTGTAGATGGTACTCGTCAACATAATTTTGCAATATTAAATTTTGAAAAGAAGATTGCATTAATAGGAGGTACTGGATATACTGGAGAAATTAAAAAAGGCATTTTTTCTGCATTGAACTTTATTTTACCAGTCTATAAAGACTCGCTTCCTATGCATTGTTCTGCTAATGTAGGAGAGGGAGGAGATACTGCTATATTTTTTGGACTTTCGGGTACAGGTAAAACTACATTATCAACAGATCCTAACCGTAAGTTGATAGGAGATGATGAGCATGGGTGGACTAAGGAGAACACCATATTTAATTTTGAAGGAGGGTGCTATGCAAAAGTTATTGACCTAGCCGAAGAAAAGGAACCTGAAATATATGGAGCGATTAAGAAGGGAGCAATTCTTGAAAATGTAATCATTGGAGATAATGGTGTTGTAGATTTTACAGATACTTCGATTACTCAAAATACCAGAGTTAGCTATCCAATTCATCATATTGAAAATATACAGGAACCTTCTATTGGTAAAAACCCAAAAAACATATTCTTTTTAACAGCCGATGCGTTTGGAGTAATTCCTCCAATCTCTAAGCTAACACCTAGTCAGGCTGCATATCATTTTATGTCTGGATATACAGCAAAAGTGGCAGGAACAGAAGCAGGAGTTGTAGAACCTACACCTTCATTTTCTGCATGTTTTGGAGCTCCGTTCATGCCATTACATCCCGCTAAGTACGCAGAGATGTTGATCAAGAAAATGAATGATACAGGTGTGAATGTATGGCTCGTAAATACAGGTTGGACTGGTGGTGCTTATGGTGTAGGAACTCGTATGAAATTAAAGTATACACGAGCAATGATTAACGCAGTGTTAAATGGAGATTTAGGAATGTATTCATATGATAAGTATCATATTCATTCGGTATTTGGAGTAGCACAGCCAAGAGAATGTCCAGGTGTTCCTACAAGTGTATTGAGTCCAAGAGCAACTTGGAATGACGATGAAGCTTATTATACAACAGCATTTAAATTGACAAACGCTTTTAGGGAGAATTTCAAAAAGTTCGAAGCCTATGCTAATGAGGAAATTAGACGAGGAGGGCCACAGCGTTACTCTTTTTAAAGGAAAAGAATAGCATATATAAATAAAAAGGTCTGAAAACTGATTTTCAGACCTTTTTTATATTGAAAAACTTTAACCTTAACTTGAAGTAGTCTATTTTTAAGATTAAAACTTCTAATTATTTTTTATTTACTTCTTTTATATATTTCTGAAGCGCCATTGTCATCGAGGGAGTCTCGGGAGTTGGTGCTTGGATATTAACAATTAAATTGTGCTCTTCAGCAGCTTTTATTGTTGAGTTACCAAAAACTGCAATTCGAGTATCATTTTGTTTGAAGTCAGGAAAATTCTCAAATAATGACTGTATTCCTGAAGGGCTAAAGAAAACCAAAACATCATAAAATACGTTCCTTAGATCAGAAAGATCACTCACTACTGTTTTGTAAAAAATTCCTTGTTTCCAATCTACTTTTAAGTTGTTCAAAGTATCGGGAATTAAAGGTTTTAATTTATCAGAAGAAGGCAATAAAAACGTTTCGTTTTTATACTTTTTGATTAGTGGTGATAATTCCTGAAAAGTACGTTTTCCAACATAGATTTTTCTTTTGCGGTACACCACATATTTCTGAAGATAATAGGCTACAGCCTCACTTTGGCAAAAATACTTAAGTGTATCGGGAACTTTAAATCGCATTTCTTCAGCTATTCTAAAAAAATGATCGACAGAGTTACGGCTAGTAAGAATAATAGCAGTGTATTGTGATAAATCTACTTTTTGCAATCTTACTTCCTTTGCGTCAACTCCCTCTACATGAATGAAGGGGATAAAGTCAATTTTTACCTTTTCCTTTTCTTCTAAATCAAAATAAGGTGAATTCTCCACTTTAGGCTCCGGCTGTGAGACCAAAATTGTTTTCACTTTCATATGTATTCTTTCTTTTTGTAAAGATCCTACTAATTACTAATAAGCTTATATAGTATAAAATAAGGGGCAATTTCAAGTGCGCAAAGATACAAAATAAAATAAAATAAGTAGTTTAAAATGATACTTTCGTTTTTCTTATAATAAGAAATGAGCACAATTATATTAAGAATAGACAATGAAATCAATAGCGTAATAAATACAATTTCAGAGGGTTGTATAGCATATATAAATATGATATTTACAGGTAATAGAATGAAACCCATAAAATTGCGATAAGATACTTTGTAAAATAAATATTCATCAATTATAGAGTCGATAGAAAAAATAGTTGCAATAATTTTTTCTATTAATAATTTAAAAACGACAATAACTGTGTAGAGGATTGCAATTTTAAAATATAATGTAATTTCATTAGGAGCTACTTCCCATTTAAAGACACCAAAACATAGATATATGAACAAAGATACCGAAGCAACCTGAAATAAGAGCAAGATTGCATTAAACAGGGTTGAAAGTTTATTTTGTTTTTGGTGAGATATAATATATTTATTATTGCTTAATAACATTGTAAAATCAGAAAACCGAAAGGTATTCACTCCCTTGGCTATTGCTAGAAGCATTAAGCATACCATAATCAAAATGGTAAGCCAATTAGTAGATGTTATTTCACGTACAATATATTCCATAATTATATTATGGGTTAAAATTACGATCAATTAACTTATAAAAACAAAAAAATATCTAGTAATTATTTAGTTATATTTGCCTGAAAAATAGCCTAGATGGTGGACGCATTAGTTATAATCCCTACCTATAATGAAATTGAGAATGTAGAGCGAATCATTAGAAATGTATTTTCGCTTCAACGTGATTTTCACATTTTGATTGTAGATGACACTTCTCCAGATGGAACAGCTACCAAGGTAAAAGAACTTCAGTTAGCATATCCAGAATCTCTTTTTTTGCTAGAACGAAAAGTAAAATCAGGTTTGGGAACTGCATATATAGCTGGTTTTGAGTGGGCATTAAAACGATCTTATGCTTATGTTTTTGAAATGGATGCAGATTTTTCTCATAATCCTAATGATCTCATACGCCTATATAATGCTTGCGCTAAAGGATCTTCTGATGTTGCAATAGGATCCAGATATGTTAATGGAGTCAATGTAGTAAATTGGCCAATGAGTAGAGTTTTATTGTCTTGGGGAGCCTCAAAATATGTTAGATTTATAACAGGAATGGATATTCATGACACAACTGCTGGATTTATCTGTTATAAAAGAGAGGTATTAGAGAAAATAAATCTTAAAAAAATTCGATTTGTGGGGTATGCTTTTCAGATAGAAATGAAGTTTAAAGCTTACCTGTTAAAATTTAAAATAAAAGAAGTTCCTGTAATTTTTACAGATAGAACACGTGGAGCTTCAAAAATGAGTAAAGGAATTATTTCTGAAGCAGTTTTTGGAGTTGTAAAAATGAAGTTTAATAGCTTATTTAATCGTTACGAAATATGATCATGGAAAATGTGCTTATTAAAAATGCCAACATTGTTAATGAAGGAAGTGTTTTTAATGGAGATGTATATATAGAAAATGGTGTTTTTAAAGAAATTGCACCACAGATAAGTGCAAAGTCACCCGATGTGCATATTTTTGACGCCGAAGGGAAATATTTATTGCCGGGAGTAATAGATGATCAGGTACATTTTAGAGAACCAGGACTGACACACAAGGCAAATATAGGAACAGAATCCAGAGCAGCTATCGCTGGTGGAATTACTTCGTTTATAGAAATGCCAAATACGAACCCCCAGACCACCACTATAGAAAAACTAGAAGAAAAATTTGAAATCGCTGCAAAAACAAGTTATGCGAATTATTCTTTTATGTTTGGAGGGACTAATGATAACCTAGAAGAAATTCTAAAAGTTGATCCTAAAAAAGTCGCAGCACTTAAGCTATTTTTGGGTTCCTCTACAGGAAATATGCTAGTAGATAATCCAGAAGTATTAGAAAAAATATTTTCATCTACAGATTTGTTGATCGCAGTGCATTGTGAGGATGAAGAAACAATTAGGAAGAATACAGCAGCATATGTTGCAGAATATGGTGATGACATTCCGATAGAGCTTCACCCTGTTATCAGAAGTGAAGAAGCATGTTATTTGTCTTCCTCACAAGCAATAGCTCTAGCCCAAAAAACAGGCGCAAGATTACATGTTTTTCATCTTTCGACAGCAAAAGAGTTAGCGTTATTTACCAATAAAATTCCGCTTAAAGAAAAGAAAATCACTGCCGAGGTATGTATTCATCATTTATGGTTCTCTGATGCCGATTATAAAGAAAAAGGAACATTAATTAAATGGAATCCTGCAGTAAAAACATCAAAAGATAAAGATGCTCTCTTAGATGCATTACTCAAAGATAAAATTGATGTTATTGCTACAGATCACGCTCCACATACTATAGAAGAAAAAGATAATGTATATACCAAGGCTCCTTCTGGAGGTCCCTTGGTACAACATGCACTTCCTGCAATGTTGGAGTTTTATCATAAGGGAAAAATAACTTTAGAAAAAATTGTGGAGAAAATGTGCCATAACCCAGCGATATTATTTCAGATCGAGAAACGAGGATATATAAAAGAAGGGTATTATGCAGATGCAGTCTTAGTCGATCTAAACGCTCCTTGGACGGTAAATAAAGATAATATAGCTTATAAATGTGGTTGGTCTCCTTTTGAAGGAACGACGTTTAAGTCAAGAATCACACATACTTTTGTAAACGGGAGCCTGGTGTATAAAAATTTTAAATTTTATGAGGTGCGACATGCACAACGATTAACTTTTGATAGATGATTAGAAACATAATATATGTTGTAGTTTTTTTGATATGTATAGCATGTCAGAGTGTGGATAAAGTAGAAAAACCAAAAACGATTATAGATGAAGATCGTATGGTTGAAATCTTCTCGGATATTGCTTTTATAAAAGCAGCGAAATCGTCAAATAGGAAAACTTTTGAAGAAGATAGTATTAATCCCGAAACCTTTATTCTTAGAAAATATGGTATAGATAGTACTGTTTTTGCAGAAAACAATGCTTGGTATACTGATGATATGGAAAGATATAAAGCTCTCTTTGAAAAAGTAAAAACAAATCTTGAAAAAGAAAGAACTGAATTTGAAGCATTAAAAAAGGAAGAAGATTCTATTAAAAAAAGAGAAGATTCTATACAGAAGAGCTTAGATACATTAAAAATCAAGGATGAATTGATAAATGCCAAAAATCTTATTGAAGATGAAATAGAAAAGGCTAAGCAAAAGCGAATTACTCCTGATTCAGAAAATAAGTAGCTGTTTTTTGTATGCTTTTTTCTATCGTAATAAAATTATAGTCTAGCGTTGTTTTAATTTTATCGTTGTTATAGTGGCTATTGGAAAAAGCACTTTGTATTGATGATAAGAATATGGATCTTTTTGTTCTAAAGAAAAAATGACCAATACGCTGGGCATGATACCCTGCTTTCATTAATAAAGGAGTAGCTTCTTTATTAGGAATTGGTTTTTGTAATCCTTTAGCAATCCTAGAAAAAACATTTTTATAGCTCATATTTTCACTCACAAGGATATACCGTTGATTTGTATATGCACCATCCATAAGTCGACTCATGATATTGATCACATCTTCAATATCTACATACCCTGTTATACCTGTGGTGTAATATTTCATTCCGGCATGGATAGTTTTAAATAGAATTCCGCTACCGTTATCAAAAAAACCTGGCCCTACAATAATTCCGGGATTTACTACTACTGCATCTAATCCTTCTTGTACGCCTCTCCAGACTTCCATTTCTGCACCGTATTTGGTAATGGCATATACCGAATTAGGAACTTCGGGGTTCCATTCTGTATTTTCATCAATTGGAGTGCCTGATATATTCTCTCCCAAAGTTGCGATCGAACTCACATAACATAATTTCTTCACGTTTTTTATTAGGCAAAGATTTACAATATTAGCAGTACCTTCAATATTAGCTTTTCGTAATTTTTTATAGTGAGAAGGATCAAAACTGATTTTGGCAGCACAATGATACACATAAGTAACATCTTCAAAAGCTTCAGTAAGTGTTGGGATGTCACTTATATCGGTTTGTACCCATTGGATGGTTTCAAATAGATGTTCCCCTTTCTCAGGAAAATATGAAGAAAACACTTTTTTGGCATGCTCTTTTTTGGTTTCGGTTCTATATAATGCCCGCACAGATTTTTTGTCCTGTATTAATCTAACCAATAGATGAGTTCCTACCAAGCCTGTTGCTCCTGTAACTAATATCATAGTATATATTCTACGGGTACTAAAATAAGTAATTAATGGATGTTTTTGGACTCTTTCTTGTAGAAGGAGGTATTTTGTCGATAAAATATGTCCCTGCACACTGCAGGAAGCTTTTCTGCGTGTATATTTTGTCCCTGCATGATGCGGGAAGCTTTTCTGCGTGTATATTTAGTTCCTGCACGATGCAGGAAGCTTTTCTAGGTGTATATTTAGTTCCTGCACGATGCAGGAAGCTTTTCTAGGTGTATATTTTGTTCTTGCACAATGCAGAAAGCTTTTCTAGGTGTATATTTTGTTCCTGCACGATGCAGGAAACTTTTCTGCGTGTATATTTTGTTCCTGCGCGATGCAGGAAGTATTATAAATATTTACTCTTATCATCCCAAACTAGATTTGGGATTTTTTATTAACTAGTCGTACTTTGTTTTTTTTTCTATACCAAAATCCTATCAACGACAAAATTCCTAAAACGCCTAATCCAATAGCCCAATACACCATACTGTTATCCTCAAAATGCATAGGAGAAGTATCGCCCAATAAATAGAAACCTCCCCAGTAAAAAGGATGTGTATGGTGAATGTCAGTAGTGTTTAAGTATTGTAGTTTTGCTTGCTGCAGTGCTTTACCTTTGTTCATACCAGCTTTTAAGTTGCTATAGAAGTATTTCATCAATTGGGGCGTACTCTGATCTGATATTTCCCAACTACTTAATAGTAAACTTTTAGTGCCAGCATACTGAAATGCAGTGCCTAAACTCATAATGCCTTCTCCTTTAGCGATTTTGCCTGTCCCTGTATTACATGCACTGAGCACAGTAAGCTCTGCGGGAATATCCAAAGCGAATAATTCGTGACTATACAATAGATTATCCTCTATGGTGTCTTTACTTTTGGTAAAATAGAGTTTTGAGTTCTCGGGGTGCTCGTTGTCTACATCTCCATGTAAAGCCAGATGTAGTATGTTATATCGACTTGCATTGTTCTTAAAATTAGCTTCTACAGCTTGTGAGCCATAATAATATTGTCCGTCGATAATATTGGCAATTGCTCTGATCTCTTCACGAGTTCCTGGTAGGTCGTTTTCATATTCTGTAAGAGCAGGAAAACTTATGGTGTTTGAATTTTGAAAACTCGTGTCGTTAGAAAATGAGAATGCTAAACATTCTTCCCGTAGGTTTGAAAAACTGAAAATACTCTTTTCTTTACCCGAAAATAATAGGTTTACTGAATTGGCATATGAAATTATGTATTCCTTTAACAAATAGGATAGTTCTTTTGGATTGTTAGAGGTATCTTTCTGGCTAAGCAATAAATCAAAATTAAGATGCCATAAAGTCTCATCAGGGAGAATGATTAGTTCTTTACCCGTAAGTTGGTTTTGTATAGGAGCTATAAGGTCTAGATATAGCTGATGCCCTAATGTTTTATAAACCTTAGTGTGCTTGTTTGTAATTGCTAGTCTAAATTGTGTTATTTTTTCTGAAAGATTTGGAATATTAAGTTCCTTTACTGCAATTTTATTTTTTGTAATAACAAAGACATATGTTATATTACCAGATGTAAAAAATTCTAATAGATTAGTCTCATCTTTTAGCATTTTTTGAATTTCACCTACTAAAATAGTGGTGTTCTGATATTTTAAACGATAGTATTTAAGGTGATCTTTTTTTAATATATTTATTAAAGAATCTTCTATTCTACTAACTTTTAATAGGTTGTTTTCATATTTCTTAATTTTTGAATGATTTATGTTTGCATTAGATCTTTCTTCAATAATTCTAGATTGATAGAATGTTCGGTTAATTTTTTGATTTTTTTCTAAGTTTAGTAATTCACTTGATAATCCAGAAAATTCTTTTGTTTTTGTTTCACTGATTAGGTCTTTAAGCGTATTGGCTTTACTTTTTTCGATATAATAAATTATTTTTTCAATTGCCTGTTTAGCTTTTGCTTTTTTATATAATAAAAATTGTGCTTTTATGGCATCCGAATATACTTCTTTTGCATTTTTAGCAAATAAAATTTTATCCTGATAATTCTGATAAGATTTCCTGATATAATTGATAAGTATATCTGCTTGTTCATATATTTTTAAACTATTATGTAAATCTTCTATATTCTTATCTTTATTATATCTTTCCTGTAATATTTTGGCCTTTCCGTGGAGAAGTTTCAAAAGAAGTTTTAGATCAAAATATTCACTAGGATCAAATTTCTTTTTATTAAAATTAGAATATTGATTTTTTTTGTTTGCGATTACTGCTTTGTCAAAAAAGGAAATTGCTTTTTTAAAATCTTTAAAGTTTCCTCCCTTATTATAAATATCTACTATTCGTAAATTTAAATTTACAATTTTTGGATGATTCTTATTCAATGCATTTATGTATCCCGTAAGAGATTTTTGATAATAGCTTAAAGAAATATTATATTCCTTTTTGTTATTATATAATTCTCCAAGATTAAAATAAATATCTGCTACATCGATACTGTTTTCTCCATATACATTGATCAGTATTTTCAAGCTCTTTTCATAGTACGACAGTGCTTTTTCATAATCTTTTTTATTATTATAAAGAACCGCTATGCTTTTATAGTTTTTACTATTTCCGATATAGTTTTTACCATATAATTTAGTTCCTATTTGTATACTCTTATCGAAGTAGTTAATTGCAGTACTAATTTCTCCTCTTTTGGCATGAATATCTCCAATGTTATTATATATAAAAGAGATCATATCAATTTTTTTACAATATTTGAATACAATTAAAGATTTTTTGTAATTATCTAGAGCCATATCATATCTCAATAAATTTTTATAAGTAATCGCCATATTTAGGAAAGCATATCCCGCATATAAATGATATCCTCCATGTTTGTTAATTACTAATTTTAAAAATGTTTTAAAATAATTTAGAGCAATTTTATGTTCTCCAAGGTTTTTGTAAATAAGCCCCATACGATCATAATAGATTATCACTTTTTCATGATCATGACCAAATAATTTTAAATTGACCTTTAGTGCTTTTTTAAAATAAATAACAGAGCAATCTAGTTTTTTTTGAGTTAATAGAATTTCTGCCTTTCTAGTATATTGATAAGCCAACAATGTATCATTTTCTACTTGGGCATGTGTTGTATGATGGGTGATTATAAAGAATATAATAGATACAACAGAAACCAAGGAAATAGGAAATGATATTTTCATAGATGATAAAGTGTGTTGTTCTCTATAGTAAGTAACAAAGAAACTAAAAATGTTACCTTATTGATAAGGTTTGGGACTTAAAATTTGATATGTAATTAGTCATCCCAGCACTTTGATTCAAGTGGTTTTAAAATGGGAGACCTCACAGGTTTTGAAAACCTGTGAGGTCTATAGAGCGGTAAGAACCAAAAAAAACAATGTAATGCTGATTTCTTACATATTCATAGCTGGATATTGTCCATATTTTTATCTTTGTCGCTTTGAATCGAATTATCATAAAAATGGCTAAAAATTTTATAGAAGAATTGCGCTGGAGAGGAATGTTGCATGATGCAATGCCTGGAACCGAAGAATATCTAATGGAACAAATGAGAGCTGCTTATATAGGGTTTGATCCTACTGCAGATTCGTTGCATATCGGTAACTTGGTTCCGATTATGTTGCTAGCGCATTATCAGAGAGCAGGGCATAAGCCATTTGCCTTGGTAGGAGGTGCAACAGGTATGATCGGTGATCCTTCTGGAAAATCGACAGAGCGTAATCTACTTGATGAAAAAACATTACGCCATAATCAAGAGGCTATAAAATCTCAATTAAGCAGGTTTCTGGATTTTGAAAGTGAATCACCTAATGTTGCGGTATTAGTGAATAATTATGATTGGATGAAAGACTTCTCATTTCTTGAGTTTATTAGAGATGTAGGTAAACATATTACTGTGAATTATATGATGGCCAAGGACTCTGTAAAGAATCGTATTTCCTCAGAATCATCAGAAGGAATGTCATTTACAGAATTTACTTATCAATTGGTGCAAGGATATGATTTTTTACACTTGTATAGATCACACGAATGTACACTGCAAATGGGCGGTAGCGACCAGTGGGGTAATATTACTACAGGGACTGAGTTGATCAGAAGAATTGCTGGTGGTAAAGGATATGCCTTGACTTGCCCATTGATTACCAAATCAGATGGTTCTAAATTTGGAAAATCTGAAGGAGGAAATGTATGGTTAGATGCTCAACGAACATCTCCTTATAAGTTTTACCAGTACTGGTTAAATACCAGTGATGAGGATGCAGAAAAATATATTAAGATTTTTACTTTTTTGACTAAAGAAGAGATAAAAACTTTGATTGATGAGCATAAAGAAGCTCCGCATCTTAGAGTATTACAAAAAAGATTGGCAGATGAAGTTACAGTAATTGTTCATTCCAAAGAAGATCTCGATAATGCGATTAAGGCTTCTGCTATTCTTTTTGGAAAATCTACATCTGCAGATCTTAAAGATCTTGATGAAGCTACTTTTTTAGATGTTTTTGATGGTGTTCCGCAAGCTGAAATAGGAAAAGAAGAGATAAACAATGGTTTAGATATTATTGGAGCATTAGCAGAAAAAACAGGGTTCCTGAAATCTAACGGAGAAGCAAGGAGAGCGTTGAAAGAGAATTCTATTTCGGTAAATAAAGAAAAAGTTACTGAAGGGTATTTGATATCAGAAAATGATTTGATTAATGATCAGTTCGTATTATTACAACGTGGCAAAAAAAACTATTTTGTAATTAGAGTGGTTTAATTTGCTTGCAATTATAACATAAGACCTCACTGGTAATCCAGTGAGGTCTTCTTTTTATATCCTTCTATTTATTGATAAATCTTCTTAACAACATTGATATCTTTATTACTTAATTTTTTGCGTTGTACATTGAAGGTGTTTCCATTTTTTTTAACTATCGTTGGTTTTCCGTTTTTAGAAAAGAAAAACGAACCATACATCATAATAGAGCCGAGATCAAAATTAGTAGTTTTTACATTAGAAGCTGATTGTATTCTAAAATTACCCTCTCTACCTGAGGTAATATTTTGAAAATTAATCTTTACAAAATCATCTCGTTTTGGATGAGACTGCTCATGATACATCCCTATTGCATGCCCTATCTCATGTATGGTATTTCCTTTGGAACAATTACTACCGATGGATATAATTTGACGACCTCCTATCTTTCCAACATATGAGTAGCATCCTCCGTCATCAGTAAAATAGACATAATCTCTTTGATTGGTTCTCTCGACAAAGCGAATTTTAGTTTTATTTTTCCAATGATTCATTGCTTTGTTTACACGACTTTTATTTGGTAATTTACCATCAATAACATAAGGAACTATATATCTGTTTCCGGATTTGGGCCAACGCCTCGATGACCTGTTAAGAATAGTTCCTTTTGCGATGAGATTAGACTCTTCTACTTGTTCTGGTAAAAGGATCATATCTCCAATAACCAGATTACCATCAATTTCTCTGAATTCAGTTTCGTTTCCAAAGAATTTTTTGGAAACCATTTTTTCTGTTTGATAAAACGGGTACACTTCTGCAGAAGTATCAGCTCCTTGAATCTCTTGTTCGATTGCTTCTTGACCAGAATCTGATAACGATTCGTCCTGACAATTGGTAAACATCATAACAGATAATGCTAAAGCCGATAGGCTTAAAAATTTGTTAGTTTTCATTTGTAATAAATTTAAGTTGAATTATGAATATACATAAAAATCATCAATTATTAAATGTTAAGTACTACTAATCAGTTCTTTACAAGTGTTTTGTTGTAGATGAGTTATAATTAGAAAGTTGGGTGTTTCTATTGGTGATTGCTTATGTTTTTACAGATGATATAACATTGTAGAGGTTAGAAATATATTATTTAGGTATTAATAATATTCTGGTGTGGTTATATCATCTTGACTTAAATTTATCTATTTTTCCTGAGACGTTATTCTATGTGAAAGTAAGTCAAAAAACAACGCCTGCATGAATTTACTCTAGCAGGCGTTGTCAACTAACCAATCAATTATTGAAAAAACTTAGCATTACATACAGCTTCAATAACGCTGCATTACTTTTTTATCTTTATTTTTTGCCAATTCGTATCGGCTTTTGCTTGTAACGTATTAGCATCTTCATTTTTCCATTTTTCTAGCGTATTTACTCCCCAAGAATTATAAAATAAGTATAGCTTGTCATCTCTTATTTCGAATGTCTTTGGGTTGATATCTACTTTTTCGCTATTCACTGAAACCGCATAAGCACAATATCCACCATATTGAGGTATATATTTACCAGGATTCTTTTTGAATTTTTCTAAGTTCTGTAGACTTACAAATTTATATTTTACCGAATCGTGAGTAAATACAAACTTATTATCTCCTTTCACAGCTTTGTTGTTAAAATACTCGGTAACATCGTAACCCTCTGCGATATAATTTTTATCCGTATTATAATCTATTTGTTGAGCTTTTACGACTGTTACAAAGGCAATAAAAAACAAGGCGATATATAGTTTCATAATTCTCTCTACTAATAGTCTCGTTAATTAAGTCGTAAAAAAAATCAATAATTACATTTTTAACATAATTATAAGTGTTTTTTTACCGCTTCAATTTAATTTCATGTTTGAATAGAAAGGTTTTTACTGTGTTGGTAGTCATTTCTTTATAAGTAATTAATGACAAAACCTATATGAAAAATTCTAGCAGACTTTATGAACTAACCAATCAATTAAAGCTTAACACTCTTTATCATACCCGATCACATTGATTTTTTTACACTATAGAATTATTATAGATAGGAGTTATAAATTATTATAATCTTTTATTTAGTGTACATGTATTAGGTCGTAAAAAGGAGAAATCATTGCAAATGTAGTCCGATAATAACCAAACCATTGATCCATCTCCTGTTTCGTTAAGAATAGAAAGTACCGTTTTTTTATTTTAGACCTGTCAAAATGCACAACAGGTTAATACAATGATTACTGGAAAATAAAAATAGTCTAATTTGTTTTGTGGTATATATTTATAACGCCATTAAATTACAACCTCTAATATCGCTATGATCAAATCTGCCTAAAATTTCTAATTGTCCGTTATGATGAATTTTGCCAAGATCTTGAGTAGCTATAAATGAACAAGAGTTGATATTGGCAAGATCAATAATATTTATCCCTCCAGTTTTGTTAGCCTCTAAAATGGTCAAGGAATCTTCTGGATCTCTTACTGATATTCTCATCCATGGAGGGCAATAAAAAAGACCATTACCCTTAGAATATGCTTGAGATAATAATTCGGTCATTCCATATTCACTGTGGATTTGAGAAATACCAAACCCGTCTTTAAGAATTTGATGTAATTCTTGTCGTATCATTTCTTTTCTGCGACCTTTCATACCTCCTGTTTCCATTACGACGATAGAATCATTTAGCTTGATGTCAAAATTTTCGACAAGATCTAATAACGCAAAGGAAACCCCAAGAAGCAAAACTTTTTTTCCTTTTATTATTAGCTGCCGAAGGGTTTTTACTAGTTTTTGGGTTTCGTATAAATAAAATCCACTTTCAGGTTGATTGCTATCCTCGATTAATTTTTCAGCCATATAGATGAGCGATGACCCTTCTCTTTCGAGATACGATGGTAGCAATGCTAAAATTACAAATTCAGTAATATCCCCATAAAAAAGTTGAAACCCTTTTCTAAAGCTTTTTTCATAAATATTAAGATCACTTACATAATGTTTACTCGTTATACTGCCAGTAGTGCCGCTGCTAGTAAAGATTTTGGATATTGAAGATTGGGTACTTATTACTTTTTCTTGTTTAAAAAATTGAATAGGTAAAAAAGGAATATTGTCAATATGTTTTACAGAAGACTTTGTAATACCAAGAAGGTTACAAAACCTTTGATAAACTATATTGTTACAGTATTGGTGATTAAAAATACGTAGTGCCAACTGCTCAAAATCTGTATTATCTTGAATAGAAAAAATAGTATCAGTAAGCATAAAAGATGTTCAACGATTTTGTAGAACAAAGGTAAGAAAAAGAAGATCTTTTTTAGAAAGGTTTCTTTCTCTTTATGAGATGAAAAATAATAATAATGTATAGCTATTAAGAAATAAATCTAAAGATGTTATAAAATAAGTTTTTAAGTTTTTACAAATTTTACAGTAGATGTTTTGTCTTTTTCTTTAATGCGTATGATATAAATAGCGGGTGGTAAAGAAGAAATGTCTAATTCTTCACCAATTAGAACCTTAAACATTACTTTTTGACTTAAAACCGTAAAAATAGTAACGGTTTTAGTAAGATTTTTATCAGAAGTAATATAGAGCGTGTTTCCATTCGCAGGATTAGGAGAAATACTTAATCCTTTAATCTTAGTGTCACCTGGTTGCTGTTTTTCGAAACTACCAGATTGTGCTTGAATTCCAGGAGCAAAGGAAAAACAAACAACACCAATAAACATGAATAGCAAGTAGATTTTTTTCATACAAATAGTTATTTTGGGGCAATAAAGATACAACATTAAAATTAAAAATGTAGTAAAATTATAGCTTACTTCCCCTTTGATACTACATTAGATGGTTGTTCTATATATGAATTACGGTTTTTAACTCAACTTTAATATGTTATTCAAAAATAATACCGCACATTTGTATCATCATGAAGTTATAAAAGAATTATGCATATAATTGTGCCCATAAAAACCTCGCGATTTAGAAGCTAAGATTTTCTTCTTAGGCTTCTCTTATTCTAATTTTATTTATTGAACTTATCTTGATTTTTTCTATTTCCTAAAAAATGACTGAAATCCACCCACATTTCGTTACTTTTCTTACTCGTAGCACAGCTATGACTTTCAAAAAGTGCCTCATTTGGTTAAATTTCTACTCATTTTCGGTTAAACACAAAAAGTCAAGATTAGTTCATTTCTAATATTTCATAATTATAACTAATCATGACCGAAAATAAACTCACGTTTACTCGTCTATTTACATATTTTAAAGTTGCAATAACTGGTAAGGAACAAGAATTCACTTCGGGAAGCATTCGCAAAGCCGTATTTATGTTGTCTGTACCTATGATCCTGGAGATGATGATGGAGTCCATTTTTGCTTTGGTAGATGCATATTTTGTCTCTAGTCTTGGTGCAAATGCCATAGCAACAGTTGGTCTAACCGAATCTGTACTTACCTTAATTTATGCAATAGCCATAGGATTAAGCATGGGGGCAACTGCAATTGTAGCGAGACGAGTTGGAGAAAAAGATATTAATGGTGCCTCGCAAGCAGCAGTACAATCTATACTTTTAGGAACAATAATAGCTGCGATAATTAGCGTATTTGGGATTCTTTTTCCTAAAGAAATCTTGGGACTCATGGGAGCAGAACCAGAGCTTATAGCTAGTGGTTATGGATATACCCAGGTGCTACTAGGTGGAAATATAACCATTATGTTGTTGTTCCTGATTAATGCCGTTTTTAGAGGAGCGGGAGATGCATCAGTGGCGATGCGGGTGTTGATATTTTCTAATCTTCTAAATATTATTCTGGACCCTATTTTTATTTTTGGATTTGGCCCGATCCCTTCATTCGGAGTTCAGGGAGCAGCAATTGCTACAACAATAGGTAGAGGTAGTGCCGTCATATTCCAATTATTGATCCTTTTTTATGGATGGAGTAAAATTAAAATTGCTTTTAAAGACATTGTTTTTAGAGCAGAGATTATGCTAAACCTAGTAAAAGTATCTCTGGGAGGGATTGGACAATTTATCATAGGGACTTCTAGTTGGGTTTTCCTAATGCGAATTATGGCTGAATTTGGTAGTGAAGTACTAGCAGGATATACGATATCAATTAGAGTATTAATGTTTACTCTTATGCCGTCATGGGGGATGAGTAATGCCGCGGCAACATTAGTAGGTCAAAACCTGGGAGCAGCAAAACCAGAGCGTGCAGAACAGTCGGTTTGGAAAACAGGAAAATACAATGCTTATTTTATGCTTGTTGTATCTGTATTCTATCTCATTTTTGCTGAAGCCATTATAAAAATATTTAGTGCAGAAGCATTAGTTGTAGAATATGGGGCATTAAGCCTGCGAGTGATTGCTGCAGGGTATGTATTCTATGCCTATGGAATGGTGATCATACAATCGTTTAATGGAGCTGGGGATACAAAAACCCCCACTATTATTAATTTCTTTTGTTTTTGGGTGTTTCAACTGCCATTTGCATATTTTGCTGCCTTGGTGTTAAATTGGGGAGCCATGGGCGTATTTCTAGCCATAACCTTTGCCGAAGTGCTGATTGCTATACTAGGTATTATTTGGTTTAGAAAAGGGAAATGGAAAGAGGTAAGTGTGTAACTATTAGATAACAAAAAAACGGAAACGAGGTGCAATACTTCGTTTCCGTTAATATGATAAGATAGATCTATTTTAGTTCATCAAATTTTACTCCTTAGCAACTTTGTAAGTATCAGTACCGTTTTTGATAATATAGAATCCACTAGGTAAATTTATAAGAAGTTTGCGTTCTTCATTTTTGTTAGTTATTATTTCTTTTATTATCTGTGTTCCAGAAATTGTAAATACAGATACTTCATAAGGTTTTTGGCTAGACTGATTTAAAGTAGATTTAATATTTGATTTTGAGGATGATGAATATATGAATTGAAGTTGACTAATGTTGTCATTTTCGTTAGATTCATTTATTCTGCCTTTTTGATCTATATCAATACTTAAAGTATACCCATTTCCATTTGATAAACTTGGAGAGGAGCCAATAGTATTGCTTACAAATACGCTAAATGTTTTTGTAATAGAACCACCAGCACTTATGCTTCCAATATTGCTATCTGTACTAACATTAAAAACACTTGCTCTTGGATCTGGGTATAAAGTACTACTAGTGTTAATTAGCATATCTAGGGAGACTGGATTTGCTTGAGATGATCCAGGTACGTTATTTTCGACCTCAATACTAAAGTCATACCAGTTAGTATTTTTCAATGTTGGAGTATTTGTGTTGCCGTTAGGAAAATTAAAAATAACCTTGTTTGTAGTGGTGTTTGTGACTTTAAGGCTTTTCAATTTTAAATTAGGCTTTTTAAGTTGGACAGGGCATCCATTATTTGAAACAGGGCCAACTTCATCTGGACAATTGTCTTGACTGTCTTCAACGCCATCACCATCTCTATCACAAAATATGTATGCTCCTATATCTGAGCCATTAACAACCTCATCTTCATCATCACCATACAAATTATCATCAGATGCAAATAAAACATAAAAATATTCAGGTTTATCAAAAATTTTGATAAGATAAATTTTTCCAACTTGTAGTTTCTTTCCTATAATGTTAATCTTAAACCTTGACCCAGTATTTGGAAGTTGTTGCGAACAATAAGTCTGAGCTACTTGTAAATTGTCACTCAAAAATTTTAACCGATGTGATTTTTCATTTTGTGCTATCGAACAGAGAGATATCATAAGTAGTGATATTAATAAAATGTATTTTTTAATTTTCATAATTACAAGTTTTAAGAGATTAAATATTTCGTGAAAATAGATAAAAGAAGAATATGCTGTACTGAGGTTTTCCAGTACTTGGTTGTTAATTTACTATTATTTAAAAGTGATAAGATTTTAGTAACATTGTGAGATATGTAGGATTGATTTTATAAGAGTATTGTAAGTAATGATTGTGTTTAATATATAGATGAGCAATTGTTAGAAATAATACCTTTAGAAAAACTAGGTTAAAAAGAAAAAGCTGCCAATTGGCAGCTTTTTCTTTTTAACCTAGTTTTCTTTCGAGAATTATAATTAATTAGTAATTGTTGGGAAATCAGTAAAACCTGTCCAAGCAAAAATGCTAGGGTCAGTTCCTCCTGTAGCTCCAGCAGTAGCATTTACAGTACCTGTATTGGCAGGAATATCAGTTCCGTCCTCTGTAGCGTCAAATTTGATATCTGTAATATCAATATTAGCCCCTGTAACAGTTATAGAAACGCTATTAGAAGCATACCCTCTTTTATCAGTCAAGTCAACAAAATCACTAGCAGTAGCATCATTTCCTACTAAAGCAACTAAAGCATTAGTAATAGTTGCATTACTTCCTCTTCTGATTTTGATCATATCAGCCATTTCAATGATTCCAGCATTAACAAGAGTTAATCCATTAATAGTTGCGTCAGATTGTCCAGCATCTCCAGGAGAATTACCATCTAAGTTACCGTCAGCTTCGATACCTCTTGGATCTTCAGAGATTGCAGTGAAATCTGCTGTTCTCAAACCATACCAATTAGAACCATTTCCATTCCACCCTTGAGTCCAGTCGAACATATCATCTCTAGCATTTACCATTAGCGCATTAGTAATATCAACAGTACCACCAAACATTTCGATAGCATCATCATCACCAAATATTGCGGCTACGTTACTAACCACTGTTCCAGAACCAACACCATAAAGAGTTATTCCATTAAATTCTTTTTCACCGTTGATACGAGCTCCAGTATATTCAACAACAACATAATCTAAAATACCCGAATTGTCAGCTGGTTCTGTACCACCATATTGTAATGGTAAAACTTCTGTAGTAGAAGTACCTCCACCACTAATTGGAGCTTTACCATTGATTAGTAAACCACCCCAATCTCCTGGTCTTGGGTTACCAGCATTAGAAGTAATTTTTATAGGAGCAGCTGCTGTTCCGTCAGCCATTATTTTACCTCCCTGTTCTACAACAATAAATACATTTGTACCACCAGCAGTAGCTTTTATAGTAGTTCCTGCTTCAATAGTTAGGGTAGCTCCATCTTTTACTGCTAATTCACCTGTAAGGATCCAAGCTTCACTTGCAGCCAAAGTAATATTTCCTGTAACATCACCTTTAAGGTCAGTTACGATTAAATCATCATCATCCTGGCTAGCAATAGTGCCATCCAAAGTTGAGCCTGGAGTTGTTGGTGTATCATCATCATCACTACTACAAGAGGCTACTAATAAAGCAGCAATTGCCAAACTTGATAAAAATAATCTTTTCATGTTTTCTGTTTTTTTGAGTTTAAAATATGCGTAATTATAATTATGTACTTATTAAAAAAAATTAGAATTCATAAGAGATGCCAGCACTGATGTTCACTCCCTTTTTATAGGTTGTTAAATCTATAGTCTCACCAGCAGTGGTGTCTTGAGTCAATTTAAAATCTGGATTTAATAGATTCTTGGCGCTTAACGAAATTCCAAAATGTTCACCTAGCTTTATTTTATTGATAAAATCCAATGTTGGAATTCCTGTTTCTACTATATTTTCTCTACCTGCTACTCCAATCGTAAAAATTCTATCACTGAAATAATTGAACACAACAGAAGATAGTAGATCGTATTTTGGTCTATTAATGTTATAGGTAATATCAGCGTTTATTAAAAGATCAGAAGCACCTGATAACTCATCCTTATCGTTAGTATATCTAACCGTTAGCTCATCTGTGTCGACGTCTTCAAGAGTCTGATTGGTATTTAAATATGATATATTTAATCCAGCAGTTAATTTATTATTACCACTAGCATCTTCACCTACATCGATATTGAATATATCCTTTCTGATTTCTAATTCTACTCCAAAAGCAGTAGCCTCAGGGGTGTTTACAAATGAAATATCATTTCCTGCAGAATTCACTTCGATTGTATTTATTGGAAAATCGATGTATTTAAAGAACCCTGTAATTGCAATAATTTCCCCTGATTTTGGATACCATTCGTATTTCAGATCAACATTATAGTCATCTGATGCCTGAAGTAAAGGATTACCAAATCTTGAAAAGTTAACATCCTCATATAAGAAAGGGGCAACTTCGATAAATTGAGGTAATGTATAGGTCTTGCTACCTGCTAACCTTAAAATACTATTTTCGGAGAAATTGTATTTCAAACTCATGCTTGGTAAAATGTAGTTTTCTTCGATAACTCCGGTAGGCCCACTAGGTGGATTAGATACACTGCTGATAAGTTCTGTGTCATAATCTACAGTTTGCTCAACATTATCAAGTCTTAAACCAAGACTAACGGTTAAGTTATCAACTAAAGACAATGTTGTTGATCCAAAAGGAGAGATTATTGTTCTGTCTGCTGAATAAAAGAATGGAGTTAGCGCATTTGGATTGTCTGCTCTTCCTCTATCAGTTACTAGGCTGAAAGTCCCATCATCAATAGATTGTTGATTGAATAAAGCATCAACATTATTTCTGTCCACTAGAATCTGAGAATTAAAATTTGTACTATATTGAATAAAATCGAATTGTCTTTCGGTATTTCTATAATTAACACCTAATTCTATAGTATTGATTTTCTGAGTGTCATGGCTGTCAGAAGTGTTTAAATCATAAGTAATGATTGCTTTACCAGCGATATCATCCTCATCTAGTTGAGAAAAGAAACGGTGGTTAAGTCCTGCGCTACCAGTAGTTGTTCTAAATTCACCGTTGATTCTTAAAAAGGTATTTTGTCTTCGGTCAGGTTCGTCGCTTCTAGCATTGCTATAAGAACCACCAAAATCTAAAGTAAGCTTATCAGTAATATTAAAATATCCTAATAACTGATTAATGAATATATTGTTATTGTTAGTTTGTTGTCTTCTTATATATGTAGGACGATCTGGATCGTCACTTACACTATCTTGTTGTCCAAAATAATCACTTACACTTTGTGTGTTGTCATGAAGATATATACTATTTATTGCTAGGTAATTTCCATTACCAAAACTATACTTAAAGTTTCCCATCAGTTTTTGAGAAACATTATATTCATATTGTTGAACGTCTAAGTTTCTGGAAAAACCTCCAGTAGCATTGATTTGTTTAGAGAATCCATCTTTAAATTGATAGTCATTATCAAATCCGCCAACTAAAAAAACACTTAATCTGTTTTCGCCGATATCAAACTTTTTACCTCCTGAAATTGCAATGCCACTGTTAAATTGAGAGCTTTGAGTATCGGGATCGAGGCTGTTTTCAAAGTTATACTGGGTCAAATCTGTAAGAGGAAAATCTTTATCGAGACCTGTTCCAAAACCATTAGCACCATCAGCAACTAAAAAATTATCTTCACCTACAGTTTCTGTATTAATACCAGTAGAGATAGAAACTTTAAATTCTTCTTTACCTACTATTTCTTTAGATTCAATATCTATATTAGCACCTGCAACATCTCCATATAATCGAGAGCCAAATACCTTGCTTACTCCAATAGTTTTAATAATATCAGAGGAAAAAAGGTCCAGAGTAATATTTTTATATGTTGGATTATCAGAAGGTAATGGCAATCCATTTAAAGAAGTGGAGTTATAACGGTCACCAAGCCCTCTTACAAAAACATTTTTTTCTCCTTGTTGTTTAGTTACTCCTGTAATTTTGGTTACAGCGGCTTCTGCATCGCTAACCCCTTTTCTGGCTAATTCCTGAGCACCGATGGCTTGTTTGATTTCTATTGCATTCTTCTGTTCTATTAAAAGAGCTTCTTCACGTTCTCTACTCGTTATTACCTTAATTACTACCTCATCTAATGCTGCTGCGGTAGCACCCATAGTGGCATCTAAGACAGCTACTTTATCTGCTTCTACTACTACATTAGGTATTTCTACAGTTTGGTATCCTGTAAAGCTAAATTCAATAGTATATGTGCCAACAGGAACACCGGTAATCTCGAATAATCCATCAAAATCTGTTGAGGACCCTTTTGAAGTACCTTGGACAACTACATTAGCAAAAGGAAGTGGTTGATTGTTTGATTCTTTGTCTAATAATTTACCGGCAATTGTACCAGTTTCTTGCGCAAAAACAGCACCTAAACAAAGTAGAGCTGCTATCGTAAATAATTTTCTCATTTCGTGTTTTAAATCTTTTACAAATAAATACGGTTTTACAGTAATAGATTTTATCCCACTATTATGGTTAGTTTAAGGGATTGTGATGTCGATAAAATGAGCAAAAGACGAAACTTGTAGAGTTTTAGCTATAGTTTTTGATTAGAATTTGATATCAATAAAACGGCTATAGCCGTATGTATCACAGTGTTTTGAAGAAATTAGCAAGTGTGATTAGAAATAACGATTTAATCGTCTTTAAAGATGTTGTTAAGCAAAAGCTTACTTTTTATAAAATATTAGAAAATTGTTACGTAAGTGTTAATGCTAATAGAGTTGCGAGGATAGGCTTAACAATGAGATAAAACTGAATCTACAAAATGTGATTTTCTTTTTGATTTAATATTTTGCATTGATTGTTAATACTTTGAAGATTGTGAGTGCTAAAAATTGATAAAAAATAAGCCTGACATATGCCAGGCTCATGATAGAGTAAAATCTGTATTATATATCCTTACAAACGAGTCCAATCAGATGTCCATGTATCACCTTCTTGTAATGCTCCTACATAGTTAGCAGCATCAAAAAATGCTCCCAAAGTTGAGGGGTCAAAATTGTCTACACCATCTATAGCAGTTGTAAACTGATATGTACCTCTAAAACCACTTATAACAAATTCTTCATTATCAGGATCTACATCTGGAATAGGAGTTCCTGAGGTATTGAAAGGAGTTCCAGAACCATCTGTAGAATAGTTGTTAAACGTTGCGAAATCTGCAAAATCTACTGTTGCGCCACCATGATCTAAGTCAAATGAATTCTCATTGTCAATGATTGAATTTCTAACAATAACTTCATTATTGTTTAGATTAATCAGCGTTTGATCATCGTCTACTTCAATACCTTTGTCAGAAAATGCTTTGATGATGGTGTTATAAATAGTTACTTTAGTTCCTGCTCTGAATTCGATACCTTTATTTTCACCATCTCCATCTTCTGCACCAATTAAAGTGATGTTAGATAATGTAGGATTTGAAAATGGAGCAGCGTTAGGAGTGCTTTCTAAATTGTCTGCTTCAATACCTTTATCTCCAGCAGCAGAAGTTTGTTGCGCAATCCAAAATTGTCCGTTTCCTACCCAACCATCAGTCCAGTCAAAAGAATCATCACCTGCACCAGTTACAATAGCATATTTTAGATTTACCGTTCCTCCAAAAAATTCGATACCATCGTCATTACCATTAAAGGCCTGGATATATTCTAAAGTAGTTCCATTTCCTACACCATATAAAGATAATCCGTTATATTCTGCTTTCTCATTAATTTTTCCTCCAGTATATTCTAAACGTACATAACGTAAAACCCCTGAGTTATCTGCGGAGTCAGTTCCTCCATAGGTAAGATTTGCAACTTCTGTAGTAGCAGTTGTCCCTCTATTGATTGGAGCTTTACCAGCTAATAATAATCCTCCCCAGTCACCAGGATTAGGAGTTGATTTGTTAGAGGTAAATACTATTGGCTGACTTGCGGTACCTTCTGCAATGATTTTTGCTCCTTGCTCTATCGCTAAGTATGCAAATACACCACCAGTATTTCCAGCGATAATTCTTGTTCCTGCTTCTATGGTTAATGTTACTCCATCAACTACAGAAACACCGCCTCTTAATTCGTATACTTCACTAGAAGTTAATGTGCGGTTTTCGGTAATTTGACCTTCTAATACTACTGCTCCAGAGGTAGTTCCTCCTCCTTCATTGATAGTGATATCACCTATATTATCTTCTTGAATGGTACATGCACTAAATACCAGTGTAATGCCCAATATAATTCCTGTAAATAGATTTCTTGTTTTCATGTGTTTATTTTTATTGCTTTTAATTGTCACATGGAACCTTTGAAGATTAAAATAATCTTTATTTATATGTAATGATTATTTTTAATCATGTCGGTTTCATCTTTATAAATACTTAATTGTGTTGTTGTTTAATTTTCTTATAATTTAAATGTTACACCAAGGCTTACATTGATTCCATTATCAAACTTATAAGTAGTAAACTCTTGGCCTATATCTTCTTGATCCTGGTATCTTTCTATAGATGGGTTTAATAAGTTTTTTGCTTTAAGACTTAATACAATATGTTTACCAATTTCATCTTTAAAATTAAAGTTTAGCAACCCAAATCCTTTTTCAAAAATATCTCCTACACCATTACCTCCTGCAGAATACACACGATCTCCAAAGATGTTGAAATCTAATCCTGAGGTTATTTTGTGAGTATTAAAAGTTTTAGAATATGATACATCTGTATTGATCAAATATGGAGATGCTCCTTGTAATTGTCTGTCTAAGTTTGTAGGAGCAATATTAGAACCATTAAATGTAGTTACTGAAGGGTCTATTTCTACTTTGGTATACATTATAGTGGCATTGATTCCAAAATTTAAATTATTCCAAGTAGTTTCTTCTACTTTAAATAGATTACCAAGATTCTTTTTGTATTCTAACTCTGCCCCAAAGATGATGGCATTATCAGAATTAATAAATGTGTTGACATTTGAAGCTGAGGCTACAAATACTTTTTCAATAGGATTGTCGATATATTTACCAAAAAGTGTCGCTGCAACTAATTCTCCGGACTGCTCAGGAAAATGTTCCCATTTAAAATCAACATTATAGTTGTCAGAATTTTCAAGAATTGGATTTCCTAATGTAGCTTCTGTAATATCTTCATCTAAGAAAGGAGCGACTTCTGTAAATTTAGGTAATGTCACTGTTTTACTAGCTGCAAAACGTAGATTAGATTGCTCATTGATTTCATATTTGAAACTGATACTAGGTAAAATAAAAGTTTCGTCGATTGTTTGCTTTCTAAAAGGAGAAGTTTCTAAATCTTGTTGTTCTCTATAGAACACATTTTGCTCGAATAATTCTGTTCTTATTCCTCCGTTAAAGGTCAATTTGGAAGATAGTGCATATTGAAGATTAGCAAAACCAGCCAAAGTCAATAAGTCGGCTTCATAAATTCGGGTTGGATTAAGGTTTTCTAAAACAATGTATGATCCGTTAAGAAAATTAGTTTCATTTAATAATGCATCAGGGTTATTAAAATCTACATTTGTAGTTCTAAAATTATTTACATTATAATTTACCTGATTAGCTTCAAAATCTCTATCCTTTGATCTGGCAGCTAATCCAACGGTCAATTTATTTTTGAAGTTATCATCTTCATCTTTTCCGAAGTTGATATCAAAATCCAGTTTTCCAGAATAGTCATTTTCATTTAATTCCTGGTAAAAACGTTGATTATTAGCTAAGTCAGGACTTGTTCTATCTCCAAGAACAAGAAGACCACCGTCAAGTTCGGTAAATACTAATTGACGTCTATCAGGGATTAATCCTTGTGCTTTATTGTAGGCACTTCCCCAAGTTAACTTATATTTATCTTCAGCAAACTTGTGCTCCCCAGTTAGTTGTTGTGTAAACAACGTATTTTGTTCATAAGTTCCTCTTCTGGCAAATATTCTAACCTCCGTTGTTTCGCTACCAAAACCTATAAACTCTCTTAACTCATCCTGAGTATCGTTTACAAATAAGGTGGTCGCTAGTATTTTGTTATTGGTATTCCAGCGATACCCCAAGCTTCCTAATACCGTAGTATTAGTACTGTATTGGTATCGATCTGTGTTTTCAAAACTAGTAATTATTCCTCCTAAAGAATTAAAAGAAGCTTCTGTTCCGTTAAGTGCTGTTTTATGATCTTGACTAAATGATGCAGTAACTAAGACATCAAGTTTTTGCTCGTCATTAATGGTAAAGGTTTTTCCTCCGGTAATATTAGCACCGCCATCAGGAGCATTAAATCTTTTTCTAGGATTAAAAGAAGTGTCAAATGGGAAATAATCGATTTGAGTACTTACATAGTTATAGTTAGGAATATCCAAAAATATAGGAACTCTTCTTGATCCATCATCTAACCCCCATTCATCGTATTGTCCACCATCAAGTAAGAAAAAATCATTACCAACCGCATTAGTGTTAACTCCCGAAGTAAATCCAACTTCTAAAAAGCCTTTGCCAGGACGGTCTTTAGTATCAATATTTACACTAGCTCCTGCAAAATCTCCATAGATGTTAGGAGAATAGGTTTTATAGATCCCTAGATTTTCTACAATACCTGTCGGGAATATTCCTAAATCAATAAGTTTTAGTTTTGGATTTAAAGAAGGAATGGGTAAACCATTTAAATATGCATTATTATAACGATCTCCTAAACCACGAACATATAGTTTGTCACTTTGTTTAGAGATTCCAGTAGCCTTAGTTAATCCAGTAGCTACATCGCTTATCCCTTTTTTAGAAAGCTCTTGTGCACCGATCTTTTGCTGAATAGTAACTGCGTTTTTTTGTTCTAATAAGATAGCAGCTTCAGATTCTTTTTTAGTAGTAGTTTTAATGACTACTTCATCAAGAGCAGCAGCACTCGCTCCAATAGAAGCATTTACTGTTGTTGCTTCATTGGCTTTTACTATAACCTCTTTAATGTTCAATGTTTCGTATCCAACAAAACTAAATTCTACAGTATATGTGCCAGGTTCTATATTGTCAATAGTATATAAACCATCAAAATCTGTGGTCGTTCCTTTTGTTGTTCCTTTTATTAATACATTGGCAAAAGGTAAAGATTGGTTGTTAGATTCTTTGTCTAACAGTGTACCAGTTATAGAACCGGTTTCTTGCGCGAAGAGTATTCCTACAAAAAATAGCGCAAAGAGTGTAACAATTTTTTTCATTTAACTTGTTCTGAAATTCTCGGCAAAGAACGATAGCAAGTGTTAAATGTGTGTTATTCAAAAATTAATTATGCGTCATTTTAATGTTAGATAATTGTTATGAGTGTATGTTTGATATGTGTTTTCTTAACATTAAGAATGTGTTAGGAGTAACTTAAATTCCTTGAAAATAAATACTTAAAATGGTGATTAGCTTAGTGAGTGGTATTGTTAAGGGAATATTTTCACTATTTGTAATGTAAAAAAAATATTAAAAACCTTCTTTGTAGAAAAGTCAGGTAAAGGAAAAATGAAAGTCATTTTTTTTCATTTTACTTTATAAAAAACGCCTCACTTGATGAGGCGTTTTTTATATTTTTTAGATAATTTTTAATTGTTATAATTAACAACTACATTGTCTTTGTTAGACCAAGTAGTTACATCTGCAATTTGGTTATTGTCATAATTTACTTCTGATAATTTATTTTCACTCCAGAAAAACCATTTTCCAGTTTTCACTCCTTGACTATATTGCCCCATGGCAATTTTCTTTCCTGTAGCATCATATGATTTCCATTCTCCATGAAGCTTACCTTCTTTATTATAAAAACCTTGTTGTCTTACCGTACCATCCTGATAAAAGAATGTGCCTTTAATAAGATCTCCCTGTTTTTCAAATGTAGGTTTTACTTCCTGAGCAAAAATAGTTGCGGAAAACATCAATACTATTGCGATTACTAAATTTCTCATATATTAACTTTTTGTCTGGGGTTCTTAATAATTCTATTACAAACATAACATTAATTTTACTTTTAAACAACTATTACGTAACATTAAGTTAACAATAAAAATGTAATCATTTGATTTATAGGCATTTATTATTGGTAATTTTTAGTAACATTGGTTTTTAGATTTTTGGATTTTATGCTAAATAATACTCTGGATTAGAGGTTAAAAGAATTTTATAATCATTAAGTGATGTTTTGTGAGGCATTCTTTTTTTGCATTAAACGCCTGTTTTTTAGTAATTTAACTTTGTTTTTGTTATTTTTTTTAGCTTGAAGTATCCTATTTTTTAATAGGAGCCAATGATAGTAATTAAGCCATATAACTTCGTGTATTTGAAAGTTGAAATATCATATAATTAGACGTGAAAAGGCTTTGAAAAGATAACATTTCAATAACATATGGCTTAAATTTTAATAACATTTTTGTGGTCGATAAGTACATGCAAAGTATATGAGTGATATTTACATATTGATGATTGTTGCATTAGCGGCATTAGCTGTGGCTGACCTTATAGTTGGTGTAAGTAATGATGCTGTTAATTTTTTAAATTCTGCAATTGGTTCTAAAGCAATTTCTTTTAGAACAATTATGATTGTAGCAAGTATTGGTATAGCTGCTGGGGCTATTTTTTCAAGTGGATTAATGGAGGTTGCTCGTAAAGGTATTTTTGTTCCTGGTGAATTTTATTTTGATGAAATCATGATCATCTTTATGGCGGTTATGATTACCGATATTTTACTACTTGACTTTTTTAATACTTTAGGAATGCCTACATCAACTACAGTTTCTATTGTTTTTGAATTACTAGGAGCGGCAGTATGTGTAGCATTACTTAAAATTTCTGCTGATTCATCACTTTCTATAATTAATTTAGGAGACTACATTAATACAAAGAAAGCGGGTGAAATTATAACAGGGATTTTATTATCTGTTGTGGTTGCGTTTTCTGTTGGAGCAATTGTTCAATATATATCTCGATTATTATTGTCTTTTAATTTTCAAAAGAAAGCAAAATGGGTTGGAGCGTTATTTGGAGGTGTCGCACTCACAGCTATACTTTATTTTATATTTATAAAAGGTATTAAAGGAACAAATTATGCTAAATCCATTGTTGATGTTATATATAATGGAGGAGCAGAAGGACTATTAGATTGGGCAAATGTATATTTTAATAGTTCATATGAGACTGTTAAAGAATTAGTAGCAGCCAAAAAAGATCTGTTTAAAATTGATACTCAAGCGGGAACGATAGCTTTAACATTAAGAGGTTTCTTAGAAACTAATGTTCCGCTAATTGTGTCAGCGGGTTTTGTATTGCTATCCATAATTTCATATTTAATAATAGTATTATTTAAAACTAATATCTATAAGTTGATTATTGTGGTAGGAACTTTTGCATTAGCATTAGCTTTTGCAGGAAATGACCTTGTGAATTTTATAGGTGTTCCTATTGCTGCGTTAAAGGCTTACGAGGCATGGAGTTTATCAGGACAACTACCAAGTGAATTCTCAATGGCAGTTTTGGGAGGAAAAGCAGAAACCCCAACTTTGTTGCTATTGGCAGCAGGAATTATTATGGTATTGACTTTATGGTTTTCTTCTAAAGCTAGAAATGTTGTTAAAACTTCTATTGATTTATCTAGACAAGGGGATGGAGATGAGAAGTTTCGTCCAAATTTTTTATCTAGAGGGATTGTAAGAGGAACGGTGTTTATTTCGGATGTTATTTCCTCTATAACACCAAAATCATTCAAAAAAGTTGCAGAGAAACAATTTGATCAGGAATCTGTTGGTTCTCCAAACATATTAACAGCCAAGAAAGAAGATTTACCTGCTTTTGATATGGTGAGAGCAGCTGTAAACCTTATGGTAGCAGGAGTCTTAATTTCTATTGCAACATCTATGAAGTTACCACTTTCTACAACCTATGTAACTTTTATGGTAGCAATGGGTACTTCATTGGCAGATAGGGCATGGGGAACAGAGAGCGCTGTTTATCGTGTGGCAGGGGTGTTAAATGTAATAGGAGGTTGGTTTTTTACTGCAATAAGTGCTTTTATTGCCGCGGCTACAATTGCTTTTCTATTAAACATCCATCTACCAGTAATGTTAGCTATATTGCTTTCTTTGGCAGTGTTTCTATTAGTTAGAAATACGATCAAATATCGTAATAAAACCAGAGCAGAAAGAGCTGAAGATCGACTCAAGAAATCAGAAAGTAGTTCTATAAAGGGAGTTATAGAAGAGAGTGCTGATAATATCAAATCTTTTGTAAATAGAGGAAATAAAATCTATGGACAAACCGTTGATAGTTTAGCAAAATATGACTTAGCAGGGTTAAAGAAGAGCAGAAAAGGAATAGCCAAATTAGAAACAGAGGTTGAAGAATTAAGAGATAGTATTTTTTATTTTATCAAAAACCTTGATGAATCTAGTGTTGGAGCTAGTAATTTTTATATTTCAATTTTAGGATATCTAGAAGATATTACTCAATCTCTTGAGTACGTGGTCAAAGTAAGTCACAAACACGTAAATAATAATCATAAGAAACTTCGATTTAATCAGATAAAAGATCTTAAAGAAATAGAAGACCATCTTAATGATTTCTTCAGTAATATTAAAGCCGTTTTTGATAGTAGAGAATTTAATACGCTTAATGGTATTATAAACGAAAAGCAAGAGTTGTTTACGATTGTTAATGATAAAATCAATAAGCAAGTTGCGAGAACAAGAACCGAAGAAAGTAGTCCTAAGAATACTACATTGTATTTTGGATTATTAATGGAGACAAAAGATTTGATAACGGCAACCATGAATTTATTAACTACGTATAGAGACCATCAGGATTAATCTTTGAGAAATTTCACGACGTTAAGTAAATGTTATCTTTATAAGATTTTTATGTTAGTTTATTGTTTCCTAGTGCTATCGTTGCGGATACTTTCATTGTAAGATAGTATATTTACCTCAAGTGATATAATTCTATAAAAAAATGAATAAAAAAGATATTACAATTCTATTAGTAGATGATGAACCCGATATTTTAGAAATCGTTGGATATAATCTTACTGCAGAAGGGTATAGTGTCGTTACCGCAGAAAACGGAGTTGAAGCTGTAAAAGTTGCTAAAAAGAAAAAACCACAATTAATAATCTTGGATGTGATGATGCCAGAGATGGACGGTATAGAAGCATGTGAACACATCCGTAAGTTACCAGATTTACAACATACAATTATCACTTTTCTCACTGCCCGAGGAGAAGATTATTCTCAAGTAGCAGGATTTGATGCAGGAGCAGATGATTATATTACTAAACCTATTCGTCCTAAAGTTTTAGTGAGTAAAGTAAAAGCTTTATTACGTAGATTAAAAGAAGATGAATCTTCGGATAATGTAGTTAAGATTGGTAATCTTGTTATTAATAGAGATGAGTATAAGATTGTAAAAGATAAAAAAGAGATTGTTTTACCTAGAAAAGAATTTGAATTATTATCTTTATTAGCCTCAAAGCCTGGCAAGGTATTTAAACGAGAAGATATTCTTGATAAGGTATGGGGTAATGAAGTGATCGTAGGAGGTCGTACCATAGATGTTCACATCAGAAAATTAAGAGAAAAAATCGGCGATGATAGTTTTAAAACTATTAAAGGAGTAGGATATAAGTTTGTAGTTTAAATGGCAGAGAATTTTAAGAAGTCGTATAGGTTTGCATATCTTTCATCTTTATACATAACCATATTATTAACGCTCGTGATGAGCGTTTTTTTGTATATGCAATCCCTGTTTAACCTATTATCTGTATTAGGTTTTATAGCGGTGTGCTATGCAATTTGTTTTATAATTATTCAATATAGAGTCGAAAAATTTATTTATCGAAGAGTCCGCAAGATATATGATGATATCGAAATGTTAGAGGTAGATGATGTCATTAGTGACACACCTGTTACTACAGATATGAAAACTCTTATTAAAGAGGTTGAGAAATTTGCGCAACAACGCAAAACAGAGATTGAGAAATTAAAAATTAGAGAGACGTATCGTAAAGAATTTATGGGAAATGTATCTCATGAATTAAAAACACCATTATTCACGGTTCAGGGGTATATCTTGACACTTCTGGATGGAGCAATGGATGATCCTGCAATTCTTGATAAATACTTAAATCGTGCTAATAAAGGAGTAGAACGTTTAATTTATATTGTAAACGATCTGGATATGATTACCAAGTTAGAAGCAGGTGATCTTAATCTTAGCTATACTAATTTTGATATTGTAGAATTGGTAGAAAGTGTATTTGATCTGTATGAAATGAAAGCAGCAAAAAAGAATATTACACTTACTTTTGATATGAATTATAGTACCCCAATATTAGTTCATGCAGATAAAGAACGTATACAACAAGTTCTGTCTAATCTTATAGTGAACTCTATAAAATATGGAAAAGAGGATGGTACAACAGAGGTAAGTATCGAAGATCTGATTCGTAATAAAACTATTGTCAGAGTTACAGATAATGGTGACGGTATTGCGCAAGCTCATATTCCAAGATTGTTTGAACGCTTTTATCGAGTGAATAAAAGTGGTTCACGTAAAGAAGGAGGTTCTGGTCTAGGATTAGCTATTGTAAAGCATATTATAGAAGCGCATCACGAACGAATATATGTAGAAAGCGATTATCGTGTTGGGAGTGAATTTTCATTTACTTTGGAAAAAGTTAAAAAGTTCCCCGTAATCGATGTCAGTACTAAAACTACTTAATCCTTTATACGCATTCAAATCTCTTAGTTTTGTTAATGTAAAATCATTCTGATTGCAACTAGGAACCAGTTTGTTGATTGTTAAACGTTCTGCTAGGTATTCTTGTTCAAACTGACCAGGAGTAGGAATGAAAAATGCTTTCTTCTTCAATTTAGCAAGATCCATTACCGTGGTGTATCCCGATCGTGAAATTATCAAATTACTGCTATTTATTGTGTCTTCCAGATCTTTTCCTGTAAGGTAATTATGTACTGTAATATTATTCTTTATATATGTCTGTTGCAAATCTTCAATAAGTCCACGTACAAATACAATTCTTTTATCACTCTGTTCAAATTCCTGAAATAATTTTTGTTCCAATAAAGTACGTTGAGGTTCTGGACCAGAAAGCAATACCATAATATCATATTTCTTTGGCATAACCTGATACTCAAACCTACTTAATGGGCCAAGATAAGTAACCGGAATTGTATTCTTTTTTGGGTGACCTAATTCGCCACTAAGATTTGGATCATCAGCCATATCAGGAACCCAGCACACATCAAATTTTTTAATGTACTTATTATGGAGTTTTGTACTTATAGATGTTGTTTTTCCACTTAGTACAGTAAGCTGGTGAGTTATAAATACCGAAGGAACATTTTTGTTCCGTACCCCCATTCTATTATCCGATATAATACCACAAAAATCGTCTTCCCGAATGAGCTTTTTTATCACTTTTTTTTCAGCACTTATAGCATGTGCAATTTTTGGGCTATTGAGTAACATTTTTAACTTAAAATTACTTCCTTTTTTAGAGTATTCTATATTATACGAAGGAAGAAGTTTTGTTTGTAACTCGGGAAATTCTTTTTTTAATAATGATAAAGCAACACCATCAGAGGCAATAACAGGCTCTAGACCTTCTCCTATTAGCGCATTGATAATAGGGATACAACGTGTTGCATGACCTAACCCCCAATTAAGAGGAGCTACAAGTACTTTTTTTTTCAAATGTCCTAATTTTAAGTTTGTTATTGTGGTAAACTATGTTAATTCTTAATAATAAAAGTAATCCTATTTCCTTATGCGTATATTTCCTTAATTTTACCAAAAAATTATCTTTAAGTATAGTTGAGAGGTAGAGATATCACCTAGATGTTATTTCTTTTATTAAGAGAAATGGTTCCTTATTATAAAAAAAGGAAGTTTGATGTAACACAAAATCGATTAGAGAGTCGAATAAGAAAAGAAATTGAAAAATTAGTGGGAAGTAAGAATAAATTAAAACGATTTAACGAGAATAAAACCTTTCATAATGTAGTAGAACCTACAAGAGAGGAAGTGCTTAATAATACACTTGAGTATAAAGGGAAATGGAATGAGAAATTCTTTAAAAACCAGAACCCGATCGTTCTTGAATTAGGATGCGGCAAAGGAGAATATACAGTTGGACTTGCAGAACAATATCCAGATAAAAATTTTATAGGAATTGATATCAAAGGAGCTCGCTTTTGGCGTGGAGCTAAAACTGCGATAGAAGATAAAATGAATAATGTAGGGTTTATTAGAATGCAAATCGAACTGATCGATCATGTTTTTGCAGAAGGAGAGATTGATGAAATTTGGATAACATTTCCAGACCCACAGATAAAATATAAACGCACAAAACATCGATTAACAAATCATGATTTTTTACAACGATATAAAAAAGTATTAAAACCAATAGGACTCATGCACCTTAAAACAGATAGTGAATTTATGCATGGATATACCTTAGGGTTGTTACATGGAGAAGGGCATGAAGTGTTATATGCAAATCATAATGTTTACCATAATGAAGGAGCCCCAAAGATTGTAACCGCGATTCAAACTTTTTATGAAAAACAATATTTAGAACAAAATAAACCTATAACTTACATCCAGTTTAGGATCAATTAATTGGTATTGAAATTTTGGAAATTACTAGACTATTTTTAGTTACATTTTTTGCATCACTGATTGGAGTTATTCCTCCTGGATTGGTGAATATGACTGTTGCACGCACTTGTCTTGAGAGAGGAAAAAATAATGGTGTCTTAGTTGCAATTGGAGCTTCTGTAGTGGTTTTGTTTCAGGCCTTGATTGCTATTCTTTTAGCTAAGTATATTTTTTTCAATCCCTTTGTTAGAAATATTTTGCTGCGTACAGGAGCAGTGATCTTTTTTTTAATGGCGATTTACTTTTTTGCAAAAGCAAAGCAAAGAAGTACAAAAATCAGAGTATATCGAAAAAATGAAACCAGAAGTTTTTTCAAAGGGGTTATGATGTCAACAATTAATGTATTGCCTATACCTTATTTCTGTGCTATTGCAGCAGGGATGAGTGTTAGTGGAAAAATGGAATACGATGCTTTGCGTATTATAGCTTTTGTTGTTGCCGCAGGAACTGGAACTTTTGTAACACTTTATTTTTATGTACTGTCTTTTTTAAAGATTGAAAAGAAAACGGCTTCAATTACCAAATATTCTAATTATTTCATGGGAATATTGATGTTGGTTTTAGTCATTATAACCTTGGCAAGAATTATATATACATGGGAATAAAAGAAAATGATAATTTTTTTGAAAGAGTATATGAAGTGGTCAAACTCATACCTTATGGAAGAGTAACTTCTTATGGGGCAATTGCCAAATGTCTTGGTGCAGCACGAAGTGCACGAATGGTTGGTTGGGCAATGAACGCTTGTGGTGGTAGAGAGGATGTACCTGCTCATCGCGTAGTGAATAGAAAAGGTATACTTACCGGGAAACACCATTTTGATGGAACAAACCTAATGCAGCAATTATTAGAAAGCGAAGGAGTAGAAGTAATCGATAATCAGATTATAGATTTCAAAAAACTATTCTGGGATCCTATGACCGAGTTATAATTTCAAAATTGTTTAAAAAGAAATCCCGATTCCGGAAGAAAAGGTAGAAAAATCTACATTCCTCAATTTTATATGCTCATATCCTACAGAAAAGGTATAACGTTTATAGTGATAATTGAGTAATGTATTGAATTTGTTGACTGTATTGTCGTTGATAAAAATTTGATTAAAATTAGCTTCCAAACTTAGCGGTTTTGCAAAGAAAAACTCTGCTCCAAGACCATAAGTAAACCCTAATTCATCAACTTCACCATCAACATAGGTTGCACCTACTCCCCAATACATGTCAAATCTTTGGGTACGAATTCGATGATACTTAGCAAGAAAAGTATATATCGCTAATGAGTTGTCTCCAAAAAAAGTATTGTCTTCCCATAATTGTAAATAGTCTGCTTCAAAACCAATTCTTTTTAAAAATCTAAAATCTGCGTTGAGATGGTTTCCATATAATTTTGCATTCTCCATAATGGTTCGGGTAGAAAGTGTTGTTCTAAACAAAGTCGTACCCTCTCCTTGATCATAAGAATAGTTTCCTTTTTTTGAATGAAGATATGGGTATTTGGCAATAGAAGCACTACTAGCAGTGTATTCAGCTTCTACAGGGGTTTCAAAGATAATCCCATAGGTTATAATAGCTCCTATTTCTATAAGTAAATCACCAAAAAGATAAGTGTCATCATAATGATTTGAAGTTCTTGATCTAGAATTATTATAACTTCTATCTTTCTCTTCTTTTTTACTTAAACTCTTTTCGGCTTTGTCAATTTTACCTTGACTAAATCCATAATAGGATATTATAAGAGATAAAAATAAAAAAAGAGTAATCTGTTTCATGATGGCTATTTTGTGAATTTTAATTCCTATTCACATAAATCATACCATATATAAAATCAGCTTATTACGAAATACGATACTACTATAAATCATTTCAATTTAGAGGCTTTATAATCTTAACTTTTCAACCTATCTTTGCACTTAGAATCAATCTAGATAGATGAATTGGTCAGCAAAAGAAAAATACTCATGAAGTTAGAGAAATCAGATATATTAAAAGCGTTAGAGACTATAACTGTTGCAGGAGAAGGTCAGAATATGGTAGAAAGCGGTTCGGTTAAAAATGTAATTACTTTTGGCGACGAAGTGGTTGTAGATTTAGTATTAACTACCCCTGCATTACATATTCGTAAACGTGCCGAGGTAGATGTTATGAAAGTAATTCATGAGAAGGTTTATGAAAAAGCAAAAATAACGGTAAATATAAAGGTGGAAACTCCTGCTGTGAACACCCAATCTCAAAACAATGAGATTAAAGGTAAGTCTATTCCAGGAATTACAAATATTATTGCAGTGGCTTCTGGTAAAGGAGGTGTAGGTAAATCTACAGTAACCTCAAATCTAGCAGTGACTTTGGCAAAAATGGGTTTTAAAGTAGGATTGCTAGACGCTGATATTTATGGTCCTTCTGCACCTATAATGTTTGATGTAGAACGAGAACGGCCACTCTCTGTAAAAGAAGGTGGTAAATCCAAGATGAAACCCATAGAGAATTATGGAGTAAAGATTTTATCTATAGGTTTTTTTACACAACCAAACCAAGCAGTAGTTTGGAGAGGGCCAATGGCTGCAAAAGCACTTAATCAGATGATTTTTGATGCAGCTTGGGGAGAACTGGATTTTATGTTGATTGACTTACCACCAGGAACAGGAGATATTCACCTCTCTATTATGCAATCTCTTCCTATAACTGGTGCTGTAGTAGTGAGTACCCCACAAAATGTAGCTTTGGCAGATGCTCGTAAAGGTGTAGCGATGTTCCAACAAGAGAGTATTAATGTGCCTGTCTTAGGAATCATAGAGAATATGGCATATTTTACACCAGAAGAGCTTCCTAACAATAAATATTATATCTTTGGAAAAGAAGGGGCAAAACACCTAGCTGAGGATATGGATATTCCTTTCTTAGGAGAAATACCGTTAGTACAAAGTATTCGTGAAGCTGGAGATGTAGGAAGACCTGCAGCATTGCAGACTGCTACACCAATAGAAAAAGCATTTGAGGAATTGACCAAGAGTGTTGTGCAAGAAGTAGTAGACAGAAATGATAACTTACCTCCAACAGAGGCAATTAAAATAACAACCATGGCAGGATGTTCTGCCGTAAAAAAGTAGAAAATGACTTCTGAAGAATTAAAAATTAATGTGGAAAAGGCGTTGGATGAAATTAGACCATTCTTAGAAAGTGATGGAGGAAATATTTCTTTGGTTGCTATCGAAGATGATAAGACGGTAAAAGTTCAGTTAGAGGGTGCTTGTGTAGGATGTAGTGTAAATCAGATGACACTTAAATCTGGAGTGGAGATGACTATTAAAAAATATGCTCCGCAAATAGAAGAAGTACTTAATATAGAATAATGATATCAAAATTATACAGAAGCAGGTTAACCCGCTTCTGTATAAGATTTTTTAAGTCCAAATAATGGATGCAAAATAGAGGTTCTAATAATGATCAAATGATAGATCATCCAACTTCCCAGAAAAGTACCAAGAATCATTAAGATAAATTTAGGTATAAACCCCCAATCAAGATTCATAATATAATATCCGATTGCTATAGTGATTGTTTGATGTAAAATATAAAAAGGATAGACAGCCCTATTACAATAGGAAAGTAGATTGCTTTTTCGATTTAGAAACTTTGCTCCATATCCAAATAATACCAATATCCAAGACCATAAGTTGATGACTTTGATTAACGCTTCAGAGAAATGTACGAGGGTGCTGTCTTCTAACTTAAGCCATATGATCAATAACGTACAAAAAGTAATACTTCCTATAATCAATGCTCGAGATCTTATTCGATCGATACTATTCCAAAATTCCTTACCTGATGCAATGAGAATAAAACCGAAGAAAAATAACACTAAACAGTTTATAAAATTAAACCAATCATCAATTAGTGCATGAGTGATAGGAAAAAATGGTTCTAAAAAGGCTTCTGTTAGATATAATGGAAGTACAAAAAGATACAGGCCATATGTTTTTTGAATCTTTTTTCTGATCCATGATATAAGTTTTGAAGGTTTCTTTTTTAAACGGATAAAGATGGGTGAAAGAAATACAGAAAAAATTAATAAATAAGGTAAAAACCAAAGGTGATGCCAACTAATATTTCCTTCTGGATACACCCCAATAAAAGATTTTGTTGTAAAGAATTCTATATAAGAACCAAAATATTCATGGTTTGCTAAACGCTCAAAATATACTTGAGGAGGTACGATAAAAAGCATACCAAAAAGTAATGGAATAGCTAGCCTTTTGCAACGTTCGATATTAAATTGCCAAAGGTTTCTTGATGAAAGCGCATAATATGTTCCCATACCAGATATAACAAATAAAATAGGCAACCTCCATTGATTTAAAAATAACATAGGCCATCTTATCCAATCATAGATGATGTTGTTTTTAATATGAAAACCCCAAGGAACAAAGAACATTCCCACATGATAAAAAATGAGTAATCCAAATACAATGACACGTAACCAATCGAGGTCATAACGGCGAATTTTTTGTTGCATAATACTAAAAATTTGTTTTTCCAAAAATGGCGTATTTTGCTTGTAATGAGGTTTGAAAAAGTGGGTATTGCGTCTAGAATTATAATTTTAGACGTTTTAGTTTTCAGGTATTTGATTTTTGAAGTGTTATAAATGCCCTTGGAGAAACCTGCACATGTTTTTTAAAAGCATTATAGAAAGTGGCTTTTGATTTGAAGCCGACAGAATTTCCAATAGCCTCTATAGTAAGATGATTATAAGAATTGTCTAAAAGTCTTTTTTTGGATTCCTCAATTCTATATTGATTTATAAAATCATTAAAATTTAGATTAGTACTTACATTAATGATTTGAGAAATGTAATTAGGATTAGATCCAATAGCCTTTGCCAGATCCTTTAAAGATGCAGATTTTGATAAATAATACTCCTCTTTTCTTATATATTGCTCTATTTTTTGAATAGAAAAAGAGTCACTCTTAATTTTTGAAGTTTCGTATTTGTCCGCCAACCATGAATTTTCAAAAAATCGAGATTCTGATAGCAATACAAAACCAGTTATACCTACTATTAAAGTATGAAATATAAATATATAATGATCTCCGCCATCATCATCAAAATTCAAATACACCAAAAAAATAAGAATAAAAAAAGCTAATAAAGCAAGAATAGTATTTCGAGAGAAATCATATTTATTAACTTTAATATTGCTTGCGTTTTTTGTGTTACCGTTGTAGAAATTCTTTAATACAAGTCGTATCGATAATATAATGTAGCTAATTAAGCTAATTAGAATGAGCCATCGAAATTCATCTTTGATGATCTGGTAACTGTAATCTATATTTTCAGGAACGATTGCTCTTTTCATATTTGGAAAATATGCACCTAAATATGCATTGATTTTGACCGATGTGGGCTGAAAATAAAAGTTCATCTGAGAAATAAAATATAATACAGATGGTAATATATGTATCCAATGTTTTTTTAAGGTAATTAATTTTCGTTCTAGAAGAGCATATATAAATATATAAATTGAAGGGGCCAGAAGTAAGACTAATGGTTCTGTACTATCATTTAAATGTGGGACATATTTCATGAGCCCTGTATAACAAAGAAAAGTATCTGTAGCTATTATAGATTGTATAAGTAAAGACCAGCCGTATATCCTAAAAGCAATATTTTTTTTGGAAGCTCTAAAAAGGATTACAGCACTCAATAGTAATCCAAAAAAGATTCCAATTGATATAAAGTAAGATATTAGATTATGTCTTATTGGAATATTATCAATTATGTATTGAGTGTTTTGCATCTAAGGATTTATAATTGGTAATAAAATCGGTTAGTTTTTGGGGGCCTTCAAGAGGGATTCTAATAATTTTCAATGTACCATCATCTGTAGTAGAAATCTGCCACTTAATTAAAGTAATTGTACCATTTTCAATTTCCATTCCTGTTATTGATCTGGGGTGTACACAACTACCATCATTAAATAGTGGTAATTCCCCAGCTTCAGGAAATCGTGGACGATGAGTGTGACCAATAATGGTAAATAGATTTTTATTATTGGCAATCCATTTTTTGATTCTTCGCTCTAGTCTAATGGTTTCTTTATAATTTTTTGCTGGACTTGTTGGATCAGAAATTCCTATTACCTGTAAAGGTTTCCATAATACACGAACCAAAAGCCTATTGATTTTCCACCCTGTATAATTCATGAAATCTGCTTGGTGACCATGAAGCATAAAAATTTCCTGCTTCGTATTTTTATGTTTGAGTACAATTGCTTCTTGATATTTTATATTTGGAAAAAGAGGGATTTGCTGGTCTGTTTTGTGATCAAAATATTGAAACAAGTGTTTTTTCACATATTTAGGATTCCTATACACCATATCATGATTTCCCCAGATCATCTCTAAACGGTTTTCATTATAAAGAAGAGAAAGCAATTCGTAGACATTTTTATGAGCTCTAAATATCATATCAAAATTTCGATTTTCCCATAACTCATCCCCATCACCTAATTCGCAATATGTAAATCCTTTATTGTAGTAGTATTTAAGAGCATGAAAATAAATATTTCTATTATTTGCAAATTCATCTGCAAAACTATTATCTCCTCGATGACAGTCGCTAAACAATATAAATTTAGAAGTATCATCAAACGGAATGACTTTAGCATTTTTGTATGCACGGTTTAATCGAGATTCTGATGACATAGGAATCAAATTTATAAGTAAATATAGTCAATGCTTTTGTTTTTAGGATATGTTTTTTATTGGCAAATTAAAGGTGTCTGTGAATATAACGTAGTGATGATTATTTTTTTCAAAATTAGATAGTAAAATCTTGTTCTTCTTATTTAAGTATAGAATCACTAATGAAAAAAAACCGCAAAAAGCCTTTTTAAAGCGAATTGAAAAAATCTTAAATCACTTCTCTTTAAAAACATTAAAAGAAATTCATCAGAAAACACTGAAATATAAAAGATAATCTAATAGAAATTGGATAGTTTTTATTTGTGTTTGGCACAATTTTAAAATGCTGAATATCAATAAAATGATTTTAGATTAGTCAGAATATGTAAAAAAAAGCAGAAAAACGGGGTAACATTTTGCCTTACTTCGATACTTATATTAAATGTTCTAACTGGATTAAAATATAAGCTTTCGAGACAAATAAAAGATAAAGTATCTCGAATATCAATTGAAAGAAATCGTATATATATTTGGATTTAGTTTGTGTAAGACTATAGATTACTTTCGTTGTATGTGCGATATTAAAAAAGGAAGAATTGTTAAGAAAATTAATCATTTAATATTTAAAAAATTAATCATTTAGTTTCGTGCTTTTATGTCTTTACATGATATAAAATATTAGCATATAGTAAGGGATATGCTATTTAAACTATCTATCAATTTTAACTAATTAACCTATGAAAAAAGTAATACTAAGTTTATTAGTATCTGTAAGTACGTTTGGGGTACAAGGTCAAGAAAAAACAACTAATATCATTTACAGAAGAAGTTCGTTGTTCACGCTTATGGTAACGGATAAAGAGAGAGAATATGCAGATGTTATCGAAGAAGCATTTACATCTGCCGAAATTCCAGAAAAATTTAATGATCATAATATTGACTTAAGAACAATAGCCAAAGTTTATGATGAGTCATTATCAAAAGAAGAGATAAAAGAAGCTCAGAAAGCCGCTATTGCAGAGTATTTTTCTACTAACAAGATTGCAAAAGCAGTGGTTGCAAAATGGTTTAATAGAAGTGAACAAGGAGGTTTTAATATGAATCTTATCTCAGAGAGGGGATCATACAACGCGTCTGAATTAGATGTCAAAATTGCTAAAAATAGCGAAAGAGGACTCGCTTTATTAGCTGATGCTGGAGAAGAACTTATCAAAAACACATTTATTGTGGTTAATGATTTTAAGTATATCAATAAAGAGGAGCTTGCAGAAAAGGCTAAAGCAGGATTAGGGTTTGCAGCAAGTCTAGCCGGAGGTGGTGGTGCTCTTGGATCCAAATTGGCGGGTAAAGCTCTTGATGTTGCGGGAAAAGGGTATGTAATTAAAACGACTTCAAACCTTTATAAATTGGTGTGGAACGAAGAAACTGCTGCTATTTTCTATAATGACTACTGGACAGATGATACTAATTTTGATGAATCCAAAAAGAAAGCTTTTGATAAATCTGATATTTTTAAAGTAGAATTAGTAGGTACAGAAGTTGCTTGGGCCGATTTGCAAAGTAGTTCATATACTAAAAAAAGTGAAGAAGAGTTAGTAGCCGTTGCAACGGTAAAAGCAGTTGATGCTGTAATTGCAAAATTGCAAAGAAAATATGAAGTATTTAGAACGAAGACACCTCTAATAAGTGGAGATCCATTATCTGCAAAAATTGGTTTGAAAGAAGGGCTTGAAGGAGGGGATAAATACGAAGTATTAGAGCAGACGATTGACAAAAGTGGAAAAACAGTTTATAAAAGGCAAGGTGTCATCAAAGTAAACAAAAAACAAATATGGGATAACCGTTTTACGGCCGGAGAAGAAAGAGAAGAGTCTACAGAAGAGTCTACAGAAGAAGTTAAAGAATATACATTATTTAAAGGGGGTAAGAACTTTTATTCCGGAATGCTAATCAGACAAATAAATTAACAAATAAACTTTATATTATGAATAAATTCATCGCTAAGATTGGCTTAGTGGGACTACTGTTATTATGCTTTAGTTTTAGTGCTAATGCTCAACGAAAAAAGAAATTAGCAAATAAAGACACCAAAGAATGGAGGTATGATGTAGAATGTGAGGGTATTGCAAAACAAGGTTCTAAACTTGTTAAAGTATGGTCATACTCCAAAAACCCAAAATTTGCTATTGCTCAGGCAATGAAGAATGCTGTACACGGTATGGTGTTTAAAGGATATGCCGGAGGGGGAAATGGATGTACACCATTTAAGCCTTTAGTAAGTAACCCAAGTGCAGAGAATGATCATGCAGAATTTTTTAAAACATTTTTTAGCGATGGTGGCGAATTTAGAAAATACGTTACTTCGGCAACAGATGGTAATATAGCTCCTGGTGATCGTTTGAAAGTAAGTAAAAGAGAATACAAAATAGGAGTAGTTGTAAATGTAATCACTGACCAATTAAGAAAAAAGTTAGAGGCAGAGGGAATAATTAGAGCTTTGAATTCAGGATTTTAAATAATAAAAACAAAAAGATTAATGAAAAAAAATATTATAGCACTCGTTGGGGTTTTGATGCTGACCATATCATTTGGTTTTGGTCAAGCAAAAAAGCCTACTATTATGGTTGTTCCTAGTGATGTTTGGTGTAATCAAAATGGATACATGTTAGGTTTTAACAATCAAGGGATAATTGTAAATGTTCCTGATTACAAAAGAGCATTTCAAGAAAATGCTGAGGTATTGCAGGTAATCAGCCAAATAAACGGAATGATGGCAGAAAGAGGGTTTCCTCTTAAAAATATGGAATCTGCTATAAAAACCTTAGAGTCTAATGCTGCCGAAGATAATATGCGTTCTTCAAAGGATACAGGAAGTGGTGTGAGTGAAAGTCCAATTGATGCACTTAAAAAAGTTGCAAAAGCAGATATTATTATGCAATTAACCTGGACTATTAATAAAACAGGTCCTAAAAAATCAATCAATTTTAATCTCCAGGGATTAGACGCGTATACAGATAAACAAATAGCAACAGCAACGGGTACAGGAGCTCCATCTTTCTCTGCAGAAGTACCAGTATTACTATCTGAAGCGGTACTGTCACATATGGATAATTTTACTAGTTCTTTACAAACTCATTTTGACGATATGTTTGAAAACGGACGAGAAATTATTGTAAGAGTTCAGAAATGGGATGATTGGGATGGTGATCTAGAATCAGAATATGGTGATGATGATGAAGAACTTGGGGTTATTATCGAAGATTGGTTAGCTGATAATGCAGTTAAAGGTAGGTTTAATACTACAGATATGACGGCAGACATGGCTTTGTTTGAACAAGTAAGGATTCCTCTTTTTAATGATAAAGGAAGAGCGATAGATGCAAGAAGGTTTGTAAAAGGACTTAGCAAAAAGCTAAAAAATGAACCATATGCTATTCCAAACAAGCTTGTTATGAAAGGTTTAGGTAGAGCAACAATCATATTAGGAGGAAAATAAAATAAAAAATGATGAAAAAAATATTATATATAATGTTGTTTTTTGTTGCAACCTCATTGGTAGCACAAGAAAAAAGTAACAATAATGGTATCTCATTAGCAGCATATGTACCTGAACAAGTAGAAGGAATCCCTGCTTCTGCCAAGAAAATGCTGTTGAATAGATTAGCACAGATTATTACTAAAAATGGAATTAGTGAAAATCCGTATAACTCAAGATTTATATTGGCGCCAAACGTTAGTGTGTTAAGTAAAGATATAACAGCTACGGCTCCGCCAAAAACAGCATTAAATTTAAATGTAACACTATATATTGGTGATGGTGTATCTGGAACCTTATTTGCTAGCCAATCTATCGAATTAAAAGGAGTTGGTAATAATGAAACTAAAGCATATATTTCTGCAATAAAAAGATTATCCCCAAAGAATCCTGAAATCCTTGAATTTGTTGAAAAAGGGAAAGAAAAGATCATAGAGTATTATAATACTAACTGTTCTAACATTCTTAAAAAGGCTGCAGCTTTAGAGGCTCAAAATGAATTTGATGAAGCTTTGGTTATATTAACTAATGTTCCAGAAGCGAGCACATGTTTTAATAAGGTAAAATCAAAAATCAAGGTTCTTTATCAAAAGAGCATTGATAGAGATTGTAAACAAAAACTTGCTGAGGCGTCAGCTATCTGGGCTGCAAATCAAGATATAAACGCAGCAAATGAAGCTGGAGGTATTTTATCAACAATTGAGCCTCAAGGAGCTTGTTATGGTACGGTAAAATCTTTATATGCAAAGATTACAGCAAGAGTTAAGGATTTAAGTGATAGGGACTGGAACTATAAGTTAAAGGTATTAGATCTTAAGAAAACATATATTAAAGCAGCTAGAGATGTTGGAGTTGCATATGGTAAAAATCAACCTCAGAATGTAACATATAATGTGAGAGATTGGTATTAAGATGATAAAAATCTAAGTCGTCCTAAAAATAGGTTGACAATTTTTAAATAATAACTAAATCCAGAGAAGCTAGCTTCTCTGGATTTTTTGTTGTGAATAAAATTTAACCCGCTTTATGCTAATTCTTATATAGGGTATGTTAGTTTTTTTTCCATTTAGCATTATCTGGAATAGACTTTTCAGGAATAATTACTTGAATAATAGATGGGCTGTCTGTATTTTCTAAGGCTTCTTCAACTGCTTGTTTTAACTCTCTATAGGTGTTTGTTTTCCATCCTTTACAGCCAAATACTTTTGAAAGTTCACTATAATTCCACCGGTGTAACTTACATGAATCAAAGAATGGTTTGTCTGTGGTAAAAATAGAGGCGTCATATAACCATTGTTCTACACCATATACGCCATTATCCATAATAAAAATAATTGGATTTAATCCAAAACGGGTTTGTGTAGAAAGGCATTGTGCACACATTTGGAATCCACCATCGCCAGTAAAAACTATTACTCTTTGGTCATCTTCTTTGGCAAGAGACATTCCTGTAGCTGCTGGAGCAATATAACCTATTGCAGAATAGAATGATTGAGAAACAAATCCTTTTGGAGCGCCTACTTTTAATAAAATATTCCCAAAGTAATTTAGACTAGCATCGCTACCTACAAGCGTTTTATTGGTAACATATTGCTGTGTTTGTATAAAATCATAAAACCCTTGATATGTTATTTCATCAGACAAATCTATATTAGGGAGTTCATCAACCTGTGCTGTTTCAACAAATGATTGGCCAGAAGCATATTGTTCCTTATGGATTTCATGAGATCCTTGGTAAGAAATTTCATCAGATGCGTCTACACCAGCTGTGGCTAGCGTTTTCATTTCAACAGCTTGTGACTTGCATGATATTTCTGTTGCTATGATACCATTGATAAAATCTGCTAATCCTATTTGAGGTATAAAGATAGTTCCAAGTTTTAACGTGTCGAATGAAATCAGTGCTGTTTTATCATAATCAACACCTTCACCTAATGAGTTTATATCTGTTAACCATACACCTAAAGCAAGAACAAAATCAGATTTCTCAACTAATACTTGTGTTGCAGGAGAAGATGCTTGTCCATCATATACACCAGCAAAAAGATGGCTATTTTCAGATAGAATAGCTTTACTTAAAAGTTCGGTAACAAAAGGAATGTTAAGGTTTTGAATTAATTCTTGTGCTTTTTCGTTTAAATCAAAACGATCTACCTCTGGACCAACCCAAATCATTGGATTTGTAGCACTTTCTAACCTTTCTTGAATTGTTTTTATGGCTTGTGCTAAGTTGTTTTCGTCAGAATACGTTTTAGCAGGTTTAAGCTCTCCTTGTGGAGTTGCACACTCTTTGTAAACCATATCATCAAGAAGTTCAATATAAACAGGGCGTTTTTCAGAAATACATTTGGTTAACGCGTAGTCAATAAGCATTGGTGCCAAATCAGGATTATCAATTTTAACAGCAGCAACTGTAATATTTTCATAAACCTTAAGATCAGTATTACCTTTAATAAGATGGTGAGCCGTAAAACCTGTTTGTTCAAAAGTTAATCGTTGATTTATATTCGGAGAACCATTAATTAAAATTATGGGTACCCGCTCTACATAAGCTCCTGCAATTGCATTTACGGCGCTTAATGTACCTGCAGAATAAGTAAAACAGGTTGCACTTAATCCTGCAACTCTAGAATATCCATCGGCGGCAAAAGTAGCATTTAACTCATTTACTTCTTCAATTACTTCAATTGAACTAGGTTCTACAAAGTTATTTACCCATTGTATGGTATAATCGCCAGCAATGGAAAATAAATGACTCAAACCTAATTGTGTAAGTCTATCAACAAGATATTGACCTACTGAATATTTTGTTTCCATGATTTATAGTTTTAAGATATGTTTTTTAGAATTTATTTGTGTTAGAAAGGACTTGCTCCGTCAAATAAGCGAGGAATGTATATATCAAATATCCCAGGGCATTCTCTACTGGGAAATCTTGTAAGCATGAAGTCTTTGAAAGTATCATTTTTTTTCCCCTGAGAAATTGCTTTTTTAGCTGCCGTAAGATATTTGACGTTTTCGACTACTTCATTCTTATCTGCGGGTAAACCGTGTCCTGCCAAGAATAGATCATAATCAGAAACTAGCATTTCACTCAAGACTTGAATCCAATGATCCATATCTTTGGTTAAGTAAAGGTGTGTCCCGCTGTAGATTAAATCTTGAACTATGTAAGTTTTTAATTCAGGAAGTTTAATGGTGAGTAGATAATCTATTTCTGTATCTACGATTCTATCAAAAACATAAGTTACTCCATCAATTATTTCTACACCAGGCATTACTATATTTTCCGGAACTACTACTTTTTTTGGTACAAGATCAGCTCCTAATTTTGGGATATGATCTTTTCTGGACTCTTCTCCATGCTCTTGGATGAAATTTAGTGTTTCAGATAATGTATATAAAGCTACATCATCAAATGCATCGCACACTCCAAACCAATGATCAGGATGTCTATGAGAAATATAAAGTCTATCTATAGGTTTATTAATGCTGTCAGCATAGGCTCTAAATTCTTTTGCAAAAGGAGTAAGAAATTGTCCATCTATAATAACAAGTATATTTTTACTTTCGATGATATGCGTAGCATTGGCGATGTTATTATCCTCATAAGATGAAATAAAAGTATGAATTTTGATATCACCTGATGATTTTACAATAATTTTTATAGGCTCTGTCATCTTAATATACGGTTGAATAATTTAATTTTTCAAGTTGCTCTTGCAATTCTTTTATTGCTGATTCTGCTATGTCATAGGCACTGGGATAATGAGACGATGGATCTTCATTCGGGCGCCAGAAGCGTCTACGAGTCATTCTCATCGAGCTTTCGAAAGGTGGAATTGCATTAAAGACTTCAATTAAATAAGGTCCATCATAAACAGGTTCAATTTCTCCCAGCATAAAATCCCATGGAATCCAACTATCATGTATCCGTCCGCGATCTGGTGCAGAAATATGGATATAGTATAATCTATTTTTATTTACAGCTCTAGCGATATTGTTTTTAAATACAGAAGGACCTTGACTTTCTAATACGCATTGTGCGGTATCTAAAGCTACTCCACATGGAGATGACTCATCGATAGTATCGCAAAAATCCAATACTTCAGAAACCATATTAGGTGGAGGAGATTCCCAATTCTTAATTGGCTCAATAGCAAGAATGACTTCTTTTTGAACAGCATAGTCCACTAATTCTTGAAAAATAGAAATAGCATCTTTATAACGTGGTTTCATCCAATCTTGTAAAGCATCGCTCCACAATGCCTCTCCATCATCTGTAATAGGAAATATACCATAAGGATAAAGAAAAGGTCCAGACATAATAGCGTCTTTTCCTCCAAGAATAGATGTAATGTCTACACGAGATTTAAGATAAGCTAATGCTTGTTCGCGCTGCTCTTTATAAGGAGAAGTAGGGTCGAATGTCTTTGTTGTTCCTACATTTGTGTTGAATTTACTAGCTGCGAAGCCAGCGTTATTAAAAGCTTCTTTTAAACATTTGTAGTTTTCAATTTCAAGATTATAATCAATCTTACCTGTAGGAGAAGCGATATGCATATCAAAACCAGTATACCCCATTTTTGTAAGGGCTTCAAGATGGTTGATAAGTATTTTCGTATAATTGGTGTCGTGTGGTCTTAAGTCTGCTGTAAACATAAAGAAACTAAAATAGATTTCTCGATTTTTTGATTTTTTTTCCATTTTGTATGATTAAATGTAGATAAGAGTTTCATCAACTAACTATGTCTGACATATCCATGTAACAGAAAGTTGAAAAATTACTTTTGGTAAAGTTTAGAGGAAAACCTCATTTAATTATACTCCACAATGTGGAATTAAATCCGAATTCTAAATTACAAGCAAACAGCGTTGTAAATTTTTTAAAATCAAGTTATTTTATCTTTTCAACTTCATGTTAAAGCTTTAATTTAAAATTCGGAATAAATAATTAAATACGATTAATCATCATTAATAGGAGTATTATCTCTAAGGTCAATGGCGATAATTAATGAAATGTAACTCCAGGTCAAATCTCTGGCACTAAGCATGAATCCTGTATTTAAATCAAATTGTTCAGATAAGGAACCATCCTCTGCACCGTGATATTGTACTCTTCGTAAATAGGTGTCGCCTAGAGTATTTAAACCTGATATGATTTTATTTTTAATTTTTCCAGATTTAATAATATCACCAACTTTTAATTTCGTAGATTCTTCTGATGAATTGATAGCTAAAGAAATAAATCCTATATTTTGGTCGTTTATTTTTATAGTCTTATCCTTATCATATAATTTAGCAGCTTGGTAACACAAACTGCTCATTGCTAAAGTGCATAAGAACCAAGGATTGGCTTTACCTCCATTCGGGTTATATATGTCCTCAGAATATCTTCCGATACCTGGACCCATAGGTTCACCATCTAATTCTTTAATAGAGTTAATAGGATAAAGATCAAGAAAGGCATTATGAATAGAAAATGCAGAAGCCAATACCCTGTCATGATTTGGTGAATAAAAAGGAAAGTCTTTAGAATAGCCATAACAGGATCCTAAAATAATGGCAATATCCAAATTTGAATATTTATAATTTGCTCCACCCTTCCAATCTATTGTAGTTTTTAAATGATTATTTTGCGCATCCCAGAAACGTTCCATATCATCTTCAATTTTTTCTGCCTGTTCATTATAAAAGGTTGAAGCACCATTATCCTTTAAAGCTTTTGCTAGAGCTGCTCCTTCACGAAGTGCAGTCCTCTGTTGCATTCTAGTATAAAAGTGTGTGCCGTTGACCTCTTCCCATAGATCAAAACATGAATCTTGCCAGTGATTTCCAACAAAATCAAGATCTGCTTTTATAACACTTTCTGAAGGTTCTTTTCCGTCATAAAGGTTTTCTGTTACATAATCCTTTCGTCCATCTTCTAATAATAAGTTGGCCCATCTAATTAAAGCAATGGCTCTTTCTGCTGGTCCATCATTTTGAGGTCTACCCCAAGGTTTAAAATACGCTGTACCATCAACATAAAATTTTGGTTCTCCCAAACTATTGCTTGGGGTTGGTGTGTTTTGGTTAATCTTTGAAAATTCAACATATCGCTTGATTGTTGAATCTAAAAAAGTTTCATAAGTATCCAGTGATTGTAATGCAACTAAAGTTCGAATTGTTCTTGCTGCATCTCGAACCCAATGAAAATAATAGTTAGGGTTACTTCTGGATGGGGATGCTAAAATTGCACCTGGGCGTCCATCTTCTGGAGATATATTCTCCAATACTTTTTGGATTGCAATAGGTTTTCTAAGAGCAGTCCATTCTTTTAGGTTAGCTAAAGCTAATGTTGGTATATCTAACATAGGTTTAAGAGTATATATAAATGGTTAATTCAAAAAATATATATGATATGTAAATGCTATTACACAGAAAAACAGTTAAATAACACTTAATTTAGCCATATTATCCAACTTTAAGAAGACCACATTAAAACATAACATTAATTTAACATACTAGAAAATTAAAAATAATTCAAAGAAAGATAATTTTTGTATTTTGTCGGAAATCTCCCCGTTTTCTCTTTTTTGAATATTGATCAGCTAATAAGGGATAGTGTAATTTTTTTTTCCAGATCTAAAAGGTTAAATTTAGATAGAGGTAGTACTAAAATGGTTTTTTTTGAATTTTTTTTTTCATTTTACTTACAACATTTCGTACAAGAAATTTTTAATGATAATTTTTTAAACTTGTTTTTGTTTTAAAGTGATTTTTACTACTTATCTTTTAATATGTAATTTATTATAGTCAATAATTTGATTTTATATGTAAACTATTGGAGCTTGTTTGAATACATAGTTTACTGAAAAACAACATTTTAAAAACTTTATATGGTTGTTTCGATTACCGAGATAGCCTTTACCCCATAGGTTTTTATATCAAACTTAATTTTATAAACTCTAAAAACTAAAACTAATGAGTAATGACCATAGTAAAATCACGTATACTATAGATCATAGTACTGCGTCCCAAAAAGTATATGATGTTGTAATTGTGGGGTCAGGTATAAGTGGATCTATCCTTGCAAACGAAATTGCCAAAGAAGGGTTTAGTGTATTAATTGTTGAAGCGGGACCAGGAAAAGATTTATCGCTTACTGGTTACGAAAAATTACTAAACACTTTTTATACCGCTGTTACTAAAGACAACAATGCTCCGTATAAGAGTAATCCAAATGCACCGATGCCACGAAGTCCGAAAGTTCAGAAGGCTAGATTAGGACATCCTAATACAGATAATTATATGGTGCAAAATGGGCCATTTGTAACAGATACTTCTTATAGTAGAGTAGTAGGAGGAACTACAATGCATTGGGAAGCAAAGACTCCTAGAATGTTGCCAGAAGATTTCAAAATGAGAACCTTATTTGATAAGGGGTTAGATTGGCCTATTACTTATAGAGAACTGCAACCTTATTATCGAATGGCAGAGAAAGAAATAGGTGTGTCTGGTAATGTTGAAAGTCAAGAATTTAAACATCTTGATCCTATTACAAAAGAATTTTCAGAGACTTCTTTGTATGCGGATAATTATGTATATCCAATGCATCAAATGCCGCCATCATATCTAGATAAATGTGTTGCCAAAGACATAAATGGAACTACGCTAGAACTAGATGGGGATAAAAAAGAATTAAAAGTTAGAAGTTTTCCCCAGGGTAGAAATGGGATTCCTAATGTGGAATATAGGAAGTATAATAATGGTGAAGTATATAGACCTGTTGCAGCAGTGAGTTCTCATCAGGCAGAGATAGGGGAAAGATGTCAAGGGAATAATAATTGTACTCCAATTTGTCCTGTACAAGCAAAGTACGATGCTCGAAAAACTCTCGCAAAAGCGCTACGAACAGGAAGGGTAGATTTATTACCTCAAACAATTGCTTCTAAGGTAGTTGTTAATCCAGAAAATGGTCGAGTAACGTCTATAGAATATAAAAACTATAAAGATGTAAATAGTAGCGAATATGAATCTGGAGTTTTAAAAGGAAAGATATTTATATTAGCTGCAAATGCTATTGAAAATGCACGATTAATGTTAGCTTCTGGCCTAAAAAGCACGAGTAATTTAATGGGGAAAAATTTTATGGACCATCCTTATTTATTATGCTGGGGGTTATTGCCTGAAAATACAGGTACTTTTAGAGGAACTATCTGTACTTCTGGTATTTCAGATATTAGAAGTGGTCATTTTAGAAGAAAACAAGCTGCCTTTGCTGTAGACATTCACAATGATGGATGGGGATGGGCTACGGGTTCTCCATACACTAATCTATTAGATATTGTTGATAATAAAAACAAATATGGCACAGCCCTTAGAAAAGAATTAGTCAGTCAAGTTTCAAGACAATTGTTACTGGCTTTTATGGTAGAAATGTTACCAGAAACAAGTAATAAAATTTCTGTAAATCCGCAGTATAGAGATCGATTAGGAAACATGCGCCCTGTTGTTTCTTTTCATGTGCCTGATTATTCTATGGAAGGAGTAGCATATGGAAGAGAATTATCCAAACAACTTTTTCAACGATTAGGCGCAGAAGATTATTCAATATATGATCCACTGGATTATGGTTATGTAAATTATAATGGAAGTGGCTATGCTATTAGAGGAGGAAATCACATTGCAGGAACTCATATTATGGGAACATCTGAAAGGAATTCAGTAGTAAATTTCAAACAGAGATCATGGGATTATGATAACCTATTCCTCATTGGTGCAGGAAGTATGCCAACAATTGGTACTTCTAATACTACACTAACTATGGCAGCAATGTGTTTTTTGAGTGCAGAAGAGGTAATAAAAGATTTAAAAAAAATAACATCTAAGACCGAAATAGCATCTCCAATTTACAATTCTATATCAGGATAAAAAAATTGTCCTTCAAAAGAAAAAGAACGCAAATTTTTTTCGATAAAATAAAATCAATACCAATCAAAAACTAATATAAAATGACACTCAGAGAAATTAATGATGTAGAAGATTTGTATGAGTATTTGTATGCAGCTATACAGCTTGAACATGCAACTATTCCTCCATACATAACATCAATGTACACTATGAAACCAAATTCTAATTTAGAAGCTTATAATGTAATTAGAGTAATTGTGGTTGAAGAAATGTTACATCTAACATTAGCAGCAAATGTTTTAAATGCAATTGGAGGCGCTCCAAATTTAATAAAAGAAGGTTTTGTACCAGAATTCCCAACGTATTTACCAAATGGAGAAGAAGATTTTGAAGTTAATATTGAAAGCTTTTCTCCAAAAACAATTGATAATTTCTTGATGATAGAACGGCCTGCAAGAGAATATCAAGATGGACATGTTCCAAAACAATTTACCTCCTTTAAAAATACTTCCAGAAAAAGAATTTTACCAACTTATATAAGTGCAGAAGGAGAAGAAAAGCATTTTTATAGCATAGGTGAATTTTATGCATTTATAGGTGAAGGTTTAACAAAACTATCATTAAAATTAGGAGAAGAAGAATTTTTTAAAGGTGATCCTGAGCGACAAATAACTCCAGAATATTATTATTCAGGTGGAGGAGAAATAATTCCGGTAACAAATCTAGAATCAGCCTTAGAAGCTATTCGATTAATATCAGAACAAGGAGAAGGGTTTGAAGGTGCTATTTATGATAATGAAGGGGAATTATCTCACTATTACCGATTTGAGCAGATCAAATTAGGTAGGTATTACCTTGCAGGAGACACGGCAGGTAATCCCAAAGGAAAAGAGTTAACAATTGATTGGGATGCCGTGTATAATATCAAAACTAATCCCAAGATGGAAGATTATCCTGAAGAGTCGGAATTGTATGAAGCGAATGTAAAGTTTAATACATATTACAAAAATTTCTTAGCAAAAATTAATGATGCTTTTAATGGAAATCCACAAAATCTGATTCCTGCTATTGGAGAAATGTTTGTATTAAAAAATATGGCTTATGAGCTTATTCATAACCCTATTCCTGGAAAAGAAGGCGTTTATGGGGCGCCCACTTTTGAAGTAGATAAAGTACCTGAAATATCAAAAGTATAATTATCAAAAACAGTAATTATTATGGACATAAACCTAATAGAATTTCAATTTTTTTTGAAATTATCAGAAAAGTTAACAGCTTTTACCTCTTTTCAATTACAAGGTACTGGAGTAGCAGAAGCTTATTATAGTACCGTTAAAAATGTAGTAGGAGTAACTATTTTTCAAGAACTGATAGATACATTTAACAAAATCCAAACAGATTCAGATGATGAAACAAGTTTAGATAAGGAAATTCGTCATAGAATTTTAAGTAATAGTAAACTAGGTCCTGTTGCTCGAAATATAATTAAAATGTGGTTTGTAGGAACTTGGTATCAATTACCTAATTACTGGTTAGAAAAATATGGAGTTAGTAATAGTGATAGTACGTTTGTGGTTTCTGAAAATGCATATAAGGAGGGACTGCTTTGGCCAACTATAGGGGCACATCCAATGGGAGCAAAGGCACCTGGCTATGGTACTTGGGAGGATCCACCTAAAATTCCAACTGTTTAATAAATAACCAAACTTTAAAATAAACTAAAAATGAAGAATCAATTTAATAACAACAAAGTTTTTATTGGTATTACACCAACATCGTGGTGGAACGATGATTTTTTGGATATTGATATAGGTATTCCTTTTGGGCAATGTGTTAGTGAAATGGCACTAGCAGGTTTTGAAGGCTGTAGTGTTGGTCATAAATATCCAACAGATATTCAAGAACTGACTCATGAACTTGATATTAGAGGTTTGCGGGTTTCTGAACCTTGGACTAGCACATATTTTTCTATAAAAGACATGTATAATAAAACGATAGAAGATTTTAAAAAATCGTTAGAGTTTATCAAGGCCATGGGAGGAACTGATGTAGTGGTGGCAGAACTTGGTGGTTCGTCTCATCAGCAACCCATTGCATTAAAAGCGAATAAAGCTATATTTACAGATAAGCAATGGGATGATGTAACCGCTGGACTAAATCACATTGGTCAAATTGCCAAAGACAATGATATGAGACTTTGTTACCATCATCATATGGGAACAGGAGTTGAAACCATGGAAGAAGTTGATCGATTAATGGAAAATACTGATCCTGAATTGGTTCATTTACTACTAGATACAGGGCATATCTATTTTGCAGGAGGAGACCCATTAGAATTAGCTAAAAAATATGCACATCGTATTAAGCACGTACATTTAAAAAATATCAGAGCGCCAAAAATGAAAGAATCTGATACAAATAATTATTCTTTCAAAGAATCTATTCTAAGAGGAATTTTTACAGTACCAGGAGATATAGAAGGATGTCTAGATTTTGAACCTATATTTGAGGTTTTAGCAGCAGCTAATTATGAAGGATGGCTTGTTGTAGAAGCAGAGCAGGATCCTGCCAAAGCAGAACCTTTGGTATATGCAAAAATGGCTAGAAAGTACTTATACGAAGTGATCGGGTTTTGATTATTATAAATTAAAAAAGATTCTTGTTTAATGATATTAAATCAAGTGCATTTAACTTGTTTTGAAATTTAAAAAAATACAAATACACTGCTCACAAGAAATTAATGTATGAAATAGTTTCTTTTTACCTTATACTCCTTCATAAAGTCTAGGGGTATCTATAGCCATCCATAGACTTTATTTCTTAAAGTGGTTTAAACCAAATAATACATATCGTTTTTGCCTTAATTAAAAATCAAATTTTTTCAAAATCATAGAAATCGAATTGAAGAATTCGGAATTCAAAAATTTCAAAATGCACAATAGTTCAAGAAGTGTAATTCTTCACAATTAGGAATAGCATTTAGACATTATAGAATTCTTGCGAGTATCATTAATATGATAATGGCCATATTAATTTGAGTTTGTAAGGGCCAAAAACATATGCGAAATCAAATGAACAGAATTTTGAGTTGACTTTTAAAAAACATGAAGTGATGTAGCAAGACAATTGAAAAAAAGAAAACAAGAGTTTAAATTTTATCATTGATATATCGATTTAAAAGAAAGGTTTTTCATGTTTTCAACTTCCTTTAGAATACCTAATATGATAATTTTTAAAATGTTTACTACAAGACAGGTCTTAAAAAAATAGAATCGTTAAATAGAGTAAGATGAAATAGATTAAAAACAGCCATAATTAATGTTATATGGTTACTAGCTATTTGATATATAAAATTTAACTTATTTCTAAGATGATTAGTTTGCCTTTTTACAGTATATAATTATATATTTAAATCCAACTTAAATATAATTAACAATGAAAAAATTACCTCTTTTTTTTTCGCAAATTTTAAAAAGCAGAAAAATCAATTTTACATTGATAACTTTTCTTGGACTACTAACAGTTAATGGGCAGATTGTCGAAAATCCATATGATCCAGATGGTTGGAGCATATTGGATCCTGCAAATGCATCAAAAATCTTATATGTTAGTACCTCGGGAGATAATGATACAGGAGAAGTTTATTCAAACACAGCAACAGAAATAGGAAGTAACCCTATTCTACCTTCAGGAGCCATTAGAGCCTTTAGAACCATTGGAGCCGCTATGCAAAATGTATCTAATGGAGATGCTGCATGGATTCTTCTGAAAAGAGGGGATGTATTCTATCAAAGAATAGGTAATTACAAAAAAAATGGTGAGTCTTTTACACGCCCCATAGTTTTCGCCTCTTACGGCTCTAGTAATGAACCTCCTCTACTTAAAACAGGTAGTAATGCAGGTATTAGTGGATGTTGTCGTGACACCAGACATATTTGGTTTATTGGACTTTCTTTCTATGCTCATACAAGAAATCCAAATGATCCAGAATATGTTGACCATCAAGGTGAAGATGGTTTTAATTTTTACACCGCTCGAAACCATACCATTGAAAACCTTTTAATAGAAGGGTGTACTTTTAACTTTTACAGAAGTAATGTTATTCAAACCATAAAAGGAGGTACCATTGAAAATATTAGAGTTAGAAGAAACGTTATTAGAAACAATTATGGTACGCTCAATAATAATAATGGTAAAGTTGTTCACTCCCAAGGATTGTTTAGTAGTAACATAAAAGGTGGAATTCTCGTTGAAGAGAATATTTTCGACCACAATGGTTGGTTTTCCAAAGCTGGAACTAGCGACCCTAATTATAGAAAAGCTACTATTTTTAACCACAACACCTATTTTTATCATACTGAAAATGCCATTTTTAGAAGAAATGCTTTCCATAGGCCTTCAAGTACTGGAACCAAGTGGGCTAATACAGATACAGGAGATGCTGTTAACATAACCTTAGAGAATAACCTTTATAACGACTGTGAAGTAGGAATCAGTATGGGAGGTAATGATCATATACAACCTCATCGTTTTAAAGATATAACCATTAAGGAAAATGTTATGACTTCAATTGGTTTGTCGCAACAGACGGATAGAACTTTGGGATGGGGTATTGATGTTAATGACTGGGATGGTGGAGACGTTATGAAAAATCTTATCATTCATCAAAACAACCCATTGGTCGATAATGTAAGGGGTATTTCTGTTACAGGAGAAAATAGAAACCTTACCATTAGTAAAAATATTATTTACAATTTAGGAACTGGTGATATGTTTAGAATAAGTGCTTTAGTTAACAACACCAATGTATCGATAACCGATAACGAGATTACACAGTCCGAATCTAGAACTGGCGGTTTTATGGTTAACATGGTCGATGATGACCATAGGTCTATAATGAGCAATAATACTTTTGAACTACAAGATGATACTGCTAATACATTTAATGTTGATGGTTTACGTTATTCTTTAAATAGCTGGATGACACAAACAGGGGCTACCAATACTATTACGCCTGCATATCCAGACCCTAGTCGTTCTTTCGATAGATATGTCACTGAAGTTCTTGGTTTATCCGGTAGAGATGAATATTATCAAAATTTAGAGGGCATGAATTATTTAAACTGGGATACCGCTTATACAGCTGCTCCTATTAATGCCTGGATAAAAGAAGGGTTTGACAACAGTTCGTTATTATCTACTATGGCAGATAAAGTTAATTCTTCAATAATTAAGATGTACCCTAACCCAGGAACAGGTATGATAAAAATTGAATCGTCAATTGAAGGAAACTATAGAATATATAATCAATTAGGACAAATCATATTATCAGAAAAATTTAAACATTTTAATGAAATAGATTTAGAAAAACAAAAAGCTGGTTTATACATGATTCATTTTTACAATCGACCAGATAACATAATTAAAACTATAAAGTACTTAAAAAAATAAGTAAAAATAGTGTTGAGATATTTTATATATGATAAAGGCTGTCTAGAAAGATAGCCTTTGTCTTTTTTTGTTAAGAATTCACATTTAGGATCTGCTGAAAAATATTATATTTAACTTATTATTAGTGTCTTAAATCAAGATATACCTGTCAAATTCAAGGTTTTTGAGTTATCAGGAAACATTATTTAAATACCTCTTCTTGCTTTGTAAAACATTTAAATTCTATAGAATTATTGCTAAAATCTAATACAAACATTGTTTTTTGTTCTCCTACCTGTCCTGTATAACGAATTTGAGGTTTAATAATAAAATCAATACGATAGTCCTGCAATCGTTTACTTAAAGTGTCAAACTCTTTTTCTTGTAAGATGCATCCAAAATGGGGAATAGGTACAGTAACCTGATCAACGATTCCACAATAATCCAGATCAGGAATAGCAGTAGAAACATGAGCAGAAAGTTGATGACCATAAAAATCAAAATCAATCCAATCTTTTGTTTCTCTACCAGAGCTACAACCCAATATTTTTATGTAGAAATCTTTTGTGCTTTTGATGTCTTTTACTTTAAACGCAAAATGAAATGTAGTATTCATACCTAATACCCTTTTTTTAAACAAACAGTGTGTAATAATGAATTACCAGATAGAAATCTATTATAATTTTCTATGATTTGAGATATAGCAGATGCTATATTGGTCAGACTAGCAACATGAGGCGTAATTTGAATTTTTGAATGATTCCAGAAAAGGTGATCTTGGGGTAACGGTTCTGTTCTAAAAACATCAAGTGTTGCTCCAGAAAGATGTTTTTCTTCTAAAAGTTTTAAAAAGTCACTTTCTACAAGATGCTCACCTCGTCCAACATTAATCAAATACCCTCCAATATTTATTTTTTTAAGATTGGCAGAATTAAGGATGTTTTCGGTAGTGTCAGTGAGAGGTAATATGTTGATTAGTATATCAGTGTTATTTAAGAAAGTATCTAATTCCTCAATTCCAGAATAGCTTTTAACTTTATCAATACTCTTTGGAGAAGAAGACCAACCTTTAACAGTAAATCCTATATTACTTAGTTTTTCTGCAACAAAAGAACCTATTTTTCCAAGACCAAGAATAGATATTGTTGTATTCTGAATAGTAGTATAGGGTTGCTGTTTCCATACTTTTATAGATTGTTGGTGAGTATATATGAAGTTGTTTTTTAAGATTGATAATATAGCAGTCAGAAGGTATTCCCACATGTCATTAGAGAGATTGTTGTCTACTATTCTACTTAATGTAATTGTATTACGTAGTTCTTGTGTTTTAATAATATGCTCTACTGAAGCTCCTACAGATTGAACTACTTTAAGATTAGGGAATTGTAAAAGAATATTACGATCTGGCTTCCAGCATAATACAAATTCGACTATCGATGGATCATGTATTTCTGGATAAATTTGAATAGGGATGTCAGATAATTTAGATTTTAGTTTTTCTGCCCAAGGTTCAGGGTCTTTATTATTAAAAATGATCGCAATACTCATAGTTATATTTTTTATCAAAATTAAAGATAGAAATATTCAATATGAAGTTGATTATGCGGTTAATAGTTATATTTGAAATCGAATAAATTTAATTATACAAAAATGAAACACGAATCAACAGTAGATAATATTGATCACAAAATACTGTCTCATTTAAAAAAGAATTCCAGGATTTCTTTTGCAGACTTGGGACGCATTATTAATCTTTCTCCATCTGCTGTTCGGGAACGAATTCAAAAAATGGAAGATACAGGGATAATTAAACATTATGATCTATCTCTAGATTATAAATTACTGGGATATACAATTGAAGCCTTTGTATTAGTAAAAGTATTTCATGGAAACTTAAAAGCTCTTTTTATACTTATAAACAAGTTACCAGAAATTAAAGAAGCCCATCGTATTACAGGAAACCAAAATGTTCACCTTAAAGTTGTGCTTAAAGATCAATTGCATTTACAAGACTTAATAGATAAGTTAATGCAATATGGAGATACAACTACTTTTTTGATATTGTCCGATATTACACCTAATGAAGTATGAACTATTTTATGATTTGATTAAAAAGTGTTATAAATAAGTTAGTATATAATCTCAAAGTTTTTAAAGAACCTTAGATCTCCTTTTTCAAAAGAGATATCATCTACTTTTGCAAAATCAGGTCCATTAGTGCACCATTCTATTAACGAATTAAGCTGATTTTGGCTCCCTTCAGCTTCAATATATACATTTCCGTTGTTTAGATTTTTTACGAGACCTTTAATATCAAGCTCTTTGGCTTTGTCAAGAGTATTTTTACGATACCAAACTCCCTGAACTTTTCCTTTTACTGTAATATTATAATGTTTTAACATTATAGAAAGATACCACAAATAAATTGTTTTATAGGAATTAGACAATATGATAATTATCATATTAATTGGTGATTACATCTTCTAATTTTGACATTGTAAAAACACTTAATACTATACATTATGAAAAAAATTCTTGTCCCAGTAGATTTTTCTGAATATTCTGAATATGCATTACAGGTTGCTGCACTTATAGCTAAACAGCAAAATACAGAAATTGTAGTCTTGCATATGTTAGGGTTATCCGAAGCAGTATTGACCAAAAATGAAGGTCAGGAGATCAATGAAGCAATGTATTATATGAAACTTGCAGAAAATAGGTTTAGTGCTTTTTTGGATAAAGATTACCTAGAAGGAATCAAAGTAACAGAAACTGTTCAGAATTATAAGATATTTAGTGAGGTTAATGAAGTAGCACATGAAAATGATGTAGATCTAATCGTTATGGGTTCTCATGGGGTTAGTGGCTTATCTGAGGAGGTTTTTATAGGTTCGAATACAGAGAAAGTGGTTAGAACAGCTGATGTTCCTGTATTAGTAATTAAGAATCCAATAGAAGATTTTAGGATAAAAGAAGTAGTATTTGCTTGTGATTTTAAGATAGAGAATATAAGGCCTTATCATAATGCTATAAAACTATTTAACTCATTTGGAGCTAATGTACATTTATTATATATAAACCTACCTGGGGAACGATTTAGAAGTTCAGGAGAGATTGAAGAAAGGGTAAGAGAATTTTTATTCAAAGCAGATTCTGGAGATATGGATATGTACAACAATGTAGTCTACTTTAATGATTATAGTGTAGAAAGTGGAGTATTTAATTATAGCAATAAAATACAAGCAGATATCATTGCCATTCCTACTCATGGTCGTCGTGGTTTAGCTCATTTTTTTAATGGAAGTATTGGTGAGGATATCGTGAATCACGCAAATAAGCCAGTAATAACATTTAAAATTTAAACCCCCATTGTTGTTGCGACCTCATAAACATACTTCAAAATTAATCTTTTGAAGTATGTTTATGAGGTTTTCTTTTTTATCTAAACAAAAAATGATCGCTTCTTATTTGAATGTTTTAAAATGGAAGGGTACAATATTCAAAGTGGTTTTTTCACTGATACCCAAACAAGTTTATCATCATAGGTTCCTGTACATGCCAACATTTCTCTAACTTCATTGTAATAAAAAGGATCATATAGAAAAGTGCTTGCAATCCATTTAGCACAAATCTGATTTTTATAAAGTAAAATGGTTTCTTCGAGTTTTCCTGGCGATTCCAAAAAAATGTAAATGTTCTTCTGATTTATTTTGAAGTTACTATGGCAACACTGGATGATATACCTATTCTATCAACTCCCATTTTAATATATGGTTTTGCTGTTTTAAGATCTCGAATTCCTCCAGAGGATTTTATTTTGAGAGTACTACTACGTATTTCATTTTTCATAAGTAATATATCTTCGGGAGTAGCTCCTCCAGTGCCAAAACCATTAGATGTTTTTATAAAATCTGCACCAGCATTCAAAGATAATTGACAAGCAATTCTCTTTTCTTTATCGGTGAGGTAGTAATTTTCAAAAATAACTTTTAAGATATGCCCTCCAATTTCTTTTTTAATAGTCTTGATTTCATCTTCGACAATCTTATAATAACCAGATTTTAGTAACCCTATATTAAGTACCATATCAATCTCATGTGCGCCATCTTCAATACATTGTTTTGCTTCATAAATTTTGTCTTTGAGGCCATTGCTCCAAAGGGAAATCCTACTACTGCGGCTATTTTGATGTCGATTTTCATGAGTTCGCTTTCTGCCAAAGTGACGTAATAACTATTTACACAAACAGAATAGAATCGATGTTCTTTTGCTTCTGTACAAAGTTGTTTAATATGATTAACTGTGGTATTAGCTTTTAAAACAGTATGATCTATGTATGCATTAATTTTCATTGTTAACCATGTGAACTTATTATATCTAAAAGGTCATTTTTTTGTAGTACCCCCGATTGCCTCCATAATTGTTTTCCGTCTTTAAATAAAATCATAGTTGGCACACCAAGAACCTGGTATTTTGATGCCAGAGGCTGGTTTTTGTCTACATCGATCTTTACAATTTTAATATTCTCGCCAAGGTCATCTTTTACTTCCTTGAGGATAGGAGCGAGTACTTTACATGGTCCACACCAATCGGCAAAAAAATCTACCAATACAGGTGTTTTCGAATCTATTATATTATTAAAACTACTTTTCATTAATTTTTATATTGTGTTCAAAGATTTTGGATGTAGCGTGTTATGCTTATTTTGAATACTAATGTATAATAATGAATTCGAAAAACTAACCAATTTTAGGAGTATTATTATACTTTTTGATGAGGTGCATGATTTTTTTTATAGGAATCTCTATAGAGTATGTTCCTGTATACGATGGACAAATAACACAATCGTCAAAGTAGAATTCTACAGTATCATCATTAACTACAAAGTTGTTCTTATACGCCTTAAAATCACCTTTGGATAACTCCCAACAGTCATAATAAAATTCTCCTGATCTGATATTCTCTTTTATGATAGTGTTTATAGTACTAAAGACTTCTTCTTCTGAGCCAATTTGAAAAAAATCATCAAAATACATGAAATCATAGGTGTTGAGATCAAAATTCACACAATCAAAAAGATATGTAGAATATAGCATTCCCGAATAATAATTTTCCTTATAAAGGACTACACTTATGAGATTATTTTTTGCACTATAAATTTTATAATCGATACTTCTTTTATCTCTAATTCTATTAATTTTTAGGGTATCACAAAGAAGCTCTTTATCCTCAAGAATCTGATTTTCTGTTTTTTCTATGTTTAAATAATTTTCTGTGATGTAGTCATTAAATAAGGAGTATTTGGGATCGATTTTTTCATTGAGATAAGGATATTGGTAATCCAGAATATAATGATCTTCTTCTTTGAAAAAACTTTTAGAGATTACAAGCTCTTGTAATTGAGGCTTATCATCTTCTGCAGTTATTAAGCGCTCTCTTTTTATAGCCTTTGTTTTTTCTTGATTTAACTCCAGATTATCTTCAGAAAATATTGATGTAGTGTCTTCGGTTTTTTGCTCAATATGAGATTCTGTTTCTGTTTGCTCAATTTTATGTTGAGTAGAGGTTTTATTTTTGCAAGAGATTAGACTTAGCAGGACAAGGCAAGTGATTAACGTTTTCATACATTGATTTTTGAGTAGTATAAAAATAGGATAGCGTATGGTCAAAAAATATGATATTGATCAGGAAATGTAGTAAAACAAAAAAGGTGATTTTCTATTGAAAATCACCTTTTTATCAAACTAATTAAGTGTTAATTAAGAAAACCCGTTTCCAATAATTATTACAGAATTTATAATCAAACTAGTGATTAGAAGATCTAGTACCAATTTTGGTTTCTGAACGGTTAATATTGCAGCATTATGAGCACTACATACTACTACACTTAGAAAAACAAGGAACATTTGTATAGGTGCATTTCCATTAAGTAATGTTGCCATAATAGCAATAGAACCCAAACAAGTTGAGGCTATGATAGCCAAAGCAGAATAACCTATATAGTTTTCAGAAAAATCAGCGCTTATTTTTGCATAAAGTGTCATAATTGTTATGTTTTAAATTCAAGGTAAAATTAGAGACTATAGGGTTTTTAAAATATGATAAAAATCAGTTTGAATACGAAACTAGATTCAAGGATTTTGTGCGGTTGTATTTTGTTTTTATCTTCATTTTGGAATACATCCAGAAGTGTTTTTTTTGATATGCTAACCACTCTATTGTTCAAAAAGTAGTTTTAGCCGACCTAGCATCATTAACTCTGATTTGTTTTTTCCAGAAAATGCGCCGGCAATTGCATTGGCTGTTGTCCAAACTAGTTGTTTTATAGTATCTTTAAAGTGTGATTTGTTTTCGTGATAATAGGTTTCAAACTGTTTAAAACTTTCTTCAGCATTAAGTTCTTCATTATCTAACCAATCAAAAACAATTTCGATTTGAAAAGACGCATCTACACCAAATTCATCTTCAATGTCATCTATTTTTAGCCATTCTGATTTTACGATTTTTTTTAATGTATCATATTCAGATTTACGAACTACCTTATCAGAGGCAGCAACGGCATAAAATAGTTTTCCGAGATTTTGATAAAATGTAATTCCTATATTTTGTGCAGTTGTCATGATTATATAAAATTTATCAATTTGTGAGATAAATTTAGGAAGTGATGTTGAGTATTTTTATGATATAAATCAGGTTTAAAAAAGAGATTGGTAAAAGGAATTTTTCATAATTTTCAGTTAAAGTATCCTAGAGAATGCTAATAACAAATGGGAAGTACAAGTTTTTATTATCGTTTGTATTATTTTTGGAGGTAAAATTTAATACAACAATAAGAAAGATATTCTGTTGTTGGTAATTAACACCGCAAAAACAAATGATAAAAAAAGGGATACCATTAATTCTATTATTTTTAATGACTTTTTATTCAACCAAAGCACAATCTATTGATGCCCTTAGAAAAAGAATAGAAAAAGTCTTAGAAGATAAATCAGCCACTGTTGGAATTGCAATTAGAGGTGTCAATCCACAAGACACAATTTCTATTAATGGGAATAAACATTTGCCAATGCAGAGTGTGTTTAAATATCATTTAGCGTTAGCAGCACTGCATCAAGTTGATCAAGGAAAGTTAAGTTTAGATAAGGTCGTTTCAATTGATAAAGAGTTAATGGAGTCATATAAACATTTATGGAGTCCACTACGCAAAAAATATCCCAATGGAGCGAAAATAACCTTAGCAGATATAATTAAAAATACGGTTGCATGGAGTGATAATGTTGGATGTGATGTGCTGTTCAAACTGCTTGGAGGAACGGACAAAGTTGAGTCATACATACATGAAATTGGAATTGAGGACATTGCTATAGTCCACACAGAAATTGTAATGCAAGCTGAATGGCAAAATCAATATGAAAACTGGACTACCGCAAAAGCTGCAAACCAATTTTTACAGTTATTCTTTGAAAATACTGATAATCTATTGAGTAATGAAAGTTATAACTTTCTTCTAAATGTTTTAAAAGGTACCAAAACAGGTCAACAAAGTATTAGAGGGTTATTGCCAAAAGAAACTATTGTAGCTCATAAAACTGGTTATTCAGGAAAAAACGATAACGGTTTAACGGGAGCGCTTAATAATATTGGGATTGTTTTTTTACCAGACAATTCTTATTTCTATCTGAGTGTTCTGGTTAGTGATTCTAAAGAAAGTGATGAAACGAACCGTAAGATAATTGCTGAAATAGCAAAATTAACTTGGGATTATTTTAAAAATCAATAAACTACTTACAATGTATATATAGTATGTGTATTCTTAAGGATGCGAATGCACTATGCAGGAGACGTTATGAGTAAAAGATGCTTTTTATAAAATTAATCTAGTTACAATAAACAACTACTACCAAATAATTATATGAAGGTTTTTGATAAACAAAGTAATATTTTTAAACTCTTGTCAGAAGGTATTTCTGAAGGTATTGTGGTTGTAAATGAAGATCAGGTCATAGTAGCATGTAATGGATCGGCGAATGAGATATTTGGATACGAAACCGATGAATTGGTAGGAGAATCATTAAATATTCTTATTCCCCGAGAACACCATAAAGAACATAAAGGACATTTTGAAGGTTTTGTGCATAACAAAGAAAAAAGGTCCATGGGTAGTGGAAGAGATATTTATGGAGTACGAAAAGATGGGAGTAAATTTCCTGTAGAAGCGGGATTAAACCCATTTTCTATTTATGGAAATAATTATGTAATGGCTCTAGTGATTGACATTTCTTTTCGTAAAGAACAGGAACGACAGATCAGAGAATTAAATGTAAGGCTAGAGGAGAAAATTGAAGAACGTACAGAAGAGTTACATAGTACAATTGAAGAATTAAAAGAAGAAGTAAAGTTACGAATGGAGGCTGAAGCCAGAGCTAAAGAAGCTTTAGAAAAAGAAAGAGATCTTAATGAGTTAAAAACAAAGTTCCTCTCTCTGGTTTCTCATGAGTTTAAAACACCATTGAGCGGTATTCTTACTTCAGCAACACTTGCAGGAAAATATACCCAAACAGAACAACAAGAAAAAAGAGAAAAACATCTGGGTACGATCAAAAATAAAGTAAAATACCTTGATAATATTCTAAATGATTTTTTATCAATTGAACGTTTAGAAACCGGTAAAGTTTGTTACAAATATAGTAGCTTTCCTTTGAGCAAAGTAATTAACGAAGTGATTTATAATGCAAATATGTTGCTTAAAGATGGACAGAGGATTAATTACCCTAAGGACATTGATGGTTATGTTATAGAATTTGATGAAAAAATTTTGGAACTTGTTTTGTCAAATCTAATTAACAATGCGATAAAATATTCTGGAGAACATACAACTATAGATTTAGAAGTAGGTTTTGAAGATAACATCCTTACATTTACTATTATCGATCAAGGAATTGGAATTCCTAAAAAAGAACAAGATTTTATTTTTAAACGATATTTTAGAGCAGAAAATGCACTACTGGATCAAGGAACTGGTATTGGGTTAAATATTGTAAAAACCCACCTGGAAAATCTTGGCGGAAGTATTATATTTAAAAGTGAAGAAAACCAAGGATCTACTTTTACCGTAACCATACCAACCACCAATACATAACGACCAATAATAATTAGGTAAACTGATGAAAACTATCCTTTTAATAGAAGATGATACTGCACTAAGAGAAAATACTGCAGAGCTTTTAGAACTTTCTGACTATAAAGTAATTACATCTCCAAATGGTAAAATGGGGATAACAAAGGCAAAAGAAGAAAAACCAGATATTATTGTTTGCGATATTATGATGCCCGAAGTCGATGGTTATGGTGTCCTCGAGGCTTTGTCTTATGATACAACTACAAATCATATTCCTTTTATATTTTTATCCGCAAAAACTGAGCATAAAGAAATTCGAAAAGGAATGGATTTAGGTGCTGATGATTACTTAACCAAACCTTTTGAAGAAGACGAATTGTTAAGCGCAATAGAAAGCCGTTTAGCCAAAGCAACAATAATTTCAAGACTTCTTGAAGAGCAAAATCACAATACTGAAACAAAAGCCGAAGATGAAGAAGGATTTAGAAATCTAAACGAACTCAAGAATTTTTTTGATGATCATGGTGAGATTTCTAATTTTAAAAAAGGAGAAGCAATCTATAAAGAAGGAGAGCATTCTAATAAAATATATCTTATCCTAAAAGGAGTTATTAAAAGCCATAAAATGGATGAAAGTGGCAAGGAATTGATAACAGCACTATATAAAGCCGATGATTTCTTAGGATTTTCTTCTTTCGTAGATAATACTCCATATCAAGAATCTGCTACAGCAGTTGAAGACACTGAATTGGCTGGAATATCAAAAAACAATCTCAAAGAGATTTTGGAAAAAAGTAAAAATATTTCTCTTGAGTTGATGGAATTATTAACTGATAACCTTTCTGAAGTTAAAGAACAGCTATTACAGATGGCATATAGTTCGGTACGAAAAAAAACGGCTCAAACCATCTTACAATTTGCTCAGGTTCTGAACAAAAAACCAGAAGACAGTATCAAAATATCAAGAAATGACCTGGCCAGTGTTGCTGGAATAGCCACAGAAAGCCTGATTCGAACGCTATCAAATTTTAAGAAAGATGGACTGATCGAAATCGAAGGACGTAATATTAGAATATTGAATTTAACTGGACTTCAGTTAGTTGAATAAAAATAATGCTAAACTGATTTTTGTCATTCTTTTCATAAATACATCCTAATACATTTGTGGTGTTAGAAAGTATTTAAGATGAAGAATATCCTAATCCCTACAGATTTTTCTGAAAATTCATGGAATGCCATAACGTATGCCCTGTCATTTTTTAGAAAAATAAATTGTAATTTTTATATTCTACATGTTTCTCCCTTTGAAGAAATGATAGGAGGAGATTCTTTCTATGCTTCAAAAGATATGGTCATAGAAAAACATACACATAATAATAAAGAGCAAATGCAAATATTGCTCAAAAACATAGAAAAGTTACCCTTAAATACAAAACATCGCTTTTTCACTATAAATGAATATATCTTTTTTGTTGATGCGATTAGAAAACAAATTCAGGAAAAAGATATTGATTTTATTGTTATGGGAACCAAGGGAGCATCTGGACTCAAAGAAAAAACTATTGGAAGTAATACGGGTGATGTGATTACTAAAGTAAAATGTCCGGTTTTAGTAATTCCAGAAAAAGCGACGTATACGAAACCAAAAGAGATTGCATTTCCTACAGATTATTATATGTATTATAAAAGTAGAGTATTAAATACGATTCGTGAAATACTCTATATGAACAATGCAAGTTTAAGAGTGCTACACATTGCCAAAAAGGAGCAAGATCTAACGGCTTTACAGGTTAAAAATAAAGATTTTCTAGATGACTCCCTTGACAACTTAGATCATAGTTTTCATTTTTTATCTAACACGAATATGGAGGAAGCAGTGCAGTGCTTTATAGAGAGTAGAGAGATCAACATGATTACTATGATGGCTAAAAATCTTAATTTTTTCCAACGTATTTTATTTCATCCTATGGTCGAAAAGATAAGTTATCATACCAACATTCCTTTTTTGGTATTGCATGAATGATATAACTGCGCAGCTTTAATGAATTGAAGAATTTAATGTGTTTCGTTTTGATTGGTACTATATAGGTTGAACTTAGGTTATAATAGAATTTTAAATAGGAGTAGAAACTACTCAAAATAAAAAAATGCGGACAAACTTAGTTCATAAATACAATATTCCAGGGCCGAGATATACAAGTTATCCAACCGTGCCATATTGGGATGACAATACATTTTCATTAAAAAAATGGATAACATCTATACAAAGATCATTTAATGAAAGTAATGATGATGAAGGAGTAAGTCTTTACATTCACCTTCCGTTTTGCGAAAGTATGTGTACATTTTGTGGGTGTAATAAGCGAATTACTAAACGACATGATGTAGAAATTCCGTATATCAAATCTATACTAAAGGAATGGAGTTTATATCTCAATCTTTTTGAGACCAAACCTAAAATAAAAGAATTGCATTTAGGAGGAGGTACTCCTACGTTTTTTTCTGCTAAGAACTTACAATATTTAATCAGTGGTATTTTTAGTGGAGTAGAGCATGCAGAAAATTGCGAATTTAGTTTTGAAGGACATCCTAATAATACTAGTCGTGAGCATTTACAAGCTTTGTATGATTCGGGTTTTAGAAGGGTGAGTTTTGGAGTACAAGATTATGACAAAGTTGTACAGAAAGCCATTCATCGTGTGCAGCCTTTTGAACATGTAAAAGAAGTTACAGAAGCAGCGAGAGATATTGGTTTTACTTCTGTGGGGCATGATATTATTTTTGGTTTGCCATTTCAAACTGAAGAAGGTATAGTGGATACTGTTTTAAAGACAAAAGAGTTATTACCAGATCGATTAGCATTTTATAGCTATGCTCATGTGCCTTGGCAAAAAGGAAATGGACAACGAGGATTTAAGGATGATGACTTACCCACTGGAGCTCAAAAACGAAAACAATACGAAATTGGTAAGAAGCTGCTGTCAGAAGTTGGTTATGTAGAAATAGGAATGGATCATTTTGCATTACAACACGATACGTTATATCAATCCATGAAAAATCAGACTTTACATCGCAATTTTATGGGGTATACCGCATCCAAAACGCATACAATGATTGGCTTAGGAGTATCCTCGATAAGTGATAGTTGGTATGGTTTTGCGCAAAACGTTAAAAATATTGAGGAGTATCAACATCTTATAAACGAAGGTATTATTCCGGTATATCGAGGTCATATGTTAGATAAGGAAGACGAAATAATTAGACAGCACATCTTAAATCTCATGTGTAATTTTGAAACCAACTGGAAGCATGATATTATGTACTTTAAGGAACTGCCAGAAGTTTTACAGAATCTTGAAGAATTAGAGTTAGATGGATTACTGGTTAGGAATAATCATAGTATAAAAGTGACAGAAAAAGGGAGACCTTTTGTTCGTAATATCTGCATGGCTTTTGACTTGAGATTACAGCGCAGTAAACCTGAAACGACTTTATTTTCTATGACGATATAGAAACGCTATACCAATTAATGACATTCAAAGTCTGCAGAAACCATTTCTACTGCAGGCTTAGGAGAAAGATAAGGAATACCTAAACCAAGCCCTCTTATAATAAATAATAATCCGATAATAACAACAAACACCGGGATAGCTTTTTGAATGTGCTGTCTCACTTTTCTAGTTAAGAAATTTCCGGCATAAACTGCTACAGTCATTAAGGGTATAGTGCCTAATCCAAAGAAAACCATATATAAACTCCCCTCAAAAATTTGACCAGAAGCGATAGCTCCAAAAACTGCCATGTACACTAAACCACAGGGTAGAAAACCATTTAAAAAACCAATTGAAAGAAAGGTGTCGGGTGTTTTCTTTTTAAGAGCAATACCCAATGCATTTTTTACTTTGGTAATGACTTTATATATTGGTTTAGAGATATTATATTTATTAAGGGTGTGATGAGGAATTAATATGAGGATAATCATCAACACTCCTACAGCAATAGATAGATTTTGTTGTAGGCCAAATATATTTAGACTTTTTCCAATAATTCCGAAGAATAATCCAATTATACAGTAGGCTATCAGTCTGCCAAAATGATATAGGAAAACTCGAAAAATTTTCTGAAAAGTATTTGATTGATGTACAGGCAACATAAAAGCTATCGGGCCGCACATTCCAACACAATGAAAGCTTCCTAATAATCCTAATATGAGTGCCGATAATAACATTTTTTAGTATGTAAATGATTTTTTAAACAAGTATGAAGTGTCGTTATACTTCCAATTGATTATGATATTCCAGCGCCCTTCTATTATATTTTCATCTTTGATTATCATTTTAGAACTAGAAAGCGAGATAGGAATTTCAAAATCCAGTTTTTTATTTGAAGGACGATATAGAGATACCATTCCAGAAATATCACTAGAGTTCTTGTCTTTGGGAAAAGAAATAACTAACCCCTCGATAGTGGTATGAATTAAGATATTGTTTTCTAGATTTTTTGAATTTTCCTCGGCATTGATTTCATTCTGAAAAGCAAGTTCTTTCTTATAATAATCTTCTATTACAAGATCATGTTCGTATTTTTTTTCGGTATTCATTCGCACAACAAAATATAGGATGAAAGAAATGAATCCTATAAACACTAATACTATAGCTGTTCCCCAGTTTATTTTCATAATTTTTTATTTTGGATGTACTGGTATAAATACGTCTTAACCGATACTTTTACCTATAACTTCTTGGGCCTAAAAAAGCCGTTATTGTTGTTTCAATTAATTTACCACCACTGTAGACACCAATTTTTAATCTGTTACTATCACCTTCTAATGCAGCTGCATTAATTTCTATAAATAAAGTCCCTTCGGCCAAACCTTGTTTTGGGACGGTAAAATTTTTATGAGTAACCAGCTCTATTTTTCCTTTATGAGATAACAATTCGAAGTGAACATCTTTAATCTCTGTTGTTGTTTTATTGACTAGTTTATACGTGTATACATTACTAATTATATTATCGTCCTTATGATCGTATAATTGTCCTGGTAATCGTAGGATATTAGCTTCTACATCATTTCGTAAGAAAGACATTCCCAGAAGAACACCTATTAGAATTACAAGTACAGCACTGTATCCTTTTAACCTAGGAGTGAACTTAAATTTTGCTTTTTTTGCAATATTATCTTCACTGACGTATCGTATTAATCCTTTTGGTAGATTCACGCTTTCCATCATATGGTCGCATGCATCAATGCAAGCGGTGCAGTTTACACATTCGAGCTGTGTGCCATTACGAATATCAATTCCAGTTGGACATACATGGACACACTGAAAACAATCAATACAATCTCCTTTTCCTGTAGTTGGACGATCTTCATTTTTCTTAAACTTTGCTCTTCCAGCTTCTTTTTCTCCACGTTTATAATCATAAGCAACAACTATAGATTTGGAGTCCAGAAGTACGCCTTGTAATCGACCATAGGGGCAAGCTATAATACAAACTTGTTCTCTAAACCATGCAAATACAAAGTAAAAGACAGCAGTAAATATAAGTAAGGAAATTAATGTGCTAATATGCTCAGAAGGGCCATCTATGATGTATCGTAGTAACTGATCGCTTCCTATTAAATAAGCCAAAAATATGTTTGCTATAAAGAATGAAATGATAAAAAATATAATCCATTTCATCCCTCTTTTTCTTATTTTTTCAGCATTCCAGGATTGTTTGTCTAATCGTATTTGTTTTCCACGGTCCCCTTCAATCCAATATTCTATTCTTCGAAATACCATTTCCATAAAAATGGTTTGTGGACATACCCAACCACAAAAAAGTCTGCCAAATGCAACTGTAAATAGAGTAATAAATAGAACGCCTATAATCATCGAGATTACGAAGAGATGAAAATCCTGCGGCCAAAATGGAGCTCCGAATATGTTAAAACGTCGTTCTAAAACATTAAATAGTAAGAATTGATTTCCGTTTATCTTTATAAATGGAGCAGAAAACAAAAAGATAAGCAGCCCATAACTTACCCACTTGCGATAAGAATAATATTTACCGCTTGGTTTTTTAGGATACACCCAGGCACGTTTACCTTCTTCGTTGATAGTACCGATAGAATCTCTGAATTTTTCGTTTGTAGGTGTTTCCAAAGGAATATTATTTTAAGTTTTCGATATATAGTTGTAGAAACATTAATGATTTATAGCTACACTTGTCGAATCTGAAACAGTTTCAGGAATCTCTTCTTTTGGAGTTTCTTCTTGTGGTGCATCTGGATTTACCCAGATTTCACCTTGAGCTTCTTTAGGCTCGGCAGGAGTTGTTCCCCCAAGAGAAATCACATAACTTGCTACTTGGGCCATTTCTGCGGGTTTTAGAGTCTGTTTCCAGGCAACCATTCCTTTTCCATCACGCCCTCCTTCAGAAATTGTCCTGAAAACATTTTTAATACCTCCACCCAAAATCCAATATTCATCGGTAAGATTAGGTCCAATACCTCCACCGCCGTCAGCTTTGTGACATGCAACACAGTTTGTAGTAAAAACGGCTTTTCCAGCGTTAATATCTGAAGCTTCTGTGAGTAGGGTGACGGTATTTATATCCACTAAGTCTTTTGCTGTTTTTTTGTATTCCTCAATAGCAATTTTGGCTTCAGCAACTTCAGTTTCATATTCTTCTGTTTGTGTATAATCATTAAAAACATGAAAGCGAGCCACGTATGCTACAGCAAATATGATAGTTGCATAAAAACCATATACCCACCAAGGTGGAAGGTTATTATCTAGTTCCTGAATCCCATCATAATTATGATCAAGAATAATTTCACCTTCTTCTTCTACAGGTTTACTATCTAATAATTTGAAATAGATTTTTTTAATCCATCCAAATTGTTTTTCTTTTTTAGCTTTTTCTGCCAGAAGATAACGTTCTTGAGCCTCTAGATTTAAAGAACGAAATAAGATGCTTCTTAAAGCCTGTAAACTAATCTCTATCGCCACAATAAATAGTAAAACCATTCCTAAGACTAACCATGTTAATGGTTGTACAATGAATACAGATTGCTCTCTAGATTCGACAGTAAGTTCTATTAATATATAAGCAATACCTAAAAAGGCAAGCACTCTTAAATAGGATGAAGTACTTCTCATGATTGTATATCGTTTTCGGTTTCTAATGGAATTTGACTTACCTCTTTTATATGTTCTTTTTTGGCTGTGATCACCCACCAGAATAATCCGGCAAAGAATATGAAAAAGATGAGTAGGGAAATCATAGGATAGATCTCAATACCTTCAATACTCTCCATGTGACCTTTTATAAATTTTAGCATGGCGTTTATTCTTTAGTTTGAACTACGTTCTCTTTGTTTTTAATTTTTATATCAGTCCCTAATCTTTGGATATACGCTATTAAGGCAACTACCTCTCTATCCCGCATTTCGATAAAATCCAATCCGTTTTCCTTGGCATATTTTTTATCAGCTTCATATGTTTTTGCAAAATCGGGGTCGGTATACAAGTTTTTTTCAATTTGCGTTGCTTGCTCATCCATCCACTGTTGGGCTCTGTCTATCTCTTCGGGAGTATAGGGTACACCAAGAGATACCATAACATTCATCTTATCTTCGGTTAGTGAACGATCAAGTTTATCTTTAATCAACCATTTATAACTAGGCATAATCGATCCCGATGAGGTGGTTTGTGGATCATAAAAGTGATTTAAATGCCAGTTATCAGAATATTTTCCTCCAATCCTCATTAAATCGGGTCCGGTACGTTTACTTCCCCAAAGGAAAGGGTGGTCATAGACATATTCACCAGCTTTAGAATACTCCCCATAGCGCTCTACTTCACTACGGAATGGTCGAATCATCTGTGAGTGACAGGATACACAACTTTCTCGTATGTAGAGATCTCTACCTTCAAGCTCCAATGGAGTGTAAGGTTTTACACTGGTTATTGTTGGGATATTGGATTTTACCATTATAGTAGGAACGATTTGAACAATACCACCAATCAAAATCGCAATAGTAGCAAAGATAGTTAGCTTTACAGGTCTTCTTTCTAACCAGGTATGGTACCCTTCGTTAGCGGTTCTAAATCGAGTTACTTTTTGTAATGGAGCAGCTTCAGCTAATTCATCGGTAACTTTACTACCATGTTGTATCGTTTTAATAATGTTATATAGCATTACAAAAGCACCCAGGATAAACAAACTACCTCCGATAGCACGCATCCAATACATAGGAATGATTTCATTAACGGTTTCTAAGAAATTACCGTAGGTAAGTGTTCCATCGGGATTAAATTGTTTCCACATAGATGCCTGCACAAAACCGGCAACATACATTGGTAGTGCATACATGATAATTCCCAAAGTACCAATCCAGAAATGTAAATTAGCAAGGCCTGTAGACCATAATTTTGTTTTGGTTAGTTTTGGCACCATCCAGTAGATCATACCAAAAGTTAAAAATCCATTCCATGCTAAAGCTCCAACATGAACATGTGCTATAATCCAATCACTAAAATGAGCAATAGCATTTACGTTTTTTAAAGAAAGCATTGGTCCTTCAAAAGTAGCCATACCATAACCTGTGATGGCAACTACCATAAATTTTAAAACGGGATCAGTACGAACTTTATCCCACGCTCCTCTTAAGGTCAAGAGGCCATTAATCATACCTCCCCATGATGGAGCAATAAGCATTACAGAAAATGCGACACCAAGATTTTGTGCCCAATCAGGTAAAGATGAATATAGAAGGTGATGAGGTCCTGCCCAGATATAGATAAATATTAAAGACCAGAAATGGACAATAGATAATCGATATGAATATACAGGTCTATTGGCAGCTTTAGGAACAAAATAGTACATTAATCCTAAGAAAGGAGTGGTAAGAAAAAATGCAACTGCATTATGGCCATACCACCATTGTACTAATGCATCTTGAACACCTGCATATACAGAATAACTTTTTAAAGCACTTACAGGAAGTTCGAGGCTATTAAAAATGTGTAAAACCGCAACAGTAACAAAAGTGGCAAGATAAAACCAAATTGCTACATACATATGCCGTTGTCGTCTTCTTAAAATAGTTCCTATTAAGTTCCATCCAAAAACTACCCAGATGATGGCAATAGCAATGTCAATTGGCCATTCGAGTTCTGCATATTCTTTTGATGAAGTATATCCTAATGGTAATGTTATTGCGGCTAAAACAATAATAAACTGCCAACCCCAAAAATTAATATTACTTAACGCGTCGCTAAACATTCGGGTCTTTAGCAACCTCTGGGTAGAGTAATAGACCCCTGCATAGATAGCGTTACCTACAAAAGCAAAAATAACGGCATTTGTATGTAATGGTCTTAAGCGACCAAAACTTAACCATGAGATACCATCTGTTACATTAGGGAATAAAAACATGAATGCTAGTAGTAGACCTACAGACATTCCTACAATGCCCCAAAACATGGTTGCATATAAGAATTTTTTCACGATTTTATTATCGTAATAGAATTGTTCCATTTCCATATTATGATTGTTTAGTTTTATTGGATTCTGAAGATTTTTCCTTGTTTTCTTTTATAAGTTCATCCTCAAAGAGCATTCGAATAGAAGGAGTGTACACATCATCATACTGTCCATTCCTGACAGATATAATAAAACTTATAAAAAAGACGATGGCAACGATAATACTAATCGTTAAGAGTATATAGATGACATACATTTTTTACGTTTATTCCTCAAAAATATGTATGATCACTTTTTTAAAAAATGACATTTGTCAGGTTTTAGTAATAAAGGATCATTCTAGGATTAAACCAACTTCCAGTACCTGTTTTTGAGGTGTGAAATGTTAATAATTGTTAAAATAGTACCTTTTTATACATAGTACTGTAACAAAAATAAACTCTTGACGTCTAGTAAGTATAAATAACAATTAAATATATAAAATATGAGAACTTTAGATAGCAACAGCATTACAAGAAAATTAAGCGCAACAAAAGGATATACCTGGAACACAAAAAGACGTTACAGATAACCTGAATACTAACATCAAGAGATAACAATTTATAATCAAAAACAATTAAAATACAGAAATTATGAGAACTTTAGATAGCAACAGAATTACAAGAAAATTAAGTGGAACTGTAGGATATACCTGGAATACAAAGAGGCGTTATAAATAACGATAGTTAAATTTTACATCAATCAACTCCCGAAACAACAGGGACCAAAAACTAATCATCATGAGAACTTTAAGAAACATCAGAAAAAGACTAAAATCAGCGACACAAAAACAAAATATGTTTTTGGATTGCACAACAAATCTTTACAATTATGACGAGACTTTGTTTAGAAGAATTAAATGCTATGCGCATTAAGTGGAGTGTTATTATGTGTTGATAAGGCTAAATTCTATTAGGATTTAGCCTTTTTTTTGCAATACACTGATTTTTCCTATTTCATTTTATAGGTGACATTTATCATACAATACTTTCAAATTCTTTAAGAACTTTATAGAAGTTAATAGAGTATTCACTTTTAAATTAAATCGTTATGCGAAAGAATTTAGGAAAGATAGATGCTATCATTAGAATCATTTTAGGTGTAGTATTAGCATATTTGTTTTATAACAATTTTATATCTGATACCTTAGGAATTGTTTTATTATCAGTATCTGGAGTATTAGTTATTACTGGTTTTATGGGTTGGTGTCCATTATATAAATTATTTGGGATAGCCAGTTGTAAAGTAAAGAATTAGCTTAATAAAGATCTTTAACTTGTAATAATTTGTATATTCTTAGACCAGCAATAATTAGATAGAAGTCTGTATCTTGTCCTGTGTTTAAATTTTATTTTTTCAGAGTGTAAGATAAACTCAATCGTTTCTGGTTTGATTATATATCCGCCCCAATACTTAGGTTTAGGAATGATTTTGGTTTTAAATTTTGTTTTATACTTTTTTAGGCGGTCCTCTAATACTTTTCTAGAAGAAATCACATCACTTTGATGAGATACCCATGCACTTAATTTACTTCCTTCTGGGCGTTATTCAAAATATCCTTCAGATAGGTTTTCTGGAATTTTTTCAGCTCTTCCTATAATAAGAACTTCACGTTTTGATGAAGCCCAATTAAAAGAACAAGAAACTCTATTGTCCTTTGCTATCGCTTTTCCCTTCTCACTATAGTAATTAGTGAAAAAAGCAAAACCTTCCCAGGTAAAACGCTTTAATAAAACAATTCTGTTTTTTGGAAAACCATCCAAACCTATCGTTGATAATATCATCGCATTAACTTCATCTTCTGGATGAGCTTTTTCGACCTCATAAAGCCATTGTTGGAAATGTGCCATTGGGTTATGGTCCTCTGTAGTTTCCATATTTAGTATGTTTTAAACATTTAGAAACAAATTATAAATCTTTATGGTTATCATTTACTTTTTGCCCTATCCAATTGGTTAGTATGGTAACATATACTATTATTGATATCGAACTCAAAGGCATTAGTATTGCAGCTATTATTGGAGAAAGCTGACCAGTCACAGCAAAATAAAGCCCAACACAGTTATATAAAAAAGATAATATAAAACTTGATTTAATAATTTTAATAACATTTTTAGATATCATAAGATAAGTTGATATCTTATCAAATCGAGAGGCATCTAAAATTCCATCACAAGCCGGCGAGAATACATTTACATTTTCTGATACAGCTATACCTACATCACTTTGTGCTAATGCTCCAGCATCATTTAGCCCATCGCCAACCATAATCACTTTTTTAAGCTGTCGTTGCAACATTTTTATATAATTAAGTTTATCATCAGGTTTTTGATTAAAGATTAAAGAAGTGTTTTCGGGCAATACTTTTTGCAAGTATTCCTTTTCACCTTCATTATCACCTGATAATATGGCTAGTTGATAGTTCTTAAATAGCTGATTAAATACTTTTTTTACACCATTTCTATATTGGTTATGAAAAGTATAATGGCCCTTATATTCATCATTAGTACTTACGTGCACAGTTGTATTAAATACTTTAGAAAGGTCTTCATTTCCTACAAAGTTTGGAGAGCCTATTTTAATGGTATGATCGGCAGATTTACCTTCAATACCTTTGCCCACATATTCCTGATATTCATCCAAAGTTAGAATATCATGTTCTGCTAAAACATTATAAAGTGTTCTGCTAAGCGGATGATTTGAAGCTCGAAGTGTATTTTTGAGCAAAGATTCTTCCTCTGGAGTTAATTGCATTCCTTCATAAGTTACGTTACTTGTTATAGTAGTGGTTATGGTACCCGTTTTGTCAAAAATAATAGTATCAGTCAATGCTAATCGTTCTATTACATCTGCATTTTTAAGGTAAAATTTATTTTTTCCGAAGATTCGCAGAATATTACCTAATGCAAAGGGTCTCGCTAATGCTAATGCACATGGACAAGCAATAATAAGTACTGCTGTAAAAACGTGTATAGCTTTTGAAACATCTGTAAATAACCAATATGAAGTAGAAATTATAGCGATACACAAAATAGCTATTGTGAAGTATTTACTTATAATATCAGTTAGATTAGTAAAAGATGCTGATTTATCAGTGTTAAATACATCATTACTCCAGAGTTGAGTAAGGTAACTTTGTTCTACTGATTTTAATACTTCGATTTCAATAGCCCCATAAAGTTGTCTCCCCCCTGCAAAAAGAGTATCTCCCGACTGTTTATTGACAGATTCACTTTCTCCGGTTACAAAACTATAATCGATTTGCGCATTACCATCGATAAGAATGGCATCTACAGGGATCAATTCACCATTCCTAATCAACAATCGATCTCCCTTTTTGATATCATAAATTTGTATGTTTTCTTCTTTTCGTTCTTTTTTATGCTTCGCAATCGAAATTCGTGTTACTGCGATAGGAAAATAGGACTTATAGTCTCTTTCAAAAGATAAAAAGGAGTAGGTTTTTTTCTGGAAAAATTTCCCAAGCAGTAAAAAGAATATTAAACCGGTTAGGCTATCAAAAAAACCAGTCCCCCAATCAAAAATAATTTCTGCGGTACTACGTAAAAAAAGAACCAAAATTCCTAAAGCAATGGGGACATCGATATTTAATAATTTAGAACGCAAACCTTTATATGCCGAAATAAAATACTCCTGTGCAGCATAAAAAACTACAGGTATAGAAAAGGCAAACATTAACCATCTAAAAATAGGTTTGTATTGCTCCAGCCAGTATTCTGATACTTCAAAATACTCTGGAAAGGACAGAAACATTACATTTCCAAAAGCAAAACCTGCAATGCCTAATTTATAGAGTAAACTTCTATCAATTTTCTTTTTTGCTGTAGCATAATCATCAAGACTGATATAAGGTTCGTAACCTATAGTATGAAGTAAAATAACTACTTCTTTAAGTGAGATAGCATCACTTTTAAAGGTGATACGAACCGTTTTTTTTGGAAAATTAACCTGAGAAGTAGTAACTGCAGGTTGAAGTTTATGTAAGTTTTCTAAAATCCAAATACAAGAACTACAGTGTATATGAGGAATGTATAGTGTTATGATTTGGGTATTTCCGCCATCAAATTCGATTAATTTTTTAGCAATAATATCAGTATCGAGATAATCGTATTTTCCTTGAATTTCTTTAGGAATGGCTCCAGGAGCAGATTGTAGGTCATAATAGCAGGATAGATCATTAGACGAAAAAATATCATATACGGTTTTGCACCCATTACAGCAGAATGTTTTTTGATCAAATTTAATTACCGTTTTATCACAATCAATTCCGCAGTGAAAACAAGTAGACTCAGACATAAAAATCTATTTGTAGCAAATTTGAAGAAGTGTAGTCTGATAAACTATGACAAATATCATAATTGCCAGACTGATAAAAATCATAGTTTTTGCCTCTCTTAAGACTTAGTTTTGAATGCACTATGTCATAAAAAAGAACCAAATGAGAAAAATAGTAATCCCTACAGATTTTTCAGAAAATGCAATGAATGCTTTACAATATGCTGTTGAACTTTTTAAGTATGAGCGATGTGAGTTTTTTATTTTAAATGCATACGCCGATGAGGTGTATGAGAATAACACTCAGGTATCCAGAGATGTTTTTGAAGAACTAAAAGAAACGGCATATAAGAACTCTAGTGTTGCATTACATAGTACGTTGTCTACATTAGAAGAAATATCTCCAAATCCACGACATAAATATATTGCTTTACCAGTATTTGGAAGTCTGGTTGATGAAGCAAATGATTTGGTGGATAAGGAAAATATAGATATTGTCATTATGGGTACCAGAGGCAAAACAGATGATAGAAAACTTACTTTTGGAAGTAATACCTTACAGGTGCTTAAATATGTAAAATGCCCTTTATTGGCAATTCCCAGTAATTGTAAATACCAACAACCAAAGAATATTTTATTTCCCACAGACTATCTTTTACCCTTTAAAAGAAGAGAATTAAAGCTGTTAAGTACATTAACTAAAAGTTTTAGATCTGTTATCAATTTTCTATATGTTTCAGATTATGATAAACTTTCAATACGACAAGAAGATAATAAGGCATTCATATTGGATTCATTACCAGATATAGAATTGGTATTTCATAGAGAAGATGCAAAAAACCTTACTAATGCAATTAATGGATTTATAGAGAAGAATAAGATAGACTTTTTGGTGATGGTAAACTCAAGACATTCTTATCTGGAGAATATTTTATATCAGTCTACTATCGATAAAATAGGATTACATATTAAAATTCCATTTTTAGCTATGCAGAATTTAAAACGATCTTAAGACAGATTTTATCAGTACAGGTTTGAACAACTAATACATACATAAGATGAAACAAATTTTGTTACCTACCGATTTTTCTGACAATGCATTTAATGCAATCAGATATGCAATGCATTTTTTTAAATATGAGGAAGTTACTTTTTATCTTCTCAATACATTCACCCCGGTATCTTATCATGCAGGATATCTTATCGAAAATCCAACATTATATGGATTAGAGGATGTGGCGATGGTAAATTCTAAACGTGATATTAAACGAACCGAGGAGAAAATTAAAGCAGAATTTAATAATCCAAAACATAGTTTTGTTCGACTATCAGCTTTTAACACTTTGATTGGTGAGATAGAAGAAATACAGGAAAAATATACTATCGACTTTATTGTAATGGGGACAAAAGGAGCTACCGGAGCCAAAGAAATATTTATTGGGACACATACAATGTATACGATCAAAAAAGTAAAATGTCCTGTTATTGCAGTTCCTTCTAATTTTGAATTTGAAGCACCAAAAGATGTTTTGTTTCCAACGGATTATAATTTTAACGTGAATAATGCATTTCTGCCTTTGATAAAAGAAATAGGCGATAAGCATATATGTAGACTTAATATTTTAAATGCATATTATGGAGTACCCTTAAATGAGGATCAGCAAAAAGTTAAGGATTTTCTTGATATATATTTTAAAGATAACGCTCATGTTTTTCATATTGCCGATGGAATGGATGTACTAGAAGCCGTAGAAGATTTTCAGAAAAAGTATAAAATCAATTTATTGGTAATGATCCATAATAAACATTCCTTTTTTGAAAATCTATTATTTAAACCTGTTATTAACCAAGTTGCTTATCATACTAATATTCCGTTTTTAGTAATTCCTTCAGAAAAAAGAATGCAATCATAATTTATAAAGTGATGAAACGTATGAAACGAATTCTAACTCCGACTGATTTTTCTGACAACGCATGGAATGCCATATTGTATGCGATCGAGACATATAGAGATGTTCCCTGTGAGTTTTACCTGTTAAATACATATGAGCTCAACCCAGTACAACTGTTAACAACAGTAAGTTCTCAGCGGATTGGTCGTTTCTACCAAGGAATTAAGGTAGAATCTGAACAAGGATTGAAAATGATATTAGATGATATTCAAAACTCTAAACCGGGTTTGGAACATAATTTCAAAACAATTTCTAAATCAGGTTCTTTATTAGATACTATAAATAGACTGATACAATTATATTCTTTTGATATGGTCGTTATGGGAACCAAAGGAGCAACGGGCGCAAAGGAAGCTTTTTTGGGAAGTAATACGCAAAAAGTGATTAAGAACATATCCAACTGTCCAATTTTGGTTGTTCCTGAGGATGTATATTTTGAGAAGATTTCAGAAATAGCTTTTGCAACAGATTTTAAGCGATTGTATCATCAAGAAGAGATTTCACCTATACTTGATTTTGCAAAAAATCATAATGCAACTATTAGAATGATCCATGTGTATGATCAACCAGGACTAGATAATATACAGCATTACAATTCGAATACGTTAGAGCAGTATTTTAAGAAGGTTAACTATGATTTTCATGTTATTTCAGATTTTTCAACAACAGAAAAAGCTATTGAGACGTGTATTGAAGAATTGGAGATTAACCTCCTTATTATGATCAATTATGAACATAGTTTTATAGAACGGTTAACCAAAGAACCAGTGATTAAAAAAATGACATTTCATACCAATATTCCTTTTTTGGTTATTCCTTCTGATGACTGATAAATATCATATTATTTCTAATGAATTGAGTATAATTTTATGCTATAATTTTAAAGTAAATATTATGAAACGAATACTTGTTCCTACCGATTTTTCTGATAATGCATACAGTGCTCTTTACTATGCTACACGTTTGTTTAAGAATGAAGTTTGTCAATTTTATATTTTGAATGCTGGTGATGTAGAAATTCCACTTTTTACAGGTATTATTGATACCAGTATTGGAGATGAACAAATAAGAAAAGAGTCTAAGGAAAAATTAGAAGAAATATTCCATTCTATCGTTCGAGATTCTGAAGATTTTGGACATGTTTTTGAAACAATTTGTACCGCAAAAAAACTTCATGAAGTGATTGAAGAAACTGTAAAACAAAGAAAAATAGACCTTATCGTGATGGGAACCAAAGGAGCAACTGGTGCCAAAGGTTTTTTTATGGGGAGTAATACATCAAACATCATTCAAAAAATCAAATGTTGTCCAGTTTTGGCCGTTCCTCACGAATTCAATTTTGAAAACACCAAAACTACATTTTCTGAAGAGGACGTAATAACAAAAAAATAATGAAATTTTAAGGGTATACCTGAGAATTATCATAGTATTTTTTGTGTTTTGGAGATAGTTTTATGTCCTATATTATAAAACTAAAGATTATGAAAAAAATACTTATTCCTACCGATTTTTCTAACAACGCATATAGTGCACTTTGCTACGCGACTAAGCTTTTTAAAAATGAGGCATGTCATTTTTATATTCTAAATACATTTAGTGTCGAAACACCTGTTTTGACCAGTAGATTAAATACAAGTAAAGGAGAAAAGCTATATAAGGAATTAAGTAATGAGTCTCGGGAAAAACTTACTGAGACTTTTCATGCAATAACAAGAGATACAGAAGATCTGAATCATACATTTGAGATGATTTCAGTTTCTAAAAAACTTTCTGATACCATTAACAAAACGGTAAAAAGTAAAAGCATTGATTTGGTCGTGATGGGCACCAAAGGAGCCAGTGGTGCCAAAGAGGTTTTAATGGGTAGTAATACCGTAAGAGCTATACAGAAAATTAGAGGTTGTTCCATATTAGCAATTCCAGATGAATTTGATTTTAAGATACCACAAGAAATAGCTTTTGCAACAGATTTAAGCCGTTCTAAAAGCAAAGAGGAACTAAAACCGCTAATAGATATAGCATCGTTATTTGACTCCAAAATTAGAGTTGTACATATTCATGAAAAAGAACAATTAGACGATATCCAGGAACGTAATTTCAAACAACTAAAAGAACATCTTAAAGATGTCACATATACTATGCATTGGATTTCGAATCTTGATCAAAAATCAAGAGTCATCAATGAATTTATTGATAAAATGAAGATTGATATGTTATCTATGTTTCACTACAAACATGGCTTTATAGAAACTATGACTAGAGAAGCTGTAATCAAAAAAATAGGTTTTCGTTTGACTATTCCTTTTTTAGTTATGCCAGCATCTAGCTGATAATTATCATAGTATTTATCTACGCATACCTATACATTTACAGTATTAATAATAAAAACCTAACTGATGAAAAAGAAGATTTTATTACCTACTGATTTTTCAAAAAACGCATGGAATGCTATAGTATATGCTTTAGAGCTTTATAAAAATGAAGCTTGTGATTTTTATGTGCTTAACGCCTTTAATGCTACTGGTTATGCTTTAGAAAGTATGATGGTTCCAGAACCGGGAGAAAAGCTTTATGATGAAGCCAGAGATAAATCAGAGAAGGGATTAAGTAAAATTTTGGAAAGACTAAGTTTTAGAGATGATTATCCCAATCACAAGTTTTTTATGGTATCACAGTTTAATGGAATATTGGATGCAATCAGAGATATTGTAGAAAAACAGGATATAGAAATGATCATCATGGGGACGAAAGGAACAACAAATGCTAGTGAGGTTATTTATGGTAGTAATACGGTCCTCGTTATGGAGAAATCAAGAAACTGCCCCGTAATGGCAATACCAGATGAAGCAGATTTTAAAGCGTTGAAAGAAATTGTATTTCCCACAGATTATAATATGAATTATAAAAGAAGAGAATTACAAACCCTTATTGATGTTGTACAGATGAGTAATGCCGAATTACGCATATTGCACATTTCCCATGGAGAAGATTTGACAGAAGAACAGGAAAATAATAAGCGATTATTAAAAGAATATTTTGAAGACTTAAAACATAGTTTTCATACACTTCATAATATCGATGTTAAATCTGGAGTACGATGTTTTGTAGAAAGTAGGGAAAGTGATATGGTTATCTTTTTTAACAGAAAGCACAGCTTTTTTGGGAGTATTTTCTCCAGGCCGATGGTCAAAGATTTAGGCCATCATGCTAAAGTACCCGTATTAGCATTACATGATTTAAGAAATTAAAAAAATAATAAAAAAATAACGAATGAAAAACTTAGGAATCTGGATAGATAAAGAAAAAGCTCATATTATTTCTGTAAAAGAGGAAACTGAAGATATGACAACTATTCCATCAGAAATTGAGAATTATCGTATATATGGTGGTTCTGGAACACGGCATAAAGGTGGACCTCAGGATGTAGTGCAGGATAGTAAATATTTAGAGCGAGAAAAACACCAATTTAAGGCATATGTTAAAGCGATAATTCCGTTAATACAGGATGCAGAAAGGATTGTCATTTTTGGACCCGCAGAGGCAAGGGATAGATTTAATAAAGAATTAAATGAAAATTATAAAGATATCGCCAAAAAAGTAAAAGATGTTCTTATTACAGATAGTATGACCGAAAATCAAACCAAAGCTTTAGCAAGAGATTATTTTAGTAAGGTTAAAAAAAATTGAAACTATAAGGTAATTGTTTTTGAGAGAGTTTTACCTTGTTAATCAAAGTGTTAAACCTGATAATTGTCATTTTTTTCACGATTAAATTTAGCTACCTTTTTTTGAGTTTAAAAACCAGAAAAATGACAATAGGACCAAATACAATTTCAGAAAAAGGACTTAAGAACATACATTTTGATGTTTTAGAATGGAAATCCAGTCTCTATTTTATTAAAGATGAAATATTTTTTATTAATCAATTATTAAATTCTTATGTATTCGAACCCATCACACCCAATCTATTTGAGCAACTACACGAATTTAGGCTACAAATTGAAAAGATAGAATTGATATTAGAAGAGCTTAGTGATCAAATAAAAAAGCATGAAAACCAATTAGGCGGAATGATGGAGTGTGATACGATTTCCTGTGATCATTTTTACAATAAGAATCATGAATCATTAAGTGATGCATTACGTGATTTTTACAAAAACTTTAGAAAACTGAAATCCGAAGTTTTTAGCTATGTAGGTGGCATTTTAAGAAAGAATAAAAGGTGAAGTTAAAAACGAATAAGCTGATAATTATCATTTTAATATGACCATTACCAACTTAACTTTGGATATATAATAATTCTATTAAACCTTAACGTTATGTCATTAATTAAATTTAACAAAAACAGAGGATAATAGGGGCATTATCCTCTGTTTTTTAATGCTCCTTAAAATACAACTTTAGGTTTTTTCAATAGGTTATTTAAAAACGAGATATCATGAAACCAAAACAACCAAATGTAAAAAATATAGAATGGCGAAGTCCCGAAGAGTTGCATGAAACTTCTATTCAATGGGTTTTAGAACTTAAATTTATTAAAGAACATCCGGATCAATTAGATAAACTTATCATCCTATCTACAGTAGGGATTAGTAATATTGCTCTCAAAGAAGTAGATGTTATATCGGGAGAATCTATTTTAGAAAAAACACCTGAGTATACAAGTATTGTAACAGAATGATTAGATAAACTTATAAAGTAAAAACCAATTTAGAAAACATGAACAAACTGTATCTTTCTCTTTTAATAATTACCGGATTATTTAGTGCTTGTACATCAAGTGAACTGGTTAAAAACTGGAAAAACCCTGATATCGATACGTTTGAAGCGAAAAAGGTGTTGGTAATAGGTATTACTCCAGATGAAAATGCAAGAAAAGTATTCGAGAAGAAACTTGCCGGAGAACTGAAAAAAAATGGGGTTAAAGCAGTAAAGAGTTTAAATTATTTTGAAAAATCTTTTACCAATTCTCCCAAGACTGAAACAGAAGTGATGAGCCTTGAGTCTCAGCTCATTGAAAAAGATTTTGACGCTATTTTACTTTCCAAAGTACTTGGAGTTGAAGATAAAGTCACGGTGGTAAAAGCATATAGAAATCTTGATAAGACATTTGATAGTTTTAGAGACGATTATTATGAAAATCAAGATATTTATTATGATGAAGATTATTATTCTGCATATCAAATTTTTCATGCAGAATCATCCCTGTACTGTATTTGCCCAGATAAAGAAAGAGAATTAATTTGGAAGGGATCAATAGATATTACAGAGCCAGAAAATATTAAGAAAGCCGTAAGCGATTATGTTAAAGTACTAGTATGGGCGTTAAAAGGGCAACAATTATTAATTATTGAAGAAATGACAGATGAAGGTATTGATATATAGTGCTAAAGATTTTGAAATTCCCTTTCTGGAAAAAGCAAACAATGAGGCACATCAAATAAAATATATACCAGAGCAGCTTTCTTGTGAAACAGCTAGGTTGGCTATTGGTTTTGATACAATAGCAATTTCTTCTGATGATAATGGGTCCTCTAGAGTATTAGAAAGATTAAAAGATTTCGGAGTTAAACATGTTGCACTGCGCTCTACAGGATTTGATAATGTAAACCTTATCGTGGCTAAGAAATTAGGAATAAAGGTTGCTAATGCTGCCGGATATTCCCCAGAGGCAATAGCGGAACATGCAGTTGCATTATTGTTAAGTCTTAATCGTAAATTGATACAGGCTAATGATCAAGTAAAAAACTATAATTTCTCGGTAAATAACTTGGTGGGATTTGATCTTAATAAAAAAACAATTGGTATTGTAGGAACAGGTAGAATAGGAGCAGTAGTTGCTAAAATAATGCTTGGGTTTAATTGTAAGATCATTGCCAATGATATTTCTGAAAATCAAGAATTAAAGGAAAAATACCAAGTAACATATGTTGAGTTAGAAGACCTATGCAAACAATCTGACGTTATATTTTTAAGTATGCCGCTTACTACCGAGACACACTATCTCATTGATGTAAATTATATTAATCATATGAAAAGAGAGGTGTTGCTTGTTAATATTGCAAGAGGTGCAGTAGTGTATACTCAAGATATATTAGAGGCACTAGACTCAAAAAGGATTGGAGGGTATGGAGCAGATGTTTATGAGCATGAAAGAGGTGTTTTTTTCTATGATCATTCTAAGGATAAACTCGATGATCCCATATTAAAACGTCTTATTGATCATCCCAATGTATTACTTACTCCTCATCAAGCATTTCTTACAAAAGAAGCACTGACCAATATTGCAGAAACCACTTTTTATAATATCAATTGTTGGGACCGCAATGAACTTGGTAAAAATGAACTGACATTGGAGTTAGTGGGGTAGTTTTGCTTTTAACACTTCATATAAAAAAGTACCTAAAATGGCTGAGATAATTACAATGAAAATTGGTAAGTAACCAGCTCCTAAAAGCACAAACATAGAACCAGGACATGCACAGGCAAGAGCCACCCTAACCCAAAAATGATTCCGCCACATGTATCTTTTAAAACTTTTGTCTTTTGGTAGGATAGTAATATTATCTCCATAACTCTATAAAAGGATTTGATCTTAGATCTTTTTATAAATTGGGAGACTACTATACCTAAACCAACTGAAAAACCAATGATCCCATACATATGAAAAGATCCAAATTGAAATATTTCATAAATTCTAAACCAAGAAGCAGCTTCAGATTTGAATAAAACAATTCTGAAGAAAATACCGATACATAAATATATAATTGAACGCATATGTTTAAAATATTAAAGGAAAAATAGCATGGATCATAACCAACCCACCAATAAAAAAACCAATAACCGCAATTAGTGAGGGCAGTTGTAAATTGCTTAACCCCGAGATAGCATGTTCAGAGGTGCACCCTCCCGCATATCTGGCTCCAAAACCTACTAAAATACCACCAATTATAAGCAGTAAAATTCCTTTTGGATCAGTTAGTGTTTCATTAGAAAATAAAAAATCTGACATGTAAGCATTGCCAGCATCTATGAATCCTTAGATTGAAAATCAGTTATTACTTCAGGATTAATACAGCTGTATCATTAGATAAATAATTAGCAGCAATAAACCCTCCAATGATTGTTTCCAAAGCGACCAAAATATTCCATCGTTGAGTTTTCCAATCAAACTTAAAAAAATCAGTTGTTTTTCCTGCACCACATAGGGTACACATGGTCCTTATATTGGAGGACATCCCAAATCCTTTTCCAACCATTAGTAATCGGAACAATACTAATGCAATTAATGGTCTTGATATATACCAAGACCAAGGTTGATAATCCAATTCATATATTACATTTTGAGGTAAAGAAATTAAAAATCAAGGAGTTATCAGTGATGAATGTTACATTTCATGAATTTTTAATTTACTTCAAAGTTGAAGGACAGACATAATCAGTAGTTTTTATACCAACTTCTTTGATATCTTTAAATCCTCCTGCAACATCAATCAAATTGTGTATGCCTCTACTTTTTAGTATTGATGCAGCAATAACAGAACGATATCCTCCCGCACAATGAACATAAAAGGTTTGGTTTTCTGGGAGATCAGCTAAATAATCGTTAATAAAATCTAAAGGGGAATTATGAGCATTATCTATATGTTCTGCGACAAATTCACTTTCTTTACGTACATCAAAGACAGGAAGTTCCTGATTCTCCATTCTGTTTTTAAATTCAGAAGCAGAAATAGATGTTATGGTATCATATGTAGCTCCAGATGCTTTCCAAGCTTCAAAACCACCTTCTAGATACCCAAGAGTATGATCAAAACCTACTCTTGATAATCGAGTAATTGTTTCTTCTACTCTACCTTCTGGTGTTACCAATAAAATAGGTTGTTGTACATCGGCTATTAAAGCACCAACCCATGGAGCAAATCCACCATCTATTCCTATAAATATAGACCTGGGAATATGCCCTTTTACATATTCATTTTGATGCCTTACGTCGAGGACAATAGCCCCAGTTTCATTGGCTAAATTTTCAAATTCTTTTGGAGATAACGGTTTTGTTCCGCGTTCAAGAACATCTCCTATATCTGTATATCCTTCTTTATTCATTTTTACATTTAAAGGAAAATATAGAGGAGGGGGCAACAATCCATCAGTAACTTCTTTTACAAATTCCTCTTTAGTCATATCAGATCGCAGTGCATAATTCATTTTCTTTTGATTGCCAAGAGTATCCACAGTTTCTTTCATCATGTTTTTACCACATGCAGAACCAGCACCATGAGCGGGATAAACGATTACATCATCAGCTAGAGGCATAATTTTGGTTCTCAAACTATCATAAAGTGTCTCTGCTAATTCTTCTTGTGTTGAATGAGCTGCTTTTTGCGCAAGATCAGGACGTCCGACATCACCAAGAAATAATGTATCCCCACTAAAAATAGCATGATCTTTTCCATTTGTATCTCTGAGAAGATATGTAGTGCTCTCCATGGTGTGTCCAGGAGTATGTAAGACTACCAAAGTGATATTCCCAAGATTAAACTCTTGTCCATCTTTTGCAATGATAGATTCAAAAGAAGTATTGGCATTGGGTCCATATATAATTTTAGCCCCAGTTTCTTTGGCCAAAGTAACATGACCACTTACAAAATCAGCATGAAAATGAGTCTCGAAGATGTATTTGATTTTTGCATTATCTTCATGAGCTTTTTCTATATAAGGTTGGACTTCTCTTAATGGATCGATAATAGCTACTTCACCATTGCTTTCGATATAATAAGCTCCTTGTGCAAGACATCCTGTATATATTTGTTCTATTTTCATGTGTTCTATTTTGAATTTTCTTCAATTTTATGAGGAAAAACTAATTCTTTATTATTTATTGGTCAAAAATAAGGTAATTATTATTGTAATACGATAAAAATTGTTATACAGGTATAGAATTCAATACTTTAATCGCGTTTCTATTCAATTTTCAATACCATTTTGTTCTAGTTTTTTAACAATCTGTAAATTACAACCCTCGAGATGTGTAAATCATATACAATTTGTTGATGCAAATGGATGGAAGATCCTAATGACTCTGTAAAAGAATATGATTTTAAGGGAAACATGAACACCGCTTGTATGGTGGAATAGATAATCTATTTATTGCTAGTATCAACATAAAGATCTTGTTCCCACACACCTTCTTTTACTAATGCTCCGCTATTATCGTATAATTTTCCTTTCCCGTTTTTTTGATTCTTCTTCCACTTTCCACTATATTTTGAACCATTTGCCCTATACATGGTTCCTTTTCCGTGACGCTGATTATTTTTGAAACCTCCTTCATAATAATCACCATTAGGCCAGGTATATGTGCCTTTTCCCGAAATCTTATTATTGTAGAAACTACCTGAATATTTCGTAGAGTCAAACCATAGAATATTACCTTTAACTAATTTTCCAAATGAAATTTCTACATCAAAAGCAACTCCTTGAGAGGTGAATTTATGCCATCCATCAGTTAATTGTGAGATGTGTTGGGTTGGTATGTTATTTAGATCTTGAGCGTTCCCACAAAAAATAATTCCTACTACAAAAACGAATATACTTATACTTTTTTTCATGCTTTCCCTTTTTTATATTGTCGTAAAGTGTAAAGGAATACTTACAGTAGAATATAAAAAAACAGTAACTTTAGTGTTGATATTTAGTGAATTAGCAAGAATAACATTGTGCTATCCTCCAATTGCAATCATACTTCGGTTATTATGAGAATCAGGGTTGTTAAATTTATCAATGGTATCCATCCCATTGCGTACTTTTAATTTAGCTTGGATTGCTTTCTGAACAATAGGGGAGATAGGTTTTCCTGCTCTTAATGGTGTTAGTAGATCTGATTCTTTAGAAGAAAATAGGCAATTTTTTATTTGACCATTGGCTGTGAGTCGTATCCTATTACAACCATCACAAAAAGGATTAGTTACAGAGCTTATAATAGCAAAAGTACCTTGGTATTCTTTGATTTGATAACTTTTTGTAGTGTCATTTGGAGCGTCTTCACATTTCATAATGTCATCTTCTTCAAAATTTGAGTGTACTTGATTAAGGATTTCCTGTAACGAGACTAGTTTATCCATATTCCACTTATTACCGTCAAAAGGCATAAATTCTATAAAACGAATTTGTATAGGTAAATCTTTACCAAGGTTGATAAAATCAATAACCTCATTATCGTTAAAGCCTTTCATCAAAACACAATTTACTTTCACATGAAATCCTTCCTTAACCAATAGAACAATATTTTGATATACTTTTTCAAAATAGAATCTGCGGGTGATTTCGGTGTTTTTATTAGCATCTAAAGAATCAAGACTAACATTAAGTGTTGTAATACCACATTTTTTGAAGTGATCAATAAACTTATCTACAATAACTCCATTGGTAGTTAAAGTGAGTTGGACGGGTAATGAAGAAAGTTTTTCCATGATTAGAGCAGCATCTTTACGTACCAGAGGTTCTCCCCCTGTTAAGCGAATTTTTGTAACCCCTAGATCTACAAATTTTTTGGCAATAGTATAGATTTCTTCATAGGTCATGATATGTGCTTTGGGAGATAACTGGATTCCTTCTGCGGGCATGCAATAGGTGCATCTTAGATTACATCTTTCTGTAAGGGAAATACGTAAATAGTCATGTTTTCTGCCAAAGGTATCCGTAAGAATATCTGTGGTTACAGGCTTGCGATGTCCAACATTTGACTTAGTCATGTCTAGCTCCTTTTAAAATTCTAAATACATGTAATACTTCAGGAAAAATGGAATCCATAGACTCTTTAGCTCCATTGGTGGATCCAGGAAGTGCCAGTACTAATGTATCTTTAATAGTCCCAGCTACACTTCTTGAAAGCATGGCATAAGGCATACGATCTTGTCCATATTTGCGAATAGCTTCTTCAATCCCCGGAATAGTTCGATTTAACAATGGTTTTAAAGCCTCTGGAGTGACATCACGTTGAGATAACCCTGTGCCCCCAGTATAGATAATAAGATCAGCTCCTTGCTTCTGATATAACCTTGCCTTTTCTTGTATCACTTCCGCTTCATCGGGAATGATAATATAATCCATTATACCCACTTCGCAAGCCTCTAATTTGGTTATAATAGCTTTACCAGCTCTATCTTCTTTTTTTCCTTCAGAAATAGAATCTGAACATACAATTACAGCTGCTTTAAGATCTCTTCTAAATTTATCTTTATAATCAGATTTTCCTCCCTTTTTATCCAGGAGTTTGATATGATGAATTTCTACCCCTTTATCAATAGGTTTTAGCATATCATACATGTTTAGGGCTACAACACTTGCCCCATGCATGGCTTCTACTTCTACTCCTGTTTTATAGATGGTTTTTATAGTGACTAGAACAGTAATTTCCAGTTCGTTTATAGTATACTCGATACCAGTATATTCTATAGGTAGCGGATGGCAATCAGGAAGTAACTCTGGTGTTTTTTTTACACCTAGTAAACCAGCAGCTTTACTCATAGCAAATACATCTCCTTTGGGTACAGTGCCTTTTTCTATAGCTTCTATAGTTTCGGGTTTACTAACCTTAACAATAGCTTGAGCAGTTGCAATTCTTAATGTTGATGTTTTATGTGTGATGTCTACCATGCTTTTTATCTCAAATAATAAATTTTAATCCATCTTTATGTGTTTAAAGAATAAAGATTAACTATTTTGTTTCCATTGATGTGTTTGATCTTCAAATAGTTCTTTTCCAAAAACGGGAACATCTGCTTTAATAGCTTCAACGACATATTCAAGAGCTTCAAAAACAATTTTTCTTCGAGGAGAAGACACAAAAACAAATAGACAAATCTCTCCTGCATTTACTTTTCCCAAACTATGATAAATATGCATACAAGTGAGGTCGAATTTTTCAAATGTAGCTTCTCGTATATCATAGAATTTTTGATTTGCCATATCTTCATATGCGGTATAATCAATTGCGACAATGCGATTTCCATCGATTTCGTCTGCTCGTACTTGACCCAAAAAGATATTGTGTGCCCCAATACTGGTCTTTGTTTGATGCTTGGCAATAGAATTACCTATAAATTCTGATGAAATTGCTCCTTGAACAAATACATTTTTTGGTTTCTTTTTTTCCATTATATTTAATTTCTATACTTCTTTTATGGTTTGAAATTCATAAAGAGCCATTGCTCCTCCTTTAACATGAGAAACATGTTCAAATTCTTGCTCTAATAATTTTTCTACTGCTTTTTTACTTCGAATACCTGATTGACAAAAAACAACGATTTTTTGTTTTTTATCTATTTTATTGATGTATTGTTGAAGCTGACCTAATGGAACATAATCAGGGTTTAAATTGTCTATTTTTGGTTGTTCATGGGGTTCGCGTACATCAATGAATAGTATGTTGTTCATCTCAAAAGCATCTCTAGCGTTTATCTCTGATATTTTTGATATTCCGCAGAATACATCATAATCTATAGTTTCAAAGTTTTTAGCATTGGCAATTGCCTTAGAGACTTCAGACTCAACTCTGGGAATACTAAAAGAAGAAGATTGCGCTGTCAAACAATCATAAGTGAATAATATTCCGTTAAGAATATTGCCTAAGTGTAGAATAATTTTTAATGTTTCATTTGCTTGCATGCTTCCTATGATACCGGGTAGTACTCCTAAAACACCTATTTCTGAACAAGAAGGTACACTTCCTGCCTTTGGAGGTTCTGGAAATAAACAGCGATATGTAGGTCCTTCTTGATAATTAAACACAGCAACTTGCCCTTCAAACTTAAAAATAGCTCCGTATACCAAAGGCTTTTTAGCAATTACGCATGCATCATTCACTAGATATCGAGTAGAAAAATTATCAGTACCATCTACAATAATATCGTATTCAGAAAAAAGAGAAACTGCATTTTTTGTAGTTAGTTTTTCTGGATATGCGTTAATGGTAATATCTGGATTGAGATCTTCAAGACGATGTTTTGCAGCCAATGCTTTATTCATTCCCAAAGCACTATTTCCATACAAAATCTGGCGATGCAAATTAGAGATATCTACGGTATCAAAATCGATAATGCCTATGGTACCAATTCCTGCTGCAGTAAGGTATTGTAGAACCGGACAGCCTAAACCACCAGCGCCAATAACTAATACTTTAGCGGCGTTAAGTTTTTCCTGCCCAGAAGTACCTATTTCTGGTAAGATAACTTGTCTATGATATCTGGGGTTGAAATTCATTTGTATTATGTTAATAGTTTTTATTCTATCATCCTCCTGCAAAAGGAGGTAATAAAGCTATTTCTGCCTTAGAGTCGATCATATAATTTTGATCTACTAATTTTTGATCTACAGCTATTTTAAAATTCTTATCGCTTAATTTGGGATGTTGATGTTTTAGTTTCTTTACTAATTGAGATACCGAACATACTTCGGTTTGGACCTCTTCTTCATTAACAGAAGTGGCCTCTGCCAGCATGCCAAAATATTTAATAGTCAATTGCATCTGTAATTGTTTTTAAATCTTCAATAGTATTTAGATTAATAACCAATGCTTCTTCTTTTTCAGAAACCGTGATTGTTTTTGTGCGCATTACTAAAACCAGTTTACGTAAACGTCGCTCTCCGTTTTTTAATAATTCAAAACATTTTTCTGCACATTGTTTTTTATATAAAGCAATTAAGGGAATTGTTTTTCCTTTGCTTTCAAACTGAACAATATCGTAGTTGTCAGTTTTATATTGTAAAAGTCGTTGTAAAAACCCAGTATTAATTAAAGGAACATCACAACTCACAATAAGGTTGTTTTTTGTTTTTGAATGCATTAACCCTGCATGAATTCCTGCTATTGGTCCAGATTCGGGGATGATATCTTCAATTCTTTTTATATTGAATGCATCATAATCTGGATTACTGCTTACAATGATGAGTTCGGTAACCAATGGTTGTACTACATCAATAATATGTTGTATAAAAGGTTTGTTTTGTAAAAGAATCAGACCTTTCTCACGTCCCATCCTAGAGCTTTTGCCACCAGCTAGAATAATTCCTGTTATGTCCTTTTCTTTATTCATCAATACCATCCTTTTTTTTAAATTATAGTTTTATTTCTTTTGATTGTTGATCAAGAAATTCCCAACACTTTTGATTAATAGTATCAAATGTTTGAATCATCTTTTCTCCGTATGGTGTTAAATGAGCACCTCCACCACCTTTTCCACCGGTAGAAGTAATGACTAAAGGTTCTCGGGTAGCCTTATTCATGCTATCCAATAAATTCCAGGCTTTCTTATAGGACATTTCCAAAGTACTTGCTGCTTTACTTAAAGAGCCTGTTTGAGCTATGGCTTTTAATAATTTCACTCTCCCTTCTCCAAGAAAAACACCATTTTCTGATTCTATCCAAATTCTGCTCTTTATTTTATACTCCATAACCAATGAATACTAGCGTTTGGTTTTCAAAGATACAACGATTTTTCTGGATAGTTTTTTCTTTATCAGAATTTTAGCAAATAATAATTTTACGACTTGTTTTTTTATAATTATTTAATGAAGAACATATTTTTAGGGCAGATTAATTATTGTTACCGTATCTCCAATGTTTACTTCGGTTACTTCTTCTGGGAGGTATACTATTGTGTTGGCTAAAGCAAAAGATCTAAGCATAGAAGATGCCTGCCCATCTAGAATGGTTACATTATTATGATCCACCAGAGCTTTTAAAAATTCTGCTCGTTGTCCTTTTTTTTGATAATGACTAGCAGAAATAGCAGTACTTCGGGTTAAATTATAGTTTGCATATCCCGAGATTTTAAGTAATGAAGGAAGTACATAGATATAAAAACAACTTAGGGAAGAAGCAGGGTTACCGGGTAACGCAAATATGGTTTTGCCTTGTTTTTTGGCAAAGTAAAGTGGTTTCCCTGGTTTTTGCTTTACTTTATAAAATATCTCTTCGACATCTAGGGCTTGTAATGCCTTGCCTACAAAATCATAATCCCCTACCGATATTCCACCAGAAATCAATACTACATCGTATTGATCAATTACATTTTCTAAAATAGAAAGTGTAATATCATATTCATCTTCTATTTTATAATATGATATCTCCTCTGTAAATCCTGTTTTGATGAGTGCACTGGATAACATAATTGAATTACTTTCATAGATCTGACCATGTTTTAGTTCTTGTCCGGGAGATATTAATTCATTTCCTGTTGCAATAATTGCGATCGAAGGTTTTTTATACACCAGAATACGTGTAATCCCTAAACTTGCTAAATATCCAATACCAGCAGCAGTGATTACTGTTCCTTTAGTGAGCGCGATATCATCTTTTTTAATTTGTTCGCCAAAAGGACGAATATTGGCATTGGGAACAACATGTTCGCTCAGTATAACCTGATTTTTTTGAATAGTTACCTTTTCTTGCATAATAACCGCTTGAGCACCTGAAGGGACTGGTGCTCCAGTAAAAATTCTGATCGCTTCTCCTGATTGTAGTTTTGGATCGGTATCGTCTCCAGCTTTAACTTCACCAATAAGTGTAAAAGTTTTTTCGTCTGTAGAACCTAAAGCATATCCATCCATAGCAGACTGTCGAAATGGAGGCATATGAATCGGGGAAAGAATATCTTCTGCAAGCACATATCCAAGTGCTTTTGATATGAGAATATCTGAAGTTATAGTTGTTTTTTGAATATTACTTTGGGTTAATTGAAGGGCTTTCTCTACAGTGATCATTGGTAACTTTTTTCTATAGGTAAAGGTACTACGAAATTCTAATACTTTTTTAAATTATAGTTTGGCAATGAATAAAGATTATAAAAAAAATGAGAAAGGTTGTATATTAAAAAAACCTCCTTATGATTACCATATAGTTAGCATAGTAATCATAGGAGGTTTTTTAATGAACAAAATAAAAGAGTCAAATACAAAAGCTGTCTAAAAAGTGTTCCTAGCTGTTATTTCGAGTATTCCAATACGTTTTGATATAACAGTGTATTTCTTAAGATATTTTTATGCAGCCCCGTTTTTGAATTTATCATGTATTCGTCAAATCATAAAGACACTATAGTCGTAATCTTTAATGTAGGATTGATTTGAGAAATAATGGTAATACTTTTATCTGTTTTTTCGATCACCTTGGTTTCAGGGATGATATTAATCCGATCGATTTCTTTATCCCGATATACGGGATTAATTTTAGGTTCATTTATCTCAGGTAATTTGATCTCATCCTTAGATAAATTTTTGGCGTTTGGTCGTAGGTAAACCGAAAGAGGCCTTTGTTTAAAATCAATTAGCCAGCTAATTAATTCCATGTTGGCAGGAGTGGTGGACTTTGTTTCTCCTGTTAAAAAATTCACGATAGGTTTAAATTTATCACCTTTCATGCTTTCAATGGCCTGAAGCTTATCTTCTCCATCTTTAAACTTAAAAAAGCGATTTAAGATCTGCTCGTCATATTTTCCTTTTCTTTTGTCGAGCAGCCATATACACGCTTCTTTAATTTGTTTTCGAGTAGGCTTTAAAAGATAACTACTCATGTCTCCACCTTTTTCCCTGTTGTACTGGTCAAGAATTTCATTCTTGTAGGACATACTTGTTTTCATTCTCATAGATATAAATAGGTTTTTAAAGGAATCTTTTGGTATTCCAAGGAATCTTTGGAATCCTTGGAATGGGATGTAAATGTAGATTTGGGTTCTTTATAAATTCACACCAACAAAATGATTCCGGTTTCATATTGCTAACATAGTAAATGTACGGCTTTAGTTTTTACGGTAACCCGTAATACTATGGTAAAAACTTACACGAGAAGAGGAAAAACACCACTGCGCAGGCTCTTTTTATGTTAAAAAATTAACACGTACTCCTAAGTATTAACGGTTGTTGACAACTCAAATAAATATCTGGATAAACATCCGGACGGCAACCACTTTTTTTAAATCGAAAATAAAACCTAAATTATGAAAACTATTTTTTACTTAATTATTGCACTTTTTATAACTGCCAATTTAACCTCTTGTACTGCCGATAGTGTAGCCAATGATGAAGATATCTCTGCTGAGCAATTTGCTACTACAGGTGAAAATGGAGAAGTGGATACTGGAGATGAAGGCTAAAAACATGATATAAAATAGAGAATTTGTTAAAGATTTTTTAATCCGGTGTCTATAGTTATTTTAAGCTATATTCACCGGATTTAATTTAGTACCTTAGAGGTATGAAACTTTGGCGCGTCGATTTCCCTTTTCAAAATATAATGAGGGTACTCATTCTGTGTACTGTCTCATATTCATTTTGTCAATCAAACAACCAAAAATTTTTATCTCGTGAGAAGTTAGATAGCATTAATCAGTATTATATATTAAGCAATCAAGACTCTTTATCTATTGAATATAGATTACAATACGCCACCTCTTTTCTAGAAGGAGCTCTTTTGTTTAAAAAGGATTCGTTAATATATAAAGGATTGATGCGAAAAACCAGACTTTTGGGGCAAAAGAAAGAATATAATACTGCTATTATATATTCTCGTCAGTTATACGATTTGGCAAAGAAAAATTTGGATACGATTTATATGATAAAAGCATTCTCTAAACTAGGGATTTATCATAAAAACGACAACCAATTAAACAATGCATTTAAATATTACAATGAAGCTTTTAAATTAGCAAGGACAATTAAGGATACATTAAGAATAGGAGAAGTTTTACTAAAAATGGCAAATATTCAAACTTCCTTAGGGGACCATTCGGGAAGTAAAACTACTGCTGTAGAAGGAGTTAAATATTTGGAGAAAACTAATTATTTAAAAAGACTTTCTGGATTATATCATATTATTTCTGTTGCTAATTTGGAGCAAAAAAATTATAAAGAAGCATTAAAATATAATGAATATGCTTTGATATTAGGGAGAGATAGTTTAGCCATAAAAGATATAGGTGTCAATAATATTTTAATTTTTAAAAATACCAAAGCCTTAATACTTGCTAATCAAGGAAATTATGAACAATCAATTGCACTCTTAAAAAGAATAATATCGGATACTATAACTCAAGAAGATAAAAGGGAATATGCTAGAGTATTAGGTAACTTAGGCTATATACAATGGCTTCAAGACAAGGAAAACAAGAATTCTGAAATTTCTCTATTTAAGGCATTAAAAATACGAAAAGAAATAAATGATAAGAAAGGGTTAATTGCAAGTAATATAGGTTTGGCTAAATACTATTTTGAAAAAGATAAAAATAAAGCTCTAGAATATGCTGAAGCTGCTTATCATAATGCAAAAAAACTATATAGTTTGACCTCAATTCTTCAATCTTTGGATTTTATATTTAAGCTTAGAGAAAACACAAATAAAGAGGCCAAGATATATAGTCAAATTCATAATAAATTAGAAGAAGTAAATCAAAGTAATCGAGAGATTTATGCAGTAACCAAATATGAGAATGATAATTTAACCAATGAAAATTTAGTATTAAAAGCACAAAAAGCACAACAAGAATTTGAAACCGCCCGACAACGAACTCAGAAAATAATGTATTTGCTGGGTTCGGTCATCCTTATATTATCTGGGGGGTTTGTATTTTATTTATTACAACAAAGGTATAAACGAGAAAAAATACGAGAAGTATATGATGCAGAAACTCGTATCTCCAAAAAATTGCACGACGAGCTAGCTAATGATGTATATAATGTAATGATACAGATACAAAATGATCAAAATACTCCTGATGTATTGGATAAATTAGAAGAGATCTATAATACGACCAGAGATATCTCTAGAGAGCATAATAGCTTTACTACTGGAGAAAACTATGCAGCAGAGCTTACCAATATGTTAAGCGGGTATAGCTCAAATGCAACTAAAATAATTATTAAAGACATCGAAGATGTCAATTGGGAGTCTGTAGACCCTGAAAAAAAGATAATTGTACACCGTACTTTACAGGAATTAATGATCAATATGAAAAAACATAGCGAAGCAGAACTGGTTGCGGTGACATTTAAGAAAACACTAAAAAGCATAGGAATTTCCTACGCAGACAACGGAATTGGAGTGTCAGAAAATGAAATAAAATACAGTAACGGGCTACGAAATGCGGAAAACCGTATAAAAACCATCGGAGGATCATTTATATTTGATTCAGAAAAAGGAAAAGGCTTTAGAGCCAGGATTAGTTTCCCAAATTAATTATAATAATAACGCTTATGTTCAAGAAAGTTTTAGTAACAGAAGACCTTGGTAGTATTAATCACGGTATAGCACAGATTCTTCATGAAAGAACTGGTATTAATGAAATAGATCAAGCACAATATTGTGATGATGCACACCTAAAGGTGAGACGAGCTATAAGTGATGGCAAACCTTTTGATTTGTTGATCACAGACCTTTCTTTTAAAGAGAGTCATAGAGAACGTAAATTAAAATCTGGGATCGAGCTTGTAGAAGCTGTGCGGGCTATACAACCTGATATATGTGTTATTGTATATTCTATGGAGGACAGACCTGGTAAAATCAAATCGTTTTTTGCCGATCAAGCCATCAATGGATATGTTTGTAAAGGGAGGTATGGATTAAACGAATTGGTACAATCGGTTACCGAAGTATACAATGGAAATGCCTATTTATCTCCGCAGTTAGAAAGTTCTATGAGCAAGAACAATGTTTTTGAACTTAAGGACTACGATATTTTATTACTTAAACACTTGTCTGACGGTTTAACTCAGGATGAAATTGGAGATTATTTTAAAAAGAATCATATTTCTCCAAGTAGTATTAGTTCTATAGAAAAAAGATTAAATAAATTAAAATTCAATTTTAAGGCTAAAAACGCAATCCATTTGGTTGCAATGACAAAAGATTTAGGATTATTATAAATTGAATTTTTGAAATCAGACCAAACATACAAAATGCCTTCTTTCCTTTTTTCTAGACATTAAGGCGTATAGTAATTGTATAAAAACACTTTTTTATGGTATTCCGGACTTGATCCGGAATCTTTTTTTAATCAAATCTATGCCTTAAATTACGGCTTGTATAAAAACTTGATCAAAATAATACTGTTTTTTTGCTAGAATCAAGAATGTGTTAAATACAAGAATATTATAGAAATCCATAATAAATACTATGTATTAAATGGTTTTGCAAAACTCTCGAAGTTGAATAGAAAAACTTATCGATAAAAAAACAACCCCGCAATTGTAAAACTTTGGCGAGCCAACAAAAGCAGGGTCTGAATAACGATTGATCTAATAAAATCAACCATTTTTATGTAAACAAATCATTCAAAAAAAACGAAGTCTTTTTGAACGATATATAACCAAGGACGTGTGTATATTCTTACAGAAATAATGCTTTTATATTCCTAAAGCACAATATAGTAAGAAGGTTTTATATTTTTACGGTTTCCCGTATAATATTTATTTATTTTTAAAAATTAAAATTCAATGCTTTACAACTAGTAGTCGTTAATATTAGTTTGTAAATGGGACGAATGTGATTAAGACTAATTTCATTATACAGAGAGGTAATCGACTAATACTGTTTTAAATTTTTCATAAGAAATCGATAGATTTGAAAAATGAGATGCTCATCTTATAAAGATTAGCACTCAAGGTAATAATATTTAAGATTCCTGATAATATCACTTAGATAGTTGTAATAGTGTTCGTCAATTACCATCTTCTTGGGATGGACCTTATTTTGTAGATGAAGACCAAATAATACCAGATGCTCCTGAATTATAATCAATAGTATTCTTACGATTAATATATAGAGGTCGAATTATTATAATTCGGCCTCTTATATTTTATTTTAATAATTGAAATTTTTTGATTTTCGCTTATTTATAATTATAATATTCAATAAAATTAAAGCAACAAAACTTGTTCCAAAGAATGTACCAAATAAAGGAAAGGCTGTAGTGGATATATATTTACCTGCAAAATTTGCTATAATTACACCTAAAATCATTGAAACGAAGCTAAATATTGCTGCACCTATACCTGCAATATGTCCAATAGGTTGCATGGCTAAAGCACTTAAGTTTCCAAAAATAAACCCCAAGAATAAAAACTGAAAAAAAAGAAAAGACATCAATATAATTATATCTGGATTTTCTGAATTATAAAAAGAAAGTAAATAGATTAACGATGTAAAAGAGAATAAGTATAGAGATATAGTTACTAAATTGTGCATCCCATACTTTATAACCAAGCTCCCATTTAAGAAGGTAGAAATTCCAAAAACAAAAGATAAGGCGGCGAAAACATAAGGGAATTCTTTTATAAGGTGATATTGATCTTGAAAAATTTGTTTGGAAGTACTTAAGTAAAGAATGAAAACACCTTCCATGAAACCTGCTATTACTGTGTAAATTAATGTTTGTTTATACTTCACAAACTCTCTTAAACCATTTGTAAATAGTTTTTTTGATAATTTTATACGTTTCTTTTTAGACAATGTTTCTTGCTGTCTGTATTTAAACCATAGTATTGTTATCACTACAAATAATATCTGAAAATAAAAAATAGCCTGCCAATTAAAAACCTCTAAAATGATTAAACCTATCATTGGAGCAATCATAGGAATTAAGATAAATATTGCTGAAATAAAAGACATTATTTTTGCCATATGATTACCTTGATAAGAATCTCTTATTATGGCAATACTTACTGTTCTTGGTGCTGAAAGACCAACTCCTTGTAAGACTCTTCCCAAAAGCATCATTTCTATATTGATAGCAGTTGCACTAATAATACTTGCTAATATAAATATACCTACACCTAAATATACTATGGGTTTCCGTCCAAAGCTATCAGAGAGCGTTCCAAAAATTAATTCTCCAAACCCCAGACCCATAAAAATCATAGTTATGATGAGTTGTAGGTTAGAATTTTCAAAGATATTTAACGATTTACCTATATCTGTTAAACCAGGCAATAAAGCGTCAATAGATAAAGCTACATTGGCCATTAAAAAAGCCATTAAAGCTATAAATTCAAATTCAGATACTTTTGATTTCTTAGAAAAATTATATATTATCTCCTCCATTTCTATCTAATTTTTGTTAATTAAAAAAACAATGCTCTAACAAAAACACCAAAATTATTCGTTGTAATAGCATTAGAATTAAATTGGTCAAAATTGGCCGCTAATCCAAACTGAATATTTTGTCTTTGTAATCCCAGCCTAAGTTGTTGATACCCTCTGTCATAATTATCAAAATCGGTAGTCACAAGTAATTGGATTTTAAAGTATCCTCTGTAATTTTCATTAATTTTAGGCCGATACTCTAATAAAGCAAATTGAGAGTATTGCATATATCCATTGAGATTTACTGAAGGAAATAGAACAAACAGTAGTTGATCTGTAGCATATGCATATTGTGCTCCTACAAAAACAAAAGCCCCCGGTCTTTGTATTTCACCACCTAAGCCTGCAGAAAAACCTTTACCAATATTATAAGATAGCATACTGGAGATGAGATATACATTTCTTGGTTCTTCTTTGTATTCGGCATCAAAGGAGGTAATGTTAAAAAAGTTGAATCGTCCCTCAAATACATTTTTGTTGATTACGTGCTGGTATGATAGTGCTCTATTTCCTGCAAAAATTTCTACTGGTATAGGAGGATTTTGAGCCATTATTTTGTTACAACAAATAAATGCCAGAATCAATATCATACATATTTTAATCTCTTTCATAATTTTATATTAAGGTTTAAACAACATTTGTTTAAACAAATGTTGGAGTAAATTTTTTTTACACTAGTTTATCCATAAGTTTATTTAAAATATCAACTTCTTCATCGGACCAGACATTTGTAGTTCTTACGACTTCATTAACCACATTTTTTGTTTCCTCAATTTTTTTAAACCCTTCTTCTGTCAAAGAAATCAAAACCGTTCGTCTATTCTTTTGAGGTATTTCTCTATTTACCAATCCTTTTTTAAGCATTCTATCTATAATTCTTGTAACGTCGGATGCCTGACTTATTAGGAGTTTTGAAATTTCTCCAACAGGTAATGGTTCAGGATGTTTGGTGTTTAGTATTTTAAGTACATTAAACTGTACCTCACTAATTTCATAAGGTTTAAGATGTTTTGCAAACAATGAAAAGAAACGGTTGCCTCTAACCTGAATATTGGCTACAACCTTCTCTCTAGGAGTGATATCTTTTTTTATTTGCTCTATGTCTACAATTTTATCTAATTCCATATGCTTTCCAAAACAATATTTGTTGCAACAAATATAATGATTAATAATTAATCATTGCCGTATTAAAAGCAGATAACATAACCCAAGGGTTTAATAAAGGAATCTCTATACAAAATATTTATACCAAACTATGACATAAATATATAGAGCAAATTAGGTTCGATATCATTACAAATACAATAACCTTTAATTGTAAATTAACCTCGTTATGCATTTAGACATTTTTTAACCAAAATCCGTCAAATCGAGTGCTTTGACTTTAGGAAAAGTGTATCAAGAATGAGATTGTCGACTAAAAAAAACTATTTTCGATACATTTTATCTTCATTTCATTACGACAAAACAATCGAATTGACGTTTTTTCCTAGTATGCTTCTTAAATGCATAAGGAGTTAGATTAATTCTAAACATTTAAAAAAAAGATGTACAAGTATTTCAATATAACTCTATAATGTCAAGAAAAACATTTCTGGACACAGTTCAGAGAGAGCAAAATGCAGTGTTTTTTCTCTTTTAGATAAATTATAATATTTGAAAACTAAAAACTATATCCATATTGCAGAAGAATTTTTATAAGGAGGTAAAAAACTTTCAAAAGTAATTCATCTCTAATTAAATTATAATTGACAATATTTTATAGCTTTATGCATTGAAAAAAAATATATAAATGAATTCTCATAAACAGAAATTAATTTATGCTACAATCTAGTTTATTAATTTTTCTATATGAAGTTAGGTGACTAATAAATGAAGTCAATAAGTATTAAGAAAAAACTGTTCTCGACGTTATTCGACAAGTACTATAAAAGACTTTTTAATTATGCCTTTAAAGTAGTTAATCATAGAAATATTGCTGAAGGACTTGTACAGGAAACATTTATTAAACTTTGGGAAAACATTGAGAATATCAAAGATGATGAGCGCTCTATAGAGTCTTATCTGATTACAGTCTTGAAAAATAAGATTATCGATAATCATAGAAAAAAACAAACCCAAGAAAAACATTTCAATCTATATAAACTAAATACTGAATTTGCAGTTGACATCGATAGCAAATGGGAATTAGAAAAAGAAATAGACAATATTTACAATTCACTAGACCCTAAAACTTCAGAGATATTCAAATTATCTAGAAATAAAGGGCTTACATATCCAGAAATTGCCTCTCTAAAAAGCATATCTGTTAAAACTGTAGAATCTCATGTGTCAAAAGCGTTACAGACTTTCCGAAAAAAATTAAAAGACTATTTGTAGATAAAAATAGGGTACTACTATCTGGCAAGCGTCTTATAGTAAAATACCTATTATGAAATACAATATAGTTGAAGATGTAGAGATTTGGGCTTACGTTTCCAAAAGTGCAGATAAAACTACCCGAATAAAAGTTGAAAATTGGAAAAATTCAAATGATTTTGACGAATATCGTTTTAATTCGATTGTTAAGCTTTATAGTTTAACAGGGAAAAATCTGTCCAGTGATAATATTGATGTCGAAGCAGAGAAAACCAAATTTTTTGAGGTTATAGCTCCAGCAAATGTGAAGAGTAATAGAATTCAAAAATATTTAAAATACGCAGTGACAATTGTGTTGTTTATCTCAATTGCAGGAGTTGGGTATCAAAGCTTATCTAGCAATAAAATTATTATAGAAACTAATTATGGAGAAGAAAGAAAAATTGCTCTTTCAGACGGTTCTGTGGTTTGGTTAAATGCTGGAAGTAAAATTTCATACAAAAAAAATGATCAGAGAACCATTCAATTAGATGGTGAAGCTTTTTTTGATGTTGCCAAAGATAAAATGCATTCTTTTACAGTAGAGACACCAGATAAGGTTATTGTAAAAGCTATAGGTACTAGCTTTAATGTTAAGGCTTACCCAGAAAACACCTATTTAGAAACTACACTGTTAACGGGAAAAGTAGAGGTATCGTCAAAAAACTATTTTAATGAGAAAATTATAATGCTTCCAAACGATAAGCTTAGTATTCATAAAGTTAATGGAAAACCAATAAAAACAACAATTCATAATAAGGAAACTGTTTTAACTTGGAAAGAAGGTAAAATTCGATTTGAAAATATGTCCTTTAAAAATATTGCCGATGACTTAAGAGGTCAGTTGAATGTTACCCTTGTATTTGAAAATAAGGAAATTACCGAATCTAGATTTACAGCTGTTTTTGATAAAACAACGCCAATAGAAGAGATTTTAGAAGTCCTTAAAGCTTCTAAAGATTTTAAGTTTAACCTAAATAAACAAACAAATGAGTGGATAATTAAATAAAAAAAGTGGGAAAATTGCCGCTTTCCCACCTGTTCGTGTCAATAAACCAATCGCCTAAGATTAGTATAATTAACAACAATCAAATTTATGAAAATAAAACAAATCACTGTTTCATTAAAACAGAAACACATTTCAAAAAGAAGTATTTTTTTAATGAAATTATCATTTACAATGTATCTAATATGCTGTTTCCAACTGACAGCAGTTACCAGTTTTTCTCAAAATAAGGTTAGCTTAAAACATGATAATATTTCCTTACAATCGATTTTGAGTCAAATAGAATTCCAAACCAAATATAACTTTGTGTATAATAATGATGAAATAGATAGCAACCAGAAATACAGCATTAATGTTCTTAAAAAAGACATTACATTAGTCTTGGATTTACTATTTAGTGATACAAGCATCCAATATAAGTTTAGGAAAAATATTGTTATTCTTTCTAATCGAATCTCTCAAAATGAAAGCCATACCATAAGCGGAACTGTTAAAGATGTTACTACAGGAGAGACATTGCTTGGAGTAAATGTTATTGCGGTCGGGGAAAGTAAAGGCACTACCACTAATGAATATGGATTCTATTCCTTAACGCTGCCAAAAGGTAAACACACATTACAAATCTCGTATTTAGGGTATGTTTCAAAAGATGAAATTTTAGAGTTAAATGATGATATCAAAAGAAACTTTGAATTGAAACCTTCTTTAAATACTCTTGATGAAGTAGTAATAACCTCAGATACCAAAAATAAAAGTCAAGTTCATAACATTTTATCTGGCATGAATAAATTAAAAGTAGTTGATATTAAACAATTGCCAGCTTTTTTTGGAGAACCCGATATCAATCGAGTTATATTGACTCAACCAGGGGTGTCCTCTATAGGAGAAGGTACTTCTGGGTTTAATGTTCGAGGAGGAAATATAGACCAAAATTTGGTATTGTTGGATGAAGCACCTATGTATGTTTCATCTCATTTATGGGGGCTTTTTTCGGTAGTGAATGCAGATGCCATAAAAGACATGACTTTGTATAAAGGAAGTATTCCAGCTAGATTTGGGGGTAGAGCTTCATCGGTGCTAGACATTCGCCAAAAAGACGGAAATACTAAGATGTTTAAAGGAGAAGGTGGATTAGGCACTTTATTCTCTAGGATAACTTTAGAAGGCCCTTTGGTAAAAGAAAAATTAAATTTTCTTATATCTGGACGTAGATCTTATTTCGACCTCTTTTTTCCAATAATAGGTGGAGAATTTGAAGATTCAAAATTGTTTTTTTATGATTTGAATACCAAACTTTCTTGGATCATTAACGAAAACAACCGATTATATATATCTGGATATTTTGGAGCAGATGTTATGAAACTAAAAGAAACCAGTGACGTTGATGAAACCTCTGATGGTTTAAATTCAGATATTGATTTTAAATGGAAAAATGCTACAGCTACGTTACGTTGGAATCATTTGTTTAGCAATAAGCTATTCATGAATTTATCGGCTATATATAGTAGTTATAAATATACCTTGGTTTCACAAAATGATAATGGAGGGTTTGTGAATGGAGCAGGAACATTTAATTGGAATTCAGGTATAGAAAATTGGATTATAAAACCAGATATTACTTACTATGTTAATCCAAATACAAAAATGAGATTCGGGATAAACGAAACCCTGTATAGATTTACCCCAGCAAAGTTATCAAGTGATGAGCCAGGATTAAATCCTGAAAATCTTGATATTGACAAGGGTATTGAAATAGCACCTTATTATGAAATGGAGAAAAAATGGGATAAGTTATCGTTTAATTTAGGGATTCGCTATTCATGGTTCGGAAATGTGGGAGCAAATACGGTTGCTACATATAATCCTGATTTTCCTATTACTACTAGTACCATTACAGATGTTAAAGAATATAAAAAAGGAGAATTTATAAAAAGTTATTCTGGATTTGAACCTCGTTTTTCTTTAAAATATAATATAAATGACCGTAAAGCCTTCAAGCTAGGGTATAACAGAAACTTTCAATACATCCATCTAATTTCAAATACAGCTGCGGCTTTACCATTCGATATATGGAAACCTTCTGGAACCCATATAAAACCACTTGAAGTAAATCAAATATCTGGTGGTTATGCTTATGATACTCCAGATAAAAAATATAACCTAACAGTAGACAGTTATTATAAAACCTTCATGAATTTTGTGGAATATAAAAATGGAGCCGATTTATTTATAAATGAAAATATAGAAACGCAGTTGCTTCCTGCTGATGGATATGCTTATGGTTTGGAGCTGGGATTTTATAAAAACAGAGGAAGGTTTACAGGATATTTTAATTATACCTATTCTGTTGCCAAACGAAAAACAACCAGCAAATTCAATGAAGAAAATATAAATAATGGAAAATATTATCCCTCTAACTATGATAGGCCTCATTTATTAAACGTTACCGTTAATTATGATTTAGGAAAAAAGTGGGGTTTAGGTGTTTTCTTCACCTACCAAACAGGAAGACCCAATACAGTGCCCACGGGTAGATTAAGTTTTGATGGTAATCCTTATTTGACCTATTCTGACAGGAATGCCTTTAGAATTCCAGATACACATAGAATGGACATTTCTTTTACATATAAACCAACAGGGAATATAAATACAAAATGGCAAGGTAGCTGGAACTTTGGTGTGTATAATGTTTATAGTAGCCCAAATGCTTTTTCGGTATTTTCAACCTTTGAGAACAATCAACTTAAGACATTTGAATTCTCGGTATTTGGTGCCCCAATACCTTTTATAGCCTATAACTTTAAATTCTAAATCTTATGAAATCTATATATAAAACATCAATATACTTTTTGACTGTATTAGTATTAACAAGTTGTGTTAGTGAAATTCCGAACACCTCTAATTTTGAACCTAAAGTTTTTATATCTGGTTTCCTAACCAATGGGACTGAGTATGTAAATATTAGAATACAACAGACGGTTCCTATTGAAGAACAACGTTTAAACCCTATTAATGATGCTCAAATTTCGTTATATACCCAAGATTCTAATGGTAATGATGAATTAATTACTAACTCTTTTGATATTGTAAATGGGATGTATAGAAGTTCTGAAATGATTACTTCAGTTATAGGTAATGCATACTGGGTGGAAATATTACTGGAAGATGGAACTCTATTCATTTCGGATAAAGAAGTTTTGAAACCTGAAATAACAATAAATGATATTGAAATAACAAATGACTTGAATAGAGTAATTTTTGCAGATCCAATTGATACTACTAATTTTTATTTAATTAATTTTCTTTTTTATAGAAATGGTTCTTTAGATCTTAAGGTAACTGAACTTACTAATGATGTTCTTTTCAATGGTAATAGCAATGCGACTTTTGATTCTACAGAGTTTACAACAAACCCGGTTGGTAAAGAGGTTCGTGTAAGTATTTCTAATTTAAATTTTAATACATATCAATTCTATTTAAATCAATTTGCACAATTTGAAAATCAAATAACCAATGCAGGAAGTGAAGATGATCCAGGTCAATTATTTTTACCGCCACCTGCTAACCTGACAGGTAATATAATGAACATGACAAATAATACGAGAGCTTTAGGTTTTTTTGGTGTTCAGAGTAGTGCTCAATTTATTAAGAATTTTTAGTAATAGAAGAAACTACATACAGAAAAATTAAAGGTAATAGCTAATGGTAAGTGTAATGACTTACCATTTTAGTTTTATTGGTCTCAAATTCGGGTAAAAACCCTGCAATTTCATTGCAGCACTTTAGTAATGCGAAAAAATCTATATTT
>CANMLS010000011.1 GCA_947498785.1 uncultured Aquimarina sp. | reverse complement strand
AGAAAGGTGTACTATGCATGAACCCGTAACTGTTAAACAACTAAAAATAATTGCGAACTAAATGGGTAACCCTATAAAAATATAAGAACATCTCACTACTCATAGCAATTTAAGATTTATCAAGAGTGGAATTCCCGCTTTGATATTCCAAAAACCAGTACGTACCATGTAGTAACATTTAAATGCATCATTAATGAATAAATTAAAAGTGGTATCATCATAAAGAATTCCATTTCTAAATTTTCTATATGACTATTAATCGTATTTATTTATAAGGTTTATATATTAGTTTTCTAATCTGAGGAGGTTCTTTCATTTTTATTTTTTCTGGAACATTACAATCAAGAGTCAATTACCAGTATTGTCTATTTTAAGAGTAAAAAAATATCGATATCCAAAAAGGTAATATTTTTTAAAAAACTACCGTAATAGTATAATACATCTAAATATTTTTGAAATACTATCAGTTGCTGACATATAGTTGTCATTATCACATTTTACTTTTACACCAAACCAAAGAATGGATCATAATGGCAGAATTGCTTAAAAATATTTACACCAGCGAGTTTTTTGAAACCTTTACAAATTCTCTTCAACAAATAGTCCCAAATTTTAATACTTCTTCTTTCCTTAAACATATTTTTAATACAGAATGGGAATATAAAGAATTAAAACAGCGTATGAGGCATATTGTGATTGCCTTACAGCATCATTTATCTCCCGAATACTCTAAAAATGTACATACGATTATACAAATTATTGATCAACTTCAAAAAGACGGTGTCAATGAAGACAGTTTTGAATACATGTTTTTTCCTGATTTTATAGAATATTATGGTATTAATGAGTACGATGTTTCTATTGCAGCAATTGAAAAGATAACCCAGTTTACAAGTTGTGAATTTGCTATTCGTCCTTTTATTTTAGCATTTCCAGAGAAAGGAATTCAGCAGATGATAATATGGTCACGGCATCAACATCCTATGGTACGAAGACTATCTTCTGAAGGATGTAGACCACGATTACCTTGGGCTATGGCACTTCCTTTTCTAAAAAAAGACCCTACCTCAATCCTTCCGATTTTAAAACACTTAAAAAATGATGAATCCGAATCTGTTCGAAGAAGTGTAGCCAATAATCTAAATGACGTTTCAAAGGATAATCCAGATATCGTTATTTGTCTTGCTTATGACTGGTATGGTAAATCAAAAAACATCGATTGGTTAGTTAAACATGCCTGTAGAACACTATTGAAACAAGGTAATATGAAAACAATGAAACTATTTGGTTATGGGGCCATTGATACTATCAAAATAGAAGATCTACAGATTCACACTCCAAAGGTCAGGATAGGAAGTGCATTAGAATTTACATTTAGACTTAGTAATACTGGTAACTCATCATCCAAACTACGATTAGAATATGGGTTATATTATCAAAAAGCAAATGGGAGTTTATCTAAAAAAGTTTTTAAGATAAGTGAAAAGATATATCCTGAAAAATCATCAACACTAATTCATAGAAAACAATCTTTTAAAATCATCACCACCAGAAAATTTCATACAGGATTACACCAATTATCCATCATTATTAACGGCCATGAGTTTGAGAAATACGATTTTGAACTTATTATCTAAAAGATCACTATTTATCGAAATCAGTGCTTAACAACCTGACGAAATCATAATTCTGTCAGACGATTTTATCATTTAAAAAGGTTTTAAAAATTATCGCTCGTTAATTAGCTTTTTATGTATTAACGTTAGTAAAAATCCAGATGATAAAAAAAATAATACTCTTCCTGTTATTTGTAAATAGCATTCCATCTTTTATAATTGCTCAAACAACCTCTTTTGATAGTGATCGATTAAAAAAAATAGAAGAATGGATTACTTCTGATATTGCTCATAAAAAAATGCAAGGGTCGGTGATAATGATTGCAGATAAAAATAATCTTATCTATTCTTTTGTAAATGGAAAATCTAATATCGAAACAAATAGATCTCTCAAAATAGATGATTATTTTAAAATAGCATCAATGACAAAAGTTGTTACCAGCATTGGAGTATTACAACTATATGAAAAAGGACTATTTGATTTGGACGATCCTATCTCTAAATATATTCCTCAGCTTAAGAACACTCAAGTTCTAACTAATGATGATACCTCATCAGAATATTTAGATACAAAAACCCCAGTTACCATTAGACAATTGCTAAATCACACCGCAGGTTATGCTTATGGAGGAAAAAAGGTTTCCAAAATTTATAAAGAGAACCAAATTAACTTTTTTAACCCAAAAGAATCTAATCTTAAAGAATTCATCGATAAAATGGGATCAGTACCTTTAGTTCATCAACCCGGAAAACAATTTTCCTATGGTCCATCCACTGATATTTTAGGGTACCTAATTGAAAAACTAAGTAATATTTCTCTAGAAGCCTATCTCAAAAAAAATATATTTAATCCTCTTAAAATGAATACAACAGGGTTTAATGTATATCAAGAAAACCCTGATAAATTGGTCGACATTTATATAATCAAAGACGATGCGTTAACCCTCTCCAAAAATGCTATTGGTTTTGATAAAAGAAAAATAAATACTGTATTTATGGGTGGCAGTGGCCTTGTGTCTACTGCTTCAGATTATCTAAAATTTACACAAATGCTATTGAATAATGGAGAATACAACGGTAAACAAATCGTATCCAGAAAATCAATAGAATTACTATCGACAGATCAATTAAAGGACATTCACTACCCAAAAGGTTTTGAACCTATTCTGGGAAAGAACAACACATTTGGTTTAGGAGTAAACATAATAACCAAATCTGGAGCGTCTAATGAGTTTTATTCTGAAGGAGCATATTATTGGGAAGGTGCTTACAGTACTACATTTATTGTAGATCCAAAAGAACAGTTTACAACAGTATTCATGACTCAAATGTCAGGTCCTGAATCACTAAGAATTAGAAAAAATTTCAGAAAATTAGTATATCAGGCGCTTAAATAGTAGATACTAAGACCTTATAACGTGTCCTTAATACGATTTCAAAATGAAAATAAAAGCATTATATTTTTTTAAAAGGTTCTTAATAGTCGTTTTTTTGGGAATTATGATCATCGTAGCAACCATCATATGGCCTTTACCAAAACTTGAAGTGCCTCAATCACATAATGCTATACTGATCAAATCTATTAATATCATTGATGTAGAAGCAGGTGCTGTTATTTCTAATCATGATATACTGATCAAGAAAAATATCATTACTAAGATTGACAGTATAATCCACCCTCTGCAGCAACATTTTGTAATTGATGGAAAAGATAAATACATCATACCTGGACTATGGGATATGCATACTCACTCTACACAACATTCTGCATGGTTACATCATCCACTTTATATTGCTAATGGAGTAACTGGTATAAGAGATATGTCTGGACAACTTAACAAAAAAGATAGTTATTGGGCTGGGAGTAAAGAACGTTTACAATGGAACAAAGAATTAGCACAACACACTAGGATTACACCTAGATATGTACTACAAAGCAGCTATCAAATGGATGGAGAATCTTCTGTTCCCAATGATTTTCCAGAATTTTTCAAATTAAAAAAAGAGGAAGATATTAAACCTTTGTTAGAATTTTATAAAAATGAAAATGTCGACTTTATTAAAGTATATATGCAAATCCCTCCTAAATCTTATCGTAAACTTGCTCTCGAAGCTCCAAAATACGGAATGTATATTGCCGGACATAAACCTATACATATATCCCTGGAAGAAGCAATACAATTAGGACAGCGTAGTTTTGAACATGGTCGCCTTTTTATGTATGATTGTTTTCCTGGAGCGGATAGTTTAAGAACTTTGAAAACCTGGAAAACCTTTTACACAAAATCAAAGCCTTTGATGGTTTCAGGTTTTAACAAAGAAAAGGCAATACAGCTTATGAATCTTATGAAAGAAAAAAAGGCGCATTGGGTTTCAACATTACAGACTCTTAAATCTGACGCATTCGCACATGTTTCAACATTTATAGATAATCCAAACATAAAATATGTCCCTACATTAAAACGAAAATTATGGTGGAATCCTGGAATCAAAAAAGCAGCTAAAAAAAATAAAACTCCAGAAAGTCAAGATGAGAATCTAGATTTTTATCGTGCTTCACAACAACAGGTAAAGATGGCGCATCAACAAGGTGTTCCAATTATGGCAGGGACTGATGTAACAGATGTTAATGTTTTTGCTGGTTTCAGTTTACATACAGAACTTGAAGATTTAACAAAAAGTGGATTATCCAACCTCGAGGCTTTACAAACTGCTACAATAACTCCAGCAAAATATTGCAGATTAGAAAGTAAATATGGTACAATTGCCATCGGGAAAACCGCAGATTTGGTTATTTTGAATCAAAATCCATTAGAAAGTATAACAAATACCAAAAAGATACATGGAGTTTTATTGGATGGAATATTTTATGATTCTAATGATATAAAAGAATTGAAAGAATTTACCGCTTCTCTTGCTTCAAGTTTTCATATGAATACTAAAGTGGTATTCAGTTTAATTAGTAGTCCATTGATACGTGTACAACTTGCCGATTAATAAAAAAACCTGTGTTTTAATACAGGTTTTTTACAGGATTAGTTGGCAGATTGCATCTTCGAATAAATAAACTTAAGGGTAGTATTATCTCCTACATCGGGATCTTTGTATACTACTGTTACCTCTAAGTTCCCATCTTTAAGGATTGCATCAGACTTTGTGAAGGATAATAAATTCTTTTTATCATAAGAAAAATTATATCCTCCATCTGATTCTTCTTTCCATTTACCTCTGGTTTCTTCGGTATGCTTTATACACTCTCCACCAGTACCAAAATCCTCATAATAACTGTTCTCGACAAATTTGCGAGTCACTAGTACTTCTAGTGTTGTCAATTTTTCGCAAGGAGAAAGAGGAAATTCCTTAAAAGGCGTACCCTCTTCTTCATTACTAAACTCTTGCTGCAATTGCCATGTACCTATTATAGTACCATCGGAAGTATTTACATCATTGCCTCCACAGGAATACATTCCAAAAAATAATACAACAATAAGCATAGCATAAGTAGGTAATAGTTTATTCATATGTTGTATTTATAATTTCAGGTACAAAAATCAGGAAAATACTCCTGATTAACAAGTAGTTAGTGTTAAAATATGCATTTTGTCGATGTTTAAAGTTTTTTGTCGACTCAACTTAGAAAGAGGTTAAATTTTTACACCTAGAGTGAGTTGAGAGGTCATCATGAAAAATCATATCAAAATAGACGATATAATTTCACTCAGTAAGTAACCAAATCTATAGAAAAAGGGATAGAAGTTCTTACTTTATAAGGCAACTATAAAGCGTAAAAAATACTTCAATTGATCAAAAAATACTATTCTCGATATACTTCTCTCTAATGATTATAAGGATTGAAGCACTTGAATTGCTGGATTTTGATTTAAAGAATATCTAAATACACACTGGAGTCAAACAATTATATTTATTTAGAAATTGAGTTTTAGTATAAAATCTACTTATCAATAATAATTCTGTTGAGGCAGTCTAAAACAACTCGAAGTGACAAGCAAGAATAAAACCAAACACAATGTCAGTTCGAGTGTCTTGCAGAACGTAGTGGCAAAATGTACTTCGACATGCTCAGCAGAGCTATCGAGAACCGATTGTCACGTACTAACCACTAAAAACCAAACTCGCGTATAACTGCCCTTATATAGCCATAGTGATGACATTACCTTGCAACAAAATAAAACCACTAATGGACTAATAACATGGAATAAAAAAATTAAAAAAGGTTGAATATGTATGCACAAGTAGAGAAGCAAAAAGAGAATACCTCGTCTGCCGATAGGAGGAAAAGCAGGGCGACTTCTAATTCTGTTGATCAGAAGAGGAGTAATAGGAAGCAGGGTTTTGGGTTTGTGGATTATCGACCCGAGGCTGTGGCGCAAAGAAAACTGCAAGAGATGGCTAATACTCATTCTGCTCAACAACAGAAGCCTATCCAAAAGAAAGCCAGCCCTGAGCTGAGTCGAAGGGAAAAAAATACAGGCTTACCTGACAACTTGAAAGCAGGTATTTTGCAAAGTAATAATGATGATCCCATTCAACTGAAAACCTCAATAGAATATAAGCCTCAAACGCTAACCTTTAATGGCAAGAATGAACAAATTGGAGAATCAATGAAAGCGCACCTTGATCCAAAAGATCCAATCAAGGGAGCAAAAACCAATTCCAAGGAGATTCCTCTAATCATGAATTATCTCAATAACAACTTTTCAAATAGATTGGGGGGATGGCATAGAGGGCATATGTTAAATGCAAAGTTAGGTGGGCTTAATATTAATATGAATTTGGTTCCAATTCCGGAATCCATGAACACAGGATCGCATAGTGATGTAGAGGGGGTTGCCAAAAGACTGACAAGGGTGGGTGTGCATTCAATATATGAAGTTAAATACACCATTCAACCTGAACAATCAAAGATAACAATAAATTTATACGCAAAAATAACCCCGAATCCACAAGATTCCAGTGAACAACACGAACTTGATATAAGAGAGGGACTAGATGGAATGAATGTGAAAATGTCTTCTACGATATTAGGAGATACTGTTTCCTATAAGCCCTCATCACCACAACCGACGTTAAATTATTCAATGGATAATAGGCCCTTGATTTCAGGATCAAAATATTCAAAATATGATGATGATCGCATAGAGGATCAAGGGTGGGGAATGTTAAAAAACCCTAGTAGTAATGAGGTTGCCCTTAATCAACAAGACGTCACAAGTGTTAACAATGCTATTGAAAATAACAATTCTCTAGGAAATACTTTTGTTGTGGATAGAGAAATATTAAGTAAATCTAAAAAATATCAAGAAAGAGTTGAGGCAGACTGGAGACAGAAACCATATGATAGATATAGTAATTTTGTGAAATGTTGGGATTACAAATTGGGAAGTGAAGTTTATAAAGTATGGGATTCTGTTGGTTATCGAGAGACCTTTGTTAAGGTTATTAGTAATAGCGTTACAGATGATCTTGGACCAGATTTTCGCCCGGAACCTAGATACTTTACTATCAAAAAGGAAAAAGTAAATCAGGACAGGACTGCCGTTTGGTTGAATTGTGATAAGTATTACAATGATTCTATGACCTACTTACTAGTGGCTTATGATAATAAGACGATCATCAAAGATCTGGGAGCAAATTGGACAGCCTATACTTTTGAATTAATACAGACGAATTCGGATAATACTAAAATCTACAAAAGAACAGATTCATATGATAGCTCCATTACACACTTTCTTGTTAAATCCGATGACAAAACAATCATCAAAGATCTGGGAGCAAATTGGACAGCCTATACTTTTGAATTAATACGGACTAATTTGGATGGGACTGAAGTCTACAAGAGAATAGATTCATATAATGGTTCGATCACACACCTTCTTGTTAAATCCGATGACAAAACAATTCTTAAAGATCTGGGAACAAACTGGACAGATGATTCAATTGACCAGAACAGCTTGTTAGATGATCAATTTCTTGGTTTTGGCAACGGTGATGATCTATTGCTTGGTTTTGGCAGCGATGATGATCAATTTCTTGGTTTTGGGTTTTGGGAATGATGATGATCTATTTGCTGATTTTTTCTTAAATACTTGAAAACAAAACTTCATTTTGAAAGCGAAATTTGTGCAGAAACATTAAAACCCAAAATTTCGGTATCAGATACTTTTTAAACTGTGCTTAGTCGAGCACGAAAGTACCAAGGGATTTTCGGCCTATTCTTTTGATCTAAAATCGCTTTTTCATTAAGACAACAATTAGGCAAGCCCATAACAAAACCTAAAAATCAATAAAAACGCTTTTTAGCCCATTTGTTATAGGTAATGAAAAACAGCCTATAACAACCATTGAAAAAAATTTAAAAAGGTTTGAGATATGTATGAACAGATAGAGAAGCCTAAAGAGAATAAAAATAAGGCGATTGCTAATTCTGCTGCTCAGAAGAAGAGTAATGTGAAGCGGGGTTTTGGGTTTGTGGATAATTGGCCTGAGACTATTGCGCAAAGTAAGCTGCAAGAGATGACTAATAACTGCCCTCAGGCGATGCGCATAGCTCAACTGCAAGTGGCAAGTGATAATTATACTCAACAAAATACTGTAGAAACATTTGAGCAGGCAACACCTGTACAAAGAGTAATAACAGTTAAAAGCCCCAGAAGGAATACCTTTCAAAACAAGAGACAATTAAAAGGGTTTATGAATCGACTCGGCTACAGAAGTAGTTTTTTTAATACGGTTGCCAGTTCAGTATGGGACGAAAACGATGGGTATACCATGCAAACTATGGATGGTTTTAAACAATCAATAAAAGGTGAGTTTGATAGAACCAGAGATGCTCAATCAGAAAGGAGTCACAACTATTCATCTGTGGATGGTCACGTACATAATGGAGATATTATCAATACAGCAGAATTACCCGAACGTAAACATGATGCCGAAACAGGCATATTGCAACAAGCTTACAATGAATACAACAGACAGTATCCTATCAGGGCTGCAAACCTCTTTATGAAAATCAGTACAGGGCCATGTCCGTCTTGTAAGTCAATGATAAATACTTTTAAAAATGAGACTGATATTCCTGTAATTGTGGAGTACACTCAAACAGCGAATACCAGAAAAGTTTGGTCAGTTACGAGAGGAGAATATCAAACGTACGGACATGGTGGGGCACGCAAAAATGGAGAAGGTAAGTGGTTGAAACGATTTCATAGTGAAGGAGGAAAAGCACCCTCTGCTAAAGAGGTGGAAGGGTGGAGTTTTAAAAACTTAGTATCATTGTATGAAAGAATCTGGGGGACGCAGAAGCCTTTCGATACAGAAGATTCCACTATTGAAGGTTTAGAAATAAGAAGTTGCAATGCTAAGATTCAAAGTCAAGTGAAAAAATGGTTAAAGGAATATAATGAATACCTCAAAAGTGAAACTCTAACTTCTGATGAAGATTCAACCTTGGATTCAGTAGATGATGCGACTGCAAGTTCAAACAGAGTAAAAGCAAATGCAAAATTTGTATACAAATGGGATTATATCAAAGAGTAATGATTTCTGCTTCGGTTTATTAATTGAAAGAGAATAGATGCGCCAAAGCACAGCGTAACTATTGACAAATACAATCGCAAACGTAGCAATAAAAAGCCCATAACAAAATCTAAAAGCCATTCCCTTCGACTACGCTCAGGGTGACGTCTTTTAGCCCAATTGTTATAAAGAATTAGAAAACAACGCTACACAGCTTACGACATTGTAGTTATACATTGTATAAAAGAAAGTAAGTGTTATCTATAAAAAGATAGCGCTTACTTTTTTAACATTCCGTAGCGACTTCTCGATACAAATTTATTTGTACCTCATAAATCCACTCGAAGAGACAAACAAGGATAAAACCAAACGACGAGTCAGTTCGAGTGTTTTTTACTCAGCTATAGCTGAGTAAAAAAAATATCGAGATGCAATCCACCTCAAATTTGAAAGGGTTCTCGATACAATTTTTCTCCATTTTCATTTCGAAAAATCACTACCATTGACGTAAATTTTCTAACATCGAGCACATGTTACTTTAGTATATAACTTTATAAAAAAACAAGAAAGTTGAATACAGAACCTAAGCCTATAAGAAAATAAAATTATTCGTACTTTTGCCCAAAACAAATAATTTCTTTTAACTTAAAACGTAGGTATAGCATGCAACTGTACAACAAATTAAGTGCAAAAGAAAGAGCAGCTCTCATTGATGAGGCGGGTACAGACCGACTTACGCTATCTTTCTACGCATACGCAAATATTGGTAATCCAGAACTTTTTAGAAATCACCTTTTTATTCATTGGAATGAACTCGATGTACTTGGTCGAATTTATGTAGCCAAAGAAGGAATTAATGGACAGTTATCTGTTCCTGCTCCTAATTTTTTGGCTTTTAAAAAACACTTAGATAGTATTACATTCTTAGAAAATGTTCGTCTTAACATTGCACGAGAGCAAGACGCAAAGTCTTTCTTAAAACTGAAAGTAAAAGTGCGTAACAAAATAGTCGCAGATGGTCTTAATGATGATAGTTTTGATGTTACTAATAAAGGAATGCATGTTGATGCTTCGGCATTTAATAAACTTATAGAAGATCCAGATACTGTATTGGTTGATATGCGTAATCATTATGAGAGTGAAATTGGACATTTTAAAGGAGCTGTCACACCAGATGTTGATACGTTTCGAGATTCTTTGGATATTATAGAAGAAGATCTTAAAGAACATAAAGAAGATAAAAAACTCGTAATGTACTGCACAGGTGGTATCCGATGTGAGAAAGCAAGTGCATATTATAAACATAAAGGATTCAAAAATGTATTTCAATTAGAAGGGGGCATCATAGAATATGCAAGACAAGTAGAAGTACAAGGATTAGAAAATAAATTTTTAGGAAAAAACTTTGTTTTTGATCACCGAAGAGCAGAACGTATATCAGAAGATGTAATTGCCAACTGTCATCAATGTGGAGAACCATGTGATACTCATGTAAACTGTGATAATGAGGCGTGTCATTTACTATTTATTCAATGTTCAACATGTGCAGAAACGTTTGAAAATTGTTGTTCTACAGAATGTATGGAAGTTAATAGGTTGCCATTAGAAGAACAAAAAGCTCTTAGAAAAGGCAAAGCAAATAGCAATAAAATCTTTAAAAAAGGCCGTTCTGAAGTATTGAAATACAAACAGTAATTACTAAAATACAAAAGATACTATGCTGATAATTTTTTTCATAGTATCTTTATCGATTAAGATATTAGGGACAGTAATTGTTTTTGATTTTAGTAAGAACCATATTTGTTGTGGTGTTTAAAACTGCAAACAAATTTCAATATAGATAGAAAATATGGGGTGTAGCAGTTGTTCCTCCGGAAATGACGGGCAACCGAAAGGATGTAAGAATAATGGTACTTGTGGTACTGATGGGTGTAATAAATTAACGGTTTTTGATTGGTTATCTAATATGTCACTCCCTGGCGGAGTCAAACCTTTCTCTTGTGTTGAAATACGATTTAAAAACGGAAGGAAAAACTTTTATAAAAATGCAGAGAATCTCTCTCTAAGTATTGGAGATATTGTTGCTACAGAATCTTCACCAGGTCACGATGTAGGAATAGTTACGCTAACGGGCGAACTGGTTCGTATCCAAATGAAGAAAAAGAAAGTAGAAGAAGATAGCGAAGATGTTAAGAAAATCTACAGAAAAGCAACTCAAAAGGATATTGATATTTGGCAGAAAGCACGTGATCGCGAAGAGAGCATGAAGGTGCGCGCACGTGAAATCGCAATTCGATTAGCACTTCAAATGAAAATTTCTGATATCGAATTTCAAGGAGATGGATCCAAGGCTACGTTTTATTATACAGCAGAAGAACGTGTTGATTTCAGACAATTGATCAAAGAATTTGCACATGAATTTAGTACAAGAATAGAAATGCGTCAGGTAGGCTTTAGACAAGAAGCTGCCCGATTAGGAGGTATTGGTTCTTGCGGGAGAGAGCTTTGTTGTTCAACATGGCTTACCGATTTTAGATCTGTAAATACTAGTGCCGCTAGATATCAGCAATTATCATTGAATCCACAAAAACTAGCAGGTCAATGCGGAAAATTAAAATGCTGTCTTAACTATGAATTGGATGCCTATATTGATGCACTAAATAATTTCCCTAAAACAGAAACAAAACTCAAAACAGAAAAAGGAACAGCAGTATGTCAGAAAATCGATATTTTTAAAGGTGTATTGTGGTATGCTTATGAAGGAGAATGGATGAATTGGCATAAAATAACTGCTGATGATGTGAATGAGATTATCGCATCCAATATAAATAATGAAAAAGTATCCAGTCTTGAAGATTTTGCTTCTGAACTTATAGAAGATACTAAAACAGATTTTGAGAACGTTGTAGGGCAGGATAGTTTAACGAGATTTGACCAGCCAAAACGCAGTAATAGGAGAAGAAATCGTAACAAAAGAAAAAATAAAAAAAGAGGGTCTTCAGAAAAACAAACTGTAGCTTCAAATAAATCAAAAGCAGGAAATTCTGAAAACAAAAACTCAAATAAATCAAAAAATCAACCTAATAAAAAACGTAGGTCTAGGAATAAAAACAATGGTAAATCTTAGATTTTTTTTAATAGTTTTTAGTATAATTGGAGTAGTTTCTTGTGATGACAAGCAGGTTTTTGATGAATATCAAACAGTAGCAGATGCTTGGGAAATGAACGAGAAAGTGAGTTTTGCAATACCCAAACTCGATTCTCTTCAAGACTACAATTTATTCATTAATGTTCGTAATAATAATTCATACCGATATAGCAATTTGTTTTTGATTAGCGAAATGAAATTCCCCAATGGTAAAGTCATTACTGATACCCTAGAATATCGTATGGCAGCACCAGATGGAGAATGGTTAGGAACAGGTTTTTCTGAACTTAAAGAGAATAAATTATGGTACAAAGAAAAAGTAAAATTTAAAGAACAAGGACAATATACAATAACCTTACAGCATGCTATGAGAAAGAATGGAGAAGTAAATGGCATAACATCGCTAGAAGGAATAACAGATATTGGATTTAGAATAGAATACGTGCAAAACCCTTAGGATATGGCAAAGGCAACACCCAAACCGAGAAAAAAAAGAAAAAAAGCTCCAGCAAAAAATAATACTATAAAATTTATAAAAGGATTCTGGATACTTTTTGCATCCGGAATATTTTTAGTAGCTATGTTATTTCTCTTAGCAAGCTGGGGAGCTTATGGAGAAATGCCAACATTCGATGATTTAGAAAACCCGCAAAATGACCTCGCAACTCAGATTATCTCTTCTGATGGGGTTCAAATAGGAACTTTTTTTGATGAAAATCGTACTCCTGTAAGCTACAATGATTTACCAGAACATTTGGTAAATGCATTGGTAGCTACAGAAGATGCTAGATATTATAACCATTCTGGTATTGATGCAAGAGGTACATTAAGAGCTTTTGTTTTTCTAGGTAAGAAAGGTGGTGCTAGTACCATTACTCAACAGTTAGCTAGATTACTTTTTGTAGGTAGGAGAGCGAAAGATTGGAGTAAATATTTTCAAAAAATTCAAGAATGGGTAATTGCGACTCGATTAGAAACGCAATACACTAAAAAAGAGATTATTGCTATGTATCTTAATAAATATGATTTTCTTAATCAGGCTATTGGGATAAGTTCTGCATCTAGAATTTATTTTGGAAAAAACATCAAAGATCTTAAAGTAGAAGAAGCAGCGGTGCTAGTGGGAATGTTGAAGAATTCATCATTATTTAACCCATTGCGAAGACCAGAAATGGTTAGAGATAGGAGAAATACGGTACTTGGGCAAATGTATAAATATGGTTATATCAGCGAAAAAGAAAAAAATGCTTTGCAAAAATTACCGCTACAATTGGATTATTCTCCAGAAGGCCATAAAGATGGAACAGCACAATATTTTAGAGAATATGTAAGAAGCTGGATGGCAAAATGGGTAAAAGAGAATCCTAAAGGAGAAAATGAAGAAGGAGAACCAGAGTATTATGATATCTATAGAGACGGATTACGAATTAATGTAACTATAGATTCTCGTATGCAAAAATACGCAGAAGAGGCAGTACAAGAGCATATGTCTAATCTTCAAAAAGAGTTTGATAAACAAGAGAAGAAAAACAAAACCACTCCGTTTAGAAACATTACAGAGGCAGAGAAAGAATCGATTATTAAAAGAGCAATCAAAAGTTCTGCAAGAAGAAAGAAAATGCTTAGTGCTGGTAAAAGTGAGAAAGAAATCAATGCATCTTTTGACATAAAGACAGAGATGACGATATTTAGTTGGAAAGGAGATATCGATACCATCATGACCCCAAGAGATTCAATTTTATACTATAAAAAATTCTTACGATCAGGGTTAATGTCAATGGAACCGCAAACAGGACATGTTAAAGCATGGGTAGGTGGAGTCAATTATACACATTTTCAATATGATCATGTATACCAGGGAGCACGTCAGGTTGGGTCTACATTTAAGCCTTTTGTATATGCTACAGCAATAGATCAGCTCAAGCTTTCTCCTTGTGATACACTACCTCTATCACAAATAACTATTTCTGCTGGTAGTCATGGAGTTACGGAAGATTGGACTCCTAAAAATAGTGATGTGGAATATACTGGATATTTAAGCCTTAAATCAGCTTTAGCAAAGTCTGTCAATACAATTTCTGCCCGTTTAATGGATAAAATAGGTCCAGAACCTATCGCTCGGTTAGCCACAAAAATGGGAGTAAAATCTCCAATTACGCCAGTAGCCTCAATCGCACTGGGATCGGTAGATTTAAAATTGTCAGAAATGGTAGGAGCGTACAGTACCTTTGCCAATCAGGGGATTTATACTAAGCCTGTTACGATTACCAGTATTGAGGATAAAAATGGTGCAATATTGTATCAATTCGTTCCAGAAACAAAAGATGTAATCAGTAAAGAAGCAGCTTACGTAACTATTAATTTGATGGAAGGAGTTACACATTATGGTTCTGGAGCACGCCTTCGTTCAGGTCCTTCTTCTCGATATGATTACAAAAACGTAGTCACAGGACATCCTTATCAATTTATTAATCCGATAGCAGGTAAAACAGGAACAACCCAAAATCAAAGTGATGGGTGGTTCATGGGTATCGTTCCAAATCTTGTTACTGGAGTATGGGTTGGTGCAGATGATAGAGCAACACACTTTAAGTCTGTCAAGTTTGGTCAGGGGGCAACAATGGCATTACCAATATGGGGATTGTATATGAAAAAATGTTATACAGATAAGACTTTAGAGGTTTCTACAAGTGCGTTTCCTAAGCCCGAAGAACTAACTATTGAAGTAGATTGTAAAGTCTTCAAGGAGAGTAATATTCAGGACGACAATATAGATGAGTTTAGTATGTAAACAGATTTTTTATTGATTAAGTTATTTGTAAAACTATCTTGTTTTAAACGATTTAGTCCTGTTTTTTTTGGTATTTTTAGTCTGCAAAAATTATTACATTATGATTCGTAAAACGGTACTCAATGTTACCGAAGCTTTAACAGGGGTCAAAGATAGCATGACTTTCATGCTGGGAGGATTTGGGCTATGTGGGATTCCAGAAAATGCTATCGCAGAACTTGTAAAACTGAATATCAAAGGACTTACATGTATATCAAATAATGCAGGAGTTGATGATTTTGGATTAGGGCTTTTACTTCATAAAAAGCAAATCAAGAAAATGGTTTCTTCCTATGTTGGAGAGAATGACGAATTCGAACGACAGATGCTAAGTGGAGAATTGGATGTAGAGCTTATACCACAAGGAACACTGGCAGAACGATGTCGCGCTGCGCAAGGTGGTTCCCCGGCATTTTATACTCCTGCAGGTTATGGTACCGAAGTAGCAGAAGGAAAAGAAACCAGAGAGTTTAATGGTAAAATGTATGTGCTAGAACATGCATTTGAAGCTGATTTTGCATTTGTAAAAGCATGGAAAGGAGATGAAGCGGGAAACCTTATTTTTAAAGGAACCGCTAGAAATTTTAACCCTTGTATGTGTGGTGCAGCAAAGATAACCGTGGCAGAAGTAGAAGAATTAGTTCCTGCAGGAAGTCTTAACCCTGACGAAATACATATTCCTGGAATATTTGTACAACGAATCTTTCAAGGTGAACATTATGAAAAAAGAATAGAACAACGTACAGTACGTACAAGAGAATAATTTCAATATTTTAAACACATAAATCATGGCAGTATTACGATTAGGAGATGAAGCACCAAACTTTAATGCACAAACAACAGAAGGTGAAATTAATTTTCATGACTGGTTAGGAGATAGCTGGGGAATTCTTTTTTCACACCCCGCAGATTATACTCCGGTTTGTACAACAGAATTAGGAACGGTAGCAAAATATACAGAAGAATTTAATAAACGTAAGGTGAAGGTTGCAGCATTAAGTGTAGATGGTGTAGAATCTCATCATGGTTGGATCAGAGATATTAATGAGACACAGCAAACTACAGTTAATTTTCCAATTATTGCTGATGAAGACAGAAAGGTTTCAGAGTTATATGACATGATCCATCCTAATGCAGATAGCCAATTAACAGTACGATCTGTTTTTGTAATAGGACCAGATAAGAAGATCAAGCTTACTATTACATATCCAGCGTCTACAGGCAGAAATTTTGATGAATTACTACGCGTTATAGACTCACTTCAATTAACCGCATATCATAAAGTAGCAATACCAGCAAATTGGAACCATGGAGAGGATTGCGTTATTGTTCCTTCTGTGAGTAATGAAGAAATTCCTAATCTATTTCCTAAAGGGCATAAAGAGATCAAACCATATCTTAGGATGACACCACAACCTAATTTGAATTAATTATTATTTAGAAAACTTAGGATGCTTGATAAAAACGGAATTGCAAAACGGATAGCTAAAGAATTAAAAGACAAATATTTTGTTAATTTAGGAATTGGGATACCAACTCTTGTAGCTAATTATATTCCGCAAGGTATTGAAGTCGAATTTCAGAGTGAGAATGGAGTTTTAGGAATGGGACCTTTTCCGTTTGAAGGAGAAGAAGATGCAGATATTATTAATGCAGGAAAACAAACCATTACCACTATGCCTGGTGCATCATTTTTTGATTCGGCTATGAGTTTTAGTATGATTCGTGGTCAACATGTAGACCTTACCATTTTAGGGGCAATGGAGGTTGCTGAAAATGGAGATATTGCAAACTGGAAAATTCCAGGTAAAATGGTAAAAGGAATGGGAGGAGCAATGGATCTTGTTGCAAGTGCAGAGAATATCATTGTAGCAATGATGCATACTAATAGGGCAGGAGAATCCAAATTGCTTAAAAAATGTTCACTTCCTCTTACAGGTGTAGGTTGTGTTAAAAAGATAGTGACTAATTTAGGCTTTCTTGAAGTAACTGATGATGGTTTTAAGCTTTTAGAAAGAGCACCAGGAGTTTCTGTTGAGGATATTAAAAATGCAACCAAGGGAAACCTCATAATTGAAGAAAATATTCCTGAGATGATATTGGATTAATTCAATCTAATTCTTCTAGTATCTTAACGAATAATAATTAAAGGTTTACGAATAATAAATCAACAAAAAAAACGTTGGATAGATTATAGTGTCGATTTATCTTTTTTTGAAAGAAAAAGACTACGTCACTGATAGTTTTTTGACACCTTAAACCTTTACTTTAACCTTTAAAAATTAGATACAAGGTTTGAAATGTTAAAATTTTGTGCATTTTATCGATTTATTACGTATTTAAACGCTATTATTGAAAATAATTTGCATATTAGTGTCCCCTTAAAAAAGAGTGCCCCGATAAACATTGTTTTTTGAGATTGAAATAAATTATTAACCCACACAAGTTTCCCCTATTATGAGAAAACGTATAAATCGTATTCAGAGATCAATCAAGCCTACAATGGAATTGATTTCTAATTGTGCATATGTTGCGAAGAAAGTATTTTTGATGATGTGATTTTTTGTTGTTAATCAGTCGCACCTCCCCAAGTCGCGATGAATTAAACCTGTTAGACTTACGCGGCTTAACAGGTTTTTTATTTATATATATTTTTCGACCGATTAAATGATTACGACGCTTAAAAATTTATAGGGTTCAGATAGAGAATAGTTTCTAAAAGTATCACAATAACCTTAATTCAGTATAGTTCAAATCCCTAATAAGTTAATTGATATATAAAAAAAACTAGCAAATCAATTTATATTTATCCTAAAAACAAAAACAAGGTTTTTAGAGAAACTGACATTAACAATAATTTGAGCATAATTAATTTCTACAAAGATTGAATAAAACGATATTAGATTTTGCAATTATTGCTAGTGGAATTATAGGATATTTTATGAGTATCTCATTAGTCACTACTTCTTTTTATAAGAATCGCGCAAATAACTATCTCTCTCTATCACTATTCTTACTAACAAGTTTAACCTTTTTAGGGTGGTCTAATACAGAAAATGTCGTTTTGGAATTTTTAAACAGTATTATGTTGGATTTTCTAGTTGCAGTTACTTTATTCACCTATTTTCTAATTCAAATTCAGCATAAGTACCTTAAAAAAAGTTGGTATAAATGGCTTTACTTTCCTTTCTTTATCTCTTTGATTATTGAAGCTCTTATTTCTTGTTTAGATTATGTTTTTAACCTTTATAATTCAGATTTTGATATTCTGACATATTTTATTAAGGATAATGTATCCTTTGTTTATAATGTGTTTTTAATCTTTTGGGGGAGGTATTTAATAAAAGGTTCTAATACTATTTCAGAAGAGAAAAGGTGTTGGTTGTTAAGACTTAACCTTTTTCTGATATGCATCATTATCATTTGGCTTTTGTCTAATATAGAATTTCATTTGTTGAATTCTGAACATACTACAAATTTTCTATGGATACTACTTTCCTTTTTATCGTGGTGGATATTGTATTATGGAGTGTTCAGACTACAGCTAGTAGTCCAAAAAGACGAAATACACCAATATTTAGCTTTAAAAACGACAAATAGCACTCAGACAAAAAAGAAAATAAACGAAACTACAGTTTCCAAAATTATCAATCAATTATATGAAGTGATGGATAAAGAAGAACTGTATAAAAACCCTCTTTTAAGCAGATCAGATCTGGCAAATCGACTAGAAACTAGCGAAAGATATTTATCGCAAATCATAAATCAGGAGTTTAACAAGAGTGTGACTCAATTTGTAAATGAATATCGAATTGAAGCGGCTAAAAACTTGTTGCATAATCCAGTATTTGATAAGTATTCTGTTGAGGCGATTGGTATGGAGGCTGGTTTTAAATCTAAAAGTGTTTTTTATAGTACTTTCAAAACCAGTGAAGGAATATCGCCTGGTGTTTATAGGAAGCTCCAAAAACAGTCCTAATTTATATAATTATCCCGTATTAGGACTTCTACAATTCTAAAATTGCATTTTTATTTTTTTGATTCAGATACTTTTACTTCGGTTAATCAAAAAAACATAATAATGACTAAAATAGTTTTTGCCTCCTTTTTAGCAATGAGTTCTTATTTAGGGTTTTCTCAAAATGAAAAAGACATATCGGTAGAAAAATCAGTTTTGGTATTCAAACAGGATTATTAGGTATATGGGCGCACAATGAATTAAAATTATCAAATCAAATTGCATTACGAAGTGAAATAGGTTTTGGAGGCCTTAATACATCAAATATTAAACCTGTAATAGCATTAGAATCTCGTTGGTATTACAATCTAAAAAAACGGCTGATAAAAATAAAAGAATAGATGGCAATATTGGATATCGTTTTTAGCAATTTTCATAATCTTTAAATAGCACAGAATACCGTTTTCTTTGGATCAAGTGTTTTTTGAATAGACGATCAAACGTTACAATTTTCAACTATAATAATTTCAAAAATAAAACTATGATGAATTCATATATCAACATAAAAACAGAAACAATAAAGTATGTTAATGCGTGTTTGCTAATACTCATTTTATTAATTTTTACCGCTTGTCAATCTGATGATGACATGCCTGCTACACCACAAGATTCGATCAATGGATTTTGGTCAATAGCAGATAAAGGTTGGATTTTTGAATTTACCGATGGAAATGATGTGTTTTACAACACAAATGCTGCTGGTTGCTCAATTCAAAACGATGATTTTGTTCTTCAGGATTTCTTTGGATTTGACTTTGATCTTATCAGCGAAAATGAACTTGTTGCCTCTTCAGAATTATCAGATTCTGAAATAAAATTTGTTCGATTACCAAATCAGAATCCAAACTGCCTACCTGATCAAATTTCTGACACAGAAGACCCTCAAGTAAATTTTGATCATTTCTGGAATATCTTTAATGATTATTATGCTTTTTTTGAAACAAGAAATATTGATTGGTCTCAATATGAAGGTTTACGAGATCAAATAACAGCAGAAAATTTTTATGATACTTTAGAAGAGTTAGTCTTTTTATTAGAAGATGGTCATGTAAGTATTACAGATGAAAATAATGCTATTCAAATTGAATCAGGAAATCCTAAATTATATGAAAGATTAAATGCTAACCTAAGTGGAGATCTTATCATAGAAAATGGCGATGATTATGATGCTCTTTTCAATCAAAAAGCGATAACAATAGTAGCAAAATATTTAGGAGGAGATTTTGAAATAGATGAGAGAGAGAAGATTATATGGGGGTTAATTAATGATGATGTTGGGTATATTCTTGTTTCGGCCATGGAAGGATATGGAACAAATTTTAATAATGAATTATCTGCATTAAATACTGTTTTAGATACGATAATGAATAACCTTAAAGAATCTGGGGTTTCTAAACTAATTCTCGATATGCGTTTTAACGATGGAGGATATGATACTGTAGCTTTAAATATGGTATCCCGTTTTATGGATCAGGAGCGAGTTTCATATTATAAAAAAGCTAGATTAGGTGACGGTTTTACAGAAAATAAACCCTTTTCTGTTGGGCCACAAGGGGATTTTCAATTCACGGGAGATATTGTATTACTTACAAGTCCTGCTGCAATAAGTGCTGCAGAACTTTTTGCGCTATGTGTAAAAGATTTACCATATGTAACCATAGTAGGAGAAAATACAGCTGGCGCTTTTTCTACTATTCTTACACATGTATTACCTAATGGAGCAGAAATAGGATTATCAAACGAAATATATAGTGATGCGCAAGGAGAAGTATTTGAAGCTATTGGAATTGGACCTGATAATCAAGAAAATCGAGTGTCATTTTTGTCAACTTTAGATTTTCAAGAAGAAAAAGATAGTGGAATAGAACGTGCTTTAGAATTGCTAAACAATTAGATGGTATCTATGGTGTTGTTTACCTAGAGAGGTAAACTGCTATACAATGTAGTGTAACTAAAATTATGAGAAAAAATGTTTTCATATCCACTTTAATATGTTTCGGCTGTTTGTCTGCTCAACAGAATAATGTGACCACAGTAAGAGATAATTTTATTAGTATTGCAACAGATGCTAGAGCAGCTGGTAAGGGTGATATAGGAGTAGCTACATCTGTCGATGCTTTTTCTCAATTTTGGAATCCCGCAAAACATGTGTTTTCTGATAAAACATGTGAAATAGGAATTACTCAAATTCTTGGAAATGACCAAAAGTTTAGCGAGTTTAGTCAATCAAATCTAAGTTTTTATAATAAACTTAATACTCGTAGTGCGTACGGCTTAGGTTTTAGAGGTTATGCTTATAAATTTAATCGATTTATCGCATTCAGAACAACAACGATTCAAAGAGCTCTAGAACTATCTATAGATGGGTCTTATACGCTAAGATTGAGTAATACACTTGCCATGTCGGTTGGAGGTCGTTTTATTTTAATGGAAGGTAAGGTTTCTATTTTAGATGATTTTAGTGATGTATCAAATTTATATGGTATCGATATTTCTGGATTCTATCACGGAAATGAAATAGCTTACAAGAAATTTAATGGTAGCTGGAGGGCAGGGTTTCATTTTTCTAACCTAAGAAGGAGGTCTTTAAATGACAATAAGTCTATTGAAATTTATGCTCCTTCTACTGTAAGTATAGGAACAGGCTTTGACTTTATTTTTAACCAAGACAAAATACTTGGGATTACTACAGAGTATAAAACGTTACTTGATTCATATGTTGAGAATGCTAATGGAGAAAAACTTGATTTTGGTATAGAAGGATCGGTTATAGCATTGGGTTTAGAGTATACGTATGAAGAAAAATTAATAGCAAGAAGTGGTTATTCACATGGTATAAATCGATTAACAGATTCTTTTATCACAATAGGCACTGGTTTAAAAGTAAAATATGTTGATTTAGACGTTGCTTGTTTATTAGGGCTATCAGAAGAAGAGAATCCAATACGAGAAAAGTTGCGTGTATCGTTGGGTCTTAATTTAGAAGAAATTTTATAGAGCAGAATGAATCGCTGTTTTTTACTTTGGTTATGATGTTACATGAAAATGTATCTACCTGCTTTCAGGAATGGCCTGTATTAACTTTTTAGTATATTCTTTTTGTGGGTTTTCATATATTGTATCTGCATCTCCTTGTTCTTCTATTTTACCATTATTCATAACTAATAATTGGTCAGACATGTATTTTACCACAGCAAGATCATGAGAAATAAAGATATACGTAAACCCAAAATTATCTTTTAATTCATTTAATAAATTAAGCACCTGGGCCTGTACAGATATATCGAGGGCACTTACAGATTCATCACATATAATGAGCTTGGGCTGTAAAGCTATAGTTCGGGCAATACCGATGCGTTGTCTTTGTCCGCCGCTAAACTCATGTGGGTAACGGTTAAAATGTTCCTCGCTTAGACTTACTCGGTTTAGTAACTCTAATACTTTTTCTTTTCTTTCTACATCATTCCGATATAACTTATGAGCTTGCATTGGTTCCATGATTGCTTTACCAACAGTAATTCTTGGATTAAGGGATGCAAAAGGATCCTGAAATATAAGCTGGATTTCTTTTCGAAGAGATCTTATCGCAGAACCTGGTAATCGCGTAATATCTTGTCCTTTATATATAATCTGACCATTATCTGCTCTGTCTAATTGTAAAATGGTATTTCCCAAAGTTGATTTTCCACAACCTGATTCTCCTACAAGCCCAAGGGTTTCTCCTTCGTATAATTTAAAACTTACATCATCAACGGCTTTAAACTCTGCTTTGCCAAATAAACCTACTTTAGAAAAATAACTTTTTTCGACATTAAGAACTTCTAATAGAGGGGGATTACTATAGAGGTTTTGATGATTTTGTGCTCGTTTTTCTTTAGTAATCACTTCCCGCTCTTTATCACCATTATCAAGAAAATCGGCTATAGTTGGTAGTTTTTTAAACCTGATATCCATTGGTGGCCTAGCATTAATAAGTGCTTTGGTGTATTCTTTTTCGGGATTGTTAAATATATTGTGTGTCGTATTATATTCTACCATTTTCCCTTGATACATGACAAGAACATGATCTGCTATTTCTGAAACCAGAGATAGATCGTGTGAAATAAACAAAACACTCATTTTGTATTCCGCCTGTAAATTTTTAAGCAACTCAATAATTTCTTTTTGTACAGTAACATCAAGTGCCGTGGTAGGTTCATCAGCAATTAGCAGTTTTGGTTTACATGCAATCGCCATAGCAATCATAATTCGTTGCTTTTGACCACCACTTAATTGATGAGGATATGAAGTATAAGCACGATCAGGGTCAGGAAGTTTTACTTTACTAAACAAAGAAAGTACCTCGTTTTTTATCTCAGTTTTGGATAATGTGGTATGCTGGTGTAGGATTTCAGCAACCTGTTTTCCACATTTCATAGATGGATTTAAAGAACTCATAGGCTCCTGAAAAATCATAGCTATCTCATTACCACGAATCGATCGATATTCTTTTTTATGAAGATCAAGTAAAGATTTACCGTCGTAATTAATGTTTCCTTTGGTAATTTGTGAAATTTTATTAGGGAGTAAGCCAAGAATAGCAAGAGATGCTACCGACTTACCGCTGCCAGATTCTCCTACAACTCCTAATATCTCGTTTTTTTGAATACTAAAAGATAGATCAAATAGAACTTGATTTTCTTTGTCTTCTGACAAAAAAGAGACGCAAAGATTTTGCACAGAAAGTAATGTAGAATTGTCCATAAAGTAAAAGCTAGGTAAATTTAGGAAATTCGAAGCTTTTTGAGATTTCTTTTTACAACTATTTTGGTGCGATATTTGTTATCTTTATGGTTCAAAAAATAATATGAAGCTACTAAGACTTTCTCTTCGTACACGAATTTTTATCTCGATGACTTTATTGATTTTTCTAGCTTCAATATTGATTGCAGCTGTTACTGTTTATCAGTATAAAGAAGAGGCAGAAGAGTATCATAGAGAGCGTTTAGAAAGAAAAGAAGAACGGATACAAATTGCTATTGATAATGTTCTAAAGAGTACAACATACCCAGTCGAAGAAGATAATATAACTTTGATTTTTAGAGAAAAAAACCGCATTTATCAGATTTCAGAAGAACATTCATTACCAGTTAATATTTATAGTCTTTCAGGGAAACTATTAATCAAGTCAGAAGCTGCTTTTATAAAAGATACAGTGCAATTAAACTCATTGATTATTGATACACTTGCTTCTCAGTTTGATAAAAGATACCTAGTGGAGTCAGAGAGAAATGAAGGGAAATTTTTAACTTCATATACTTATATAACTGATCGTAAAGCAAAACCATTAGCGATACTTAACCTTCCTTATTTGGAAGATAATGATCTGATTACAAGAGAATTGTTTGAATTTTTAAAACGTTTAGGGCAAGTGTACTTATTAATGCTTTTGATTGCAATTGCCTTGGCCTATTTCTTATCTAAATATATTACAAGATCTTTAAAAACAATTTCTGAAACGATAGATCAGACACGGCTAGATAAACGAAATAAAAGAATCGAAATTGGAGATGCAAGTGATGAAATCTACTCCTTGGTGAATGCGTATAACAGTATGATTGATGAATTAGAAGAGAGCGCTGCTATGTTAGCTAAAAGTGAAAGAGAAGCAGCATGGAGAGAAATGGCAAAACAAGTAGCGCACGAAATCAAAAACCCATTAACACCGATGCGGTTAACTGTTCAGAGCTTTCAACGTAAGTTTGATGCTAATGATCCTAATATTGGGCAGAAAATTCAGGAGTATAGCGATACTTTAATTCAACAAATCGATACTATGAGTTCTATAGCTTCTGCGTTTTCTAATTTTGCACAAATGCCTGCTCAAAAAAGTGAAACCCTAGATGTGGTAAAAATTGTAGGATTGGCGTTGGATATATTTAATGAAGGATATATTGTTTTCCCTTCAGAAAGAGAAAAAATTATAGCAAAATTTGATAGAACTCAACTTATAAGGGTAGTGACCAATTTGGTAAAGAATGGAATACAAGCAATTCCAGAAGATCGTATTCCAAAAATTATTGTAGATGTTTTTACCGATGGAAATGATGTAGTGATTACAGTTGCTGATAATGGAATAGGAATTAATGAGGAAAATAAAAAGAAGATTTTCGAACCCAAATTTACGACAAAGACAAGTGGAATGGGATTAGGATTGGGAATGGTAAAAAATATTGTGGAAACCTATAACGGAAGTATTACTTTTACCTCTCAGGAAGAAAAAGGAACTGTTTTTAAAGTTAGATTTCCTAAAGAGTAAATCAGATGTCTTTTTGAAAGCATAAATTTTTGAAATAATTTAGTCTATACAACAACTATATTCTCGTAAAATCGAGAAAGAAAATAACTTCTCATGTACACCAATATTCTTACATCTCAAAACAACGGAATTACAAGGATTACAATTAATCGCCCGTCTAAACTAAATGCACTTAATAAAGAAACAATACAAGAATTACATGCTGCTTTTAGAGTAGCTGATCTGGATCCCGATACCAAAGTTATTATTGTAACGGGAACTGGAGAAAAGGCTTTTGTAGCAGGAGCAGATATTAGTGAATTTGCTGATTTTTCGGTTACCGAAGGAGGAAAGTTAGCAGAAAAAGGTCAGGAAGTATTATTCGATTTTGTTGCGAATCTTTCTACACCAGTCATTGCAGCAGTCAACGGCTTTGCTCTGGGAGGTGGATTAGAATTAGCCATGGCTGCACATTTTAGAATAGCCAGCGATAATGCAAAAATGGGATTACCAGAGGTTTCCTTGGGTGTGATCCCAGGGTACGGTGGCACACAGCGATTACCACAATTAGTGGGCAAAGGTAGAGCTATGGAAATGATTATGACCGCAGGGATGATTGATGCTAATCAAGCATCACAGTATGGTTTGGTAAATCATGTTACTAATCAGGAAGAATTAATACCATTAGCAGAAAAACTGGCAGGAAAAATTATGAGAAACTCTTCTGTGGCTATTGGTGCAGCGATCAAATCGGTTAATGCAGCTTATGAAGATGGAATAAATGGGTTTAAAATGGAAATTGAACAGTTTGGCAACTGTTTTGGTACCGAAGATTTTAAAGAAGGAACTACAGCTTTTCTTGAAAAACGTAAGGCAAACTTTCCTGGAAAGTAGAATATATTATTTTTATAAAGATTGTTGTTAATGAGTTTAATATTGAAGTGATTTAAGCTTTTTCAGTTTGCTATAAAAATCCCCCTTTTCATTAAAACCTTAGGACTAATACCCCAAATTTTGCATCGAAATTGTAAAAATCACTTTCTTTTGAAGGCTTACCTTAAGGATATTTACTATCGATATGTTGGTATAATTTGCAAATTTTTAACGATTATAAAGTGTCACGAATTCTTTTTTTTGGCTAGATTTATATGAATTTAAAATCGTAGAAATAAGCTACGCTGATTTCAAAATTCTTTAAGAAAAGTGTTGATAAGTATGACACAAGCCTTAAGTGTCAATTCACTGGTTTAAGGCAGAATCAAATTATACAAACTATTTTAATTATGAAAGAATTAATGAAATTGGAAGAAGTAAAAGTACTTACCAAAACTTTGCAAAAAAAGATTGTAGCGGGAAAACCACCAGTATGTGATGGCCCTGATGCATGTGCAAAACCTGGTTGTTGCAGTAATTAGTTTAAAGTTACTCTACAAGTTGTAGTAAGAAGAGGGAGTTTTTCCTCTTTTTATTTTTCTGTTTCTAAGCAATTGATTAGTTTTGTATAGTAAAACTAATTTGTGGCTAGAAGAAAAGAATATAAAGAAGAAGAAGTTATAGAAAAAGCAATGCAGCTTTTTTGGAGAAATGGTTATGAAACAACTTCTGTGAGGATGTTAGAAAAAGAAATGGGGATTAACCAGTTTTCTGTTTATGCTAGTTTTGGTAATAAACAAGGAGTATTTTTGGAAAGTATAAAGTGTTATAAGAAAAAAGCACAATTTGAACTCATTGATAGATTAGATAACTCAGAAGGAGTAGAAGCAATAAAACAATATTTCCATAATTTTATTGAATTTTCAAAAGATAATAATAGTAATAAAGGATGTTTACTTACCAATACAGTAAATGAACTAGGGGAGAGTACGGATACATTGATTATGTCAGAAATTGTGAAATTTGCAACAAACGTTAGAGAGTCTTTCATAAATAAATTAAGCTACGATACCCGAAAAGATAAAATTACTATAGATAAACAAGCAAATTATCTTATGGTAGCGTTACAAGGGTTATCTGTAGCGTCAAAAATGTTTAATGCAGCACAGTTGGATGATTTTATCGAAGTAACATTCAAAAACTTATAAACTTTTTTTATATCAAAACTAAGCGATTACTTAGTAATATTAATTTAAATTTAAAACACCATGAACACGCTAAAAACAATGCATTTAGAACCAAAAACAATTGAAAACGCAGACAGAGTTTCGAGCAAAATATTAGAGAATACAGAGAAGAAATTAGGTTTTATTCCTAATATGTATGCAGGCATGGCAAATAATCCTGCGTTATTAGATAGTTATGTGGCAGGGTATAATTCATTTAGAGCTAATTCTGGTTTTACTCCACAAGAACAAGAAGTTGTATTTCTATCCACTGCCTTTGAAAACGGTTGCGAATACTGTATGGCAGCACATAGTTTTGTAGGGGATCAGATGACCAATGTGCCTACAGAAGTAACAGATGCAATCCGTAATAATGTTGAAATACCAGATAATAAATTGAAGGCCCTAAGCTTGTTTACAAAAATTATTACTTCAACAAGAGGATTACCCTTACAAACAGATATTGATAGTTTCTTAAGTGCAGGTTATACCGAAAAACATATTCTTGGTGTTATCACTGGAGTTGGTATTAAAACAATGAGCAACTATTTTAATCACGTTTTTAATACAACTGTTGATGATGTTTTTAAAGATCGGGTATGGAAAAAAAGCATAATATAAGATCTAAAAGTATAGACTGATTATGGATGAAAGGCACAACCTTTTAAGAGTTGTGCTTTTTTACGTCAAATGATATCATTTGTTTTGTTTAATAAATACGAACTGTCAACTATAGATTTTGTATTTTTATCTATATACTTTTTCAACAATGAATGCATTATACAAAAACCCAATAGCAATACTTCTTTCCATACTTGTGATCGCAAGTTTTGTTTATTTTGAAAAAGAACTACCTGCTATTGATCTTTCTCATTTGACTCCAGGAAATGTAATAGCTATGCTTGGTTATATATCTGTAATTATGCTGGTTGTAGAACAATTTATTGAAATATTTGTTGATGATCCCAATGAGAAAGTAAAAATACAATGTAAAGATCGTATTACTGATATTAATAAATTTCTAGAGCAATTAAATAATCCTCTTGATATCGCTGCATTAACAGATGCAGAATCTACCGAAGAAAAACCAGAGTCTGTAGAAGTGGTAAAAATGATAAAAGAAAAAAAAGAGTTAGAAGAGTTTTTAACGACGAGAGGGTTAAAAAGGCAAAAGAGAACAACTCTTATTGCTTTTGTGATAGGATTAATTCTTTCTTTTTCTGGGTTACGTCTTATGGCAGGGATAGTATTTAATGGTTCAGAAACAGAGTTGTCAAATATTCAAATGACTATTATACAATCTATCGATATTGTTCTTACTTCTGGTATTATTGCTGGAGGTAGCGGTCGAGTACATAGACTTATGAAAAGAATAAAAGAAACTATGGGAGGACCTTCTATTAATAGCTTATAAGAGTTATTTATAAAAATTCATTTCATCAATGTATTTCCATACAGAAACTGGAAGCAATGGTTTTACATTTTTACTTTTTGCAATAGAGTTACGTATAAATGTAGAAGAGATTTCCATAATAGGAGCTTTAATGCGTTGAATTTTTGGATGATCCTTAAATTGGGATTCTACGTTCCCTTCTGCGATACGAGGATATATATAGATGTTATGATTTTCTAGAATGACTTCATAATTTTTCCACTTATGAAAACTCTTTAGGTTATCTTCACCCATAATGAGATGAAATTGATCTTCTGGGTATTTTTCCTGTAAATGAGCTAATGTATATATTGTATAATTAGGTTGATGCAATCCAAATTCTATATCACTGGGTTTTAGCTTTGGATAGAACTCTGTTGCACGGTATACCATCTCATAACGATGATGATTATCCAGTAAAGAACTTTTCTTTTTATGTGGATTATGAGGAGTCACTACCATCCAGATTTCATCAAGATCAGAGAACTCAGCCATATGGTTAGCAATGGCTAAATGACCTATATGAATAGGGTTAAATGTCCCAAAATATAATCCTATGTTTTTCATTTATTAAACCTATTTTAACCACAAGGGTTCTGTTTTCCAAGTTTCTGTAAAACCCATATGGGCAATATCTATTTCTGGATACTTTTTTAATAAATCAATTAATCTTTTTCTAAACTTATGATATGGATTTACGTGATCAAGTAAATATGTAGTTACACATATTGCTGAATACATCTTTAACTCTTTATCATTGGTTGGTTGACCTTTATTATCCCAAGTGTTTATCCATTCACTATGAGGGGATTTTAACCAAACTGGACTAATTGTAAGTTTTATATTCCAAAGTCGGCTATGATGTGCACAAATATTTCTTACATAAATAATGGTATCTATCCAGGATTTAAGGACTTCATGGTGCAAACCAAAATGCTTAGCAATTAATATTTGTTCCTTTTTGTCTTTTAAATTTTTGAATATTGAAAATAACGTATTAAATGAAAGAGTTTCAAAACTTTTCCAAGAAGGAGGAATGTATTGAATGTACTTTCTGTTATATTTTTTAATATGTTCCTGATTAGAATCTTTTACATTAACACATAATTTTTTTAACAATTCTACATAAAAAGGATAGCTTTTGAAAGCTTCTTGATTCTCGAACCAAAAACCAGAATTATATTTACTTGATAAATGAAAAATTATTTGAGTTCTTAATGCAATTTCGATTTGCTCAATAGCATAAAATAGTACAATTCTTAGCTCGCTATCAAATTGGTAGATTTTAAAAACGGTTTCAAACCGAGCACCTTTTTTAAATATTTCTTCATCTTTTGGTTCTTTAATAAAAGGATACCAATAAGCGCTTAAACGATTATAACTGATGTTTGCTAATACTTTTTCAGCTTTTTGTTTGTTTTTAAAGTTTAACCCCCTTTTTTCAAGTAATTCAACTTGTTTTTTAAACGATTTAGGTTGCTTGGAGTAGATTTTTTTTTCAGTCATAAAAAACAAAAAACCCACCAAAAATGCGCTTCAAAGAGAGGCGAGGCGGGTATAGATACTACAAATATAGTCAATTTTTTTTATTTATATCAAAAAGAAACTTTTTTACTAATTGAGTTACTTCTTCTTTTGCTTTTTCTAGATCGTCATTGGTAACTATAGCATCAAATTGAGGAGCAGTTGCCATTTCTGTAGATGCTTTAGCGACACGCATATTGATCTTATCTTCAGATTCTGTTTTACGTTTTTTAAGACGAATTTTGAGTTCTTCGATACTTGGTGGTTTTACAAAAATTGCCAGAGTACGGTCTGGATAAATACTTTTGATATCCAAACCACCAACGACATCGATATCAAAAATTACATGTTTACCATTATCCCACAGTCGTTGTACTTCGGTTTTTAAAGTGCCGTAAAAGTTATCCCGATAGACTTCTTCCCATTCAAGAAATTCATCAGCTTTGATTTTGTTTTTGAATTCTCTTAAGGATAAAAAATAATAATCTGTTCCATGAATTTCGGCTCCACGAGGTTCTCTGGAAGCAGCAGAAATTGAAAATCCAAGATTTAATTCCTCTTGGTTAAGTAAGTATTTAACTAAAGTAGTTTTTCCACTTCCAGAGGGTGCTGAAAGTACAATAAGTTTACCTTGGCTCATTTACAACACATTTAACAATTGTTCTTTAATTTTTTCGAGTTCATCTTTCATCTGAACGACTAACTGTTGCATAGGTGCATAGTTGGATTTACTACCAATAGTATTGATCTCACGGCCTATTTCCTGAGTGATAAACCCGAGTTTTTTGCCATTAGAATCTGCAGAATTTAATGTCGTAGCAAAGTATTCCAAATGGTTGGCCAGTCTCACTTTTTCTTCGGTAATATCGAATTTTTCAAGATAATAAATCAATTCTTGTTCAAAACGGTTTTGATCTACCTCTTCTTTTAGATCAGAAACAGCTTTTTGTAATTTTTCTCTTACCGCAGTCATACGTTCTGGATCAATTTGTATGACCTTTTCTAGCAATTTACCTATGTTTTTGATACGAAGATTAAAATCTTTTTCTAATGCTTTTCCTTCGTCATTTCTGTAGGATTCTATCTCTATGAGTGCCTTACCAAGCGCATCAGTTATGGCTTTAAATTCCTCTTCATTTATTTGTTCACGTTCGGTTTTTAAGGCATCTGGCATTCGAACAGCCATTTTTAGTAATTCTGTAGTATCACCCTGATGTACATTCGATAGTTGTCTCATATACTCTTTTACAATAGCTTCATTAACCTTGTTTGATGTTTCTTCACCAGTGGCTTCTACATATAATCCAAAATCAACCTTACCTCTTACCAAGGTTTTCGCTATAGTATTTCTCATTTGAAGCTCCTTTTCACGGTATTGTGAAGGAATTCTTGCGTTGATGTCTAAGTTTTTGCTGTTAAGCGACTTAACCTCTATGGTAATTTTTTTTGTAGGGAGTTGTAGAACCGACTTCCCAAAGCCTGTCATGGATTTGATCATAGAATTATGCTAAAAAGTTGCACGAAGATAATGAAAAGTCTTAACAACGACACCCTAACACATAAAACCAAATTTTATACACCTGACCATCATTATTTTTTCTCTTAACTAAGAATCAAGAATTAAATACAAATAAGCCTAAAATGTTAAACATGTAACAATTTAATTGTTTTATTATCAGTGATTTAATAATTTCAACATTCAACTTAAATATATACAATTATGAAAACTTTTAAATTAGCTATGCTGATAGTTATTGCTATTGGTATGACAAGATGTTCTAGTGATGTTGACAATGATGTTCAACAGGACAGTACAATTATTCAACAGGATATATCTTCCGAAATTTTATCAAAATTACAGAGTATGGGATTTGATATGAATAAAACATCCGTTAGATCCACTAAAGGAGGATATATTGTAGATGGAGATATTTTCTTCACCGAAGAAACACTAAAAGAAGATAACTACCAAAAGCAAGCTTTTTTTGGTATAGTTAATTGTAACAGAGCAGGTAATATTCGTATTCAGAATGCTTTGGGTAATAATGCTGCAGGAAGAGGATTTCAAAGAGGGATTAACTTGTGGAATAGGGTAAATAATACAACGCTTCGATTAGTAAAAGTTACTTCTAATCCTGATATTCTCGTCCGTTTGGCAAGACCTGGTGAAATAGGCGGTTGGGGTCTAGGAGAGTTTCCTACCAATGGAGTAGAAGGAGGTCTGATTATTTTGAATCTTAATGAGCCTAGTATTGATGGAGATCCAGTAACGGCTAGAGAATGGGGTAATATATTAACTCATGAAATTGGACATAATATCGGGTTTCTTCATGCAGAACAAGGGTTTTTTGGAACACAGGTGCCTGGAACACCTAATAATGATACTAGTTCGATTATGACTTCTGGATCAAATCCTAGTGTGGTTTTTAATGCAAACAATGTTTCTGTAAACGATCGTAGGGCTGTAAGAAGAATGTATAGCAATAGAAGTAACAGGTTATGTCGATAAAATAAGTAATGCACTTATAAATTAAGAGGCTGTCTAAAAATAATTAGGCAGTCTTTTTGTTATCACATCTTGAGAAAAAGTAACCTCAAAGATTAATAATCATTGTAACCTTATCTATATATTTTTCTTCTTCAAGAAAGAAATTTTCAATATATCCAGATTCCTGGAACCCCATTTTTTTATATAAACTAATACCAGAAAGATTCGTAGCATAAACTTCTAGCCAGAGTAGTTTTAATGGTTTATTGTGTATTGACCATGTCAATACATTTTGAAGTAATAAAGTGCCAATTCCTTGGTTTTGCCATGCCGTATGTATACCCATACCAATCATAGCTGTGTGGTCCATTTTTTTTCTCAAACTGCCTATAAGGTCAATATTTCCAATTATATTTCCATTATTCTCTGCGATTAGAAGTAAGCTATTAGGTTGTTTTTTTAAACGTTGAATTAACGATGCTTCTTCTTCTATGCTATTGGTGTATTCATAATCAAATAACGGTATAGTATCTGTTTCTTTAAGGTATAGAAGTTTGAGTTCTAGTAACTTTTTGGCATCTTCTGGAGTGGCTTCTCGAATAACAACAGATTTTCCTGATTTGATCTGATATGTCTGCGAGATAAAATTCAAGATTCTTATACGATTTTACTTTAATTATTTTCTTGGGCGTTCGGCCGGGCTATTCGTTTTATCTTTTTTGCTTGTATACTTCAAGAAGCTCAGTATAACAAGAAAAAAGGATGCCACTTCTATCCCTAACGCATTTTTTAATTTATATTAAGCCTCAGGGTTTTTATTTCTTATTCTTTTGTAAAGTTTGATTCCCATCATAAGTAATACAGATAGTGATATGATTGCGATAACACCATAAATCCAATTAACAGCATCTCTGACAATTACCAAAAAAATCACCGAAAAAAGAATAATAGTAGAGCCTTCATTCCACATTCGCATCTGATTAGAAGACCATTTTACAACATCACTTTGAAGCTGTTTATAGATATGATGACATTTAAAATGATAAAGGATAAGTAATACCACAAACCCTAATTTTACATGCATCCATGGTTGTTCTAACCAGCCTGGCATTAAAACTAGTAACCAAATAGCAAATAAAGTGGCTAATATAGAAGAAGGCCAGGTGATAATAAACCAAAGACGTTTGGCCATTAACTTAAGTTGATTTCCTAGAATTTCTTTATCAGGAGATGGTTTTTGCGAAGCCTCGATCTGATATACAAATAGTCTGGGTATATAAAATAACCCTGCAAACCATGTAATCACAAAGATGAGGTGCATGGATTTTATGTAATTATAATATTCGAGCATTTATTTTTCTACAAAAAGATAATTAAGTTGCAAGGTATTGAACTCTGCATTAAAACTTTTAATTTCTTCAGTAATTAATTTGTCAAAAGTGGTCAATTGCTCATCAATCTTTTTGGTAAGTTCATTTTTTACAGCGATATCCTGTGCTGTAGGTTCAAAATCTCCCATACCAACTAACGAATTAAGATGGCCAAGCTTATTGGTGAGCTTAATAGGAAAATTTAACGGATCTTGATTACTTTTATTCTTTGTTTGATATAAAGCTTTTTCGATTTCACCAAATTTCTTTTGTAATTCTGTAGCCTTTTTTACCAAATCTTTTGTGATATCATTATCCTTGTATTGTGTTGCAAATGCCTTAAGTTGCTTATTTATTTTTTTGATTTTCTTTATAGATTTATGAGCTCTGTCAACAGTTTTGTTTACACTAGTGATGAAATCAAATTGAGATTGCATTTGTTGCACCGTAGATTCTGCTCTGGGATCAGCCAAAATAGTAAAAGGTTGTCTTGATACTTCTTTTCCGTTTATAGTAAGGCTAACTTTATAGTTACCAGGTACAGCTTTTGGCCCATTAAGATTGGCCCACCATAAAATCATACCTTCTAGTTTTTCTGCTCCATCACCTCTCATATTCCAAGCGAACATTTGAGCTCCTTTCTCTTCTATTTTTAATTGATTTTTTTTCTCTTTTGCTTTTGTACTAAAGGATTTTATGGTATCATTTTTAGTGTTAAAATAAGTCAATGAAATAGTATCTTTTTCTGTGTCATAATTCTTAAGATAGAAATAAGTCATCACTCCTGCAGGATGATTTGTACCTTCTGTTTTAGAATCTTTACTACTTCCTCCACCCATTCGATACGAATCTTTTGGCTTGTATAAAATGTGTTTTTGAGTTTTAATCGTATTATTTAATTGATGTAATACAGTAAGATCATCTATAATCCAAAGGCTTCTCCCTTGAGTAGCCACAATCAAGTTGTTATCTTTGATTGTTAAATCAGTGATGGGAACGATGGGTAAGTTGAGCTGTAAAGATTGCCAGTTTGTTCCGTCATTAAAAGAGATATACATGCCCGTTTCAGTACCAGCATATAGTAGTCCTTTTTGCTTAGGATCTTCACGAAGCACACGGGTAAAATGCTCGCTTTTGATTCCGTTTGTAATTTTTGTCCAGGACTTTCCGTAATCATTTGTTTTATATAGATACGGTGCAAAGTCACCAGATTTATATTTGGTTCCTGCAACATAACAGGTTCCTTCTTCAAAAGCACTTGGCTCTATGCTATTAATCATTATCCATTCTGGCATTCCTTTTGGTGTAACATTATTCCAGGTAGCACCTCCATCCTGACTTATATGAACTAATCCATCATCACTTCCTACCCAAAGCAACCCTTCTTTGAGTGGACTTTCTGCCGCAGCAAAAATGGTACAATAATACTCTACAGAAGTATTATCTTGAGTAATAGGTCCTCCAGATGATTTTTGCTTATCAGGATCATTTCTGGTAAGATCGGGACTGATTACTTCCCAACTCTGTCCTTCGTTTTCAGTCACATGTACACGATTAGAAAACGTATATAGTTTGTTTGGATTATGCTTTGAGAATAATATAGGGAAGTTCCACTGGAAACGATACTTCATATCTTCTGCACCATGTCCCATTGGATTGTCTGGCCATACACTAATAGAACGTACAGTTTCTGTTTTGTGGTTTATACGTGTTAGAAATCCATCATAACTTCCGCCATATACAACATCATTATCTTTGGGGTCAACTGCGATATGAGCTGATTCTCCGCCTGCCGTTCTTTCCCAGTCATCTTCAGATATAGATTGACCCGTGCTTCTATGCTTGATTCTTATCGTAGAATTATCTTGTTGTGCAGCATAAATTCTATACGGAAAACTATTATCTGTAGTAACTCTATAAAATTGAGAAGTAGGTTGGTTATGATAGGTACTCCAGGTTTCCCCTCCGTCATAAGTAATTTGTGCACCTCCATCGTCACCGATCACCATACGTTTAGGATTTTCTGGTGCGATCCAAAGATCATGATGATCTCCGTGTGGTGCACGATGACTACTAAAATTTTTACCACCATCTTTACTCTTGTGATAAGAAACGTTTACCACATATACTACATCTATATCTTGTGGGTCAGCATAGATACGACTATAATACCAAGCACGTTGGCGCAAGCTTCTGCTGCTATTTAATTGTTTCCATGTATCACCACCATCATCACTTCGATATACACCTCCTTTTTCTTTATTTTCTACTATTGCCCAAACACGTTCGCTATTTACTGGTGAAACCGTTACTCCCATGATTCCTAGAGTATCTTTGGCGAATCCTTTATTTTTCGAAATTTCATTCCATGTTTTTCCACTATCCGTACTTTTCCACAATGCAGAACCATTCCCTCCCGAACTTAGACTATATGGAGTTCTTCTGGCATTCCATGTTGAAGCATATAGAATTCTTGGATTGTTAGGATCCAAAGTTAAATCTACGGCACCCGCATCTTGATTTGCGAATAGTACTTTATTCCATGTTTTTCCACCATCATTACTTTTATATACTCCTCGATCCTCTGTAGGTTTATATATATTTCCTAAAGCTGCTGCATATACAATATCTGGATTAGTAGGATGTATGCGTATTCGAGGAATATGTCTACTATTAGGTAGACCAGCTTGTACCCATGTTTTTCCTGCATCAACACTTTTCCAAACCCCATATCCAGAGGATACATTACCGCGTAGTGTTTTCTCTCCACCACCTACATAAATTACATTTGGATCACTTTTGGATACAGCGATCGATCCGATAGATCCTCCAAAGAAACCGTCAGAAATATTTGCCCAAGTACGACCACCATCTGTGGTTTTCCATACACCACCACCAGTAGCGCCAAAATAGAATAGATTAGGTTTTCCTGGTACACCGGTTACAGCCGCACTTCGCCCGCCTCTAAAAGGTCCAATTAGTCTATACTCCAGAGCATTATAGAGTTCTTCATTATAGGTTTGCGAATTGATTGTGAAAATACTTCCAAAAGCAAAAAATAGAATACAAATTGCCTTAGTAAAATGTGAATACATGTGAGTTGAGTTTTAGATGAAAACACCTTAGCACTTTTTGGAAAAAACAAAAAGTAAATCTGATGTGATACTAAAGTCTGGAATTAAAAATTATTCCAAAAGATTTTCACGTAATTTTAACCTTACTCCAGTATAGTATAAATTTACTGTATTGAAACATAAATATGTTTAAAACGAACGAATATTAGTTATTAGTTGTATTTACAGGTTCTTTAATGATATTTTTATAGGAATAGAATTAGACTCCAAAGAATAACTTTATATCGTCAATTAACAATAATGATGAGAAAGCGCAAAATCAATTATCTAGCTATATTTTTTAACTTTTTGGCACTAATAAACTTTTCTTGCAAAGAAAAATGCCCTAAAGAAGTAGAGTTAGGTGATTTTTATTTATCAGAGAAATCAAAAAACATGTTTCCTTATCAAAGTGGAGAAGAAAAATTAATTTTTAAAGATTCATTAAATAACATTTTAACCTTTCAGGTTAAAAGTTCTAATGAAGTATATCTTTCACAATCAAATTGGAGTGAAAGATGCATTTTAAATGATTCTGTTACTAAAGAAATAGATGTAAAAGCAAAGAAAGAATGGCAAAACGTTTTATTAGAACCTGATTCCTTAATAAATAGTTCTTTTAATATTTTCCTTAAACAAGAAGTTGATATTGATGCTTCAGACTTAGATGAGATTAAAGAAATTGATGGGATAAATATTTATAGAAGTAATGTTGGACAAATGGCCATTATTACAGATGTAAAAAATGCAATCCTTGATGAATTACCAAGTGAAAAAGTAGAACATATAAAAATTAATGGTAAAAATTTCTACAACGTGTTGAGATCTAGAAAAATGAATAGTGGGGATATATACTATGATAATGAAAAGGGGATAATTGCTATAGATGAACACTTAGGAAATTTTGAAAAAGCAAAATATTGGGTTTTAGATAGTATAGTGTATAAAAATTAATTTTTGAGTAGAACTGGGAAAATGAAAATAACAAAAAAGCATACACGATTTTTTATTATCAATGTAATCATAGTGACTTTTTTTATTTTCATTCTATTTGGCTTGAATAATGGAGAAGGAAATGATTTTCCTTATGATTTAGTTGCAATTTCATTTTTAATATCTACATTAATAATATATTTCCAGTATCCATTATTAAACCTAAGAAATAACTGGTTTTACAAATCTTTTATATTTTATTCTTGTATGGTTCTTTTTTTATTTACATTCGGAATAATTATAGCGTGGAATGAAAAAGTTGGAAGTAATGCTGCTGGGACTTGGTTAGCCCGAGTTGATTCGGGAATGAGAATGAGTATATATGGTCAAATTTTTGGAGGAATATTTGGATTTTTACCAATTTTAGGAATCAACTTCATTTTAAGGAAAAAACTGTTTAAAAAAAAAGGTGATTATTCCAATCAAATATAGAAATTCATAGTATAGTTTTTGTTTTATCCTTTTTTCTAGATTAGAATTCCAAGATGTTCATATAGGTAACTAAAACGTAATTTTTAAAAACCTAATAGTAGTATTTCAAATAAGATTTTCACGTAATTTTAACCTTACCTTATAAGATGATTTCTAATTTTGAAATATGATTAAAGATGGTTTTGTACTTGTTTTAAGCTGTTTGGGTTTAGCTCAAGCTCTATTCTTGTGTTTTTATTTGTTTACCCTTAAAAAAGGAAATAGAAAAGCCAATACGTTTTTGGCATTTGTATTATTAGGATTAACCATAAGAATTACCAAATCGGTGTTTAATAATTATATGATGCTTGATCCATGGTATCGTAATCTTGGTGTTTCAGGAATTTTATTTTCTGGTCCGTTTCTATGGTTTTATGGAAAAGCACTTCTAAACAAAAATGCCGTTTTTTCAAAGTCACATTACTTACATCTGATTCCGTTTACGCTTTTTGTTCTATGTTGTAAATTAATTCCTAATATCAAAAATTTTGAATCCTATTTAAGTTATGGATTGGTAGTTTTTCACTTGGCTATTTATCTTATTTTATCTTGGACTTATATTTATAAGAAACGGAAAGTCGCTAATTCTCAACTTTTAAAATGGTATCGTACGATTGTAATTGGTGCTTGTCTTATCTGGTGCTTTTATCTAAGTAATTTTATAGGATTTATCCCTTTTTATATTGGAGGCCCCATTCTTTATTCTATACTGATTTATGGGTTTTCCTATTTATTATTAAAAAGACATGTTTTTGCATTAGAAAAATATAGCAAATCAACGATTGATCGTACTGCTTCAAAAAAATTACTTCAGCAAGTAAAGGAGATGTTTGAAGATCGAGAAGTGTATCTTAATCCAAAGGTTTCACTACAAACCATAGCAGATAAACTATCGGTTACTACCAGAGAATTATCTCAGGTGATTAATGAAAATGAGCAAAAAAACTTTTCAGAATTTGTAAATCATTATCGAATAGAAAAAGCCAAAACTTTACTGATTGATCCCAATTATGCCTTAGTGAAAATGGCTTCTATTGCATATGATTGTGGTTTTGGTAATGTAACTTCTTTCAATTTGGCATTTAAATCTGAAACTGGGCGTACTCCTTCACAATATAAAACTCAATTTAGTATGGTTTAATTTCTTAAACAATGTGTTTTGTGAATTTGAATGATTCAACATGAAGTATTTTTACTCAAATTCGAATGATTTATATTTAAATTTGAATGTTTTTTACTCATGATCGAATCTTTTATACTCGGCGTTCAGTGTTTTTTACTCAATTTTGAATGTTTTTGATTCAATTTCGAGTCTTTTTTACTCGATGTTGAATGTTTTTTACTCTAATATCAATGTATTCGTTTTAAAGATCATGATTTTTAAAGGTTTTTAATAGCATCTTTTGGATTTTGCGGTCAGAATTCAAAATCAAAAAACATGAACAGAGTAATCCTCTTATTACTTTTAGGGATATTAGGATGCGGCAAAGCCGAAAAACCTATTCAGACTATTTCTTCAAAAACATCTCCTGTAAAAGAAACAATAATTGATAGTCTTAATCACCCGTGGAGTATTGCTTTTTTATCAGAAGATGAAGTTTTGGTATCCGAAAAAGATGGTGATCTTTTAAAAGTAAATTTAAGTTCTAAGAAGAAAGAAATCATAAAAGGATTCCCCAAAGATCTTACTGATAGTATTAGAGTACTGTATAGAGGTGATAATTCGGGTATTTTTGAAGTAGTATTGGATCCAGATTTTAATAATAACAAACATATTTACTTGTCTTATGCAGCCAAACAAAAAGGGAAAGGAAGTGCTACCAAGGTAGTTCGCGCTGTGTTAGAAAAAGACTCTTTAACTAATATCAAAACCTTACTAGAAGCAGGGCCTTTTACAAGAGAGTATTTTCACTATGGAGGAGGAATGACATTTGGTCAAGACCATAAGCTATACATCACAGTGGGGGAGCGGTTATATAAGGAAATTGACGAACCCAAAATGCCGATTGCCCAAGATATAACAGATATGCGAGGCAAAATCTATCGAATAAATGCTGATGGAAGTATCCCAAAGGATAATCCAAATTTTGGTGCAACAGCTATCCCAGGTATTTATGCTTCGGGAATTAGAGCAGCCCAAGGAATAACAGTACAACCAGAAACTGGGAATATATGGTTTAGTGAACATGGTACTCGTCAGGGTGACGAAATCAACTCGTTAACTCCGGGAGCAAATTATGGATGGCCAATCATTACTACTGGTGGTTATCGAAGTCGGGATTATGTTCCTCCCAGACTAGAAGGAGTGTCCTTTACAGGCCCTATTTGGTACTGGAAACACACAGTAGCTCCAACCGGACTTATATTTTACACAGGAGATGAATTTCCAGAATGGAAAAACGATTTACTAGTTCCAGGATTATCTGGGGGCAGCCTTTGGCGATTTAGAATAGAAAATAAAAATATAAAAAGTGCAGAAGAATTATTTGTTGATGATAGAGTACGCTCAAGAAAAATAGCACAAAGCCCAGACGGGAAACTCTATATGTTGACCGATGAAGATCAAGGTAAAATTGTAAGAATTAAAAATTTGTTTTAAAATATAAAAATCAAAAAAAATAGAGTATTATGAACCGAAAAACATTTATTAGAAACTCATTGGGAGGGATTGTTTTGGCAACTGCAACTCCACATTTAATCTATTCAGAAGCTATACAAAATCCAGATCCTGTCGATGTTAAACTGGTAAAAGAATTTGTGTCGGCAGGTCATGGGGATATTAAAAAGGTAAAAGAAATGTTGGCAGAACAACCCAATTTAATATATAGTCGTTATGATTGGGGAAATGGAGATTTTGAAGAAGCTATTGAGGGAGCTGGTCACGTGGGCAATAAAGAAGTTGCAGAATATTTAATCACCCAGGGAGCCAGAGTTAATCTTTTTGTGTTAACAATGCTTGGCAAGATAGAATTAGTACAACCGATTCTGGAAATGTATTCAGATTTAATTTTTGCTAAAGGACCCCATGGTTTTACTTTGTTGCATCATGCCAAAGTTGGAGGTCAGAGTGAATTTTATGACTATCTTATCGATAAAGGATTGAATAAAATGCAGATAGAAATCAGGTAGTTGTTGTAACTGAAAGCTTTGTTACTAGGTAGTTACTATCAATATTGTTTATAAAATTAGTTAGGGTAAAATCTTCAAAGACTTTTGGGAATAAGTTGCGTAATTTTAAATGAATAAACTCCATTTATTTCCAAAAGTCTTTGAAGAAAATACAAAACTCTAAAAGAAAAACTTTAGAACTATTTTATTCAATTATAAAGCTTTAATTATAAGAAATCACGACCAAGAAACTATAATTTGATCGTGATTTTAGAATGTTTTTTTATATAGAATTAATGTTTAGGTTGGTAATCTGGATGACCAGTTTGCCAAAATGCGAAGGAAAATACATCTGCATATTTTCCATACCGCTCTAATTTACTATTATTCATTCCTGCGTGGCCATCTTCAAAATTTACCCCAAATAGAATTGGATTATCAGAAGCATTAGAAGCTTGTAATCGTGCTACAAACTTAGCAGGATCCCAAATGACCACTCTACCATCTTTCATCCCACCGGTTACATAAGTGGCAGGATACTCAACACCTTTATTAATATGATGATACGAATCCATTTCCAGTAACGCTTCAAATTCTTCTTTGATTTTTACCGTCCCGAATTCTTTAATACTATTTTGACCATTAGGTTGGATTTCTGAACGCACCATATTTGTCGAAGGAGATGTCAAAATTACAACTTTATATAAATCGGGGCGTTCTGTCATGGCTCGACCCGCAAGAATTCCTCCGGCGCTAGAACCCCAAATAACTGATTTTTCTGGAGTGGTATATCCTTCTTTGATCATATATTCAGTACAAGCAATCATATCTTTCCAGGTATTTGGCTTTGTAGTTTTAAAACCACCTTTATGCCAGGCATCACCTTTTTCTCCCCCTCCACGCACATTGGCGATAGCATATATGCCTCCTTCGAGAACCCAGGTAAGCATACTTGGATTAAAATAAGCCCCCCCAGGAGACCCATAAGATCCATATCCATAAAATATAGTGGGGTTTGAACCCTCTTTTTTGCTATTTTTATGTCTAATAATAGAAAGCGGAACCAAAACACCATCGTGAGATGGGACTTCAATTTCTTCTACAATCAAATCATTAAAGTCAGGATATTCAACTTGTATTTTGATACCTTCATCTATTAAACGATGATTAGTTACATTGTACAAATAATCTATTTTTGGATTAAGGTGTCCACTAGTGGTTATCTTAAAAAAAGTATTGTCAGGTCCTTTTGATTCAATTTCAATTTCCCCAGAAGGCTTTGGAAGTATAATTTCTTTTTCCACCGTACCGTTTACATTGTATAGTCTTGCTTGAACCCCATTTTTCATTGTTGTAAAAAACAATCCATTTTTTGTGATTTCAAAATCGGTGATGATTTGATCTTGTTTTTCTGCTACCATAACTTCGGGAGTATCAAAATTTGGTTGAGTTACAGAAGTTCTGCAAATTTGAAAATTAGAAGCACCTTTTGCAGATAAGAAGATAAAATGATCCTTGTTAATTCTTATCTTCCCTACCTTATCTGATTGTTTATATAATAATTCCCATGGTTTATTTTCAGAAAGAAGATCAGCTTCTTTTTTTATATAGGTATCCTTAAAAGAAGAAACTCCACCAACCACACCAAAAAGATAACCATCATGCAGATCATAATTACGAACATAAGGAAAATCTTCTGGATTTAGAGCCAACTTGGGATTGTTGGATTTAGAAAAAACGTCGTTCAATTGTTTTGGATCATTCCCTATTTTGTATAGTACAGCTCTAGTGTTTAACCAATAGTCCTTATGTGTAGGGTCAATAATAGGGACATGCAGATAGATAAATCCAGAATTATCAGATAACCATTGTATGCCGCCGATACTGGGAGTACAATTTTCGATAATCTCTGGAAGCACTTTTTTTGAGGATACCTCGATCACAATAATTTTTGAGGCTTCTTCTCCTTTTTTAGATAAACTTACCGCTACCTTTTCGCCATTCCAATCTGGTTTAAAGTAATTAATATGGTAGTTATCTTTTAAAGAAAATGTGGATGGGTCATATAATATAATTTCATCTCCATCTATAGTTGATCGATAGTTCAATGTAGTATTTCCCTCATTGCTATTGGTTTTTAAACAAAAATAACTTTCTTTTTGAGTGCTTTTTACATCATCTATGATGAACCCCTTTTTTGCATTATAAGATATTTGCTTGTCTATTAACTTTTGCCTTCCTGTAATATTTTGTATGATATTAGTAGTAAAGGTTCCTTGTTGTTTTAGCCAATTAACTACAGTGGAATCCTTTAGGTTTTCAAGATTTCTATAAGGATCTTCTACTTTCTGACCATGATATTGATCTATACCGACTATAGATTTGGCTAATGGTGGTTTTGGGTTTTCTTTAGAACATGAAGTTATAAGAATAATAATTAAGAATCTCTTTAACATTTTTTAATAGATTTAACAATATTCATCACCGCGAACACTTCTACAACCCTCGTCAACTACACTTGCTCCTGCAATAACTTTTGACAATTGATTTTTAGATAATTTTGAAACAGTTATTTTAGTCAAATTCAATTTTTTAATTTGTTTATTTTTTTTCATGATTTTTTATTTTTAGCTAAAATACTTCAAGCTTATCTAAAAGTGCTATATAATTCATGTATATTAATCTTAATTCTAGAATCAAGACCAAAAAAAGCTATCATGATAGATTTTCTTTTTTTTGAATTTGTTTTACAAAATAGGAAGGATAGATACCGGTTTTTTTGAAAAAAGACTTAGAAAACACCTCTGTAGAATTAAATCCAGCCTCAGAAGCCAGTGCTTTTATGGTGTATTTTTGTAGTTTAGTGTCTGCCTTTAGTTCCTCAATGATATAATCAATTCTTAAATCATTGATATAAGGAGAGAAGTTTTTTCCTTTATGATATTTGATCACCTTGGTTAAATACTTTGAATTTGTATTCATTTTCTTAGCAAGAATACCAGATTTGATATTGGTTTCTAAAAAACCTTTATTTGTTTCAAAGTGATCCAATCCTTTTAAAATTATATGAACTACTTCTTCATCAATACCAATAGCATCATTTAATTCTTGTTTTGTTTCTTTTTTGTGTTTTTCAACTTTATTTTGTTTCATCATTTCATCAAAACGCATCTTATATCTCTTACTTTTTCTATGATTTAAGATAAGTAATATAGAGATTAGAACTGTTATGATAAGTGAAATAATTAGGCCAAGATTAGAACGTTTTTGCTTAGTTTTTAATTTAGTAATCAATTTTTCTTTTTCTGAAAGTAAAATTGGAGTATCGTATTCCTTGATCAATTTATTATTTACATTCCTATAATTTTTATCCAAGATACTATCGTTAAATAGTAGCCTGTCAATATAATATAGTTGATTATTTCTATCATCTATAGACTTATAATAATCAATAATTTCTATGTATGCCGTTCTTACTTGTGGTATGATATAATTAGTCTTTTCTACAATAGAGTCGATTTTTTTGAAATACTGCATAGCTTGCTCTTTTTGTGATAAGGAATTATATGATTTACCGATAAAAAGATAAGCCTCTATTAAGTTGTAATATTCAAAATATATTCTGTTCTGTGGTTTTGAGAATGAAGTAACTGCTTCATTTATATTATTAATTGCATTTTGATATTCTTTACTATAATATTGAATTATTCCTTCATTAAATCTAAAGAGAGATTCTATTTCTTTTCCCTTAGATATTTTGAAGCCTTTATCATTTAAATATGAAGCAGAGTCTATTTCTGTATTTTGTCTGTAAGTAGTTACTAATTCTGATATCGTCATAAGATAGCTTATGGTATCATTTTTTGTTTTTTTCGAATTTAATTTTAGATAAGTTAAACTCTTTTTGAAATTGGTTTTTGCTTCTTCATATTTCCCAAGTTTCCTTTTAATCAAAGCTATGTTATGTTGTAATGAGGAAATATATTTAAGATTATTAGCCTTACGAGCAAATTTTAACCCTTCAAGGTAGCTGTCTAATGCTTTATCAGACATTCTTCTTTCTTCGTAGGCTATACCTTTATATATATATATAATTCAATAGGATATCTATTATGCTGTATATTTTTTGTAATTGCAATTGCACTATCGTAATATTTAATTTGTTGTGTAAGATCATTTGTATAGAAATGAGAAAGGTTAATATAACCTATTGCGGTATTAATGAGATTGTATTCTTTTTTTCCTTTGCTCAAATATGCTTTTGCATATAGCTCTGAATCTATCTTGTTGGTTTTGTATGTTTTAAATATTTTTTCACTAAGCTCTTCAAATTCTAGAGTAACCAAAGAATCTACAACTTTTCTATCTTTCTCTTGACCAAACAAAAAGCTCTGAGTAGTAAATAAAAAAACAAAATAAAAAAGTACTTTATATGCAGGCATTCAACTAGTTTTTTTAAACTATATTTTTTTAAAATTCATTTCTTTTTGGAGGGGTAATCGATACAATTAGCTTATATCAATATGTTAACTAAATCTAAAAACGCAACAAATATACATTTAATATTTACTATCTAAAATGTTTATTTAGTGTGCTTGTAATCAAGATTTTAAATATAAAAAAGAGATGATTTGTTATAGTCTTAATTCTAGAAAATCTAGCTCTAGATTCTAGAATCTCGACATACTCCCTTTGCAAAACCCTTCATGCCTCCCTTACATTTGACTCAACAAAAAAAGTACAAGATGGCTACCTACCCATATCACAGTAAGCATAAACTTATGTCTGATATCTTAACAATGTTACCTCTTAAGATGGATATTTTTATGCATAACCTTTCTCATCATCGTTCATATGAGGAGATATTATATATCTGGATTAATAAATTGTATGTTAAAGAGAAATCTATAGAAGAATCCATACAACTTATCTATACAACCAGAAGTAGATTTTTGATCAATTCCAAAAATAGTTGGTGCAATTACCCCCCTAATGAGAGTCCTTTAACAAAGCCTAGTAGAGGTGATGCAAAAAAGGGCTCTCTAATTCATAAGTCATAAGTCGGAAGTTAGAAGTAAAAAACTCAAAATGTAAAACGAAAAGAGTCAGAAGACATAAGTCAGAAGTGAAGAGAAAAATACATCAAACTTCTGTCATAAAAACAAAATGTATAACTATAAATCATAAAAACATATGAGAAACATCATTCAAGATCAATTGAGTCAAGAAGAAAAGGATCAGGCAGAAAATTTGGTCACACAATTAGAAACGATATTCACAGATAAATTATCGGCATTAACAGAGAAAGAGCGAGGGAGTTACAAAGCCATTAATGAGACCAATAAATTGTTTGTGAATAAAATTTGGGATTATCGTCGTAATAGTAATGTCCTAAGTTCTCCCGATGTGGACTGGGACGAATTTGAAAAAGATTATAAAGCACGAGTGTTTACAGAAAACTTGCTGGGTCGGTTAGAAAGTTTGGCCTACAGATTAGAAAGCACCAAAATCTTACATGATTATGATAATTACCAGGACGCACTTAATGATTATTCATATTCACAATATAGTAAAGGAGCAGGCAAACCAGGGTTTACAGAAAAAGTAGCAGAACTTAGACAGTTTTTTGCACGTACAAGAAGTAGTGTTCCAAACACAGAAGAATAAGGAGATTTATAACCAAAAGACCTTCTGTTGGGTCAAAAAGACGCTCGGTTTAACTCAATAGGTTGAATTTTTAACCTCATAGGTTAAAAATTCAACCCTCAATCTTAAAGTTTTAACTACCAAAGCTGAAATTTCAATGTCAGAGGTTAAAATTTCAGCTTCGAGAGTTAAATGCTTCATCAAAAAGACGCGTCACTTCGTCTTTTGAGTTAAACGACTCACCTTGGATAGTAAACGTTTAATCTTTAATCTTAAAATTTTAGACAGAGTCTTCCAAAATTAGAACAAAATTAGACTCTACCTCATAATTGCACTAAAAAGAAATGATACTTTATTAAAGGGGAAACAAAAATTATGATACACGTACTCATTAACTTCATTACGGCACTCATCAAATTCTTAATAGATCAAGTTATCACGATGGCTTCATTTATTTTTAAATACTAAAAAATCGTCAAATGAAAGAGTTATTTCCAAAAGAAATCATAGAACACACCGTAGAAGTACATCAATTTGAACATAGCCAAAGAAGTAAAACCATTTATGCAATCCTATTAATTGCTATTATCATCGCATTGGCATTTTTACCGTTTATTACAATTGACATTTACACCACAGCAAGAGGTGTCCTAAAGCCTAGTAAAGAAAGAATTGCTATTACACCTTTGCAATCGGGTAAAGTAGTATTGGCCAATATGCTGGATAATCAAAAAGTAAAAAAAGGAGATACACTGCTTATGACTAATACTTCTGTTATTGATGAAAAAATAAGACGTTCGACCATTCAACTAATCGAAACCAAACAATTTATTGCAGATTGTAAATATCTGGTAAATACCAAGAAACCAAAGTTTACTCAAATCCAGTCTGCCCGTTATCAAAAAGAATATCTGTATTTCATACAAAAATTACAAGAGTTACAAGTGCGATTTGAAAAGACAAAAATCGATTATTTACGTAACCAGAAATTGTATAATAAGGGAGTAGTTGCCAAAGTAGCGTATGAAAACAATGCTTTTGAGTATCAATTGGCTTCTAGTAATGTACAACAATATCGAAAACAACAAAAAAATACCTGGCAAGCTTCATTAACAGAATATCAGATTTCTATCAGAGAATTAAAAAGTGAATTATCTCAATTAGAGCAGAACCAAAAAGATCTCGTTATCATTGCTCCAATTGATGGGGTTCTTAAGAATGTAATGAGTTTAGAATCTGGAAGTTTTATCACAGGAGGAGTCAATATTGCAGAAATATCTCCAGACACCAGACTGATTGCAGAATGCTATCTCTCACCGTCTGATATTGGTTTGGTAAGCCCAAATAAAGCTGTGAATTTTCAAATAGATGCATTTAACTATAACCAATGGGGATTAGCTACAGGAAAAATTCTAGAGATTAGTAAAGATGTAGATGTTTTGAATGATCAACCAGTTTTTAAAGTGCGTTGTGCAATTGATCAAGGACACCTTGAATTAAAAAATGGTTTCAAAGGTAGTTTCAACAAAGGGATGACACTAAGCGCACGATTTAGACTTACAGAACGTACCTTATTTGATTTGTTGTATGACAAAGTCGATGACTGGCTCAACCCTTCAAGTCCAACCATTGCAGAAGTCATAAGTGATAAATAATAAAGTGTAAAAAAGGAGTAGAGAGCACAGAGTTGAGTGTGGAAAACTAAAAATGTAAAACTAAAAGTGCAAATGATATTAGCCTCTCTGCTTATTTGAAACTGAATAAAATAAATCATGGGGAATATAAAAATAAAACAACACGATATTACAGATTGTGGTGCGACTTGTCTGGCATCGATTTCAGCACATTATAAATTACAATTGCCAATTGCTCGTATTAGACAATTTGCAAGCACTGATAAAAAAGGGACAAACGTATTAGGATTAATTGAAGCTGCAGATAAACTCGGATTTGAAGCCAAAGGAGTACGAGGTGATTTAGAAAGTTTATTTAAAATCCCTAAACCCGCTATCGCTCATGTAATCGTCAATGAAAAATTACATCATTATGTAGTGATTTATGAAGTAACCGTAGCATATATCAAGATTATGGATCCAGGAGATGGTAGGTTTCATAAAAAGACTCATGAAGAATTTGCTAAGGAATGGACAGGAGTATTAGTATTACTATTACCCAAAGAAGATTTTGCTGCTGGCAATGAAAAAATATCCGCTTTTAAACGCTTTTGGTTTTTGCTAAAACCTCATAAAGGAGTACTCATACAGGCTTTTGTTGGAGCTGTTATCTATACATTACTTGGGTTTTCGACCTCTATATACATTCAAAAACTCACCGATCATGTATTTATGGGTACAAGCACTAAGCTATTGAATCTTTTGGGGATCATAATGATGGCACTACTGATATTAAAATTGATTATTGGAGCATACAAAGATGTTTTTCTTATCAAAACCGGTCAGCAAATTGATTCACGTCTGATTCTGGGGTACTACAAACACTTGCTGAAACTTCCTCAGCAATTTTTTGATACCATGCGTGTTGGAGAAATTATATCGAGGATCAATGATGCAGTAAAAATTAGAACGTTTATTAATGGGGTAGCCTTAAATCTAACTGTTAATGTATTGATCCTTGTGTTTTCCTTTGGGCTTATGTTTACCTATTATTGGAAATTAGCCCTTATTATGTTAGTCATTATCCCAGTATACGCTATTATATATATCATCACAAATAAACTAAACAAGCGTACCGAACGGGATATTATGGAAAAATCTGCGGATCTGGAAAGCCAATTGGTAGAATCGTTAAATGCTGTAGGGACGATCAAAAGATTTGGTCTTGAAGATTTTGCCAATATCAAAACTGAAACACGATTTATTGGACTTCTAAAAACAGGGTATGAATCTGCACTGAATAGTGTATTCTCTGGTTCAAGTACAGAGATTATTACACAATTATTTACGATTATTTTGTTATGGAGCGGTTCTTTCTTTGTAATTCAAAAAGAAATTACTGCCGGAGAACTGATGGCATTTTATGCAATCATTGGGTATTTCACTAGCCCTGTTGCCAGTTTGATTACTGCTAATAAGCAAATCCAAAATGCACTTATTGCAGCTGATCGTTTGTTTGAAATCATGGATTTAGAACGTGAAGACGGTGCACAAAAAATAACCATCATAGAAGAGAATGTAGGTGACATTAATTTTACCCATGTAGGGTTTAGATATGGATCCAGAGTAGAAGTTTTTAAGGATTTCAATCTTCAGATTTCTAAAGGAAAAATTACTGCAATCATAGGAGAAAGCGGTTCTGGAAAATCGACGCTAATGTCTTTGCTACAAAACATCTACCCTATACAAAAAGGACAAATATCGATAGGAGATCAGGATTTGAAGCATATAGAAAATAGCAGTTTAAGAGATCTGGTAAGTGTAGTGCCACAAAAAATAGATCTTTTTGCGGGTAATGTTATCGAAAATATCGCTGTAGGAGAATTTGCACCTGATATAGAAAGGATTATGGACGTTTGCAAAACCATCGGAATTTTAGAATTTATAGAAAATCTACCTAATAGTTTTGCCACCTATCTGGGTGAAAATGGTGCTACCCTATCAGGAGGACAAAAACAACGTATTGCTATTGCCAGAGCTTTATATAAAAATCCAGAAATCCTAGTATTAGACGAAGCAACATCTTCGTTAGATAGCGAGTCAGAAAACTACATCCAACGAGCAGTACAAAGCCTACGTGATCAAGATAAAACCATCATCATTATTGCCCATAGATTGAGTACTGTAGTCAATGCAGATAAAATAGTGGTTTTAGAAAAAGGAGAAGTGATTGAAGAAGGAAATCATGAAGTATTGTATGCTCGTCAGGAAAAATACTATGATTTATGGCAAAAACAAATGCCAGTTGTAAGCAATATAGATAATGTAAATGTAGTCGCTTAAAGAAAAAAGAAGTCTAAAAGAAGTCGGAAGTCAGGAGTTGAGAATGAAAAATAAAAAAGGAGTACAGAGAACAGAGTACAAAGTGGAGAGTGAAAATTCAAAATGTAAAACTGTAAAAGTTGAAAGAAGTGAAAAAAGAGACAGAAGTCAAAAGAGAAACGCTGCGTCACATCGAGTGATCACGGCTAAGCGTGATTTTATCGAGACGAATTGGAGTTAGATATTAAGAGTGAAAAAATAGTAAAAAGCTTGGAGTAGGAGTAAAAATATCTAACATCAGACTTCAAATAGTAAATAGGAACACATCATAAAAGTAAAGGGATATGAAAGTTATTATAAAACAAATAGAACTTATAGAAAGAATAGATCAACTCATTCGTCTACAAGCGACGGGACCGCCAGGAGCATTGGCATCAAGGTTAGAGATTTCTAGAACCAATGTTTATCGACTTATTGATACTATGAGAGATTTAAATGCTCCTATAGAGTATAATCATGGGATACAGAGTTTTGTCTATAAAAAAGAAGTAAAGTTTAGTTTTGGATTTGTGACTATAGAGTTAAGTCAAAGCGAAGCTAGATCAACCTATGGTGGGACATATTTAAAAACCCACAATATTTACAACAGCATACCAGAAAATGGTACGGAGAGGTTGTAGTATTGTAGTATATAAAGAATAGCGCAGTTCTTTTTTAACGTTGTTGCAATAACAAACAAAACTTAAAAATGATTTGACGAAATCAGATTTAAGACATTAAAATCAAAGTATTAATTATTAAAAATTTTAAAACATGAAAAATTTAGAAAGTTATGGAGTTCAAGCGATGAGTATAAGAGATCTCAAAAAAACTGAAGGAGGCTTTTGGGGGGCAGTAGTCTCAGGAACAGTAGCAGCTATTACTGGTGCTTGGATCGCTGGAGAAAAGATTGGAAGAACACTGGCACATTATTATTAATTTAAAAAAAATTAAACATGGAAATGACAAAATATAATATTACTCCACTAGATACATCAGAAATGGAAGGCACAAATGGTGGATTAGGGCTAATTCCCCTTATCTTTAGTGTTGCTGTTGTTTATGGCTACTTTGATGAAAAAACTAAGTTATAATTAAGAGTTTGATATGAAACTAGTAATAAAAAAGAAAGAACTAATTATATATTATTGGTTGATCTCTATTATTTTTTTAGTTTTTTCTTCATGGTATTTAGGAGAAAAAGTAGGTCGATTATTTTATAATCTTTCTTACTAATAAGGAATCGTTCAAAATATAGTGTGATAGAATTAAAAGATTCAAGTAACAGAGAATATAAAGGTATTAGATGTATGGGTATCAACATATATGAACTGGACAAGTGATCTTCTAGGATGCACTCCAAGAGCGATTTTTTTCTTTGCTACTTTTTTAATATTTTTTATCATTCTTTGAAAAATTAAGACTATTTTGTTTTATTATTGTACAATAGATATTGGAAAATCAGAAATAATAAGCTAAAAACAAAAATTTGATATGAAACTAATGATAAAAAAGAAGGAAATGACTTTGTACTATTGGTTGGTTGCTATTGCTTTTTTAATTTTTTCTTCGTGGTATATAGGAGAAAAAATTGGCCGACTATTTTACAATTTATCGTATTAAAAAAGAGACTCTAAGTCAATTTAGAGCCTTTTTTTACTCAGATGGGTAAAGATTTTCTCAATAATTTTAATTATGGAAACAAAACAAAACTGCGACTATTTTAATTTGGAGTAGTTTGATGTCGCTTAGTTTATTTATGATAGGATATCAACTAGCTCAATATTTTATTTAATTAGCAGTGTAGGCTTACTATTATCATTAAGAATAATATAATAGTAATAGAATTTGAATATCCTTTTCTAATTTTTGGAAAAGGATATTTTTATTGATTGTATGGATTCGCTCTACAAAGAGTTATTAAATAAAAACGAAATGCTGCGGGAATGTTTCCTGACTTTGCACTATGATTAAAGACAATGAGTCGAAATAATAATAACAAACCTCGGATATGATAGCGTAGAAATGTTTTCTGTGAAACAATTATTTCAATAATTTTTTTGATATAAAATATAGCATTAATTTTTAGTAATATTTTCACATTATAAAAACATAAAAAATGGATAAAAAAATCACAAGTAAAGGAGGGTTTTTGACAGGCATTGGAGTGTTCCTTGCCATTATTAGTGGAGCATTTATAAATACGAATATGTCAAAAATAGTATATCTCAGTATGGCAGGTGTTGGTCTTCTAATTGCTGTTTGCGGTGTTATACTTATAGCAAAAAGTAAGAATAATAACTAAATGATGGTTTTTTGTGATCAAATTTTCTTTTTTACAAATTATTTTTCCCATTCTTAAAAAATGAAACTAGGATGTTTTATTATTGTATATTAAACAACGAAACATAAAGTAAACATTTATTTTTTAGTTGGATATCATACTTTTAACATACTCAAAAAAAATAATTTAAAAGATACAATTATGAAAAACATAAATGGAATATCTATATTAAGTATCGGTAGTATTATATCAGTTATTGGTATCGTATTGCTTACACTTAAAGTTTCTTCAATATTATATATGACTGGCATTGCTTTAGGATTATTGCTTATGGTTGTAGGTGTTATAATTAAAGCTAAAAAAACGGCACTGTATTTTAAGATCGTTGTAAAATAGTGATAAAAAAAGTTGTTAAAAATATTTCTAGATCGTTATTATAGTAACTTTTAAATCGAATAGGGTAGTGGTCTTTGTTGGAAATTTAAAGGTTATAGATCCATTTTTAGATAAAAGATTTTTCTTTATTCTTATATCAAATACATTATGAAAAATATAGTATATACTAAATTAGTAAACAAAATCAGAGCTACAAAAGATACTGATATAATTACATATGCATTAATCGCATTTGCTGTATTATTCTATATCGGTTGGGAGCTTGGTAGATCCTACGCTGGAATGTAAAAAAGAGTAGCAATGACTATGAAAGAATTTAAGTTAAGAAACAAAAAAACAAGTTGACTTATACTTACAATTTGTATCGTAATTGTAGCAGCTACTATATTTTTATTTGAGAAAGGCGAAGCGCTAGGTAAAGTTATTGCTTCTTAAGAAGATAATAAAGTAAGTAAAATCAAAACACTTTCAATTTTAAATACAAAACAGTTATGAAAACAGATATAAAAAAACAAATTGTGAAAAACATTCCTTGGATGATTTTGTTATTAATTGTTGCTTCTTATGCAGCAGGGGTTTTTGTTGGGAATTTAGGTGTTGAGTTGCCTTTTTAAAATAATATATCAATCGTATAATTTTTATTTTATGAAAACCAATATCTTAAACAGCTTATCTAAATCAATAAACAAACTAAGTCATTTAGAATTTGTCACTATCATATTGGCAATCGCTATGGGGTTATTCTACATCGGTTGGGAGTTTGGTAGATTCTACGCTGGAATGTAAAAAAAATAGTAGCATTGGTTATGAAATCCTTTTTCATTTAAGAATTACTTTGCTTTTATTACTATAACTAAGATCATCTAAATATGAAAAATATAAGAAAATCAGAAAAAATAGCAACGATTGTACTTTGGTGTTGCTGCATTGTAGTCTCTCTTTTTTATATGGGATACCTAATGGGCAAGGATTTTTATCACATGATACATTAACATTTTATACGATAAATTATGACTACTTTTTTTAAAGATATTTTGGATGAAATGAGACCTGTTACTCCAGCTACTATTTTATGGTTGGTTTTTATTACGGTTGTACTTTTTTCATTTTTCTTCTTTCTAGGCTTTGAATATAGCGGAGTACAACACGTTGTAAAATAACCATAAAAAGGAGTTTAAAAGTATTCCAGATCGTTTGGATATGATAGGCAGAATGTTTTCTATACTGGAGAAAGAGTAGAGAAACTAAATAAAATAGAAATCGCTCTTTTGCCAGTATTTTAGAACAGTATTTACACAGATTGAAAATCCTTAATATCAATTTTGGAGTAAACCTAGATTAAAATCAGGTAGTTTTTGTAACCAAAAGCTTTGTTCGTATTTCTCGATTTAAAAAATATCCAGTAACAATTGTGGATAGTATATCAGCAATAGGAAACGAGATCCAAACTCCCAACTCCCCATAAAATTTTGGAAGTATAAGAATTAAAGGAACAAAAAAGAATCCTTGCCTGGAGAGAGTAAGTAGCAAAGCTGGAATTACTTTTCCTGCCGATTGAAAATAGGCTGCGCCTATAAGCTGAAGAGCTATAATAGGTGTAGCTGCAAAAACCCATCGCATTGATGTTGAGGTATGGGATAAAACAAACTGATTTAGAGCAAGTTCTTTAGGAGTTAAACTAGGATCATTACTCAAAAATAAAGAAGTAATTTCTAAGGGAAAGATCATTAACCCTATAAAAACTAAAGATGCTACAATTGCTGCATATGTAATTGCTATATTTATAGTTTCACGTACACGCTGGTATTGTTGGGCACCATAATTATATCCTGCGATAGGCAAGAATCCTTGGGTAACCCCAAATACGGGAAATAAAGCAAACATAAGCATTCTTCCAATGATGGCATATACAGCTACTAGACCTTCTTGTCCTATATCAAACAAGATATTATTCATTAATAAATAAGTAATACTTACCACCGCTTGTCTGGCAAGTGTAATACCTCCTAGAGATGCAATTTCTGAGGTAATATCTTTTTGTAATTTGAGGTGATGAAAACGGATCTTCAGTTCTGAATTATTTGAATAAAAAAACCAAAAAACGTATAAGAAACATGCTAAGTATGAACCTGTTGTTGCCCATGCTGCACCGTGCATTCCCATGTCTAATACTTTGATAAAAATATAATCCAGAAGTAAATTGCCAATGGCAGGGATAATCATCGCACTCATGGCAAATTTTGGTTTACCTTCTGCTCTGATTACTGTATTACCCATCATGGCAAACCCAAGAAAAGGAACACCATATAAAAGAATGGTGTAATAAATCTTGGCAGGTTCAAAAATATCACCTTTTCCTCCAAATATTGGAATAATATCATCAACAAAAATCAGTCCCAGAATTACCAGAGAAACCATAAACAAAAACCCCAAAGAAATCTGATTTCCAAAGGTTTTTAATGCTTTTTCTTTAGCATTTGCTCCTAATGCGCGTGAAATAATACTAGAGCCTCCTACACCTATAGACATACCTATTGCTCCAATAAAAAAGGATACTGGAAGTACAACATTTATAGAAGCAAATGCGATAGAACCTATCCAGTTCCCAACAAAAATAGAATCGACAAGAACATTAAGAGACATAACTAATATCCCAATAGAAGCAGGAACAGCTTGTTTAACAAGCAAATTTCCAATAGGTTCACTTCCGAGCGCTTCAGAGGAAACTTTTGTCATTGTGCAAATTGAGTTTTTATAGCGACCCACTCATTAACCCAATCAGCAATTACTTTTGCCCAATCGTCACGATCATTAAGGCATGGAATAGTAGTAAATTCTTTGCCGCCTACTTCATGAAATATTTCTTTTCCTTCCATAGCTATTTCTTCTAAAGTTTCAAGACAATCAGAAACAAAAGCTGGAGTTACAATAGCCATTTTTTTTATACCTTCTTTTCCCATCCTTTCAATAGTTCTATCGGTATAGGGTTGTAACCATGGATCAAAGCCTAAACGAGACTGAAACGATGTAGAATAGGTTCCGTTTTTAAGTCCTAGTTTTTTAGCTACCTGTACTGTTGTCATCTCACATTGATGACGATAACAGAACTCATGTTGTTTTGACCCTTTTTTAAAGCAACATTTTCCATCCATTTTACAGTTTCCATTACTAATATCACTCTTTCTGATATGTCTTTCGGGTACTCCGTGATAGCTAAATAGAAGATGTTCATATTCAATGCCATCCAGATGTTCTGTAATGCTGTCAGAAAGAACTTCGATATACTCAGTTTTGTTATAAAAAGCAGGAATATCTGTAATTTTCATATTGGGGAAATGGGCCATACGTAACTCTTCTGCCAGCACCAAAATGGTTTCTGTAGTCGCCATTGCAAATTGAGGATATAAAGGTACAATCATAACTTCATCAACACCTTTATCGTGCAATTCTTGCAATCCATTTTTGATGTTCATTGCTCCGTAACGCATAGCCAAACCTATTGGAACATCAGTGTGGTCAGCAACTTTTTTTTGTAATCTTTTAGACAATACGATGAGAGGAGAGCCTTCTTTCCACCATATTTTTTTATATGCTGCGGCAGATTTTTTTGGTCTTGTATTTAGAATTATTCCTTTTACCAGTAAGGTTCGTGCCCAAAGAGGAACATCAATTACTCTGGGGTCCATTAAAAACTCACCAAGGTATTTTTTCACATCTTTTGGGTCGGTACTGTCTGGTGACCCAAGATTAACGAGGAGAACTCCTTTGCTCATAAAATTTCTATTTCAGAAAACAAAAATACGAACTATTAAGAGTATAGATAATAAAAAGATGATAAGACTTATTAATACAGATATAGAGAAATCCAGTAACAATGAAAATGGAAGTTTTTTGCCAAAAAATGTATTATTTGTGTCTTAACGTTTAATTACTTGGTATTAGAGAATCTAATAACATAGGTCAGAAAAGAGAATATTCAAGCTGTATAGTGGGGCTCTTACTCCTATAAAATTTCCTAACTTACAATAAAATTTTCACCTTTTTAAGCTAAAAAGGTGTTAAGTAATAAATGATGAAAGGCTTAATTATAAAGTAATTTTACCTGCCTTTTGGATTTGAGAAGAGGAGGTTTATGATACGTACAGTGGTCTTTTCCAGATTTTTTGAACTCGAAGAAGAAGGTGTATAAAATTTTACCATTTAATAGATTAATGTAAAGGTTAGTAGAGAAGAATTTATAATTAAGTTAAATTGTAGCAAACTAAAAGTTGAGTAATTTTATTTTAGTATTTTTAAATGATTAAAAAAGCAAAGATGAAACCGACTCGATTAAAATAAATATCTAGTGTTGTTTACTAAAATATTTATTTTGATTGTTTAAAGTTTCCTGTGACCATTAACAAACAAAATTAAAAAACACATGAAACGTATAATAGTAGATGTTGAAAAAGAGAAACTATCTTTTGTTTTAGAACTTCTAGAACAATTTGATTTTGTATCTGTTTTGGCTGATGCCTCTGATGATGATCAAGGGATGTATGATTCTATCGTATCCTTACAAAAGGGTGTTGGGATACCTAAGGAGTAATTACTAGGGATTAGTAATAACCTTAGCTTAGATTCATGACATATTTTTTTGGAGTAGTGCCGAATTTCTTCTTGAATGCGGCAATGAAATGGCTTGCGGTACTATAACCTACTTTCAGTCCTACTTCATTTACATTATGACTTCCAGATGCTAATAGTTGTCTTGCGACTTCCATTTTGTAGTCAAATAAGAATGTGTACACGGGTTCGCCATAGATTTGTTTAAAACCATCTTTAAGTTTTTTTAGAGAAAGTCCGATTTCATTCGATAATTCTTGTAATGTAGGAGGTTCTGCCATACGAGTTATAATAATCTCTTTGGCTTTTCGAATTTTCAACACATTTTCTTCATCCACAAGAAAAGGACATTGCTCTATATCTGCATTTTCTGGTCTATTAAAATAAAGACTTAATAATTCATATGCTTTTCCTTTAAAATATAATAGCTTAATAGATTTATGTAAGCTATAGTTCATGATCTGATTTAAAACCACTGCCATCGAAGGAGAAATTATAGCATCAGTATAATATTTTTTATCTCGATTACCTTCTCCTAGAAAAGGGATATAATCTGCTTCTTTAGAAAATAAGGAATGGAACTTTTTAATAGAAATAAGAATTGTGATTAACCAGGAATCGTTTTCCATTTCTAGATTCATTGGCAAGTCACGTTGTGGATTGTAAAGTAAAAGTGAATTCTCTTCGGCTAAGCTAATGGCATAGCTACCATTGTTGAAATTAAACTTTACAGCCCCTTTTACACAAAAATGAAATTGAATATAGCTACTGTTAATTTTTCGGATAACACATTGATCATCATTAGTTTCATTCTGAAACTTTAGGATGTAAAAACCATCTTCAATCTGAGTTTCTTCCAAAATCCCTGGAGCGTTATTTTTCAATTCGATTTCCATAATTACTATTTTTTTTAATTTAGAATTAATCTAAACTATCGCCATAAGTTTTATGTGAACATATCAAAAATAAGGGTTTTCGGTGGTATTTGTGATAAAAAATATCCAAAATACCATTTTCCGTTACTTATTGTTCTTCTAGCGTTACTTTATGATGTGTTAGTAAATTAGTTTTGCTATGATAAATTAAGGAATAGGATTTACATGGAGCCCCAGATGCGAGCTATAGGAAAATATTTTTATGCAATAGGCCTCAGTTATAAAAAAGCTGATGCCGAAGTTAGGGGTAACTTTAGTATTAATGATGAGGCCAAAAGCAATATTCTTAAACAAGCCAAAAATGAAGATATTCCTTCTTTGGTTGTGATTTCTACTTGCAATAGAACAGAATTATATGGTTTTGCAGAACATCCTTTCCAGTTAATCAAATTGCTTTGTGAACATACGCATGGCACAGTTGAAGAATTTGAGAAAGTAGCGTATGTTCATAAAAATTCTGCAGCTGTTTCTCACCTTTTTAAAGTAGGTACAGGTTTGGATAGCCAGATTCTTGGTGATTTTGAAATTATTAGTCAAATAAAAAATGGTTTTAAACATTCCAAAAAGGAGAATATGATGAACCCTTTTATGGAGCGTCTGGTTAATGCCGTTATTCAGGCTAGTAAACGTATTAAAAATGAAACTGAAATTTCTAGCGGTGCAACCTCGGTAAGTTTTGCAGCGGTCCAATATATTCTTGCAAGAGTTCCTCATGTATCTGAAAAGAACTTATTGCTTTTTGGCACTGGTAAAATTGGAAGAAATACTTGTGAAAACTTGGTTAAACATACCAAAAATGAGCATATCGTTCTTATTAACAGAACCAAAGATAAAGCAGAGAAAATAGCAGGTAAGTTTAATCTTCTGGTAAAAGAATATGCTAATATTCAATCAGAAATTAAAAATTCTGATGTTCTTATTGTAGCAACAGGAGCTCAAAAACCTACAATATCTAAACAATTAATTCATTCTGATAAGCCATTATTAATTCTGGACTTATCAATCCCTCGTAATGTAGCTCTTGATGTAACAGAATTGCCAAATGTAACATTAGTACATCTGGATGATTTATCAAAAATGACAGATAGGACATTACGTCGTAGAAAAGAACACATCCCTCAAGCAGAAAGTATTATCGAGGAAATAAAAGCAGAATTTGATAGTTGGTTAGAGACTAGAAAATTTGCTCCTACCATCAAAGCATTAAAGAATAAATTGATTACGTTGAAAGAAGCAGAGATTAATTTGCAGCGAAAGAAATATTCGGATTTTGATGAGGAACATACAGATATAGTAAGTAACCGTATTATTCAAAGAATCACTAATCATTTTGCAAATCATCTAAAGAACGAGCATACTTCTGCAGATGAGAGTCTAGAATTGATTCAAAAAGTTTTCCAATTACATCAAAATAAATAGTCTTGGCTAAAACAATTCGTATAGGTACCAGAGATAGTGAATTAGCACTTTGGCAAGCTAAAAAAGTACAAAAATATCTTGAAGATTTAGGGTATAAAACCAAAATTGTTGCGGTAAAATCGATGGGTGATATCGTTTTGGATAAACCACTTTACGAATTAGGAATTACAGGAATTTTTACCAAGACGTTAGATGTAGCCATGTTAAATGGAGATGTTGATATTGCAGTACATTCTATGAAGGATGTTCCGACAGCATTACCGCAAGGAATTGTCGAAGGAGCTGTTTTGGAACGAGCGAATGTAAATGATATTCTGGTACATAAAGGGTTAGATTTTTTACAAAAAGATGGTGTCATTGCTACAGGGAGTCTTAGACGTAAAGCACAATGGCTGCATAAATACAGTAAACATACTGTTGTTGACTTAAGAGGAAATGTAAATACAAGAATGCAAAAGCTCACCGATAGTGATTGGAACGGAGCTATATTTGCGGCTGCCGGATTAGAACGAATTAATCTGAAACCGGAACATTTTATCGATTTAGATTGGATGATTCCAGCACCAGCACAAGGAGCAATGCTAGCCGTTGCAAAAGAAGAAGATACATATTGTAGAGAAGCCTTATCAAAATTGAATCATGATACTTCTGAAGTTTGCGTACATATAGAGCGCGAATTTCTAAGAGAACTAGAAGGAGGGTGTACAGCACCCATTGGAGCATTGGCAGTGGTAAAGAAAGAGACAATTGATTTTACCGGAGCTTTGTTTAGCCTTGATGGAAGTCGTAAAATAGAAGTGATCAAGCAGGTTAATATTAGTGATAAACAAAACTTTGGAAAAAATTGCGCGCAAGAAATATTGAATAATGGAGGAAAAGAATTAATGAAGGAGATAAAAGCAGAAATGAAATAGATTGAATATCTCAGCAACCATATTATCTGCAAAAAAACTGACTACATCTCAGAAAGAATTATTGCTTAATGCAAGAATAGGTTTTGTAGAATACGATCCTATTCGAATTGAATTTTTAGAGGTTGAGGTCGAGAATGAAATTCAAAATGCAATCTTTACAAGCAAAAATGCGGTAAAAGCAATTCAAAATGCTGAAATCAATATTCAGAATTGTTTTTGTGTCGGTTCAACAACCAAAAAAATTTTAGAAGAAAACGGACATAATGTAATAGAAACTGCCCAAAATGCGACAGAATTAGCAGAAATTATTGTAAAAAAGTATAAAAAGGAGTCTTTTTTGTTTTTCTGTGGAAATTTGAGGAGAAATGAGTTACCAGAATATTTAAATCAAAATAATGTAAACTTGAATGAACAGATTGTGTACAAAACACATCAAACATCTATCAAATTTAACCGTTCATTCGATGGTATTTTATTTTTTAGTCCTTCGGGAATTCAGAGTTATGTTTTAGAAAACAATATTGCAGAAAGCGTTGTGTTTTGCATAGGAAATACAACTGCTTCAGAAGCAAAAAAGTATACCAATGAGATTATTATAGCAAACAAACCCACGGTAGAGAATGTAATTGTTCAAGCTGTGAAGTACTTTAATAAAAAATAAATTGTTTTTTCAGCCTAAGCTGAAAATATTTTCAAAATATAAGAAATAAAAGCCCCTAATTAATTTTAGGACAATATATAACACATGACACAGCCAAAAAACGATCTATTTCTAAGAGCATTAAAAGGAGAAACGGTAGAACGACCACCAGTATGGATGATGCGCCAGGCAGGAAGATACTTGCCAGAATTTAGAGCTTTAAAAGTAAAATATGATTTTTTTACTCGGTGTAGAACTCCAGAATTGGCTTCTGAAATAACAGTACAACCCATCGATATTATTGGTCCAGATGCTGCTATTTTATTTAGTGATATTTTGGTGATTCCTCAAGCGATGAATATTGAGGTTGAGATGAAGGATGGGATCGGTCCTTGGCTACCAAACCCGATTCGATCTTTAAAGGATGTAGAGCAAGTTGTTGTCCCAGATGTCTATGAAGAATTAGGATATGTTATGGATGCCATTAAACTCACCAAAGAACGTCTTGATAATCGCGTTCCTTTAATTGGTTTTGCAGGTTCACCATGGACAATCTTATGTTATGCAGTGCAAGGACAGGGATCTAAAAATTTTGATAAAGCCAAAGAACTTTGTTTTGCACAACCAGAAGCAGCACATCAATTATTACAAAAAATTACAGATACAACAATAGCATACCTAAAAGCAAAAGTAGCTGCAGGAGTTAATGCAGTCCAAATATTTGATAGTTGGGGAGGAATGTTATCGCCCGTAGATTATCAAGAATTCTCCTGGAAGTATATTCAGCAAATAGTAGATGCACTAAAAGGTGAAACCGAGGTTATTGTTTTTGGAAAAGGATGTTGGTTTGCATTACAGGAAATGGCAAACTCTGGAGCTGCGGCGCTTGGAGTAGACTGGACTTGCTCTGCTCGTAATGCGCGATATCTTACAGGCGGTAATATCACATTACAGGGTAATTTTGATCCTTCTAGATTATTGTCTCCTCCTGTCGAAATCAAAAAGATGGTTAAGCAAATGATTGATGCCTTTGGTAAAGATAGGTATATAGCTAATTTGGGGCACGGAATTTTACCTAATATACCTGTAGAAAACGCACAAGCATTTGTCGATGCCGTAAAGGAGTATGAGATGTAGGTATGAATGTCTGGCATGTAATAAGAGGATTAAGTGTTCGTCAAATTTTTAGACTTGCACAGATATTGATTCGACAACCTTTATTGATTTCCCCAACATTTCTCACATCAGAATTTGATTAATTCCTCGAGCTAACGAGAAAAAGAATCTGAAATGTTGGTGAAAATTGATAGATTTTGTACAAATTTAACTTATTGACTATCAACAAAAAACTTGATGATTGTCGGCATAAAAAAAGTGAATGAAATATAGAACATTTGAAACAGAGAGGTTATATATAAGACCGACCTTAGAGGAAGATTCGGAATTTATTTTTGAATTATTTAATACTCCAAAATGGATTAAATATATTGGTGATAGGAATATAACAACTGTTGAAAAAGCAAGAGAGTATATAAAAAATAAGATGTTTCCTCAACTTGAAAAACTTGGTTATTCTAATTATACTTTGATTGCTAAACAAGATAATCAAAAAGTAGGAACCTGCGGGTTATATGACAGAGAAGGGTTGGAAGGAATTGATATAGGCTTTGCTTTTCTTCCAGAATTTGAGAAGATGGGATTTGCTTTTGAGGCTGCAGGCAGGTTAAAAAAAGCAGCATTCGTCGAATTCGGTCTTGATGCTATTTGTGCAATAACAAAAAAAGATAATATATCTTCTCAAAGACTTATAGAAAAGCTTGGGCTAGAATTAAATGGAACAATTAAATTACTCGATGATAACGAAGAATTACTACTGTATAAAGCTGAAAAAGAAAACTGGCTAGAACAACATGCCCTATAGGCAATAGAAGAATAAGTACAGTAATGAAAGGATTAAACATAAAAAGAAGGTCTATGTAAACTGAAAGTTAATAAAATAACTGAGATAGATGGGATTCTAGATCATAAAAAGGATTTGGTTTATCTTTCGGAAGATTAATAAAGTATTTGGTAAATATTGAAACAAAATTTGCCAAAAGTGTACTTATAAAAGTAAATGATTAACCTGTACTGAATTTATTTCGGTATCAAAAATAGTTATTTATGTTCAAGAACATTTTCAACGGAATCAAAGCCTATTTTGGAACATTTACACTTATTTCAAAACTCAGATTATGGAAATATTTTGCTATACCAATTTTAATTAGCGTTATCACAGGATTATCTTTTGTAGCACTGGCTTATTTCTTTTCGGATAACCTTGGTGCTTTCATAGCGAAAATATGGGTATGGGAATGGGGAGCAGAGACTTTTGGAACCATTAGCACATATTTAGGTGGCTTTTTGATATTAGTTTTAGGATTGATATTATACAAGCATATTGTAATGGCATTATCTGCTCCATTTATGAGTCCGGTTTCAGAGAAGGTAGAAAACCACCTTTTAGGACAAACAGAACATGTACATCGCCAAACTTCATTTAGACAACAACTATTAAGAGGAGTTCGTATTAACCTACGAAACTTATCTAAGGAATTATTATTTATGATTCCACTGGTGATTTTAAGTTTTATACCTGTGATAGGAATTGTATTTACCATATTGATCTTTCTAATACAAGCATATTATGTAGGATTTGGTAATATGGATTATACTATGGAACGCCATTTTAATTACAAAGAAAGTATTCAGTTTGTAAGAAAAAACCGAGGAGTGGCTATTGGTAATGGGATCGTGTTTGTATTGATGCTTTTTATACCCATATTGGGATTTATCATCACCTTACCCATTTCTGTAGTAGCAGCTTCTACAGAAACTGTTAAGATTTTGGAAGAAAAGAAACTGATAGTAATAAAAGATACTTCAGAGAAACCTAAAGAAATTAAAGAATAAGTCCTCACAATAGTGACAATGATATAAAGCTAATTATACGAATGAAAGAAAAATTTTATCAATATATACAAGAACTTCAGGACACCATTACTTCTAAATTAGAACAGATTGATGGTAAAGTTAAATTTAAGGAAGATCTTTGGGAAAGACCAGAAGGAGGAGGAGGTAGAACACGTGTCATAGAAAATGGAAATGTATTCGAAAAAGGAGGAGTTAATATCTCTGGCGTACATGGAGCTTTACCAAAAGCGATGCAAAGTTATTTTAATGTAGGGGATGTAGATTTTTTTGCCTGTGGTCTATCCCTGGTTCTACATCCTAAAAATCCCATGGTACCCACCGTACATGCTAATTGGAGGTACTTTGAAATGTATGATAAAACTGGAACTATAGTAGACAGTTGGTTTGGAGGAGGTCAGGATCTAACTCCATATTATTTGTTTGAAGAAGATGCTAGGCACTTTCATCAAGCATGTAAAAGATCTTGTGATTTGCATCATCCTGATTTTTATATCACGTACAAAAAGAAATGTGATGAGTATTTTTATAATGCACATCGAGAAGAAGGAAGAGGAATAGGAGGGTTGTTTTTTGATTATTGTAAGGCAAATGATGAAATGTCATTAGAAAACTGGTATGATTTTGTAACTGAGGTTGGGAACAGTTTTTTAGAAGCATATACTCCAATTGTTGAAAAAAGAAAAGAAATACCCTATACCAAAGAACAAAGAGATTGGCAAGAAATTAGACGTGGTAGATATGTAGAATTTAATCTGGTACATGATAAAGGAACATTGTTTGGGCTTAGGACAAATGGGAGGATAGAGAGTATTTTGATGAGTCTTCCCCCACATGTACAATGGCAATATGATCATCATCCAAAAACAGGAAGTAAAGAAGAAAAACTGGTTAAAGTGCTTAAAAATCCAGTTGAATGGCAATAAATTGATTTTTTTTTATTACCTTGCAAGACAATCACTTATGGGCCTACTAATAAAATTTTAGATAATTTAACACAAATGCCTTATGAAAAAATTTCTACTATTGATGATTACCGCGCTACTTTTGGTAGGGTGCGAACTAATTCCTGAAAAAAAGGAAGGGTTCTCTAAATTTTCAAAAAATAAGATTGAATTTAAGAAAAATACGATTGTTCTTACTAGCGATTACATAAAAGCTACTCCTGAAGAGTTTAGGATTAGAATAGATTCTTTAAAAGGTAAACCTAAGTTTAAAACGGTTGCTTTGCAGGAATTAAAAAAAGTAGAAGATAAAAAAGTAGATTTTGAATTATTCATCGACGATACAAATGTAGAGAATTACGTATTCATTTATACTTGTGACTTCTATCAATTTGACGAGCATAGAGCAGCAAGGGTTGTACAATCACTTAGTGATCAATTACAGGATGAAGCAAATATCCAAGAAGTAAAATACAAAAGAATTCACGGTCGATTTTTCTTTACGCCAACTTCTAAAGTTGTTAAATTAAAATATTTAAAAGCGTATAAAAAAGATAGAAAATTTCAAACAGAATATATTATTTCTTCAAAATCTGGAGGAATTGGATTACTAATTAGTAATCTAGAAGATATTGACTTTGAAGGATCTGTTAAGCGTTTAGCTTCAAAATAATATAAGTACTGGTCGTTTTTAGCGACAAATCATAATATTTATACCGTATGTAGACAACATAAGTCTATTTACGGTATTTTTATGTGTATTTAATAGTAATCTTTCGACTAACTAAAAAAGATTAGGAATGCCGAGAATTATACTACTTCTATTTTTGATATGCATGATAAGTTGTGCACGTAGCATAGAGCCTACTGTAGAAAATATCAATACTATATTTGAGTCAAAGGATTTTACTTTTCAATTTAATCGTCTGGATGGTAGACAAGAGTCCTTAAGTTTTAGAAATGATTATTTAGTGTATAAAAGTGATAAGCCTACATTTCGGCGAGAGATAAGCTATGATGAGGTGCTTTTAATCAATGATTTTATCCAGAAAATAGTTCATCTTCATTCCTATGCATTAGATCCAGAAACTTCATCATATTATGTCATAAAGAATACAGCTTACAAAGTTATTATTATTCCTGAGCAGGAAGACCTTTATTTTGACGCTTTAATTAGAACATTACGATTGGATAAGGTAAAATGATCGTATTTTTTATTTAAAAAACAAGGTAAATGAAGTCTCGCTATTTGGAATAGAACGAGCGATTAGATTTCCTCCATGTAAATGCATAATTTGTTTAGAAAGACTAAGACCGATACCCGTACCATCTTGTTTTGTAGTGAAGAAAGGAACAAATATTTGATCCATAATATCTGGAGGAATCCCAGGTCCATTATCCTTAACAGTAATATATTTTTCTCCATCAGGAGTACTGCCTAAAATGAATTGTAAAGTAGGACCTACTGTCCCAACTAAGGATTGTATGGCATTTTTAGAAAGGTTTACAAGTACTTGAGTAATTTGTTTCTCATCTGCATAGATTTCGAGAGTATTAACGTTTTTATGTATATCAAAAGAAATTGTATCAAAGTCGATTTCCTGACTAATTAATACACTTACTTTTTCTAATAATTCATCAACTTTGATTATTTTTTTATCAGGAATAGGTACATTTAAAAAGCTACGATATGATTGTACAAAACTCATTAAATCATTTCCTTGATTTTTAATTACCTCAAGTCCTTTAGCAGTATTTTGTATCTTGTTTTCATCTACCTGATTAGTTGAGATTACACCGTTTTCATCTTTATAATATCGCAAAATAGATTCTGAGATAGAAGTAATAGGGGTCACAGAATTCATAATCTCATGAGTCAATACCCGAATAAGTTTTATCCATGAATCTGTTTCCTTCTTATCAAGTTCGCTATGAATATCCTGAATGGTAATTAACTTTAGAACCTTTCCATTTAAAATGATTTTAGAAGATTTAATAGCAAGTTCTATCGTTTCACGCTCATTAGTAAGCTGAAAAAGTTTACGTTCAAATGGTTTGATAGTACTAAAGAGTTTATATAATTTTTTATCAACCTGTTCTAGCTGTTTTACATGATTTAAAGGAGTATAATTGAGTAATTTTTCTACCTTAGGATTACTAAAAAGAATATGCCCATTATCATTACATGTCAAAATACCAGTTTCTGCCTGCTTTAATATCTCCTGATAATATTGTTCTTGGGTCTGATTTTTTAAATATATTTTCTGTACAACTTCATTAAGTGTATTTAAACTTTGATTTAATTCATTAAATGATTTTGGAGCACCATTTTCTGGAAATTGTAAGGTGAAATCTTCATTTTTGATAGAATTAAAAAAATAAGCTATTTTACGATTGTTATGATTTAGGTTTTTGATTAAAAATATAGTTTGTAAAACGAGAAAAAGAATAATAAAAGTAGATAGTATATACAATTTTTGTAAGAAAATAAAGGCTAGTATTAATGCGGTAAATGAAATAACGACTATCCTTAAAATTAGTTGTAGATAAAACCTGCGACTTACCATTACTTCTCTGATTTTTTAATTTTGTTATATAGTGTCTGTCTTGAAATACCTAATTCATTAGCTGCTGCGCTGTAATTTCCATTATGATTATCAAGTGCTTTTGCAATCATTAATTGTTCCATTTCATCAAGTGTTTCTGGCCCCTTATCCAAAGAAACTCCAATAGTAGTACTCAATAAAAAATCAGTTGGTTTTAAGACATTTCCTTCACATAGAATGACAGCTCTTTCAATAGTATGTTGTAATTCACGTACGTTTCCTGGCCAACGATATCCTAATAGTTTTTCTTCGGCAGAAGTATTTATCCTAAGGGATGGTTTACCATATTTTGTCGCGTATTTTTTTAAATAAAAATCTGCTAATACGAGAATATCTTTATCTCTCTCTCTTAATGGAGGTACTTCTATATGGATAGTGTTGATTCTGTACAATAAATCTTCTCTAAAAATTCCTTCTTCGACCATCTGATTTAGATTACAATTAGTGGCACAAACCAGACGTATATTTACAGGAATAGACTTATTTGAACCTACTCTTACAATAGTTCTATTTTGTATTGCGGATAATAGTTTTGCCTGAGTTTGCAAAGATAGATTACCAATTTCGTCAAGAAATAAAGATCCGCTATTTGCAGCTTCAAACTTTCCAGCTCGATCTTCTTTGGCATCGGTAAAGGCACCTTTGGTATGACCAAAAAGTTCGCTTTCAAATAATGTTTCTGATATAGACCCCATATCAACACCGATGAAAACCTCATTTTTACGAGAGGACATCCTGTGCAATTCGCGTGCGATCAATTCTTTTCCAGTTCCATTTTCGCCAGTAATCAAAACATTTACATCTGTTTTTGCCACTTTACGAACCAGATTTAATACAGAAGTTAGTGCTTTGGAGTTTCCTATAATATAGTTATTGTCCTGATTAATGACCTGTTTTAAATGACTTTCCTTTTGTTTTAACTCTTGTACTTCTTTAAGAGATTTACGAAGTAAATATGCTGATTTTATAGTAGCAAGTAACTTCTCATTATTCCAGGGTTTCAGTATAAAATCAGCGGCACCTTCTTTTAATGCTCTTACTGCCAAATCAATTGCTCCATAAGCAGTCATCATAAGTACCGAAGTGAGAGGAGCCTTTTTTTTAATTTCCTTAAGCCAAAATAATCCTTCATTACCAGTATTTACACCCGCAGAAAAATTCATATCTAATAAAACTATATCAAAATCACTTAAATTGGGTAAAGAAGAGATTTGATTTGGATTAGAAATCGTCTCTATATGTTTGTATTCAAATTGCAAAAGAATTTCTAAAGCACTTAGAAGACTCTTGTTATCATCAATGATTAAAATTTTTCCATCCTGCATAGTTAGTATATTTAACTTAACGAAGTAAAACTACAAATTTGAAATAGTACTTAGATAAAGGTGTAAAATTATTAGACACTATTTGTATAATAATTTTACATATTGAAAATAGTGGAATTGTGTTTTTCAATTTAAATAATTGATTTACAGTGTTTTATGTTTTTGGCATGGGATTAGGATATAGGATTGGCATCAAAAAGTTATTTAAGTGTTTATACATGATAAATTATAGAAACAAAATCTTATATTTTCTCTTGATTTTAATATCAAATACGATGTATTCGCAAGAATTATGGTCATTAGATGATTGTGTAAGGTATGCAATAGAACATAATCTGCAGCTTAACGATTTTAAATACAATCAGGATGCGAATAAAGAAACGTATAGACAATCGGTAAGAAATCTGTTACCGAGTATTAATGCTCGGGCAGATTATATTAAAAACTTTGGTCGATCTCCAAACCCTAATACTAACATATTTGAGAATAACGAATTTGTTTCAAACGCATATCAATTAAATGCTCAAATTGATTTGTTTCGAGGGTTTCAAAAAGTAAATACTATAAAGGCTACAAAGCTTTTATATAGTGCGACTAATGAAGAGACTCTTCAACAAAAATACTTGTTAGCATTTAGAGTCATGTCTGCTTTTTATGATATCCAGTTTATCGAAGGTTTGTTAACAATTTCTAAGGAACAAGAAAAAGTCTCACAAAATAATTATGACTTCGTAAAAAAACAAGTTGATGTAGGACAAAAAGCAAAAGCTGATGTCTATGAAGCAGAATCAGCACTATTAGCAGATCAATTATTAGTAACTCAAAACGAAAATAGTATTATAGCAGCAAAACTCACCTTGATTCAGGAAATGAATCTAAAAGGTATTACAGACATTTCTATTTTGTCTTCTACTATAGAAACCAATGAAAATGAGGCTGATCTCCAAAAAGATAAGGATTCTATTTTTGCCAAAGCAGAGAGCTTTATTCCTATAATAAAAGCACAGGAGCTAAGAGCAAAAGCAGCCAAAAGACAGTTGGCTGTCGAAAGAGGAAATTTGTATCCTTCTTTATCGTTGTTTGCGGGGTATGGATCTAGGTATGTTGATAATGGTATAAATGACGATACAGGAGAGGTTATTCCTTTTAATACTCAAATAAAAGATAATGCAGCACAGTTTTTTGGTGTCTCGATTACGATACCTATTAGTAATGGTTGGTCTAATCGCTCACGTGTAAAACAACAAAAAGTAGCTGTAATGCGTGCAGAAAACACTTTTGAAATTCAGAAACAGGAGCTATATCAGCTTATTCAACAACTTGTTCAGGAAGGTACTGCTTTAGAATCAGAATATCAGCAGAGTTCACAAAGAATGAAAGCACAAATATTAGCCTTTGACATTGCACAAAAACGATATGAAAAAGGATTGATTAGCGCTATAGAACTTAACCAATCCAAAAATGTATTGGCAAATTCACAGAATGAAAACTTACAGGTACAATTGCGCTTAAAAGTAAATGAAAGTACCTTAGATTTTTATAAAGGATTACCTGTATTTAACATAAATAGAACACAATAAAATGGATATAAAGATTGAAAAGAAAAAAGGATTAAGACCTAAACATTATGGATATATTGTTATTGGTGTAATTCTATTTTTTGTAGGATGGAAAATGGTATTTGGTAACTCGGCAGCAACTTTTAGAACAGAAAAAGAAAAGTTATCGATTACCGAGGTTTCTTTCGGAAAATTTGATGATTATATTACGATTAATGGATCAGTGGCACCAATAAGTACAATTTATATGGATGCTTATGAAGGTGGTCGGGTAACAGAAAAAATGATCGAAGAAGGTGCGATGGTCAAAAAAGGAGATATTATATTAACTTTAGAGAATAGAGGACTTTATGAGCAGATATTAGCTAGTGAAAATAACCTTGCTCTAAAACAAAACGATTTGCGATCTACCAAACTTACATTTGACTCGAGACAAGTAGAAGGTCGTAAAGACCTGGTGAATTCACAATATGAACTACAGAAACTAAAAAGAAACTACGAACAAAATAAAGCATTGTTTGAGGATGAGTTGATTTCTAGAGAAGAATATCTAATATCAAAAGAGAATTTCGAACTTTCGCAGAAACAATATGATATTATCAAACTTCAAACCGAACAAGATAATGTATTGCGCAATACATCACTTAGCGAATTAGATGGTGACTTAGCGAGAATGAAAAAAACTTTATCGATGGTGTATGAGCGAATCGATCATTTAAATGTAAGAGCTCCTGCCGATGGACAATTAGGGTTTCTAGATGCAGAAATTGGACAAAATATCAGACAAGGAGAACGAATAGGGCAAATAAATGTATTAACAGACTACAAGATAGAAGCTGATATTGATGAGCATTATATTGATAGAGTAAAAAGAGACCTAACAGCAGTTTTGGATCGAAATGGTAAAGCGTACCAATTACGCCTTAGAAAAGTATATCCAGAGGTGCGTAACGGAAAATTTAAAGTAGATCTTGTTTTTGCAGATCAAAAACCTGAGACAATACGAACAGGACAGAGTTATAATATCAAACTACAATTAGGAGCATCAAATGATGCACTTCTTTTGCCCAAAGGAAGCTTTTTTCAGAGTACAGGAGGACAATGGATTTTTGTAGTAGATGCCTCTGGAGAGGTAGCCTGGAAAAGATCAATTAGAATCGGAAAACAAAATTCGAGATATTATGAATTACTCGAAGGGTTAGAAGCGGGAGAAAAAGTAATCACATCTAACTATAATAGTTTTGGTGATGCCGAAAAAATAGTATTAAAATAAATCAATTAAAAAATGATTAAGATAGAAAACTTAAAAAAGAGTTTTAGAACAGAAGAAGTTGAGACTCTGGCCTTAAATAATGTAAACCTAAAAGTTGAAGGTGGAGAGTTTGTTGCTATTATGGGACCATCTGGTTGCGGAAAATCTACCTTACTTAATATTATTGGGATGTTGGATAACCCGAATGAAGGGTATTATTACTTCAACGATCAGGAAGTAGGTGGGTTAAAAGAGAATCAACGTACCAAAATCAGAAAAGGAAATCTAGGATTCGTATTTCAGAGTTTTAACCTAATCGATGAACTCACAGTTTTTGAAAATGTAGAACTTCCTTTGATTTATCTCAACATGAAAAAAAGTGAGCGCGAACAAAAAGTAAAAAAAGTGCTCGAACGAATGAAAATAGCACATCGAGAGAAGCATTTTCCGCAGCAATTATCGGGAGGACAACAACAGCGTGTTGCTATAGCCAGAGCTGTAGTAACAAATGCCAAATTAATCTTGGCCGATGAACCTACAGGTAATCTGGATTCTAAAAACGGAATCGAAGTAATGAACCTGTTAACAGAACTTAATCAGGAAGGTACCACAATTGTTATGGTAACACACTCTGACAGAGATTCTCATTATGCTCATCGAGTGATTAATTTATTTGATGGGCAAATTGTTACCGAGAGTCAAAATAAACCGTTCGAAGTTAACGCATAATATATATAGCAACACACACCAAAAATTAAACTCATGGCAAAAATATCTTTATATCTCGCAGCCCTGATAATTTCAGTTATTTCTATAATGACTGGGTATAGTCAATCAAAAACGATTACTGTAGATCATTTTGATACTGTAATTGTTAGTCCACATATTCAGGTACATTTCGAAGAAGGTAATAGTGAAAAAGTTACCATAGATAATGCTCGTTTACCAGAAGAGAAAATCAATATAGAAGTTGTAGGAAGAACACTTCGTATCTATTTGGATGATGCCAAGATGACAACAAAGCATATCACGGTACAAGAAAATGGATGGAAAAGAAAAGTGCCTATTTATAAAGGCACCATGATGACAGCTACAATTACATATACCCAACTTAAAGAGCTTTCGATTCGTGGAGAAGAAATAATTACATGTAAAAGTCCAATCGAAAGAGATGATTTTAGACTAAAAATATATGGAGAAGGTAAAATGACGATGAATGCGGTAAAATTAAATTCATTACAAGTATCTATTTATGGAGAAAGTTACTTAGAGATTAAAGAAGGAGTGGCGAGTAACCAAAAATATACAGTTTATGGCGAAGGAGAAATAAATACTTTGGGGATGAGTAATGAAAATACAAAGATAACAGCCTACGGCGAAAGTAATTTTAGAGTAAACGTTTCTGATAGATTAAAAGTTACTGCTTTTGGAGAAACAACCGTAGTCTATAACGGAAACCCTACGGTTAATAAAGGAATAGTTTTAGGAGAAGCAACCATTCAAAAAATGAATTAAGAACTCATCAACTCGTGCTGAACTTGTTTCAGTATCAATCAAATTCTGAAAATCAAAAAACAATAGTTATGTTTAAAAACTATATCAAAATAGCTTGGAGGAGTCTTCAGAAAAACAAACTTCAGACACTTATAAATATTTTGGGGTTAACTGTCGGGACGATAAGCTGCTTGACTATTTTATTATATGTTTTTGATCAGATGGGATATGATCAACATCATGATCATGCCGACTCTATATACAGGGTAGAGACTATTATCGAAAGAAGTGGAAAAGAACATTTTGATACTGCTGCAGCTTCTCCACCAATAGCTTTTGCAGTAAAAGAAGATTTCCCTGAAGTAGTTGAAGCCACGCGTATAGTTCCAACAGATATATTTAATATTAATCTAATACGTTCTGCAGAAAGTACAGAAGGTTATTATGAACCAAGAGCATATTTAGCAGATTCTACAGTGTTTAAGGTATTTACATACAGATTTATAGAAGGTAATGTAACATCGGCTTTGAATGAACCTAACTCATTGGTCCTTTCTTCTTCTTTGGCCAAAAAACTATTTGGTAATAAAAAGACTTTAGGTAAAACCGTTATTTTGGGTAGTGGTGAAGATGCTCAGATATTGGTTGTAAAAGGGGTATTTGATGATCAATATGGTAAGTCGCATTTAAATCCAAATTATTTTGTGAGTATGAGTACCCCAGGACTTGGTGAATTTGTACAATTATTTCCAAGTTTTGCAACTAACAACTTTGTATATAGTTATGTGAAACTTATTCCTGGTGGAAATAAAGATCATTTAGAAAGTAAATTACCAGTATTTATTGAATCTCATGGAAGTAAAGATATCGCCAATGCGGGAATGAGTAATAAAATTTTAAAATTGCAAAAAGCAACAGATATACATCTATATTCTAACGGAAGAAAGAATCAAATAGATAAAGTTTCAAATATAAAATACTTATATTTTTTACTGATTTTAGCCTTTTTTATTCAATTTGTAGCTTGTATCAATTTCATCAATTTGAGTACGGCAAGAGCCAGCAAAAGAGCTAAAGAAATTGGAGTACGCAAAGTTGTAGGAGCTGGCAAAAATGCTTTAATGCGACAGTTTTTGGGAGAATCTCTATTGTTATCGTTTTTTACAATACTTATCAGTATTCCAATTACAATTTTTCTTCTACCTTTTGTAAACCAACTTACTCAAGGCAGTTTGGATTATTTAGACGTGTTCAACTTCAAAATAGGTGTACTTCTAATGATTTTAGGGATTTCTACAGGTTTATTGGCAGGAATATATCCTGCAATAATTTTAACATCAATAAAACCAGTACGAGTATTAAAAAACACTGTGAACTTACAATCAGGTAATGGTAATCTTCGAAAAGCTCTGGTAGTATTTCAATTTGTTGTATCAATTTTCTTAATTACAACAGTAATCATCATCACACAACAGTTTAGATATACTCAAAGTAAAGATTTAGGATTTGAAAAGAACAATCTAATTGCTTTACGTGTTGGGACTGATGATGCCTCAAGTAAGTATAATACCTTGAAATCAAATTTTTTAAATATCCCTGGGGTAATTGATGTAGCAAGTGGAATGTATGCTCCATCAGAAGTTGTCTTGACAGATAACGGTCTATACCGTCCAGGAGGAAATCCTCAAAATACTACTGTTGTTAAAAGAAATGGAATAAGCGAAGGTTATTTTAAAACGATGGGTATTCCTTTATTGCAAGGACGAGGACTATATGAAAAAGATAAAGAGAACCAGATTGTAGTCAATAAATCAGCATTGGATGCTTTTGATATTAAGCTTGACCAGGCAATAGGAGCTAAATTGTTAAACACCTTTCAAGAAGAAACTATAGAGTATGAGGTGGTTGGTGTTGTAAATGATTATCATTTTGCTTCATTGAAAGATGAAATAGCACCCTTGTTTTTGTATAAAGAAGACCAACCCAATTGGCTCTTTTTACGAACCGAAACCAAAGACTATCACCAATTATTGACAATTATCGAACAACACTGGAAAACTACTGTTAATAATGTACCCTTTACTTATTCTTTTGTAGATGAGGAAGTAGAAAAACTATATGAAGAAGAAAAGCGATTAGGTAAAATCTCAGTTTTATTTACATGCTTAGCGATATTGATAAGTTGTCTTGGCCTATTTGGCCTGGTATCCTATGTTGCAGAACAGAAGAAGAAGGAAATAGGAATACGTAAGGTTCTGGGAGCGAGTATAAATTCTGTAATAAAATTGCTTACCAAAGATTTTGTAAAACTAGTTATAATTGCTTTTGTAATTGCTTCTCCGATTGCGTATCTCTTTATGCAAAGATGGTTAGAGGATTATACCTATAGAATACAAATAAAATGGTGGGTATTCATATTAGCAGGTGGTTTTGCGTTAGTAATTACAATAGTAACGGTAGGTTTTCAATCTATAAGATCTGCAATTGCTAACCCGGTGAAGAGTTTACGCACAGAATAATTAATCAACTCAGACTAAACTTTTTTAAAACCAAATCAAAAAACAAACAGTTATGTTTAAGAATTATTTGAAAATTGCATGGAGAAATATTGCAAAAAACAAAATATTCTCTCTTCTTAATGTAGCAGGTTTGACAGTAGGCTTGTTATGTAGTCTGTTAATTTATTTATGGATAAATGATGAATTTGCGATTAATAATTATCACGAAAACAATGATCGACTTTATTCGGTCTATAATAAATTTACCTTGCAAGGTAAATTAGATACAGATTATAAAACTCCTAGCTTACTTAGTAACCAATTAAAACTAAAAATTCCGGAAATAGAAAAGGCAGCAGCAATTTCTTGGCCACATACCAAAACTTTTACAAATAAAACTAAGGCATTTAAGCAAAAAGGAATCTTTGTAGATAGAGACTACTTATCTATGTTTTCTTTTAATTTTTTAGAAGGAACAGCGACTACTGCCTTGGCTAGTCCAACTGATATTGTTATTTCAAGAAAAATGGCAGAAAAGTTTTTTGGAAGTACTCAAAATGCCATTGGTAAGATGCTTACCTACGAAAATTCTGTGCAATATCAGGTATCTGCAGTATTTGAAAATATCAGTGAGGCCAATACCGAAAAGTATGATTTTTATCTACATAAAGATGTTTTTTTGAAAATGCATAGTTCATGGATAAAAGAAATGACAAATTTTGGGGCAACAGCTACTTTTATATTACTTAAAGAAGGAACAGATATCAAAAAAGTAGAAACTAAGGTCAAAGATTTTTTAAAAGAGCAAGTAAAAGACACTCCAGATTTAGATATAGAATTGGGATTACAGCCTTATAGCGATAAATATTTATATTCTGAGTTTGAGAATGGGGTTGTTTCTGGTGGAAGAATAGAAAATGTAAGAATTTTTAGTATCATAGCATTCTTTATTTTATTGATTGCCTGTATTAATTTTATGAATCTGTCATCGGCAGGAGCATTAAAAAGAAGCAAAGAAGTAGGAGTGCGTAAAGTTTTAGGAGCCAGAAAAAGAGTATTAATAAACCAGTTTTTGGGAGAAGCTATATTAGTATCTCTTATCAGTGCCGCCTTTTCTCTTATATTACTTGTGTTAGTACTTCCTATGTTCAATGAACTCGTAGATAAAGATATTAATCTGCTTGATCTTTCCCCAATTTTTTGGTTAGGTGTACTCCTAATAGCATTATTTACAGGGTTATTGTCAGGAAGTTATCCTGCGGTTATGATGTCTTCTTTTAGAGCGACAGAAATTTTCAGAAAGAGCACACATTTGGGAATCAGTGCAAAATGGATACGAAAAGGGTTGGTAGTTTTTCAATTTGCGCTTTCAATTATTCTGATTACTGTAATGATTATTACATCGCAACAAATTAGTTTTATCAAAAACCACAATCTTGGATTTGATCGTCAAAATGTTATGTTGTTTCAATTTGATGGAGAGTTGATAAATAAATATTCGGTTTTCAGAAATAGAGCCTTACAATTATCAGGGGTAGAATCTATGACACTTATGTCTGGAAACCCTTTGGATTTTAAAAATAATGGAAGCAGCGCATATTGGCTCGAAAGACCGAATAATGTTTGGACCCAATTTAATACCCTAGCTGTTGGAGATGATTTTGTCAAAACTTGGGGAACCGAAATGCTTATGGGAACCGACTTTTCTATCAATAATCTTTCAGATAACAACGACTTTATTATTAACGAGAAAGCTTTAAAGCTGATGGGATTTGAAAACCCTATTGGTAAAAGGATATATCACTGGGAACGTGAAGGAAGAATCATAGGAGTAATGAAAGATTTTCATTTCAGTTCTATAAAATCTACAATTGAACCCCTGATAATAAGGTATACCGACAGTAGTAAAGAATTTGCACAATTTGTTATGGTAAAAATCAATGCTACAAATATAAAAGCTACCATAAATGCTTTGCAAGCATTGCATAAAGAAATGAACCCTTCTTTTCCATTAGATTATAGTTTTTTAGACACAGAATATGATATGCTTTACAAAAGTGATACTATGTTTTTTAGACTATCAAAATACTTTTCGCTTATGGCTATTTTTATTTCATGTCTTGGATTATTTGGATTAGTGATGTTTACTTCTCAACAAAAAATAAAAGAGATAGGTATAAGAAAAGTACTAGGGTCTTCTGTCTCAGGGATTACTATCTTATTAGCAAAAGATTTTCTAAAACTGGTATTGTTTGCCATTATAATTGGTAGTCCAATAGCATGGTATTTTATGAGTCAGTGGTTGGCTAATTATCAATATAAAATAACGATGCCCTGGTGGGCATTCATATTAGCAGATGTAATGATTGCTGCTATAGCCATAGTTACTTTAAGTTTTCAATCTATAAAAGCAGCAACAACAAACCCAATCAAAAGCTTACGAACAGAATAATACATCAACTGATACTGAACTTGTTTTAGTATCAAAGTTAAAAAACAAACAGTTATGTTTAAGAATTATTTGAAAATTGCCTGGAGAAATTTAATCAGAAATAAGAGTTTCTCGGTATTAAACATAGTTGGATTAGCCATTGGTTTGACGGTTACTACACTTATTGTCATCTGGATCAATTTTGAAATAGGGATTGATCAATTTCATGAACATAAAGATCGTACTTATCAAGTATATAATCAATATCCTGTAGGCGGCGAAATATGGACCTGGAATTCTACACCCAAAATTATGGCATCTACCATAGAAAAAGATTATCCCGAAGTAGAACATATTGCAAGAGTAAATTGGGATTCCGAATTTTTATTTGCAAAAGATGATAAAAGAATAAAAGGGACAGGTAAAATTGTTGATCCTGATTTTTTGAAAATATTCAGTTTTCCGCTAATAGAAGGTAATTTAGAAACTGTTTTGGATGATGTTAATTCGGTGGTTATTACCGAATCTTTTGCCAAAAAAATGTTTGGTAATGAACAAGCAGTGGGTAAAACGGTTAAGGTAGATAATGCTGATAGTTTTATGATCACGGGTATTTTAAAGGATTTACCTTCAAATACAGCCTTTGAATTTGATTTTTTAATGCCTTGGGCCTATTTAAAACAGCGAGGCTCAGACGATAAATATTGGGGTAATAATTCTATTGCAACCTATGTGATGCTTAAAGAGGGTGTGGATTACACCTCGTTCTCAAAAAAAATAAAAAACTTGAGAAAAGTATATGACAAAGATTCTCCAGAAATGATCACCTATTTATATCCATTTACACGTTCCTGGTTGTATTCAAATTTTGAAAATGGGGAAGAGATAGGAGGTAGAATCGATATCATTCGAATGTTTGGTATCATAGCTGCTATTATTTTAATAATAGCCTGTATCAACTTTATGAATTTAAGTACGGCACGTAGTGAAAAACGAGCAAAAGAAGTAGGGGTGCGTAAAGTTGTAGGAGCAAGAAGATTAACGCTTGTAAGTCAGTTTTTGGGAGAGTCCGTACTGATATCATTCATTGCAGCAATATTTGCCTTTATTATGGTTTTAATAGCGCTACCTCATTTTAGCATATTAGTAGAAAAGCCATTATCATTGGATTTGACTAATATTTGGTTTTGGGGATCGACCATAGCAGTAATAGTTTTTACAGGTCTTCTAGCGGGTAGTTACCCTGCATTGTTTCTTTCTAGATTTAAGCCTTCTTCAGTATTAAAGGGAACTTTTGTAAAGTCCAATACAGCCGTTACACCAAGAAAAGTTTTGGTAGTCCTTCAATTTTCTGCTGCCATTATTTTAATCACTTCGAGCATTATTGTTATGCAACAGTTAAAAAAAGTTCAAGACAGGCAAACGGGTTATGCAAAAAACAACCTGATTTATTCAATAATTCAAGGGGATACAGAAAAAAATTATTCCCTTATAAAAGAAGAACTTTTATCATCTAATACTGTTACTTCTATCACAAGAACTAATTCGCCAGTGACAGAGGGTTGGAGTAATACCTGGGGTTTTGAATGGAAGGGAAAAGATAAAGAAAATAAGCGCATTGTCCAAAGATTCGCTGCAGATGAAAACATCAATGAGACATTTGGTATTGAACTTGTTGCCGGACGTGACTTTGATTTAAACAAATATGCAACAGATTCTACCGCAGCGCTCATTAACGAATCTGCAGTAGCACTCATGAATTTTGATGAACCTATTGGCCAGATTATTAAGGATAATGGAATAGAATGGCATATTGTAGGGGTAACAAAGGATTTTGTATTAGATTCTCCTTTCCAAAGAATTCAGCCAATGGTTATAGAAGGTGCTATGGCGGGATTTAATGTAATCCATATAAAACTTAATACGACCAGTAATACTTCAAAAAGCCTTGCTGAGGTAGAAGCTGTTTTTAAGAAGTATAATCCTGAATACCCTTTTGAATACGAATTTGTAGATCAGGAATATGCTAGAAAATTTAATAGCGAAAAAAGAACAAGCCAGCTTATAAGCCTGTTTACGTTACTCACTATTTTCATTTCGTGTTTAGGTTTATTTGGCCTTGCTAGTTACATGGCAGAAAATCGAATTAAAGAGATTGGGATTCGGAAAGTTTTGGGAGCTTCGGTTAGAAGTATTACTACACTTCTTTCAATAGACTTCATAAAACTAGTTTTAATTTCTATTGTTCTGGCAGTGCCTATTTCCTGGTATTTTATGAATAATTGGTTAGAAGATTTTGATTATAGAGTAAACATTTCGTGGTGGACATTTGTTTTAGCCGGAATTTTAGCACTTGTAATAGCACTTGTAACAGTAAGTTATCAAGCTATAAAAGCAGCGATAGTAAACCCTATAAAAAGTTTACGAACAGAATAATTCATTAACTCGTACTGAACTTGTTTCGGTATCGATCAAAAACAAGGTTATGTTTAAAAATCATTTAAAAATAGCATGGAGAAGTCTTAAAAAACAACCTTTTTTTACTTTCCTAAACACATTTGGATTAGCTATTGGTATGACTGGAGGGTTACTTATTTGTTTATATATCTATGACGAATTAAGTTTTGATAAAATGTTTGCAGATGCCGATCGCATTTACAGGATAAATGTAGATGTTAAATTTGGAGGAAACGCCGAAGAATATGCAGAAGTATCTGCTCCTATGGCCGAAGCCATGAAAAGAGATTATCCACATATAGAAGTGGCTACACGATTTAGAAATTTGGGGAGTATGTTTATTCGAAAAAGTGACGCAGAACTCAATGTAAAACAATCTGGAGCTACCTATGTAGACACTACTTTTTTTAAAATGTTTGATCTAGACCTGTTAGTAGGAGATCCTAAAACAGCTTTAAAAGCCCCTAATACTCTAATTCTAACCAAAACTGCAGCAGAAAAACATTTTGGAATAGATGAAGCTCTTGGGCAAAGTATCATATTAAATGATACAAATGAGTACACGGTAACAGGTGTAATAGAAGATATGCCAGAGAACTCTTTTATTAGAAACCACAATATTTTTATTGCAATGGCAGGTAATGAGGATTCTTTCTCTAAAGAATGGGGAAACCATAATTATCCAACTTTTATTAAACTAAGATCAGGAGCTGATATCAAAGATTTTGATACTTTTTTAGAATCAGCACTAAGAGACTATGTAATTCCTGGTATTCAAAATTATGCGCCAGGGATAACAGAAGAACAATTTTTGATGTCAGGTAATTATCTTAATTTCAGTACTATACCACTAACAGATATTCATCTTCATTCAAGAAGAGGTACAGAGTTAAGCGCAAATAGCGATATTCAAAACGTTTATATTCTTTCTTTTATAGCCTTGTTTTTGATCATTCTAGCAAGTGTTAATTTTATGAACTTATCTACCGCTCATTCTCTTAAAAGAACAAAAGAAATAGGTGTTCGCAAAACATTGGGTTCTAATAAGTCAGAGCTCATCAGACAGTTTCTAATAGAATCTGGTTTGATTTCTTTTATGTCATTGGTATTGGCTATTGTTATGGCTTTAATTGCAGTTCCTTTTTTTAATGAACTTGCCGGGAAAGAAATTTCCATACCATTTGCCAATCCTTTTTTCTGGTTAATCTTATTGATTTCAGTGACATTATTAAGCCTTTTTTCGGGAAGTTATCCTGCATTTTTTATGTCAAGATTTAAACCTATTCAAGCATTAAAAGGTATAACCGAAAATGGTATTGGAGGAGGAAAAATCAGAAATTCTCTGGTTGTTTTTCAGTTTGCAATTTCAGTCTTTTTAATTGTAAGTACTCTGGTTGTTTTTCAACAATTACAATTTATTAAAAACAAGGATTTAGGGTTTACAAAAAATCAGGTCTTAATTATTGATGATGTATATGCTACCAAAAGCAAAATAGTATCTTTTAAAGAAGAAGTACAGCAATTAAGCCAGGTAAAAAGTACAACGGTAAGTGGTTTTTTACCCACACCTTCGTTTCGAGGTAATACTACATTTTATAGAGAAGGATTAAAAGAAGATCATGAAAAATCAATCAATATGAGTGATTGGGATGTTGATTTTGATTATGTATCAACTCTAAACTTAGAAATAATTGCAGGACGTGATTTTAATCGACAATTTAGTACAGATTCAACAGCTATAATCTTAAATGAATCTGCTGTAGCTGTTTTGGGGGTCACCCCAGAAAAAGCCTTGGGGATGAGATTGTCATCTGATTACGGAGAAAGTGAAGCCGTATTTCGAACGGTAATTGGAGTTGTTAAAGATTTTCACTACGAATCCTTAAGAACAAATATTGATGCATTAGGACTTTCTCTAAATAATAGTTTCGGATCCATGGCAGTAAAACTAGATGTAGGAGATTTTTCTAATACGATAGCACAAATTGAAACAATCTGGAATAGAGTATCGCCAGATCAACCTTTTAATTACTATTTTATGGATGAATCTTTCAATACAACTTATCAGGCAGAACAGAGACTAGGTAAAATATATATCATATTTACCATACTATCTATTTTGATTGCTTGTCTTGGATTATTTGGTCTAGCAGCTTTTAATGCAGAAAAACGAACCAAAGAAATAGGAGTGAGAAAAGTATTGGGAGCAAGTGTTAGTCAAATCTCATATAGACTAACTATAGATTTTTTAAAACTGGTAGGGATCGCTATTCTAGTTTCATTACCGCTTGGTTGGTATGCTATGAATAAATGGTTAGAAGACTTTTCATACCGAATAGAAATCGGATGGGGAGTATTTGTTGTTGCTGCTTTTTTGGCGATAATCATTTCTATACTTACCGTAAGTTATCAAAGTATTAAAGCCGCAATTGTTAACCCTGTAAAGAGTTTAAGAACGGAATAAAGTCATGATAACCCCAGAGGTGAGGTTATCAAAAAAATAAAATTATGTTTAAAAACCACTTAAAAATCGCTTGGAGAAATCTTCGTAAAAGAAAAGTATTTGCCTTTATCAACATTCTTGGATTAGCGTTGGGTTTTGGTTGTACTGTTTTGATATTCTTATATGTTAGCCATCATCTGCAGTTCGATACATTTCATAATAATGCAGATCGTATTTACCGTGTTGTAACCGAAGAACATCGTGATGATATAGAATATCAGGCAGCTGTTCCTCCAGGATTTGCTGAGGCATTTGAATCGGATTATGATTATGCAGAAAAAGTAGCTAAGCTTTTTACCAGAGAAAATTGGCAAGTTAATGGCTCTGATAGCAATGAGGAAAAACGCTTTAAAGAGAATATCGCATTTGCAGAACCCGAGTTTTTTGATATTTTAAACTTTCCGTTGCTAGAAAAATTAGGAGATCAAACACTAGCAGAACCAAATACGGCATATATAACAGAGAGATTTGCTAAAAAAATGTTTGGGGATCAAAATGCATTAGGACAGACGTTTGTTCTTGATAATAATCAAACCATTTCAGTAATCGGAGTTCTTAAAAATTTACCAGAGAGAACACTTATAGAAGCTAGTATTTTTCCATCATTTATAACATTAAAAAGTTATGACGATTTTGTGTCTAGCGGTTCTTGGGGCGGTATTAATAGTAGTTTAATGTGTTTTACATTACTAAGACCTAATCAAAATATTGCTCAAATAGAAAATGGACTAGTAGAACTGGTGACGAAGCATCGTTCTAAAAGTAAAAATGTACATCGTTACAAATTACAAGCTCTTAATGATATTCATTTTAATAATAAATATGGAGGAATAAATGTTAATCTCCTATGGATTTTCTCTTTAATAGGGTTTTTCTTAATTGTAGTTGGTTGTATTAACTTTATAAATATTTCTACTGCACAAGCATTTACACGTTCTAAAGAAATTGGAATTCGAAAAGTATTAGGAAGTTTTAGACAACATCTTTTTTGGCAGTTTATATCAGAGACGTTTATTATTAGTCTTTTTGCTATGGTCATTGGTTTAGTAATTGCGGCTGTAACTTTACCATCATTTAATACACTTTTTGGGCTTGATCTTTCTATACAATCACTACTAGAATTTAGGGTATTAGGTTTTATGATAGCATTACTTCTAATAGTTGCTCTTTTTGCAGGTAGCTATCCCGGAATACTATTAGCAAGAACCCTTCCCACCTTAGCACTTAAAGGAAAACTTACAGAAAAAGATACTGGAGGAAAACTAACCAGAAAAATTTTAGTAACCACACAGTTTACAATTTCAATTGTTCTTATAGTAGCTACAGTTATTATCGGTAAACAAATAAACTATGCTGTTAATGCTGATTTGGGTTTCGAAAAAGATGCCATCATAATGGTCGACATACCAGAAGATATAGAATACGTTAAATTAAAGGGATTAAAAGAACGTATTGCGAAACTTTCTGGTGTAGAAAAGATGACAACGTGCCTATCCAGTCCAGGGGCTTCTTATAATGACTGGAATACAGGAATAAAATACAATAGTCAAGCAGAAGCAGAAGAATTCTCAATTTCAGCAAAATTTGCAGATGCTGATTACATTGATACTTTTGGATTAGAAATAGTTGCAGGGCGAAACTTTTTTCCCACAGATTCTGTAACAGAATTAGTGGTGAATGAAAAGTTAGCGCAAAAATTAGGCCTTGAGTCACTAGATGAGTTAATCGGAAAGAGAATAGAAGTAAATGGAGGAGATACCAAAGGTACCATCGTAGGTGTTGTTGCAGATTTTCATGACCGCAATTTTCAAAGAAGTATTAGTCCAATTTTTATAGCACCTTATGTTAGCGGGTACTCTAATTTTGCAATAAAAATTCAAGGGAAAAATGCAAAATCTACCTTGACAGAAGTCGAAAAATTGTGGCAAGAAGTATTTCCAAATTACATTTATGAATTCACATTCATAGATGAGCGTGTCGCAGAGCAATATGCCGACGAACAACGCTTTTTATCCATGTCAAAACTGTTTTCTGCACTGGCAATTTTTATTAGTTGTTTAGGGCTTTATGGATTGATTTCATTCTTTGTAGCTCAACGTAAAAAAGAAATCGGTATTAGAAAAGTCCTAGGAAGTAAGGTAAGTGATATTTTGATTTTGTTTACACAAGATTTCTTTAAACTCATTTTTGTTGCTGGTAGTATAGTATCTCCTCTAGCATGGTATTTTATGGATAACTGGCTTCAAAATTATCAATATAGAATCGCAATAGACTGGTGGGTTTTTGTTTTGGCAATAGGAAGTATAGTCCTAATCACCTTTTTGACAATAAGTTATCAAGCATTAAAAGCAGCAACGGCAAACCCTATCAAAAGTTTGAGAACAGAGTGAATTATTAACTTAGATTGAACCTGTTTAGCTATTAAAATCAATAAACTAAAGAGTTATGTTAAGACATCATTTCATTTTGTATTTAAGGAGTATTAAAAGATATAAAACCTCTTTTTTTATAAATATCATTGGATTATCTACTGCATTAACGTGTTCTATTTTGATATATCTATGGGTAAACGATGAATTGCATATCGATAGGTTTCACGAGAATAGTGATCATATTTTTCATTTGATGGAGCTTGCCGAATTTCCGCAAGTGACAAAAGTAGGTAGGACCACATCTGGAAATATAGCACCACTTATGTTAGCAGAAATACCAGAAATACATATGGCAACTCAGGTGGTAAAATATCCACAAGATGCAACACTCTCTATCGAGAATCAAACCATAAAAGGAGATGGTCATTATGTGAGCAAAGATTTTTTTAAAATATTCTCTTTTCCTATTATCAAGGGAGATAAAAATGATATATGGGCAAATACAAATACCATATTCGTATCAGAAACTATAGCTACAACTCTTTTTGGTTCTGTTGAAAATGCAATGGGACAAATTATTGACTTTCAGAAAGAAAAAGAATATACCGTTGCTGGTGTTTTTGAAGATGTTCCACAGCGATCTTCAGAACGATTTGATTTTGTACTTTCTTATGAAGAAAAAGCACTTTCTCAAACGAATCTTTTACATTGGGGAAGTCAATCAACATATGTATACCTAAGTATGAAGCCAGGTACCAATATTGTTGCTTTTAATGACAAGATTCATGATTTTATTCGCAAAAAAACCAATAAGGGACAATCTTATCGCACTCCATTCTTAAAAAAATATATAGACGAGTATCTATACGGGAGTTATGAAAATGGTGTTGAAGCTGGTGGTAGAATTACATATGTAAAACTGTTTTCTATTATAGCCTTGTTTATTCTAATTATCGCTTGTATCAATTTCATGAACATGTCTACAGCAAAAGCTTCGAGAAGACTTAAGGAAATAGGGATTAAGAAAGCTATAGGAGCAAATAGGAAAACACTTATTTTTCAATATTTGACAGAAGCCGTAGGAGTTGCATTTATAGCTTTATTTCTAGCAATGATTTTTGTTACTCTATTACTTCCTGAATTTAATCAAATTACCGGAAAACAACTATCCATTGAGATTAATCCTGGTTTTGTTTTTACATTATTAGGGATCACATTATTCACTGGATTATTATCTGGTAGTTATCCTGCTTTGCATTTGTCAGGTTTCAGGCCTGCTATCATATTAAAAGGAAAATTAAACACTTCTGTCGGTGAAGTATGGACACGTAAAGGTCTGGTTATTATTCAATATACGGTTTCGATAGTGCTCATTGTATCTGTATTAATAATACATCAGCAAATTGAATTTATACAAAACAAAAATTTAGGGTATACCAAAGAACAAATCATTCATTTTAGTCGAGAAGGAAAAACATTGGATAATGATCATATAGATACTTTTTTGGCAGAGCTTAAGAATATCCCAGGCGTAATTGACGCATCAAGTACCCGTAATGCAATGACTGGGGATGGTTGGGGTGTGGGAGGTTTTGATTGGGAAGGAAAAGACCCTAATGATTACACTCAATTTCAAAACATGATAGCATATTATGGTTTGATTGAAATGTTAGATATTGAAATATTAGAAGGCAGATCATTCTCAAAAGATTTTAGTGAAGAAAATACTAAAGTTATCCTTAACGAATCTGCTATCAAACGAATGCAATTGAAAGATCCTGTTGGTAAGTTTATCGGGTTTAGAAATAAAAAAAGAGAAATTATAGGAGTAATAAAAGATTTTCATTTTGAATCTCTTCACGAAGAGATAAAACCGATGATTGTCAATTTATGGACAGAAAGACTCACTAAGTTTATGGTAAAAATTGAAGTAGGGAAAGAAAAAGAAACCTTAGCATCACTTCAGGAATTTTATGAAAAAAACAATCCTGGATTTTTGTTTGATTATATGTTTTTGGACGAGAATTACCAACAGCTTTATGTTGCAGAACAGAGAGTGTCCAAACTGTCTCGTTATTTTGCTGTATTAGCTATTATTATTTCATGTTTAGGCCTTTTTGGACTGGTATCTTTTACCGCAGAACGAAGAAAAAAAGAGATTGGAATTCGTAAAGTTTTGGGGGATAGTAGTGCTCATATTTCCTTTTTATTATCCAAAGAATTCATAAAACTAATCTTAGTTGCAATAGCTATTGGGTTACCTATAAGCTACCTGCTAATTAACAACTGGCTTTCGGGATTTGCTTATAAAACAGGAGCAAATCTATGGTATTTTCTTATAGCAGGTGTGTTAGTGCTTATGGTCACCATTTTTACCGTGAGTACCCAAACTATGATTGCAGCCAATAGAAATCCTGTGGATGCATTAAGAGATGAGTAAGAGGTATTAGATCATTTAAAACAGCAAATATGAATCCTATAAAAAGTTTGAAAACAGAATACAATCATATAAACGACCAGATATATGTATAATTTATATTTCAAAATAGCGATCAGATATCTTCTTAAGAATAAACTCTATTCTGTTATTAATATTCTGGGTTTAGCTATTGGAGTAGCATCTTTTATTTTGATCATGGTTTATGTGAACTATGAGAATGACTATGATAAGTTTGCAGGGTCCGAAAATGTATATAGAGTATACATGGATTATAAAAAAGGAGATCAATTTGTACCAGGTGATGCGCAGACCTACAATGTCACGGGACCAACGTTCCAAAAAGAGTTTCCAGAAGTATTAGATTTTACACGGTTTTATAGATTAGAAAAAACCACACTTAAAATAGAAAACAAAATAATAGAGGAAACCAATGGTAATCTTGCTGACCCTTCTTATTTTGAGATATTTAATCAAACATTACTCAAAGGTGATATAACTACCGCCTTGGTAGAACCTAATAGTATTGTATTAACAGAGACTGTTGCAAAAAAACTTTTTGGTAATGAAAACCCTATTGGTAAAACCATATCTGTTTTTTGGGGATCTCAGGTTCTTGCTACCATAAAAGGAGTAATGCAAGACATTCCTAAAAACACTCATTTCAAAATTAATTATTTACTATCTTTTGAAACAATACAAACCTGGGATGAATTTGAAGGGCAAAAAAAACCAGACTGGAGTCGTAATAACTACTTTACCTATTTAAAAATTGATAAAAATGCAGATATATCATTGCTTCAGAAAAAAATAACAGAAAGTAATTTTGAAGATGATCCTGATGAAAGACATAATATAGAACCCATCGAAGATATTCACTTATATTCTAATAAGCCTTATGAAGCCGAATTGAATGGAAGCGTAGTTAGAGTCAAGTTTTTAACGGCGATCGCCTTTATTATTTTAATACTTTCCTGGTTAAACTATATTAATTTATCTACTACAAAATCATTAGAAAGAGCAAAGGAAATAGGAATTAGAAAAGTGGCTGGCGCGCAAAAGCAACAGCTTATTATTCAGTTGTTGTTAGAATCCATGATCCTTAATATGATTGCTATAATAATGGCAATTGTACTTGCCATTATTATATTACCATTGTACAACTCGTTTACGGGAAAAGCGTTGACTTTTGAACTAGCGAGTTTGGCAAATATTCTTCCAATTTTAGGGTTTATTCTTCTAGGTATGATGCTTGCTGGATTATACCCCGCAATCTTACTTAGCAATTATTCGCCTTCAAAAGCATTAAAAGGAAAAATAAAAACTTCGGCTAATGGATTAAATATTCGTAAAGGATTAATTATTACACAATTTCTGGCTACTATAGTATTATTAATTGGAACCATAGTAGTTACAAAACAGATCAATTATATACAAAAACAGCCTATTGGTTCTGACTTGAATGATATTGTAGCTATACATGGAGAGATTTTAAATAAAAAATCTGATTCATTGCTAATTCAAGATTTTACTACACTAAGTAATGAAATGAGAAAACTATCAATGGTCAAGGATGTGACAACAACTCAAACGTATCCTGGGGATGGGTATGACAATTTATCTTCTTTTATGGAGATTACCCATCCAGATGGTACAAAAGAAGGAAACGTAACATATTACTTCTATATAGCAGAATCAAACTATTTTGACCTTATGGATATTGAATTTTTGGCAGGAAACACTTTTCTTCCTAACAGTAAAATAAATGATAGAAATCTGGTCATTAATGAAAAATTTGCAAAAGAAATAGGCATCCCTAATCCTAAAGAATCAATCAATCAAAAAGTAAAATTTTGGGATGTAGAATGGAATATCATAGGAGTCATCAAAAATTATCATCACTTTGGTTTGAAAACCCCAATGCAGCCTGTAATGATTCGATATGGAAAAATAAGAAATAATCTGTTAGTAAAGTTAGATCCAGAGGTGGCCTCAACAATAGGATATCAAAGTTCATTGTCACAATTGCAGCATGTTTGGGAAGAAGTTTTTCCCCAGAGTACTTTCAACTATACTTTTATCAATAAAAAATTTCAAGCACAGTATGAAGAGGATACCAAATTTAGTGAAGCTTTTAAAATATTCACTGCGTTGGCCATATTCATTGCCGCATTAGGTCTATTTGGACTTACCTCTTATACCTGTATACAGCGAAAAAAGGAAATCGGAATTAGAAAAGTAAATGGAGCTTCGATTTTTAAAATATTGAAACTACTAAATATAGATTTTATCAAGTGGGTCGGAGTTGCATTTATAATTGCCGTTCCTATAGCATGGTATGCTATGAATTCATGGTTAGAAAACTTTGCAGTAAAAACAAACCTAAGTTGGTGGGTATTTATACTGGCCGGTATCATGGCATTGGGGATTACATTGCTTACAGTAAGTTGGCAAAGTTTTATGGCCGCCAACGGAAATCCAGTGGATGCCTTAAGAAATGAATAACTATTAATAATCTAAGAATGTAAATACCATGGAAGAGATAAAAGAACAAATAGAAAAAGAAAAAGTGGGACTAGAACTACGTCTTTTCATTATTAACAATTTACCTGTTCTTAATGAGATGGAATTACATTATGTCACGTTTTTAATGGAAGAAATTATACGAACAAAAAACCCTAATATACAGGAGTGTTGATATAAACGAATGCTTTTCTAATATAAAAGTTGCTTTAATAAAAACACATATAGTATCATGAACACACACATTTTAAAAACTATTATCAGAAATATATGGAAGAAAAAATTCTTGTCATCAACAAAAATTTTAGGGCTGATTGTTGGATTTACAGTGTTCATCTTTCTTATTGAAAAAATACAGCATGAAACGAACTATGATACATTCTGGAAGGATTCTGAATCCATATATAGGGTCGCTCTGGATTTAAAATATAAAGACGGTGAAGAAGTAAAATCTGCAAAAAACTTTGGAGGGTCCTCAGAACTTTTAGAAGCAGAAATGACAGGTGTTGTTGCTCAGTGCAATTTTGGTAGGGATGTGGTGACTATTTTTAATGGCCCTCAACAAAAAATACAAAATGTTGATTTTGTTTGGAGTGATCCCACTTTTTTCTCTGTTTTTGGTCGTAAGATCATCACTACAGAGACTAACTCGTTGCTAGAAAATATTCATGGAGTAGCCATTTCACAATCTTTTGCAAAAAAACTATACGGAGAGGAAAATCCATTAGGAAAAGAACTAACCGTTAATGAAGGGTGGAAATTTGTTGTTGATGCCGTTTTTGAAGATATCCCAGATAATAGCCACATAAAAATTGATGTTGTCGGTACATATAAGACGCTATTTTATTACTTTCAAAATTATGATAATCAAAATCAAGTATTGGTTGACAATCTTGATTATAAGTATCTTAAGGCAACGCCATATGAAAAAAAAAGATGGCAATCACCTATACAATATCGACCACATTGTTATATAAAATTAGATAAAAAAACCTCGATTAGCGCAGTAGAAAGTAGATTAGGTGGTTTGCTAAAAAAGGTAGCACTTCCACAAAATCTCAAGGAGGCAAAAATGAATTTTATATTTCAACCCATCGCCGATATCCATTTAAAGTCCAAACTCGATCATGAATTATCGGTTAATGGAGAAGAAATGCAAGTACTTTTCCTGTCCATAATTATTCTGGTGGTGTTACTTGTATGTCTTATCAATTTTATTAATTTGAACACGATTACAACTCTGGAGAATTCAAAAAATTATTCGATAAGAATACTTAATGGTTCAGGATATGGTCAAGTATTTTACTTATTGTTTGCAGAGACGATACTATTTAATATTGTGGCTATTGGTATCTCTATACCTATAGCTCATTATTTGATCAATTCACAACTTCCAATTGATAGAATTACTTTTTTTACATATGTATTGTTAGGGACTATTGGGGTAGTTGTAGTTGGTATTGCTTCTATTGTACCATTCATGTCAGTAATTAAGAACAAAGCTTTTTCAGTAGTTAAAAAAGGTAATCAAAAACTACATCAAAAATGGACAAGTCAAAAAGTAATGGTCACTTTACAATTTTCTATCACTATTGTATTAATGATTTGTACAGTTGGAATTTATAAGCAGATGCAGTTTATGATGAATAAAGAATTAGGGTTTAATAATACGCAAACGATATTCAGTTTTACACCCATGACGATGAATCAACATCCTGATCTTGTGAGTAGACTCTCTACTTTTAGAAACGAGGTATCTGCATTAGGAGGTGTTGCTTCATTTTCGGCGAGCTCATCAATACCAGGTAAAGCGATTACTCGTCTAAATGATCAGGTAAAAGCGGTAGTAGCCGCTAAACCTTATCCAGTGACCTTTAACCAAATCAGTATTGATGAGGGATATTTAGATACCTATGATATCTCATTGATTGCTGGTAAAAACCTAAAATCCGAAAGCAATTGGAAATCTAATAATATATTAATTAATGAAACAGCACTATCCAAAATGGGCAATCTCCATGCTGATAATGTTATTGGAAACGCTATTACTATAGGCAATAAAAACTATCGAATACGAGGTGTGGTTGAGGATTATCATCATGTTTCATTACACCATACGGTAAAACCAACTATCTACATCCAGAACCTGGAGTGGGATCATGCTGTGGGATTTTATTCATTTAAATTGAAGTCAAATACTATTGCTGGGACTATGGATCAAATAGCCCAAATTTGGGATGAATTATACCCCAAAGAAGAGTTTATTTTTAATTTTTCTAATGCAGCATTTGAGAACCAATATGTACAGGATCAAAAATTCAATCAAATTTTAAATTCCTCTACGATACTCGCCTTGTTTATTTCATGTATAGGTCTATTAGGAGTTGCACTATTTAATACCAGAAAACGAGTCAAAGAAATAGGTATTCGTAAAGTAAACGGAGCAAAGGTTAAACAGATCTTATTTACACTTAATAAAGATTTTATAAAATGGGTGACTATTGCTTATGTAATAGCTTGTCCGATTGCCTGGTATGCATTGAATACTTGGCTGGAGAATTTTGCTTATAAAACAACTTTGGGGCTATGGGTGTATGTTTTGGCTGGTATTGGAGCGTTAACTATTGCATTATTAACAGTAAGTTGGCAAAGCTTTATAGCCGCGAGTAGAAATCCTATAGAGGCATTAAGAGACGAATAAATTTCATCAACAATTCAATCAAAAACAAAAAGTTATGTTTAAGCACAATGTAAAATTATTTCTTAGAACTATAAAGCGGTACAAGACCACTTTTATGATTAATGTTATAGGGTTGTCTTCGGGATTGGCCTGTGTATTTTTGATTGCTCTTTGGGTGTTAGATGAGGTTCAAGTAGATAAATTTCATGAAAATGATGAACACCTGTATCAGGTTTGGAATAAGTTTGAAAGCCAAGAAGGTTCTAGAGTCTTTAATTGGACTCCAAGTATTTTGGCAGAAACAATGGCAGATAAATTACCTGAAGTAAAATATGCAGTGTCTCAAACAGTACCTGCACAGTTTGCTAAAATACCACTTCGTGTACATGACCAAATCATAAAGACTGGTGGCGTATTTGCAGGTAAAGATTATTTTAATGTGTTTTCCTACCCTTTGATAGAAGGAGATAAAGATCAGGTACTTGAAGGGACGAATTCGATTGTGATTTCAGAATCTCTAGCAAATCGACTTTTTGGATCTCCAAAAGAAGTGGTAGGAAAGGTAATCGAATGGGATGCGATGGGTATGCTAGAAAAACATCAAGTGAGTGGTGTTTTTAAAGATATTCCTTCTAATTCAACAACACAATTCGATTTTATATTACCCTTAGCTACATATAAAAAAGGAATCATACATAATGGTGGAAAAAATGATTGGGTCAATAATAATCCAATCACCTATATTTTGCTCAATGAAGGAACAAATGTAGAAGAATTTGCTGCTAAAATAGAAAACTTCTCGAAGCTACAAGACGAAGATGTTGAAGCAGATCTTATAATCACCAAATACTCATCTAATTATCTGTACAGTAATTTTGAAAATGGGAAACAAACTTCTGGACGTATGAATTATGTATACTTATTTTCTTGTATTGCATTATTTATTTTGACCATTGCTTGTATCAATTTTATGAACCTTTCTACAGCTAATGCATCAAGGCGTTTAAAAGAAATAGGGGTAAAAAAAGCATTGGGATCAAAAAGAACTACACTTATTACACAGTATTTTGGAGAATCAGTGATGACTGCATTTATTTCTCTATTATTGGCGCTTTTAGTAGTGTTTCTTTTTATTCCACAATTTAATGTAATTACTGGTAAAGCATTGTCCTTAAGTTTTGATTCTTTGACTTTTGGTTTGCTCTTATTGATTGCTCTTTTTACAGGAATATTGGCAGGAAGTTATCCTGCATTGCATCTTTCACGTTTTAAACCAGTAACTATTTTAAGAGGCCAATTAAAAAATTCATGGGGAGAAGTTTGGGTTAGAAAGGGGTTAGTGATATTTCAATTTTCATTATCAATTATTTTAATTATAGCGGTCTTATTAGTTTCTCAGCAAGTAGCTTATGTACAATCTAAAAATTTGGGAATGGATAAGGACAATGTTGTTTATTTTAAACAAGAAGGCCATTTAAGAGAAAATGCAGAGGCTTTTTTAAAAGAATTAAAAGAATTTCCAAGCGTGGTTAATGCTGCTATGACCAGTCAAAATATTATAGGTACAAATATTAATACAACCGGAGGGTTAGTTTGGACAGGTAATGAAGAAGAACGTCAATCTCGTTTTAAAGAACTTCGTATTGGTCATGGTTTTATAGAGACCATGGATATGAAACTTAAAGAAGGAAGATCATTTTCTAGACAATTTCCTACAGATAGTGCTGCAATAGTTTTTAATGAAACTGCCATAAAAGTGATGGGTATCAAAAATCCAATTGGAAAAACGATACATTACGGATCTAGACAATATACGATTATAGGAATCTTAAAAGATTTTCATTTTCAATCTTTTCGGGAAACTGTTCGTCCTATGTTTTTTAGATTAAATAATAATAGATCCAATTTAGAATTTGTAGTTCGAATTGCAGCTGGAACAGAAAAAGAAACTCTAGTTAAACTCGCAGATGCTTATGCCAAATTTAATTCTGGATATGTATTTGAATATAGTTTTTTGGACTCAGATTTTCAGGCGCAGTATGCAGCAGAACAACGTGTGGCTTCCTTATCAAAGTATTTTGCGGGTTTAGCCATTTTAATCTCCTGTTTAGGTTTATTTGGTTTAGCGATGTATACGGCAGAGCGAAGACGAAAAGAGATTAGTATTAGAAAAGTACTAGGGCAAAGTGCTTCTCAGGTAACCATGATGTTATCTGGCGAATTTGCAAAATTAGTATTGATAGCTATAGGTATTGCAATACCTGTAGCATACCTACTGGCTAATAATTGGCTATCAGGTTTTGCATATAGAATTCCCTTAAAAGGATGGTACTTTATGGGTGCTGGTTGTATAGCTTTATTTGTAGCCTTACTCACGGTTGGGTCACAAGCAATAGGAGCGGCAAATAAAAATCCAGTAGACGGATTAAAAGAAGAGTAGGAGGTCACAATATCAAAAAACAAAAAGTTATGTTTAAGAATTATATCAAAATAGCCAGGAGAAATCTTTTGAAAAATAAAGTGAATACTGCTATTAATTTTAAAAAATAAAACAAATACAGATGCTATTAAATTTAAAGAATATTTCAAAATGGGTACAGTCAGGAGGACAGAAGGTTTTCTTATTAAAAGATATTAATTTTTGGGTTAATGAAGGAGATTTTATCTCTATCATGGGACCTTCTGGATCAGGAAAATCAACCTTACTCAATGTAATTGGGATGTTGGATGATTTTAATGAAGGAGAATATTCGTTTTTGGATGAATCTGTTCATACACTCAAAGAGAAACACCGCGCCAACTTATATAAGCAATATGTAGGATTTGTTTTTCAGGCATATCACTTAATTGATGAATTAACGGTCAAAGAAAATCTGGAAATGCCATTACTATATAAAAAACATAGTGCTTCTGAGCGAAAATCACTCGTTGGTGATATGTTAGACCGTTTTAATATTGTAGGTAAAAAAGATCTTTTTCCTGCTCAGTTAAGTGGTGGACAACAGCAATTGGTTGGGGTAGCCAGGGCACTTATTGCAAGTCCAAAACTCATTCTTGCCGATGAACCTACCGGGAACCTTAATTCTAAACAAGGAGAAGAAATTATGGAGATCTTTACCCAACTTAATAAAGAAGGCGTAACCATCATACAGGTAACACATTCTGAAAAGAATATGGCCTATGGATCCAGAGTGATTAATTTGTTGGATGGGAGTATTGTATAGAAAGGAAGTAATAATAAAGAATTCAGATCTTCAAAACCTAACAGGTCTTAGAGACCTGTTAGGTTTATACTTTTTTTTAAGCTGATATTTCTTCACATAAGCAGTAATGACATAAATAGATCACTCACTCTCTGGAGCTACGGTAAATTGTTTTATAGCGGCGTTGGGCTCTATAATATTATATCCCTTCCAAAATTCTGGGTTATATCTTGATAAGTATTCTGGTCGGATCGACTTATTTTCTGTAGTATTTTTGTAATCGACTTCGGTTAGGGGTTGAGCATCAAAAACTACTATTTCATATTTGGTAACATTACCAATACCAGCATCGATTTCTAAGGATAATTCATTTTGTTTACGCTTTCCTTTGACGTGTTTGTTTTTTTCGATCACTTTTAACGGTCGATCTATACCAAAAAGATTACCCATTATTTTTTCGAGGTACTTTACTGTGTATTTATTATCCTGACCTTTAGTAAAAATTGTTGTTCCTTTATAAAGGTTCTCCTGGTAACTAAGTCCAAGCAATCTAAAATTCCGTAAGTTTTTTACATTAGTATAATCGATACGCATGATCGCAAAATCTTCTGTATTTACATATATAGTCCCCTTAAAATCTTCTCTTCTTTTAGGCGAAAAATTGATGATGTATACGCTACTCTCATCCATATAAGTGTAATCAATCAACTCAAACTCATATCGCCCTGATTTACTCATAAAATTTACTTTGGGATCTTCCTGAAAGAACATATCATTAAAGAGACCATGAATAGCTGATCTTCGATATTTTAAAAACTCACTTTTTTCCTCTTTTTTATCATTGATCTCGTCTTTGGCTACTTTGGCTTCTTCACTCTGTTCTAGAATTGAATCTACTTGTACCTTGGTGCCAAACCAACCAGATTTAATTTTTAGATAAGAATCAGGTTTTACATTATCCTTAAAGATTTTCTCCAGTTTTTCAGAAAGAGCCTCCATAGAACCTGAGTTATTTTTGTCATATAACTCTGCAGCTTTAATGATATTGATTTTTCGTTTTTCGACACTACCATAATAATCACAAAGCGTCTCGGTATAATATTCTGATTTTCTAGGAATTATGGTAATCACGCTATCAATAAATTCTTTATTAAGTTCTTCGATGGTAGATTTTTTAAATTCCACATCCAGTTTGTTCATGGTATTAAATTCAGATTGCCTAAAAAACAAACGCTTTTGTGTCATATCAAAATGATAATTCTGTGTTAATCGTTCTTCGACCTTATCCATGATTTCGTCGATAGTATAAGTTTTATTAGACAGGTATACACTTTTTAGTTCAATAGCTTTGGGTTGGATATAAATGACACTATCTATCGTTGTCTGCACCGCAATACCGATTTTTTCATATCCCATAGAAGAGATATAGATAGAATCTGTTGAGGTATTTGTCTGATCCATATGTATGGTAAATCTTCCTTCTTCATTGGTAATGACACCATCATTTTCTGATATCTGAATTGTAGCAAAGGGAATAGGCTGATTGGTCTTTTTATCTACTATTTTAGATGTAATCGTTTGTGAAGAACCTATGAAACTGATAAGGCCAATTAAAAATATTATGATTTTGGTTTTATGATGTGTCATTATGATGAGTTTTATATCAAACAAGTTTCTATACCTATAGACAATGTATAGACGAAAAAGGTTGCCTGACATGTCAGATGAATAGTAATTTTATGGTATAACAGGAAGACTATAATAAGACAAAATTGTTACAAAGGGTGTCGTGTAATCTGTTTTTTTATTATTGATCATCGGTTAAATGTCATGCTGAACATGTTTTCAGGATCTCATCATATAGCAGCGATTAAGGCTTTGTAGCTTAAAAGTGTTTTTCAAAGTGCCAGATAAATGTTAACTGTCAGATCAAATAGTGGCTAGTACAATTCATATTAGCAATATAGTAAAGAGTAGATAAATCTGGGTATACAGAAAAGGCAGCAGAGTTTAGACAGTTTTTTAATCGCAGTAAAAACGTTTCTAAAACTAGTGAAACAAAATAATAAGAAAATTTAGAACCCAAAGATCTTCTGTTGGGTCAAAAAGACGCTCGGTTAGAGATTGAACACCCAAATTTAGAGGTTGGTATCCCAAAATTGGACTTCTAACGTCCAATTTTGAAGGTCATAAGTCCAAATTTGGATCTTGATGTCCCAAATATGAGCCTTAAATGTCTAAATTTTCATCAATAAGATCCAATGGAGCGTCTTTTTGGTTCATCGCTTTATAGTCGTGTCTCAAATTTGAACCCCCTAAGTCCAAAAATGGGTGTTAGAAGTCCAATTTTGAAAGAAATTAAAAAACATAATAACCGATAGTGTCCAATACACTGTGTAGATAAAAAAATCACGACCAAGACAGCGCTTCTCAATCGTGATTTTTACAACTAATTAAATTAAGTGAAACTCTGATTATAAAAATACACGGTATACAATATACTTTTATAATCAACTTGTTCAAACTCATTTTGATTTACTCCTCTTCAACAGGTCTTAGATTATCCCCAGAGTTTCTGTCGATTAATTTATTATAAGGATCAATACCTGCTTTTATGGGTTTGTTATCTGTTATAATTGTAAAGGTGTTTTCACCAGGATGCAACCATTTTCGTTCCAGATAATATGGATTTTTAAGAGGAACCTCTTGATCATCTACAATATCTTCACCAAATAATCCAACTTCGATATAATTGGTTTTGTCATCAATACGCTCTTCTTTTCCTGTATCATCATAATAGATTTTCTGGGCATTGACAGTAAAAGTGGTTTCGTAGGTGTTATTATCCAGTTTCTTTGTCTTAGCTTGTACGACACGGTTTTCATACAAAGCGATTTTGGTAAATCCATCTTCTACAGCATATTTTAGAGAATCAGGTGCTACTTTATAAATGGTATTATACAGGTTTTCTGAAGTTGGATATACTTCTTTTTCAAAATTTTTATATTCGTTTAGAAAACCTTTGAGTGCAGCATTTATTTTTTCTTCGCCAATAATATCCTGAAGCTCATACATGATCATAGATCCTTTGCGATACCAGATATGAGGACCCACCTCAACATTGATTAAGGAGCGTTCTGGCTTAAAACTAAAAGCTCTGCTTCTTAAATAGTCATCCAAAGAATACTTAAGGAAATTTTTGATTCCGTTTTCTCCATATTGATGCTTCATAGTCATAAGCGATGAATATTCTGCTAAGGTTTCTGAAATAATATTGGCTCCAGAGGTTTTACTCGGAGTTACAATATGTCCCCACCATTGATGTGCTACCTCGTGAGTAGTAACTCTAAAGGCATAATTAAAATCCTCTGCTTTATCAAAATTAGCAGCAAACCCAAAATCTTCAGAGTAGGGGATAGTCGTTACAAAGGATTGTGCAAAAGTAGAATGTGCAGGAAATTCTACAATTCTTATTACCGAATTAGGATATTCATAAAAGTTTTTAGAACAATAATCTAACGCTACTTTTGTGCCTTCTACAAAATGTTTGAGGTTGCGTTTATGTTTTGGAGAATGATAAATCTCTATAGCTACTTCTTTTCCGCTAGGAGCGATCCAACTGGATTTTTCAATATCATACCGTGCAGATACGACATTAAAAAACAGATCGGTCTGTGACTCTAATTTATAATGATAGTACGCCCTGTTATTTTCATTCCATTTCTTTACTAATTTTCCGGGTGCTAAAGCGATTTGATCATCAGCAGTACTTACAATAGCTTCAAAATTGATATAATTAGCATCTTCGTTAAATAGATTCTTTTTAAGCGCTATAGAATCTGTTCGAGGAGGGTAGAGGTAATCTAATTTTTCTAATCCGTGTTTTACCCGTACTCCGTTATCAATAAGGCTTCTTTCAAAATGAAATCTAGGAAAAATACTATTATTAAAGAAAGACCCATTGTGTAATACTTCGGTTTCTAAATCATTTGCAAACCCTTTGGTTTCTGAAGATACTTCTATAGTAAGCTTTGCTTTTTCATTAGGAAGCATAGCCTTAGGTAGCTTATAAAAATACATTCTATATACTGAATCTGATACTACTGGGTGTAATGGTGTACCATTATAAATTACTTTTTCTAAATAAGTATTAGGACAAGGATATTGAATCTCTAGAAGTAAGGTGTCAATCGAGGTATCATAGGTATTAATGATTTTATATTCTCCTTTTGCTCTTACATTTCGTTTTTTAGGAAAAACATCAATATAAGCTTTTAGATCCGTGACCTGCGGATGTGCTTGACCAATGTATTTGCTATATTTCTTTTCAGCATCGACCTCTACTTCTTCTACATAATTACCATCTTCGAGGGTATTGAGTACTTTAAGATTATAATAATTATATCCGGTTACCGATATAAAAGCCAGTAAGATGATTATAAAAATTCCAATAGTTTTGGTATCAAACCTTTGTTTTGCAAAAGATAGACGTTCTTTGACCGTAGAAAAGAATCCTCTTGTCCAAAAGACTTTACCAATCATCATCAAAATTGAAGTCATCAGAATCCAGTATACATTAAGCCATGTGATTCCTTCTAGATAATGCCCAAATCCATTAAGGTCACTTAAAAAAATAGGAGTTGTTCCTGTAAATATATACATCGGATTGGCACTTTTAAAAGCAAAGGCAACCAAAAGTGGAAGTCCAAAATAGATTAGGATCACAATAAAATGACCTAAGAATTTATTATTGACCAATACATGTATAAAAAATGAAACCAGGATAGTGGTAATAAAACTGGGAAATACCAAAACAAAATTATAAATAAGATACATGCCCAGATCATATCTGAAATACCCATTAAATGTCTGAAAAAGAAGACCAATAAAAATATTAGTAATTACTAATATAAAAGCAATACCAATAAGCGATATTATTTTTGAAAAATATAAACTAGAGTTACTAATAGGCAACGCATCATAAAACACAAAAGTCTTATTATTTCTGGTTCGATGCACAGCTTCACCAGAATAAATTACTAATATCACTATACAGAAAAAAGAAATAATTCCGTTAATATAAATGACAACATATCGAGTTAACGGTAGATTAGGCGTTCCATAAATTTCATTGGCACTATATATACTGAAGATAGAAAATATGATTCCTATTATCAGAAGAATTATAAAAACTGGACTTTTAAAAATAGATAAGAATTCTATTTTACTAAGAGAAAGTAAATTGTTCCATTCTGTTTTTTTAGTAAAAACTTGTGTCACGGTAGAAATCAACGAAGGAGTATATTTTTTATTTTCTATTGTATTTTTTTTCTTCCCAGAAAGCAAAAACTTTTTGTAATCAAACCTAAAGAAGGTGATTAAAAAGAGAAATAGACCTATTGTCAACCAAAATATTCTATTCCATAAAAACTTACCATAAATAGGTAATTGATTTGTGTTCAATTCATTGATTGACCAATATTTTTTAACAAAACTGAAGGCTCTAATACCAAAAGGATCTAAATAAACACTTAACCATTGGTTATCTAAACTTCTTAGTAAATCTCCAGAAACACTGTATAGTAGAAAAAAACATATTCCGCCCAAATAGATAATAGGCATCTTTTTAAAAAATGCCATCAGACAAAAAAATAGAGATCCAATTAAAAAAGCATTGATTTCTAATAAAAATAGAAAGGGAAGCCAATATGATGTAAAATTAAATGAAGTATAGGTTCCATAATCAGGACGGTCTAAGAACATGCCTATCAGAAGACCTATAATTGCTCCCAAAAGGATAAATAGATTCAATAAAGTGACTATAGTAAAACTCCCCAAAAACCGTCCTAAAACATATGATTTTTGTGTAATGGGAAATGTAAAATAGGTTTGTGCAGTTTTATGATCTTTATCCCTAAATATTGGAACTCCCATAATAGCTGCATAAAAAAATATCGAGATAATAGAAATAGGGCCAATAATTCCAACAATATTGTTTGGACTATTTATAAATTCTGGAGTAGAAGATTGCATAAATATACTCCACGTACCAGCGATAATTAACCCTAGAATGATATAAATCCAGGTAGCGGGTCTTTTTAACCGATATTGTAATTCGAATCGTAAGATTTCTATCATACTGTTACTTCCTCCTGTTCTTTTTTATTGATGCAGTAGAAGTAAAAATCTTCTAAATCATTATCAATCACCTCAAACCCTTCTCCAGGATTAGATTCGGCATATACATTTACATAAAACTGTCCTGCTCTAAGGTAGTTTGATAATATGGTAAATTCGTTTTCGAGTGTTTCTAATTCTGATTTATTAATATGTTTTTTAAATACTTTACCATTCAAAGTATCCGAAAGTTCTTGAGGATTGCCTTGTACCAGAATTTTCCCTTCATTAAAAACAGCCATGTTCTGGCACAGGTTGGTCACATCATCTACAATATGAGTGCTAAGGATTACAACAGCATTTTCTCCTAATTCGCTGAGTAGGTTATGAAAACGATTACGTTCTAGAGGGTCCAGACCAGCAGTAGGCTCATCTACTATGATTAATTTTGGATTACCTAGTAACGCCTGGGCAATACCAAAACGTTGTCGCATCCCTCCAGAATAATCGCCAAGATTACGATCCCTAAATTTGTATAGATTTACTTTATGAAGAAGATCGGCGACATAGCCTTTGCGTTCCTGAGTATTGGTAATACCTTTTACTTTTGCAATATGATTAAGCATCATCTCGGCCGAAACTTTTGGGTACACACCAAAATCTTGAGGTAGATATCCTAGTATTTTTCGTAATTCTCCTGGATGCTTAAACACATCAATACTATCAAAATCAATTGTACCTGAGTCTGCCAGTTGTAAAGTAGCGATAGTCCTCATTAAAGTAGATTTACCAGCACCATTGGGCCCCAAAAGGCCAAACATTCCTTTCTCTAATGACAGATTAACATCATTCAAAGCCTGCGTTCCATTGGGATATGTTTTGTTGAGGTTTTTTATCGTAAGCATACTGTTAAATTTGCATTGTTAGTAGGTTTTGTTAAGGTTTTGTTACATTATTTGATATATTTTTTAAGTAAAATTACCTTTATAACCAATTGTTAATCGGCCTAAGCCAATACTATCTTTTTTTGTTTGAATTTAATCAATTAACCCCATTTTCAAGTTTCTATTTTGCATAAACGCAAAAAGATTATTTTGTTTTTGAACAAATTCAAATATCAAAAAAGATATATGAGTATCTTTACACATATCAAATTTTACTATTAAGAATGCAGCAACTTCGCAGAAACAGAAGACTAAGATCGAATGAAGCTATTCGTTCTTTAGTTAGAGAACATACGATTACTCCTCACGATTTTTTAGTTCCCCTTTTTGTAGTAGAAGGAAAAGGGATAAAAGAAGAAATCGCTTCGATGCCTGGATATTATAGATATAGTCTGGATTTACTTACAAATGAGGTAAAGGAACTTTGGTCTATGGGGTTAAAATCTGTTTTACTGTTTGTAAAAGTCCCAGATGATCTTAAGGATAACAAAGGAACAGAAGCTATAAATCCGGATGGACTTATGCAGAAGGCTATTAAAACGGTGAAGGAAGCTGCTCCTGGGATATTAGTAATGACCGATGTTGCATTAGATCCATATTCTTCTTATGGACATGATGGAATTGTAGATAAAGGGTATATTATCAATGATGAAACCTGTAAAGTTTTGGCAGAAATGTCGTTATCACATGCTCAGGCAGGTGCTGATTTTGTTGCTCCTAGTGATATGATGGACGGACGAATTTTGGCCATTCGGGAACTATTGGAAAAAGAGAATTTTAAGCAAACAGGGATTATGAGTTATAGTGCAAAATATGCATCTGCTTTTTATGGTCCTTTTAGAGATGCACTGGATTCTGCTCCGGGATTTGGAGATAAAAAAACATATCAAATGGACTTTTCTAATCAAGATGAAGCCATAAAAGAAACACTCATGGATATTGATGAAGGTGCAGATATTGTTATGGTAAAACCAGGTCTTTGCTATCTGGATATTGTAAGAGATATAAGAGATGCAGTAGATGTTCCCGTTGCAGTATATCAGGTAAGTGGAGAATATGCAATGGTAAAAGCTGCAGCAGAAAAAGGATGGTTAGATCACGATTCTGTGATGTTAGAACAGATTATGGCCTTCAAAAGAGCAGGAGCACATATTATTGCTAGTTATTTTGCAAAAGATGTGATTAGAATTTTGGATTAGTAGAGATATAGTTCTTATTTTAACTAGCTCAGACTAACAATAAAGACTATTATAAAACTATGATTCATGGTAAGTAGAGATAGATTATTTCAAACCTTTGGAGAATTACTTTATGTAATCGCAATGAGTGACGGGATCATTCAAAAAGAAGAAGTCGAAACATTAGAGGAAATTTTGAAAGCACATCCAAAAGGAGCGGCGATCAAGTGGTCTTTTGATTATGAAAACGAAAAACAGAATGATGTTGAAACTTTATACAAGAAAGTAATAGAGGTGTTTTCTGATAATGGACCTGATGAGGAATATGATTTTATGCTCTACGCACTTGGCAAAATAGCAGATGCCAGCGAGGGAATGAATAATAAAGAAAAAAAAGTGATTACTAATTTTTCGAGAGACTTATTAGAACGCTTTAAGAATGATATCGAAAAAATTAAAGAAAAATATAGATAAAACCTTTTATGAATTGTATATATAAAATCGGAATACTACTTGGAGTAGTAGTATTGTTTTCAACAAGTTGTCAATCAGAAAAAAAAGAAAAAGAAGAAATCAAAATTGGAAAAAAGAAAGAAGAAATTTCTTCTTTTGATTTGGGAAAAAGTATTTTTAATGGCAAAGGGAAGTGTTATACATGTCATAAAATTGATAAAAAATCTATCGGGCCAGGAGTTATTGACATTGTAAAAATATATGAAGAACAAAATGGAGATCTAATGGCATTCTTAAAACAAGAAGCAGAGCCTATTGTAGATCCAGAAACCTATACTGTGATGAAAACCAATTTTGCTGTTATCAAAACATTTACTGAGGAAGAACTTAAAGCAGTAATTGTATATATGAATGATATAAGCAAAGGTTAAGCCCAATGATAAAAGAAATCATTCTCTATTGAGCATAATAAAAATGTCAAAAAGCATAATTAGGAAATGATTTATGTCATAATTTAGGTACAAAATACTTACTTTAGTAACATATTTAAGATAAAATGACCTTACTAATTATTTACGCGGTACTTTCTATTTTCTTTTCATTTTTATGTTCGATTTTAGAAGCAGTATTGCTTAGTGTAACTCCAACATTTATTAATGTTAAGAAGAAAGAAGGAAAATCATATGCAACGACATTAGAAAATCTAAAAAAAGATGTAGATCAACCTCTTATTGCCATTCTTACCTTAAATACAATTGCACATACCGTTGGGGCAATCTTGGTAGGAGTACAGGCGGAACAATTACCATATAAGTTTGAAATTCTTGGTGTGAATATGGTAGGAATTGTATCTACTATCATGACATTATTGATCTTGGTCTTATCAGAAATTATTCCAAAAACTATTGGGGCTACCTTCTGGAAACAACTAGCAAACTTTACCTCTAAAGCCTTAATTATTCTAATTGCTCCTTTAAAATATACAGGCATTTTATGGATATTGAGACTAACAACAAAGCTTATTGGTGGTAAAGGCCATCATGGATCTGTATTGAGTAGAGAAGATTTTACCGCAATGACAGATATTGCAGAAGAAGAAGGAGTTTTTGAAGAATCAGAATCAAAAGTGATCAAAAATCTATTAAATTTTAAAAAGATTTTTACCAAAGATGTGATGACCCCAAGAACAGTAATAAAAACCGCATCAGAAGAAACAACTCTCGAAGATTTTTTTAAAGAGAATCAAAATCTTCGTTTTTCCAGAATACCTATTTATAAAGAAAAAGCTGATAATATTACGGGACAGGTGTTAAAAGACGATATTTTTAAAGAAATGGCCAATCAGAATGGTCATAAAACTCTAGCAGATATTAAAAGACCTATAATATTTACGACCAGAAATTTACCCATTCCGGATTTGTTTAATGAATTCATCCAAACCAAAAATCATATAGCATTGGTTGTTGATGAATATGGTTCAATAAGTGGTTTGGTGACAATGGAAGATGTTATTGAGACTTTATTAGGCTTAGAAATTGTTGATGAGAGTGATACGGCAACCGATATGCAAGCACTAGCACGTAAGAATTGGGAAAATCGTGCACGTAGACTTGGGATATTGGAAGATAAGAAAGAAGCATGAATGATGAAGTATTTATAAATACTCCATTAGGGATTGCGACTATAACAGGAAATAAAGATGGCATCGCTAGTGTTTCTGTCTCCAAAGAATCCACAAATACAACTTCGGTTAACATACCTGTACATTTACAGAACGCAGTTTCTCAATTACAAGAATATTTTGATGGGAAACGTACTGATTTTAATCTTGTTTTAAACCCATCGGGTACCGACTTTCAAAAAAGAGTTTGGAACGAATTACTTCATATTCCTTTTGGTAAAACCACTACATATTTAGATATGGCCAAACGATTAGGGGATCCAAAATGCATACGAGCAGCGGCGAGTGCTAATGGCAAAAACCCATTATGGATTATTGTACCCTGTCATCGTGTAATCGGAAGCGATGGATCATTAACAGGATATGCAGGTGGCTTATGGCGAAAAAAATGGTTATTAGATCATGAGAACCCAGTAAAACAACAATCGTTGTTCTAGAAATTCCCTTTTACAACCCAAAAGTATAAATCTTATTGTATAGATGTTCTGTTTCAAAAAATGAAACTGAAATGTCCTATTATTGTATTTTGAAATATAAAAATAGAAGTGAAATAAACTTTTTTGATCAATTGAAATATTTTAAAGCGAAGGGAATTTTTTTTAACCATTTCATAATATAAAGTACGAGTCTCCAAATTTTCATACATTAGACATAAATAATTGATTGTTTAGCAAATAGTTAGACAGGATTAATCTTAACATAAAGATGATAAAACGCATACTCAAATTTTTTATAAAAAGCATTCTAATTATTATTCTCCCTTGTGTAATACTGTTATATATTTTTGATTATGATTATATCCTAAAAGGAGTTAGGGTGGTGTATATGACGGGACACACTACAGCATATATAGACGATTATCCGTATTTTGATAATCGTAAAATAGAAAAAGGAAATAGTACAAATGTATGGGCTATCCATTCAGATTATAACAAAACAGAATCTACAAATAAATTAAAAGAAACCAATGAGCATCTAGGAACAGTTGCTTTTATGATTATTAAGAATGATAGTATTTGGTATGAAAACTATGCAGAAGGGTTTAATAAGGATTCTAAAACCAATTCTTTCTCTATGGCAAAAAGTTTGGTGACAGGAATGCTTGGGAAAGCAATAATGGAGGGTCATATAAAAAGTTTGGACCAACCATTAGGGGATTTTTTCCCTGAGTTTTCTACAGGGCTTGCCGCAAAAACAACGGTGGGAGATCTTTCTTCTATGTCTTCGGGTCTTAATTGGACTGAGCATTATACAAGTCCGTTTTCTATAACCGCAAGAGTATATTATGATTCTAATATTAGAGATGTAATGTTAGGATTAAAAGTGATTGACGAACCTGGAAAAAAATTTAGATACCTAAGTGGGAATACGCAATTATTAGGAATGGTGATCGAGAAAGCTACAGGGCAACAATTATCATCGTATTTAAGCCAAAGTTTCTGGAAACCTTTAGGAATGCAGCAGGATGCCATCTGGCAATTAGATAGTAATGATAGCGGAATGGAAAAAGCATATTGTTGTGTGGCAAGTAATGCTAGAGATTTTGCACGCTTTGGAATGTTGTTCAAGAATAAGGGTGTTTTTGCCGGAAAACAAATATTACCAGCAGAATTTATAGAAAAAGCTACCAGACCCAGATTTGAAGATGACCCGATGTATGGGTATGGTTTTTGGTTATCAGATCATTTAGACAAGAAAATATTTGCAATGAGAGGCATTCTGGGGCAGTATGTGATTTGTATACCAGAAGATAATATTATGATAGTCCGTTTAGGACATAATAAAGGCCAGTCTGTACCAGGGGAATCATTTACAAAAGACTTCTTTATTTTTATTGAAGAAGCATATAAAATGTTAGGGAATGCTTCATAAACTTAATTTAGAACATATCCTGTTTTTGGATATAGAAACGGTTCCAGAATATAAAGATTTTGGAGAGCTTAGTGAAGAAATGAAATACCTTTGGGCTGATAAAACCAAATATCAGCGTAAAGAAGAATTCACCCCAGAAGAGTTTTATAAGCGAGCAGGTATTTGGGCAGAATTTGGTAAGATCGTATGTATATCAGTTGGATATTTTGCATATAAGGGAGAAACTAGATCATTTAGAACGACCTCTTTTTTTGGAGAAGAAAAACAGTTGTTGATAGATTTCAAGAATTTAATAGAAACTCATTTTAGTAGACCAAATCATTTACTATGTGCGCATAACGGAAAGGAGTTTGATTTTCCATATATAGCGCGTAGGATGATTATTCATAATATATCACTACCTCACAAGCTTAACTTATTTGGTAAGAAACCCTGGGAAGTCCCGCACTTAGACACCTTGGATCTATGGAAATTTGGAGATTATAAACATTATACTTCTCTAAAATTGCTTACAGGTATTTTAGGAATCCCTTCTCCAAAAGATGATATAGATGGTAGTCAGGTACGGCAGGTTTTTTATGAAGAAGAAGATATCGATCGCATTGTAATTTATTGTGAAAAAGATACAGTTGCTGTAGCTCAAATTCTACTACGAATGCGACAAGAGGAGTTATTAGATGATCATGAAGTGATATCAGTGTAAAATTTTGATATGGAAAAGAAAGGAGACAAGTCCTTTCTTATTCCATAATGTTGCTCAATCACGACGTGGTGTTCATGAAGTAAAGTTGATAAAACGGGGTAACAATTTTTTTGTTAAAAATCATCATTATGTTTTACCATAATTCTAAACAAGAAAAAGGTATGAATTTATTTCTAATGCTTTTTCAGAGTTTTACTTTTACTCATAATTTTCTCTTTTATAGTTGGTAGCAAAGCATAAAATATCAGGAAAAAAACGGGTCTTTTAATCACCATTTGTTTACGTTTACATACAAAAATGTGGGGAAAGAGTAATGTTTACCAAGTATCGACCTAAGATAAAGATTCTATTGTTAAAGACAAATGTTTTAAGTAGAAAATTACCATAAAGATATTTTACAAAGTTAGTGGGTAAATTTATACTAGAAATGGTATTATATTAAATAAAAAACCCCTTCTCCTCAGAGAAGGGATTCAGTAATTATATACCTGATGTGTCCCCCAACACACTCGAACTATATGCTGATACTACAGCTAAATTCGAAAATTTCCCTTCGATATAATTACTAGCAAGCAGACGAAAATTTTCGCACTGTTAATGCTATTGTTTCTTTCTATTAATTTCATCAAGCACACCATTATCTAATGTCTAAAAGATTATGAAATTAATACTAAGCTACTGTATAGAATAAATACTAAATGTTAAAATGATTTGTGTGAGGTTGTGAAGCTACTTTTGATAGGGCGAATATAAAGATTTATCTTAAGAAAACACATTTTTGTTAACATTTTTTTAAGATTTGTTTGGTTTTCTTTTAGGAAAGAACAGTTTTTTCGATTAATACTATCGAATTTTACAGTACTTTCTAATTTTTAAAGTTTGATAATACTTGATAAGAATATAGAAGAAGCCCAAAAGATTCTTTTGAATCTTTTGGGCTACAAAAATACTATTTTAATTGTGTTTATTCTTTTTCCTGAAACCCGCTTTCTGTGAGGGTTTCCAATTTAGAGGTATTAGCTTTAACTTGTTCTTTTGTAAACCAGGCGTTACGTAATTCTTTTTTAGAAAATAACTCTAATTGATCTCCATTATGGGGAGAACCTTTTTGAGAGGCATTACCATAGCTTAATAATACTTTTGCATGTACTGTATCACCAAACTCTATGACACCTACCCAAGAGTCACCACCACCTACATACATGTGATTTTCATCAGCGTCACCTGGCCATGCTACTCTAAAAACACCCATAGATCCATCAATACCATTGGCAGGAAGGTCTTTTCCATTATATTTGATTCTATAATAATCTCCCCAAGGTATATCTAGTTTTCCGAATTTTGTTTTTATTTTGGTTGCTGAGATTTCTAATAATTCAACCGCTCTTTTGGGATCAGAAAGTCCATCTGGCGTTGTATTGGGAGTTTTGATACTCCATGGTTTAGCATAATTAGAGCTTTGTCGTACATTAAATTTACGTGCCCAGTTAAAGAATAGTAACATCCCTTTACTGTCTGCATCTGCTTCTCTGTCCCAATTTTTGAGAACTACCTTTGCTTCTTTTGCTTTTTTTGAATCAGAAGCATCTATGGCGGCAAAAAGATCATCCAAAATACGATCTGCAAATTCTAAATGAGTGGAGAGTTTATAAGCTACCAATTCTTCAAAAGTTATAGATTCATCATCTAGTAACATTCTTGCAGAACGTTGAGGTCTAAAAAGCATAGACTGAGGAGCCATATAAGCTGGGTAGTCATCTGGATTTAAGGTCATAGGTATGGTGCTGGTCCAGGGCGGGTCATTTGCATTTTGTAACCAGCCATTTGCTGGGTTTTTTAATTTTGGTAAATCTGCGTATGGATGTACTTCTGTCCATACATCCTCAGATTTACCTCCTGGGATAATTCTATCCCAATAATTCCAATCACCTTGGCTTCTTTTAGGAACTAAACCATTAAACAGGTAAAAAATATCCCCCTTTTTATCAGCATACATTACATTCCAAAATGGGATCTGTGCCATTTTTAATGCAGATTCAAATTCATTAAAATTAGTGCTATTAATCATTCGCCACCATTGTAATAACATATTTGGTCGATCTAATCCCACCATACGTAATGCTAGCACCTTGTCTTTGGTCTTATTAACTACTGGTCCATGGATAGTCTTCATCAAAGGTATTTTATGATCTATCAAAGAGCCATCTTTTTGTTTTATTTTTATCGTTTTTGAAGATGTTTCGAATACTGTTTGTTTACCATCTAAAAGATAGCCATTATCCTTCAATTCTAGCTCATAAGTATCTGTATTGTCAATGGTGTTATTGGTATGACTCCATCCTAAATTTTCATTAAAACCAATTGCAATTCCAGGGAAACCCACTAGAGTTGTTCCATACATGTTTTTTCCGTTAAAATTTAAATGTGATTCGAAGAATAAAAATTCTTTCCACCAAGGTAAATGAGGATTTTGTACTAGCATAGCATTTCCAGAAGCAGAACGTTGAGGGCCAATCGCATACGTATTGGATCCCATATCTGGCCATTGTTGAACACGCCCCAAGTCATTCCCAGCAATAAAACGGGTAAAGATGACATAAATACTATGCATGTTCACATCCTGGGTAGTAAGTGGCAAGACAACTTTGTTTTTTTGATCTATTGCTTCTGGATGTTTTTTTGCATACGCATTCACCCCTTTGATAAAAGAAGTATAAATAGTTTTGATTTCGGGATCTTGTTTTGTTTCCCATTCTTTGGCTAATTCTTCAAATCCTAATGTATGGATAAGCATATCATTTTGAAGCTTACTTTGTCCCCAATATTCTGCTCCTTTTCCTCTAGAGTTTCCATAAAGTTCTAAAATCAAGTTGGCATGATTATGCATTTGAGCCCAACCTTGTGCATAGAATAAATCCTCAATAGTAGTTGAAGTAATATGCGGAACACCCCATGTATCCCATGCAATCTGTGTTTCTATCGTTTCAGATTGAGAACATGATGTACTTACCACGGAAAGTGTAATCAGTGTAAAAAGCAAACGGATATTTATAAAGTTTATATTCATTGAAGTGAAGATTATGTGATTGAATTAAAAAACTAGAGGAGGTATAATTAAACCAATTTTATCAATTGGTTTTTATTCCCTTAAACTTACAAAAATTTAAAACCACGACAAACTTTTAATTTTTATTGACGATATGCTGTGGTCAATTCTTTTGTTTTGGTATCAAAAACTAGAATCCCTTCTGTAGTGTTGTCTAATTGCCCTATTTTATGACTGGTTTCGTCCCAAACAGAAGAGTTTCCTGCACATTCGCCATTATCGGCTTTTCCTATAGCGTTTGACATCATTACTGGTATATGATGTGTTTTTGCAATCTCTGTTAATCGATGATTGGCTTTTTCAATTCCGTTTATAAATTTTACAACACTAGCCATATATATAGTCGCTTTATTTTTTATAGCTTGATCTATATGCTCTTGTGCCGATATTTCATAACAAATTGCAATTGCTATTTTTTCTTCATTTATAGTTAACGGCTTTATATTCTCTCCAGGAACAAAGAATGGTTCTTCATCTATATGTAGATACTTTTTTGAATATGTAACCCTTTCTGTAGTGGGCTGAAAAATAATCATGCTAATACAAATTCCTGTATTGCTTTTTGTTGGAACTCCAACACCTATAACAATGTTATGTTCGTTACTTAATTTTTGAAAATCATCAAGACGATCATCATTGGGGGATATAGCAAGTTTTTTTGCTAATTCGGGTTCATAACCAGTCAATGATAATTCTGGAAATATGATACAATCTGTTTTATGTAATACAGCAAGTTTTATCCATGCTTTGTGATCTTCAATATTACACTTCATATTTCCTGTTATTGATTTTGTTTGTACGCTACAGATTTTCATGGCAAAGTTTTGTGAAATGATTATTAATTCTTAAACCCAGTGGTAAACAGATTTCTCGCGCCTCGTATTCCGCATTTTTGATACTTATTATAGGTTTGAGCGGCTCTTTCATCAATTTGTTTTCCAGTTTCATTTTTTATCCATCCATCCATAGCAGATTTTAATGTATATGCTTCGGGAGCCATTAAATGCGTGGTCCATAAAATTGGATTGGCATTTGCTTTTTTAATCTCGGGAGAAAAGAAGTTTCTACTGTAACAAGCTAAAACGATGATATCTTTCTGTTTTGTTTGTACTGGTTTGTACGAAATAGAAACATCAAACTCCATCAATCCATCATGTCCTACATAGGCTAATAAATCAGAATCCCCACCAAATCCTAAATTTTTGGTATCAAACTGAACCTTTTGAGCATTTTGAGCATTTGATGCTTTTAAAAAATCTTCAATACATGTTTTTATTTGTTCTCCATCATAGGCATCGGCTAATAAGTAAATTTCTTCTGTTGCGTGCTTAAATAGTACTCTATCTAAAATATAAGGATTGGAAGTATCTAATTCTTTAACTAATTTCCAGTCTCTTGTTTTTAGTTTAAAAAATGATTTCACACCATATCCTGCTCCCCAGTATAAGTTATTTCTGGTATCTTTTCCATTTCCGATTTTTGCAGGAACAGGAACTATTCCTTGATTCTGGTTATCGCATAAAGCAACAAAAACATGAATCGTTTTTATTTGCCCATAAGTTTTTATGGATAATAGAACGATTATTATCAGGACTATAAATTTCTTCATTTTCTAAACTAGTAAAAATTCAAACAATTAGACAAGAGTATAAGATACAAGTTTCATTTTTTTATCTAATATTAGTTCTTGATTATTTAATTTGATAAATTTTTTGAACCAGAGTTTAAATCACTTCAGGAAAAAGCTTTTTTTAAATGTTTTATGATATATATTTTTCAAAAAATTTCAGTGTTCGCCATTCGTTATAATAGGTTTTATTTGGTAGATAAAATCCTACGTGGCCTCCATAATCAGGCATTTCTAGAAATAAATTAGGATTTTTGTCTGCCTCATCTATTGGGTAGCATTGGTTTCCAAGAAAAGAATCATTTTTTGCATTAAGAATGAGCGTTGGAATCCGGATTCTTTTAAGGAATTGCTTACTACTACATTTTGAGTAGTAATCCATAGCGTTTTCGTATCCGTGAGCCTTGCTGGTATATAGGTTATCAATATCTATAAGTGAATTACAAGCTTTAATATCTGATTTATTTAAGACTTCAGAAAATTGGGTTTGTCTATCATATAGTTTGGCTTTAAGGTTTTTAATAAAACGTTGTTGATAAATATAGTTTTTTGGTTTATTTATTTCTGATAACGAATCATAAAGATCACAAGGAACAGAAACGGCAACAGCATTTTTTATTTCGGAAGGAAGAGCACGATCTTCTCCCAAATACTTGAGAACCAGATTACCTCCTAAGCTAAATCCACATATGGTTATACTTGGATAACTATGAATAGAAAGGATATGATTGATAATATGTTCTAGATCATCACTGGCTCCAGCGTTATAAGATTTATACAAACGATTTACTTCACCACTACAGTTTCTAAGATTAACAGCTGCGCAATCCCATCCATTATGATTGAGATGTCTTGCTAATCCTAGGATGTATTGTCGTTGTCCATTACCTTCTAACCCATGAATAATCACTGCTAGTTTTTTGGAAGACTTAACAATACTGTGACTCCAATCCAAGTCTATAAAATCTCCGTCATCAAGTTCTATCCGTTCTCTTTTTTGAGAGATGTCTTTTATCTTACGTAATAAGTTAGGGTATATAGTTGATATATGCCCATTTCTAAATAAAAAGGGAGGATTATATTGTGAGTTTACTATTGGCATTAATACAAGATATTATCTTTTGGTTGTTCTTTTCCTGGTAGATCTTTTTCGTCCAACATATCCCTAAGATCAATTTCTATGGTTTTGCAAAGCGCAGTCATAGGCACATCGTTAATCCGACCTTCAAAAGGGTCTTCGCTATTACTACCTATTTTTTCCATAGTGGTAAAAATCCAACTTATCAAAATAGAAAGAGGTATCATTAGAAAAATAAACCATGGTTTGAGGTGTTGTGACATGTCATTGAGTTCACTTTCAAAAACATTAAGAAGTCCAAAAGGTAACAAAAGCACAAAGATCCAAGTAAATACAGTACTAAAATAAGCATATTGACGTGGAAAAGGAGTGTTTTTGATACGTTCACATTTTCCTTGAAGATTGTAAAACTCTTCTAATGTATGATGAAAAAGTTGTTTGTCAAATTCTGTGATTAGACCTTCATCGAGAAGTTGTTTGATATGAAGTCCTTGGTTTTTTACCAGATGTGTTGCGGTATTTTTTCTTTCCAACAAATCTTGATATTCTTTTTCAGATACAAAATGTTGAGTAACATCACATGCGGGTTTTTGTTCGCCATGTTTTTTAAAAAGATTTTCGACAGCTGCATTCTCTTTAATGGTAAATGAAGTAGGTTGACGAAGTTAAATACGTAGTGCATTAATCCAAGCGATATGACGATATATGAGCGTTTTTTTTGTATCGTGATCGGCGTTTATTAAACATAATACTTGATTTGCCCAGATTCTGGAGTAATTTACAATACCACCCCATATTTTTCGACCTTCCCAAAACCGATCATAACTTTGACTATTTTTAAAGCCGATATAGAAAGCAACAGCAATACCAATGAGAGATAATGGCTGAAAAGGAATATCAATAAACTGCCAATTCAAAAAATAATAAACAGAAAAAATACTTGTGGTATATATACAAAAGAAGATGATATTTTTCCAAGCATATCTAAGAATAACTCCCCAGCTGATATTTCGTTTAATATACATATATGGTTTTTGTTAAAAATAAGAAGACCCAACAGATTTTCAAAGTCTGTTAGGTCTTTTTTGGATCGCATGGATACCTGTAGTTTATGGGGGTAACTACTTTTTAATTTTCCTAAGAATGGAAATTTGATATAAGGTTTAGTGAAGATTGTAATTGTTATTTCATAAAAGAGAGATATTAAGAAAGTTAGGATGTGTTAATAAATTTTTTTTAATGTAATAATGTATTTGTTGGTTTTATCAATTTCTATTTTGTTTACCAAATTTGCTCAAATAGATAGAAAAAATCATCAATCGAGCGGGTACATTAGGAGTACATTTTACTAAATAAGGGTACTTTTGGCATACGATGGATCTAAATCGGATTGTAGATAATAAAAAATAAGAAAGAGTTTTTTATTAGTGTCATTTTTTAAGAATTGAAGAGCCATATTTAACTTAAAGTATTATGCATGCATAATTAATGTTTTGTATTTTTGCGGCCTAAAACAAATCAAGAATTATGTATACAAAGGATTTTGAAATTAGATGGAATGATATTGATGCAAATCGTCATTTAGCCAATAAAGCATATATAGAATTTGCAGCGCATACCAGAATGTCTTTTTTGATAGAACATGGTTTTGATCAGCGTTTGTTGGCTAAATTTAATGTAGGCCCTGTTGTGTTTTATGAGCATATCTATTATTTTAAAGAAGTTTTTTATGGTAAACCTGTTCGAGTTTCTCTAGAGGTTTCGGGATTAAGTGAAGACAGGAAGTTTTTTGAATTTAAACATAATTTCTATGATCATAAAGGAAGGAATTTTGCCCAATGTGAGATGATGGGAGCATGGATGAATCTAGAAACACGTAAACTTATTGCCCTTCCAGAAGAGATGCGTCAGTTTTTAGATAAAATTGAACTTCCAGAAAATTTTAAAATATTAACCAAAGAAGATACCAGAAAATTTGCTAAAGCTCCAGTGGATTTAGTGTAAGGCTTTTGGTTTTTTGGTTACAAGATATACTCCTAAAAAAATTAGTAGAGTAGCAACAATTTTGATAATATCCAAGGTGTCTTTTCCCAATCCAATTGCAAATATAGAAGCTAATAAAGGTTGTAAATAAATAAAAACAGCTACTGTAGTAGGTTTAAGTTCTCGAATCGCAAAAATATTGAGAATATAAGTCCCAAAAGTAGCAAAGACAATAACATAACCAATTTTAAGGTATCCTTCTAATGGAATTGCTTCGGGTTGTACTTCCATGAGTTGAGAATACCCAAAAGGTAAAACAAATAAAAAACCTATACTATACATCCATTTCATAAAAGTGAACGGATGATATTTTTGAGTGATTTTTTTCACTACAATAATATAGCTTGCATAAGAGACAGCATTAACAAAAATTAGAAAATTTCCTAAATTCGGATTTGTAGCCGTAACAGAACTTCCGGTTGCATATAAGATAATAAGTAATGTTCCTGAAAGCCCTACTAAAACCCCAAAAACTTTCAACGCTCTTATTTTTTCTTTTAAAAAAATCACAGCCAGAATTAATACGATTACAGGAGTAGTAACCATTAAAACCGATGCACTTATAGGGGTGGTAAGATGTAAACCTTCAAAAAATGTTAACATATTTATCCCTACTCCAAATAAGGAAGCGGCAACAATTCGAGCAAAATCTTTACGTTCTATTTTTTCCTTTGGCCCCAAGAAACCGATTCCCCAAAATAGAACCGTAGCACCTGCTATTCGCAATAGAATAAATCCAAATGGCTGGATGTGAAGGTGCATTACGTCTTTAGCGATAGTATAGTTTGCTCCATAAAATATAGCCACAAAACTAGCAGCAATTAATGCTAAAGTTCTTTTGCTCATATGCTATATCACTAATTTAGCAGATTCGACAACCTTTTTACTATTTCCGATAAAAATCTGATCATTAATAATAAGCACAGGACGTTTTAAAAATGTATAATGTTCGAGAATCAATTTTTTATAATCTTCTTCTGTAAGATTTTGATTTTTAAGATCACGCTCTTTATATAATCGTGCTCGTTTACTAAACAAGGCTTCATAACTACCTGCTAGTTTATACATTTCTTCTATTTCTTTTGGAGTAATTCCTTTGGTTTTAATGTCTTGAGCTGTAAAATCTGAAGGTAGATTTAACTCATTGATAATTCGCTTGCATGTATCGCAAGTAGATAGATGATATATTTTTTTCACAGTTAATTATTTAAGCATCAAAATCACTACAAAGGAATTCAATTCACAATTAAAACTCATATTTTTGGCTAAAAATTATGAAATCATACATTCATTATGTTATTACTAATCAATATTGAAGTATGACTTTTGAAAAACAATAAAATAAAGAGATAAATATCATGCAAGATCCAATTACAATTACTCGAGTAAATCGAAAATTAATGCAAAAAATACTGGATAATCACACACTAGAACAACTTAATAAGGTACCTGATGGATTTAAAAACAATTTGATCTGGAATATTGCTCATGTTGTAGTGACACAACAGTTGTTAGTATATAATTTAAGTGGATTACCAATGATGATTGATGAGGAGATGGTCAATTTATATCGAAAAGGAACCAAGTTCGAAAGAGAAGTCACGGCAGAAGAAGTGTTAAAAATAAAAGAATTGCTATTTAGCACTCTGGATAAAACCGAAAAAGATTTGACAGCTGAAGTTTTCAAAGATTATAACGAATATCCAACCAGTTCGGGATTTGTGTTAAAATCTGTTCAGGACGCTCTAAATTTTAATAATTTTCATGAAGGAATTCATTTAGGGTATATCATGGCACTTAAGAAATCTGTATAAGTTTTCTTTAACTTTTGCTAGTCACAAGCTAAAAAACCAATGGACGAAGGAAAACCAAGACTTGCAAGGGTGAAAGCTAAATTTGCATCTTATCCCGACTTTTTCGGAATAAGATGCAATATCTGTGAAAAATGGTAATAGAAACGTCAGAAGAAATCAAAGATGTAGCAGTTCTGGAAGAGACATTGGACCGTTTTACTGGTTTTTTTAATCGGTTGGAACGAAAACGGAATTTTGATTTTCAAATTGTAAGAATACCTTTAAGCTGGATGTACTGAAGTAACATTATGGTTTTTCCATCTTTAATTTCTCCGCTTTCAATCATTTGAATAGCTTTCTCTATTTTCAATTCTAAAACTTCAATTTCTTCTTGTTCATTATCTGATCCACCACCTTCACCGATTTTCATAGATTTGGTGTATTCTGCAATAAAAAAATGTACGATTTCTGTGACAGAACCAGGGGACATATATGCTTCGAATATTTTCTTAACAGACGAAATTTTATAGCCAGTTTCCTCCTCCGTTTCCCTTTTAATGCAATCTTCTTCATTGTCTTTGTCCAATAATCCTGCACAAGATTCAATTAACATTCCAGAATTGTTGCCGTTTACGTAGGTAGGTATACGAAATTGTTTTATAAGAATTACCGTTCTATTTATCTTATTATACAAAAGAATTGTTGCCCCATTACCTCTATCATAAGCTTCTCTACTTTGAAATTCCCAAATGCCATCTTTTGTTAGATATTCAAAAGTAACCTTTCTAAGTGTGTACCAATTATCAGAAAGGATTTCTGTTTTGAGATTGCGGACTTTATTATTTTGCATCTGGTATTTCTGTCAAGTCATAATATACTTTTAACCCTAATTCTCTAGCTATCTTTACATCTTGATCAGCTCCTTTAGAATCCCCTTCAATTCTTAAAACCGCATCACATTTGGTCAATAATCTATGAGCTGTAGGATATTGGATTTTATTAAAAATATCATCCCCAATTTCCTTTGAACCTGCAAGCTCTATTAGTGGATTAGCAACCCATTCGCCAATCATCGGAATGTGACCCTTGAGAAATATAGGGAGTGCAACGGATTCTAATTTATCCATATTTATTTTAATGAGTTTTGGGTCGTTATTCGTTCCACTTCGATAAGGCCCTGCAATTAAGATTAACATCATATTTCTATTTTTTTTTAAATAACGTAAATTGTTATATCTTAAAAAATAAGATAGTTTAAGACTACATTATTTGTTTTTTACAGAACTTAAAAATTCTGGAGTCACACCGAGATAAGATGCAATTTGTTTTTGTGTTACCTTTTTGGATATTGCAGGGTATTTTTCAATAAATTGCCAATATCTTTCTTCTGTTGTATATGATATATTATATAGTGCCCTTTGTTGTTCTCTTATATAAGCATTTTGAAAAAGTATTCTAAAAAAACGCTCAAATTTGGGCAATTTTCGATAAAGCTCTTCAAGTAAATAAAAATCCAATTCTATTACCTTGCTATTTTCAAGTGCTTCGATAGATAACAACGCAGGTTTTTTATTTATAAAACAATTCATATCAGTAATCCACCAATCTTGAACGGCAAACATTATGGTAGATTCTTTTCCTTCATCATCAACATTAAAAGCTCTTAAACTACCAAATTCTACAAAATATATTTTTTTACAATTTTGTCCCTGCTTTAGAACAAATTCCTTTTTTAAAATATTCTTTACCTTAATTAAAGAAATTAGATGTTTTTTATCCGAATCACTTAACAAAATATGCTTTTGAATATTTTTGAATATTTGGTAATCATTGACAGACTGCATAATAAGGGGATCTATTAATTTGAGGTGAAATTATAAAAAAATAGAGACCTCTGCTTAATTAGAATGAAATAAACTTGCTTATTAAGACGCTAGTAAAACAAGATAATCGAGTATGGTTCTGTTATCCTTAGGTAGTAGCGTACACTTCTCCTGACAATGTATCAATCTCTTATTTAGGTTGTGGAGTAATTTTGTTTTAGATATCCAGTTGTAAACTGTTGGGTAAAGAGAAGTATGCAATATTGAAAACGTAATCTAAAGTATAATGAAAAACTCTGTTGTGCAACCTATTGAATCCTCTTTGAATGAGCTGCCTCTCTTCTGATGATAATGTTATTCACTTGGTTTGTATGTAGGTAACTAACTAATTCTGATTGATCTGCGATAAAAAGTCTTGGGGCTACTTTCATATATATTCCTATCACATATCCTACAACCTCTACTAAATGCACCAATGTTTTTGATGAACGAAAAGAAATTAGCACCATTCGGTATTCCAGATTAATAAATAGTAAACGTGAAATCTAAAAGAATTAAGCAAAAAAATCAACGAAGAAAATGGATAATTCACCTATTCATTACTCAAAATAAAAATTATTTATTTAGGATAATAAACGAAAAGTTTTTTTCTATATTCGATTGAAAATAGATAAAATATGGAGTATCTGGAAAAAATGGATTGGAGTTTGTTTTGGGCCGTAATTAAGGATACAATTGTTCCACATTCTGCCACATTAATTATGAATACTATTCTATTTTTAATTATTGGTTTTTTTCTATCGATCATTTACACTATCATTTTAACCAAAAAAAAAGTTCTCAAAAGAAAGCCTAAATATTATAATTGGGCAGTAAAATTATATGTCCCAATTCTTCTATGTACATTTCTATATATTTTTGGACAAATAGGTTTTATAAGAGGTGTCTACAAGGTTTTATATAAAGAAAAAGAACCTATTGTAGCTAGCGTGTATGCTAATACTCTTAGCTTAATTTTTGAATCAGAGAAAAGTAAAAATACATTTGTTAAAGAAATACAGGCATCTGCAAAAGATGCAAAGGATGGATCTGATCATTTGGTTGAGCTATTAAAAGCAACATCAATGAATTATAATTCAGGAATTTCGTTAATAGATAATGGTAAAAATAAAATTTCAGGTTATCTAATTGAAAAATATGGAAATGACATCTATAAGACGGGTGTCTATGCTATGCTCAATCTCGCTGGAGCTAGAGTTCATGCCAACATCAATGAGTCACTGCCTTACAATGAATTTAGTGCCGCAATGGATTTTTTATTAAATGTAGGATATAAAGAAATAGAAGTAGCTGTACAGGACAAGTTAATGACGTGGCTTACTTCTTTTCTAGATTCTCAATACCATTCGATGGTGAAGTCTCTTTTTCTCATATTATTTATTGTTATGAGTATACCAGTAATTGAATTTTTTATATATAAAAAGTGGATTGAACCTGGTTTAATTAAAAAAGAAACTGAGAATTAATATTCACCAATGAATATGTACGTTTTGTGAAACAAATCGACCTATGCAAGAAACGTTACAACAAATTTAGTTTGACTCCTATTAATAGTAATCTACTTCGATAACTTCTTATTGAATTTTAATAGCAAAAAAGGATACGATTTCTTCTTTGTTCAGTTTTAATTCGATTGGACCTTCAGCGTATGAACTAATTTCATATTGGTTATAATACAAAATCACTTCTTTATCAGTAAATCCAATGCTTTCAGATAAAGTAAATACATCGTTTTCAAAAAAGAACCCCATACTATTAATAGATTCTTCTTCTGGGATTTTATGTTGTGTTCTAAATACCTTTTCAGCGTAGCTCACAAAAGCATCATAATCTTTAAATAAGGATTTGTTTGCAATTCGTTTACCACTTTTTGTGTCAATATTAATATAAGAGATACTGTCATAGCCATGTGCACCGCCAGTAAAAACATATGAATCCATAATAACAGAGATTAGACCTTTGCATTGAAAACCAAGTTCGCAATTAATAGAAGCTTCATAAGGAACGGTTTCATCAGGAAATTCTTTGCTAATCTCCTGATAGGATATGTTAAATTGACGAGCAGCTTCTTTAAGAGTCTCCTGTGATGTTTGTTCACCAACATTTAATATACTACAAGCAACACGTTCAATTTCTTTATTAATTGTCATCGAAATTTGGTTATCGTCAATTATCTTGAGCAGGCTAATTTCTAATGAAGCACAATCCACAACCTTACAATCGAGTAGGTTATCTACTGTAAAATTTTCTTTCTCAAAAGTGAAAAGCTCCTTGTCATCACAGCTATAAAAAACGATGAAAATTATAAGGAAATATTTGAGTATAAAACGAGTGTTAGGTTTTCTGTTAATCATCTACTAAAGGTATTCATTGAAATATGATTAGAACGAATTAAATGATACATTTGTTCAGTTTTTTAACATAAAAACGATCAAGTTAATTTTTTCTTCTTAATAATACGGTAAGGGATGAAATTTAATACAAAAACAATACATGGGGGACAACAACACGATCTGGCTTATGGAGCTGTAATGCCTCCTATTTATCAAACATCCACATATGCTCAAACCACTCCGGGGGGACATAAAGGATTTGAATATAGTAGAACACACAACCCAACTAGAAAAGCATTAGAAGATTCTTTTGCCAGTATAGAAAACGGAAAATTTGGACTGGCTTTTGGTTCTGGTTTGGCGGCTATAGATGCGGTTATCAAATTATTGAAACCTGGAGATGAGGTAATTTCTACCAGCGATCTATACGGTGGAACCTATAGAATATTTACCAAAATATTTGAAGATTTTGGAATCAAGTTTCATTTTGTTGGTATGGAAAATCCCAAAAAAATTGAACAATACGTTAATGACAATACCAAGTTAATATGGGTGGAGACTCCGACCAATCCAATGATGAATATTATTGATATCAAAGCGGTAGCCGAGGTGTCAAAAAAATATGATATTATATTGGCAGTTGATAATACTTTTGCTACCCCATATTTACAAAGACCTTTGGATCTTGGAGCTGATATTGTAATGCATAGTGCTACTAAATATTTGGGAGGTCATAGTGATGTGGTTATGGGAGCATTAATCGTAAAGGATGAAAAAATTGCAGAGCGGTTATATTTTATTCAAAATGCAAGTGGCGCTGTTTGTGGACCTCAAGATAGCTTTTTAGTATTGAGAGGGATCAAAACATTACATGTTAGAATGCAGAGACATTGTGAAAATGGAGAAGCGATTGCAAAATATTTAAAAAATCATCCCAAAATTGAAAAAGTATATTGGCCAGGTTTTGAAGATCACCCAAATCATGATGTTGCTGCAACCCAAATGGATGGGTACGGGGGTATGATTTCCTTTATTACAAAAGGAAGTGACTATAATAGCGCAATTAAGATTGTCGAGAATTTAAAAATATTTACGTTGGCAGAATCTCTTGGGGGAGTAGAAAGTCTTGCTGGGCACCCAGCTAGTATGACTCATGCTTCTATCCCAAAAGAAGAACGAGATAAAACAGGAGTGGTGGATTCATTAATTAGATTAAGTGTTGGAATTGAAGATATAAATGACCTAATTGAGGATATTGAGCAAGCTTTAGGTTAATTGATTATTAAATTTAAAAAAACAGACCTCCATTTTTAAGAATATCATATATTTGGCGAAATAATTCAACCATTAGATTAGAATCTATTAATTTTATTAACATATGCAAGCAAAGATAGATGCATTTATGGAAGAAGTAAAGGTTCGTAACTCACATGAGCCTGAATTCTTGCAAGCAGTACAGGAAGTTGCAGAAACTGTAATTCCGTATATAGCTTCAAACAAAATTTATAATGGTAAAAACATTCTATTACGAATGGTTGAGCCCGAGAGAGCTATTATGTTTCGTGTACCATGGGTAGACGATAAAGGAGAGATTCATGTAAATAGGGGATATCGTATCCAGATGAATTCGGCCATTGGTCCTTATAAAGGAGGATTACGTTTTCATCCATCGGTAAACTTGAGTATTCTAAAATTCTTAGCTTTCGAACAGGTATTTAAGAATAGTTTGACTACACTTCCTATGGGAGGAGGTAAAGGAGGATCTGATTTTGATCCAAAAGGAAAGTCTGATGATGAAATTATGCGTTTTTGCCATAGTTTTATGAGTGAACTTTTTAGACATATTGGACCAGATACCGATGTTCCTGCGGGAGATATAGGAGTAGGAGGTCGTGAAATAGGATTCTTATTCGGAATGTATCGTAAAATGCGTAACGAATTTACTGGAGTACTTACAGGAAAGGGTCTTACCTGGGGTGGATCATTGATCCGTCCTGAAGCTACAGGATATGGAGCCGTATATTTTGCACAAAATATGCTTGAAACAAAGGGAGATTCTTTTAATGGAAAGAATGTGGTGATCTCTGGTTCTGGAAACGTAGCACAATATGCCGCAGAGAAATCTACGCAATTAGGAGCAAAAGTGGTAACCTTATCAGATTCATCGGGGTATATATACGATGCCGATGGAATTGATGAGGAAAAGTTAACTTTTGTAATGGAGCTTAAGAATATAAAAAGAGGGCGTATTAATGAATATGTGGATAAATATCCATCGGCAGAGTTTCATAAAGGACAAACACCGTGGGGAGTGAAAGGTGATATAGCATTGCCTTGTGCTACTCAAAATGAATTAAATGGAGAAGATGCCAAAGAATTAATTGCAAATGGATGTATTTGTGTTAGTGAAGGTGCTAATATGCCAAGTACACCAGAAGCTATTGCAGCATTTCATAAAGCTAAGATTTTCTTTGCTCCAGGAAAGGCTTCTAATGCAGGTGGGGTAGCGACTTCTGGATTAGAAATGACTCAAAATTCATTGCGTTATAATTGGACTCGTGAAGAAGTAGATGAGAAATTAAAACAAATTATGAAAGAAATTCATTCTGCTTGTCTTGAGTATGGTAATGATGGTAATGGTTATATTGATTATGTAAAAGGAGCTAATATAGCAGGTTTTGTAAAAGTTGCAGATGCAATGCTTGCACAAGGAGTGATATAAATATATAAAGTTTAAAAAACGGTTTAAGGTTTTCTCTAAACCGTTTTTTGATACCAGATTTTATTCTATAATCAATTTTTGTCCGATTTTTAAAATAGAACTACTTTTAATGTAGTTGGTTTTACAAATAGTAGTAATAGGAATATTGTTTTTTAAAGCTATTTTTGAGAGTGTGTCTCCTCGTTTTACAATATAGGTCTTTTTACGATTTTTATAGCTTTTAAGCGCTTCTTCTTTAGTTGTGAAAAGATTCAAAGTACTTTGTTTTTTATGATTATGTAAGTATGAATGTGTCCATTTATCAGTGACCCAAATTTCTTGTGCTCTTATCTTATTAGTTTTTGAAAATTCAAATAAGTATTCTGGATGTATTGCTATGCCGTTGTAGTAAATACCCAAGTGCAGATGACTGCCTCTAGCGTTTCCAGACATTCCTCCGTAACCAATATGCTGTCCGTATTTTACAGTATCATTGGGTTTCACAGTATATTTAGATAAATGTGCATATACCGTTTCCAAACCATTATAATGCCTAATCACAATTGTTTTTCCATATCCTGTACTATACCTGGCAAAGCGAACAACACCACTAAACATAGAAAAAATGCTATCTCCAGTGATAAGATCTATATCAATACCATTATGACCTCTACCGTTTCTCCATCCAAATCGAGAAGTAATAACTTTATTTCTTGCGATTGGTGAACTGTAACTACTATCCGAAAACTCTAATTTAATTGGAAATTTTGGTTTTGTATTTTTATACGCATTAAAAGTAGTAGTATTCCAATGATTTGCCTTGATGTCGATAGGATTGACCAATTTCATTTCATTCGCTTCAGTAGTATTCTTTTTTAGTATAAGAGAATCTCCTACTTTAAGTAAAGCAGTATGTTTTATTGGTTTACTTTGTTCGGAATTTTTTTTTGATTGATCTTTTGCCTTTCCTTTGATGGTAAGGTTTTGACCATGCCCGTTTAGTGAAATTCCAATGGAAATAGTAAGATAGAAAAGTAATTTCATACAATAATATTGAATTTTAAAATGGTTGTGAAAAGGGTATAGATATCCTCTACTGTTAAAAAACAGAAGTTATGATCTGATTAAGTGATATTAATTTTGAGTTTAGATTATAGCTTTAGGAAAGTATTAGTTTTCTATATAGTCTAATGGATTTAACCAATCTCCGTTAAGCTTTACTTCGTAATGTAAATGTGGGCCAGTAGAAAGCCCTGTGTTGCCAACATAACCTATGATTTCTCCTTTTTTGATATGTTGCATTTCTTTGCTATTAAAACTTTTTAGGTGAGCATACCAGGTTTCATAGCCTCCAGAGTGGGAGATGACAATTAGATTACCCCAATCTCCTTGCATAGATGCTTCTGAAATTATACCATTAGCGGTTGCAATTACTGGAGTCCCTTCTTTTGCCCCTATGTCTATCCCTCGGTGTGTTTTTTTCTTACTGATTTTTGGACGCTTACTTTTTGAACCATATGTATTCGTAATGTCTTTTAAACTTCCGTTTTGAACAGGGAAAATAGAAGGAGGGAAAATTTCTATTTCAATTCCTTCTACAGCCTTAGTTAAAATTGTATTGTTGACAGTTGGTTTTGTGAACGCAATTAAAAAAAAAGCACAAATAGGCAATAGCAAAAGATATTTTAACTTTGCGAAATTATTAGATTTGGTCTTTGTCATCATATTTATTCTTTTCAGTAGTATAGGATGATTAAAATAACTGTACAAATTATTTGGTTTTTCGATAGCGATACTTTGCAATATCAATTGCATATAATGAGAAGTTTTAACTTCATTTTGAAGCACAAGATGATCAGCTTGAAATTCATGAATGGCTTTTAATGATTTTCTATAGAGATATACTACAGGATTAAACCAAAAAAATGAGACAAAAAGTTCAATAATAATTAAATCAAGTGAATGCCTTAATTCTATATGTGCTTTCTCATGTTCGATGATCAAAGCATCGTGCTTTTCTAGTTTTTCCTCAGGGGTAAAGATCCAGTTGAAATATGAAAAGATTTCAGGAACGTTGGTTGCTATTAATTTAAATCCTTTTTTCTGATATACCTTGGATTTGCGTTTTAATAAAATCAATTTTCGAGTTGAGAAGAAAAATTTTAATAAGTATATTAGAGTACCAAGCCAGTACAATACTGTTAAAAAAGAAAAATAGGTATGGGTTACATTTATCGTAGGTTTTTCTATAGTACCATTGGTATTATCATTATTAATAGTTGTGGATTCAAATAGTTGAGGTATTTCTATAATTGAAGAAGATAAAGGAAGAACGACATTATCGGTTGAAGGTATAAAAATTGATATTGGGATTATGGCTAATAGTACAAACCTATTGAATTTATGAAACGTAAGCCGACTCAAAGCGAACTTATATACTAGAAAGAGAGAGGTGAAAATTAAGGTAGCTTCAAATATATATAAAATTAAATTACTCATTTTTGTCTTTTAGTATTTCTATTTTTTTTTCTATCATCAGTTTCATTTTTTCTAATTCACTAATATTCAAATCTTCATTTTCGGTGAAGAATAAAGCAAATTTACTAGTCGAACCACTAAAAAAATTACCTATGACTTGTTTAATATGTTTTTTAAAATATTGCTCTTTTGATATCGCAGGGTAGTACTGTCTAATTTTACCATATGTATCATATTTTAAAAACTCTTTTTTAACCAATACTCTAACGACAGTAGAAATAGTGGTATATGCGGGCCTAGGTTCGGGAAATTGTTCAACAATATCTTTGAGGAATACTTTTTGTAGTTTCCAGATGTGTTGCATAACTTGTTCTTCGGCTTTAGTAAGGTTATTCATAGTGACAAATATATGATAATATTTATAACTATAACTATAAATATAGTTATACTACTATTTTTATAGTTACCTTGTTTTTGTATGATTCTGATTATTAGTTTTTTTGCATTATAATGCAAGGTCTATAAACTTTGAAAAAATGGGAGCCATTTAACCATTTTGAAGGGATATTATTTATGTTATGTATTTTTATAGTAAAATTAATTTCTATGAGGTTTATAGTTTGTATACTGTTTATTGTTGGATTAACTTCTTGTGGGGTTACAAATACTAGTTATGATTATGATGAACAGCAAGATTTTTTAGTATATAAAACGTATGCATTTTATCCAGAAATGAATTCAGGGCTTAGTGAATTGGATCATAAGCGATTACTGCAGGAAACCGAAAAAGTTATGCAAATTAGAGGGTTTACCAAATCAGAAGCTCCTGATATCTACATAAATTTTAAAACGACTACAACCAAGGCTCCATCAAGAAATAGCATTGGAGTTGGTGTAGGAGGCGGAGGTGGAGGAGGTGTTAATATAGGCATTGGAGGTTCTATTCCTATTGGTGGGCCAGAAACTTATCTTGAGCTTACCACAGATTTTGTGGATACCAAACGAGATGAGTTGGTGTGGCAGGCGATAGCAGAAAAAAGATTCAACCCTAATGGTTCTCCTAATGCACATACTGATTTTTTTCGAAGAATAATTGAAAAATCGTTGTCTAAATATCCTCCAAAGAATAAAAAGTAGAAATCATCATACCAAACTTTAAGAAATGTTACGTTTGATCAATAATGATATTAAAAATTAGCAATACTATTTTATTGTTTTGATTGGAAACCAATGAATATATGTAATATTGTAAAGACAACAATCTATGATGTGTATGTAATTATGTTTGATCCACAATACAAATAGGGTAAAGCAAATGGTTTTTAAGTTAGAAATGCTATTACAAAAAATCTATATCAAAAACTTTGAATAAGAATACATTATATTATTGTAAAAAAAATCGATTGAAGAGTAAATAAAAATGAACTATTAAGCTGAAAAATATTAGATAATGTTTTATTCCTTTATATGAGGGGAAAGTTATTTTTTTAAAGTTATTTTTACCTAATTATGATTATTCATTCTCCAGCAATAGTGATACACTCCTTAAGATATGGAGAAGCAGATTTAATAGTTACGCTGTTTACCAAAACCAATGGATTACGTTCTTATTTATTAAAAAGAGTTTTAAAATCAAGACGCGGTAAAATCAGATCTTCTTTATTTCAGCCACTTACCTTATTAGAAATAGAAGCTTTTCATAAAGATAAAGGTTCTCTGGAGCGTATTAAAGAGGCCAAAGTTGCTACCACCTATAAGACGTTACATACAGATTTTATGAAAAGTGCGTTGGTTTTTTTTATTTCTGAAATACTAAAGAATTCTATTCAGGAAGAGGAGACCAACGTTGATTTATTCGATTATCTTGAAACTGCATTTATTTGGTTGGATGAACATAATCTCATTGGTAATTATCACATTGCATTTCTAATTAAACTTACTCGATATTTAGGGTTTTATCCAGATATATCTGGAATAGAATCTGAGTATTTTAATATGCTGGAAGGTTTTTTTCAGACGACCAGTAGTAATGTGTATTGCGTCAAAGGAAACCATATAGTGCAATTCAAACAGTTTTTAGGCACAACATTTGAGGCAAGTATGAATATTAGATTGTCAAAGAGTGTAAGAAGTGATATTCTTGCTATGCTATTAGTATATTTTGAGCTACATTTGCACGGTTTTAAGAAACCGAAATCGCTTTCTGTTTTGAACGAAATTTTTAATTAGGATAATGAGATTATTGATGTCTTTTTTGTTAACTGTTTTTTTTGTGATACCTAGCGTAGCACAAAAAATAACGGTATACAATTCATCTGATAATCAGCCTATTCCTAATGTAGAGATTTATAATAAAATTAAAACAAAAAGTGCAGTAACAGACTTCGATGGTGTTGCTGATATTTCTGTATTTTCTGATACAGAAATTTTATATTTTAGACATATATCTCATTTGGGAACTAGCCTTATAAAATCAAAAATATTAAAATCAAACACTGTTTACCTAAAACCTGACGAAAATCAACTTTCTGAAGTTGTTATATCGGTATCAAAATGGGAACAAGAACAAAAGGATGTTACCCAAAAAATAGTTAGTGTTTCTTCTAATGAAATTGCCTTGTCTACTCCTCAGACTTCAGCAGATCTTTTACAAAGTAGTGGTCAGGTATTTATTCAGAAAAGTCAGTTAGGAGGAGGTAGCCCTATTATTAGAGGTTTTTCTACAAATCGATTATTATTGACAGTAGATGGAGTGCGAATGAATACTGCAATTTTCAGAGGAGGAAATGTGCAAAATGTGATTTCTGTAGATCCTTTTTCTGTAGAAAGAACAGAAGTAATTCTTGGCCCTGGCTCTGTGGTGTATGGTAGTGATGCAGTAGGAGGAGTGCTCAATTTTTATACAAAGGAACCCAAATTTGCAATAAGTGGTAAAAACAAGGTTAGTGGTAATGCACTAATAAGATATGCAAGTGCAAGCAATGAACAGACTGGGCATGTAGATTTAAATATTGGCTTGGAGAAATGGGCGTTTTTAACTAGTGCTAGTTATACAGATTTTGATGATCTCAAAATGGGAAGTCATGGCCCTGATGATTATTTGAGAAATGAATATATAGAGACTATCGACAGAGAGGATTTTGTGATACAAAATGATGATCCCGAAAAACAAGTTTTTACAGGATACGATCAATTTAATTTATTACAGAAAATACGCTTTATGCCTACCGATAACTGGGAGCTTGATGCAAGTTTAATTTATACAGAAACTTCAGATTTTCCTCGGTATGATCGACTGATAAGAAGAAGGGATGATAACTTAAGATCGGCTGAATGGTTTTATGGACCACAAAAATGGTTCATGGGTAATATGCAGGTCTCTCATAAATCAGAGAGCAAGCTGTATAATAAAATGAAAATTACAACGGCATATCAATATTTTGAAGAGAGTAGAAATGATCGTGATTTTGGGAGTACTATTTTATCGAGAACCAAGGAGCAGGTCGATGCATACTCTTTAAACTGGGATTTTGAAAAAAACTTCAGTAAAAAAACAACATTGTATTATGGGTTAGAATATGTTTTAAATCAGGTCTATTCTGATGGTTTTGAACAAAATATAGAAACCAATGAATTGTCAGATGCTCCCTCTCGTTACCCTGATGGATCTACCTGGCAATCTATAGCAGCATATGCAAGTATAAAATATAAATTAAGCGAAAAATTAAGGTTTCAAGGAGGATTACGATATAATCGAATTATCCTTTATTCAGAATTCGAAGATACCTTTTTTGATTTCCCTTTTACCGAAGCTAATATTGATACAGAGGCAGTTACAGGAACTGCTGGATTGAGCTGGTTACCTAATGATTTTATACATTGGAAACTTAATTTCTCTACTGCTTTTAGAGCACCTAATATTGATGATATAGGTAAGATTTTTGATTCCGAACCTGGATCTGTAGTAGTGCCCAATCCAGATATAAAACCTGAATATGCATATAATGGTGAATTGGGAGTACGGTTAAATTTTGATAAAAACTTATCTGTCGATCTTGCCACTTATTATACGTTATTAGATGATGCCTTAATTCGAAGAGATTTCAATCTAAATGGGCTAACACAGATCAGATTTGGGGGAGAACTTAGTAATGTGCAGGCGATTCAAAATGCAGCTAATGCAAGAGTATATGGTTTTGAAGCAGGGTTAGAGTATAAATTTCTCGAAAATTTTAAATTAACATCAAAATATACGTTTGTCGGAGGAGAGGAAGAATCAGATGATGGCATAGTAACCCCATCAAGGCATGTTTCTCCTCAATTTGGGACTACACGTATTAGTTATGCGTTGCCAAAGTTAACTATTGATGCTTTTGCAGTGTATAATGGCAAATTTAGCTTTGAAGATTTAGCACCTTCTCAGCAAAATAATGATTTCTTATACGCCGAGGATGAGAACGGAAACCCTTATTCTCCTTCCTGGTATACACTTAATTTTAGAACACAATATCAAGTGAGTGAAAATATACAAGGGATATTATCAGTAGAAAATATTACAGATCAAAGATATCGTCCATATTCTTCTGGTATTGCTGGAGCAGGACGAAACTTTATTCTATCTGTAAAATATACACTTTAATAAAAAATAATCTTTATTCTGGGTTTGCTAGAGAAGGGTTTAACCTAATACCAGTTTTCTGAGAAATACATTATTCATATTCGATATAGATGGTACACTAACAGATAGTGTTCCTATGTATTTAATTTCGGTTACCAAATCATTAATGACTTTGGGAATTTCTGATATAGATACAGATTATAATAATTATAAACACCATACCGATAGCTATGCGTTACGTTATAACTATGTGCGCAATTTTAGAAAAGAACCTCCCAAAAATTTAATAAATGATTTTGAAGAGCTTCTAATAGATCAGATGAGTAGGTTTGATCCAGTACAAGAAATTGAAGGAGCAATGACATTAATTCAGTTTTTCAGAGATAATAAAATTCCATTTTGTTTTGCTACCGGAGCTTTACCAAAACCTGCAATTATGAAACTGGATCAGTGCGGTATATGGTATGACACATCATTATTAGCTACTTCAAAAACACACGAATCCAGAGAGGGTTTTGTTATGGATGCTATTGAACGAGCAAAAATGTTTTATAATAAAGAACAATTTGACACTATTATCTCTGTAGGTGATGGTCTTTGGGATCTAAAAACAGCTCAAAATTTATCGCTTGATTTTGTGGGAATAGGAGATAAAAACAAAGAAAAACTCATTGAAAACGGAGCAAAACATTGTTTTTCGAATTTAACAACGTTTAAAGAATGGCTAATCTAATTACTTTTAGCTCTTAGTTTTTTCATTAAATCAGTGTCAAATGTTTTCTTAAGTTCTGTGATCTCTTTTACACTTTCATTAGGAATTGCAATGGATAATACATAATGTTTTATTTTCCAGCCGTCTGTAGTTTTTTGTACGACACCACTACCACGACAAATGCCCATTTGAGTATCTAATAGTTCATCGAACCATGCAACTGATACTTCGTTTTCGACAAAAATATTTCTTTCGAGTGTAGAAAAACTCCAAGCTTTTCCTTTGTCAAAATAAGGTTTAGAAAATGCTTTAAAGTCAGTATTAGTCCAATTTTCTGTAGGATCAGTTCCTATAAAAATTGCGTCTTTGGTCATTAAACCAAAATAGGTGTCAAAATTAGCATCTGCTGCGGCTTTATGCCATTGTTCTAATGTAGAGTTGATTTCTGTTTTCTGTTGTGCAAAACATAAACTATGTGCTAATAAAAAGAGAAATAATGTTAGTTTTTGCATGAGTTCATTTTTGTTTATTCCTCGTCGAGATCTAATTTTTTTAGAAGTTCTTTTTCAATATTTTCAGGAATTGCTAAGGACAATTCATTAAGTTGAATAATTAAACTATTATAGGCTTTAATCAATCTTGTATTAGCTTCCAATATTTTTTTTGAATCAGGATTTTTCTTTTCAGAAAGTAACCTTAGCAAACCAGATTCGGTAGAAAGAACACTAATACGAGAATTGATGGTGTTTACATTTAGATCTTCAGAGAGGTTTTCTTCAAATGTATCTATTAATATATTTAAACTATCTACATGTTTGTTAATATAAAACGAATTTCCGTTACGCAGTGAAGTAATAAAACTTCTTAAATTTTGAAAATCTTCAAAATTCTCAAGACTTTTTTCTGCTTCTGGAGAAAGTTTTAAAGGATTCAATATGATTTTTTCTTTAGAAAGACTGTCAAGTTGAGCAATGGGTTTTTCTTGCTTAGTATTTGTTGTATTTTCGTTTTGACATCCAATACAAATTAGTAATATTCCTATAAAAAGAAATCGTTTCATTTTAAGTTTTTAAGTAAGGACTCAAAAATAAGGTATTTATTACTGTGACCAAAAAAAGACCCCAGATTGTATTATCAAGGGTCTAATTAAGTGCTTTTGAAGCTATATTTTACCTTTTCTTATACATAATACCATGCGCCGTTTCTGTATTCAACTTCTCTCCAGCCATTACTAGAGGTATAGTAATACCACTTATCATTATATCGGTAAACTCTCAGGCCGTTTACTGTATAATATTGTCCATTTTCATAAGTTGGTTCTCCACCACCACCTGTATCAGATGGATACATTTGGCTTATTCCTTGTAAATCTCCAGAAGATAGAGCATTTCTTTGTACAGAATATGAACTACCGTCTTTTTTAGTAATTGTAGGTTGTCCATTTTTAGAGAAAGATGTAGGACCGTACATCATTATAGATCCAAAATCTAATGAACTTGTGTATTCATCACCATCTCTTCTTTGCTCAACATATGTTCTAAAATTAAACTCTTTTCCAGATTGAATATTTTGAAAATTAATAGTAATGTACTGATTTCTATCAGCTCTACTCTGTTCGTGCCATAAACCTACAGCATGACCAATTTCATGAATAGTGTTTCCTGTACTACATCCATTGGCAAGAGTAATGTTTTGTCTTCCACCTACCATTCCTACGCTAGAAGAACATCCTCCTCCAGATTGGAAATAAATATAATTTCGTTGATTGGTTCTTCTAACAAACTTAAGGTTGGTGTTGTTTTCCCAACTTGCGATTGCATTGGTAACTCTAGCCTGATTAGGAAGATTGTTGGCGATGGTATAGTATACAATATTGTTTGGCCATCTTCCTCCAGTTCTCCCTACACTTTTAGCTAGGTTTGGATCTTGTCCTTGTTGTAGAACTATATTTTCTGCGCTTTTGAAGATTTGATTTTCGGGTATTACGATATCTCCTTCTAAGATATTTTGACCATTAATCTTTTCAAAAGTAACAGCTAGTCCTTGAAAAAAACCTTTTTCTAAAGTTCCTGATTGATCTGCAAAAGCCTTTTCTGCCCCATCAAATGTTGAGGTTTCGGGTTGTAAAGCTTCTAGTTCAGAGATGGGTTCGTTGTCAGAACAAGCGACCATGACTATCGCTGTAGCTAGCAATAGCATTGATTTATAATTTTTCATTTTGTTGAGTTTGTTATTGTTAAATTACAAAGTGGATAACCACAGAAGTTTTGAGTTATTACCTTTTTGTTAAATATTAACTTATTTTTAACAAATAAAAATAAATTTTCTTGCTTATAAAGATGAAACCAAAAAACAAATATTTAGAGCATTATGTTAAGAAGAATTGTAAATTGCTAATCAAAATAATTCTTAATATAATTAAAAATCAAAACATATAAATTATGGGCATAATTTCCTTTTTAGGGTTTACATTACTTGTTGGTATTATTTCTTATATCTCTACCAGAAAAACTGATGAAAATACATCAGATGGATATTTTCTTGGTGGTAGGAGTCTCACAGGAGTTGTAATAGCAGGTTCTTTATTGCTTACTAATCTTTCTACTGAGCAAATCGTAGGTCTTAATGGGCAAGCATTTACTGAAGGTATTTTGGTAATGGCATGGGAAACCCTAGCAGCTATTGCGATGGTGGTTACCGCTATATTTTTATTGCCTAGATATCTAAAAGGGGGAATTACTACGGTTCCACAATTTTTGGAAAGACGATATGATACTACAACCAAAGCTATAGCTTCTGGATTGTTTCTTACAGGTTATGTAGTGGTGTTTTTACCTATTGTTTTGTATTCTGGATCTTTAGCTATTAGTACCATGTTTGATGTTCCCGAATTGTTAGGAGTATCTAAAACGATGTCTATATGGATTTGTGTTTTCGGAATAGGAATTACAGGATCTATTTATGCCATTTTTGGAGGACTTAAAGCTGTAGCAGTCTCTGATACAATTAACGCTGTTGGATTATTGATAGGTGGAATTATGATTCCCATTTTTGGATTACTTCATATAGGAAACGGAAGCCTTACCACAGGGCTAACAACATTATTGAACGATAATCCAGAGAAATTTAATTCTTTGGGGTCTAGTGAAGCTTCTGTGCCATTTGCTACAATTTTTACTGGGATGATGTTGGTACAATTGTTTTATTGGGGAACAAATCAGGCAATTATTCAGAGAGCATTGGGAGCAAAAAACCTAAAAGAAGGTCAAAAAGGGTTGATATTGGCATCTTTTATCAAAATTCTAGGTCCGTTAATAGTTGTACTTCCAGGAGTCATTGCGTTTCATATGTTTGGAGATACACTTACCAATGCTGATGAAGCATACCCGACTTTGGTAAGTAAAGTATTGCCTTTGTCTTTAGTTGGCTTTTTTGCAGCTGTTCTTTTTGGTGCTATCCTAAGTTCATTTAATAGTGCTTTAAATAGTTCTGTTACTTTATTCGGAATTGATATCTACAAGGAATATATTAATAAAGAGGCCTCAGAGCGACAAGTCGTAAAAGCTGGTAAATTATTTGGGGTGGTATTGGCGCTGTTGGCAATGTTTATTGCTCCATTTATTGCAAATGCTCCTGATGGATTGTTTGGATATCTACAGCAAGTAAATGGGTGCTATAGTATTCCGATTCTAACGATCATTGTGGTGGGATATTTAACCAAAAATGTGCCAGCAATTGCAGCAAAAATTGCTATTGTTTCGGGAGCAGTACTATACCTCATTTATGTGATATTAGATGGTACAATTATGGAAGAACAGTTCCCTCATTTTTTACATGTTATGGCTATTCTTTTTGTGTTGAATATTATTATCATGCTTATTATAGGAAAACTATTTCCAAGAAAAGTACCCTATGTGCAGGAATACACAAAGGAAGTAGACATCACTCCCTGGAAACATGTTAAAATAGTAGGAGGAGTAATCTGCATAATTGTGATAGGAATCTATATTTATTTTTCATAAAATATATTCACCTTAGTTTAAGTGCAAAAGGGGATTTACTGAATTCGGCAGATCCCCTTTTGAACTTAAGAATCTTTAGATAGTTCTATATATTAAAATTCTTTTTGAATCATATAGTTGTTTATATGTGTACTAGTTAGAGTAGCAGAAGAAACTGATTAGCATTTTTTAAATATCCATTCTGTAAAATCCACATATCCCAAAACATGATTAGGAATGGGATACTCCTCGAGCTGTTTATTAAGAGCAATAAACGCTTTTCTTCTCTCCTTGGCATCATACTCTACCGTTTTTGATAAAAACTTCAGGATGATTTTTTCATAGAAAACTATGTTTTTTTGTTTTCTTAATTGTTTTTTTATAGATTCGATAAGATAACGTAATGTAAAGCCATTACCTAATTCATAATGTACAAGAAGGTTAAGCCAATATGTATGTGTGATTAAATCTTTACGATCTTTTTTTGTTTGATGATTCAGAATATCATTGATCCATTGTAATGCTTTTTTGTAGTCTTCTTTAAGGAAGTAAATATTAGCAAATTGAAAACGGAATGAGACCCAATAATTATTAGGAACCAGTGTTTTGTGTGTGTTGATAAAGTTTTGAATTTCATTAATTACATCATGAGTGGTATGTAGATCTTTTAAGTTTCTATGGATCTCGAGTTCGATATTATAGAGTCGTAATGTTTCTTTTATTATAGCTGCAGAAACGGTAGTTATTGTTTGGGCTTTTTGTTTTAAAAGAAGAATTCTCACAAATGCTTCTTTGTATTGTTTTTTAAATACTAGAAAACCAAGAAGATTGTTGTTAACAGAGAAATACAGGGCAAAATATTCTCTTAATAACTCTGGGTTTTGCTCCCATTCTTTGATTAAGTTTTCTAAGGTTTGCTTCGCTTTGTCCGTATGTTTAGCTAAGAGTTGTTTTCTGTATTTATGAAGGGTTTTAAGGGTTTTGTTTTGAAGAGAAACACTTTTTTTATGTGATAATGAGAATTGTGCAGGGTCTACATTGGCTAATAACAGGTCGATGTATTCGTTGGTAGAATCAAGTGTGTCCTTTTGTTTTTCTATAATGGTTTTTAATGTTGTGAAATCCTGAGGATATAGTGCCTGATGCACTTTTCTTTTCCAATCCTCTATATGAAACAACAACATGTCTTGCTGAAAATTTTTGGCTTTCTTTTCTGCACGGTTCAATTCACTTTTACAAATAGTATATTGTCCTTTGTGATAAAGAATTTCTACATTACGGATGATATCCATAAGTTCTGCATTTTTTGAAATTCTAGAATGATAGCTGCGCAAAGACTGTAAAATACGTTGCTTCAGGTAGTTTTTTATTGTAGTTAATTGTGTGACAAAGGTCTTGTCTTTAAAAAGCATTTTAATTTTTGTTTCATCATAGATCTTTTGAGCTTCTATGGCGTCAAAGAGATGAAGATATTCTGTAGACTCGTTTCCTTGCACACTTAATTTGAAATATCGTTTTTCACTTTTGGTTAATGACTTAATCAGATAAAATAATTCTTCGTTTTTCTTCATTTTAGAAACCTATGTTTTTACAAAAATATAATTTTTTTGATTCATATGATCGTTTACCTTTGAGGTATTAGAAATCAATAAAATATAGATCATGTCAAACGCAATTAGCTGGTTTGAAATACCAAGCACCAATTTTGAAAGAGCAATAAAATTTTACAACGAACTTTTGCAAGCCGAATTACAGCCAATAGAAATAGATTTTAAAATGGCATTCTTCCCATATAAGGATGGAGGAGTAGGAGGTTGCATTACTCACGGTAATGGAAATAAACCTTCACAAGAAGGAACATTTGCATATCTTAACGGAGGAGAGGATTTGTCGGTACCTTTGGCAAGAGTAGAAAAAGCAGGAGGAAAAATTCTGATGCCTAAAACCTCTTTAGGAGAAAACGGATTTATGGCCATATTTTTAGATACAGAAGGGAATAGAGTGGCTTTTCACTCTATGAAATAATTTCCTTGTAGTAACTATCATTAGTTTTAATATTCATCTTAATAAGGGCTTATCGATGGTTTTAGAAGTCTTGATAATTTCGATAAGCTCTATAGTTTTCTCTTAAATTTATTAGTATGCATTATTTTACAGAAGACTTTGTTTTATTTTTTAAAGATTTGGCAAAAAATAATCACAAGGACTGGTTTCATGATAACAAAAATAGATATGAAAAAAGTGTAAAAAAACCTTTCGAGGTATTTGTCGAGAAATTAATTGAAGAAATCCAACGATATGACTCTGATATAATGATTAAACCAAAAGATTGTATATTAAGAATTAACAGGGATATTCGATTTTCTAAAGATAAATCTCCGTACAATCTTCATTATACAGCTTTTGTTTCCAGAGAAGGGCGTAAGGATAAAAGTATTCCTGGTATTTTTTTACGTTTTTCACCAGAAATGATAGGGATTATGGGAGGATGTTTTGGACCATCTAAGGAACAGTTGCATAGGATAAGAACTACAATCAGCAAGGATGCAACAACGTTTAAAGACTTGTTAGAGCATACGGATTTTGTGCAAAGATTTGGAGAGATCAGAGGAGAAACCATGAAACGTATTCCTAAAGAATGGCAAGAAGCATGTAAAAAGGAGCCTCTAATCGCAAATAAACAATTCTATTTTGTTGGCGAAGAAGCTTCAGGATTAATCAGCAGTAGAAACCTGATTGAGGAGATTATGAAATATTGGCATGCCATGCGTCCTATAAATGAATATTTATTAAAAACAATACAATGATTATGGCATATAATGAATTTATAGCGGATCGGATACGTCAGATTTTTAGAGAACGAAAAGCCAACTTCTATGAAAAGAAAATGATGGGGGGATTGTGTTTTATGGTAGATAATAAAATGTGCTGCGGTATTCATTTTAGTAAGAAAAAAGAAATGGATTTGCTTATGGCTAGAATAGGTGTTGATGCCACAGGAGAAGCTATGAAAAAAGAAGGATGTCAACCAATGGATTTTACAGGCAGGGCAATGAAAGGTTTTGTGTTTGTAACCCCAGATGGGTTTGACCTTGACAAAGATTTAGAGTATTGGGTACAACTATGTCTCGAGTTTAATCCATTGGCAAAAAGTAGTAAAAAGTAGTAAAAAGAAGTAACTAGAAGTGATATTAAACCCGCTGAAACAGAATTCATAATTAAATGAAGTGAATTTTACTCACGAAAAGGGTTTTACCAATGAAAAAGAGTTGTTTTGTAAGACAGTATCCAAAATTATAGCTTACATCTTAGGGTAGATAAAATCTATAGTATCATCTTTTTATTCTTTACATGATTTATCTAGGCAAACTTTAGCAGCGCTAACCATTATTTTATTTATTGGAAAATTATTTGAACTTTCATTATTAAAAACAGTTAAATAAGCAGCATATTCATC